>NZ_KI519505.1:52500-95713 GCF_000482805.1 Deinococcus murrayi DSM 11303 | reverse complement strand
GTTTCAATCCTCAGCCGTCCCGAAAGACGGCTGCAACGGGTCACCTCCTGAACGCGTCCAGGACGGCTTCCCGGAACCAGTTTGCGCGAACCCCCCCTGGGCTGTCCAGTCGCGGGGCCTCTGCGGGCGGGTCGGTTGTCATGAAACTCGTCCCAGAGGGACTTTTTCTTTTGCGCGAACCCCCCCAGGTTTTGATGGTCACGGGGGGTTCGCGCTGACGGAGTGTCAGAGCGGGTTACAGCTCGGTGGTATCGCCCGGCTTTAGCACCCGCACGTCGATGCCCTGCGCCCGGCCTGCCGCCGCGAAGACCTGCGGGTCGCCCGTGAGGGGCGGGAAGGTGCCGTAGTGCATGGGCACCGCCACGCGGGGGCGCAGCAGCTCCAGGCAGCGCGCGGCTTCCTCTGGCCCCATGGTGTAGTGGTCGCCGACCGGAAGGAGGGCGGCGTCAAGGCCCCGGTCCCCGATGAGGCACATGTCCGAAAAGAGGCAGGTGTCGCCCGCGTGATAGAGGCGCTGACCACCCATCTCGACGACCAGGCCCGTGGGCATTCCGCCGTAGGTGCCGTCGGGAAAGGAGGACGAGTGCCAGGCGGGGGTGAGAGAAACGCTGCCCCATTCGGCGCGGTAGGTGCCGCCGATGTTCATGCCGACGGCGTTGGTGGCTCCGTGCGCCGCCGCGTAGCCGCCGATTTCAGCGGTGCCAATAATGGGCACCCCGGCCCGCCCGAACTCCAGGGCGTCGCCCCAGTGGTCGCCGTGGGCGTGGCTAATCAGGACGGCGCTGAGGTTCCAGCCCAGGGCTTCTTCTAGGCTGACTGGGCACTGCGGGTTGCCTGTGAGGAAAGGGTCAAGGAGGACGCGGTGACCCGCGTGAGAGAGCAAGAAGGTGCTGTGCCCCAGAAAACGCAGTTCCATGCGGCAGTTTACCGCTGCAGCTTCTGGCGGTGGTTCCTGGCCGTAAGCCGCTGCCAGCGACCAGCCACCCGCCGCCCGCCGCAGAGACTCCGGCTCCCCTGGGGCGGCGTATCCCCGCGTATAGTGGGCGGCGTGCCGCAGGTCCCCGTGCGGGGCGGTTCGTTGGAGTGCCGCCCATGTCCCTGATTCCCGGCTCGCTGAGTGTGCGGGACGTGTTGGACGTGCTGCTGGTGGCCTTTTTGGTCTATCAGGGCTACCTGCTGGTGGTGGGTACCCGTGCGGTCAATGTGCTGCGGGGCATTGTGGTGTTTGCGGGGGTGTGGGCCGCCGCCGAGTTGTTGGGGCTGACCACCCTCAGTTACATCCTGGGGCGGGCGGGGACGGTGGGCCTCTTTGCGCTGGTGGTGCTGTTTCAGCCAGAGCTGCGGGCTGCGCTCGAGCGGGTGGGCCGCCCGCGGGGGCGCGAGATGGGGCCGAGCGGGGCCGCGCTGCAAGACCTGGCGCGGGCGCTGGAGCGGCTGGCCGAGCGCAAGACGGGTGCCCTGATTGCCATCGAGCGCCGCACCCCGCTGGGCGAGTATGCCGCGACCGGGGTGCAGCTTGACGCGCTCATCAGCGTGCCCTTTTTGGAGGCCCTCTTTGCCCGCAACGCGCCCCTGCATGACGGCGGGGTCATCGTGCAGGGGTCGCGGGTGGTGGCGGCGGGGTGCCTTTTTCCCCTCCAGTCCAGCGACGGGACCTATCGCCGCTACGGCACCCGGCACCGGGCGGCCATCGGCCTCTCGGAGGTGACGGACGCGGTGGTGTTGGTTGCCAGCGAGGAGCGCGGCAGCATGCGCATCGCGCTCGCGGGGCGGCTGGGGCCAGACCTCAACGGCACCGAGTTGCGCGAGCAGCTCCGGACGCTGCTGTATGACCGCCCCGCGCTGGGAGACTTCCCGTTTCCCCGGCGGGCGGGGGCAACCCCGGACATGCCGCCCCCGCCCGCCCAGCCGCCCGCCGGGGGCCAGGGGGAGGGCAAGAGGCCATGACCGGAAAGGCACCGCGCTGGAGTCCGCTGGGGTTGTGGCGGCGCTCGCTGCATAACCTGCTGCCCAAGCTGCTCGCGCTGGGGGTGGCGCTGACCCTGTGGTTCGTGGCAACCACCGACCGCCGCGCCAATGTCGAGCAAGGCTATGACGTGCCCGTCACCGTCAGCGACACCACCGCCGAGCGCGGGGCGGGCGAGCGGGCGGTGCGCGACCTCAATCCGCCCACCATCCGGGTGTACCTCAGCGGGCGGCCCGAACGCCTGCGCGAGCTGCGCGGCGACAGCATCGAGGCGGTCGTCGACGTCACCGGGGTGCCGGAGGGCAGCTTTACCCGCCCGGTCACCGTGCAGGCTCCCACCGGAACCACCCTTCAGCGGCAGGTGCCCGAACGGGTGCAGGGCTTTGTGGACACCCTGGTGACCCGCACCCTCAGCGTCACCCTCAGCGTGGCGACCCCGCCGGAAAACAGCTTGCCTCGCTATGAGGTGACCCCCACCGAGGCCACCGTCAGCGGGCCGGGCCGGGTGGTCGCGACCGTGCAGCGGGTCGTCAATGCGCCCGTCTCGCCCGGCCCCGGCGAGGCGCGGGAAGCGGCCCTCATCGCCCTGAACGACCGGGGCGAACCCGTCGCGGGCCTCACCCTGACCCCAACGAGCGTCACCGTGCGCCGGGTGGATACGGGCGAGGTCCCGGTCAAGACCCTGCCTGTGGTCCTCGCCGAGCCGCCCGCCGGCCTGCGGGTCACGGCCCTGAGCGTGCAACCCGCCGGGGTGCGGGTGGTGGCCGCGCCGGAGCTGCTGGCGCGCTTGCGGGAGGTGCCGGGAGAGGTGCCCTACCGGGTCGGCACCTACGTGGCCCCGGTCACCCTGCGGCTGCCCGCCGGGGCGCAGGCGCTGGAAGAAGTCCGGGTGCGCCTCAGCGTTCAGGAGGCCGCCCCCACGGGCGAGAGCGGGGCCACGCCCTAACCTCCCCCTGCTGGAATAAGCTTGGATAAAGATACACCCCCCACCGCGACCTTGCTTCCACATGACCGGAGTGGGGGGCGTATACTCCGCCCATGGTGTGGCGTCTGACCCACGCGGCCCTATGATCGCGGAACTCAAGCTTCCCCGGCATCCCCTCGCCGAGCTGGCGGGCTGGGACGAGCGGGTTCGGCTGATGGTGCGGCCCCGGCGCTACGAGCACGTGCTGCGGGTGGCCGAACTCGCCTGCCAGATTGCCTGCGCCAACGGGCTAGACGAGGCGCGGGCCTACGCTGCCGGGCTGCTGCATGACCTGGCCCGTGACCTGCCGGATACCGAACTGCTGCGCCTCGCGCCGCCAGAGTGCGACATTGACCTCGCCCATCCGCTGGCCCTGCACGGACGGGCCGCCCGTACCCTGCTGGAGCGCTGGGGCTACCCTGACCCGGTGGTGCTTGAAGCCGTCGAAGACCACACGACGGGGCCACGGGGTGGCAATCCGGTCTCGGCCTGCGTGTATATCGCTGACGTGTCCGAGCCGGGGCGCGGCGTGAATGCCGACATCCGTGAGCTGGCCCTGTGCGACCTGAACGCGGCCCTCACCCAGGCCATCGTCTCCAAAGTCACCTACCTTCAGGGCCGGGGCATTCAGGTGCATCCGCGCACCCTGCGGGCCTACCACGCGCTGCCGGAGGTCCGCCGCCCCGCCCACGACCTGCCCGGCGTCTCATGACCGAGTCTCCGCTCAGACCCGGCGTGCCGGGCAGCTTTCAGTTCGAGTTCGTGGCCCCAGCACCCGCGCCCCGTTCCCGGCGGGGGGTCCGGGCGGTGCAGTGGGGGGGCCTGACCCTGGCGGCGCTGTCGCTGGGCGGCCTGGCGCTGCTGGGCCAGCCAGGAGACGCCGCCGCCGGGGGGAGCAGCCCCCCGCAGTTCACCCTGCTGGTGGCCGGGCGCGACATCGTGTACTGCGCCCCCCGCACCCCCTGCGCCGACCAGGACCAGCGCACGGGCCTGCTGCAACCCCCCAACACTGACACCCTGATGGTCGTGAAGGTGGACGGCTCGGCGGTCAACGTGCTCAACATCCCCCGCGACACCAACGTTGGCCCCTTCAATCCGGAGCTGCGCTGGGCCGAGCAAAAGGTCAACAGCCGCTACTGGGCGGGAGGTCCAGCGGCGCTGGTGCAGGCCGTGGAGACCATCACGGGCGAGCGGATAGACGCCTACGTCATCGTGCGGACCGATTACGTGGCCCGCGTGATTGACGCGCTGGGCGGGCTGGACGTGACCGTCCCGGCGGGCGGCGTCGAGTGGGTGGACCGGGCGGCGGGCGTCGACCTGCGCCTTCCCCCCGGACCGCACCACCTGAATGGCGAACAAGCCGTGCTGTACCTGCGCGTGCGCAAGGGCGTGGGCGACGACTATGGCCGCATCGACCATCAAAAGCAGGCCCTCACCCAACTCGCCTCGCGCCTGACCTCCGCCCAGGGGCTGGCGGCCCTCCCCACCATCCTGGGCGGCATCGGCAACGGCGTCGAGACGGACGCCGACCCCACGCTCCTGACGACGCTGCTGCCCGAACTGCCAGAGCTGCGGCTGCGCTTTGCCACGCTGCCCACCACCCCGATTCCGGGCACCTCCAACCTCGCGGTGAACCCGGAAGCGCTCGCGCAGGTCTGGGGCGGGAATGCGGCGGCGGGGCGGGCAGCGGCCTCCTCCCCCGGCGACCTCGTGGACGTGACGGTTCGCATTCGGGACGCGAGCGGCGCGGACCTGGGCGGGCGGTTGGCCGGGGCGCTGCGCACGCTGGGTTACGCACGGGTGCAGGTGGAGGTGGTGCCCGCCAGCCGCGAGGCGAGCCAGGTCATCACCGGGCTGGAGGTCGCGGCGGCCTCGCAGCTTGCCGATACGCTGGGGTTGCCCCGACTTCAGGGCGAGCGTTTTCCCGTGGGGCCGGGCGAGGTGGGTATCCTGCTGGGCACGGACGCCCGGCAGAGCCTCGCGGCCCTGGGTGCCCTGCCGCCCGCCCCCGACGCCCCCCCATCCTCCCCGGAGACTCCATGACCCAACCCAACGACACCGACCTCCGCCGTCAACTGCGCGCCATCGTGGACGCGGCCCGCGAGCGCCGCGCCGAGGACGTGGTGGTGCTCGACCTCACCGAGGTCAGCAGCACCCTCGAATACTTCGTCATCTGCACGGCCACGGCGGGCCTCCAGCTCAATGCCGTGCAGGAAAACATCCGCGAAAAAGCGCAGGCTGCCGGGCTGCCGCGTCCCAGCGTGGAAGGCCCCAGCGAGCGCTGGCTGCTGCTCGCCTTTGGCGGCTCGGTCGTGGTGCATGTCATGACCAAAGATGCCCGCGAATACTATGACCTCGAAGGATTGTGGAGCGACGCCCGCGTCCTGTCCTTTCCGGAGGAGGGCGAGGAAGAAGGGCCGCGTACCGGAACAACCGCCTGACGGAGGTGGGCGGGCGGGCAGCCCCTTCCTGACACGCCCCTGACCGGCACTCCCCCACAATGAGGAACGATGAGCCACGTGGTCGTGATCGAGGATGAAAGCACCGTGCGCGACGTGGTGCGCTTTCATCTGGAGCGGGCGGGGCTGCGGGTCAGCGCCTTTGAAACAGTGCTTGCCGCAGAAGACGCCCTGGGCGGAGCTGACCTGCTGGTGCTGGATTGGATGCTGCCCGGTGAAAGCGGCCTGACCTTCCTGCGGCGGCTGCGTGCGGACCCGGCCCGGCGGCGGCTGCCGGTGCTGATGCTGACCGCCCGCGCCGCCGAGGCCGAGCGGGTTGAGGGCCTGGAGACGGGGGCCGACGACTATCTCACCAAGCCCTTTTCGGCAGCCGAGTTGGTGGCGCGGGTGCGGGCGCTGCTGCGGCGCTCGCGGCCCGACCATCCGCCCCAGCTCGCACACGGCCCCCTGGTGCTCGACCTGGCGGCTGCCGAAGCGCGGCTCTCTGGACAGAGCTTGCCCCTCACCCGGCGCGAGTTCGACCTGTTGGCTTTTTTGGCGACCCACACCGGGCGGGTGTACTCGCGGGCTGAGCTGCTCGACCGGGTGTGGGGGCCAGACTTCTTGGGCGGCGAGCGCACGGTTGACCAACATGTCACTCAGCTCCGGGCGCACCTGGGCGACGACCCGGCCCGCCCCCGCTTTCTGGAGACGGTGCGCGGCAAGGGCTACCGCATGCGCCCCTGGGCGGGAGAGGCATGACTGGTACCGCTGCCCCTCCTCTCCCCGACGCCTGGATAGACGCGCTGGGGCAGGCCGTGCTGCTGTTTGAACGGGCAGCGGAGGGCGGCCCCCCCGTCGTCCGGCGGGTGAACGCCGCCGCCGCCCGGCTGTGGGGGGTTCCCCAGGAGCGGGCTGCCGGACGCCCGCTCTTGGAGGTCGTGCGCCGTCACACCCTAGAAACCCTTGCCGAGCGCGGGGGCGAACTCGAACTGGAGATGGCGGGGCGCACCCTGCGCTGCGTGGCCACCCGTGCGGGCGGGGGGACACCGGGAGCGCTTATCGTGGAGGACGTGACCGAGCACCGCCGCCGTGAAGCCGAGCTGCGCGAGGCGGCAGCGGTGCTCTCGCACGAGTTCCGCACGCCGGTCGCCGGGCTACGCGGGGTGCTCGAAGCGCTGGAGTACGACCTCCCGCCCGAACTGGCCCGCAAGTTCGTGAGCCAGGGGTTGCAGGAGGTCGAACGCCTGGGCCGCCTGGTCGAAGACCTCGCCGTCGGCTTTCGGCCCACCCGCGCCCGCACCCTGCCGCTGGCGGAGGCCTTTGCGCGGGCCGGGCGGCTGCTGGCCCCGGAGGTCGCGGCGCGGGGGGCCACCCTCACCTTCGGCGACGATCACCTCGTCCGCGCCGACCCCGACAAGCTCTTGCAAGTGCTGCTCAACCTCGTCGAGAACGCGCTGCGCTACGGCCCGCCCGCCTCGGCGGTCGAGGTTGCCACGGCGGCGCGGGGCACCTGGGTGGAGGTCGCGGTCCTCGACCACGGTGCCCCCCTGGGCGAGACGAGCAGTCTCTTTCGCGCCCACACCCGCGGCCCCGGCGCGGGTGGCCAGGGCAGCGGCATGGGCCTGTATATCGTTCGGTCCATTGTGGAAGGCTGGGGCGGTCAGGTTTGGGCCGAACGCCGGGAGGGACGCAACGCCTTTTGCTTCACCCTGCCGGGCGGGGGGCACCGTGACTAGGTGTAGGCCGACCCCTTCCCGCCACTTTTCTCCCCTTTCCCCTCCAAGGAGTCTCCATGCGTGAAGCCCTCGACAACGACCTCCGCCACGTCCTGAATAGCGCCCTGAACATGCTGGGCACCGTCGAGCGCATGCTCCCCATCGCCGGGGAGGTGCTGCTGCAAGCCCGCCCCGAACGGCTGGAGGAGGTCCGCGCCATTGACCGCGAGGTCGACGCGCTGGAGGCAGAAATCGAAGCCGAGTGCCTGCGGATTATCGCCCTGCACCAGCCCGTCGCCCGTGACCTGCGGCTGGTGGCCCTGATTCTCAAGAGCCTTTCCGACATCGAGCGCATGGGCGACTACGCCGTGCACATCGCCGAGGACGGCGCTGAACTCGCCCAGCAGCCCGCGCTGAAGCGCTACGTCAACCTCGCCCGAATGCTGGAGCGCCTCTCGGAAATGAGCCAGAATCTCCGCACCGCGATTGCCGACCGCGACGTGTCCCGCGCCGAGGCCACCCTGCGGATGGACGATGAGGTCGACGAGCTGTACGAGCAGACCCAGCGCGAACTCGTGACCTATATGCTCGAAGACCCCCGCAATATCTCCAAGGCCCTGACCCTGATGCGGGTGGGCCGCAGCCTGGAGCGCATCGGGGACCACATGGAGAACGTGGCCGAGCGGGTGAGGTACTGGGTGACCGGGCAGCGGGAGGGGTAGAGAGCGGGGCACCTACCCCTTTCCCCCCTCCTCCGCCCACAGCGCCCGCATTTCTGGGCTGCGCGAGAGCAGGTCATCCAGCGTGCCCTCGTCCGTCAGGCGGCCCTCCTCCAGCAGCAGGATGCGGTCGGCCCGCGTCAGGGCGGCGCGGCGGTGCGAGACGACGAGGCAGGTCGCGTCCGTCTCGCGGAAGAGGCCGTCCCACAGCTCGGCTTCGGTGCGGGCGTCAAGCGCACTGGACACGTCGTCGAAGACCAGCAGGTCGGCGGGCGCGGCGAGCATCCGGGCGACCGCCGCCCGCTGCATCTGCCCACCGGAGAGCTTGACCCCGCGTGCTCCGACCGGGGTGTCGAGTCCCTGCGGAAGCTGCGCGAGGTCGGGTTCCAGCACGGCGAGCCGCACGGCGCGGCCTAGGCGTGCGGGGTCGCCCCCACTGAGGACATTCTCGCGCAGGGTGTCCGAAAAGAGGTGGGGAAGCTGCGCCGTATACGCGCTGCGGGGCGGCACAAAGAAGGTGGCGGGGTCGGCGACCTCCTCCCCGTTCCAGAGGACGCGCCCGCCCTGGCTCGGCATCAGCCCCAGCAGCGCCCGCAGCAGGGTGGTCTTGCCGCTGCCGATGCGCCCGGTGACGACCACGAACTCGCCCCGGCGCAGGGTGAAACTCACGTCGGTGACCCCGAAGCTGCCAGGGTGATGGGCGGTGAGGCCTTCTACCCGCAGTTCCTCCAGCGGGCGGGCGGGGGCGGGCAGCTCCGGCGCGGGGGGGTCCTCGCGCAGGTAGACGGGCTGGTGCGCGACCACGGTGTCTTCCGGCGCGTCTTGGAGGAGGCGGGTCATGCGGTCGTAGCTCACCCCGGTGCGGCGGTGCCGGGCGATGGCGTCCCCAAAAAAGCCCATGCTCCCGGTCAGGCGCGGCAACAGGCCGATAAAGAGCACGAAGTCGGCCACGGTCATCGTGCCCCCGCGCACCCCATTGGCCCCCAGCAGCAGCACCAGCCCCACGGCGAGGTTGACCATGTTGACATTGACCCCCCGAATCAGCTCGGTCAGGAGAACGTCGCGCAGGGCCGCGTGCCGCCGCGTCTCGCCCAGCCGGGCAAAGTGGGCAATCATGGGGTCCTCGCGGGCCGCGAGCTTGACCGCCGAGATGGCCCCGAAGGTCTCCCCGATAAAGTCGGTCACGCGAGCGGTCGCCTCGCGCATGCGGCGGCGGTAGGCCCGAATGCGGGGCGAGAGACGGCCCACGAACAGAATCATCAGCGCGAGCGGCGTGCACACCAGCGCCGTCATCACCGGGTCCACCCGTGCCATCAGCACGACCGCGAGCAGGCAGTACAGGGCGATGCCCAGGCTGTCGAGCCAGACTTCGGTGTATCCGGCGACATCTTCCACGTCGTCGCGGAAGCGGCTGACCGCCTCGGCGGGGGTGTCGGGGAGGCGGCGCGAGCCGGGCGCGGTCAGCAGGTACCCCAGCATGTTGCGCCGCACCAGCGCGTCCAGGGTGTACCACAGCTCGATAAACACCCGGAACGCCCCGTAAAACGCTCCGAAGCGCCCCAGCCGGACCAGCGCAAACCCCCCCAACATCGCCCACGCCGCCGCGAGGAGAGAAGCTGACCCCGGTTCTCCGGCCCGGCGCAGGGCGTCGGCATCCTCCAACCGCCCGAAGAGGGCGCTCACCGCCAGCGTGAGCAGGGCGGGTGACACGTGAACCAGACCCCACAGGCACAGGTTCAGGGCAAAGAGGCCAGGTCGGTACGCGAAGAGCCGCCGCGAGAGCGCGAGGGTGCGGGAGGGAGGGGTGGCGGCGGGGGTGCTGGGGGTCATGGGAGGCTCCGGGAAGGGCGCGGGGCTTGTCGCTCGTCGCTTGTGGAGGCAAAAGCAGAGGGCGGAAGCTCTGGCTTATCGACAGGCGACATGCCACCGGCCATCCGCCTCACGCCAGCACCCCCCCGCCCTCCGCGAGCGCCCCCGCCCGCAGGAGCGCCGCGTAGTGGCTCCCCCCATCGGCGGCGAGGAGGGCGCGGGGGCCGTCTTCCACGACCTGGCCCGCGTCCAGCACCACAATCCGGTCGGCGCGGGCCACGGTGTCGAGGCGGTGGGCAATCACGATGGCGGTGCGGCCCGCGAGCAGACGGGTCATGGCGCGGGTGAGCTGGACCTCGGTCGCGGGGTCGAGGCGGCTGCTGGGTTCGTCGAGGATGACGACGGCGGGGTCACGCAGCATCACCCGCGCAAAGGCGAGCAGTTGCGCCTGCCCCGCGCTGAGGCTCCCGGTGGGCAGCGGCGTTCGCACGCCGTCGGGGAGCCGCGAGAGCCACTCGCTCAGCCCGACCTCGCGCAGCGCGGCCTCCACCACCTCGTCGGGCAGGGCGGGGTCAAAGAAAGTCAGGTTGTCGCGCACGCTGGCCTGAAAGAGCTGCACGTCCTGGGTCACGACCGCAACCCGCGAGCGCAAGCTCTCTAGCCGCAGGTCGCGGGTGTCTAAGCCGCCCAGCCGCACCTGTCCCTCGGTGGGGTCGTAGAGGCGCGAGACCAGCCGGGTCAGGGTGGTTTTGCCGCTCCCGGTGCGGCCCAGCAGCCCCAGCGTCTGCCTGGCGGGGAGGTGGAAGGACACGCCCTGCAAGACGGCGGGGGCCGCAGGGTCCTGGGGGTCGTAGCGGAAGGTCACGTTCTCGAAGCGCAGGTCGAGCGGACCGCTCGGCAACTCGCGCTCGCCCTGAGGCAGCCCGGAGCGCAGGGCGAGCAGCTCGGAGATGCGGCCCAGGCTGGCCCCGGCCTTTTGCAGGTCCTGAAGCTGCTGGGTGAGCTGGTCAATGGGTTCTTCGACCATGCTCATGTACTGGTAGAGCAAGAAGGCGGTGCCCAGCGTGATCGCCCCCGCCGCGTAGAGGCCGATGGCCGAGGCCAGGATGCCCACGTAGCCCACCGCGAACAGCACCATGCTCAGCCACCACACCACGCTGCGCCGCTGCCAGGAGTGGGTGGCCCGCCGGAAAAAGTCGCCCTGCACCCGCAGAAAGCCGCGCAGGTGGTGTCCGCCCGCCCCCAGCGAGCGCACGTCCTCCAGCCCGGCGAGGCGCTCTTCGATATAGCCGAACAGCCGGGCGCTGCCCTCGCGCTCCAGCCGGGTGGGTTCCACGCCCAGCTTGCGGACCCGGTTCATCGCCCAGAGGGTGAAGAGCACGAAGGCGGTCACGCCCAGCCCCACCCGCACGTCGGTGAGGTAGAACATCACGACCGCGCCCGTGAGCAGCAGCGCCGCCCCGAACACCCGCACCGCGAACTGCGAGAAGAAGTTGCTCAGGGCCGTGACGTCGCCGTCGATGCGCTCGATCATCTCGCCGGGGGTGCGTTCCTTATGCTCGCGCATGTCGAGCGAGAGCAGGTGCCGCAGCAGGTCGACCCGCAGGCGGTTGGTGGCCGCCCAGCCCACCCGCGCCCCCAGGTAGGTGGCCCCCGCGTTCAGCAGTTGCACCCCCACCGCCAGCGCGAGGTAGAAGCCGGCGAGCCGCAGCAGCCGCCCCACATCGGCGTCTGCGCCCAGCCGCACCGTGTCCACGAAGCGGGCGAGCAGTTGCGGCAGCGCGAGGCTCAGGCCCGTGGCCGACAGCAGCAGCGCCGCCAGCCCCGCCACCTGCCATTTCAGCGGCCCCAGGTAGCCCCGCAGCACGGCGAGCGAGCCGCCGCGCCGGGGGGAGCGAGCAGGAGGGGGAGAGGCGGGCGCGTCCGGCATGGCCTCAGGCTAGGGCGGGCCGGGGGGCCGGGGCATCCGCCGCATGGCGCAGTCACAGAGGTGCAGTGGCGGGAGGGCTGGTGAGGGACGTCCCGGCTCCCCCTGCGCCGCGGTCATTCAGGGCAGTGCTGTCGCCCGGCGGTCGCGTTGAAGACGCAAAAACCCCCCCCCGGTGGACGAGGTGGGGGTGAGCATGGGCGCGGCCCTGGATTACTGAGGTTCAGGCTGTCCCGCCGGGTACTTGGGAATGTGCCCGGCAGCGAGGTCGCGGCGGTACGCGGCCAGCTCGCGACGCACGACCGGGGCGAGCAGGTACAGGCCGATGATGTTGGGAATGCTCATCGCAAAGAGCATGCTGTCACTGAAGTCGATCACCGGGCCGAGGCTCATCGCCGCGCCAATCACGGTAAAGACGAGGAAAAGGAGCCGGAAGCCCAGCTTGAGCCGGGGCGACTCGCCGAAGAGGTAGGTCACCGCCTTGGTGCCGTAGTAGGAGTAGCTCAGCAGGGTGCTGAAGGCGAAGAGAATCACGGCGACGGTGAGGACCCACGGAAACCACGGCAGCGCGGTCGCGAAGGCCGCCGAGGTCAGCGCTGAGCCGCTCTGGCCCGGCAGGGTATAGACGCCCGACACGATGATGACGAGTGCGGTCATCGTGCAGATGACCACGGTGTCGAGGAAGGGTTCAAGCAGGGCGACGAAGCCCTCGGTGACCGGGCGGTCGGTCTTCACGGCGCTGTGGGCGATGGCCGCCGTGCCGATGCCCGCCTCGTTGGAAAAGGTGGCCCGCCGGAACCCCTGGATGAGGGCACCCAGCGCCCCGCCCGCCACCCCTTCCGGCGAAAAGGCTCCGTCCCAGATGGCGGCCAGAGCACCCGGAATCGCCCCCGCGTTGGCCCCCAGCACGACCAGGCTGGCCCCGACGTACACGGCGGCCATCAGCGGCACCAGCCGCGAAGTGACCCGCGCGATGTTGCGGATGCCCCCGATGATGACGGTTCCGGCGAGCACGGCCATCAGCAGCCCGAAGGCCCAGCCGTAGCCGGAGAGTGGACTTTCGGCCCCGCCCGTCACCGCCACAAGCTGCGCGAAGGCCTGGTTGCTCTGGAACATGTTGCCGCCCCCCACCGCCCCGCCCACGCAGCACACGGCGAAGATGCCGGCGAGCACCCGCCCCAGCCCCGGCTGCCCGCGCTCGGCGAGGCCCTGACGGAGGTAGTGCATCGGCCCGCCGGAGACGGTGCCGTCGGGGTTGCGGCGGCGGTACTTCACGCCCAGGGTGCATTCCACGAACTTGGTGGTCATGCCCAGCAGCCCGGCCAGAATCATCCACAGGGTCGCCCCCGGCCCGCCGAGGCTGATGGCGACCGCCACCCCCGCGATGTTGCCCAGCCCCACCGTGCCGCTCACGGCGGTGGCGAGCGCCTGAAAGTGGGTGACCTGCCCATCACTCTCCGGGCGGGTGGACGTGTAGCGCCCACGCACGAGCTGCACCCCGTGCCAGAAGCCGCGCAGGTTGATGAATCCGAAGCGCAGGGTAAAGACTATCCCCGCCGCAATCAGCCACAGCACGATGAGGGGCAGCGACGTCTCCCCCACCGGCACGCTGGTAAAAATGATGCCGCTCACGAAGTCGCTGACGGGCTGCACCGCCGCGCTGATGCGTTCGTCGAGGCTGGGCGGCTCTGGAGCGAGCGGCGCAGCAGCCTGCGCCCCAGCCCAGGCTGCGGTCAGGGCAGCGCCGAGGGCCGCCGCCCACCGGAAGTGAGAGGGTTGCATCTGCTCACCGTACCAGCTCGCCAGAGCACTCGGTTCAACCCGCGCCCAGCTCGCGCAGGCGGGCGAGCACCACTTCGGGCCGCAGGATGTACTCCCCGGTGCCTGCCTCGACGTGCTCGAAGCGCACCACACCTTCCTTGTCAATCAGGAAGACCGCCCGCCCGCTCACCCCGCGCTCGTCTATCGCCACCCCGTACTGCCGGGCCACCTCCAGTGTCATATCCGCGAGGAGGGGCACCTCGATGCCGTACTCGGCGGCCCAGGCCTTGTGGGCATACACGCTGTCACGGTTGACCCCCAGCACCACGGCCCCCGCCTCCGCGAACTCGTCTTGAAGGCCAGAGTATTCGGGCAGTTGCATGGAGCACACCGGACTGAAATCGAGCGGATAGAAGACCAGCACGACGTGCTGCTGCCCCCGGTAGGAACCCAGGGTCACGGCCTGCCCCAACGTCGAGGGCAGGGTGAAGTCGGGCGCGGGCTGACCGACGAGGCTTTGGCGAGAGGTCATGCCCAGAGTGTAGGCGGGTCAGAACCCCCAGCGCTCCAACTGCACCCGGTACACCCCACCCACGTCCTCCCGCCAGGCGAGCACCGCCTTGCCCGACGCATCCAGGGCCAGCGAGGGCGAGCGGGCGTCCCGCCGGGGGTCGCGGTTGAGCGGCCCTCGTATCCGCCAGTCCTGCCCGGTCCACCCCGCCGCGTAGACCCGGCCCACCCCGCCCCCTTCCTCCACCCAGGCCACTACGGGCCGCCCCGCCCGGTCCAGGACCAGCGCCGGGGCTGAGGCCGTGCGGGTGCCCAGCCGCCCGCCCAGCGCTTGCCAGCCCTGACCCGTCCAGCGCGAGACGTACAGGGCGTCCTCGCCGCCCGCGTCCTCCAGCCAGGCGACGACCGGGCGCTCTGCCGAGTCCAGCGCCAACCGGGTGGCGGCGACGTAGCTGCGCGGGCGGCGGTTGAGGCTGCCGCCGAGCGCCTCCCAGCGCTCTCCGGTCCAGCGTTTGACGAACACGTCGCTCGTCAGCACGTCCCCCTGAAGCCAGGCCACCGTCGCCCGCCCCGCGCGGTCGAGGGCCAGGGCGGGGGTACGGGCGAAGACCAGGCCATTGTTGAAGGGTTCGCTGCGGGTCCAGGTTCGCGCCGCCGGGTCCCAGGTCCGCAGGGTCAGGCGGCTGCCGTAGGGGGTGCGCAACGTCTCGCCCCAGGCCAGCACGGGTTCGCCCTCCCATGCGGCGACCGCCCGCGTCCGGGCCGCGTAGGGCAGGTCGTCGCCCAGATAGCGGGTGCGCCAGTCGGTCCAGGTCCCCTCCCGGTAGGCCCGGAAAACCACCACGTCGTTGTCGCCGTAGTTCTCGTTCCAGACCAGCACCGGGGTCCCGGCGGGGTCCAGCGCGAGGTTGAGATCGGAAAGCGGGCGCGGCTGGTCGTAGTTCAGGACGCCGCCCAGCGCCTCCCAGGTGACTCCCTGCCCCCGCCAGACCCGCAGGTGCCGCCCGGTGAAGGTGCCCCGCCCGCTGCTGAAGCGCCCGGCGTCGGTCATCACCGCGAGGACCAGCCGTCCATCCGGGCCAGCGGCGAGGGCCAGTTCGCGCACCGGACCGGACGCAGCCAGGGCGGGGGGTGGGGCCAGGGTGGGCACCGGGGCGGAGGCACCGCCCAGGAGCGTGGCGAGGACGGTCAGGGTCAGAACCATGGGGCCTCCTTCCCACGCCGGGCGAGGGCCGGGACCGGTCGAGGCTCAAGTTAAACCGCGTCCCAGTTCGCCCCTCCGTCAGGTGGGGGACCGTAGCCTAACAGGGTAAGGTCCCCCACCCCTACCCCTCCGGCGGATTGCCGCACGCACGCCGCCTCACAAGGAGTTTTCCCGATGGCCGACATCCTTCCCCCCAACATGCTCAACGAGCGCCCGCGCACCCCAGCAGGGCTGCTCAGCAACCAGGAAAAAGACCGCCTGATTGAGCGCGGCTTTCTGGGCCTCTACCGCTGGTACACCGCCCGCAGCCAGGAGACGCGCAACTGGAACCCCGACCGCTCCTTCGAGTGGCTCAAGCTGCGCCAGGACCTGCCGCCGGAAATCATCACCGTCATCCAGGGCTTCTTCGCGGTCGAGCAGTACGCCCCCGACTTCACCAGCCAGCTCGTGAACCTGGTGCGGCGCTCGCATGGCCGCAGCCATTTCCAACTTAGGTGGGGCAGCGAGGAAGAGAAGCACGCCGACGCTTGGGAAAACGCCGTGCTCTTCAGCGGGCAGCGCAGCCCGGCGTGGATTGCCGAGTACAAGGAGCGCCTGCGCTCGCAGACCTGGGAGCTGCCCTTTCCCGACGCCATCCACAACCTCGTGTACACCGTGTTTCAGGAGCGGGCCACCCAGCTCAACTACCTGAACCTGATGAAAATCGCCCAGGGCAAGAGCGAGAAACCGCAGTACGCGGGCTTTTCCGACCCCGTGCTCGCCAAGGTCGCCCAGACCATCGCGGTCGACGAGGCCGCGCACTACAACTTCTTCCTCGAAGGCGTGCGGATGTACCTCTACTACTACCCCGAACGCACCCTGGACGCCATCAAGAACGTCATCGGGCAGTTTTCCATGCCCGCCTCGGCGCTGGTGCCCGACTGGCAGGAGTTCGCCGAGACGGTTTACCGCGCCGGAATCTACGGCCCGCGCGACTTCCAACGCGACGTGATGCAGGTAGCCTTTCGCAACCTCGGCATCGAGAGCCGCAAGGCGCTGGAAGAAGGCATCAGGAAGACCCGCGAGGTGCCCGATTTCGAGGGCAAGAACGCGAAGACCACCGCTATCTTCGACACCTTCGACTACGGCCAGATTGAGGGCGACGTCCGGCGCTTGCACGTCAAGATTCAGGACTACGAGAAGGAAATCGGCTTCGACCGCTTCGACCCCACCGAATTCGTGGAGAACCCCGAAGTGCCCCAGAAAGAAGGGCAAGCCGCCGACGACTGACCCCCCCACGTAAGCTGACCTCCAGATGCGAGCGCTGGAGGTCTTTCTCGTCTTTCTGCGGCTGGGGCTGACCAGTTTCGGGGGGCCAGTCGCGCACCTGGGCTACTTCCGGGGCGAGGTCGTGGAGCGCCGGGGCTGGCTGACCGAGCGGGCCTACGCCGACCTCGTGGCGCTCGCGCAGTTCCTGCCGGGTCCGGCGAGCAGTCAGGTCGGGATGGCGCTGGGGCTGCTGCGGGCGGGCGGATGGGGCCTGCTCGCGGCGTGGCTGGGCTTCACCCTGCCGAGTGCGGGGCTGATGGTGGCTTTTGCGCTGGGGGCAGCCCGCTTCGGGGGCGAGGCGGAGGCCGGGTGGCTGACCGGGCTGAAGGTCGCGGCGGTGGCGGTCGTCGCGCAAGCCGTCGCGGGGATGTGGGGCAGCCTGGTCGGAGGGGACCGGGGGCGGGCGGCGCTCGCGCTGGGGGTCGCGGCCCTGCTGGTGGTATGGCCCGCCGCCGGGATGCAGGTCGCGGCCCTGGGGGTCTGTGCGCTCGTAGGCTGGCGCTTTCTGCCCGCAGCGGGGGCGGAAGCGGCGTTGCCCCCGGTGCCCGTTTCGCGGCAGGTGGGGGCGGGGCTGCTCGCCCTGTGCGGGGGCTTGCTGCTGGCGCTGCCGCTGCTGGGGGCGCTGGGGCCGGGGTGGGCGCTCTTCGGGACGACCTTCCGGGCGGGAGCGCTCGTGTTTGGGGGCGGGCACGTGGTCCTGCCGCTGCTGGAGGCGGGGTTCGTGCCGGAGTTCGTCACGCCGTCCACCTTCCTCGCCGGGTACGGGGCGGCGAACGCGGTGCCGGGGCCGCTCTTTACCTTCGCCACCTACCTCGGCGCGGCGCAGACGGCCCTGCCCGCGTGGGTGGGAGCCAGCGTCGCCACACTGGGCATCTTCCTGTCGGGCCTGCTGCTACTGGTGGGGACCCTCCCCTTCTGGGCGGCCCTCTCGGCCCGGCCCGCCGCCCGCTCGGCGCTGGCGGGGCTGAACGCGGGCGTGGTGGGCCTGCTGCTCGCCGCCCTGTACCACCCCGTCTTCACGGCGGGCATCGGGGGACCGCGTCATCTCGCCCTCGCGCTGCTCGCCTACGCCGCCCTCACCGCCGGGCGCTGGCCCGCGTGGGCGGTGGTGGGGGCGTGCGCGGCCCTGGGAGCGGGGCTGTTCTAGAGCCGAGCCTCCCCCTCCAGCCCGTAAATCTCCAGGAATCGCCGCACCCGCGCCTCCAGCGTGGGCAGGGGCGCAACCTCCCCGCATACCCAGTCGGGCTGGTAGCCCCGGCACACGGCGGGCCGGGCGGCATACACCGCGCACAGGCAGTCGGGCCGCAGGTGGACGCACGGCACCCCCAGCGGCTTGCGCAGGGCGTGGATATCCGGGGCCGAGCAGCAGGCCCCACACGCCGTGCACTCACGCACGAGGGGCGAGCGCGGGGCGAAATCGGGGGGCGGGGTGAAGGGGTCCATGGGGGAAGCGGTCCCGCCGAGGCTAGCGCGTGCCCTTGCTACGGCGGGGTTTAGCCCGTCATCGAAATACTATGAGTAATATGAGTAATTTAATCATGGTTCGGACGAATCGTGGAGACATGATATGATTTTTCTATGCCTACCGCTCAAGCCCCGCTGTTGTTCAGCGACCTGACGCACCCTGTCGTAAACGTCGCGCAAGTGCCGCAGTACAGCCCATTCCGTTACCCCGGCGGTAAATCGTGGTTCGTTCCCCGACTGCGGCAATGGTTGGCCTCACGGGAACGGCCAGCGGTGTTTGTGGAACCCTTCGCAGGAGGCGGTTCTATTAGCTGCGCCGTCGCTTTGGAGGGATTGGCCGACCGAGTCGTGATGGTGGAACTGGATGACCGGGTTGCGGCTGTCTGGCAGACCATCTTCAGCGAACAGGCGGAAATGCTGGCACAGCGCATCCTTAGCTTCGACATGACTGCTGAGGCAGCAGCGGAGATCTTGGCAAGCGACCCCACCGACCTCTTAGAAGTAGCGTGGCGAACGGTGGTTCAAAACCGCGTCTCACGCGGCGGCATCATTGCCCCCGGTAGCGGCGTGTTGAAACAAGGGGAGAACGGAAAGGGAGTGCTCTCCCGCTGGTATCCCGATACCCTGGCTCGCCGTATTCGCGCCCTCAACGCCGTACGCGAGCGGGTGACGGTGATTTGCGGAGATGGACTGCCTGTTTTGGCTCAGTACATTGGACGACGGGACGTGAGCGCGTTCGTGGACCCGCCCTACACTGCGGGGGGCAAAAGGGCAGGTCGCCGCCTTTACATGCATAGTGTGGTAGACCATCCGCAGCTCTTCCAAATCGCTGCCGCTCTGAATGATGTGGTGATGACCTATGACCTCTCTCCTGAGGTTTTTATTATGGCAAAGCAGAATAGCTTTCAGGTCAAGCCTATTAGGATGAAGAACACCCATCACACAATAGTGCATGAGCTGCTCATCGGCCACGACTTGAGCTGGGAATACTGAGTCAATCTTTACTTTTCTGGGTTTGCCTTGTAGGCTTGGTCTGTCTCGTCATACCGAGGGGTTTAGACTTCTTGGGAGGCGACAACGACTTCCCAGTGGTTTGCCTTATGTATTTTGTCAGAATTGTCTTTCGGAGAATGTGGTCGTATCCGGCGGGCGTCTGAGTTGCTGCCAGAAGTGTTTTCTCAAACTCACTGTAGAGAGTCTGGATATGTCTCAACCGGTAGATGCGCCCCTGGCGTTCTAGATCGGTAATGACCCACGCCATCTCCTGGTATGCAGCGCTGGCGGTATCACTTGTGGTCACGCTGCTCAAGTAAGGCATAGTATCCCAGAAAGCCGCCTGCACACACACGGCAATGGGCTTCATCCAAGCATGGAGGACGCTCCCCTTCCATGCGAGTTGCGGCACGAGGCGTTTCCGGGAGCTGCTGAGCCAGTCCGGACGCGGGGGATTACTGCCGTCCCAAGAGGCCCGGCCCATGTACGCTTCAAAGGGATTCCTGACATTCCCACTGATATAGACTGCTTGGACTTCCAGTGCCGCGTAAGCGTTGACGTGGTAGTCGCTGAGATAGCGACTACCTACAACAGTCGTGTCGATGTGCGCAAGGACATAATCAATATTCCCTGCACTCTTTTCCTGAGAACCGTTCTGCTCGTCCCCTGCGGTTGAACCTTGTGCGCTCTCAGCAAGAGAATCACCATCTGACGACTCATTCTTCGAGATTTCGGACGTCTTTTCATCCAGCGGGAGACCGCTGACGCTCGGAGTACTCCCCTCAGGAGCAAGGGTAGGTATCAGTCGAACTTCGGGAATGGCAACCATGTCTGCGGCGGGTACTCCCAGTACACTTGCAGCCCAAACTGCCGCGGCATCCAGCATCACGCGGCCCTCTCCAAACCTGACGGGACAGGTAATGCAGGGTCTCCCATTCACATAGACACTGCACACGCCAAGGGGGTCGTTCTTCTTACCTTTGGTGCAGAGTCCAAACTGCTGCTCAAAGGGGATTTCGTGGTCGGGTACAGAAAGGTCCCGCCTTGCTTTGGGATGAAGAGGCCGAAAGGGGCAGAGGCGTAGGCTGCGGAAGCGCGTCACATCGGCGTCCCGATTATCCGACGGGAAACCGAACACCTCGGCGACATAGACTTCAGGGGACCGATCCAAACTAGTCATCCCCACCATCTCTCACAGTCCAAGTTTCGGCCATAGAAGTCAGCCTACCGCTCCCTCATCACTCTGTTCCCGCCCTAGAGGTCTGAACAACCGCGCCGCTGCGAGCAGGGCGTCGTTCTCCTCCGGCGTGCCCACCGCCACCCGCAGGCAGCCCGTCAGCCCCGGCAGCGAGTCCTGGCGGCGCACCACGATGCCGTGCGAGAGGAGGTGGCGGTAGGCGGCTTCGGCGTCGGGCGTCCGCAGCAGGTAGAAGTTGGCCTCGCTGGGCAGGGGCTGCCAGACCGGGTGCTCGCGCAGGGCCGCGAAGACGCGCTCCCGCTCGCGGCGGACCTCGGCGGCGCGCTCCTGCACGTAGCCGGGATTCTCCAGGGCGACTTCCAACGCGGCTTCGGCCAGCACGCCGACATTGAAGGCGGGCACGAGCTTGCGCAGTTCGGTCGCCAGGGCCGGGCTGGTCAGGGCGTACCCCAGCCGGATGCCCGCCAACCCCCAGGCCTTGCTGAAAGTCCGCAGGCTGAGGCGGTTCTCGCCCTCCCGCACCAGCGCCCGGTAATCCGTGCCACTGTAGTCGCCGTAAGCCTCGTCGAGCACGACCACCCAGTCCCCCCCGGCGGCCTCCACGACCTCGCGCACGGCCTCCGCGTGGTCCACGTGCCCGGTCGGGGCGTGGGGCTGGGTGAGGTACAGCACGCCGGGGGGCTGTTCGCGCAGGGCGTCCACCAGCCCGGCCACCGGGAGCGAGAAGTCGGGGTTCAGGGGAAGCTGCACCAGCCGCGCCCCCAGCATCTGCGCTTCGAGGGTGTAGACGGCAAAGGTGGGGCTGACCGTCAGCACGGTTTGCCCGATGCCCGCGAGTTCGGTGAGCAGCTTGATGAGCACGTTGCTGCCGGGCGTCAGGACCACGCCCGCCTCGTCCCAGTCTGTGAGCGCGGCGAGGCGGGCGCGAATCCCCTCGGCCCCCAGATCCGGGTAACGGTTCCAGGGACGGGCGAGCATCCGGGCGGTGGCCTCGGCCTTCAGCTCGGCGGGGAAGTCGTAGGCGTTCTCGTTCTGGTCGAGCTTGACCGGCACGTCGAGGGGCGTGAAGGGATAGGCGGGCACCGTCCGCACGGCGGAGCGCACGCCCGCCGGAGCCGCCGCCTGGGGGCGAGAGGGAGCGGAAGTCATACTGTCCGTTCTAGCACCCTGCCTCCCCGCAGCACCGTGCTACCCTGCCCCCACGCCGCCGCGTCCCCCCATGACGGACTCTCCTCCTGCCCCTCCTGCCCCAGAGAAGACGGCCTCTCCCGGTCCGGCGAGGTCGCGCCGCGAGCAGATTCACGAAGTCGCCAGCCGCCTGTTTTCCGAGCGGGGCTACCACGGGGCGAGCATGCGCGACCTCGCCGCCGAGCTGGGGATGCAGGGGGGCAGCCTCTACGCGCACATCAGCAGCAAAGAGGCCCTCTTGATTGAGATTGTGGAGGGAGCCGCTCGGCAGTTTGAAGCGGCCCTCCTCGACCTGGCGAGTGACCCACGCCCCGCCGATACGCGGCTGCGAGAAGCGATGGCCCGGCACCTCACGGTGGTCGCGGACAACCTGGAAAGCGCCACCGTTTTTTTTCATGAGTGGAAGCACCTCTCGCCGGAGGCCTACGCCCGCGTCACCCAGTGGCGCGACACGACCGAGGCCTTTTACCGGGAACTGGTCGCCCAGGGCATCCGCGAGGGGGTCTTCCGCGCTGACCTCGACGTGAAGATGACCGCCAACCTGATTCTCTCGGCGGTGAACTGGGCTTATACCTGGTACCGCCCCGGCGGGCGGCTGAGTCCCCGCGAGGTGGCGAGCCGCTACGCCGACCTGCTGCTCGGCGGCCTGCGCCCACCCCCGCAGGAGGCGACCCCATGAGCCACCCCACCGTCACCGTCCGCATCCGCGACGCGCTGCGCTACGCGCAGGGCCGCGCCCAGAAGCTGGGCCGCACCCAGCAGCTCGAACTGGGCGAGAACCTGTTTATCCGCATTGGCCCCGGCGGGCGCAAGTTCCTGCTGTTTTGCCTGGAGGGAGAACCCGACCCCAGCACCGCCCGCGCCGTCGCGGAAGCGCTCGGCCTGCGTGACCCGCAGTACGGCTGGCACCAGGGAGCAACCCTGCGCTCGCTGACGGTGGTGGAGGCGGGGGCGGAAGGGACTGCGGACGGTCCATCTTCACCGGACGTTTAGCCGCCCCCTACCCCGCGGCGGCCCGGTCCGCTTAGGCTCCGGGCATGCAGCCCATGAACAAGGCGGCCCTGGCCCTCGGCCTTCCCCTCGCGCTGGCGTCTTGCGGGCTGTTGGGGTTTCCCCGCGGCGACGTGACCGGAACGATTCGCGGCAACCAGCCCCAGACGGGCAATGTCCGCATCGCGCTTGTCGGTCTAACGGGCACGGGCTACGAGAACAACGCGGTCGACCAGCTCGACATCGGCACCTTTAACCCCCAGAAGCGGGTGTACTCCATCTCGCTGCCCGACACGGCGGGGGCGGGCGTGTACGAGGTCCTGGCCTACGTGGACCTCAACGGCAACAAGAAGTTCGACGCGAACGAACCCCGCACCCGACGCGCCAACCGCGGCCTGATTTACGCGACCTCGGACACCACCTTCTTCGGCTTCACGGTCAAGCGGGGCTGGAACCGCTTTGAGGGCACGACCGTTTCGCAAACCCGGCCCTTTAGCAACTACGACTTGGAGTGGTAAGCGTAGCGCGTCAGGAAGGGGCGGCCCCCACACTGGGAAGGCCGCCCCCCTCGCTTGAAAGCTCAGTGAACCGGATTCGCACCCTCAAAGGTCTGCTTGAACTTCTGGAGGTCTTCGGCAATCTGCTGGCTGGGTTCCTCGCCGAACAGCTTGGCGACCGCGGCGCCCAGCGCCCCGGCGGGCGGGCGATAGGACAGAGCAACGTGGATGCGGGTGCCGCCGCTGGGGAGACTCTCGAACTGCACGCTGCCCGCGTTATCCACGGTCGCGCCGGGGAGGCTGTGCCAGCCGATGCGCTCGCCAGGCTTGTCGTTGACGATTTCGGCTTCCCACTCGACGTGGGTGCCCAGCGGGGCCTTGGCGACCCAGCGGCTGCGGCGCTCGTCGAGCACGGTCACACTCTCCAGGTGGCTCATGATGTGGGGCAGGTTTTCCAGCTTGCGCCAGTAGTCGTAGACCTGCTGGGGGGGGCGGTCTATCACCACGCTGTGCTCCACAAAGATGGGCTTGGCGGCGTTCGCGTTGCCGCTCAGGCCCGCCGCCGACATCACCGGGTCATTGCCCGTTGCACCCCGGTAGGCGAGGTAACCGCCCGCGCCCGCCATCAGCAGGCCCAGCAGGCCCTTCTTGCGCAGGCCCAGAATCATCAGGGCGGCACCCGCCGCGCTGCTGATGAGGCGGCCCTGGTCCATGCTCTTGCTCGCGCTGTTGTCGTATCCACTCATGGCTGTTCTCCTCCGTACCGAGCAGTCTAGGCCCCCGGTCCTTGAGCTTGGGTTAATCCTCGCCCAACTCACATTTAAGGCGAGCGGGGGTCATTGCGGTCATTTCCGCTCTGGCCGATGATGTCGGCCCCGTCCGCATCCTCGTCACGGGCGGTCAGGCCAGGTTGCAGCATCCCGCTGTTGTCGTTCTGGCGAGTGGGGTCGGGGGTGGCGGCCAGCCCACCCGCAAGACCCCCCTGCGCGTGCTGCTCGGTGACTTCCCCCGCAGCCTCGCGGTCGGCCGCCGTTTGGGGGCCGCCGGGAGCCGACGGGTCAAGGTTGGTATTCGTGTCCGGAGTGCTGTCCGCGCCCATGTAAGACGCGCCGTGGGTGCCGGGGTCAGTCTTGCCGTTGTTGTTGCGGTCGTCCATGCTGAGACCTCCTGGGGTCAGACTTCTCCTGCCCATGCTCACGGCTGGGCAGTGGGGGGCGGATGTGCTCGCCTTGACGGGCCGCTCACGCTCAGGCTGGGGCCGCGCTAGGCTGGCCCGCATGACGACGCGGGCACTCCGAACGGGCCGCTTGGACCCCCTCTCGCTGGGTGCCCTGCTGGTCACGGTCATGTTCTGGGCGTCCGCGTTTGCGGGCATTCGGGCGGGCCTCCAGGCTTTTTCGCCGGGGCACCTCACCCTCTACCGCTTTTTGGTGGCAGCGGCGGCCCTCGCCCTGTACGCCCTGGTCGCGCGGATTCCGCCCCCCCGCCGCGAAGACTTAGGGCCGCTGTTCGGCCTGAGCCTTTTGGGCATCACCCTCTACCACGTCTGCCTGAACTACGGCGAAGTCCACGTGCCCGCCGGGACCGCCAGCCTGATGATTGCGGCGGGACCGGTGTTTACCGCGCTGTTGGCCACCCGATTTGCGGGCGAGCGCCTCAATGCTCTGGGCTGGCTGGGCACTGGGGTGAGCTTCGGCGGGGTGGCCCTCCTCGTGCTGGGACAGGGTGGGGAGGGCGGGGCCGGTGCCCTGGGGGGTGCGGGGCTGATTCTGGCGGCGGCCCTTTTTACCAGCCTGTACTTCGTTTTCCAGAAGCCGCTGCTCTCGCGCATGGGACCCCTTCCCTTCACGGTCTGGAGCATCCTCGCGGGAACACTGCCGCTGCTCGTCTTTCTGCCGGGCTTCGGGGCCGAACTCGTGCGGGCACCGCTGGAAGCGCACCTCGCCGTGCTTTACATCGGCCTCTTTCCGGCGGCACTGGCCTACCTGACCTGGACCTACGCGCTGTCACGGGTGGGAGCAAGCGCGGCGACCTCCTTCCTCTACGTCTCGCCCGTGTTTGCCGTGCTCGTCGCGTGGTTGTGGCTGGGCGAGGTGCCCACGCTGCTCACGCTGCTGGGGGGCGCGGTCGCGCTTGCGGGCGTGGTGCTCGTGAATACGCGGGGGAGGCCCGGCGCGTGAGTCGGCTCGGCGGCACGGAGCCGGAGGTCGGCACGGGCGAGGGTCAACTCGCCATTCGCCTGACCCACGTGACGCTGCGGCTGGGCGGACAGACCGTCCTGGAGGACGTGACGCTGGCGGTGCCCCACGGCGAGTTTCTGGCGATTATCGGGCCGTCGGGGAGCGGCAAGAGCACGCTGCTGCGGGTGCTGGCGGGGCTGCTGCGCCCGCAGGAGGGGCAGGTCAAGGTCGCTTCTGCGCCCGCACTCATGTTTCAGGATGACCGCCTGCTGCCCTGGCGTACCGCGCTGCGGAACGTGGCCCTGCCGCACGACCTCGGCGCAGGCGGGGGGCTGGAGGCGGGCGAGGCGCTGCGGCTCGTCGGGCTGGAGGGCTACGCGGGCTACTACCCGGCGCAGCTTTCGGGGGGGATGCGGGCGCGGGTGGCACTCGCCCGCGCTCTGGCGCAAAGCAGCGACGTGCTGCTCTTGGACGAACCCTTTGCCGCGCTTGACGCCCTGGTCCGCGAGCGCTTTAACGCCGAGCTGCGCCACCTCCACGACAAGACCGGGCGGACCACCGTCCTCGTGACCCACTCCATCCGGGAAGCGGTGTGGCTCGCCGACCGGGTGATTGTGCTGCGGGGCGGGCGAGTGGTGGACGAACTGAGCACGCGGGGCGAAGGCCGGGTGACCGCCTACACCGACGGCCTGGAGGCGCGGCTGCGCAACCTCCTGGGCACGGGTGACTCCACCCGGCTGCGCCCGGACCCCCCGGCGCGGCTGGACCCCGGCCTGCTTGCCCCGCTGGGCGCGGTCCTGGGCGGACTGGCCCTGTGGGAGCTGGCGGCGCGGGCGCTGGGCCAGCCGCTGCTGCTGCCCTCGCCGGGGGGGGTGTGGGCCGAGCTGCGGGCCACGCCGGGGGAGTTCCTGTCGTTTGCGGGGGCGACCGCCGGGGTCACCCTCGCGGGGGCATTGCTGGGGTCGCTGGCGGGTGCCCTGATCGGCTACCCGCTGGGCAAGTCGCGCACGCTCGAACGGCTGCTCAGTCCCTTCGTGGTCGCGGCGCAGAGCACGCCCATCGTGGTGCTGGCCCCGCTGCTGATGACCTGGTTCGGCTTCGGGCGCGTTCCGGCGGTGCTGGTGAGTGCGCTCTCGGCCCTCTACCCGGTCATGGTCGCCACCATCGTCGGGGTGCGCGAGGTCCGGCGCACCGACCACGAACTCTTCTCCACCCTGCGGGCCTCTCCCTGGCAGCGGCTGACCCGGCTGGAGCTGCCCTCGGCCCTCCCGGTCATGCTGGGGGGGCTGCGGCTGGCGCTCTCGCTGGCCTTGATCGGGGCGGTCGTGTGGGAGTTCGTGAGCAACCAGCCGGGGCTGGGCTTCGCGGTCAACCAGGCCCGCGCCTACTACGACACGCCCCGGCAGTTCGCGGCCATCGCTCTGCTCGTCGCGCTGGGGGTGGCGCTGTATCTCGCGGTCACGGCGCTGGAACGCCGGGTGCTGCGCCACCGGCGGGCACAGTAGGGGTCAGCGGTCGGGAGAGGAACGCTCGCCAGGACCGGGGAGGACCCAGCGCCCCCGCAGCAGCTGCAAGAGCGCCCCCGACCCTTCCCAAACCAGCACGAAGAGGCCAGACCCCAGGGCCAGTGCCTGCGTCCGGGCGAGCGCTGCGCCCAGCTCGGCCCCGAATGCGGGCGTCAGCAGCGCCGCCCAGAGGGTGAGGGCCGCCCCCGGCCACACCGCTGCGAGCGCGTACAGGCCCACGCGCCCCAGCAGGGGAAGCTGCCGGACCCCCGCGGCCCGCCCCAGCAGCCAGCTCAGGGAAAAACCGCCCAGCACGCTCAGGACGGGCACCGCGGGCAGCAACCCTGGCCAGCGTCCCCCCAGCGCGGCCAGTCCCAGGGCCAGCGCCAGCGTTCCTCCACCCAGCACCGCGAGCACCCGCCCCAGCGGCGGGGAGGGTTGCCGCCTCAGCCACGCTTCGGCCCAGACCCGCAGCAGGACGAGCAGCGCGAAGCCCAGCAGGAGGGGCCAGTTCCAGGTCATGGGGTCATTTTCCCCCCTGCCCCCGTGCCGGGAGAACCCACACCCGCTCCAGCCACGTCCACAGCAGGGCAATCAGACCAGAGGCGGCTCCCAGCGCGGCCGCCCAGGGCAGCAGCGCCAGGGCCGCCCCCCAAGATGCGGGCCGCAGCAGCGCAGTCCCCACCCTCACTCCCAGCAGCGGCAGCAGCAGGACTGCGCCCAGCACCGTCCAGCGCAGTGGCAGGGCCAGCGCCCGGATGGTTGGCGCCTCTGCCCACCGCGACATCGCCGGAATCCCGATCAGGGCGAAAGCCAGGGGACTGGGCAGGTCGTCCTCACCGCCGAAGATCAGCCATACGGCGGCCAGCGCCACGCCGATGAGCAGGTACAGGCCCAGCAGTTCTGCCAGCAATCGCAGGACAGGTAGGTCGTCGCGCCGCCGCTCGATACGCTCAGCCAGCATCAATCCCAGAACAACCGCCGGGACAAGAATCAGCAGCGAAGGCCAGTCCATCCCTTTGATTCTGCCCCGTCCCCTCCACCCACACCGTACCCTGCTCCCCATGGACAGACCCGTCGTGTGCGTGGGAGCGCTGGTGTGGGGACCGGGAGAGCGGGTGCTGCTGGTCCAGACGACGAAGTGGCGCGGGGCCTGGGGGGTGCCCGGCGGCAAGGTAGACTGGGGCGAGACGCTAGAAGCTGCCCTCCGGCGCGAGTTCCGGGAGGAGACGGGCCTGACCCTCAGCGGGGTGCGCTACGCCCAGACGCAGGAGGCGGTCCTCAGTCCGGAGTTCCATAAGCCCGCCCACCTGCTGCTGGTGGACTTCTTTGCCCGCACGGACTCGCTGACGGTCACGCCCAATGAAGAAATCGTGGACTGGTCGTGGGCCACCCTGGAGGAGGCCCTGAGCCTGCCGCTGAACTCTTACACCCGGACGCTGGTGGAGCTGGCCCAGCGGGAGGCATGGTGAGCGGGCCGGGGCGGCGGGGCACCGCCCTGGTGACGGGCGCGGCGCGGGGCATCGGGCGGGCGCTGGCGGTCGCGCTGGCGGGGGAAGGGTACGCGGTCGCCGTCCACTACCGCTCCAGCGAGGCCGACGCGCAGGAAACCGCGCGGCGCTGCGAAGAACAGGGTGTGCCCGCGACCACCCTGCGGGCCGACCTCACCGACCCCGCGCAGGCGCGGGCGCTGGTCGCGGCGGCCCACGGGGCCTTTGCGGGTCGGGGCCTCGCCGTGCTCGTGAACAACGTGGGCAACTACGTGCATAAGCCGCTGCTGGAGACCACCGACGCGGAATGGGGCGACATGCTGGGCAGCAACCTCACCGCCACCTTCGCCACCTGTCAGGCCGCCGCGCCGCTGATGCGGGAAGCGGGGTTTGGGCGCATCGTCAACCTGGGGTACGCGGGGGCACGGCATCTCGTCGCCCGGCCCGGCATCGTGCCCTATGCCATCGCCAAAGCGGGGGTGCTGCACCTCTCGCACGCGCTGGGGCGGGTGCTGGCGGGCACGGGCGTCAGCGTGAATGTGGTGTCGCCGGGGGTCATCGAGACGTCGGTCAGCCAGCCCCTGCGTGAGATTCCCGCCGGGCGGGTGGGCACGGTGGAAGAACTCGTGGACGCCGCCCTGTACTTCGTGCGGGCCAGTGACTACGTGACCGGGCAGGAGCTGGAAGTGGCAGGGGGCTGGAACCTCTGAGGGTGCACCCGCCTCAGAAGCGTCCCTGCGCGAATACCCCCCGAATCTCCTCCAAGCTCTGCCCCAGGCTGAGGAGCAGCAGGAGCAGCAAGCGGGCCTTGTGGGCGTTCAGGAAGCTCGCGGGAATCGCCCCCGCCGCCACCAGGGTCGCGCCGCCGCCGGGGTAGCCGTAGACGGGCAGAATCGGCCCGGCGTGGGTGCGGGTGGCGAGCACGACGGGCTGCCCGGCCTCGGCACTCGCGGCGACGAGGGGCAGCAGCTCGGCGGGGAGGTTCCCGGTGCCCAGCGCCGCGATGACCAGCCCGTCGGCGCGGGCGGCGGCCTCTGCGTAGCCCTCGCCCCGCCAGCCCGCGTAGGCATAGAGGATTTCCACGCGGGCCGTGAGCCGCTCCGGGGCATAGACGGGCCGCGCTTCGGGCCGGGCAAAAAAGCGCACCTGAGCGGCTTCCCCCACCCGGTCTACCCGCCCGATGGGGCCGGGGTAGCCCCCAAAGGCGTCCACCGCGCTGGTGTGCACCTTGGTGACCGTGCGGGCGTCGAACAGCTCGCCCCCGAAGACAACCAGCGGCCCCCGCCCCCGCGTGTCCGGGTGCAGGGCGACGTGCGCCGCGTCCAGCAGGTTGGCCGGGCCGTCCCAGGAGACCTCCTCGGCGTGGCGCATGGAGCCGGTCAGCAAGACCGGCACAGCAGTCGCCAACACGAGATGCAGGAAAAAGGCCGTCTCCTCCAGCGTGTCGGTGCCGTGGGTGACGACGATGCCGTCCGACTCCGGAGCGAGGCGCTCGATGAGCCGGGCCAGCGCCAGCATGTGCCCCGGCGTGACGTGCGGGCTGGGAAGCTGAAAGGGCTGGTGGGTGCTCACGGTCACCCCCGGCAGGCCCGGCACGGCGGGGGCCGCCTGCGGGGTGAGGCCGGGACCCGCCGGGTCAGGGCGGCTGGCGATGGTGCCGCCCGTGTGGATGACCGCGAGGCGGCGTGCCCCGGCCTCTGCCCGGCTCATTTGCGCCCCCGCACCCGGTCTGAGAGCCGCACCCAGACCGCCGCGAGCACGAACACCGCCAGGGTGAGGGGCAGCTCGGCGCGGGCCGCCGCTTCGAACTCCAAGCCCGCACGGGTGCGCTGCCACACCCCGATGCCGAACCACAGCCCCGCCGCGAGCAGGGCGAGCGCCAGGAGGCGGAGCCAGCCGCGCCAGCGCACGGGGCCAGCCCCTTAGGAGCGGGCCGCGGCGATGAGGTCAGCGGCCCCCTGCGCGAGCATGTCGGCGGCGAGTTCGGCCCCCAGGTCCGCGCACTCGGCGGGGTCGCCGGAACTCGTCGCGCGGATGACCTTCGAGCCGTCTACCGCGCCCACCCAGCCTTCCAGGGTCAGCAGCCCGCCCTGCACGGTCGCGTGTGCCCCCACCGGAGCCATGCAGCCCGCCCCCAGCCCAGCGAGGAACTCGCGCTCAGCGGTGACCCGGTCGTCGGTGAGGTGGTCGTGGATGGCGTAGGCCACCTCGATGGTGAGGTCGTCGTCGGCGCGGGTCTCCAGGGCCAGCGCCCCCTGCCCCGGCGCGGGCAGCAGCACGTCCGGTTCAATAAACTCGTCGATGCGGTGGCGCAGCTCGGTGCGAATCAGGCCCGCCGCCGCGAGCACGATGGCGTCGTACTCGCCCGTGCCCAGCGCGGCGAGGCGGGTGTCGATGTTCCCGCGCAGGTCGACGACCTGAAGGTCGGGGCGGTAGGCCCGCAAAAAGGCCTTGCGGCGAATGCTGCTCGTGCCCACCCTGGCCCCCTGGGGCAGCTCGGCGAGGCGCTTCATGCCTTCCTTACCGACGAGCACGTCGCGGGCGTCCACCCGTTTGGGGATGGAGGCCACCTCCAGGCCCTCCGGCTGCTCGGTGGGCAGGTCCTTGAGGGAATGCACCGCGATGTCGATGCGCCCCGCGAGCAGAGCGTCTTCAATCTCCTTGACCCAAAACCCCTTTTCGCCCTTTTGGGCCATCACCTCCAGGCTGCCGCGGTTGCGGTCACCCTGCGTGCTGATGGTCTGGATGCGGAAATCCGTCTCCGGCCACTCCTCCTTTAGGCGGGCCACCACCCACCGCGTCTGCGCGAGCGCGAGCGTGCTGCCGCGCGTGCCTACCGTCACCGTCCGCATAACCTGCGCAGTATAAAGGCAAGCCCCCCGCGCCGCCGGGACGGAGGGGAGAAAGCCGCGTCAGCCCTGGGCCGGGGCGGGCTGAGGCCGCACGAAGCGCAGGAAATCCAGCCACGGCGGCGTATGCCCCAGCAGGCGAATGAGCAGCGAGACCTGAGCCGCGTGCCGCACCTCGTGGGTCATGACGTGCCACAGCAGGGCGTCCAGGGTGACCGTCTCGCCCTGGGGGTCATCCCGAATGAGCCTGACCCTCGCGGCCAGGTCGGGGCCAGACGCCAAAAAAGCGCGGGTCTGCTCCTGGACCTCGCTGCCGTACTGGAGAATCCACGGGAGGGCGTACTCCTCGGCGCGGGGGCGCACCCAATCGTGGGGGTAGCGGGCCGAGACCCCCTGCCCCCCCCGCGCCACGTCGTGCAGCCAGTGGTCTTCGACGTCGATGACATGAAGCACCAGGTCCTTGATGCAGCGGAAGCGGTCGCCGCCCTCGATCAGGGGGCGGCCTAAGTCGGCTTCCGGCAAGGCCCGCAGAAAGTTCCACAACTCCTCGCGTGCGCCCGACAGGTAGGTGTAGTACTCGCGGACATTCATGGACAGTGCTCAGCATACGCCCTGGCCGGCGTGGGGGCGGGGGGCACTCCCCCCAGCAGGGGCGCGAGCGCCGCTGCCACGTCCGCCACCGTGTCCACCTGCACGAGCGCGTCCCGCAGGTCGGGATGGTCGGGGAGGTAGCGCGGCAGCACCTTGCGCAGCGGGCGCACGCTGGCCACTCCCCGGCGGTCTGGGCCGTAAAAAGCGGCGTGCAGCTCGGCGTGCCGCAGGGCAGTGCAGGCACGCTCGGCGGCGGATGGATTGACGTCTTCGCCCGTCGCCAGCGCCCGGAATATCCAGGGATTACCCACCGCCCCGCGGCCAATCATCACGGCGGCCACCCCGGCCTCCTGCTGCCGGACGCGGGCCTGCGCCGCCGTGAGGATGTCGCCGCTCCCCACCACCGGAATGGGCACCGCCGCCGCGACGCGGGCGATAGCCTCCCAGTCGGCCTCACCCGCATAGCGCTGGGCGCTGGTGCGGCCATGCACGGTGATGAGGCTGGCCCCCGCCGCCGCGAGGCCCTGGGCGATTTCGACGCTGCGGTCTTCGTCCCAGCCCAGGCGAATCTTGGCGCTGACGTCGAGCCGGGTGGCCCCGCGCATCGCGGTGACGAGGCGGTAGGCCACCTCCGGCGTCTGGAGGAGGCAAGCCCCCCCGCGCCCGCGCACCTTGGGCACCGGACAGCCCAGGTTGAGGTCGATGGCGGCGGGCGTAAACCAGCGCTCGGCGCGGCGCACGGCTTCAGCCAGGATGTCCGGCTCGGCCCCGAACAGTTGCACGACCCGCTCCCGCTCGCCGGGATAGGGACGGCCCAGGGGGAGGGTTTCGGACTCTCCGCCCAGCACCAGGCCGCGCGCGCTGATCATCTCACTGACGGTCCACAGTGCCCCCTCCTCGGCAGCGAGCTGACGCAGAGGCGCGTCGCTGTAGCCGGCCATGGGCGCGAGCACCGCGCCGGGGGCCGCGAGGCGCCGGGCATAGAAACCGGGGGTCATCCCGGCAGGGTAGCGCACCCCCTGCCCCCAGCGGGTGAAGCGAGGCTCAAGTAGGCTCTGGGGGGCATTTCACGCTCTGACCAGCGCGCGGGGGCGTATGCTGCGGGCCGTCCGGTCCCCTCCGAACGCTATCCCAAGGCCCCGCCGACCGGACGGGAGGCATGCACCTTGAAGGCAACCCCCCTGGCCCTCCAACACGCGCCGCTGCTGCACGAGCTGTATGCGTCGGCACCCGGCTATTTCGCCCTGCTGGGCACCCGCGTGCCCACCCCCGCCGAAGTCGCGCGAGACGTGGAAATCGCCCTGCTGGACCCTCGCCGCCGCCTGGAGCTGCTGCACGACGAGGCGGGCGAGTGCGTGGGCAGCTTGGATTACAAACTCGACTACCCGGAGCCGGGCGACCTCACCATCAACCTGCTCCTGATTCGCGAAGGCCGCCAGTCGCAGGGGCTGGGCGAAGCCGCCGTGCGCGACCTGGAGGGCCGCGTGCCCCCCGGCACCACCCGCATCCTGGCCAGCGTGCTGGGCGACAACCCCCGCGGCGCGCGCTTCTGGGAACGCTTGGGCTACACCTTTGCCCGCGACGCCCGCCCGGTCATGACCTGGTACGCCAAGCCCGTCGCCGCCCCGCACGGCTCTTCCGCCCGGCGGCCCCTGAGCCTGGCCGGGGACTGAGGGCAGCCAGACGGGCAAAAGCCCCGCTGGGGGCGGGGCTTTTCTCTGGTGGGTCGTGTAGGAATCGAACCTACAACCCGCTGATTAAGAGTCAGCTGCTCTGCCAATTGAGCTAACGACCCAGAGCGGAAAGGAGTCTAGCCGCCCGCTTCACTCCCTGTCAAGCAGACCCCGCACCGTGCCCGCCAGGTAGAGGCTTCCCGCCACGAGCAGCGTGCCGCCGGGGGGCGTCTGCGCGAGGGCGAGGGCGAGGGCCGCCGCCACGTTCGGCACGGCCTCGCCGCCGTAGCGGGCGCTCAGTTCCTCCGGGGGGGCGGCGGGGTCGCCGGGGGACGTGAAGACGCGCCGGGGGGCCAGCCCCAGCAGCGGCTCCAGCGTGGCTGCCGTGTCCTTGCGGGCGAGGCCGCCAAAGAGCAGCACGTCCGCGCCCCCCGGCAGGCTGACGGCGAGGGCGAGGGCCGCGTGGGGGTTGTGCGCCCCGTCCACCCAGACCGCCTTGCCCTCCACCTCGAAGCGCTCCAGCCGGGCGGGGAAGGTGGCGTCCAGGGCCGCCTCCACCCCCTCCGGGTACCCCAGCGTCCGCAGGGTGGCCGCCGCGAGCGCCGCGTTGGAACGCTGGTGGGGGCCTGTCAGACGCGGAGGGTGAGGCAGGGCGAAGAGGTCCGGGTGGGTTTGCGGGGTAAGCAGCGGAGCGCCCACCTCCCCCGTGACCTCGCGCACGACCGCCAGCGCCTCGCCCGTCGCGGTGGTCAGCAGGGGCACGCCGGGCCGCACGGCCCCCGCCTTGTCGCGGGCGATGTCCGCCAGGGTTGGCCCCAGGGTCGCCACGTGGTCGAGGGCCACATTGGTGAGCACGACCGCCCGCACGTCCGCCAGCGCCGCCGTCGCGTCGGAAGCCCCGCCCACTCCGGCCTCCATCACGGCAATCTCGACCCCCTCTTCGGCAAAGACCTGACAGGCGAGCGCGAGGGTGAGGTCAAAGAAGGCAGCCTCCGGCGCGTGCGCCTTCGCCCAGGCGATGAAGGCGGCGGTGCGGGCGGGGTCCAGTTCCTCTCCCCCCACCCGCACCCGTTCCTCGTAGCGCTGGAGGTGCGGGCTGGTAAAGCGGCCCACGCGGACCCCGGCGGCCCGCAGCCCGGCTTCCAGCATCGCGCAGGTGCTGCCCTTGCCGTTGGTGCCCACCACCCGCACACTTCCGAAGGCGGCGTCGGGGCGGCCCAGGCGCGAGAGCAGCGCCCGCGCACCCGCTGGGCCACGTTCCCGGCCCGCGCGGGTGCGGGCGTAGAGCCAATCGTAATCGGGCGAGTCGGGCGTCATGGGGGGAGGGTAGCGCCCACGCCCGTCAGGAAACCCAGCCCGCCTCCAGCAACTCCCGCGTCTCGCGCACCGCCTCCTGCCAGAGGCGCTCCATCTCGGCGTCGGGCCGCCCTGGCACGCCCCCGAAGTTGCCGTCGCCCAGCCGCGCCCGCACCCCCGCCGGGGGAAGCTGGCGCAGCCGAGCGAGGTCCACCAGCGGCTTGCGCTCGGCGGAAGTGCTCACCGTCTCCAGCCGGGTCCAGGGGAAGTTCTCCATCCAACTGGCGTGGCGGGCGAGGGGGTCGGTGGCCTGCACCGCCGCCCAGGTGCGCGGGGCATTCCACCAGTTATGCCACTGCACCCGCGCACCGGGGTGCCCGGCAAGCCACTCGCCCAGCCAGCCCTGGCCGGGGCTGTTGCCACCGTGTCCGTTCACGATGAGGATGCGCCGGAAGCCCTGCGCGTACAGCCCGGAAAGCAGGTCATCCAGCAGGGCGAGGTAAGTCGTGACCCGCAGGCTGAGGGTGCCAGGGTACGCCGTGAAGGTCGGCGTGATGCCGTAGGGCAGCACCGGAAAGACGGGGATGCCGAGGGGCAGGGCGGCTTCCACGCTCACCCGCTCGGCGAGCAAGCTGTCGGTGGCGAGGCTGAGGCGGGCGTGCTGCTCGGTGCAGCCCAGCGGAAGCACGGCGCGGTCGTCGCGGCGGAGGTAGGCTTCTACGCCTTCCCAGTTCAGGTCCTGGACGCGCATGGGGCAGGAGAGGGCGGGGGGCGGGTAGGATGCCTCCCGTGACGGACCTTGCGGCGGAGGGCGGGACGGGGCAGCGGCCCCGCGTGGGCGTGGTGATGGGGTCGCGCAGCGACTTCGGGACGATGGAGGGGGCGCTGACGCTGCTCGCCCGGCTGGAGATTCCCTATGAGGTCCGGGTGCTCTCGGCACACCGCACGCCGGGGCTGCTGGCCTCCTACGCGGCGCGGGCCGAGCGCCTGGGCCTGAGTTGCATCATCGCGGGGGCGGGGGGCGCGGCGCACCTGCCGGGGATGCTGGCAGCCTTTACGCGGGTGCCCGTGCTGGGGGTGCCGGTCCAGAGCCGGGCGCTGTCGGGCCAGGACAGCCTGCTGAGCATCGTGCAGATGCCCGCCGGGATTCCGGTCGCCACCTTCGCCATCGGGGAGGCGGGGGCGAAAAACGCGGCCCTCTTCGCCGCCGGGCTGCTCGCCACCACCGACGCCGGGGTGCGGGCGCGGCTCGACGCCTTCCGCGCCGCGCAGACGCAGGCCGTGCTGGACGACCCCTACTTCGAGGGCCACCCCCAGGCGGGGGCGGAGTGAGCGCCCCAGGCCGGACCCTGGGCATCCTGGGGGGCGGGCAGCTCGCGCAGATGCTGGCCCTCGCCGCGTTGCCCCTCGGCGTGCGCTGCGTGGTGCTGGAACCCGACCCCCAGGCCCCCGCCCGCCTGTGCGCCGAGCACCTGCTGGCCCCCTACACCGACCCCGCCGGGCTGGAGCGGCTGGCGGGTTGCGACGCGGTGACGCTGGAGTTCGAGAACGTGCCGGTGGAGGCCCTCGCCGCGCTGGAAGGCCGGGTCCCGGTGCGGCCCGGTGGTGCCCTGCTCGCCCGCTCGAAACACCGTGCCCGCGAGAAAGAAGCGCTGCGGGCGGCGGGGGTGCCCACCGCGCCCTTCGTGGAGCTGCGGAATGAAGGCGACCTCGCCGGGGCGCTGAAGGCCGTCGGCGGGCGGGGCCTGCTCAAGACCTCCGAACTCGGCTACGACGGCAAGGGCCAGCGCCGGGTGGGAAGCGAGGCCGAGCTGCGGGCGGCCTGGGCGGAGCTGGGGGGCGTGCCCGGCGTGCTGGAGGGGCTGGTGCCCTTCCAGCGCGAGGTCAGCCTCGCGGTGGCCTGCACAGCGGCGGGCGAGGTGGCCTTTGGGCCGCTGGTGGAAAACGTGCACCGGAACGGCATCCTGCGAACGAGCGTGTGGCCCGCCGCCGTGCCCGCCGGGACCGAGGCCGAGGCCCGCGCCCTGGCCGGGGCGGTCGCCCGGTCCTGGGGCTTAGAGGGGCTGCTCACGGTCGAGTTCTTCCTGCTGCCGGGGGGCGAGCTGCTCGCCAACGAGGTCGCCCCCCGCGTGCACAACTCCGGGCACCTCACTCAGGACGGCGGCGGGGTCAGCCAGTTTGAGGCGCAGGTGCGGGCCGTGCTGGGCCTGCCGCTGAGCGACTGGGCACCCCTCCACCCCACCGCGATGGTGAACGTGGTCGGCACCCCCGGCGGCCAGGACCCCGACTGGGCGGCGGTAGACGCGCTGCCGGGCACGCGGGTGCACCTCTACCACAAAGCGGCGCGGCCAGGGCGCAAGCTGGGGCACGTCAACCTCGTCGCGCCGGACCTGGAGACCCTGCGCGGGCGGCTGGGACAGCTGGAGGCGCTGATTCCGTGACGGGTGGGGAGAAGCGGGCTTACACTGGCCCATGCGACGACTCCTGGCCCTGACCGCACTGCTGCCTCCCACCGTTCACGCCGCGCCGACTGTCCGCGCTCCCAACCTGGCCGCACTCAACCAAGGCCAGATTCTGTGCTACGACGCCATCGTCGAGATTGACCGCCGGGAGGACGCCCCCAAGGTGCGGCAGGCCGAGGAACAAATCGCGGCGGCCCTCCGGGGGCTGGGGTTGCGGGCGCAGGAGTTCGACGCCGCCGAGCGCTGCCACCGAGTGCTGGCATTTACCTTCCGCATGAACAACATCGGTGCTCCCATGCTCTACAAGGCGTCCCTGGAGTTGCAGACGCTGATGGCCTACGACGGTGACGTCGACATCAATGTCGCCACCATCTGGGACACCGAGCACTGGGGAGCCGACCGCCAGGAGGTGACCCCGGCCCGCGTGTCAGCCCTCTTCCGAGAAATCCTCACCGAACAACTTCAGACCTTCAAGGACGACTACCGCAGCCTCGCGTCTGCCGGGAGCCGCAGCTAAGCCCGGCTCTCAGGGGGTCAGCCGCGTCCCCGCCTCCCCCCGCGCCGCCGCCGCGAGCACCCCTTCCCGCATTCCGCTGGCGATGACGGCGAAGGGGGCACCGGCCTCCAGCGCGTCCAGGGCCGCCCGCACCTTGGGAATCATGCCGCCCGCAATCCAGCCCTGGGCAATCCCCGCCTCCGCCTCCACGCGGGTGAGGTGGGGCAGCAGGCTCGCCGGGTCGGGGTAATCCCGGTAGAGACCGTCCACGTCGGTCAGAAAGACGATGCCCTCGCCCAGCGCCCCGGCGACCGCGCCCGCCGCCGTGTCCGCGTTGACGTTGAGGGCCTCCCCGTCCGGGCCGACCGCCACGCAGCCCACCACGGGGGTGAGGCCCACCCCCCGCAGGGTCCGCAGCAGACTCGCGTTCACCCCGGTCACCCGGCCCACCCGCCCCAGCGCGGGGTCGAGGACCTCGGCCCGCAGCAACTCCGCGTCGCGCCCGGTGAGGGCCACCGCCCCGCCGAGGTCCTGGCTGAGGCGCTTGCCAAGCTGCGAGAGGGCCATCTCGACAACATCCATCGCCTCCGGCGAGGTCACCCGCAGGCCCCCCCGGAACTCGGAGGGGATGCCCCGCGCCGCCAGCTCGCGCTCGATGGCCGGGCCGCCGCCGTGAACGACGATGACCGGGACCTCCGAGCGCAGGGCGGCCATCTCGCGGGCGACGGCGCGGCGCAGCGCCTCACTCTTCATGGCGTTGCCGCCGTACTTGACAATCACGGGAGGCAGTCTAGCGGGGGCGGGGGGCTGCGCTAGCCTAGACCCCATGACGCCACCACCGCCCGAACACCCCAACTGGGCCGCGCTCGTGCCCGGCGGGGTACAGCCGTGGAAGACGCTTTCGTCGCGGGTGCTCGTCGGCGGCTTCCGCGTGGTCCTCGAAGACCGGGTGCAGACGCCTTCGGGAGCGGAGGTGCGCTACCAGTACCGCCCCAGGGGTCCCCGCGCCGCCTTCGTGCTCCCGGTGACGGGGGCGGGCGAGGCCGTCCTCATCCGGCAGTACCGCTACCCGCTGGGCGCGACCGTCTGGGAGGTCGTCGCCGGAGGGGTCGAGCCGGGCGAGGACCTGCTGGAGGCCGCCGCCCGCGAACTTGCCGAGGAGGTGGGCGGCGTGGCCGGAGAATGGGTCGCGCTGCCCGGCTTCTACCCGCAGCCCAGCATCAGCGGGGTGGTCTTTTATTCGCTGCTGGCGCTGGGCGTCACGCTGGGAAACACCGCCCACGAGGACAGCGAGGTCATCGAGCGGGTGACCCTGCCCCTCCCGGAGGTCTACCGGATGCTGGAAGCAGGCGAAATCCACGACGGCCCCAGCAGCCTGACCCTGTGGCACGCCCGGCGGCACCTGGAGGAGCGCGGCCTGCTGTGACCGAGCTGCCCACCGCCCCCTTCACCACCCTCGCCGAGGGGCACTGCCACAGCGCGGTGATCGAGAACAGCGAGTTCCTGGCCTTTGCGGGGCGGGCCGACACCCCGGAGGAGGCCCTCGCGCAGCTCGCCGCCCTGCGGGAGCGCTATCCGGACGCCACCCACCACTGCTGGGCCTACCGCATCGGCCCCCTGTACCGCTTCAGCGACGACGGCGAGCCGGGCGGGACGGCGGGCGCCCCCATCCTGCGGGCCATCGAGGGGCAGGGCCTCAACCACGTGATGGTGGTTGTCGTGCGCTACTACGGTGGCGTCAAGCTGGGCACGGGGGGGCTGGTCCGTGCCTACGGGGGCACCGCCGCCGAGTGCCTGCGCACCGCGCCCCGGCTGGAGGTCCGGCCCCGGCAGCCCCTCACCGTGCGGGTCCCCTTCGAGCATCTCAGCGTGCTCTATCACCTGCTGGGCACCTTCGACACCGTGCGGGGTGAGGAGGCGTATACGGCCTCCGGCGTCGAGCTGAGGGTCGAGGTCTACCCGGAAGATGCGGCGGCTTTCGCGGCGGCGCTGCGGGACGGGACACGGGGGGCGGGGGAGGCAGCAAGCTGACCGCTGAAAGCTGACGGCTGACCGCTCCCCGCTATCCTCCCCCCATGACCCTTCCCCCTCTTCCCTACCGCATCGGCTACGGCGAGGACGCGCACCGGCTGGAGGAGGGCCGCTCCCTCGTGCTCGGCGGGGTGCCCATCCCGCACGCCCGGCGCGGCGCGGTTGCCCACTCGGACGGCGACGCCGTGCTGCACGCCCTGGCCGACGCCCTGCTCTCTGGCCTCGCGCTGGGGGACATCGGGCACTACTACCCTGACACGGAGGAGGAAAACGCGGGGCTGGACTCGCGGGTTATCTTAGAGCGCTGCCTCGCGCTCGTGCGGGAGTGGGGCTATCGCCCGGCGAACGTCGCATTGGTCGTGACCCTCGACCAGCCCAAGCTGGGGCCGCTGCGCTCAGACATCGCCCGCACGGTCGCGGGGCTGCTCGGCCTCCCCGACACCGAAGTGGGCGTGAGCTTCAAGACCTCCGAAGGGCTGGCTCCCGACCACGTGCAGGTGAGGGTGACCGCGCTGCTGGAGCGGGCGGGCGATGAGTGACCCCCTGCTGCATCTCGTCCTCTTCGAGCCGGAAAAGGCGGGGAACGTGGGCAACGTGGCCCGCACCTGCGCCGTGCTGGGGGCCGAGCTGCACCTGATTCGGCCCTTCGGCTTCCACCTGCACGACCGCGAGTTTCGCCGGGCGGTGATGGACTACCTGGCGGGCGTGACCCTGCACGAGCACGCAAACTGGACCGCGTACCAGGCCAGCCTGCCCGCCGGGGCGCGGGTGTGGGCCTTTTCCGCCCACGCCCAGACGTACCACACGCGGGCGGGCTTTCGCCGGGGCGACCACCTGCTCTTCGGCCCGGAGTCGCGCGGGCTGCCAAGCTGGCTGCGGGAGGGGCTGCCCGCGCTCAAGCTCCCCCAACCCGGCGGGGGCCGCAGCCTGAATCTGGCGGTGGCGGCGGGGGTCGCGGCGTTCGAGGCCGGGCGGCAAATCGAGGGGTGGTAGGGCAGCGGTCAGGGGCGGCGCATGGACCGACTTTCCCCCCCATCCCCGCCGTAGAGTGGCCCCCATGACCCTCTCCTTTGACGACAAGCTGGCCCGCTACGCCGAACTCCTCGTGCGGACGGGCGTGAATCTGCCGCAGGGCGGCAAGCTGCTCGTGCAAGCGCCCATTGAGGCCGCGCCCCTGGTGCGGCTGGTGGCGCGAGCGGCGTACCGGGCCGGGGCCACCGACGTGCGGGTGACCTACAACGACGCGCACCTCGGCCTGGCGCTGTTCGAGGACGGCAGCGACGAGGCGGTGGACTTTCTGCCCGATTGGTACGCGGCGCAGCGGGAGGCGATGGTCGCGGACGGCTACGCTTCCATCGGCATCGTGGGCGAGGACCCCTCGCTGCTCGCGGGGGTGGACCCTGAGCGCGTCGCCCGGCGCTCCAAGCGGGTCGCGCAGGCGATGAAAGCCGTCTCGGAAGCGACGGGGGGCTTTCAGGTGAGCTGGACCGTCGCCGCCATGAGCACCCCTGCCTGGGCCGCCCGCGTCTACCCGGACCTGCCGGAGGCCGAGGCCGTCGCCCGGCTCTGGGACGACATCTTCGCCGTCACGCGGGCCGACCATACGGACCCGGTCGCCGCCTGGGACGCGCACCTGGCGCGGCTGGAGCGCCTGACCGCCTTCCTCAACGGGAAGCAGTACGCGGCGATTCACCTGCGCTCCGAGCTGGGCACCGACCTCACCGTGGGCCTGGCTGAGAACCACATCTGGCAGGGCGGTGCGGAGACGGCGAAAAACGGCATTCGCGGAGTACCCAACCTGCCCACCGACGAGGTGTTCACCGCACCCCACCGCGAGCGGGTGGACGGGGTGGCGGTGGCGAGCAAGCCGCTCGCGGCCCGCGGGCAGCTCATCGAGGGCATCCGGGTGCGCTTTGAGGGGGGAAAGGCGATGGAAGTCAGCGCTGAGAAGGGCGAGGACACCCTGCGCGCTCTGCTCGACACCGACGAGGGCGCGGCCCGGCTGGGCGAGATTGCCCTCGTCCCGGCGAGTGCGCCCGTCTCGCAGCGCGGCACCCTCTTCCTGAACACCCTCTTCGACGAGAACGCGGCCTCGCACCTCGCCTTCGGGCGCTGCTACCCCACCAACGTGCGGGGCGGCGAGAACCCCGAAGCCTTGCGGGCGGCGGGCGGCAACGATTCCCTTATCCACGTGGACTGGATGCTCGGCACCGCGAGCACCGACGTGGACGGCGTGACGGCAGAGGGGCGGCGCGAAGCGCTGATGCGGGGGGGAGAGTGGGTGGTGGGGTAGGCAGCACCCAGCGGCCAGCTTCCAGCCGCCAGCAGGGGCCGCGAACGCTGAAGCACCTGCGATTTTTGCTGGACGCTGGCTGCGGGCCGCTGGCCGCTACAATGCTCCCCATGACCACCGACCAGTACCGCGCCGACGGCTTTACCCCCACTCCAGAGCTGTCGAGCGAGCGCCAGACGCGCTTTGCGGCGGCTCCCGAACTCGGCGAGGGCATCGAGCCGGGCAAGCGCTACCGGGCCGTCTTGGAGACGAGCAAGGGCCGCATCGTCCTCGACCTCTTCGCGGACGACGCGCCCGTCACCGTCAACTCGTTCGCGTACCTGCTGCGGCACCACTACTACGACGGCATCAAGTTCCACCGGGTCATTGACGGCTTTATGGCCCAGGGCGGCGACCCCACCGGCACGGGCACGGGCGGCCCCGGCTACAGGTTCGAGGACGAGTTCGCCGGAAACCCCCACCGTCACGATGGCAAGGGCGTCCTGAGCATGGCGAACGCGGGGCCGGGCACCAACGGCTCGCAGTTTTTCATCACCTTCACGGCCACCCCGCACCTCGATGGGCGGCACACGGTCTTCGGGCGCGTGGTGGAGGGGCTGGACGTCCTCGACCGCCTCACCCGCATCCAGCCGGGGATGCCCGGCACGCCGGACGTGATTGAGCGGGCCTACCTCGTCGAGAAAAGCGCTGGGGCCTAAGCGCCGGGTGCGCCGGGAGCGTGGCCCCGTTGTCCGGGCGGGGCAAGCTCTAGACTGTCCGGATGGACAACCGCACGAACCTCGACGATTACCTCGCCGGGCTGGGCATCGCGGGCGCGGACGAGACGGACGCTCCGCCGCCCGCGCCGGAGCCGGGGGCTGGCCCGGTGGCCGTCCCGGACCCCGCCGCGCAAGACCCCCGCGAGGTCCTGGAGCGCTTTTTGCAGGGCCTCACCGCCCGCATTGACCCCGGCCTCGCGGTGAGCGTGCGCGAGGGCGAGGGCGCTCTGGAGGTGGACATGACGGGCGAGAGCGCCGCCCGGCTCGCGGGCCGCGACGGGCGCACCCTGGGGGCCATCGAGGTGCTGGCCTACACGGTCCTTGCCAAGCAGGCGGGCCGCACCGACCTGCGGGTGCGGGTGGACGTGGGCGGCTTTCGCAAGCGGCAGGCCGATACCCTGCGCAAGCTGGCCGAGCGCCTCGCCGTGCAGGTCGCCAAGAGCGGCGAACCCCACGAACTCCAGCCCATGCCCGCCGCTGACCGCCGGGTGCTGCACCTCGCCCTGCAAGACCATCCCGACGTGACCACCGAGTCGGTGGGCGAGGGCGCGGCGCGGCGGCTCGTCATCAAGCCGCGGCGGTAGGGTGAGGTGGACGCTCTCAGCGGTCAGCTTTCAGCCGTTTTTGCCGCGTCATGCCCACCCTGAGCCGCCTGCTGGCTGAAGCCCGCGAGCGGTTGCGCGGGGCGGGGGTGCCGTCGCCGGAGGTGGACGCCCGCGCCCTCGCAGAGCACACGCTGGGCCTGACCGGGGCCGCGCTGCTCACCCGTGCGGGGGAAGAGGTGCCGGACGAACAGGCCGCGCGGCTGCGGGCGCTGATAGCGCGGCGGGCCGCCCGCATCCCCCTCCAGCACCTGCTGGGCGAGGTGGAGTGGGGCGGCGTGCGGCTGCGGACGGACGGGCGGGCGCTCGTGCCAAGACCCGAAACCGAGTGGC
>NZ_KI519505.1:0-47500 GCF_000482805.1 Deinococcus murrayi DSM 11303 | reverse complement strand
GATTGCGGGCGGGCAGGGCCTCCAGGTCACCCTGAACGTGCCGGAGGGCGTGCGCCCCGACGCGGTGCTCTTCGGGGAGGCACACAGCCGCGTCATCGTCGCCGTGCCCGTGGGCCACGAGGAGGCCGCGCAGGACCTGCTGGGCGGCCTCGGCGTGCCCTACGCGGCGCTGGGCGAGAGCCTGCCGGGGAGTGACCGGGTCACCATTGTCCTGAGCGGGGCGAACGTACAGTTGAGCGTGAGCCTTGAGACGCTGAAAGCCGCCTGGGAAGCGCCGCTGCGGGAGATTTTGGGGTGAGTATGGGGAACAGCGTTGGCCACATGCCCCCTCACCCCCGGCCCCTCTCCCACGAGGGGAGAGGGGAGCAAGGGGGGTTAGGGCAGATGGGTCTGAATGCTCTGGATGACCCCTTGCAGGTTGAAGCGGACCTCACTGTTCCAAAAACGCAGGACCCTGAAGCCCCCCGCTTCCAAGAACTCTGTTCGGACAGCGTCATAGGCACGGGCGGACTCCCCGGCATGTTGGGAGCCGTCCAGTTCAATCACCAACTTGGCTTGATAGCAGACGAAATCGGCGATGTAAGGTCCGATGGGTTGTTGACGGCGGAACTTCAAAGTTTGAAAACGGTTTCGCAGCGCGCGCCAGAGCATCTCTTCTTCCGGCGTCTGAGCACGTCTCAAAGCCCGCGCCCTCTGTATCTCCCGCCTCACATGCCGCGTCCCCATAAGGCAATCTACCTCTGCACTCCCCTCTCCCCCGGTGGGAGAGGGGCCGGGGGTGAGGGGGCGTCTGACCCACTCCATCACCCCCCAAAGGACCTCAACCATGATTTTTGACCCCGCCACCGACAAGCCCCAGGACGAGTGCGGCGTTTTTGGCCTGTACTCGCCCCAGCCGGGGGACCTCGCGTGGCTGACCTACCTGGGCCTCTTTGCCCTGCAACACCGGGGCCAGGAGGCGGCGGGTATGTGCGTCAGCGACGGTGACCGCTTTCACGTCGACAAAGACCTTGGGCTGGTCTCGCAGGTCTTCGATGAGCGGCGGCTCGACGGGCTGCGGTTGCCGAATGCCCGCGTGAGCATCGGGCACGTGCGCTACTCGACGACCGGCTCGAACCTGCGCTTTAACGCCCAGCCCCTCACCACCCGCACGAACAAGGGCATCCTGGGCCTGGCGCACAACGGCAACTTCGTGAATGCCCGCGAGGTGCGTAACCAGATGCTGCTGGAAGGGGCGCTCTTTCAGACCACCAACGACTCGGAGGTCATGCTGAACCTGATTGCCCGCGAGTCGCGGATGGACCTGGTGGAGGCCACCGCCAGCGCGATGAGGGAGCTGAAGGGCGGCTACGCCTGCGTGCTGATGAGCCGCACGCAACTGCTGGGCTTCCGCGACCCGCACGGGGTGCGGCCCCTGGTGATTGGCCAGCGGGCAGACGGCGCGTGGGTGCTCGCCTCCGAGCCGTGCGCCCTCTACGCCGTCGGTGCCCGCCTCATCCGGGACGTGCAGCCGGGCGAACTGGTGTGGTTCGACCGGGACGGGCTGCACTCGCTGATGGTGGAACCGAAACGGCCCACCCCCTGTTCCTTCGAGTGGATTTACTTCGCCCGCAGCGACGGCGAACTCGACGGGGTGGACATCCACGAGAGCCGCCTGCGCATGGGCGCGCAGCTCGCCCGCGAAGCCCCGGTGGAGGCCGACATCGTGGTGCCCGTGCCCGACTCCGGCATCGGCGCGGCCATCGGGTACGCCCGCGAGAGCGGCATTCCCTTTGACTACGGCCTGTACAAGAACCCCTACGCGGGCCGCACCTTCATCGCCCCCACCCAGGAGGCCCGCGAACTGAAGGTCAAGATGAAGCTCTCGCCCACCTCCGCAGTGCGGGGCCGCCGGGTCATCCTCGTCGACGACTCCATCGTGCGCGGCACCACCAGCCGCCAGATTGTGACCCTGCTGCGCGAAGCGGGGGCGCGGGAGGTTCACTTCCGGGTGTCCAGCCCGCCCATCACCCACCCGTGCTTCTACGGCATCGACACCGCTGCCCGCAAGGAACTCGTCGCCAGCACCCACAGCGTTGAGGAAATCCGCCAGCTTATCGGCGCGGACACCCTTGCCTTCATCAGCGAGCGTGGGCTGCGGGAGGCCATCGGCGGCTCCGGCCTGTGCGGGGCGTGCTTCACTGGGGAGTACCCGGCGGGGACCCCGCTGCTGAATGACGTAGATAAGCTGGCGCTGGAGGTGTGAGGGAAAGCAGGTGCTGGCGGCGGTGGAGGGGGACCACGGAGCACTGTCGCCGAGCAGGTCGTTCACGCTGGCGCGTAGTTCACTCATTCCGCCCAGGCCATGCCCCTTCATACTCCTACGGTGCGAGTGTCCTTCCCTCTGGACGACCCGACCTTTGCCGAGGTCGAGGCTCTGGCGCAAAGGTTGGGCGTGAGCCGGAGCGAACTGTGCCGGGCTGCCCTGCGGGAGTATCTGGCAAGGCACAGCAGCGAGGACGTGACGGCGGCGCTGAACCGCGTCTACAGCGCGAACGCAGAGACAGAGGATTTTCGGCAGGAAGCGGCGCAGCGGACGTTCCGGGCGAATGAGTAGTAACGAGGTGCCTCGCCCAATCATCCCTCTCCCCTATCCTCCCCCCATGCCCCCCTCCCGTGCCCAGATTCGCCCCGGCCTTACCGTGGACATCGTGCAAAAGCAGGAACAAGCCACCGGCAGGCTCACCCGCGGCGTGGTCGCGGCGCTGCTCACCAAATCGCCCACCCACCCGCACGGCATCAAGGTGCGGCTGACCTCCGGCCAGGTGGGGCGGGTGCAGGCGGTGGTGGGCACGGAGGGCTAGGCGTCCCCCCAGGCCCGCAGCAGCGCCACCACGTCGGCGGGGCTGTTCACCCGGTGCTCGGCGGCGGTGTCGCCCTCCCCCACCTTGACGGTCACGCCGCCCAGTGCCCGCACCCGCACGAAGCCTTCCTCGTCGGTCACGTCGTCGCCGAGAAAGACGGGAAGGTGCTCTGAGTGCAGCCCCGCCAGCCGCGCCGCCGCCCGGCCCTTGCCGAAGCCGCTGGGCCGGAACTCGCGGACCTTTTTGCCCGCCACCGCCTCCCAGCCGGGGGGGAGGGGCAGGGCGGCGAGGCGGGCTTCGGCCTCGGCCTGCCGCCCTGCGGGCACCTCGCGGGAGTGGACGGCCAAGGTCCAGCCTTTGTCTTCCAACCGCAGGCCGGGAAGGTCGGGCAGCTGGGCGATGAGGGCACGGCGCGCTGCCGCGTCGGGGGCGGCCAGCGTCTCGCCGGGCCACTCCATCCCGTGCAGCCCGACGACGGGCAGGTCGGGGAGCCTCAGAAAGGCTTGGACCTGCGCGGCGAGGCGTCCGGTCACGATGGCGGCGCGGTGCCGCCCCCCCGCCAGCAGGCGCTCCAGCGCCTCCCGCGCCCCCGGCTGTGGCCACGCCTCCTCCGGGCGGGGGACGATGGGCGCGAGGGTGCCGTCATAGTCGGCCAGGACAAGGAGAGGCCGCTTTCCCAGGGCAAGGAGGTCCGGGGGCAGGCTCATGCGCCGCTTAGCTCCGCCACGAAACCGTCGGCCCAGGCCCGCAGGTCGCTGCCGCGCAGCCGCTCTTGCAAGCGGGTCAGGCGGGCCTTTTTTTCCTCCAGGGACATGCCGAGCGCCTCGTTGAGGGCCTCTGCCAACCCGGTGGGGTTGTAGGGGTTGACCTGCACGGCTTCGGGCAGCTCGTCGGCGGCTCCGGCAAAGCGCGAGAGCACCAGCACCCCATCGCGCGAGCAGGCCAGGAACTCCTTGGCAACGAGGTTGAGGCCGTCACGCAGGGGCGTTACCAGCATCACGTCGGCGGCGCGGTAGTGGGCGACCAGTTCCTCGCGGCCCATGCCGCGGTAGATGTACTGGATGGGCGACCAGCCGTCCCGCGTGTGCTTGCCGTTGATGCGCCCCACCAGCCCTTCTACCCGCGAGCGCAACTGGCGGTAGGACTCGACCTGCTCGCGGCTGGGCACCGCCACCTGCAAGAGGGTCACCCGGCCCCGCGCCTCCGGGTGGGTGTCCAAAAAGGCGTCAAAGGCCTCCAGGCGTTCGGGAATGCCCTTGGTGTAGTCCAGGCGGTCGACCCCCAACAGCAGTTGCGTTTGCAGGGTGCGGCGCAGGCGGCCAGCGGCCTCTTCGACCTCCGGGCGAGCGGCGAGCGCCGCGTACTCGTCCACCTCGATGCCGATGGGGCGGGCCACCACCCGCACCGCCCGGCCCTGCCAGTGCACGGTGTCGCCCTCCGTCTCTGCTCCCAGCACCCGGCGGCAGGCCGAGAGAAAGTGGCGCACGTAGTCGGGGGTGTGCATGCCGATGAGGTCGGCCCCCAGCAGCCCCGTCAGCAGCTCGCGGTCCCAGGGGAGGGTGCGGAAAATCTCGGACGACGGCCAGGGGATGTGCCAAAAAAAGCCGATGCGGGCGCGGGGGCGGGCGTCGCGGATAAGCTGCGGCACAAGCGCGAGCTGGTAGTCGTGGACCCAAACGGGGTCGTCCGGCGCGCCGCTTTCCAGCACGGCCTCCGCAAAGCGGCGGTTGACCGCCTCGTACGTCCGCCACTGTGCCGAGAGGTAGGTCGTACGCTCGACAAAGTAATGGCTCATGGGCCACAGCGCCCGGTTGGAAAAACCGTGGTAGTAGTCGCGCACCTCGGCTTCCGAGAGGGGCAGCCGCCGCAGGCGGTAGCGCGGCGCGTCCTGCGGCAGCTCGACCTCGCGCACCTCCGGGTGCCGCTCGCCCCAAGCAATCCAGGTGCCGCCCAAGCGCCGCAGGGCCGGGTCGAGGGCAGCGGTCAGGCCCCCGATGGAGGGCACCCAGGCGAGGCGGCCCTCTTCTCCCTTCCGGGGCGCGTAGGGTTCACGGTTGGAAACGACGATGAGGCCCATAGGAGTCCTTTCGGGAGGAGGGGGGCGGCTCAGCGCAGCAGCGAGGCCCCGCCGTCCACGTAAATCTCAACCCCCGACACGTGGCGGCTGAGGTCCGAGGCGAGAAAGAGGCAGGTGTCCGCCACATCGGCGGGGCTGCCCTCGCCCTCGTTCAGCGCGGGGCTGCCTTCCGGCAACTCGACCTCGATGCCCAGCTTCTCGGTGCCCCGGTGCTCGGTGCGCTCCTCGATGTCGGTGTGAATGAGGCCGGGGCAAACGGCGTTGCAGCGGATGCCGTGACGGCCCAACTCCAGCGCAATCATCTTGGTCAAGGCCACCTGCCCCGCTTTGGACGTGCTGTAAGCGCTCGCGCCGGGGCTGGAAAAGGTGCGGGTGCCGTTGACGCTGCTCGTCACGATGATGCTGCCGCCCCCCGCCCGCTTGAGGTGCGGCACCGCGAAGTGCACGGTGAGGTAGGTGCCCCGCAGGTTGATGGCGAGGGTCTGGTCCCACTCTTCCGGTTGCAACTCGTCGATGGGTGCCCACACCCCGTTCACCCCCGCGTTGGCGAACACGATGTCGAGCCGCCCGAACTCGCGCACCCCGGCCTCCACCGCTTCCCGCACCGAGTCGGCGTCCGACACGTCGCAGTGGACGTAGAGGGCCTGCCCGCCGGCCCCGGCAATCTCGCTCAGAACCTGCTGACCTGCCTCATCCTGCATGTCAGCGAGAATCACGCGGGCACCCTCCTGCGCGAAGCGCCGCGCCGTGCTCGCCCCGATGCCGCTCGCCGCGCCCGTCATCAGGGCGACTTTGCCGTCCAACATGCCCATACCGACCTCCTATGTCGGCGGCACCCTAACGCCCCGCCGGAAGGGGGCGCTGATAGCTCGGTTAAGGCGAGTTGCCAGAGGGTCAGCTTCCCGCGGCGAACCTTGCGGCGACCTTCACATGGTGGGGGGCCTCACCACTCTGACGGGGGTGTCCCCATCAGATATGAACCGGTCGGCCCCATGCACCCACGTGACTCACTGTTCGAGGAGGGTTCCCATGTTCCTACGCATCGACAAGTTGCAGTTTGACCTCCCGCTTCCCAAAGAAGCCAACCCCAACGGCGCGGCCACCGTGCAGGAGCTGATGGGCGGGAGATTCGGCGAGATGTCCACCCTGATGAACTACATGACCCAGTCCTTTAACTTCCGGGGCAAGGACACCCTGCGGCCCTACTACGAGCTAATCGCCAACATCGCCGCTGAGGAACTGGGGCATGTGGAGCTGGTGGCCGCCACCATCAACAGCCTGCTCGCCGGGCCAGAGGTCAAGGAACGCGAGGAGCCGATTGACCCCACCACCCATCCCTTTTCCTACGCCCAGGACGTGCGCTACGCCAAGCACTTCATCGCGGCGGGACCGGGGGCGATGATTGCGGACTCGCACGGCAAGGCCTGGACGGGGGACTACGTGTACTCCAGCGGCAACCTCATGCTGGACCTGACCCACAACTTCTTTCTGGAGGGCGCGGCGCGGCACAACAAGCTGCGCGTCTACGAGATGGTGGACGACCCCACCGCGAAGGCGCTCGTGGGGTATCTGCTCGTGCGCGGGGGCGTGCACCAGATTGCCTATGCCAAGGCGCTGGAGTCGTTGTCGGGCGTGAACATGGAAAAGCTGCTGCCCATGCCCAACATCCCGACCCACCTCATCCCCGAATCCAAGCGGCTGATGGAGCAGGGCGTGCACCGCAAGCTCTACCGCTTCAGCGACACCGACTTCACCCAGCTCGGCACCGTCTGGCAGGGCACCCACCCCGAAGACGGCTCGGAAGTCTTTGTCGACGAGTACACCTCCATCGAGGGTGGCCAGCCCGTCGACGGCGGCCACGACTCGGCCGCCTTCTCGCCGGAATGGGACATGGGCGAAATCCTGGAAATCGCCAAGAAGCTGCACGACAAGGCCCGCTTGCGCTGAGGCGAGGCAGGATGGGAGAGGGACGGGGCCACGCGCCCCGTCCCTTGTTGCCTGTCAGCCCCGCCCCCGCACCCGCGTCGGCACGTGGTACAGCCCGGTGCTCGCGGTGATGTAGAGGTCGGTCCCCTGCGGCCCCCCGAAGCAGAGGTTGGCGACCGTTTCGGGCACGGCGACCCGGCCCAGTTCCTCCCCCTGGGGCGACAGGACGTGCACGCCGTCCCCCGCGCTGCTCCAGACCCGCCCAGCCTCGTCGACCCGCAGGCCGTCGGTCTTGCCGGGGCGGACGGTGGCCCAGACCCGCTCATACGTCGCTTCGCCGTTCGGGGTGACCCGGTAGGCGTGGATGTGGCCGTCGCCTTTGCCCGTGTCGGCGAGCAGCAGGAGGTCAGGCGACTGGAAGGCCAGGCCGTTGGGCATCCGGCGGTCGCGGATGGGAGCGGTCAGGGTGCCGTCCGGCGCGAGGCGGTAGACGAAGTTGCCGGGCTGTTCCTTCTCCCCGCCGTAGCCCTCTTCGGGTTTGTCGAGGCCGTAGGTGGGGTCCGAGAACCATAGGCTGCCGTCCGGGTGCAGGGTCACGTCGTTGGGGCTGTTCAGGCGGCGGCCCCCAAAGCGGTCCGCGAGGACCGTCCACTCGCCGTCCTCCTCCTGCCGCAGCAGCGCCCGCCGCCCGTGCGAGCAGGCGACGAGGCGGCCTTGGGCATCGAGGCAATGCCCGTTTTGGTGGTCGCTGGGGTGCAGTTCCTCCTCCAGGGTGCCCGCGTCCGTCCAGCGCCAGGTGCGGTTTTGGCGCACGTCGCTAAAGACCACCCCCCGCCGCGAAGGCACGTAGGTTGGCCCCTCCGCCCAGGCCAAGCCCCCCGCGAGGCGGGTCACGCGGGCTTCCGGGGGAAAGAGGCTGAGGAACTCCGGGCGAGCGGGGATGAGGTCACTCATGAGGCCATGCTGCGCGAGACCTCCGAGCGACGCAAGATTGCGAGGAGTGCTACAGTTGGCGAAAGCCTTCCGCCTTCAGTCGGGACACCTGCCTGTTCGCACCAGCGCAGGCTATTCGTGAAGGGAGTCACGAGAAATGACGAGTCCCCGGCTTGCCCCCCCGGCCCTGCACCTACGGACCCTCGGTGACGCACTGGTTACGGTGAATGGCCAACCCCTGAGCTGGCCCGCCCGCAGCGCGGAAGAGCTGCTGTGGTACCTGCACGCGCACCCGAACGGGGCCTACCGCGCCGAGCTGCTTGCGGACCTGTGGGGCCTAGACGACACCCCCGCCGCCGCCAACCGCTTCCGGGTGGCGCTGCACCGCCTGCGGGCCACCTTGGGCCGCCCCGACGCGGTGGCCGAGGTGCGCGGGCGCTACCTGCTGCACCCCGACCTGCTGGCCGCGAGCGACACGGCGATTTTGCAAGGCGGTATGGAAGCCGCTGCCCACGCGAAGGACGACGCGGGGCGCGAGGAGGCGCTGCGCCGGGCACTGTCGTGCGTGGACGGCGAGTACCTGCCGCAGATTCGCGCCGAGTGGGTCGAGGAGGCGAGGCTCTACTGGCGCTCGCTGCGGGTGCGGGCCTACGTGGCCCTCTCGACCTTGCATTGCCTGCGCCGGGAATGCCCGCTCGCGGTGCAGGCGCTGGGGCAGGCGGTCGGGGCTGACCCCTACCTTGGCGAGGACCACCACCAGCGCCTGATGGCCTGCCTCACCCAGACCCGCGGGCGCTTCGAGGCGGTCGAGCACTACCGCCGCTACCGCCGCTTCCTGCGCGACGAGGTGGGCGATACCCCCATGCCCGACACCGTGCTCCTCGCCGAGCGCCTCAAGGCCGGGGAACTGGTCTGCCGCGAGGCCGAGCAGCAGCACCGCGCTCCGCTGCTGACGGCGCTGCGGGGGCCAAAGGAGCCGTAAAGGCAGCTCCCAGCAGCCAGCACCAGCAGCCAGCACCAGCATCCAGCCGCCAGCTCGGTTCAGAGGCCCCCTGGCTCACTGTCCCAGCCCCGCCCCCCCAGCGCGGGGCGGCTTGCCAGAAGCTGAGGGCTGGATGCTCCCCCGGTAATGACCCCGTAATGCCCCGGCGAGACCCTCCGCAATGAGGAGGGCTTTACCTTGCTTGTTTCCGAACTGATGAGTCGTCCCCCCGTCTGTGCCGCGCCCGACCTGAGTGTGCCGGATGCGGCCCACCTCCTGCGCCAGCACGGGATTCGCCGCTTGCCCGTGGTGGAGGGCACCACCTTGGTCGGCATCGTGACCGACCGCGACCTGCGCGAAACCCTGCCGGGCCGGGTGACCACCCTGAGCATGTGGGAGGCCACCACCCAGCTCGCCGGGATTCGCGTCGCCGACGTGATGCGCCGCAGCGTCATCACGACCACCCCCGACGCCGACGCCCGCGACGTGGCCCGCACCCTGCTCTCGCGGCGCATCGGCGGCTTGCCCGTCGTCAGCGAGCGCGGCGAGGTGATGGGCATGGTCACCGTGACCGACCTGCTGCGCGCCTACGCCGCAGAGCCAGTCCCGCAGACCCTCCAGGAGCCGACCCCATGACCCGACCCCCCGCATCTACCGACCGCCCCCCGGCTCAGGAGGCCGCCCCCGAAGAGCACGCCCCCGGCACCGCGCCCATCGGCACGCTGATGGTGGTGGCCGTGCTGGTGCTCACGATGATTTGGCTGTGGATGCTGGTGCTCGGCGTGCAGCAGGGGCGGAGCTGAGATGGCTCCCCGCCCGTCCGCGCCCGCGCCCCGGCTAGAGCATCATTCTCTGGAGCGCTACGAGGCCATCTGGTTTGGCATCGCCACCCTGATGGCGGTGCTGCTGTTCGTCGCGGCCATCGCCAGCTTCATCAGCGGCACGTATACAGCCATCGAAGGCACCGGGGGGGGCCATCACATCACCGGGGTGGAAAGTGGCCGCCTCGACCCCCGCAACCTCGCCGCTACGCCCTTTGCCGAGCCGGGCCTGCGCGAGAACCCCGACGGCACGCTGGAAGCCTTTGTGGTCGCCCGCGCCTTTGCCTTTCAGCCCGCCACCCTGCGGGTACCCGCCGGACGCCCGGTGACCATCCACCTCACCTCGGCGGACGTGATGCACGGCTACCAGGTGACGGGCACCAACATCAACGCGACGGCGATTCCGGGGCAGGTGACGAGCTTTACCACGACCTTCCGCCGTCCCGGAACCCTCAGCCTGGTGTGCAACGAGTACTGCGGCACCGGACATCACAACATGGTGAACACCATTGTGGTGGAGGCTCCGGGCACCCAGAACCAAACGGAGTAGACCTGTGACGATTTCCTCAAGGCCCGCACCACTCGTTCATCCCATCCGCGAGGCTCCGGCGGTGGGCGACGTGGCCTACCTCGCCTCGCTCAAGAAAGTCACCCAGTTCTACATTGTGACCGCCTTTCTCGCGCTCTTCATCGGCGTCCTCATCGGGCCGCTGCAAGCGCTCAACTACGGCGGCATCAACGTCTATGAGTGGCCCGTCATTCGCAACCTGTTGGGGTCTTACTACCAGGGCCTCTCGCTGCACGGGGTGCTCAATGCGCTCGTCTTTACCCAGTTCTTTATCTCTGGCTGGATGCTGTATCTCCCGGTGCGCGACCTGGGGATGCGCATCAACCTGCGCTTCGCGTGGTTCACCTACGCCCTGATGACCCTGGGCCTCCTGCTGGCTGCCGTGCCTCTGCTCACGAACGGGGCCACACTGCTGTACACCTTCTACCCGCCCATGCAGGGGGACGCCCTCTTTTACATCGGAGCGGCCCTCATGGTGGGGTCCAGCCTGCTCGTGGTGGGGCAGGTCGTGCACACCTGGCTGCGTTGGAAACGGGCCAACCCCGGCAAGGTGACCCCCCTCGTCGCCTTTATGAGCGTGGCGACCTGGATGATGTGGGCCTTGGCCGCGCTCGGCATCGTTGTGGAGGTTGTCGCGCTGCTGATTCCCTGGTCGCTGGGGCTGGTGGGGGGCGTTGACCCCCTGGTTTCCAAAACGCTGTTTTGGTGGACCGGGCACGCCATCGTGTATTTCTGGGTGCTGCCCGCCTACATCTCGTGGTATGCCTTTTTGCCCCGGCAAGCGGGGGGCCGCCTCGCTTCCGAACCCCTGACCCGGCTGGTGTTCGTGATGTTCCTGCTCAGCAGCGTGCCCGTCGGGTTGCACCACCAGTACGCCGACCCCAACATCCCCAATCTCTGGAAGAACATCCACATGTTCCTGACCTTCCTCATCGCGGTGCCCAGCCTCCTGACCGCCTTTAGCGTGGGGGCGGCCCTGGAGGACGCGGCCCGCGCCCGCGGAGGCCGGGGCCTCTTTGGCTGGGTGGCCCAGCTGCCGTGGGGGAACGCGGTCTTCAGCGCCCAGGTGTTGGCGATGGTGTCCTTTATCGCGGGGGGCGCGGGCGGCGTCGTGAACGCCAGCTCGTCTTTCTCTGGGGTGGTGCACAACACCACCTGGATTCCAGGACACTTCCACATCACGGTGGGGACCGCTACCACCCTGACCTTTATGGGGGTCTCCCTGTGGCTGATTCCACACCTAACCGGCAAGCGGCTGCCCTCCCTGCGCCTGGCCTCGTGGTCGGTGTGGACGTGGTTTTTCGGCATGATGGTCTTTGCGCTCGGCATGCACTGGCAGGGGCTGTACGGGGTGCCCCGGCGCTCGCAGGTCAGCGCGGCGGCAGTGGACGCCTTCGGCAACCTTCCCCTCGCCCTGCCCACCCTGCTGACCGCGGTCAGCGGCGTGATTCTGCTCGTCAGCGCGGTGCTGTACTTCTCCGTGCTCTTCCGGATGCTCCTGTCCCCGCGGGTGGATGACGGCGAGCAAGCCGCCCCCCTCCCCTACTCGGAGGCCATCAGCCCGGCGGGCGAGAGCCTCGCGACGGCCAGCCCGCTCGTCAGGGCCACCGAGCCGCTGCTGGCGCTGTGGGCGGCCGCGCTCGTGCTGGTGGTGCTGATGTACGGCCCCGTCATGGCGCGGCTCTTCGCCGAGATGCAGCTTGTGCCCGGCTGGAGGCTCTACTGATGGCGGGGGACGGATTCAGCCGCCGGGAAATCACGGCTTTTGTCGTCTTTGCCGCGCTCGCTGCCGCCATCGGCATGGGGTCCTACCGCGCCGGGGTGGGGGTCGCACACGAGACGGGCGGCGGGGCTACCGTGATGCCCGCCACCGGAGACGCGGCGGTCAATGGGCAAGCCCTCTATGCCAGCAGTTGCGGGGGCTGCCACGGGGCACAGGCTCAAGGCGGCGTCGGCCCCGGCCTGGCCGCGAGCGCCGCTTGGTCTGGAACCGACTTTGCCGCCGCCGTGCTGCACGGCCAAGCCCCCGGAGGCCGCACCCTCGCGCCCGTCATGCCCCGCTTTGCCGAAGTCGGCCTGAACGGAAAAGAAGCCACCCCAGAGCGCATCGAGGCCATTTACAACTACGTCAAGAGCCTGCCGTAAGGGTCAGAAGAAGGAGGGCGGACGTCCCGGCGGGGGCGTCCGCCCCTCGGTGTCTCAGTCTGCCGCGCTCCCCAGCAGGGGGTCAGGGCCGGGGAGGTGGTGGGCCGCCGTGTCGTGCAGCCCCGCAAAGCGCAGGTGCCGCTGGCAGATAAACCACAGCTCGTCGCGGTCGTTGGCGAGGATGAAGTGACCTACTCCCCGCGATGAATCGCGGGGCTTCTCGGTGAACGCATGACCCGTTGGTCTACGTTGCCCACCGATGGCAAGGCCCTTGCCAAAATATTCATGGCGGCGTTCCAGTCTCGGTTCAGAACCGCCCCGCACCCCTTGCAGATGAACTCCCGCACGGACAGGGAATGCTTCTCCCGATGCCCGCACTGGTGGCAGTCCTGCGAGGTGTACTTGGGGCAAACACCTACCACGACGCGCCCAGCTTCTTCCGCTTTGGCCCGCAGTTTGTCCAGCAAACCGGCCCAGCCCGCATCCAGCACGCTTTTGCTCAACCGGGTTCGGGTCAGAGCAGTGATGTTCAGTTCCTCATGCGCGATGAGGTCGTTCTCCCGCACCAGCTTCAGGGCGACTTTGTGGTGCAAGTCGTCCCGCTGGCGCTTCACCTTCAGGTGCAACCGAGCGACAGCGGCTTTCGCCTTCTTGCGCCGGTTGCTCCCCCGCTTCTTGCGCGACAGGGAACGCTGCGCCACCCGGAGCCGCTTCTGGGCTGAACGCAAAAAGCGCGGGTTGTCCACGAACTCCCCATCGGAGGTGATGACGAGATGATTCACCCCCAGGTCTATCCCCACCGCACTCCCGGTGAGCGGCAGGGGTTCGGCCCTGGGGGCTTCGCAGGTCAGCACCGCGTACCACTCCTGGCCCTCCCGCTTGACGGTGAGGGTCTTGAGCTTGCCCGAAAAAGGTCGGTGCAACCGAATGCGGACGTTGCCGATTTTGGGCAGATAGACATGCTTCCCGTCCCCGGAGACGCTGTGCTGACTCGGCTGGGGGTACGTGAAGCTGTCGTACCTGTCCCGCCCACGAAAGCGCGGGTATCCGGCTTTGTGCCCCGCTTTCACGCGCCGGAAGAAGCCCTTGAAGCTCTTGTCCAGCCTTTTGGCGACATCCTGAAGCACCTGGGCATTGACGCCCTGATACTCCGGGAGGGCGGCTTTGACCTCCGGTAAGGACTTCATCTGGTCGTAGGCGGTGAGACTCTTGCCCGCCTTCTTGTACGCGCCCCGCCGTTCTTCGAGCATCCCGTTGTACAGACGCTGGCAGAGCGTGAGGGTAAGGCTCAGCGCGTCCTCCTGCGCCCGTGTGGGATACAGGCGGTACTTGTACGCCTTCAAGGTCGCCTCCCGCGTTCGCATTACCCCCCTCCAGGTGATTGCCACGCTCCCAGCCGTTGACACGGCGCAGGACCATTGCTTGTTCCTGCATAGCACATAGCCCCTCCGCACCTCCCCATTTCTGTAGGGAGCTGGCTCAAGCTCGGCTCAAGGCCCGTCCCAGAGTGCGCTCCCCGCCCCGCTTTCTGCGGCGGCGGACGCCGCTATCTTCCCTTCTGTGACGCCCGCGCTCGCCGACCTTCCCGCCCTGCGCCGGGCGCTGCTGACCTGGTTTGACGCGCGGGGCCGCGACCTGCCCTGGCGCAGGGGACCGGAGGGCGGGCGCGACCCCTACCGGGTGTGGGTGTCAGAGGTGCTGCTTCAGCAAACGCAGGTCGCGCGGGGCCGGGTGTACTTCGAGCGCTTTCTCGCGGCCTTTCCGACCGTAGAAGCCTTGGCCGCCGCGCCCCTCGAAGCGGTGCTCAAGGCCTGGGAGGGCTGCGGCTACTACGCCCGCGCCCGCAACCTGCACCGGGCGGCGGGGGTTGTGGTGCGGGAGGGCTGGCCGCAGAGTTACGAGGGCTGGCGGGCGCTGCCGGGGGTGGGACCGTACACGGCGGCGGCGGTCAGCAGCCTCGCGCACGGCGAAGCGCGGGCGGTCAATGACGGCAATGTGCGCCGGGTGCTCGCGCGGCTGTGGGGCGAGGCGCGGCCCTCTCCCGCCTGGGTGCAGGCCCGCGCCGACGAACTGTTAGACCCCGCTCGCCCCGGTGCCTGGAATGAGGCGCTGATGGACTTGGGCGCGACCGTCTGCGTCCCCAAGGCCCCCCGCTGCGCCGAGTGCCCGCTCGCGGGCTGGTGCGCGGCGCGGGCGTCGGGCCACCCGGCGGGCTTTCCGGCCCCGCAGGAGCGGGCGGCGGTGCGCGAGGTGCGGGCGGTCGCGCTGCTCATCGGGGACGCGGAGCGGGCCGTGCTGGAGCGGCGCGGCGGCTCGCTGCTGGGGGGACTCATGGGCCTGCCCAGCGAGGAGGTGCGCGGGGACGAGGGGGACGCCGCCGCCCTGGCCCGCCTGAGCGCTCGGCTGGGGGCTGCCGTTCGCGGCGAGCTGGGCGAGGTGCGGCATACGATGACCCACCGCCGGATACGGCTGGCGGTCTACGCGGGGGCGGGCGGCCCGGCCCCGGTCCCGGTCGCGGGGGAGGCCCTCTCGCGGCTGGACCACAAGGCGCTCGCGCTGTGGCGGCAGCGGGCGGCGTCACTGTTTGCGCCGGAGTGATACGGATTCCGAAGAATCCGTTCCAGCCCCTTCGCTCCGCTCTCCTGCGGAGCTGTGCCAGTACGGTGCTTTCACTCCTCTCCGTCATCCTGGTTCCTTCTCCCGCTCGTCGGGATTCACCGTTCTTCCAGAACTGTTCATCCGGAATCCTATGACCTCCGTCTTTGGAGGGACCCCGCCCCCGCGACCTAGGCGCTAGACTGCCCGCCGAGATGAGCCGCCCTCCCCTCTACGCCGCGCTGCATAGCCTCCGCAAGGTCCGGGACGCGGGACGCGGGGCGCTGCTGTGGGGCTACGAGCGGCGGCTTTTGCGCGAGGTCCGGGGGCACGGGCGGCTGCCCCGGCACCTGGGCCTCATTCTGGACGGCAACCGCCGCTATGCCCGCGCCGCCGGGCTACAGCGCGAGCTGGGGCATTCCTTCGGGGCCGAAAAAGCCCACGAGGTCCTCCAGTGGTGCCTGGAGCTGGGCATTCCAGCGGTCACCATCTGGGTGCTGTCCACCGACAACACCAGCCGCGACCCGGAGGAACTCGCCCACATCCTGCGGCTGCTGGAGCGCGAAGCCCGCAGCCTCGCGACCGACCCGCGCATTCACGCCCACCGGGTGCGGGTGCGGGCCATCGGGCAGCACGGCGCTTTTCCGCCCCAGGTGCTGGCTGCCCTGCGCGAGCTGGAAGAAAAGACCGCCGGGTACGACGGCATGACCCTCAATATCGCCGTGGGGTACGGGGGCCGCGAGGAAATCGTAGACGCAGTCAAGTGCCACCTCGCGGGGCGGGCCGCCGCGGGCGCTGGCCTCGCGGACGTCATCGCGGAGCTGAAGCCGGAGCACATCAGTGCCCATCTCTACACCGCGGGCATCCCCGACCCCGACTTCATCATCCGCACCAGTGGCGAGATTCGCCTCAGCGGGTTCATGCTCTGGCAAAGCGTCTATTCGGAGTTTTATTTCTGCGACGTGTACTGGCCGGGCTTTCGCCGGGTGGACTTCTTACGGGCGCTGCGGGACTTTCAGGGACGGGAGCGGCGCTTCGGGCGCTGAGGAGCCTACCGCCCCCGCAGGGTCGTCTGCTGGGTGACGCGCCGGCGCAGAACCTGGGTGTCGGTGCTCGACGCCAGCAGGCCGTCGGGACGGATGAGGAAAGTGCCCCCCGCGCGGCTGCCCTGGGGCAGCAGTTCGGCGCGGAAGGTCTGCCCGTCTTCGCCCCCAGCCGCACCTCGTAGGACCACGCCTGGAAGGTCGTCTGCGTCTTGAAGACGTGCTGCCGCTGGGCGTTCAGCCCCCGGTAGGTCGTGACCGAGCGCAGGGTCAGGGGGGAGGCCCCGGAGGGCGTGAAGGCGTCCTCTTCGCCCACCAGGGTGCTGAGGCTGCCCGCCCAGTGACCCGCCGGGGGGCGGGGCGCTTTCTTCGGGCCTGACCCTGCCCTCATCCGCGGGGCGTGCCTGCGGCCCGGTGCGGCACAATAGGCAACATGACTGCTGACCTTGCCCCCGTTTCTGCCCGCCCTGACGCCCGGCTGGTGGCCCTGCACGCCGAGCGCGGCGACCCCCACGCGCGGCTGGCCGGCGCGCTGGCCGACCTGGAGGGGGCCGACTGGGGCCTGACCCTGGCGGGCGAGGCGGCGCTGGCCCGGCAACTCGGAGCGCTGCTGGGGCCGGGCACCGTGCGGGTAGACGAGCGCCTGGGCGTGAGCCGCGCAGCGCTGGCAAATGTCGGCCTCGCCGCCGCCGGGCTGGACGCCGACTGGGGGGGAGCGCGGGCCGTGTGGCTGGCCGAACCCGACGAGCGGCTGCTGCGCCGCGCCGAACGCCTCGGCGTGCCCGTCATCGTGGATGCGACCCTGGCCCCCGGCGGGGGTTGGTTGACTCAGGGCGCGGCCTACGTCGTTTACCGCTGTGGGGTGACCCTGACGGGCTTCGGGGATACCGACCTCGCGCTGCTGTTTGGCCAGGGAAAAGCCCCCGCTCCCGCCGCCCCCGCTCCCTCGGACACGGCGGTCGCGCTCGCCCTGCGCGACGTGGCGACCCTGCCGCTGCGCCTGGCCCGCATCGCCCGCACGGTGGGCCAGCTCGCCGAGCGACTGGGGGGCCGTGCCCTTCTCTTTGGTCCCACCGCGCTGCTGCTGCCGCCCGACAGCGCCCCTGACACCCCTTGGCCCCCCGGTGGCGTGCTCGCCGCGACCCGCAATGTCGCGGGCGGGGTCGTGCTCACGCCGGGTTTGCAGGACGCGGAGGTGGCCCTCGGCCTGCTGCGCGGTGCGGACGGGGAGGCGCGAGAGCCGGGAGACCCCCGCCGTCCCGCCCGCGACGACGAGCCGCGCTCCCGCCGCGACCGCTTTCGCCGCGACCGGGGCGAGCGCCCAGAGCGGCCAGCAGCGGCGGGGGCCGAAGAACCGCGCCTCGCCCCCTTTCCCGATAGCCCGGAGCCGGACACCGCCCGTCCGGACCAGCCGCTGCCAGACGGCCCCCCCACCCGCGTGACCTTTGAGGCCCCCGCCCCCGCCGCCGAAGCGCCCGCCGAGGCCCCCTGGGTGCCCGAAATCGTGCTCAGCAGCAGCGGCCACGAGGACCCCACCCCCCTCCCCACCCCAGTCAGCGCCGGACCCGATGAACCCGAACTGGAGGTTCAGCCGCCCCTTGCCACCCCCGACGCCGCCGCGCCCGCTGGGGAGGCGGAGGAAGCCGCCCCCCCAGCCGCCCTCGCGGACCTTGCTCCGGACCTGCCCGCTGCGGGCGAAGCGGGCGCGGCCCCCGACCCCGCCGCTGACCTCACCGAAGAGCAGGCGGCCATCTATGCTCGGCTGCGCGAGTGGCGCAACGCCGAGGCGCGGCGGCAGGAGGTCAGCCGCTTCATCATCGCCAGCAACGCGACTCTGGCCGAAATCGCCCGCCGGGTGCCCTACACGCTGGAAGACCTCCGGGCCGTGCGCGGCATGGGACCGGAGCGGCTGCGCAAGTACGGCGAAAAGATGTTAGAGGTGGTGCGGGGCTAGGGCCAGCGCTCAGCGGGACTCACCCTCTCGCCCCGCGCCGCACCAGCAAAAACCCCCGGCCTATGAAGCCGGGGGGTGCCGTTGGGCGAGGTGGCAACGCGGCGGGAGCGCACGAGAGGCTTCAGGTCAAGGGAGGAAGATCAGTTGGATGATCTCCACCAAGAGCTTGACGGCGAGCAGGACAGCGGAAACTGCCCCGGCCCAGGCCGTTACCCGCTTTGGCGTCAGCTTTTGACGCCGTCTGCAAGCGTGGTACGCTTCTTGTGCATAGCGGAGATTCACCACCTTTCGATGGCCCCGGTGCGGAAACACCGGGGTTTCCTCTTGCCGAGGACGTTCTCTCCGCTTCCCGCTTGTCATGCACCCCGCCCGCAGGCCAGGGCGGTCTACCCTCTACTCCGGCCCGTACTTCCGTTCTGTCGGCAACTCGGTCCCGTCCTGCACCGCCTGGGCGATGCGGGTCGCCAGCGGGAAGTCCACCGCCGCGTACCAGCCCTCCTCCAGCCCGCCCTCCGCAGCGCGGTAAACGCAGAGGGTCGGGCCGAAGGAGCAGGCCCCCAGGCAGCCGCTTTCGGTGAGGCGCACGCTGCCGCCCGCCTTGTAATAGGCGAGCGCCTGCCGTTCCAGGTGGTTCCAGAGTGCCCGGTGCAGCAGCGACGACCCCCGCGCCTGGCAGTGCTGGCCCTGGCAGACGAGCAGATGGCCGTTTGTTTTGAAGTAGCGGGCGGGCATCAGTCCTCCGGCAGGATAAGGGGGCGGTCCCCGTCGTGCAGCACGCGCACGCGCAACCTGTAGGCGGCGTGCAGGTGCGCGGGCGTGAGGACCCCTGCGGGGGTGCCCTGGGCGAGCACTTGCCCCCGGTGCAGCAGCACGAGGCGGTCCGCGCGGGCAGCGAGGTTGAGGTCGTGCAGCACGGCCACCACCCCCAGCCCCCCGGCGGCCTCGCAGCGGGCGTGCCGGATGATGTCTAAGCCATAAGCGAGGTCGAGGTGATTGGTCGGCTCGTCGAGCAGCAGAAACCGGGGCTGCGCGGCCAAGGCGCGGGCGAGGCTCACGCGCTGGCGCTCGCCGCCCGACAGCTCGGACACCCGCCGCTCGGCAAAATGAGCGGTGTCGGTGCGCTCTAGGGCGCGCTCGACGGCGGCCTCGTCCTCGGCGGTCCAGGGACGGCGCGGAATCAGGCCCCAGGCCCAGTCGCCCGCGCCCCGGCCCAGCGCCACCACGTCGCGCACCCGCGCCGCCTCCGGCAGCCCTTCCCCCTGCGCGAGGTAGGCCAGCGTCCGCGCCCGCTCCGCCCGCGTCCACTCCGGGAGGGAGCGGCCCAGCAACCGCACCTCGCCCGCCTGCGGCGACGTGAGGCCCAGCAGCGCCCGCAGCAGTGTGCTTTTGCCCGCCCCGTTTGGCCCGATGACCGCGCAAAACTCGCCCTCCCGAAAGGCCGCCGTCACCCCCCGCACGGCGGGAAAGCTCCCGGCACGGACATGGAGGTCGCGGGCCTCCAGGGTGCCCGTGCCCGTCACCGGGCTACTCATGGCCCCCCCGCCGCAGCAGCCACAGAAAAAACGGCCCCCCCAGCAGGGTCGTCACCACACCCACCTGCGAGAGGGGCGTGGTGCGAGCCAGCAGGTCGGCGAGGACCAGCAGGGTGCCCCCCGCGAGGGCCGAGATGGGCAAGAGCACCCGGTGCCCCGCCCCCCATGCCAAGCGCACGACGTGCGGCACGACCAACCCCACAAAGCCGATGATGCCCACGTAAGCGACGGCGGCGGCGGTCGCCACGCTCGCGGCGAGCACGACAAGGAGCCGCAGCCGCTCGACCGGCACGCCCAGCGAGCGGGCGGTGAGGTCGCCCAGCCCCAGGGTGTCGAGCGCCCGGCCCAGCGCCAGCAGCACGCCGCCCCCCGCCAGCGCGTAGGGCAAGACGGTCGCCAGGTCCCCCCACCCGCTGAAGCCCAGGTCACCCAGGGTGTAGGCGAGCACCTGCCGCGCCCGGTCCTCGCCGCGCAGAATCAGAAAGGTGGACACCGCGCTCAGGACGCTGCCCACGACCACCCCCGCCAGAATCAGCCGGGTGGGGGGCAGGCGGCGGCCCTCGCGGGCCAGGGCAAGGGTCAGGCTGACCGCCCCCAGCGCCGCGGCGAGGGCCACCACCGGCACCAGCGGGCGCGGCCACCCCGCGACGATGGCGACGGTCGCCCCCAGGCCCGCCCCGCTCGCCACCCCCAGCAGGTAGGGGTCAGCCAGCGGGTTGCGAAAGACTCCCTGAAAAGCCGCCCCGCACACGGCCAGGCACGCCCCCACGAGCACACCCATCGCCACCCGCGGCAGCCGCAGTTGCCAGACGATGGTGTCTTCGGGCGAAAGCGCCGCGCCCGTCCAGAGGCTGGTCACCCCGCGCCCCAGGGCACCGAGCACCTCCGCCGGGGGAATGGTCACGCTGCCCAGGCCCACCGCCAGCACGACGGCGGCGAGGAGGACGGCCACCAGCGCGGCGGTGCGCCCCAGCCGCCACGGGCGCGGCGTACTCGCAGCGGCGGGGCGCTCAAGGCTCACGGCCCGCCAGCCTCACCGGAAGAGTTCCGGGTGCACCAGCTGCGCCAGCCCCCGCAGCGCCTGGGGCAGCCGGGGACCGGGGCGGCTGAGGATGGTCCTCAGCTCCTTGGGCAGCTCGATGACCCGGCCCGTCTTGACCGCCCTGAGGCCACTCCAGCCGGGGCGAGCCGCCGCCTGCTGACGGCTGAGGCCCAGCATCAGCTCCGGGTTGGCCTTCACGATGAGTTCGGGGTCCACCTTGGGAAAGTCGCCCAGCGAGGCGGGAATGATGTTGCGCGCTCCGGCTTTGGTCAGCAGCACGCCCATAAAGGAGTTCGGCCCGATGGAGTAGGGGGTGGGGTCAATCTCGAAGTAGGCCGTCGGCTTGCGGGCCGCGTTTTTGGTCAGAATCTCGACCTTGGCAATCTCGCGGCGCATGTTGAGCACCAGGTTTTTCGCCTGCGTCTCGCGGTTCACAATGCGGCCCAGGGTCAGCGTCTTGGAAAAGACCTCGTCGTAGGTTTCGGGATTGACCGCCACCACCGTCAGGCCCGCTTGGGTGAGGGGAGCTTCGAGCTTGCCGTACTTGCTCACGAGCACCAGGTCAGGCTTGAGGGCCACGATTTGTTCAACCTTGGGGTCATACAGCCCGCCCAGCTTGGGGAGGCGCTGCACCTGCTGGGGAAAGTCGCTGTAGTCGTCGACGCCAACCAGCTTGTCGCAAGCGCCGATAGCACACAGGGTCTCGGAGGTGCTGGGCAGCATGCTCACGATGCGCCGCGGCTCCGCTTTGAGGGTGACCTTGCGGCCCAGGTCATCGGTGAGGGTGAGGGGATAGGTCGTCGCCGCCGCGGCGGGCAGCAGGGCCAGCAGGGACGCGGCCAGCGCAGTTTTGGCAGGAAGAGTCTTCATGGCTGCTCCTTTGAGCCTCTTTTCTCGCGGGGCCGGCAAGCCGAAGACAACAACACCGCCCCGGTGGGGGGCGGAGTGGGGGGCTGCGGCGCGTCCGGGGCGGCGGCGCGGCCCCGCGGGGAGGCGGCTTCGCTGCGCCAGGGCGGTCCCTCCAGTCCGCGAGAGGTCAGGCCATCCGGCTGCGCCCTGGGGCGAAGGCCGGGACGGGGCCGGTGTTCGGACTTCCCCTGGGGGGGTTACCGTTGCGCGACAGTGCCGGACTCTCACCGGACTTTCCCTGCCTCCGTCGGGGGGCACTATAGGGCAAAGCGGAGGGGAAAAGGGGCTTTTATGCGCCTTCTCCCCCGCCGCTTGAGTGCCCCCCGTCCCTCCCCCTGCGGCTGGGCAGGGCTTCTCCGGCGAGTTCGGCGAGGCGGTCGCCGACCTCGGCGGTGAGGGCCTTGACACTTCCGGTGGGCGGGATGGGCGGCCCAAAGCGCACCAGCCAGCGCCGCCCCTCGCGCCGCAGGCCGACGGGCAGGATGGGGGCCTTGCCCTTGAGGGCCAGCAGCGCGACCCCGCCGTGCAGCTCGCCGCCGCTGCGGGTGCCCTCCGGAAAGATGCCCAGCGTGCCCCCCGCTTGCAAGACGCGCAGGCTGGTGCGCACCGCGCCGAGGTCATTCGTGCTGCGGTCGACCGGAAAAGACCCCCCAGCGCGGATGATGTGGCCGATGACCGGGACAAACAGCTCCTTTTTCGCCATGAACTGAAGGAAGCGCCCCGGCGGCAGGCTGAGGGCGATAACAAAGGGGTCAAGGGCCGTGCGGTGGTTGGCCGCCACGATGAGGGGGGTGCCGGGGGGCGGCACGTGTTCGCGGCCCTGCACCTCCAGGCGCTCTCCCCGCAAGCGCAGCGGCAAGCCCATCACCCACAGGACCGCCCGGTACACCAGGGGATTCACGCGGGGGGCGGCTGCGGCAGCTTCGGGGGCAGCGCGGCGGACGTCACTCATGAGGGGAGGATACCCGCTGTTTCGGCGCGTCAGAAATCCACCTCGTCTGTCTCGGCGGTGTCCTCTCCCTCGCCCTCCTCCCCATCCCAGTCTTCTGCCAGGGCCGCCTGTACCGCCGCGAGGCGCTCCCGGCAAGCGGCGTAGGCGGCGCGGGCCTCTTCCAGCAGGGGGAGAACCCGGTCGAGGTCGGCTTCTCCACTTTCGAGTTCGGCGGCGATGCGCGAGAGCCGTGCGTAGGCCTCGCGGTAGGTGAGGGGGTCCCCTGACACGCGGGCAGGATACCGCCACTACGCTGGCCCCATGACTCCTGAAGCCCCGGTGCCCGCCTCCGAGCACTTCGACTTTGCCGCCCTTTCCGCGCCCCAGCGCTACAAACTGCTCACGGCGGTTGTGGTGCCCCGGCCCATCGCCTGGGTGAGCACCCTGGGACCCGGCGGCGAGGTCAACCTCGCGCCCTACTCCTTTTTCGGCCTGATGGGCACGGACCCCGCCGTGGTGGCCTTTGCCCCCGGCGACCGCCCCGATGGCACGCCCAAGGACACCGCGCTTCATATCGGCCCCGGCGGCGAGTTCACGGTCAACCTCGTGAGCGCGGCGCTGGCCGGGGCCATGAACGAAACCGCGACCGACTTTCCGCGCGAGCGCGGCGAAGCGCGGGCGGTGGGGGTGGCGCTTGCCCCCGGCGTGCGGGTGGCGGTGCCGCGGGTGGCCCTCAGCCCTGCCGCGCTGGAGTGCCGCGAGGTCCAGACGGTGACTGTGGGCCGCACCCGCGTCATTCTGGGCGAGGTGCTGGGCCTGCACCTGCGGGCGGACGCGCTGGCCGACGCCGCAAGGCTCCACGTGGAGACGGCGGCGCTCGACCTGGTGGGCCGCCTGGGGGGGCGCGGCACCTACACCTACACGCGAGACACCTTCGACCTGGAGCGAATGACCTACGCCGAGTGGCGAGCACGCCGGGGCGAGACCGAGGACTGACTCACCCTCACCCCGCCAGCTGCACCCGCGCCCGGCCCTCCGCCTTGGCGCGGTACATCGCAGCGTCGGCGCGGGCCAGCACCTCGCCCGCCGCCTCGCCGGGCTGCGCCTGAGCCACCCCGCAGCTCACGGTCACCGGGCCAATCTCCGGCAGCACCAGTCCCGCGACCGCCGCCGAGAGCTGCCCGGCCAGCTGCGCCGCTTGCGCCTGCGTCCGCCCCGGCAGCACCACGAGAAACTCCTCGCCGCCCCAGCGCCCCAGCCGCTCGCCGGGACCCAGGGCCGAGCGCGCTGCCCCAGCCACCGCCTGAAGCACCCGGTCGCCCGCCGCGTGCCCATGCCGGTCGTTGACCTCCTTGAAGCGGTCGATGTCAAAGAGGATGACGCTCCAGACCGCGAAGCCCCCAGTCTCCGCGAGCCAGGCATCGAGCTGCCGGCGGTTGGCCAGGTCCGTGAGGCCGTCCGTGCGGGCAAACCGGGCTTCACGCTCGGCGCGGACGATGGCCCGCAGAGAACGCCGCAGCAGCCGCCCCTGCAGGGTTAAAAAGGCCATCAGGGTGAGGTGCGACAGGTACAGTTGCAGCAAGGAGTTGCCCGACCCCGCCCGCTGGGCAGGCGTGGTTTCCGGCGAGAACCAGTACAGCCCCCCCACCGTGAGGAGCGCCGCGAACCACCCCAGCGAGACGGCAAGGGCCGCGCCGGGCCGCAGCACGAGTGACGCCACGAAGTAGTTCAGCGAAAGCCAGTAACTGTAGGCCCCCAGCCCAAACACCTCGCTTCCGCCGTGCAGCGCACTCCAGAACTTGTACAGCCCAGCGGCGGCTTCCAGCGCCAGCTCCAGCAGGCCCACCCGCACGAAGTCTGCGGGGCGACGCCACAACCAAACGCTCAAGACCACGTTTTTGAGGGCCAGCAGTCCCAGCCCCAGGCGGTCGACCGCCGCGAAGCCCTCGCCCGGCGACAGCAGCAGCGTGAGCACCGAGGTCACCATCACCCCGACAAGCACGACGAGCAGCGAGCCGTACCGGAAGCGGAACTCCGGCCTGCCCGCCAGAGTTCCCGGTGCCCGCCATGCCATCCCCGCCAGCCTAGCGCCGTGCGGGGAGACTGGCTACCCCCCAGGGATATGAGGCCATATGGGGGATTGCGCCGCCCTCCTGCAGGCTGGCCCTGGCCTAACGCCGCAGCTTCCGCGCCGCCTCGTCGGGGGTGATTTCACCGCGCTCCAGCCGCTCAATCACCTCATTCTGGGGGTCGGCGGGTTCGGGTTCATAGCCGATGGCGCGCAGCAGGGTGTCAAAGCGTGCCCGCACGGTGGGGTAGCTCAGGCCCAGCACCCGCTCGACTTCCTTGAGGTTGCCGCGCACGCGGATATACAGCCGCAGGAACTCCAGATTCTCTGGGGACAGGGTGGCAAACTCGTTGAGTTCAAATGCGCCGCGCACGGTCACGCCGCTTGTCGGAAAGCGCAGCTCGGTGACCAGGGGGGCTTCGGTCTCGTCGGGGAAAGGCAGAGGCAGGGGTCTGGACATGGGGTCAGGGTACGGGGCGCGGGGGGAGGCCAAGGGGGGGAGCAGGACGCCCCCACCGCGCCTCTAGCCCTCATTTCAGCCTCACTTCAGAGAGATGCGGACCGCATTTCCCTCGCTGTCCTCGGCGTCTAGGAGGTCACCGGGGGCGGGGTCTGCCGCCAAAAGGAGTTGCAAGGCCTCGACGCTCAGGCCTGCCCGCTCCAGCGCCCGCTGGCCGTGCGGCGGAATCAGCCTGCCCAGGTGAGGCGCGAGGCTGACGGGCAGGTTCGCCGCGTACTCGTCGCCCTCGCCGGACTGAACTTCCACCCGCAGAATGCGCGGCGCGGCGGCAGGGGGCTGGCCGCGGGCCGCGCCGCTCCCCGTCGCGACCTCCACGACCTCGCCCACCCGCTCCAGCACGGCCCCCACGCTGTCCATGAGGTCCCCCACCGGGGCCAGGCCGCGGCGTCCGCGTCCGTCCCAGATGCTTTGGCCGGGACCCTGCGGCGCACGGGGCGGGGGCGGCGGCTGGGGCACATCCCGCACCCCGCGCAGCAGCAGCAGGTGTTCGGCCACCTGCCCGCTGCTGAGGTCCTCGCGCGCGAGCAGCGCGGCGACGAGGTCGCGGTCGGCCTCGGTCAGCGCCAGCCGGGGGCTGAGGGCCGCGAGCAGCGGGGCCGCGTCCTCCAGCGTGAGTTTGCCCACCCGCACGAGGTCGAGGATGCGCCGGACCTTTTCCCTCATCGTGAAGCCCCTCCTTTTCTAACGCTTCCACCTACGGCCCGCCTCACGCGTCCACCACCAGGCTGCCGCCCGCGACCTTGACCCGCAGGGAAGCGCCGCCGTCGCCCAGCACCCCGGTGTAGGTGTAGGTGGCGTACTGGCCGGACTTCTGGAGGGGGAAGCTGGCCTTGACGCTGCCCGCCGTGGCCTGGGCGTGCAGGTTCACGCCGCTGCCGGGCTGAAGGCCGATGCGGGCGCTGCCACCCGACACGCTCAGGGTGTGCTCGCCGCCCAGCAGCCGCGGTTCCCAGACCAGGCTGCCCCCGGCCACCGTGCCGACCAAGGCACCCGCATTGCCCAACCGAGCACTGCCGCCCGCGACCTTGAGGGCCACCGGTCCAGCGATGTCCCCCGCCCGCAGGCTCCCGCCCCCCACCTGAGCCTGAAGCTCGGCTGCGCCCTCCAGACTCACGCTGCCGCCGCCGACCCGCAGGTGGGCGACCCCGCGCAGCTCCGGCAGGCTCACGCTGCCCCCGCCCACGCTGACCTGCGCGTCGTGCGGCTCGAACGGAACCGTCAGGATGGCGGAGAGATTGCTCCAGCCGTAGAAGCGTTCGCCGCCCTGCCGGGCCACCCGCCAGCCCTGGGGTGTCGCCTCCAGCGTCAGACGGCCTTCTTCGCTGGCGTGGAGTTGCGGCCCGCTCACGCCCGAATCCTGCACCACCCGCAGCGCGAAGCCGCTCACGTCCAGCAGAAGATGGGGCGGCGTGTCCTCGCCGGACGCCGTGGAGTGCGCGGCCCCCTCCTCCGCTGCGCTCTTTTCCTGCGCCACCTGGCCTTCTGGTTCCCCCAGCAGGTCCTGCCCCTCCTCGGGGGTGAGTTTGCCCTCGGCCACCAGACGCTCGACCTGTGCGCGAAATCCGGCGCTCGCTTGCTCATCCATGCGCTCCTCCTTGACAAGGATAGAAACACTTTTTTGCCTAAGTGTCAAGTTCGACTTTATACCCGCACAAAGGACGTATGCCTTCCAACTGAGGAGAATGCGCCCCAAGACGTGTTTTTAGGCTCGTCGCTTTGGCTGGCCCAGCGGCGCACCTGAGGCGAGTTCAACGCCGCTTTGGACTTTTGGAAACCCAGACTTGCCACTCAGTGCTTTCGGTCCCTTCCTCGTATCCTCATGCCCATGAGCACCCCTTCCCCTGCCCTGCCGGACCTCACGCCTGCCCAGCGGACGGAGGTGGAGTTGCTCGCGCGGGGCAAGGCAGAAAAGAGCCGCACCCTGCGCGACCTCTCGCAGCCGGAGACGCCGGAGGCCGCGCACGCCCTCTTGCTGCGGCTGGGGCTGTGGGATGAGGCGCGGACGCCCTACGCCGACCGCCTGGGGGCAGCGCTCAGCAGCGTGGCCCTGCCCGTGCCCGACTTTGCGGATGAACCCCGGCTGGACCTCACGCACCTGCCCGCCTTTGCCATCGACGACGAGGGCAACCGTGACCCCGACGACGCGGTGAGCCTCGAAGCCCTCGGCGGAGGCCTCAGCCGTCTGTGGGTGCACGTGGCGGACGTGGCCGCGCTTGTGCCACCCGGCAGCCCGCTCGACGAGGAGGCGCGGGCGCGGGGGGCGACCCTCTACCTCCCTGACCGCACCGTCGGAATGCTGCCCGATGAGGTGGTCGAGCGGGCGGGCCTGGGCCTGCACGAGACCTCGCCCGCCCTGTCCATCTCGCTGGACCTGGGTGCCGACGGCAACGCCGACGCGGTGGACGTACACCTCACCAGGGTGCGGGTCACCCGCCTGAGCTACCTGGAGGCGCAGGAACGGCTGGAGGCGGGCGAGGAACCCTTCGTGTCGCTGGCCCGCCTCGCCCGCGCCAGCCGCGAGCTGCGCGAGGGCGAGGGGGCACTCACCATCGACCTGCCGGAGGTGCGGGTCAAGGCCGACGAACGGGGCGTGGTCGTCTCGCCGCTGCCCAAGCCGGAGATGCGCTTCGTCGTGCAGGAATGCATGACGCTGGCGGGCTGGGCGGCGGCCATCTACGGGGATGACCATGAGCTGGCGCTGCCCTTTGCCACCCAGGACGCCCCCACGCGGGAGGTGCGGGGCGACACCCTCCCCGCGCACTGGGCGCGGCGGGGCACCCTGGCCCGCACCCGCTTTCAGCCCGCGCCGGGGCCACACCACGGGATGGGCCTCGACCTCTACGCGCAGGCCACCAGCCCGCTGCGCCGCTACCTCGACCTCGTCGTGCACCAGCAGTTGCGGGCGCTCCTGACCGGGGGCGAACCCCTGAGTGGCAAGGCGGTCGCCGAGCGGGTCGCGCAGGCGAGCATGAACGCCGACGCCACTCGGCAGGCCGAGCGCCTCAGCCGCCGTCACCACACCCTGCGCTTTGTCGCCGCGCAGCCAGAGCGCGAGTGGGAGGCCGTCGTCGTGGCGCGGCGCGGCCCGCAGGCCACCCTGCTGATTCCAGAGCTGGCCCTCGACGTGCCCCTGAGCACCCCGGCCCCTCCCGGCACAACCCTCAGGGTGCGGCTGGAGGGGGTGAACTTGCCGCTGCTGAGCGTGCGGGCACGGGTGGCCGGCTAAGCACAGCTCCGGCGCTTGGTGAGCTTTGACCCAGTTCAAAGAACAGCGCCTGCACCGCTGAATCCGCTTCACCTTTCATTCATCTGCCCGGCGGGGTGTCTACACTCAGCCCCATGAACGGCGTCCCGACCGACATCGTGTCCCTGCGGATGAGCCACTGCCGAGCCGAACACGCTGCCGCTGGAGCGCAGTATCACCTCGCCGTGCTGCACTACCGCGAGTGTCTGGAGGCCGCCGAGCGCCGCGAGGACTGCCGCGCCGTCGAGTTTTTTGCCCTCAAGCTCGCCGAGTGCTACGACGCGATGGGCCTGCTCGACAAGGCCCGGCACTTCCGGGCACTCGCCTGCGCCGGAAGCGGGCCGCTGCTGGGCTGAAACTGAGCGAGTGGTGCGCCGCCTCCTGTCTGCCCTGCTTTTGGTCCTCGTGGGAATGGGGCGGGGGCTGCCACCCTCCAACTTCAGCCGGGACAAACGGGGCGGCTGGGCGAGTTCACCCTGACCGTGCTGCGGGTACAGGACAGCCGTTGCCGCCCGGACGTGCAGGGCATTCAGGCGGGCGAACTGAGGGCGTCGGTGCTCGTGCGCCACGGGGACCATTTCGCCCTGCTGCACCTGACGCCGCCGGAGCCGCGGGTCACGTCGGCCATGGACGGCTGGTCTCTGCCCGTGCGGCTGCAAGAGGCGACGTTCGAGCGGCTCCCGCGCCTGACCTTTACTGGCGGCCAGCCCTGACCCGGCACACATTCGGCCCGCTGGCTTCGCCTTTGCAACCTATGCTGAGGGGGTGAACAAACTTCTGATGTGCGGCGGCCTGCTGGCCCTAACTTGCGGTGTGGCGCAGGCGGCACCGAGCACCTACGTCGGCGTGCGACTCTCGGTGGATACGCCGCTGGACTTCGGGGTGGGCGTGCAGGCCACCTACGACGTGGGCAGCTACGCGCTGCGGGCGGGGGCCGACGTCCGCAGTCTGGTGGGCTACACGCTGGGCTACGGGGCCGACGCGAGCGTGCTCTTTCCGCTGTCGGGCACGCCCAACACCACCAGCCGGATTCAGGCTGGGGCCGGGCTGGGCCTGGAGCGGCACAGTGGCGTCTTGACGGTGCTCCGGCCCCACCTGCTGCTCAATGGAGAAGTGCGCCTGGCCCGCTCGGTCACGGCCTTTGCGGAGGGCAGCCTGGGCTACAGCTTCCTGCGGCCCAGCGGGGGGGGAGAGGGGCTGGGCCTCTTTTCACCGGGCCTGCGGGTGGGCCTGAACTTCCGCTGAGGGAGGAGGCTGGGTCTGGTTTAATGCCCCCCATGCAGCACTATTCCCCCGCTGACCCCACCCCCCGCGACCGGGGCTTTGCCATGCCCGCCGAGTGGGAAGAGCACGCCGCGACCTGGATGAGCTGGCCCGCCGACGACGAGCTGTGGTTCGGGCACCTCGCCGGGGTGCGCGAGGAGTACGCGGCGTTGGTGCGGACGGTCGCCCGCTTCGAGCCGGTGCACCTGCTCGTGCGCGATGAGGAGAGCGAAACGGACGCGCGGGGGCGGCTGACTGGAGCGGACGTGACCTTCCACCGGGTGCCGCTGGACGATTCCTGGATTCGGGACAGCGGCCCCCTCTTCGTGCGGGACAGGCAGGGCCGCGTGTCGCTGGTGAACTGGCGCTTCAACTCGTGGGGCGGCAAGTTCGAATGGGAGCAGGACGACCGCATCCCCGAACACGTCGCCGCCCACCTGAACCTCCCCCACTGGGACCGCCCGGAGGTGCTGGAGGGCGGCGGCATCGAGGTCAACGGGGCGGGTGTGGGCCTCACCACCCGTTCTTGCCTCCTCACCGACACGCGCAATCCTGGCCTCACCGAAGCCCATTACGCGGCCCTGCTGCGGGACACGCTCGGCATCGAGCGGCTGCTGTGGCTCGACGGTGGCTTAGAGAACGACCACACCGACGGCCACATCGACACCATCACCCGCTTTGTGGACGAGCGCACGGTCGTCACGAGCGTGGCCCAGGACGAGACGGACCCCAACTTTGCCGTGATGGCGAAGAATCTGGCCGACCTGCGGGGGATGACTGACCTCAGCGGTCAGCCCTTCCGGGTCGTGGAACTGCCCCTCCCCGCCACCCGGCTGGAGGGGGCCGAGGGGAGATTGCCGCCCACCTACGCGAACTTCTACATCGGCAACGGCTTCGTGGTCGTGCCGCTGTACGGCGACCCCAACGACGAGCGGGCGTTAGAGGTGCTGCGGCCCCTCTTTCCGGGGCGGGAGGTCATCGGGTTGATGAGCCGGAGCATCATCGAGGGGGGCGGCTCCTTCCACTGCCTGACCCAGCAGCAGCCCGCCGGAACGCTGTGGCGGGGGGAGTGAGCGCGCTGGGGGACGGGTACGAGGCCCGTCCCCTCCCCTACGCCGCCTACCGCGACGCCTGCGCCCGGCTGGAAGGCCGCATCTTCGGCGGGGGCTGGGGCTACGCCTTTGGCCCGCCCGCCATGTCTTCACCGCCCCTGGGGGAAACCTTCCAATGGGGGATTTACCACGGAGACGACCTCATCGGCTGGCATCACGCCCACCAACGCGACGAGCGCACCATTGACATGGCCGATACGGGGATTCTGCCCGAACATCAGGAGCGCGGCCTCTATACCCGGCTGCTGCCGCACGTGCTGAACGTGTACCGGGACGCCGGCTACACCCTCGTCACCAGCCACCACCGGGCGACCAACAACCGCGTCATCGTCCCGAAGCTGCGGGCCGGATTCTTCGTGCAGGGCCTCAACCTGTACGAGGGCGGGCTGAACGTGGCCCTCACGCTGAGTCTGGACGAGGCCTACCGGGACGCGATGCACGTCCGCAGCGGCTTCCGGCAGGCGAGCGGGGAAGCGGCGCGGCGGCTGGGGCTGGGGGAGCTGCCGGAGCGGCCCTCACCTGCCGTCCCACGCGTTCTCTTCCCCCCAGAAGCGGGTGAAGGGGTGGACCTGGGAAGCGGTTACACCCTCCACCCGGTCCCGGAAGCAGTCTTCCGCGCGGTCTATGCCGAGCTGGAGGCCGCCGCTTACGCGACCGTCAGCTTCGACTGGCCAGGCCCCGCGCCCCTGCCGCCGCCCGCCGTGCCCCGGTACGCCTGGCTGGTGGGTTATGCGGGCGAGGTCGTGGGCTGGCAGATGTCCCGGCAGTGGGATACCCGCACCGCCTACATGGTGAACACGGCGTTGCTGCTGGGGCACCGGGGCCGGGGGGTGTACTCGCGGCTGCTGCCCGTGGTGCTGGAGTTCCTGCGGGCGCAAGGGTACGCGCTCGTCCGCAGCCACCACCACGCCACCAACAATGCCGTGCTCATTCCCAAGCTGCGGGCAGGCTTCTGTCTTCAGGGAATGCAGGTGGATGAACACGGGGTCACCGCCGTGCTCCTCCACCCGTTTGACCCCGTCTATCGGGACTACATGGACGTCCGCAGCGGACTGACCCGGCCAGGGGGCGAGGTCGCCCGGCGACTGGGGCTGGGGCTGCTCAGCTCCGACGCGCCGGACGGTTCTTCGCCCGCTTGATCGTCGCGATTCCAGCTTCTGAAGCCAGCACCTCACGGTAAAGGTCCCACCAGCGCCGGGCCGTCTGCGGGTCGCGGGTGAGGTGCTCGAAGCGGTAGTAGGCGGCGCTCCCGTCCGGCAGGACAAAGGTGGGGGTGCCGAACACGCCGATGTCCGCCGCGTCCGCGAGGTCCGCGCGGAGGCTGGCCCGCAGGACCGACTCGTCCTGGCGGTCGGCCTCCCAGCGCTCCCGGTCGAGGCCCGCCGCCTCTGCCGCCCGCGTGAAGGTGGCCTCCTCCAGCGGCTGCCCCTCCTCGTGGTGGGCGCGAAAGAGGGCGAGGGTGTAGGCCCACGCCGCCTCCTCGCCCTGGCGGGCCGCCGCCTGCGCCGCGAGAAAGGCGGGGAGGCTGGAGCGCTGATAGCGGTCGCCCCCCTCCAGCGGCTGGTCGGTCAGCCACCAGACCGTTTCCTTCGCATTGTCCGGATGGTTGCCCTGCACCAGCGAGAAATGCCGCAGCCTAAAGCGTTCGCCCTCACCGCGCAGCACGGCGGCCAGTTCCGCGCCGCGCCAGGCGTAGGGGCACAGGAAATCGATGTAGACGTCGGTGGTGCCGGGGGCAGAGGGGGTCATGCCGGAACGCTAACACGGCCTCCCCTCCCGGTTTCCGTCACCCTGCCCCGCGCCCCCGCCGGGTACCCTGGGGCCATGACCCGCACCCCCGACACCGTCAAGCTCGCCGTCGTGCAGATGCACATGACCGACCAGCTCGAAGACAACCTCGCCCGCGCCGAGGCGCACGTGCGCGACGCGGCCCGGCAGGGGGCCAACGTCGTGCTGCTGCCCGAACTGTTCGAGAACCTCTACTTCTGTCAGGTCGAGCGCGAGGACTATTTCGGGCTGGCGCATCCGCTCGACGGCCATCCCTTCGTGGGGCGCTTTCAGAACCTCGCCGCCGAACTCGGCGTGGTGCTGCCCCTCTCGTACTTCGAGCGAGCGGGGCAGGCGCATTACAACTCGCTGGTGTGCATCGACGCGGACGGCAGCGTCCTGGGCAACTACCGCAAGACCCACATCCCCGACGGCCCCGGCTACGAGGAGAAGTATTACTTCAATCCCGGCGACACGGGCTTTCGGGTGTGGGCCACCCGCTTCGGGCGCGTGGGCGTGGGCATCTGCTGGGACCAGTGGTACCCCGAAACGGCGCGGGCGATGATGCTGATGAACGCCGACTTCCTGCTGTACCCCACCGCCATCGGCACGGAACCCGCCGAGGTCGAGACGCCCAACAGCCACCACATGTGGCAGCGGGCGATGGTGGGGCACGCCGTGAGCAACTCGACCTACGTGGGTGCGTCCAACCGCATCGGCACCGAGCGGGTGGGCGACCTCACGCAGACTTACTACGGGCACTCCTTTATCAGCGACTACACCGGCGAAATCGTGGCCGAGTTTGGAGAAACGGAAGAAGGACCGCTGCTGCATGACCTGAACCTCGCCGAGGCGAGAAAGTTCCGCGCCGGGATGGGCTTTTTCCGCGACCGCCGCCCGGAGTTGTACGGCGTGCTGATGACGACGGACGGGGTGACGCGGCGGGGTTAGAGGTTTGGGGAGCGGGCCGGGTGGGGCGCGTGGAATAGTGGCCCCACATGGCTCCCATCACTCCCAGAGCGGCGCTTGCCGAGTACATCAAGGCCATCCGCAAGGCGCACGGCAAGGGCACGCCGGAAAACACTTACCTGCCCCTGCTCAAAGCCCTGCTCGATGGCCTCTTGCCCGAATACGAGGTCATCACCCACCCCCGCAAGGATGAGGGCGGCCTGCCCGACTTCGCCCTGCGGGTGCGGGACGGGGCCGAGAATGTCGCGCTGGGCGAGGCCGAGGCCCTGGACGTGCCGCTGAGCAACAACGCGCATGGCCTGGAGCAGGCGCGGCGCTACGCGCGGCAGGCGCCCACCCTGCTCACCAACTTTCACGAGTTCGTCGTGCTGGACGGCGAGCGCGAGCTGGAGCGCTACACCATCCCGCACGGGGAGCTGTTGGGAGACGCCAAGCCCGCCGCCGTCGCCGAGGCGCACCTGGACGCCCTGAGCGGCCTGCTGAACGTCTGGGCGAGCGCACGCGGCAGCCTCAGCAGCCCGCGCAAGGTGGCCGCCCTGCTCGCGCACCACGCCAGGCAGGCCCTGCGGCGGCTGGAGGCGCAGGACGCCGAGACGCTCGCGCCGCTCCGAAAGGCGATGGAGGACGCGCTGGGGGTCAGTTTCACCCTGCCCGAACCGGAGGCACGCGAGGCCGGGCGCAAGTCCTCGGGGGCAAAATACGAGAGAGACCGTGCCAAATGGCTGGAAAAACAGGCCGAACTCGACCACTTCTTCCGCTCCAGCCTGGTGCAGGCGCTCTTTTACGGCCTCTTTGCCGGGTGGGTGATGGCGGCGCAGAAGGGGCGGGGCCACGACATCGACCGCGAAACGGTGGCCGACGACCTGAATATCCCCGTCATCTCGCTGCTGCTCGACGAGGTGAACACCCGGCGCAAGCTCCTGCGCCTCGACCTGACCGGCCCGGTCGAGGGTGCCCTGGACGTGCTGCGGCGGGTGGAGGCCGAACCCTTCCTGAGGAGCTTCCGCGAAGGCTCGGCGGTCACCTACTTCTACGAGCCGTTTCTGGAAGCCTTCGACCCGCAGCTTCGCAAGGACCTGGGCATCTGGTACACCCCGCAGGCCATCATCCGCTTTCAAATCGAGCAGGTTCACGAGCTGCTCAAGACCCACCTGGACCGACCGCTGGGTCTGCTTGACCCGGACGTGACGGTCCTCGACCCCGCCACCGGCACCGGCGGCTACCTGCTCGAACTGGCCCGCTTTCTGGAAGAGGAGCTGAGAAAGGAGGGCAGGGGCCGGGTCGGGGCGCGGCTCAAGCAGGCTTTCCGGGAGCGCATCTTCGGCTTCGAGCTGCTGCCCGCGCCCTTTGCCATCGCGCACCTGCAACTCGCCCTGCGCCTGGGCGAACTGGGCGCTCCCCTGGCCGGGGGCGAGCGGCTGGGCATCTACCTCACCAACAGCCTCAACGGGTGGGAACCGCGCCTGGACAAGCCCGCCCCCCTGTACGCCGAACTCGCGCAGGAACAGGCCCTCTCGGAGGGCGTCAAGCAGCGCCAGCGCCTGATGGTCATGCTGGGCAACCCCCCCTACGACCGCTTTGCCGACATGCCCGACCACCCCGAAGAACTCGCCCTCGTCGCCCCCTACAAGGCCTGCCTGCGCGAGAGCTGGGGCGTCAAAAAGCAGCTGCTGGACGACCTGTATATCCGCTTTATCCGTCTGGCCGAGTGGCGGGTGGCCGAGCACACCGGGGCAGGCATCGTCTCTTTCATCACCAACCGCAGCTACCTCACGGGCATCAGCCATCCGGTCATGCGCCAGCACCTGCTCACGCGCTTTGACCACCTGTACATTGACGACCTGCACGGCAACCAGCGTGCCCACCGGCCCGGCGACGGCAGCGTCTTTACCACCGACACCAGCGGCGGCATCCGCGTCGGCGTGGCCGTCGGCACCTTTGTCAAGCTCCCGCAGAGCGGCGGCGACACCCTGGGTCAGGTCCACTACCGCGACTACGAGGGCAGCGGCGCGGCCAAGCGGCAGATGCTGCTGGAACGCGCCCGCCCCTACGCCCCCGCCTTTACCCCCACCCGCCAGCACCGCTACGTGCTGAGGCCCCTCAGCGGCGAAGACCAGTACTGGGAATGGCCGAGCTTGGAGGAGGTGTTTCCGGTGCGTTTCAGCGGCCTTCAGGCCAGCCGAGACGAGGGGCCGATGTCGTTCACAAAACAAGAGCTGACCGATAAGATGACTGACTACTTCAACCCAAGCGTGGACAATGAAGTTATCAGTATTAAATACGAAGCTTTAATGAAAGATGGCTCTGGGTTTAACGCAGTTACAGGGAGGAGAGAAGCCATTGCGAAAGGTAAGTTTGACTTACATGCCATTTTTACTTATCACTACCGTCCTTTTGACCACAGATTTCTATATTGGCTGAATACTAACAATCTGCTTGTTAGGCGAAGAGATGAGTTTGTAGATAATCACACGCCTGAATCTATGTACCTCATTGCCGCCCAAACGATGAGGCGCGGCTTCGACGGCATCAACTTCAGCCGAACTTTGATTGAGTTTCACGTGGCGGACCCGGATGCCCGCGCCTTCCCCCTCCGCCTGCGGTTCAAGCACTTCGCTGCCGATACGGAGTACGAGTACCTGCCCAACGTGGCCGACTTTTACGACGACCTGGCGCGGGCGGGGGTGCTGAAGGTGGCGGTGTCGAAGGCGGGGTCGCCCTGTACGCCGCTGCCCAGGCCGGGGCCGGTGCTGGCGCGGTACGGGGCGGTGCGCGGGCCAGACGGCAAGCCGAATGCGCTGGCGTGGGAGCTGGCGGAAGAGGTCTTCCATCACACGCTGGCGATGCTGAGCGCCCCGGCCTACCGCACCGAACACGCGGACTACCTGGCCGAGGACTGGCCGCGCGTGCCGCTACCCGAATCAAGGGAGGTCTTGCAGGCGGGGGCGGCGCTGGGGCGGCGGGTGGCGGCGCTGCTCGACCCGGCGGCGCGGCCCGACTTGCCCACGTCTCTGGGGCGGCTGGTGACGCCCGGCACGGACCAGGAAGCGCCCGCAGCGGCCCTGCGGATTGGGCCAAAACCCCGCTACGACGAGGCGCGGGAGGTGTACGTGCTGTCGGAGGAACTGGAGTTGGCGGGGGTGCCGGGGGCGGTGTGGGCCTACACGCTGGGCGGGTATCCGGTGCTGAAAAACTGGGTGGAATACCGCCGGGGCCGCATGCTCACGCTGGACGACGCGGAGTGGCTGGAGGGTATTGTGCGCCGGGTGGCGGCGCTGCTGGCGCTGGGGCCAGAGCTGGACGCGGGGTACGCGGCGGCGAAAGCGTAGGGGTACGGGACCAGGGGCAGGGAGCGGCCTTCCGGCGTCCCGTCAAGGCTCAACCCCCCCATAGCTCGCCCCCGTGAACGTCAGCCCGTGCGCGGGCACGTTCGCGCCCGCCCGCGCCCGCTCGCGTCCGGCGAGGATGGTGGGCACGTCCCCCGCCGCCAGCTTGCCCTGCCCGACCAGCAGCAGCGTGCCCACCAGCCCCCGGACCATGTGCCGCAGGAAGCTCTCGCCCGCGACCTCGACCTCCCAGACCTGCCCCGCGTGGACGGGGGGACCAGGATGGACCCGGAGCGCCCGCAACTCGCGCACCGTCTGACGGTCCTCCTGGGTGGCGAAGGCGGCGAAGTCGTGGGTGCCCAGCAGGGGCCGGGCGGCGGCGTTCATGGCGGACACGTCGAGCGGCCCCGGCACATGCAGGGCGCGGCCCGCCCACAGCGGGTGGCGCTGTGGGGCCGCGAGCAGCCGGTAGGCATAGCGCCGCTCGGTGCAGGAGAAGCGGGCGTGGAAGCCGGGCGGGGCCTCGCCCGCCTCCAGCACCGCCACGCTCTCCGGGAGGTGGGCATTCAGGGCACGGGCCAGCCGTTCTGTGGTCACCCGGAAGCCCTCCGGCACGTCAATGTGCGCGGGCATCGCCTCCGCGTGGACTCCCGCGTCGGTGCGTCCGGCGGCCACCGGGCGAGCGGCTTCCCCCGCCCCCAGCCGGGCAAAGGCGGCGTACAGGGTGTCCTGCACGCTGGGGGCGTGGGGCTGCGACTGCCACCCGGCGAAGTCCGCACCGTCCCAGGCGAGCAGCAGCCGCAGCCGCCGAAAGCCGGGGGGCGGGGCATAGGGAGGGCCTGACATATCTGCAAGGTAACGTGCGGCAGGATTCTTCACATCCGGAGACCCGTTCCACCCTTACACTAAGACGCGTGAATCCCACGCTCATCCGGCGCTCTTGCCGCCCGGTGGGGCGCAGCCTGCTGGCCGCCGCCGCCCTTGTGCTTCCCAGCTTGCTGCCGGGGGGCGGCGCGGAGGCGGCGGGAAGCTACCGGGTGAAGCCGGGGGACAACCTCACGGTGATTGCTCGGCGCACGGGCGTGAGCGTGTCGGCCCTGAAGTCGGCCAATCCTTCCTTGCGCAGCGCTCACCTCGTGCGGGCCGGGCAGGTGCTGCGGGTTCCTGACCGAGTCTTGCCGGGCCGGAGCCACCGGGTCAGAGAGGGCGAAAACCTCAGCGTGATTGCTCGGCGCTACGGCCTGAGCCTGGCCCGGCTGCTGGCGGCCAACCCGAACTACCGGGGGGGCAAGGTGCTGCGGGTGGGCGCCACAGTCAAGATTCCCCCGCGCACGGTAGGGGCGGGCAGCCGGGCAACCCCGGCCCGTACGGGCGCAGCGGTGGTCCGCACGGCGTCGGTGCGGGTCAGCGCGGCCCCCGCCGCTTCCGGGTGGCTGTGGCCCGTCGCGGGCTACGCGAGCATCAGCAGCGACTTTGGCCCCCGCATTATGGACGGCGAGCCGGAGATGCACTACGGGGTCGACATCCTCGCCCCGCACGGCACGCCCGTCCGCGCCGCCCGTGCGGGGCGCGTGCTGGAGTCGCGGGCCGATTTTGCGCGGGGCTGGGGCTGGACCGTCGTGCTGGAACACGAGGGCGGCTGGATTACCCGCTACGCGCACCTCAGCGCCACCCTGGTGCGGGCGGGCGAAACGGTCACCCAGGGACAGGTGGTCGGGCGGGTGGGCAACACGGGCCGCAGCACGGGCACCCACCTGCACTTCGGCACCTACCTGCGCTGGAATCCCAAAGACCCGCTGAGCCTGTACGACTGACAAAAATCTTCGGTTGAACAGTTCTGGAAGAACTGGAAACCCGACTGGAAGAAGAAGGAAAGGCGGGGACGGAGAAGAGTGGAAGCACCGAAGCGAAGCGCCGGGGCGGGGACGGACGCTCCGGAATCCGTAGGATGAGCCTGCCAAGCGCCCCCCTGCAGGTCCACTACGCCGAGGCGCGGGACGAGGCTGCTGGGCGTGCCCTCACCGCGTGGCTGGACACCCTGCCGGGGCAGCCGGGGTTTGTGGGGGCTGAGCTGCTCGCCAGTCCAGCGCAACCGGGCCTCCTTCTTGTCGCCAGCCGCTGGGCGAGCGGGGAGCTGCCCCCCACGGTCCCGCCGGGAGTGCGGGCCTGGGCGTTCGAGGTGCGCCGGAGCATAGGGCCAGGTTAGACCTCCGGCACGTAACTCGCCACCTCGTCCAGCAGGTCGCGGGCGGTGAGGTCGAGCCGCACCGGGGTCACGCTGATGTAGCCGGCGTCGACCGCCCCGTAATCGGTGGCGGGGTCGTCGGCATCGGGGGCGGTGCTCTGGCCCGCGACCCAGTGGTACTCGCGGCCTTCTGGGTCCTGGCGGGTCAGGATGGTGTCTTCCCAGCGGTGTTCGCCCACACGGGTCACCCGCACCCCGCGGGGGGTGCCCGCCGGAAAGTTGACATTGAGCAGCACGCGCGGCGGCAGGCCGCGGGCCAAGACCTCCCTCGCCAGCCGCGCGGCGTAAGCAGCGCTGGGGGCAAAGTCGTATTCGCCCCCGTTCGAGCGCTGGCTCAAGGCGATGGCGGGCAACCCCAGCGCCAGCCCCTCGATGGCCGCCGCCACCGTGCCGGAGTGGGTCAGGTCGTCGCCCAGGTTCGGCCCCAGGTTGATGCCGCTGACGACCAGGTCGGGCCTGCCAAGCAGGTGCACCCCCAGCACCACGCAATCGGCAGGGGTACCGTCCACCCGGTAGGCGGGGATATCCCCAAATCCCGCCGAGGCCGTGTGCTTAAAGCGCAGCGGTCGCCGAATGGTGATGCCGTGCCCTACCGCCGACTGCTCCACGTCGGGCGCGACGACCACCACGTCGCCCACCTCGGCCAGCGCCAGCCCCAGCGCCTTGATGCCGGGCGAAAAGATGCCGTCGTCGTTGGCCACCAGGATGCGGGGCCGCGAAGAAGGGAGGAGGTCACTCATGACCCGCAGGGTAACGCCCTCCCCAGCGGGCGGCGCGGGCGGCCCCAACCCTCAACTCGGTTCAAGATTTTGGCGGGGGTGGGAGCCACAAGTGTGCCTGCCAAACCGCTCGCCGCCCGCTACCATGAGCCTCAGCTATGCACTTCCTTAAGCCTGCCGCTCTTCTCCGGCTCACCTGCGCTGCGGGGAGGGCGAGGTCGTGAGCCGTCCCCTGCGCCTCCTTCTGGTCGACGACAGCCTGACCGACCGCCACCTCGCCGAGGAAGTCTTTGCCGAATATGCCGGAGTCTGCGAGGTCACCACCGTGGGAAGTGGGCGAGAAGCTCTGGAGCTGCTACGAACCCCCGGTGCGGCGTTGCCTGACGTGGTGCTGCTCGACGTGAATATGCCGGGCATGTCGGGCTTCGAGGTGCTGGAGGCGATGAAGACTGACCCCCGGCTCGTCCAGATTCCGGTGGTAATGCTGTCGACCTCCAACCACGACCAGGACATCGCGCGCGCTTATACCCTGCACGCCAGCTCGTACCTCATCAAATCGATGAACTTCCGCGATTTCGTATGTCAGGTGGAGGGCTTTTTGGAGTTCTGGACCCGCGCTCGCCTGACCAGTTGGCCCGACGCCGTGTCCTGAGGGGCCGTGTCTTGAGGGGACGGGGCCACCAGACACCGCCGGGCACAGCCGTTATACTGACCGCATGACTCGGCGCCGTGTCCCCCCAACGCCCCCCCACCGCTGTGGGCACCCGCTGAGGGGGGCGTGAGGGGCGCAGGCTTTCACCTGCTGCTGGGGCTGGTCTGGGCGCTCTTTCTGGGTGAGGTCAGCCTGCGGACCCTGGCGCTGGGGTGGGGCATCAGCTTCGTGGTGCTGGTGCTGTTTCGCCGGGCGCTGGGGGTCACGGGATACGTGGGGGGATTCATGGCGACCCTGGCGCTGCTGCTGACCTTTGTGGCCGAGTTGGTGCGGGCCAACTTCCACATGGCGCTCATGGCCCTCCAGCCACGGCCCCGGCTGAACCCCATGATTGTGGAAGTGCCCCTGCGCTTGCAGGGAGACTTGCCCCTCACCCTGCTCGCCTCCTTGACCGGGCTGATGCCGGGCACGGTCGCCCTCGCCTTTTCGCCCGACCGGGGGTCGCTGTATGTCCACGCGCTGGGCATGGACCACGCCGAAGCCGCTCGCCGCAGCGTCCGGCAAATGGAGCGTCACCTGCTGCGGGTGGTGGGGGGCCAGTCGGGACGGGGCTGAGCGCCTTCGGAGGTCAGGTGCCGCCCGCTTCTGGGTCTACCTTGCCCTCGGCTTTGGCTTCGGTGGCGCGCTCCGCGACCGCCACATCCTCGGCACCGATGTGACGCTGCTCGGTGTCGCGCTCGAAGAGGTCGCGCCGCGCCTTCATCTTTGACCCCGGCTGTTGCAGGTCACTGCCGCTTCCGCGGTGCACCCGCTGAAAAAAGACCAACGCGCCCCCCGCCAGCGCGAGCGCCCCCGCGAAGTACAGCGTCTCGACTGGCTCCTCCCAGCGAATGAAGTGTTCGAGAAAGGTCACGCCCAGAATCACGATGACCACCGACACGACCTTCTGTTCGAGGTCAGAGAGGCTCTCGACGCCCAGCGCCGAGGTCAGGTTGAGCGGCTTGATAAACAGCGAGTACAGCCCCACCCCGATGAGGTAGAACACCACCGCCTTGAGCATGGTGCCCACGACCTCCAGAAACTCGACCGCGAGCGTGCCCGACTGGCTGGCGATGCCGCGCTCGAAGGTCTCACGCCAGGTCTCGTAGATGGTCACCAGAGCCAGGAGGGTACCCTGCAAAAAAAGGCTAAAGGCCACCAGCAAAACCGCAATCACCGCGATGAGGACGACAAAGCGGGTGCGGCCAATCAGTTCGCTGAACCACTCGCGCCGGGAGGGTTCGCGGGCGGGCTGAGCCAAGGAAGACGGGCGAGAACGGGTCACCCGCTCATCTTGAGGGCTGCAGGGGGCGCGCGCCGCAGCCGTGTCCGAAGTCAACCTTCATGGAGGCCGGGGACGTGCAGGCAAGAGCAAGGGTGGGCGCGTTATTCCACCGTCACGCTCTTGGCGAGGTTGCGCGGCTTGTCCACGTCTTTGCCGAGGTAAGTCGCCGTGAAGTAGGCGAGCAGTTGCAGGGCGACCGCATTCACGACTGGGCTGACCATCTCGTGGGCGCGGGGCACGTACAGCACGTCGTCGGCGTGCGCGGCGTTTTCGGTATCGCCGTCACTAAGAAGGGCAATCACCTTGCCGGAGCGGGCGCGGACCTCCTGCACGTTGGAGATGGTTTTTTCGAGGAGGTGGCTTTCGGTGGCCACCACCACGACGGGCAGGTTCGCGTCGATGAGGGCGATGGGGCCGTGCTTCATCTCGCCCGCCGCGTATGCCTCGGCGTGGATGTAGCTGATTTCCTTGAGCTTGAGCGCCCCCTCGAAGGCGGTCGGCGCATTCACCCCGCGCCCCAAGAAGAGGTAGTCACGGGCCTGGGCGTACTTTTCGGCCACCCGCTTGATTTCGGCGACGCGAGCGGGGTTGAGGGCTTCTTCGACCAGGCGCGGCAGCTCGCGGGTGGCCCGCAGGAGTTCTTGCGCCTGCGCGTCTGTCAGGGTGCCGCGGGCGCGGCCCAGCCACAGCGCGAGCAGCACGAATGCCCCCACCATGGAGGTATACGCCTTGGTGCTCGCCACCCCGATTTCTGGCCCCGCGTGGATATAGAGCGTGTCGTCGAGTTCACGGGTCATCGAGCTGCCCTTGGCGTTGATGATGCCCAGGGTCTTGGCACCGCCCTTTTTCGCCTCGCGCAGGGCTTCGAGGGTATCGATGGTCTCCCCCGACTGGCTGACCACGATGGCGAGGGTGTGCTCGCTAACCAGCGGATTGCGGTAGCGGTACTCGGAGGCCACATCGACCTCAACCGGGATGCGGGCAAGCTGCTCGATGAGGTACTCACCCACCAGCCCCGCATAGTAAGCAGTGCCGCAGGCGATGACCGAGATGCGCTTAAACGCCGTGGGGTCAAGGCTGATGTCGAGGTTCACCTCGCCCGTATCGTCGTGCAAGCGGCCCATCAGGGTGTTCGTCAGGGCGGCGGGCTGCTCGTAAATCTCCTTGAGCATGTAGGAGTCGTACCCACCCTTCTCGGCGGCCTCGGCGTCCCAGTCGATGCGGTCGATGGGGCGCTCCTGGGGGTTGCCCTGAAGGTCGGTAATCCGGTAGCCGTCGTCATGCAGCACCACCATGTCCCCGTCGTGCAAGAAGACCATGTCGCGGGTGTACGGGAGCAGCGCGGGCACGTCCGACGCGAGAAACATCTCGCCCTCGCCCACGCCCATCACCAGGGGACTGACGGTGCGGGCCGCCACAATCTCGCGGTGGTCCACATGGGTGACCACGATGCCGTACGCCCCGCGCACCTGCGCGAGGGCCGCCCGGACCGCCGCTTCGAGGTCGCCCGCATAGGCTTCCTCGATGAGGTGGGCGAGCACTTCCGAGTCGGTTTCGGACTGGAAGGTGTGGCCGCGTTCAATCAGCCCCGCCTTCAAGGAGAGGTAGTTCTCGATAATCCCGTTGTGGATGATGACGAGGCGTCCGTCCTCGGTGGTGTGGGGGTGCGCGTTCGTGTCGTTGGGGAGGCCGTGGGTGGCCCAGCGGGTGTGCCCGATGCCCAGGGTGCCGGGCAGGGGCTGCTGCTCCAGCTCGCCGCTGAGGTTGGCGAGCTTGCCGGCTTTCTTCTTCACGACCACCTGGCCGCCGTCCGCGACCGCCACGCCCGCGCTGTCGTAGCCGCGATATTCCAGCCGGGCGAGGCCAGAGATGAGGACGTCCTGCGCTTGCCTGCTGCCGATGTATCCGACGATTCCGCACATAGGAACTCCTGTGCCCGCCCCCAGTTGTCTGGTCAGGGCGAGCGGTGTTTGAGCAAGATGGGGGAAGGCACTGCTCGGCCTTATCTCCGCGTCGCCGCGGAAGCTTATCGCCGCGCTTCACCGCATCAGCGGTCGGGTAGGCCCGTGCCGGGGCCTGGAGGCATCCGCAGAATCTTCGCTGACCTCCACCTCGTCTTCTGCCTGTCCAGGGGAGAGGCAGACCTTGCGCTGCCCTGTTCGCTGTTTGCCCTCAGCCAGGGGAACCGAACACCAGCGGTTCGGGGGCGAGCATAGCACCCCCCCCTCCCCCCATGAGTGAGTTGTGTATGTACCTCAAGGAAGTTCCACGTGCCCGCCTTCGGCCCAGCGCCGGGCATAGCCGTCTGCGTCGAACTTGCGTCGCAACCCGCTGGCAGCGAGGTAGCGCACGGTCCCGAAAATAGGGCGCCGCGCCCAAGGGCGGTCATGCAGGCCGAAAATCCAGCCCACCCCCGCGTAGGAGTTGGCGTCGCGGCCATCGAGCTGGTAGCGGTTGTTGAGGAAAAGGGCGGTGGCGTAGGCCTCTTGGGGGGTCGCCGTCCACTCCAGGATTTTTTTGCCCCAGTACATCCGCAGGGCGTTGTGCATCCGGCCCGTGCGCACCATCTCGCGCTGGGCGGCATTCCAGTAGGGGTCGTGGGTTGCGGCGGCGTCCAGCTCTTCCCGCGTGTAGAGGTGCGGGCGGGGGTCGGCGGCGTGGGCCTCCAGCGTCGCCCGCGCCCAGGTGGGCAGCCCCTCGTAGCGCTCATAAGCGGGATTGAACTCACAGAAGTTGAAGCTGAGTTCGCGCCGAACGATCATCTCCTCTAAGAAGGTGTCGAGGCCGGGGCCACCCTCCGAGTGCTGCCGCGCCGCCAGCGCCGCCGTCAGGGGCGAGAGGTGCCCGTAGTGCAGGTACGCACTCAGGCGGCTGCCTCCGTCCACGTTGGGGTCACGTCGCCCGGCGTCGTAGCTCGGCAGCAGGTGGATGACGAAGTGCGAGAGCCGCGCCAGGGCTTTTCCCTCGCCGCCCTCCTCCTCGCCGGGGGGCACGCTGCCATCCACGCCGAGTGCCCGCACGGTCCGCGCAGGGTCAGACACGTCGAGGCCGGGGTCCCAGTCGGGGTGGCCCTTCGCCCCCTCCTGCACCTCCAGCGGCACCAAAAATCGCTCCAGCACCCGCTGAAGCTTGGGCCGCAGGGTCCGCGCCCCCACCTCTTGCTTCTGCGAGACCACCCGGATGGGTACCACCGCGTCGGACTCGACCTGCACGAAGGGGACCTCTAAGCGCCCGGCCAGACTCGCCCGCCACTGGCGGCCAGGGCGCAGGTAGCCCCGGTCGGTCACGACGAGGCTGGCTCCCCGTGCGGCCTCCCGCACCACCTCCGGCGGGTCCCCGACGCGCACCGACAGCGGAATCCCCCGCGCCGCGAGGCCTGCCCGCAGGTCGCGCAGGCCTTCGAGCAGGTACTGGAAGTGCCGGGCGTTCGCCTCCGGGTAGGCGGGATTGAGGGCAAAGACGGCGGCGAGCGGTACCCCCAGCCGCCGGGCTTCCCCCGCCGCGTATTCGAGGGCGTGGTTGTCCCGCGTCCGCACGCTGGACTGCACCCACAGCAGCACAAATCCCTCGCGCCCCGGCTCGCCTGACCGCAACCATTCCACCCGTTCGGGCTGAATCATGGCCGGGTTTTACCCTGCCCCGCGCCGCCCGGACGGTAGGCGATGCCGCGGAATCTCAGTCTCCCGCGCCCACGGGCACCCGCTCCAGCGCCCCCAGCACGTCGCGGATGAGGTCAGCCTCGTCCTCGATGCCCACCGAGAGGCGCACCAGGCCCGGTGTGACCCCCTGCCGGGCCAGCGTTTCCTCGCCCAGCAGGTGATGGGTGGTGCTCGCGGGATGGCACGAGAGGCTTTCGACATCGCCGAGGCTGACCGCCTGGGTAAAGAGCTGAAGGTGATTGAGGAAGGCGAAGGCCGCCTCCTGGGTGCCCAGGTCCAGGCTGAGCAGGCCCCCAAAGAGGCGCATCTGCCGCGCCGCGACCGCGTGACCGGGGTGGGAGGGAAGGCCGGGATAGTGCAGGGCTTTGAGGGCGGGGTGGCCGTCGAGCGCCCGCGCGAGCGCCATCGCCCCCTGGCAGTGGGCTTCCATCCTGAGCGGCAGGGTTTTCATGCCGCGCAGCAGCAGGTACGCCCCGAAAGGGTCGAGGACCGCGCCGACGTGCCGCAGCCCGTGCAGCCGCAGCTCGGCCACGAGGTCGGCGGACCCCACGACCACGCCCGCCACCACGTCCCCGTGCCCTCCAAGGTACTTCGTCGCCGAGTGCATCACCAGGTCGGCCCCGTGCTCCAGCGGGCGCGTCAGGTAGGGCGTGGCGAAGGTATTGTCCACCACGACGAGTGCCCCCACCGCGTGCGCAACCGCCGAGGCCGCCGCGAGGTCTACGACCCCCACGGTGGGGTTGGTCGGCGACTCCAGCCAGACCAGGCGGGTGCGCTCCGAAACCACCCCGCGCAGCCCCTCCACGTCTGCCGCCTCGCGCACGGTCACCCCAAAGCGGCCCAGGATGTCGCGCAGCAGCCCTTCGGTGCCCCCGTACAGCGGCCCGATAAAGGCCACCTCATCCCCCGCCCGCAGCAGGGTCAGCGCGACCGCACTCGCCGCGCCCATGCCGCTGCCCAAGGCGACGGCGGCCTGCGCCCCCTCCAGGCTGGCGACCTTTTCCTCAAAGGCGGTCACGGTGGGGTTAGAGAGCCGCGAGTAGAAGTACCCCGGTTCCTCCCCCGCAAAGAGCCGCGCCCCGCGCTCGGCGCTGCCGTAGCCAAAGGTCGAAGTCGCGTAGATGGGCACCGCGTGTGCCCCCGTCACCGGGTCGAGGCCGTGCCCGGCATGGACGGCACGGGTACGGAATCCGGCGGGCCGGTCAGCTTGTGTAGACATGGTGGGGACAGTGTAGGGCATGGAGAAGCCGTCCCGCCCAGCCCTACCCCCCCGGCAACCGCCGCACGGGCAGCCGCACCCAGCCCCGGCGCGAGACGTAGCGCAGCACGAGCACGGTGGCCGCGCCGCCGAGCTGCGCTCCAAAGGGCGTGAGGTGGGGGTACAGGAGGTAGACGGCGAGCGCCCCGGCGGCGGCGGCGGTCGCGTAGAGCTGGTCGCGGCGGTACATCACCTCCGGGACCTCGTTGGCAATCAGGTCGCGGATGATGCCGCCCCCCACCCCGCTGAGCGCCCCCGCGAACACCACGCCGAGCGGCCCCAGCCCCGCCGCAATCGCCCCCAGCGCCCCCGACGCGGCAAAGAGGCTCAGCCCCAACGAGTCAAAGACGCTGAGGGCCTTTTCAAAGCGGGCCAGCCGCTCTCCGAAGGCGAAGGCGAGCGCGGACCCAGCCAGCGCCACCCACAGGTAAGTTTCGTCGCGCAGAAAGAGGGGCAGTGTCTGCCCGGTCAGCGTGTCGCGAATCGCGCCGCCCCCCACCGCCGTCACGCAGCCCAGCACGAGCACCCCGAAGAGGTCGAATCGCTTGCGCACCGCCAGCAGCGCCCCCGACAGGCTAAAGGCGAGGACACCCGTCAGGTCGAGGACCCGCAGCCCCGTTGCCAGGGCCGCCGGGGGAAGGTCAAAGTCGGGCACCATGCCCCCCCATGCTACGGGAGGGGCGGGGGCTGCCAGCTCTTGCCCGGACGCGGTTTAGACCGTTGCCGGCCAGAAGGGAGAGATGGCATTTCGTCGAACTCAGAGGGATGTCCTGCTGAGCCGCAGGCGAAGCACCTTTCCGCCGCACCGAGAGGACCCTTCGCTGCGCTCAGGGTGACAGACCGCATTTCTGGCACTGGATGGCTGGCACTGGATGGAGAGAAAAGCCGAAAGCGGAGCCCAGGCTTTTATCTTGACTGAGGCCAAGAAAAAGGGCTGATAGGGAGTTGTGCAACCACCCATCAGCCCACTGCCCTTTTTAACCCAAATCCCGGACTGGCGCGACCAGAAGCGCATCACATACCCCTGGGAGACGCTCTGGACGGTCATTCTGGTCGGCCTGCTGTCTGGGCCG
>NZ_KI519504.1:31091-159164 GCF_000482805.1 Deinococcus murrayi DSM 11303 | reverse complement strand
AGATCGAGGCGTTGTTCAAGACCTTGAAGAGTCGTTTCGCTTTTGGGAACTTCGGCCAGAAGACCAAGCTGGGGGTTCTCCGCTACCTCTATCTCAGCTTGGCCTGTTTTTTGCTCTGTCACTTCGAACATCTGGATCAGCTCGGATCAGGCCAAGCGGAGTCCGCTTGGCCTGACTGGGGCACCCTCGCTCGTCAGGTTCGCCAGAAATTCGTCGGCTGGGTGCCGCTTTTCGAGCTTGAAAGAGAGCGAGAGCAGATTTTAGTCGTCTGGGACGAGAACCAGCACTATGCCGCGTAAACTGAAAGATGTCAGACTTCCTACTTCCTACTTCCCATTCCCCCATCTGCCATCATCCCCCCATGACGATTCCCGAACCCGACTCGCGCACGCCCGCGATGCCCTCCCCAGAGGCGGCGCTCGCGACGGCGGGGGCACCCGGCACGGCGGCGGGGACCCTCACCGCGCTCGCCGGACACCCCGACGGGCGGGTCCGCTCGCTCGTGGCGCGGCATCCCAACACCCCCGCCGAGGTGCTGGGCACGCTCGCCGCGGCTTTTCCCCGCGAGGTGCTGGAGAATCCCGGCCTGCCGCTGATGCGCCTCGCCCGGCCAGGGTTGCTGGGCCTCTTTCCGGCGGAGGGGGTCACGGCCCTGCTCGCGCTGCCCGAAGCCCCAGCCTGGGTCCTGGACGGCGCGGCCCGGCACGAGGATTTCGGGGTGAGGGCCGCCCTCGCCGCCCGGCCAGGGCTGGGGGCAGAACGGGTGCAGCAGCTTGCCGCCGACGCGAGCTGGCAGGTGCGCGAGGCCGTCGCGCGGCGGCCCGACCTGCCGGAGGCCTGGGTGCGGCAACTCGCCGGGGACGACGACTACGACGTCCGCAAGGCGGTGGCGGCCCGCCCCGACCTGCCCGCCGACGTGCTGCGAACGCTGGTGACCGACGCGCACGGCTTCGTGCGGGCTGCGGTCGCGCGGCGGCTCGACCTGCCGCTCGACTGCCTGCTCACCCTGGCGACCGACGACGACCCCGACGTGCTCGCGACGCTGGCGCGGCGGGTGGACCTGCCCCGCAGCGTGCGGGGGTGGCTGGCGGCGAACGAGCACCCCAGCGTGCGGGCGGCGGCCCTGCAAGCCTGGACGGTGCCGCCGGAGGTCCTCGCCCGCGCCCAGCACGACGCGGAAGACGAGGTGCGGGCGGCCCTGGCCCGCCGCCCCGACGCCCCCCCAGAGCTGCTGGTGCGGCTGGCGAGCGACGAGTCAGAAGGGGTGCGCCGCGCCGTGCTGGAGCGCACCGACCTCCCCGAAGCGGCGGTGCTCGCCCTCGCCCGTGCCCCGGAGGGGGATATCCGGCTGCATGTGGCGAGCGCCGAGGGCCTGAGCGGGGCCGTGCTTGACGTGCTGCTCGAAGACCCCGATACGGCGGTGCGGACCCTGCTCGCGGTGCGGCCCGACCTCGGCCCAGAGAGGCTCGCCCGCCTCGCCACCGACCCCGAAGCGGAGGTGCGCCGGGCGGTGGCCTATGCCGAAGCGCCCGGTGACGCGGTGCTCGCCGCCCTCGCCGCCGACCCCCATGCCGGGGTGCGCCGCGCCGCCGCCCGGCACCCGGCCCTCTCCCCCACCCTGCTGCCCGCGCTCGCTGCCGACCCTGACGAGGGGGTGCGGTTGGCGGTGGCCGGAAGAAGCGACCTGCCGCAGGAGTTGCGCGAGCGGCTGCGGGCCGACCCCGACCCCAGCGTGCGGGCGGAGGTGGGAGAGCCGTCCGGTGAAGCGGGCCAGGCGTCAGCCACGGCTCAGGATGAGCGGGCATTCTGAGCGGAACCCGGCGGCCCCGCCGGGACCAGGAGGCGGCATGAACAAACCTGTGACCCTGTTGGCGGCCCTTGCTCTGAGCAGCGCGAGCGCCCAGACGACCATCAAGATCGCCAGCCTCGCGCCGCTGTCGGGCGGCCAGAGCGCCATCGGCCTTCAGGCCCGCAACGGCGTTCAGCTCGCGGTGACCGAGTACCAGCCGCAGTTTAGGAAGCTGGGCTTTACCCTCCAGTTCGTGCCCTTTGACGACCAAGCCGACCCCGCGACCGGGACTGCCGCCGCCCGCAAGATGGCCGCTGACCGCCAGGTGCTGGGCGTCGTGGGGGCGCTCAACAGCGGCGTGACCATTCCCGTCAGCGCCGTGCTCGCCCCCAGCCGGGTGGCGATGGTCAGCTCGGCGAGCACCGCGAACCAGGTCACCGACCGGGGCCTGGGCAACATGAACCGCATCGTCGCCCGTGACGACGCCCAGGGTCCGGCGGGGGCGCAGTTCCTGACCCAGACCCTCAAGGCCAAAAAGGTCTACGTCCTCAACGACAAGACCGCCTACGGCGAGGGCCTCGCCAAGGAAGTGGAAAAGGCCCTGAGGGCCAAGGGCGTGCAGGTCGTGGCCAACGAGGGCACGGAAGAAAAGAGCGACTTTTCCTCCATCATCGCCAAGATTCGGCTTCAGCGCCCCGACGCCATCTACTTTGGCGGCATCTACAACCAGGTCGGCGTCTTCCTCAAGCAACTGCGCGAGGCCGGAGTCACCACCCCCGTCGTGGGTGGAGACGGGCTGGACAGCAGTGACCTGCTCAAGATTGCGGGCAAGGGGGCCGAGAACGTCTACTACACCACCGCCGCCGCCCCGGTTGAGGCGCTGCCCGCCGCCAAGACGTTTGCGGCGAAGTACCAGAAGACCTTCGGGCAGCCCGCCCAGGGCTTCGCGGTGTTCGGCTATGACGCCGCCAAGGTCGTGCTGCAAGGCATCCTGAACGCGGCCAAGGCCAACGGCAACAAGGCCCCCAGCCGCCAGCAGGTCGAAACGGCCATCCGGAGGGGCACGTTCAATGGGCTGCTCTCCGGTCAGGTCCGCTTCAACAGCGTCGGCGACCGCCAAAGCGCCACCCTGTACGTGATGAAGGTGGGGGGCGGCAAGGTCCGGCTCAGCACCAGCATTCCGGTCAAGCTCAGCAAGCGCTGAGGCGGTGCTGAGAGCGGTGGGGCGGCTCCTGGGACTGGGTGTCCGGGAGCCGCCCTGCGCCTTTGCTGTTACACGGGCGACAGGTTGGCAAACTTCAGCAGCAGCTTTTTGGTGCCCGCTGCGGGGAAATGCACGGTCACTTCCTGGCGCTCTCCCACCCCCGCGACCGCTAGGACTTGGCCCTCCCCGAACTTGGGGTGCCTCACCCTCTCGCCGCCCCGGTAGGCCATCTCCCCCGTCATCGGGCTGGTGTTCTTGACGGCGGCGGGGCGGGTGGGCACGGTGGGGCGGTAGTCCTTCCAGCTCTTGGCGCGGTACTCCACGACCTGCCCGTAGGGGTCCACGGTGTCGAAGCCGCCCTCCAGTTCCTCCAGGAAGCGGCTGTCCTCGGCGGCGACCGTCTTGCCGTACTGCATGCGGTTTTGCGCCCCGGTCAGGAAGAGGCGCTCCATCGCCCGCGTGATGCCGACGTAAAAGAGCCGCCGCTCCTCTTCGACCCCGCCGGGTTCGGTCAGCGCGTTCTTGCTGGGCAGCAAGCCCTCTTCGACCCCCACGATAAAGACCACCGGGAACTCCAGCCCCTTGGCGTTATGGAGGGTCATCAGGGTGACGGCGTCTTCGGGTACGTCGCGGTTCTCGGTGCGCGAGCGCAGGTCATCTACGCTGGAGAGCAGGGCAGCGTCATCGAGGAAATCGGCAATCGTGCCCTCATGCGCCTGCGACCATTCCTCGGCGGCGTTGACGAGTTCGTCGAGGTTCTCCATGCGGACCTGGCCTTCTTGGCCCTCCTGGCGCAGCAGGTCGAGGTAGCCGCTCGTCTCGATGACGTAGCGCAAAAAGGCCGCTGGCTCGTAGTTGTCGGCGGCCTCACTCATGGCCGCCATGAGCCTGGCGAACTCGACGGGCTTTTGCGCTCCGCGGTCGAGAATATTCAGTTCCTGGGCATGGGCGCAGGCGGTCAGGATGGAGGTGCCGTTGACCCGCGCCCATTCCATCAGGCGTTCGAGGGCCGTGTCCCCGATGCCGCGCCGGGGCCGCCCGATGATGCGGCGCAGGGCGACGTCATCGTCCGGATTGAGGGCGAGCCGGGCATAGGCGAGAATGTCCTTGATTTCCCGGCGGTCGTAGAAGCTCACGCCGCCCACAATCTTGGCCGGAATCTGCACCCGCCGCAGCGATTCTTCGAGCACGCGGGACTGCGCGTTCGTGCGGTAGAGCACCGCCATGTCACTCAGGGGCCGCCCCTCGCCGTGCAGCCGGGTCACCCACTCGGCCACGAAGTCGCCCTCGGCGCGGTGGTCCGGGGCGCGGTGAAAGACGACGGGATGACCGTCCGCCTTGACCGCCTTGAGGGTCTTGTCGAGACGCTCGGTGTTGTTCTCGATGAGCTTGTTGGCGAGGCTGAGGACGCGGGCACTGGAGCGGTAGTTGTGTTCAAGCAGGTAGACCTTGGCGTCGGGGTAATCCTTTTGGAAGTCGAGGATGTTTTGAATGTCCGCGCCGCGAAATTTATAGATGCTGTTGTGGACGAGAAGGCCGCCCGCAACGTAGGTATGGGTGGGCGAGACGGTCAGGTCATAGACAGGGCCGTCGTACGCCTCCTGAGAGACGGCTTCCACCGTGACCTCGCGCAGCTCGCCGCTCTCCTGCGCGAGCATTTTCATGCCGGGATGCAGGTGCGAGAGGGGCAGGAAGGCGTACATCTTCCCGCCGACCAGCGCCTTACGTTGGAGTTCCAGCCCACCCTCCCCCGCGACCTGTTGGGCATAAGCCAAGGCTGCGGCGTAGTCCTTGCGGCTGACCTCCAAGCGAAAGCCGCCCTTGCCGTTGCCCCGGACGGGATGCCCGGCCTCCAGGAGCCGCTGGGCGATATCGGCGCGGTTGCTGCTCCACTGGACGCGGTGATAGCCGACCAGACCATGCCGAAAATCCTGATACATCACCAGATTGACGCTCTGACGCCGCAGCCCGTTTTGCGGGCGGTGGTGGGGGAAGTCGGGGTGCAGGTGCAAGTCGGCCATCAGCCGCCGCGCGGCCCCCTCGGTGTCGAGTTCTGCGAACAGGCGGGCAAGGTGCCCTTCTCCCATCGCCAGATTCCGCCCCACCCCGTGGAAGAGGGCGGTGGGCAGGCCATAGCGGGCAGCGTAAAGGGCTTCCCAGTAGGCGGCGTCCGCACGCGACTCGCACACGCGGAGCACCCAGACCTTGTCGCCGTTTTCCTGGTTGAGCCGGACCCGGAAGCCGTCATCTGCCTTCCCTTCGCTGTTCCGCCGGGCACCCACTGTCAGGCCGATCCGGTACCCCCGGTCCTCGCGGTACATCAGGTAGACGTACCACTGTCCGGCCATCGGCTCGTGCCGCGCCAGGACGACGTGATGGGGTGTGCCGCGCAGGGTCCGTCCTCCCGCCGTGACCTTCCAAAGTGGCCCTCGGAAGTGTCCCCGTTTGACGTGGGTCACGCGACCAGGAACCAACGCTCCCGCCCCGCCCGTGCCACAGACGAAGTTCCCCTCCTCGACTGTCTCGATGGGCCGCTCGCCCCCCGGCGTGCAGACGAGCGTGCCGGGCGGCAGGCACTGGTCGGGGTCTCCTACCACCAGCAAGTTCCGGTCCCGACTCGCCAGCAACCGCGTCAGCTCGTACTGCGCCTTGTTCGTATCCTGATACTCGTCCACGTGAATGAACTTCGCCCGGTCCTGCACCCGCTCCAAGACGGCGGGCACCTCCTGAAAGAGGCGCACCGTCTCGGTGATGAGGTCCCCGAAGTCAATCGCGTTCTGGCCCTTCTTGCGGGCCTCATAGCGGCGGCAGGCTTCGGCGGCAGCCTCACGCGGGATGCCGCTGATGAAGAGTTCGGGCGAGCGCTCCAGGTCGGCGGGTGTCAGCAGGTTGCTCTTGGCCCGGTCGAGGATGGAGCGCAGGACGCGCGGATTGGTGTCCGGGCCGATGCCGGGGATGGACCCCATGACCTCCTTGAGGATGTCCATCTGGTCGTCATCGTCGTAGATGACAAAGCCCCGCTTCAACCCGATGTGCTCGCCGTAGGCCCGCAGAATGCGCACGCCCGCCGAGTGGAAGGTGCTCATCCACAATCGGTCGGCCCCCTGCACGAGGTGCTTGGCCCGCTCGCGCATCTCGGCGGCGGCCTTGTTGGTAAAGGTCACGGCCAGAATCTCGCCGGGGTCGGCCCCGTAATGGCGGATGAGGTGGGCGATGCGGTAGACCAGCGTGCGCGTCTTGCCGCTGCCCGCCCCCGCAATCACCAGGGCCGGGCCGGTGTGGTGGTGGGCGGCCTGCGCTTGGTGAGGGTTGAGCTGCGACAGAAGAGGAGAATCGGGCAGGTCCGGCACGGTCGTCACCGGGGGAGTGTAGCAAAGTGAGTTATACAGACTCCGATTGGAAGGTTTACTTGTAAACCTGAAATCCGAGCGAAGCGAGCAGGAGAGAAACGGATTCCGGGAGTGGAGTTAACAAATCGGAAGGGCACCGATTTGTTAACGAAACAGACGGAATCCGTATGAGGCCCAGGGCAGAATGGGAGGCGGTGGGGGTGTTCCCGGCGGGGTGCCGCTTCCCCCCTCACCAAATCCTGTTACGCTCGCCGGGTGGACCGTTCGGCCAGCATCGCCCTGGGCAGCGTCGTGGTGGCACTTTTCGTGCTGGCGCTCAAGTTTCTGGCCTACCAGGTGACGGGGAGCGTGGCCCTGTACTCGGACGCGCTGGAAAGCATCATCAACGTGGCCGCCGCGGTCGCCGCCCTGATTGCCCTGCGCGTTTCGGCGCGGCCCGCCGACGCTACGCACCCCTACGGGCACTCCAAGGCCGAATATTTCAGCGCGGTGGCCGAGGGAGTCCTCATCGTGCTGGCGGCCCTGAGCATCGTGCGCGAGGCGCTTCCAGCCCTTCAGAACCCACGCACGCTGGAAGCCCCCTGGAACGGCCTCGCGATTAACCTGGGGGCCACTGTCCTCAACGGGCTGTGGGCGGGCGTGCTGCTGCGGACGGGCCGAGCGGCGCGGTCCCCAGCACTGCTGGCAGATGGGCGGCACGTCCTGACCGACGTGGCGACCAGCGTGGGCGTGCTGGGGGGGGTGGCCCTCGCCGCGCTGACCGGGATAGGCTGGCTGGACCCGGCCCTCGCGCTGCTGGTGGCCGTGAACATCCTCTGGAGCGGCTGGCAACTCGTGCGCGAAAGCGTGGGCGGTCTGATGGACGCCGGGGTCGACCCGCAAACCGAGGGCCGCATTCGGCAACTGCTGAGCACCCACGCCGACGGAGCGCTGGAGGTCCACGACCTGCGCACCCGTCACGCGGGCCGCCTGACCTTTGTCGAGTTTCACCTCGTCGTGCCGGGCACCATGACCGTGCAGGACGCGCACGCCATCTGCGACCGCCTCGAAGAAGCCCTCTTCGCCGAGTTGCCCGGCGTGGCGGTCACCATCCACGTCGAGCCACCCGACAAGGCCAAACATCACGGGGTCGTGGTGGTGTGAGGCGCGGGGCAGGAAAGGGGCCGGGGAAGGCTGCCCCGGCCCGTCTGCTGGGAAAGCAAATGCTCAGCGGGTGCCTTCGCCCATCCGCGCTGCGTCGCCTTGGCCGTCTTGCGGGCTAAAGGTGAGACACTGGGCCATCTGGCCGCTGAAGTCGACCTCGATTTGCCCCGCCGTGCAGTTCTGCTCCTCGTTGTAGCGGCAGCCCGTGGCCCCACAGCGGCTGACGAAGCTCTGTCCTTCTCCGGTCCGTCCCGTGTCGTTCATGCCTGACCTCCAACGGTCAGGGTGACCCGGAAGCAGGCCTGAGAACGTAGTCGCTGCCCCAAAATGAAGGTTGGCCCACAATCCTGACTGTTCTGGGCTGAATTGTCCGGGTTGACGCGGGGAGGGTCAGTTCAGCAGGGTGCCGCGAATGCCCTGGGCGCAGGCGATGCGGTGGGCCACCGACTGTCCGTCGAGTTCGCCGTGCTCGCGCAGGCCCGCCGCAACAACCTCGACCTCGGCCCAGGAGCGGCGCAGCAGGGCACGGGCGCGGGCTTCGAGCACCGTGAGCTGGGCGTCCAACACCTCCAGCTCCTCAGGGTCGCTGAGGGCGGCGCAGAGCAGGGCGCGGGGGTCGCGGGGAGCAGCCCCGCCTCTCCCCCCCCCTTCCCCCGCCAGGCCGAGGAGCCGCGCCATCGCGGAGCGGGCCAGGCCCACCAGGGCGACTTCCTCGCGCAGCGCCCGGTTCAGGGCCAAGGCCTGGGGGTCGGGCGCGAGGGCATAGGTCACGCCGGGGACCTCCCCCAGGGCCACCCGCTTCAAGCGCAGGGGGGCGCGGGGGTGGAGGTGAGCGAGCACCGCTTCCGCCGCCAGCAAGAGCGAGGCGGTCCGCAGGTCGCCGGAGGGCGCAGTTGTGGTGAGGGGAGCGGGGGCAGGGGTCGTCGGCATAATCCTGACTCTGAAGAGCAGATTAACGGAGGGGCTTCGGGCTGAATAGGGCGGCCCGTCGCCATTCGTGTGACCGAGCGAGGAACAGACGACAAGAACCCCCAGGATGACCTGAGGGCTTTCGCGGGAGGCTCCCGACTCGCGGCCTACTTGCGGAAGCTGGGGTTGAGAATCTTCTTGCGCAGGCGGATGCTCTGGGGGGTCAACTCGACAAGTTCGTCGTCGGCGATGTACTCCAGGGCGTCTTCGAGGCTCAGGCGGCGGGGGGGAATCAGGGTCAGGGCCTCATCCGCGCCCGCCGAACGGATGTTGGTGAGCTTCTTGTTCTTGCAAACGTTGACGTTCATGTCCTGCTCGCGGGCGTTTTCGCCCACAATCATGCCGACATACACGTCTTGGCCCGGCTCGATAAAGAAGGTGCCGCGGTCTTGCAGCTTGAAAATCGAGTAGGCAAAGGCCACCCCATCTTCCATGCTGACCAACGAGCCGTTCTGGCGGGTCTTGAGGTCCCCGGCCCAGGGCGCGTAGCCGTCAAAGATGTGGCTCATGATGCCCTCGCCCTGGGTCATGGAGAGGAACTGGGTGCGGAAGCCGAAGAGCGCACGGGAGGGAATCTTGAACTCCACCCGCACGCGGCTGCCCTGCGGCTCCATGTTCACCATCTGACCCTTGCGCGCGCCCAGCACGCCGATGACGGTGCTGGAGAACTGCTCCGGCACGTCGATGACGAGGTGCTCAATCGGCTCGTGTTTGACGCCGTCAATCTCGCGGACGATGACCTGAGGGGCACCGACCTGCAACTCGTACCCCTCGCGGCGCATGGTCTCCAGCAGAATCGAGAGGTGCAGCTCGCCGCGGCCCGACACCTTGAACTCGTCGGGCCGCACCTCCTCGACCTTGAGCGACACGTTGGTCATGACCTCGCGCCGCAGGCGGTCGCCCAGGTGCCGCGAGGTGACGTACTTGCCCTCCTTGCCCGCGAAGGGCGAGGTGTTGGGCTGGAAAATCATCGAGACGGTCGGCTCGTCCACGGTGATGATGGGCAGCGCTTCCGGGTCGGCGAGGTCGGCGACCGTCTCCCCAATCTGCGCGTCCTCGATGCCCGCGAGCGCCACGATGTCCCCGGCCCCCACCTCGTCGACCTCGATGCGGCGCAGGCCCAGGTGCGTAAAGGGCTGCACGACGCGGGTCTTCGTCATCGTGCCGTCTTTGTGAATCAACTGGACGAACTCGCCCTTTTTCACCTTGCCGCGCTGCACCCGCCCCAGCACGATGCGGCCCAGGTACTCGGAGTAGTCGAGGTTGGTCACGAGCATCTGGAAGGGCGCGTCCAAGTCGACCTTCGGCGCAGGGATGTGCTCCAGCACCATCTCGAACAGCTCGCGCATATCGTCTTGCGGGGCATCGAGGTCCTTGTACGCTTTGCCCTCGCGGGCGATGGCGTACAGGATGGGGAAGTCGAGCTGGTCTTCCGAAGCGCCGAGTTCGGCCATGAGGTCGAAGGTGAGGTTGACGACTTCTTCCGGGCGGGCGTCCTGGCGGTCGATCTTGTTGACGACCACGATGGGCTTGAGGCCCAGCTCGATCGCCTTTCTGAGCACGAAGCGGGTCTGGGGCATCGGGCCTTCCGCCGCGTCGACGAGCACGAGGCAGCCGTCCACCATGCCGAGCACCCGCTCGACCTCGCCGCCGAAATCGGCGTGGCCAGGGGTGTCCACGATGTTGATTTTGACGCCGTTATATTCCACCGCCGTGTTCTTGGCGAGAATGGTGATGCCGCGCTCGCGTTCGAGGTCGTTGGAGTCCATCGCTCGCTCGGCGATTTCCTCGCCGTGGCCGAGCTTGAGGGTCTGCTTCAGAAGGCCGTCCACGAGGGTGGTCTTGCCGTGGTCGACGTGCGCGATGATGGCGATATTGCGGTATTCCATAAATCCTCAGCTCCCCGGTGTGGAGCCGCTAGCCCTGGGCGGTTAGCCTTCAGCTCTCAGCTCACCTGCATGAACCTGCATGAAAAACCCCGCCGCTGGTCCGGTCTGGACGGTGGGCGGGGTACCCAAAGAGGGAGTCTAGCAGATGGGCTGAGGGGAAACGGTTAGCGGCGGCGGCTGTGGTCCCCTTCGGCGAACTCTTCCAGCATCTTGCGGATAAAGGCGGGCAAGTCGCCAGGCTTACGGCTGGTCACGACGCCCTTGTCGGTCACGCACTCCTCATCGACCCACTCGGCCCCGGAGAGGGTGAGTTCGCGCTTCAGGCTGGGCCAGCTCGTCATCTTCAGGCCCTGGCTGATGCCCGTCTCGGAAAGGCTCCAGGGGCCGTGGCAGATGGCGGCGATGGGTTTCCCGGCGTCATACATCTCGCGCACGAAGCGCATGGCGTCCTCATTCAGGCGCAGGGTATCGGGGCTGACCGTGCCGCCGGGAAGAAGCAGGCCGTCGTAGTCCGTGGCCTTGACCTCCGAGACCACCCGGTCCACCCGGTACTTGCCCTGCGGCTCGATGTCGCCCTTCATGGCCTGAATCTCGCCCGGCTCCAGGCTGATGAGGTGGGTGGTCGCGCCCGCTTCCTCCAGCGCCTGGCGCGGGCCGGTGAGTTCGATTTCTTCCACCCCGTTTGTGGCGAGAATGGCGATGGTTTTGCCTTGCAGTCGTCCCTGGGTCATGGCCCCAGCCTGCCCCGCAAAGATGGACGCGGGCCGAGAAAATGCTCAAGCCCCGCCCCCCCATTCGCCCTCCATACACTGGCCCGGCGCAGCCCGTCTGCTACCCTAAAAGGCAACCTAACGAGCGTTTGCTATCGGCTCCTGGCCGGAGGTGCCCATGAAGACCAAAAATGAATGGCTGCGGAGCGTTTACCAGCCCGCCGCGCAGAAGTTCCCGGAGCGCAAGTACAACTTCAAGAACCTGTCCGACATGGACCCCGACCCCATCTACACGGCGGATGACCTAGAGGGCTGGGAGCCAGAGCGGGACCTGGGGTATCCCGGCGAGTTCCCGTACACCCGCGGGGTGCAGCCCTCGGTGTACCGGGGCAAGCTCTGGACCATGCGGATGTTCGCGGGCTTTGGGAGCGCCGAGCAGACAAACGAGCGCTTTCACGCCCTGCTGGGGGCCGGGCAAACGGGCTTATCGACCGCCTTTGACCTTCCTACCCTGATGGGCTACGACTCTGACCACCCCTTTTCCAAGGGCGAGGTGGGTAAGTGCGGGGTGGCGGTGAGCAGCCTCGCGGACATGGAGATTCTGTTTTGCGGCATCGACCCAGAACAGGTCACCACCTCCATGACGATCAACAGCCCGGCCAATGCGATTTGGGCGATGTACATCGCCAACGCGCAAAAACAGGGCAAGGACCTGGGCAAAATCGGCGGCACCATTCAAAACGACATTCTCAAGGAGTTTATCGCCCAAAAGGAGTTCATCTTCCCGCCCGCGCCGAGCGTGAAGCTGGTCATCGATACCTTCGAGTGGGGGCCGCGGGTGGTGCCGAAGTTCAACTTCATCTCGGTGAGCGGCTACCACATCCGCGAAGCCGGGGCGACGGGCGTGCAGGAACTCGCCTTTACGCTCGCGGACGGCTTTCACTACGTCGAAAAGGCGCTGGAGCGGGGGCTGGACATCGACGAGTTCGCGCCGCGCATCTCCTTTTTCTGGGACATCCACAACGACTTCTTTGAGGAAATCGCCAAGCTGCGGGCCGCCCGGCGCATCTGGGCGCGGCAGATGCGCGACCACTACGGGGCCAAAAATCCGCGTTCGTGGATGCTGCGCACGCACTCGCAAACCGCCGGGGTGTCCCTACCCGCCCAGCAGCCGCTGAACAACATCGCCCGCGTGGCGATTCAGGCCCTCGCGGCGGTGCTGGGCGGCACCCAGAGCCTGCACACCGACGCCTACGACGAGGCGCTCGCCCTCCCCACCGAGCAGAGCGCAGCCATCGCCCTGCGAACCCAGCAGATTATCGCCTACGAGACGGGCGTGGCCGGAGTCATCGACCCCCTTGCGGGCAGCTACTACGTCGAGAAGCTCACGAACGACATCGAGGCCGCCGCGATGGGCTATATCGAGCAGATTCGCGCGATGGGCGGAGTCGAAGCGGGCATCGAGTCGGGCTTTTTCCAGCTCGAAATGGCCGAGGCCGCCTACCGCTATCAGCGCGAGGTCGAAAGCAAAGAACGCATCATCGTGGGGGTCAACGAGTTCGTGCAGGACGCGGTCGAGGTGCCTATCCAGCTCATCGACCCAGAGGTCGAGCGGGTGCAAGAAGCGCGGCTGGCGCAGGTGCGGCGCGAGCGCGACCCCAAGCGGGCAGAAGCGGCGCTGGCAGCCCTGCGCGACGCTGCCGTTACCGGGGCGAACACCATGCCCGCTTTCCTGGAGTGCGCCCACGCCTACTGCACGTTGGGCGAGCAGATGGACACGCTGAAGAAGGTGTACGGGGAGTACGTGGAGCCGGTGCTGGTGTAGGGGAAGCGGCCAGCGACCAGCAACCAGCAAAACAGAGGGGCCATCCCGGTTGGGGCGGCCCACCTTCTCCGTAGGGGTTAGCTCAGCGGCGTCAGCCCCGCCTCAATCTGTGCCCGGTGGGGTTCGAGGAAGGGGGCGAGCACCAACGTTTCGCCCAGGTGGGCGGGGTCCTCGTCCACCGCGAAGCCAGGGCCATCGGTGGCGAGTTCAATCAGGATGCCCTGCGGCTCGCGGAAGTAGACCGAGCGGAACCAGTGGCGGTCGACCTCGCCGCTCGTGCGCAGGCCCAGCCCGGCGAGGTGCGCGGCCCAGACAGGGTAGTCCTCGTCACGCACCCGCAGGGCGAGGTGATGAACGCCGCCCGCGCCGGGGCGGGCCGGGGGCAGCGAGGGGGCAACGCGCAGGTGCAGCTCGGCATGGGGGCCGCCCTCCTCCCCCATCGCGTAGATGTGGACGGTCCGCGACGGGTCCTCCGGGTCCGGGTAGGCACCCGCCGCATGCAGGCCATACACCCGCGTGAGCACCCGCTCGGTAGGAAAGAGGCCCGGCAGGGTGAGTTCGGCGGGGCCGAGGCCGAGGATTTGATGCTCGGCGGGCACTGTGCTCCTCTCCCAGGTCACGCCCGCTGGCCCGCCCTCCACCAGGCTAAGGCGCTGGCCTTCGGGGTCCGCGAAGTCGAGGTGGGCACGGCCCGCGCGGGTGACCGGGGTGACCTCCAGCCCCTGCCCGCGCAGGTGCCCCGCCCACCAGTCCAGGCTGCCGGCGGGCACCCGCAGCCCCGTCCGCGAGATGGAGTTGTTGCCGCGCCCCTCCGGCGGCACCGGCCACTCGAAAAAGGTCAGGTCGCTGCCCGGACTGCCCACCCCGTCCGCGAAGAAGAGGTGGTAGGCACTCACGTCGTCCTGATTGACCGTCTTTTTGACCAGCCGCAGCCCCAGCACCCGCGTGTAGAAGTCGAGGTTGGCCCGCGCGTTGGCCGTCACCGCCGTGACGTGGTGCAGCCCGTGGGGGATGAGGGGGTGAGCTGTCATAGCCCCAGCATAATCGTTTGATGTTGAACGATTGTGAGGGCCGCGCAACTCTTCCCCGGCCCCGCAGGACCGGGGGAGCGGCCATCTCAGCCGTGCAGCACTTCAAACAATCCCGCTGCCCCCATGCCGCCACCCACGCACATGGTCACGACGACATGCTCTACGCCCCGGCGCTGGCCTTCGAGCAGGGCGTGGCCCACCAGCCGCGCCCCGCTCATGCCGTAGGGGTGGCCAATGGAGATGGCCCCGCCGTTAACGTTGAGCTTGTCGTCGGGGATGCCGAGCCGGTCTTGGCAGTACAAGACCTGCACGGCAAACGCCTCGTTCAGCTCCCAGAGGCCGATGTCGTCCACGGTCATGCCGAAGCGTCCCAGCAGCTTGGGCACGGCGTACACCGGGCCGATGCCCATCTCGTCGGGTTCGGTGCCCGCGACCGCCATGCCGAGGTAACGGCCCAGGGGCTTGAGGCCGCGGGCGCGGGCCAGCTCCGCTTCCATCACGACGCTGGCCGACGCGCCGTCAGAAAGCTGCGAGGCGTTCCCCGCCGTAATCTGATTGCCCTCGCCGCGTACGGCCCCCAGCGCCCGCAGGCCCTCCAGGGTGGTGTCGGGGCGGTTGCCCTCGTCTTTGGTGAGGGTGACCTCCTTCAGGGTGACCTCGCCCGTCTCCTTGTTGGTCACGTTCATGCGGGTGGTCACGGGGATGATTTCGGCGTCGAAGAGGCCCTCCGCTTGGGCGCGGGCGGTGCGCTGCTGAGAGCGGAGGGCGTACTCGTCGCAGCGCTCGCGACTGACCGAGTACCGCTGGCCCACGACTTCCGCCGTGTCAATCATGGGCATATAGATGCCGTTGTGCATGGAGAGCAGTTCGGGGTCGGGGCCGACACGCAGCTCTGGCGTCTGCACGAGCGAGATGGACTCGACGCCGCCCGCGACGACCACGTCCATCCGGTCCACGATGACCTGCTTGGCGGCGGTGGCGATGGACATCAGGCCGGACGCGCACTGGCGGTCGATGGACATGCCCGCGACCTCCACCCCCAGCCCAGCCCGCAGCGCCGCGTTGCGCCCGATGGTGGTCTGCACGCCCTGCTGCATGGCGGCGCCCATGATGCAGTCGTCGACCTCGGCGGGCTGCACCCCCGCCCGCTCGACGGCGGCGCGGATGGCGTGGGCGGCCAGCGTGGGCGAGGGGGTGGCGTTAAAGGCACCCCGGTAGGCCTTGCCGATGGGGGTGCGGGCGGTGGACACGATGACAGCTTCACGCATAGGGGGACTCCTGGGGGTCACGAGAAGAACTGGATGTGCATCTCGGTGGGAAGGGTCCGGTCAAGGGTGTGGACAGGAAGATAGGGGAGCACAGAATCCACGCCGCAGCGTAGGCAGAGGGCGGTCTTGCCGTCATCCGTCCAGTCCTGAATCCCGGCAGCCTCAAAAAGGGACAGGCAGAAAAACCAGCCGCAGCGACCGACCTGCTCCATCAGCATCCGGTGACGTGTACAACAATACTAGAGGGCGTTCGGGCGCAGGTCTTGTGGCCTGTTCGGACGAAGACTCACGTGAAGGTCACGACGCCTTGGCCGTCAGCCGGACTTCCAGCTCGGCCTCCAGAGCACGCGCCACCCGCCGGAGCATGTCCAGCGAATGGCCCCAGTAGAAGGGATTAACGAGGCGACTGACCGCCGAGCGGCTGGTGCCCAGGCGGCGGGCCAGTTCGGCCTGGGTAATGCCTGCCGCCGCCAACGCTTGCTCGATTTCCAGGCTGACCGGGTTCATCTCGGCTGGAGGCAAGAAGAGAAGTTCCTCGCGGCCATCAAGGTCCGCCAGCAGATCGGCGCCGAGGTCGTCACGCCCGCGCAGACGCGGCCGATGCTCCGGCTGGTCCTCCAGGGCGAGGGCGATAGCCTCACGGGTCTGGTGAATCAGGTGGTCACGGGTGGGCGCCGTGCCAATGCAGGACAGCTCGGGTACGAGCGCATTCCAGTGGTGCTTGCCAGAAGTGATGATTGTCAGATACATCCGGGGCTCCTCACTCTCGCCTGATCGCATCCTGCACCACCCTTTCCTGATACTTCTTCGCGTCATCGCCCGCTTGGCCGCTCACGATGACCGTCACCCCGCCCCGAACATATTTCCGGTGGCTGCCCCGCACGCTCCGCAACTCGAACCCGGCCCTTTCCAGTTCTCGAATCAGGTCACGGAGTTTCGGGGGCATGACAGGATGACGTTATCAGATTTAAGAACACCACTCAGGCTTGCCCCTTGGTCCGGTCCCACCCCGCGAACGACCCGCCTTCTTCAGCCAGCCGCTTGAGCAACGGCGCGGGCGTCTGGCCGTACTTCTCCAGGGCGGCGACCACGTTCCCCAGGCCTATCTCGTCGGCGTAGCCCATCGGGCCGCCCAGGTGGGCGGGAAAGCCGTAGCCGTAGATGTAAATCACGTCGATGTCTCCGGCTCGCTGGGCGATGCCCTCTTCAAGAATCTGGGCACCCTCATTGACGAGAGAGTAAACCAGCCGCTCGGTGATTTCTTCCCGCGTCAGCTCGCGGGCCTCCACGCCCTTCTCGGCGCGGTAGTCCTCGATGAGCTGGGCGACTTCGGCGTTGAGCTTGGGCCTCCGGTCCTCGCCGTAGTCGTAGATGCCGCCCCCCGTCTTCTGGCCCTTGCGCCCGCGCTCGACGATGCGGTCGAGCCAGCCGTCGGGCTTCGGCTCACCGCGCACCTTTGCCCGGTGCTGGCGGATGAGGTAGCCCACGTCCAGCCCGGCCAGGTCGCTCATCTGAAAAGGCCCCATCGGGAGGCCCAGCGCGTTCATCGCGGCGTCGACGTCCTGCGGACTCGCGCCCTCCTCGACCAACTGGCGGGCTTCTTCGCCGTAGCGGTGAATCATGCGGTTGCCGACGAAGCCGTCGCACACGCCCACGACCACGCCCACCTTGCCGATGCGCCGGGCGAGGGCCATGCTGGTCGCGAGCACCGAGTCGCTGGTCTTCTCGGCGCGAACGATTTCCAGCAGCCGCATGACGTTCGCTGGGCTGAAAAAGTGCAGGCCGATGACCTGTTCGGGCCGCGAGGTCGCGGCGGCAATCTCGTTCACGTCGAGGGTGGAGGTGTTCGTGGCGAGAATCGCGCCCGGCCCCGCGATGGCGTCCAGCCGGGCGAAGATGTCCTTCTTCACATCCATGTCCTCGAAGACGGCCTCGATGATAAGGTCGGCGTCGGCGAGGTCTTCGAGGTTCAGGCTGGGCGTGAGCAGCGCCATCCGCTTCTCCACGTCCTCCATCGTCAGGCGGCCCTTTTTCGCGGAATTCTCGTAGTTGCGGCGGATGACCGCGAGGCCCCGGTCGAGCGCCTCCTGGCTCGTTTCCACGATGGTGACGGGGATGCCCACGTTCAGGAAGTTCATCGCGATACCGCCGCCCATCGTGCCCGCGCCGATGATTCCGGCAGAGCGGATGTCGGTGATCGGCGTGTCCTTGCTCAGGCCCGGAATCTTGCCCGCCTCGCGCTCGGCGAAGAAGATGTGGCGCAGGCCGCGCGACTGCGGCGAGTCCTTGGCGGCCAGAAAGAGGCGGGCTTCTTCCTCCCAGCCCACCGCAAAGGGCTGGGTGGTCGTCATCTCCGCGAGGTCGATGATGAAGCCCGGCGAGAGCTGACCCCGGTGGGTCTTCCCTATGCCCTCGCGGGCGGCGGCGAAGACCTGCGGAGAGACGCCTTCCACCGTGCGCTCGCTGATGCGGGGCAGGGGACGAAGGTCGGCGTGCTCGCGGGCAAAGGCGACGGCTCCCTCGCGCAGGTCACCCTCGACCAGCTCATCGACCAGGCCGAGTTCTTTCGCCTCGGTCGCCCCGATGGGATTGCCCGAAAGCATCATCTCCAGCGCCTTCTCGACCCCCACCACGCGGGGCAGGCGCTGGGTGCCGCCCGCGCCGGGCAGGACACCGAGCTTGACTTCGGGGAGGCCCATCCTGGCGTCCTTCGTCGCCACCCGGTAGGTGCAGGCGAGGGCGATTTCCAACCCGCCGCCCAGCGCCGTGCCGTGGATGGCGGCGACGGTGGGCTTGGGAAAGGCGTCCAGGCGCGAGATGAAGCCCCGCAGGTCGGGGGCCTGCTCGCGGGGCAGGTCGAAGGTCTTGATGTCCGCCCCCGCCACGAAGGTGCGTCCCCCGCCGATGATGACAACCCCGCGGATGCCTTCGTCTGCCTCGGCGGCATCTAAGCCCGCGTGCAGGCCTTCGGGGACGCCCGGCGAAAAGGCGTTCACGGGCGGGTTGTTGATGGTCAGGACGAGGATATCCCCCTCACGGGTCTGGTCGACGATGCTCATGCAGAAGCCCTCCTTTGGTGTAGGGCCATGCTTCCACGCTCGGCGGGCCGGGTCAAATACGTGCGCGTTCAGAGTGAACGTGTGCGTTCACTTTGGCGGGGACACTCCGGTATGCTCCCCCCATGCCAGACACCATGAAGGCCATCGTGGTCGAGCGCCTCGGCCCCCCCGACGTGATGGAACTGCGCGAGCTGCCCGTGCCGCAGCCCGGTCCCGGCGAAGTCCGGCTGAAGGTGGAGGCCGTGGGCATCAACTTCGCGGACGCGCTGGCGGTCGCGGGCGAGTACCTCACGCGCACCCGGCTGCCCTACACGCCGGGCATGGAGTTCGCGGGGGTGGTGGACGCGCTGGGCGAGGGCGTGAGCGGGGTGCAGGTGGGAGGGCGGGTCGCTTCCCTGGCCGGGCGCGGGGGGCTGGCCGAGTACGCCCTCTCCCCCGCCGCCGCGCTCATCCCGGTGCCGCCGAGCTTTACGCCCGCGCAGGCCGCCGCCTTCCCGGTGTCGTACTTCACCGCTTACCACGGCCTGAAGACGCTGGGGCACGGCAAAGAAGGCGAATGGGTCCTCGTGCAGGCGGCGGCGGGGGCGCTGGGGACGGCGTCCATCCAGCTCGCCAAGGCGCTGGGGATGCAGGTGGTGGCGATGGCGAGCACCGAGGAAAAACTCGCCATCGCCCGTGACCTCGGCGCGGACGTGACCCTGCTGCAGGACGACCCCGACCGGGTCCAGAAGGTGCGGGACGCGGCGGGTGGGAAGGGCGTGCCGCTGATTCTGGAGGTCGTGGGCGGCCCGCGCTTTCAGGAGAGCCTCGACATGGCCGCCCACCGGGGCCGGGTCATCGTGATTGGGAACGCCAGCCGGGAACAGGCCCACCTTCGCCCGGTCGAGCTGATGAAGCGCAACCTGACCGTGACCGGGCTGTGGCTCACCTCGCTGATGGGGGACGCGGAAGCCACCCGCGAGGCGGCGCAGGCATTGACGCAACTGGTCGGAAGCGGGCGGGTGGTGCCGCAGGTCGGCCCGACCTACCCGCTTTCTGAGAGTGCGCGGGCCTTCCAGGACCTGCTGGACCGCAAGACGACGGGCAAGGTGATAATCGAGCCGGGGCGCTGAACGGCGGAGCATGAAGCGGGGGAGCAGAGGCACGCGGCTTCTGCTCCCCCACTTGTTGGCCATTTACGAGAACAGCCGCAGCAGCGGACGCCACCACGGAATCATCACCAGCACGGTGACGAGGGCCAGTACGGTCCACAGGGCGGCGGCGCGGAACTTGGCCTGGTTGGTGGCCGCCCGCTTGCTCAGCGCAGAAGCGAGGGTGGCGAACACGGCGGCCAGCACCCCCAGCCCGACATGCTCCCACTGAAAGGAAGGACGGCTGTCGGCAAAGGCCCGCGCCCCCTGCGACCCCAGCAGGCCAAACAGCAGCAGCCCCAGCACAAGCTGGAGGTGCACTGTCCCCGCAAACATCGCCACCGGGCGGCGGTCGGCCCCCGTGAACTCGCGGGCTGCACCCACGCCCCGGAAGGCCCGCAGCAGCGCCCAGACGCCCGCGAGCAGCACCAGCCAGCGGGTGAGGTTGTGGAGGGTCAAGAGAACGAGGTACACGGTCGCCATGCCCGCATCCTACCTGACCGCTCGGAAAGGCGGTGGGGGTGGGGTTATATGCTGAGCTGCACGAGCAGCCGCTCCAGCGTGGTGGCGGGGTCCAGGCCCCTCTTCATGGCAAGGTCGGCGTCGAGGATGCGGGCGAGGTGCGCTCGGATTTTACTCTCACCCAGGCGGCGAGCAACTTCCAGAGCCTTCTTGGCGGGGTAGGGCTTGACGCCGAGGCGCTGGGCGGCCACGGCCTCGGTGACGCGGCCTTCTTCCTGCAACAGGGCCACGCAGCGGGCGACGAGGCTGTATTGCCACACAACCGCGCCCATCAGCTTGAAGGGGTCCTCGCCGCCCGCGAGCAGCCGCCGAAGCTGGGTCACGGCCTCGCCAGGCTTGCCGGTGGTCGCCGCGCCCAGCATGGCGAAGGAGTCGCCGGGCGGCTCGCGGCCCACCACCCGCCGCACGAGGTCGGCCGTGTGCGGGGGGTCCAGCAGCGCGAGCTTGTTCAGTTCGCCCGCGATGCCCGTCAGGTCAGGGCCGAACACTTCCGCGAGGTAGAGGGCGGCGTCCCGGTCGAGCTTCAGGCCTGCCTTTTTCGCCCGCCCCGCCACCCAGCCCGCCACATCGCCCGTCTTCTGGGGGGCAGGCGAGGAGATATGCTCACCGCGCGACTCGTAGAGCTTGACCCGCCCCGCCGGGGGCGACTCATCGAGGACCGCCACCATGACTGGGGCCGAGGCGAGCAGCTCCAGGAGCGCCTTGTCCGGCTTGACCCCCGCGAGGTCCACGACCACGCCCCCCTCCCCAAAGAGGCTGGGGGCGAGCAGGGGGGCCACGGCGTCGGCGTTCACCTCCTCGCCCGCCAGCCGGGGCAGGTCGCGCAGGGGCAGGCCACGGGCGGCGAGGGTGTCGCGCAGGGCTTCTTCGGCCAGAAAGCGGTTGCCGCTAAAGGCAATCAGGGGCATGGGACCTCCAACGAGTGGGCTGCTGCGCCAAGCTGCCGCCGCAGGGCCAGGGCACTGGGGGGACGGGCTGCCGGGTCGCGGGCCAGCGCCGCCCCCAGCACGGGGTGGAGCGCGGTGGGGCCGGGCAGCGGGGCAGGGTCCGGGCGATGTCCGGCGAGCCAGCCCAGCGGGTCGGGGTGGGGCGGGTGCCCGGCCAGACACTCGAAGAGCACCGCACCCGCGGCATAGAGGTCGCTGCGGGGGTCGCCGCGCACACCCGCGAACTGCTCCGGCGCCATGTAGTGGGGGGTGCCCAGCCGCGCTTCTGCCCCGTGGGGGTCAGGCAAAAACCGGGCGCAGCTCAGGCCAAAATCGGTCAGGCGCACCGCCCCAACGCGGCGCTCACCACCGCACAGCAGCACGTTTTCCGGCTTGAGGTCGTGGTGAACCACCCCTTGCCCGTGCGCGTGGGCCAGGGCGTCCAGCAAGCCCCCCACCACCGCCAGCGCTTCGCTGACGGAAAGCGGCCCCGCGCCCAGCGCGTCCCGCAGGCTACCTCCCGTCACCCAGGGAAAGACCAGGGTCGTGGCGGAGGCGGCGAGCAGCGGCAGCACGCCGGGGTGCGCCGCCCCCGGACGGGTCAGGCGAGCGGCGACCGCGCCCTCGTGGGCGAGGCAAGCGCGCGCCAACGGGTCAGGCTGCCGCAGCCGCTTGACGAAGACCGCCCGCCCGTCCCAGGTCGCCCGCAGCACCTCGGTGCCGCCCCGCTCCTGCAAAACCTGCAGGTCGCGCAGGGGGAGGAACTCGGCAGGGGAAGGCACGCGGAGCATTCTAAGCGGGAGGCGGGCAGAGGGGCCGCCGCCTTTGCCCCAGTCGCCCGCCCTTCTTTCGCTGTCCAGCTCAGTCCACCCGCAGGCTACTGGCGAAGTTGCGAATCAGATTCTCGTTGCGGCTGTAATCCTTGACGCTGCTGGCAATCGTCACGACGAGGAGCCGCCCGCCCGCACTTGTCAGCAGCATCTCGAAGCGGCGGTCGTCGCCCTGGCCGGGGGTGGTGAAGATAATCTGGCCCCAGGGATGCCCGCCGACCTGCACCGCCGCTGACCGAACAGTCTTGAGGTTGGGTACCTGGGTCCGCAGCCCGGCCACGAAGCTCTCGGTCAGCGCCGCGACCCCATTCGGAGCCAAGGCCGCCTCGCGCCAGTCGAAGGCCACTGTGACCTTGCGGTCCTCGGTCAGGAAGACGGCCTCCGGGCGGCCCGCCGCCGAGGGAAAGGCTTTGGCAATGCCCGCGTCGTTCAGGACGTACAGCTTGGGATTTGATTCCACCGTGACGGGCACATTTTGCAACCTCAGGGGGGCGGCGAGGGCGGCGGGAGTCCCCAGCAGGGCGAGGGCGGTGAGAAGCAGCAGGGGTTTGTTCATGACCCCATCACCCTAGCGGCCTCCCGGCGGCCCGACCATGAAGGGGGGGTGAGGAATGTGGCGGGGGCGTCACCCGGCGGTCAGCTGAGAAAGCCCTCCCCCGCCCCGCTGCTTTAGGATGGCCGCCATGACCGAGGCCTCCCTTTTGCTGCCCCAGGGCTTTCTCGCGGCAACCCTGAGCGCGGGCATCAAGCCCAGCGGAAAAACCGACCTGAGCTGCGTGGTCAGCCGGGTAGACTGCGCCTGGGCCTATGCGGGCACCCGCAGCACCGCCGCCGCCGCCTGCGTGACGCGGGGGCGCGAGCTGTACGCGGCGGGGCGGCCCGTGCGGGCGCTCGTGGTGAATGCGGGCAACGCGAACGCCGCGACCGGCCCCCAGGGCGAGGCCGACAACGCGGAGATGGCCGCGGGCCTGGCCGCCCACCTCGGTCTGGAGGCGAGCGCGGTGCTGACGGCCTCCACGGGCATCATCGGGCACCTCCTGCCGATGGACCGGGTGCGGGCGGGGCTGGCGCGGCTGCCAGAGGGCTTGCAGCCGGAAGCAGGCCCCTTTGCCGCCGCCATCATGACGACCGACACCCGGCCCAAGACCGCAGAGGCGCGGCTGAGCACCGGTGCCCGCATCGTCGGCACCGCCAAGGGCAGCGGCATGATTCACCCCGACATGGCGACGATGTTCGCCTTTGCCTTCACCGACGCGGCCACCCACCAAGCGGCCCTGCGGGAGGCCTTTCCCGCCATCGTGAACCGCACCTTCAACGCGGTCACGGTGGACGGCGACACCAGCACGAATGACATGGCGCTGGTGCTCGCCAACGGGCAGGCGGGCGAGGTGGACCCTGCCGAGTTCCTGGAGGCGCTCGAAGGCGTGATGCGCGACCTCGCCCGTCAGATTGCGGCAGACGGCGAGGGGGCGACCAAGCTCCTCACGGTGCGGGTGTCGGGGGCACGCACCGAGGCCGAGGCGCTGGCCGCCGCCCGCACCTGCTGCGTCAGCCCGCTGCTCAAGAGTGCGGTGCACGGCAACGACCCCAACTGGGGCCGGGTCATCATGGCGGTGGGCCGCAGCGGGGCGGCGGTGGACCTCCCGGCGATGAAGGTGCGGGTGCAGGGGACCCCCGTCTTCGCGGGGCGGCCCCTGGAGTACGACGCGGCGGCGGTGAGCGCCTCCATGCGAGCGGAGGAAGTCGTCTTCGAGGTGGACCTGGGTGTAGGAGGGGCGCGGGGCGAAGCGTGGGGCTGCGACCTCAGTGCCGAATACGTGAGCATCAACGCCGAATACACGACCTGAGTGCCGACTCAGAAACCGTCATTTCCCTGACAGGCCGGGGGCGGGCGGGGCGCTTAAGGTGGGGCATGACCGGACTCTCCCGACAAGTGACCCTGCTGGCCGCGACGGTGCTGACGCTGGTCATGAACTCCCTCAGCAACGCGCTGCCGCTGTTCGGACGTTCCAACGCGGACGTGAGCGACGCCCTGCCCAACGCCTTTACCCCGGCGGGGCTGACCTTTGCCATCTGGGGGGTCATCTTCCTGGGGCTGCTCGCGTTTGCGGTCTATCAGGCCCTGCCCGCGCAGCGCGGCCCCCGGCTGGACCGCTTGTTCTGGCCTTTTTTGCTGAGCAACCTGCTCAATGTGGGGTGGCTGCTCGCCTTCCAAAGCCTGAACATCGGCCTGAGTGTGCTCGTCATGCTGGGGCTGCTGGGCAGCCTGATTTGGCTGTACCTGGAGGTGCGCGGGCTGCCGCCGCAGGGTGCGGAGGGGCTGACGCTGCGGCTGCCCACCAGCCTCTACCTGGGCTGGATAAGCGTGGCGACCATCGCCAACGTGACCGCGTGGCTGGTGAGCCGGGGGGTGACGGCGGGGCTGGCGGGCCTGAGTGCGCCCGCGTGGTCCGCCGTGCTCCTGCTCGTGGCGGCGGGGCTGGGGGCGTTTTTCCTGGTGCGGTTCCGCGACTACGCTTACGGGGCCGTGCTGCTGTGGGCCTTTTACGGCGTGTATGCCGCCCGACCGGACGTGACGGCGGTGGCTCTAGGCGTGGCGGCAAGCGCCGCGCTCGTCGTCTTGAGCGCGGTGGCGGCGACGCGGCGGCCCCAGGCAGCGCTGTAAGCTCCCCACCCCCCCTTACCGCAGGGGCGGCAGCTCCCGCACGTGGTCGGCGATGAGGCCGCCCCCCAGCAGCCGGGACCCCGCGTACAGGACGGCACTTTGGCCGGGGGCCACCGCGAACTGAGGTTCTTGAAACTTCAGCTCGAAGCCGTGCTCGTCGGCACGAATGACCGTGGCCCGCACCGGCTTCGTGCGGTAGCGCACCTGCACCTCCAGCTCGCGGGGCAGCTCGGCGAGGTCGAGCAGGTAGTTGGCGCTCTCGGCCCGCAGGCCCTCCCACAGGCAGTCCTCGTAGTCGCCTACCCAGACGGTGTTGCTCGCCGGGTCGAGGTGGACGACGTGCCGGACGCGGTGCGACTGGTACAGGCCCAGGCCCTTTTTCTGGCCCAAGGTGTAGAACTGGGTGCCCAGGTGTTCGCCGACGACCTCGCCCGTGGCGATTTCGCGGATAAAGCCCTGGCTCTGCGGCAGGTGCTCGGCCACCCAGTCCTGCACCTTGCCGGGCACGAAGCAGATGTTCTGGCTTTCCGGCTTGCTCGCGGTCAGCAGGCCCCGCTCGGCGGCCAGCTCGCGCACGCGGGGCTTTTCCAGCTCCCCCACCGGGAAGAGGATGTAGGGCAGCGCGTCGCGCGGGGTGCCCCACAGGAAGTAGGTCTGGTCCTTGCGGGGGTCGTCCCCCCGGTGAAACTCGACCGCACCGCCTTCCCGCTCGACCCGCTTGACGTAGTGTCCGGTCGCGACGTACTGACAGCCCAGCATCCGGGCCTTTTTCACCAGCTCGTCAAACTTGACCTTGGTGTTGCAGTTCACGCAGGGGTTGGGCGTGCGGCCCCGCGCGTACTCGTCGAGAAAGGGGCCGACGATGTGGCGCTGAAACGGCTCGCGGTAGTCCAGCAGGTAAAAGGGCACGCCGACCTGCTCGGCCACCCGGCGGGCCTCAAAGGCCGCGTCGGGCGAGCAGCAGGAGTCGAAGGTGTCGACGCGCTTGTCGTCGGGCCAGAAGCGCATCATCGCGCCGATGACCTGGTAGCCCTGTTCCTTGAGCAGCGCCGCCGTCACGCTGGAATCCACCCCGCCCGACATCGCGCACAGCACGCGAGGAGCGGATGCCGAAGCCGAGGACAGGGAGACAGCGGGGGCAGGCTGGAACGCGGTCATACCGCCGGGGAGCCTAGCAGCTTCGCGGGCCGGAAACCGTGAGGCGGGGCAGTAGCCTTCCCCCTGTTCTTTCAGCGCCCACGCCGCCCCGCCAGCCGCTCCAGCTCGGCGCGGTCGAGGACCCGCACCTGCCGCCGTTCCAGCTCAATCAGGCCCAGGCGATAGAACTCGCCCAGCTTGCGGCTGACAAGTTCGGGCACCGTGCCCAGCAGGGCGGCGAGGTCACTGTTGGGAGGCAGGGCGTGGGGGGCGGCGGCGTGGTCCAGGAGATAAACAGCCAAACGCTCGCCGAGTTCGCTAAAGACGAGTTCCTCCAGCCGGGCGAGCAGTTCGGCCTGCCGCCGAGCCAGCGCTGCGATGACTGCCGCCGCCAGCGCGGGCGTTCCGAAGACCTGTTCCCGAACAGAGGCGGCGGGCAGGCACAGCACTTCGGTGGGGGTCTGGAGGGCAACAGCATGGGCCGGCGCAGGATCGTCGCCCCCGAACACGCTCGCCCCCGCGACCAGTTGACGCGGTCCTTCTACGTGCAGGGTCAGTTCGCGGGTCCCGCCACGCACCACCCGGTAGACCCGCACGCTGCCACTGCTGACCAAAAACAGAGTCTCTAGGATGTCCCCGCTTCGAAACAGAACGTCACCCCGCCGCAGGGTGCGAAAGCGTCCCAGCGCGGCAAGCGGCCTGAGGGCAGCGGGCGCGGCCCCCCCGAAAATGGGCGAGTGACTCAGCAGTTCCAGAGCGCGGGCAGGGTCGGGTGAGGTCGTCACGTGCCCCGATGCTGCCATAGCCGAAGCGGGCGAGCACCGCCCCCCGCAGGCCCCGCGTCACAGGCCAAAAAAGGTGCGGTTCTTGGCGATGAACTCGGTTTCTGCGGCGGGCACATCCTCTTCGGGGTAGATGGCGCTGACCGGGCAGGCGGGCACACACGCGCCGCAGTCGATGCACTCGTCGGGGTGAATGAGAAACTGGTCGCCGCCGTCGTAGATGCACTCCACCGGGCAGACCTCGGTGCAGGCCTGGTCCTTGACGCCGATGCAAGGGCTGACAATCACGTGAGGCATAGGGGCAGGATGACGGGTGGGGGCGAGCGAACACCATGACCTGGGTCAAGGCCCGCCCCGCGCCCCCCCTCCCGCCGCAGGCTCTACCATGGCCCCCATGCTCGCCATTCTCGGTGCCATGGATGAAGAGATTGAGTTGCTCAGGGCCGACCTCCGGGAGGCCGACACCTTGACCCCCCCCGGCGCAACCCTCTACCGGGGGGTGCTGGACGGAACGCCCGTGCTGCTCGCCAAGAGCGGCATCGGCAAGGTGAATGCGGCGATGATGGCCACCCACCTGCTGCACGCCGGGGCCAGCCGCATGATTTTTACCGGGGTCGCGGGGGGCGTTCACCCGGAGCTGCGGGTAGGTGACCTGGTGGTGAGCACCGACCTCGTGCAGCATGACGTGGACGTGACGGCCCTGGACTATCCCCCCGGCACCGTGCCCGGCGAGGCCCCCGCGTGGCCAGCTGACCCCGAACTGCGCGAGGTCGCGCTCGCGGCGGCCCGCGAGGTGGAGGGCGTGGGCGTGCTGGAGGGCCGGGTAGCGAGCGGCGACCAGTTCATCGCCTCGCGCGAGGGGGTGCGGCGGCTGTGGACGGGCTTCGGGGCCGCCTGCGCCGAGATGGAGGGGGCGGCAGTCGCGCAGGTGTGCGCGAAGGCCGGGGTACCCTTCGTGGTCATCCGCTCGGTGAGCGACACCGCCGACCATGACGCGCAGGTGGACTACCGCACCTTCATGCCGCTGGTGGCCCGGCACGCCAAACAGGTCGTGCGCGGGATGCTCGCCCGGCTGGGCACCGAGCAGGGGTGAGCGCCCCCACCATGCCTGTCCTCCCGCCCCCGGTGCGGTTCGTGCTGGGGCTGGGGCTGCTGACCGCTTTTGCCGCGCTGGGCACCGCGCTGGTGACCTGGCTGAGGTGGCCGCTGCCGGGGTCGGTGGTGGGGATGGCCCTGCTGTGGGCCGCCCTCTCGCTGGGGGTGGTGCGGCTCTCGTGGCTGGAGGCCGCCGCCGACGGGCTGCTGGGCATCCTGGGGCTGCTGTTCGTGCCCGCGACCGTGGGCTTTATCGAGTTCCTGTCGGCCGGAGCCGAGTGGGGCCTGTGGCTGCTGGTGATGCTGGCGGGGCTGCTGCTGGGCGCGGGGACGGCGGGACTGGTCGCGGGGCGGCTGGTGAGGGAGGGGGAGTGGTGAGTGGGCCGTGGGAAGTGGAGGCTTCGGCTCAGGCGAGAGCGGGAGCTTCCACTCTCCACTTCCCACTCCCCACTTCCTGCCCGGCGGGGGCCGCATGACTTGGGTCGCCCTCACCCTGCTCGCCTTTGCGCTGGGGGTGGCCGCGCAGGGGCGGGTGCGGCATCCGCTCGTCAATCCGACGCTGGTGGCGACGGTCATCGTGTCCGGGGTGCTCCTGGTCACGGCGACCCCTTACCGGGAGTACACGGCGCAGGTCCGGCCCCTCTCCTTTCTGCTCGGCCCGGCGGTGGTGGCGCTGGCGGTGCCGCTCTACCGGCTGCGAGCGCTGCTGGCCCGCGAGTGGCGGGCGCTGGGGGTGGGCGGCGCAGTGGGTACGCTGGTGGGGGTGAGCGTGGACGCCGCGCTGCCCCGACTGCTGGGGCTGGACCCGGCGGCGCGGCAGGCCCTGCTGACGGCCCCGGCGACCAGCCCGGTGGCGTTACAGCTCGCCGCCCTCACGGGCGCTCCATCCGCGCTGGCGGCCACCCTCGCCGTGTTGTCGGGCCTGGTGGGGGCGCTGGTGCTGCCGCCCGCGCTGACCCGGCTGGGGGTGCGGCATCCCCTGGCACGGGGGGTCGCCATCGGCAGCGTCGCGCACGGGGTGGGCACCGCCCGCGCCCGCGAGGAAGGCGAACAGACGGGCGCGGCCAGCTCCATCGGGATGGGCCTGGCCGCGCTGGTGGTGACGGCAGTGGTGGCGCTGCTCGGCTGAGGCTCAGCGCGAGACGAGAATCTGCACGCTCTGGATGACGTCCGGCTCGGCACCGGGGATGGGCACCTCGCCGCCAGCGCTGGCGGTGGCCGTACGGGTGAGACGCTGCAAGACGTCTAGTCCGGCCACGACCCGCCCGAACACCGTGTACCCGCCGCTCAGGAAATCCGCCGGGGCGAGCGTGATGAAAAACTGGCTGCCCTGCGAGTCCAGGCTGGCGGCGCGGGCCATGCCCAGCACGCCCGCCCGGTCAAAGCGCAGGCCACTGCTGACCTCGGCCCGGAAGCTGTAGCCGGGGCCGCCCGTGCCCCAGCGCCCACGCAGGGCCGGGGCGGTGCTCTGAGGGTCGCCGCCCTGAGCCATGAAGCCGTCAATCACGCGGTGAAAGCGCGTGCCGTCATAGAAGCGGTTGAGCGCGAGGAACACGAAGTTGTTCACGGCGACCGGGGCCTGCTGCGCGTACAGCTCCAGGGTGATTGGCCCTTTGGTCGTGTTCAGGACCGCTCGGTAGGTCCGCGTGGGGTCGGTGACCTGGGCGGCAGCGGGGAAGGTCGTGACGCGGGTGGCGCTCAGGGGGGCGACGGGAACGAAGGTCGGGACGGCGGGGGCCGGAGCCGAGGCTTGCCGCTGGGGAGCGGGGGCACACGCTCCCAAGCCGAGGCTCAGGGAGACGAGCAGGGCGGGCGCTGCGCGTCGGAGGGCAGGTGAAGGCATGGGCGCAGTATGTCAGAGCCTCCGCGCGTCGCTCCGCCCTGCCCCTACTCCACCGCCAGGGCGGTCGTGTACTTCTCCCCTTTCACGACGATGGTGCTTGCCGTGTTGCGCACGCCCGGAATGGCCGCGAGCACGTCGACCAAGAAGGTCTGGTAGGCGTCGAGGTCCGGCACGGCGACCTTGAGCAGGTAATCGGTGTCGCCCAGGCAGAGGTAGCACTCCAGCACTTCGGGCCGCCCCCGCATCCGCTCGGCGAAGGTCTCGAAGCCCTGCTTGGTCTGTTTGTCCAGGGTGACCCGCACGAAGACCATCAGGTCGCGCCCCACCCGCTTGGGGTCGAGGAGGGCGACGTAGCGGCTGATGACGCCCTCTTCTTCCAGCCGCCGCACCCGCCGCAGGGTGGGGGCCGGGGTGAGGCCAATCTCGTCGGCGAGTTCGGTGTTGGGGATGCGGGCGTCGCGCTGGAGGATGGTCAGGATACGGCGGTCGGTCGCGTCGAGGTCCGGCTTTGACATGAATGGGCACAGGATAGCACCGGCGGCGCAACCTCATTGCGCGAATGCCTTTTCAGCGCAGCCTGCGGGCAATCGGACGCGGCCAGGGTCCTGCTAGCATTGCGCCACTTCAGCATCATGGCGGGCGGACGGCCCCGGCGGGGGACGCGGCACAGCGGAGGAACTATGAAGATTGGACTGCCCAAGGAAATCAAGGTCAAGGAAAACCGGGTGGCGCTGACCCCCGGCGGCGTGGCGACGCTGGTGCGCCGGGGCCATACGGTCACGGTCGAGCGCGGGGCGGGCGTGGGCAGCGGCATCGCGGACAGCGAGTACGAGGCGGCGGGCGCGACCCTGGGCAGCGCCGCCGACGCCTGGGCCGCCGAGATGGTCGTCAAGGTCAAGGAGCCTATCGAGAGCGAATACGGCTATCTGCGCGAAGGGCTGCTGCTCTTTACCTACCTGCACCTCGCCGCCGACCGCCCTCTCACCGAGGCGCTGCTCTCGGCAGGCACGACGGGCGTGGCCTACGAGACGGTGCAGCTCGACGACGGCAGCCTGCCCCTGCTGACCCCGATGTCGGAGGTCGCCGGGCGGCTGAGCGTGCAGGCGGGCGCGTACCACCTGCAAAAGCCGGTCGGCGGGCGCGGGGTGCTGCTGGGCGGGGTGCCCGGCGTGCAGCCCGGCCACGTGACCATCATCGGCGGCGGCGTGGTGGGCACCAACGCGGCCAAGATGGCGATGGGGCTGGGGGCCAAAGTCACCATCCTCGACGTGTCGCAGCGCCGCCTCGCCTACCTTGACGACGTGTTCTTTGGCCGCCTGACCACCATGATGAGCAGCGAGGCCAACATCCGCGCCCTGCTGCCGGAAACCGACCTCCTGATTGGGGCGGTCCTGATTCCGGGGGCCAAGGCTCCGCACCTCGTCACCCGCGACATGCTTTCCTTGATGCCCGAAGGCAGCGTCATCGTGGACGTGGCCGTTGACCAGGGCGGCTGCGTGGAGACCATTCACGCGACCACCCACGACGACCCCACCTACGTGGTGGACGGCGTGATTCATTACGGGGTGGCGAACATGCCGGGGGCCGTGCCGCGCACGAGCACCTTCGCCCTGACCAACCAGACCCTCCCCTACGTCCTGCAACTTGCCGAGCAGGGCGTGTCGGCCCTCAAGCGCAACAAGGCGCTGCGCCTGGGGCTAAATACCCACGCGGGCAAGCTGACCTACCAGGGGGTCGCGCAGGCCTTTGGGCTGGCCTACGACGAGCCAGAGGCCGTGCTGGCGTAACTGGGACCCGCACGGCAAAACGCCAGGGACGCGCCACGTCGCCCCTGGCGTTTTGCCGGACCAGGCGGCATCATCGGGCGGATGGACTCTGCTGCCGCCCTGTCTTCCGGCCCGGTGCCCCCCGAACACCTGACCTTCCGGGTGCCGGGCATGGACTGCGGGGCCGAGGAGCAACTCGTGCGGCTAAGGCTGGAAGGTCAACCGGGCGTCTTGCACCTTGCCTTTGACCTCCCGGCCCGCACGCTGGTCGTGACCCACCGGGGGGACGCGGCAGCCATCGAGCGGCAGCTCGCGGGGTTGGGCCTGGGGGCGGCGCTGGTGGGGCGGGCGCAGGGGACGGCGGCCCCCCCACAGGCGGAGGACCCCGCCGGGCAGCGCCGGGTGCTCGCGACGGTGCTCCTGATTAACGCGGCGCTCTTCGGGCTGGAGCTGACCGCCGGGCTGCTCTCGCGGTCGCTGGGGCTGGTGGCCGACAGCCTCGACATGCTCGCCGACGCGCTGGTGTACGGCCTGAGCCTGTGGGCGGTGGGGCGGGCCGCCGCCGACAAGAAGCGGGTCGCCCGCATCAGCGGCGTCTTGCAGCTCGCCCTTGCGGTGCTCGGCTTTGCGGAGGTCGTGCGCCGCTTCACGGGGGGCGGGGAGGCTCCGGACGCCGCGCCCATGCTGGCGGTGTCGTTCGTGGCGCTGCTGGGCAACGCCTTCTCGCTGCGGGTGCTGGCCGGAGCACGCAGCCGCGAGGTGCACCTGCGGGCCAGCCAGATTTTTACCGCCAACGACGTGCTGGTCAACCTGGGCGTGATTGTGGCGGGCGGGCTGGTGTGGCTGAGCGGCTCGGCCTGGCCCGACCTGCTCGTCGGCACCGTTGTCTTTGGTCTGGTCGCGTCCGGGGCGTGGCGTATTCTGCGGCTCTCGCGCTGACAGCGGAATGCGGGCGCGGCCCATGGCGTACCCTGGCCCCATGGTGTCCCGCCGCCGCCCGGCCTCCGCCCCCACAACCCCCGCCCCGGCGCGGCCCCCCCGCGACCCCCGGCAACTGCGGCGGGTGCTGGCCTACGCGCGGCCCTACCGGGGGCTGCTGGTCTTTGGCCTCGTCGCCACGCTGATGGCCAGCGGCCTCAACCTGATTTTTCCCCTGCTGTTCGGGCGGTTGATTGACGCTTCTTTCCTGCGGGTGGGCGCGACCGATACCGGGCCACTCGACCGCACGGTGCTCGCGCTGCTGGGCATCTTCGCCCTGTCATCGCTGTTCACGGCGGCACAGTCGTACCTGCTGGCGAAGGTGGGGGCGGGCGTGGTCGCGGACCTGCGCCGCAGCCTCTTCTCGCACCTGCTGACGCTCTCGCCGCGCTTTTTTGCCGAGCACCGGACCGGCGAGCTGACCAGCCGCCTCACGGCAGACGTGGGCACGGTGCAGGCGGTCACGAGCACGGCGCTCGCGCAGGCGGCGGCACTGGCCTTCAACATCGTGGGGTCGACCACCCTGCTGGTGGTCACCAGCCCGCGGCTAAGCCTGCTCACGCTCGCGGTGATTCCGCTCGTCATCGGCACGGCGATTGTCATCGGGCGGCGCATCCGGGCGGTCAGCCGCGAGGTGCAAGACCGGGTCGCCGAGGCCAACGCCAGCGCCGAGGAAGCCATCAGCGGGGTGCGGGTGGTCCAGAGCTTTACCGCCGAGGCCACCGAGCGGGGGCGCTACGGCGAGGGCGTGCTCGCGTCCTTTCTCGCCTCGCTGCGGCGGGCGCGGCTGCAAGCGCTGATGGGCGGCGTGATGAGCTTCCTGACCTTCGCTTCTCTCGCCGTGGTGCTGTGGTACGGCGGGCGGCTGGTGATGGGCGGGAGCCTGACTCCCGGCGGGCTGGTGACCTTTCTCATCTACGCCCTCCAGGTGGGGGCCACCGTCGCGGCGATGTCGGGCCTCTTCAGCCAGTTTCAGGAGGCGCTGGGGGCGTCGGGGCGTATCTTCGAGCTGCTCGACGAGCGCAGCGACCTCCCCGAACCCGCTCGCCCGCTTCCCCTGGGCCGCGCCGAGGGCCGGGTGAGCTTCGAGGGGGTCAGCTTCCACTACGGAGACGCGCCCGTGTTGCACGACCTGACCTTTGACGTGCCCGCCGGACAGGTCGTCGCGCTCGTGGGGCCGAGCGGGGCGGGCAAGACCACGCTGGTGAGCCTGATTCCGCGCTTCTGGGACGTGACGGGCGGACGGGTGCGGGTGGACGGCGAGGACGTGCGAGCCTACGCGCTCGCCGACCTGCGGGCGCAGGTGGGGCTGGTGCCGCAAGAAACCCTGCTCTTTTCCGGGTCCATCGAGGAGAACATTCGCTACGGCAAGCCTCACGCCTCTGCCGCCGAGGTCGAGGCCGCCGCCCGCGCCGCGAACGCGCACGGCTTTATCACGGCGCTGCCGCAGGGCTACGCGACCGTGGTCGGCGAGCGCGGCGTGCGCCTGAGCGGCGGGCAGCGCCAGCGCATTGCCATCGCCCGCGCCCTGCTCAAAGACCCGCGCATCCTGATTCTGGATGAAGCCACCTCCGCCCTCGACAACGAGTCCGAGGCGCTCGTGCAGCAGGCCCTGGAGACGCTCATGCGGGGCCGCACCACTTTCGTCATCGCCCACCGCCTCTCGACGGTCCGCAATGCCGACCGCATCCTGGTGATGGAAGGGGGCCGGGTCGTAGAAGACGGCACCCACAGCGAACTTCTGGCGGCGGGCGGCCTCTACCGCGACCTGTATGACCTCCAGTTCCGCAAGGAGCAAGAGGGGCGGGCCGAGCTGGTGCCGAGCGCGGGATAGCCAGCGCCCGTACCCGCCGCCGGGTCGGTTCCACCATGAGGTAGGTCTGGAGGCTGGGAAGGGTCGTGGACGTCCCCAGCTTGGTGGTGCGGTCGGTGATGGCCTTGCAGGTGACCCCCACCTCCGGGGAGAAGGAGGCCCGCTGCCCCGCGGAGAGGGTGGCGTCAACGGGCATATCCGACGTGAACACCTCGCCCCCGCCTACGCCAGCGTCGCGCCGCGCAGCGGGGACACGTCCCCCCCGAAGAACTCCCGCTTGACAGGGCTTTCCGGCTCGGTCCGCGGAGACTCCTTCTCTGGCACCTCCCAGAAGGTCGGCGCGGAATCCGCCCCCGGCGTAGGGCGTATGCTCCGCCGCATGATGGAGCGCGAGTTGGGCAACACGGGCCTGCGGGTCAGTGTCCTGGGGCTGGGGGCGGGGCAGGTCGGCGCGGAGACGTTGGACGAGCGGGAAGCCGGACACCTGCTGCACCGGGCACTCGACCTCGGCGTGACCCTCATCGACACGGCGCGGGGGTACGGCCTCAGCGAGGAGCGCATCGGGCGGCACCTCGCCGGGCGGCGGGACGAGTTTGTCCTGAGCACGAAGGGCGGCTACGGGGCAGAAGAGGCGGAGGACTGGACGCCGCTGGCCATCCGGCGCGGCATCGAGCGGGCGCTCCGGACGATGCGGACCGACCGGATTGACCTTTTTCACCTGCACTCGTGCCCCTTGGACACCCTGCGGCGAGACGACCTGCTGGCCGAACTGGACCGGGCGCGGGGGGCCGGACTCATCCGGGTCGCGGCCTACAGCGGCGAAAACGAGGCGCTGGCGTGGGCGGCGGGGTCCGGGCACTTCGGCAGCCTGGAGACGAGCGTGAGCGTCGCGGACCAGTGGAGCTTGCACCACGTCCTGCCGGGGGCGGCGGCGCGGGGCCTGGGTGTCATCGCCAAGCGGCCCATCGCCAACGCCGCGTGGCAGTTTCGGGAGCGCCCGGCTGGGCAGTACGCCGAGGTGTACTGGGAGCGCTTACAGACACTGGAGCTTGACCCCGGCGAGCTGGAGTGGGACGAGTTCGCCCTGCGCTTCTCGGCCTTCGCGCCCGGTGTGAGCAGCGCCATCGTGGGCACCGCGCGGGTGGAGAATCTGAAGCGCAATGCGGCCATCATCGAGCGGGGACCGCTGCCCGCTGAGTTGCTGGCACAGATTGAGTCGGCCTGGGCGGAACATGGCGGGGACTGGGGCGGGGAGGTCTAGCGGCGGGGTAAGCACCCCGACCGCCTGCGCTCAGTCCATCGCGCTCGCCAGCATGGGCTGGGGCTGCCAGGCCCGCACGCCGATTCCGCGCAGCCGCTCGGCGAGGCGTTCGTAGCCCCGATGGAGGTACTGCACGCCGTCGATGACCGTTTCACCCTCCGTGGTCATCGCGGCGATAAAGAGGGCAGCCCCGGCCCGCAGGTCGGCGGCCTTGACGGGGGCGGCGTGCAGCGGGCCGCCCTGGATGACCTGGGTGTAGCCGCTCACGGTGATGTTGGCCCCCATGCGCTGCAACTCGGCCACGTGGGTCAGCCGGTCGGGGTACACCGGGTCCTGCACGACGCTGGTGCCGGGCACGGTGGCGAGCAGGGCACTCATCTGGGGCTGCACGTCGGTGGGAAAACCGGGGTAGCTCTGGGTGGTCACGTTCACGGGCCGCAGTTCGCGGTTGCGGGCGTCCACAATCAGGCGGTCGCCGGATTCCAGGATGTCCACACCCATTTCACTCAGCTTGGCCGTCACGGCCCGCAGGTGGTCGGGGCGCACGTTGGTCAGCGTGAGGCGGCTGCGGGTGGCAGCGGCAGCAATCATGAAGGTCCCGGCCTCGATGCGGTCAGGAATCACCGTGTACTCGCCCCCACGCAGGGCGGGCACCCCCCGAATGGTGAGCGTGTTGGTGCCCGCCCCCTCAATCTGGGCACCCAGGGAGTTCAGGAAGTGCACCAGGTCGACGACGTCGGTGTCGATGCTGGCGTTTTCCAGCGTCACCACGCCGTCGCCCAGCACCGAGGCGAGCAGCGCATTGTGCGTGCCGCCCACCGTCAGCATCTCGAAGACGAACGTACCGCTGAGGCTCCCGGAGCGCGTTGCCATGAAGTCGCCGCCCTCCTCGGTGAGGTGCGCCCCCAGTGCCCGCAGCGCCTTGACGTGCTGGTCGACCGGGCGCGGCCCCCACGCGCACCCGCCGGGCATGGACACGGTGGCTTCCCCCGCCCGCGCCAGAATCGCGCCCAGCACGATGAAGCTCGCCCGCATCTTGGCCACCAGCGCGTAGGGCGCGTGGGTGCTGAGAATCTCCGGGGTGTGCAAGCTGAGGCTATTGGGTCCGGTCCAGGCGTGCTCGGTGCCCAGGTGCGCCATCAGCTCCAGGATGGTGTCCACGTCCGACAGCCGGGGAATGCCGTGCAGGGTAATCGGCTCGCGGCTCAGCAGACTTGCCACGATAATCGGCAGCGCTGCATTCTTGCTGTGCTGGATGGCGATTTCGCCGGAGATTTCCCGGCCTCCTACAAGGTGCAGCGGCGTCAAATCCATGGGGTCATTCCTTTCAGGCGCGGACATGGGGGGAGAGGCAGGTTGCCCGGCAGACGGTCGGGGCTTCGGGTCCAGCGGGGCGCTGGAGAACGGGTGCATCTTACACATCCTACTCACGGTGCGTCTATGCCAGCGGCGGCTCTGGGGGGGATGATGTTGAGGGGACTCATGGAGCGTGCTAGGCTGCCCACGCAGCGGTATCCCCCAGCCCGTGGCCGGGCGCGGACCCAGTGGAGAGGACAAGAGGACCATGCCCAAAAAGGAACGCAAACGCCTCCAGGTCGTCATCAGCGAGGAGCAAGACGCGCTGCTCACCCGCACGGCCTATGAACTCTCCAGCCCCGAACGCCTCATCAGCAAAAGCGAGGTTGTGCGGCTCGCCATCGAGCGCATCGCTCGTGAACTCGGCGAGGGAGAGCATCTCGACGAGTACCGCGCTCTGCTCGGTGACGACAACGTGGCCGACGACAAGGTATGAGGGCAGGGCGAAAGGAAAGAGCAAAGGAGCACGGGCGGCAGGGGCGAGCCGCCTTTTTTTTGCTCACCCCACGCGCCTTACACGGGTTCTGTCTTAGCGGGCCGAGCCGTACATCACGGGCGGGAGCACCCGGCGAGCACCGAGCAGCTTGGGTGCCCAGTAGGGGTCCCCGTGCAGGCGGTCAATGGTGACCTGCTTGCGGTAGGAGTTGGCATTGACGAACTGCCCCTCGCCCAGATAGATGCCGACGTGCGTGACCTCGCCGCGCCCCACCGTATCGAAAAAGACCAGGTCCCCGGCCTGCAGGTCCTCTAGGGCGACCGGCTGGCCAACCCGCGCCTGCGCCGCGCTGGTGCGGGGAAGGTTGACGCCCAGCGGCGCAAACACCTGGAGGACGAACCCGCTACAATCCAGCCCGCTGCGGCTGGTGCCCCCATATACGTAGGGCACGCCCAGCAGCGCCATCGCCGTGCTGCGCCAGTCATCGCCCGTTGCGGTTTCGGCAGGCCGCGCCGGGGCCGGGGCAGCGGGGGTGGGGGCGGGGGCCGCCAGCGGGGACGGCGCGACCGCCGGAGCTGCCGCCGGAATCTGCAAGACCTGCCCGATTTCGAGGACCGTGGTGGGGGGCAGATTGTTGGCGGTGAGCAGGGCTTCGATGCTCAGGCCGTAGCGCCGCGAGATGCCGTACAGCGTTTCCTTGGGCTGCACCGTGTGCGACGCAGCGGCGGCCCGCACCCGCAGCACCTGTCCGACCTGGAGGTCCGGAGTGCTCAGGCCGTTCATCGCGAGAAGCGCCTCGACGGTCAGGCCGTGGGCACGCGCCAGGCTGTAGGCCGTGTCGCCCTTTTGCACCGTCACGGCGGCCCCAGAAAGAGCGCTGCCCGGAAGCGCTGGGCTGACCGGGCTAGCGGACGTGCTGGCGGTGGCGAGGGCCGGAGCAAGGCTCGCGGACAGACTCAGGGTGCTGAACACCACGGCGGCGCGGACGAAAGCGGACAGGCGCGATGCGGGCAGGGTGGATGCAGGCATGGACAAGGCTCACAGGGCGCGTCAAGACAATGGAGGAAAAGCCGTCCGCAGGAGTCGCGGACCGGATGGGGCAAGCATGAGAGCCGCCCGAAGAAATCTGAAACAGGCGCACTGTACCAGACCAATGTCACATTTGCCAAGCCTTTTTTTCACCCGCCGGGGTGAGACCCCGTCTGCCGCAGCAGAACGGGGTTCCGGCGGGAGGCCTATGCTGGGCGAATGTTTGCCCGCCTCTCCGGGTGGCGTGCCCGGACGTTCAGCGCCCTGCGACACCCCCACTACCGCCGCTACTGGTTTTCGCAGCTTCTCTCTCTGGTCGGCTCGTGGATGCAGGCGACCGCGCAGCAGTACCTCGTGCTGGAGCTGACCGGGGGCAGCAGCACGGCGCTGGGGTACGTGACGGTCGCGCAGTTTTTGCCCAGCCTGCTGCTCTCCTTGTTTGCGGGGGCGGTGGTGGACCGGGTGCCCCGGCGACGGGTACTCCTCGCCACACAGGTCACGCTGCTGCTCACGGCGGCGACCCTGGCGGTCACCACCCATCTGGGGGTGGTGTCCCTGCCGCTGGTGATGGCCATCGCGTTCATGGCGGGGATAGCCAACGCTTTTGACATGCCCGCTCGGCAGAGCATGGTGGTGGACTTCGTGCCGCGGGGGGACGTGCCCAACGCGGTCGCACTCAATAGCCTGTCCTTTAACGTGTCGCGCACGGTGGGGCAAGCCCTTTTTGGGGTGGTGGCGGCGCTGGGCGTCTCGCTGCTCGCCGCCGGGAACCCGGACAACATCGCCCGGCTCGCGCTGCCCTTTTACCTCAACGTGGCGTCGTTTTTCGTGGTGCTGTTCGTGATTGCCACGCTGCCCTTTCCACCCCGCGAGGGGGTGCCGCAGGGCAGCGTGGCCGAGAACATCCGCGAGGGGCTGGCCTATGTGCGGCGCACCCCGGCGGTAAGGAACGTGATGCTGCTCGTCGGGTTGATGAGCCTGACCATCATCAACTTCAATGTGATTATCCCCTACTACGCCCGCGTGGTGTTTGGGGCGCGGGAGGCGGCCTTCGGCACCCTTTCGGCGATGTTCGGGCTGGGGGCGATGGCGGGAGCGCTGTGGCAGGCGAGCAAGCCCAACCCGCTGCGGAACCTGCGGCTGGGCGGAGTGATTCTGCTGGTGAGTGCGGCGGCCCTGGCCCTGACGCCGGGTCCGGCGCTCGCTGCGCCCGTGCTCGCGGCCTGCGGGTTCGGGATGCTCTCGCTGCTCGTCAGCGCGAACAGCACCGTGCAGCTCTCCATCCCGGACCACCTGCGCGGGCGGGTGATGAGCCTGTATTCCTTCGTGCTGGTGGGGATGGGACCGCCCGGCGCCCTCCTCGCCAGCTTCCTGATTGGCAAGGAAGGCCCGCTGGGGCCGCGCCTGGGCCTGCTCACCCTGGCCGCGCTGGGGGGCCTGGGCCTGCTGCTGCTGTGGGGACGGCTGCCCCGGCAGTTGCCCCGGCCAGAGCCTGCGGCGGGAACGGCCCCGGCAGCGGCAGACTGAGCCTGCCCCTACCCGCGGCGCAACTCCTGCACCCCCTGGGGGGCGGCCACGAACGCCACGTCCGCCATCCCCAGGAAAAAGCCCGTCTCCACGACCCCCAGCGTGCCCTTGAGCCGCCGCTCCAGCGCGGCGGGGTCGAAGGCGGCGGGAAGCTGCGCGTCGTAGATGTAGTTGCCGTTGTCGGTGAGAAAGGGCTGCGCGCCGGGCTGCCGCAGCCGTCCGCCCGGCACCAGCGCCCGCAGCCGCTCGATTGTAGAGAGAAAGCCGAAGCGAACGATTTCGACCGGGAGGGGCGCTTTCTCTCCCAAGCGGGTCACCCGCTTGGTGTGGTCGGCGATAATCACCAGCCGCCGCGCCTGCACCTCGGTGAGCTTCTCGCGCAGCAGCGCCCCCCCCAGCCCCTTGATGAGGTTGAGGTCTGGGTCGATTTCGTCGGCCCCGTCGATGGCGAGGTCGAGGGGCCGGGGGTCGAGGGGCTGCACGGGCACCCCGACCTCGCGGGCGAGCGCTTCCGACGCCTCGCTGGTCGCCACCCCCACGATGTCCCGCAACTCGCCCGCCGCCAACTGGCGGCCCAGCTCCAGGATGGCGTACTTGGCCGTGCTGCCGGTGCCCAAGCCCACCCGCATCCCGCTTTCGACCAGGGCGACGGCCCGCAGGGCGGCTTCCTTTTTCAGCGATTCGAGGTCAGGCATCGCCGCGCTCCCGCTGACCCCGGTCGGCTTCGATGGCGTCGGCCACGGCCTCCGCGTGCCCGTCCACCTTCACCGCGAGCCAGGCTTTGACCAGCCGCCCGTCGGGGCCAATCAGGAAGGTCTGCCGCCTCACCCCCTCGGTGACTTTGCCGTAGAGGGTCTTGGGGCCGTAGCTGCCGATGCCCTTGAGGAACGCCGCCTCTGGGTCTGACAGCAGCGGGAAGGGCAGGCTGTACTTCCCCGCAAAGGCCGCGTGGCTCGCCGCGTCGTCGCGGCTGAGGCCCAAGATGGCGGCCCCCAGCGCCCGCAGCCTCGCGCTGTCGCGGAAATCGCAGGCTTCCCGCGTGCAGCCGGGTGTGTCGTCCTTGGGGTAGACGTACAGCACCACGTAGCGCCCGGCGTAGTCGGAGAGGCGGTGGAGGTGGCCTGCGGTGTCGGGCAGGGCAAACGCGGGAAAGGGGTCGCCGGGGTGCAGGCGAGCATCCGGGTTGGGGGTGGCCGCATCGGTCATGGCAGGAGGGTAGCCCAGCGCGGCGGGGGAGGTGCGGGGCTGGGGGGCCGCCTCTCCCCGGCGAGCGGCGGCGAGCCAAGAAAAAGGCCTGCTGCGCAGCAGGCTCTTTTCGGCCAGTGCCCGGAGGCTTAGGCTCTGCGCTCCGCGAGGAGTTCCTCCAGCCGGTCCACATAGCCCGCCAGGGTGCGGAAGGTCGCTTCTACGGGTTCGGGCGAGAGCATGTCCACGCCCGCTTCCCGCAGCGCGTCGATGGGGTCGAGGCGGCCCCCGGACTTCAGGAAAGCGAGGTAGCGCTCGCGGGCGGCCTCCGGGTCCTGCCCGAACTGTTCCAGGAGCTGGTGGGCGGCGCTGATGCCCGTCGCGTACTGGTAGGCGTAGAAGTTGGCGTAGAGGTGGGTAGAAAACTGCGCCCAGAGGATGCCGGAACGTTCGCGGTCCATCTGCACGCCGTCGCCGTAGCCCTGCGCGAGCAGGTCGGCGGTGAGGGCGATGAGGTCGGGGGCGCTCAGGGTGCCGCCCGCCTCGATGCGGCGATAGGCTTCCAGCTCAAAGGCGGCGAGCGTCGGCATGATGAAGAAGTAGCGGTGGAAGTTGGCGAGGGCTTCCTCGATGAGCTGCACCTCGAAGTCGGTGTCGCCGGACTCGCGGGCCTGCCGCAGCAGGTGCGAGCGGACCATCGCTTGGTTGAAGTTGGAGGCCACCTCCGCGTGAAAGAGGGTGTAGCGGGGCACCGCGTAAGAATGCTCGCGCTGGGAGAGCAGCGAGTGCATGGAGTGGCCGATTTCGTGGGCGAGGGTGGAATAGCTGCTCATGGTGCCGTTCCAGGTCATGAAGATGTAGGGCTTGACCCGCCCGCCGCCGTTGGAATACGCGCCCTGGCGCTTGCCTTCGTTCTCGGCATAGTCCACCCAGCGCTCGGTGGTCAGCCCGGCCCGCAGGTCGCGCACATAGGCCTCGCCCAGGGGGGCCATCCCGGCGGCAATCCAGTCCACGGCCTGCGCGTAGGAGACGGCGCGGGGCGGGGTGAGGGCGGCTTTGACGTCGTACTCGCGCAGTTCGGGCAGGCCCAGCCAATCGCGGCGCACCCGCCAGTAGCGGTGCCAGGTGGGGGTGTGGGCGCGGTAGGTGTCCAGCAGGGTGGTCACGACGCCCGTGGGGATGTTATCGGGGGCGAGGAAGGACGTAATCGCGTCCGGGTAGCGGCGGGCGCGGGCCAGAAAGACGTTCTGGCGAACGTGGGTGGCGTACATCGCGGCCTGCGCATGGCGCACGGCGAGGTGCGCGTCGGCGTAGTTCTCCCAGGCCTCGCGGCGCACCTCGCGGTCAGGGTGAGAGGTCAGACGGTCCACGTTGCCCTGGGTGACGGGTTCGCCGCCCGCCGTGCCGAAGCGCAGGTCCATGTTGGCGAGGGCGGGGTGAATCCCGCGCTCGGAGGCGAAGGGGGCCTGCACCGCGCCGAGGAGTTCTTCGACCTCCGCGGAGCGGACGTGCGGGCGTGAGCGCCACAGCCGCTCGAAGCGCACCGCATAGTCGGCGAGGTCGGGCCGACTCAGCCACCCGCGCACCGTCCCCTCATCGAGGGCGAGGAGTTCGGGGCGAGCGAAGGCCGTCACCGTGCCGTAGCGGGCGGCGAGGGTGCTGGCGCGGTCACGGCGGGCGGCAGCCTCGGCGTCGCGGCCATCCACGCTCGCGCCCATGCTCGCGTAGGAGAAGAAACGGGCGAGGCGCAGCTCGACGTCGTCGGCCTCGCGCAGGTAGGCGGCGAGGGCGTCGGGGCCGCTGCCGAGCCGCCCGGCGTGGGTACCCAGCGCGTCGATGGCGGCGGGGAGCGCTTCCGCTTCGGCCTCCCAGTCCTGCGGGGTGGCGAAGAGGGCCTCGATGTCCCAGGTCTGCTCGCGGGGAACGTCGGCGCGGGCGGGCAGGGCCGCCTTCTTCTCGGCTGTGGTCATGGGCGGAGGCTAGCAGAGGGGCGGCGGGGGTGGCCCCTCCGCCAGATGGCCTACTGTGGGAAGCCTACTGGCTGGAAGACGGGCGGCGCTGGCGCAGCGCCTCATACAGCACCAGCGCCGCCGCCGTCGCCACGTTGAGGCTGTCGGCCTCCCCGTGCATGGGGATGCGGACGGGGAGGCCCGCGGTGCGCCACGGGGCGGGCAATCCGGCGTGCTCGGCCCCCAGCACCAGGGCCACCCGCCCGGTCAGCGGGGCGTCCCAGTAGTCCTGCGCGGCGTCGGGGGTGCAGGTGACGCGGGTAAAGGCGTGCTCGGCGAGGTAAGCCTGCGCGGCGGCGTCGTCCAGGGCGGTCACGGGGACGGTGAACACGCTGCCCTGCGAGGCACGGATGACCCCCGGCGAGTAGAGGTCGGTGCCGCCCAGCACGAGGACCCCCCCCACGCCCGCCGCGTCCGCCGTCCGCAGAATCGCGCCGAGGTTGCCGGGCTTTTCGAGGCTGTGCAGGACAAGCATGAGGGTGTCCGGGCCGGGGACGGGCAACGGGCGGGCAGGCCGGGGAGCCACGGCGAGCAGGCCGTCGGGGTTCTCGCGGCCACTCACCTTTTCGAAGGCCTCGCGGGAGAGTTCGAGGCGGGGGCCGGGGAGGGTGGGGGCCACCTCCCGCGCTTCCGGGCTGTAAAGGGCCGGGCAGTGGTAGAGGGTGTGAAGTTCCAGCCCGGCGGCGGCGGCGCGGGCGAGTTCGCGGGCACCCTCCACCAGGATGACGCCCTCGCGGTCGCGGTCGCGGCGGGCACGCAGCCGGACGAGGCGCTTGACGTGCGGGTTGTGCAGGGAGGTGATGGCGGGGGCGTGCGGCGGCATCGGGGGTCAGTCTATGCTGCCCGCCATGTCTCCCCTCTCCTTCTCACCCCTCAAGCCCTGTCCCTGCGGGTCGGGGCGGGGCTACGGCGCGTGCTGCGGCCCCCGGCACACGGGCGAGCGGCCCGCCGAGACGCCGGAGGCGCTGATGCGCTCGCGGTATGCGGCGTACTTCCTGCGCGACGCGGCCTACCTGCGGCGCACCTGGCACCCCGACACCTGCCCGGCAGAGCTGAATCTGGACACGGACGACCTCCGTTATACGGGCCTCACGGTCCACCGGGCGGAGGGCGACGAGGTGGAGTTCACGGCCACCTTCCGGGCAGGCGGGCGCACGAGCCGCCTGCGCGAGCGCAGCCGCTTCACGCGGGTGGAGGGGGCGTGGGTGTATGTGGACGGGGAAGAACGGGGGCAGGGGGGCTAGGTCGGCGCGTCAAACCATCGGCAGCGCCGTCAGCCCCTCGAAGCCGGGCGGCACGAAGAGGCTGCCCTCGGTCGTGCCCGCCTCCGAGAGGGCATTCAGGCGGGCCAGCAGCCCCGGCGCGTCCAGCTCGCCGGCGAGGAAGGCGCGGTGGGCGAGGATGACCTCACGCACCTCCTCAGGGGACTCGTGGACGAACTCCAGGCGGAAGTCACGCAGGCCCGCCGCCCGCCACCCGTCCAGGTGCCCCCCGGCGACCTGGGGCCGCCCCTCGAACACCGTGTTGCGGCAGCCCACGTCGGCCAGGACGGGGTGCAGCCGCCCGCGCTCGTCGCGCAGGGCGACCCGGTGCGACTCGCAGGGGTGGCCGCAGTTGGTGTAGTCGGTGCCGTTCGACAGGAAGCGGCAGAAGACGCAGTGCTCGGTGTGAAAGACCGGGAGGTGCCCGTAGGCGATGACCTCCAACCGATCCGGCCCGACCAGCCGGGCGAGGTCCGCCACCTGCTGGGCGTTGAGGTCGTGGGTGGGCGTGACCCGCGTGAGGCCGAGGTCGAGCAGGGCACGGGTGGTCAGGACGTTGGCGGCGTTGAGGCTGAAGTCTCCCGTAAGCGCGGGGAGGTCAGGCGTGCCCTGCAAGCCCTCTAGCAGCCCGCCGGAGCGCACCAGCAGCTCGGCCCCCAGCGACAGCAGAAACTTCTGGAGGTTCTGCTCGGTGGGTTTGAGGATGCGCGGGCTGGCAACTCGGACGGGGATTCCAGCGGCCTTGACGCGCTTGACGCTGGGTTTGAGGCCGTACAGCTCTAGGTAATCGAGCGTGACCGAGTCGGGCCGGACTTCTAGCGCGGCCTCCAGTTGTTCGGGCGTGCGCACGAGAACATGCAGGGCGGCCCGTGAAGCGTGGCCCGTGGGGTGGGGGGTCACCGCCGAGCGCAAGGCCTCATCCAGCCGGGGCGTGACCCGCCGGGCCGGGGCCTCGGCGCGCAGGGCGGTCAGGCGCTCAGCGGCCTCGCGGCGCAGGGCGTTCAGCGCCGAGACGGGTAGAAAGCCCAGGCCCGCGAGGTCGGCGGTCAGCCCGGCGAGGTGGTAGCCCGTGCCCCCCAGCTTGCCGAGGCTCTCGCGCAAGCTCTCCTCGGTCAGGCCCCGGTTGCGGGCGGGCTGGAGGGGGTCAGGGAGGGTCGCCGTGACGCTTCTCCCCCGCTCGTCGGTGAGGGTGAGCGCGGGCGGCTCGCCAACGTGCCCCCGGAAATGGGCGGTGACCGGGCGGGTGTACACCGGGTCAGCGGCCTCCAGCAGGGGCCTCACGCGGGCCTGGAGGGCGGGGTCCTGGGTGCGCCACACCGGGTCGCCGGGACGCACGCGGGCGGGGTCCACCGCGCCGCGCCCGAAGCGCAGCTCGTAGGTCGCGCCGGGGCGGACCTCTTCGACCTGCCGCCCACCCTGCCACAGGCCGTAGAGGAAGCCGCCTTCTTCGCGGCCCTCCGGGGTGCGCCAGTTGGCGGGGTCAAAGACGAGGCCGTCGCCGGGCTTGACCGTCTCCGAGAGTTCGACGAGGACGCCGCGTTCGGTCGTGCCGCGCACGGTACCCACCCGCACGCCCCGGTGCCGGGGTGCTCGGCCCCGCACGACGGTTTGGTGGTTGGTCCCCGCGATGAAGTGCGGCCCCAGCCCCCGCGAGTAGACCTGTTCGAGGTCGCGCTCCTCCGCCGGCGTGACCGAGAGGGGCAGGCCCGCCCAGGCCTCGTCCACGGCCTTGCGGTAGGCGGCGGTCGTCAGGGCGACGAACTCGGCGTCCTTGTAACGGCCCTCGATTTTGAGGCAGTTCACGCCGAGGTTTACCAGGTCGGGCACCTGGTGCAGGGCGTAGAGGTCGCCCGGCGAGAGCAGGTAGCGGGCGTCGCCGAGGTCGCGGCGCACCCCGTCTACAAAGAGGTCATAGGGCAGGCGGCAGGCCTGGGCGCACTGGCCCCGGTTGGCGCTGCGCCCCCCCCACGCCTCCGAGGAAAAGCACTGCCCGGAATAGCTCACGCACAGGGCGCCGTGCACGAAGGTTTCCAGCTCCACGTCGGTCGCGGCGGCGATGCGCCCGATGTCACGCAGCGAGAGTTCGCGCCCCAGCACCACCCGGCTGGCCCCAAAGCGGCGGGCGAGTTCGGCCCCCTCTGCCGAGGTGATGCTCATCTGCGTCGAGCCGTGGATGGGGAGGTCGGGGCAAATCTCGTGGGCGAGGCGGGCGACCCCGTGGTCCTGCACAATGATGGCGTCCACGCCCGACTCGGCGAGGTGGATAAGCTGAGATTCGGCCTCCCGCAGCTCGCCGTCGAAGACGAGCACGTTGAAGGTGACGAAGCCCATGACCCCACGGGCATGCAGGGTCCGCATCAGGTCGGGCAGCTCCTCGTTCGTAAAGCCCACCTTGGCGCGGGCGTGGAAGGCCTCCACCCCGAAAAAGACGGCGTCGGCCCCCGCTTCGACCGCCGCCCGCAACTGCGGCCAGCCTCCGACAGGACTCATGACTTCCGGTTTCACACGCGCACGCGCCATAACGGGGCAGTCTAGCCGAGGGCGCGGGGCGCGTGCGTGAGCGGGAGGACGGGGGGCCTAGCGGCTGGCGACGGCCCCGCTGCTCTGGGCAGTGCCCCAGCGCGGTACGGCTTGGCCGTCCCGCACGAGCAGCACGGGTACCGGGGCGTGCCGGGTCACCGCTTCGGCGACGCTGCCCAGCAGGGCGCGGCTCAGGCCCGACCGTCCGTGGGTGCTCATCACGAGGAGGTCGGCCCCCAGTGCCTGCGCCGCTTCCAGGATGAGGCGGGGCACCGGACGCCCTGAGGCGCGTTCCAGCCGCAGGTCAGCGTGCGGAAGTCGGGCCTGGAGTTCGTCCCGCAGGGCCAGCAGCGCTTCTTCCTGCGCCTGCGCCGCGTTCTCCGGGACGTAAGCGTAAGCTTCGGGCACGGTGGGCAAGGGGTCCGGCTGCACGTACAGGACCGAGAGGTCAGCCCCCAGAGCGCGGGCGAGGGCGTCGGCATGGGCGAGGGCCTGGTGGCCGAGGGAGCTGCCGTCGGTGGTGACGAGAATACGGGGCATGGTCTACCTCCTGGGTCTCCAGGGTCAGCCCCGGCCATTACCGCCGCGTTACCGCCCCAGCTCGCGGCGCAGCCCCGGCAGGCCACCGGGATAGGCGGTGGCCTCTAGGCCGTCGGCCTGCAACAGCCGGGCGGCCAGGGCTGAGCGGGGACCGCGCTCGCACACGACGACAAAGGGGCCGAGGTCGGGAGTCAGGCCGTGGGTGCCGCGCTCGATGGCCTCCAGGGTCAGGGAGCGCACGGGCAGAGAGGTCAGGCGCTCCAGCGGCTCTCGGAAACGCAGTTCCTGGGGGCGCAGGTCGATGAGGAGGGCTTGGGCGGGCAGCGGCATGGGCCGAGTGTAGGGGGTCGGGGGCACGGTCGGGAGGGAGGTGAGGGCGGTATCCTGCCCGCATGACTCAGACTCCCGTTCCCGATATCTCTCCCGCCGAGGGCCTTGAGCGGGTCCAGCAGGGTGCCCTCCTCGTCGACGTTCGTGAGCCGAACGAGTACGCCGAGCTGCATGCGGCGGGCGCGCGGCTGCTGCCCCTCAGCGAACTGGAAGACCGCTTCTCGGAGCTGCCCCATGACCGCCCCCTCGTCCTGATTTGCCGCAGCGGCGCTCGCAGCGCCCGCGCCGGGGAGTACCTGCGGACGCAGGGCTACGAGCAGCTCTACAACCTCGCGGGGGGCACCCTGGCCTGGACTGAGGCGGGCTTCCCCACCGAAGGGGGCAGCCAGTGATGGAAGAGCAGACCCAGGGCACCCTTCCCAGCGAGGCGCAGGTTCTCGAAGCCCTCAAGGTCGTCAAGGACCCAGAGATTCCGGTCAATGTGGTCGACCTCGGCCTGGTCTACGGGGTGGATATCCAGCCCAGCGGCCTGGTCGAAATCACCATGACCCTCACCAGCGTGGGCTGCCCGGTGCAAGACCTCATCCGCGCCGACGCGGAGATGGCCGTCGGGCGGCTCGACGGCGTCAGCGAGGTCAACGTGGAGTTCGTCTGGACGCCGCCGTGGGGACCGGACAAGATGACCGAGGACGGCAAGCGGCAGATGCGGATGTTCGGCTTTAACGTGTAGAGCTTCCAGCTTCCAGTCGCCAGCAGCCAGCAGCCAGCAGCCAGAAAAACGCCCCGGCTTCATGCAGGGGCGTTTCTTCATGGTGCTTTGCATCCTGTGGCGACTGGGAGCTGGCCCTGCCCTCAGTCGCTCTGGCTGCGCGCAATGCTGAGCACGTTCAGGAGCTGCGCGAGGGCCATCGCAAAGCCCGCCACGTAGGTCAGGGCAGCGGCGGTGAGGACGGTGCGGGCGCCCTGGGCTTCGCGACCCGCGACCAGCCCGCGCTGGCTGAGATAGGCCAGGGCGCGGCGGCTCGCGTCAAACTCGACGGGCAGGGTGACGAGGTGAAAGAGAAGCGCCCCGGCAAAGAGAATCACGCCCAGCCACAGCAGGCCGCTCAGTTGCAGGAAGAGGCCCGCGAGCAGCAGCAGCGGCGCGAGGTTCATGCCCAGGCTCAGGGGCACCGCGAGGCGGCCCCGCAGCACGAGCGCGGGCATCCGCACCTTGTCCTGAATGGCGTGCCCGACCTCGTGCGCGGCAACCGCGAGGGCCGACACGCTGGGGACACGGTAGTTGGCCTCCGAGAGGTTCACGGTCTTGCGGATGGGATCGTAATGGTCGGAGAGCTGGCCGGGCACCATCTGCACGGGCACGTGCGAGAGGCCGTTTTCATCCAGCATCATGCGAGCGAGTTCGGCCCCGGTGAGGTTGCGGCTGTTGCGGACCTGCCCCCACTGGCCATAGGTGCGGCTGAGGTAGCCCTGAATGATGAGCGAAGCGACGAAGATGAGCAGAATCAAGGGACCGTACGGCCCCATAAACGCGAGGAAGTCCATACACTCCCAGTATGAGTGACAGGCACTCAGGTTCGGTGAAGACGATCTTTAACTATGTTCAGGCTCGCGGCACGGCGCGCACCAGAAAGCACAGGGCGGTGCGTTCTTCCTGCTCGTGCTCCAACTTGATGAAAGCGGGCTGGGCGGCGAGGTCCAGGTCATCTCCAGCGAGGTAGCCCCGTGCGATGGCGAGGGCCTTGACTGCCTGGTTGACCGCCGCCGGGCCGATGGCCTGCACCTCGGCCTGCCCCTGTGAGCGCAGCAGCGCCGCGACCGCCCCCGCCACCGCATTGGGCCGCGACTGGCCGGAGACACGCAAGACTTCGGGCGCAGGCGGCGACTGGGTCATCGGCGTTCACTATAGCCTCATCCAGCGCTCAGAGGGAAGGCGGGGGCAGGGGGCACTCCCTGCACTTCCCGTATCAGTCGCTGTATTCGGCAAAGACGGCGCGGCTGATGACGAGCTGCTGGATTTCGGAGGTGCCCTCGTAGATTTCGGTGACCTTGGCGTCGCGGTAGAGGCGCTCGACGGGGTACTCGCGGCTGTAGCCGTTGCCGCCGAAAATCTGGATGGCGTCGCGGGTCACGTCTACGGCAGCCTCGGACGCGAGCAGCTTGGCGATGGAGGCCTCCTTGCCGTAGGGCTGGCCCTGGTCCTTGAGCCAGGCGGCCTTGAGGGCGACCAGCCGGGCGGCCTCGATGCGGGCGGCCATGCGGGCCACCTTAAAGGAGACGCCCTCGAACTCCCGGAGTTTCTTGCCGAACTGCTCGCGCTCGGCGGCGTACCTCGCGGCGTGTTCCAGGGCGGCGCGGGCGATGCCGATGGCCTGCATCGCGATGCCGATGCGTCCGGCGTCGAGGCTGGCAAGAGCGATGATGAGACCCTGGCCTTCCTCGCCGACCAGGTTCTCTGCGGGCACGCGCACCCCGTCAAAGGTGACGGTGGTCGTGTGGGCGGCGTGCAGGCCCATCTTCTCTTCGGGGCGGCCAAAGCTCAGGCCGGGCCTGTCCTTTTCGACGATGAAACAGGAGACGCCGCGAGCACCGGGGCCGCCCGTGCGGGCCATGACGAGGTACGTGTCGGCCTGACCGCCGGAGGTAATCCAGGCCTTGGCGCCGCTCAGGACCCAGGCGTCGCCGTCGCGCTCGGCCCGCATCTGGAGGTTGGCCGCGTCGCTGCCCGCGCCGCTCTCCGTAAGACAGAACGCGCCGATGTGCTCGCCGCGGGCGAGGGGACGCAGGTAGCGCTCGCGCTGGGCGTCGGTGCCGTAGCGCAGCAGCATCTGTTCGGGAAGGCCATTTTGCACCGAAACAATCACGGCGACCGAGGCGTCGGCAGCGGCGATTTCTTCCAGGCACAGGGCGTAGGTCACCGAGTCGAGGCCCGCGCCGTCCCAGGCTTCGGGGAGGGTGGCCCCCATCAGGCCCAGCTCGGCCAGGCCACGCAGTTGCCCGCGCGGGAACTCGCCGCTGCGGTCGTACTCGGCGGCCCTGGGCGCGATTTCGGCGCGGCAGTAGTCGCGGACATGCTGCACAATGAGGCGCTGGTCGTCCGAGAGGGCGAAGCGCATCCCCACGTCGGCGGCGGGAAGGGTCGCGGTCATGGGGTCAGGCTAGCACCCGGCTACCGCCCCCCGGCGGCCTGAGGGCCAAACAGGGCGGGAAAGAGGCGGCGGGCCGGAGAGAGCGGCTCGCCCGCCCAGTAGGGCAGTCCCGGCTCGGCCCCCCGCACCACAAAGGACCCGGAGCGGCTGACCGTCATCACGGCATTCCACCCCGCCCGCAGCGAGAGGTCATAGCGGGTGTTCAGGCCCTGGCAGCGGCCCTGCACGCGGGCCGGGCGGTCACTGTACATCCACTGCACCCGCCGAGTGGGGTGCTGGGGATGGTCCGCCTGGCTCAGGACCCGCACCCGGTCCTGGGACGGCTCAAACACCAGAAGCTGTTCGGCGACGTAGGTGCGCGGCTCCTGGGGAGAGCTGCGCACGCCGGGGCAAAAGCTCGCCGGACGCACGGGCGGGCGAAAGTCATCCGGGATGGCCACCCGGAACAGGCCCTCGTCACGGAGCTGGCCCATCCCTATCAGGCGGCCTTCGGTGAGGTGCGTGAGGAGCACGAGCGTCCGGCCCTGCGCCGAAGGCGAGAAGGGCAGGTTGCGAATCTGGCCCTGTAGCCCGACGGCAGCGTCGGCCTGGCCGCCCACAGCGAGTGCGGCGGCGGCCAAGAGGGACCGGGAACGAGGGGCAAACGCGGCAAAGCAGGCAGGCAATGGCACGGCCCCGACCCTACGGGGAACCCATCAGCCGCTCGTCAGCTCAGCTTGCCACCACTCCGCGCCTCCCGCAGGGCTTCCTCGATGCCGCGCCCGCGCCAGGCGCTTTCGACAGCCACGGCCTCGCCACCCGGCCAAGCGAGCGCCGCCCCAATCACCGAGCCGCCCGCGACCGCGAGGGCCGCCGCAGTGAGGGCCTCCAGGGGGGCAGCGGGGCACAGCCGCGCCGCCGCGCCGCGCAGGGCGGGCGCGAGGGGCAGGGGCGGACGGGTGACGCGGACGCGGGCGGGCAGGGAGGGCACGGGGCGGAGTGTACCGCTCCCGCTGGCCTACAATGCGCCGCGATGAGGGCGCAGCAGGTGGGAAACGGGTCAAGAAAGTCGGGCGCAGGACGGCGGGTGCTGGGGTGGCTGGCCGTGCTGGGCCTGACCCTGCTGACGCTGGGGGGGGTGGCGCTGACGCTGGGGGCCTATGCCACCCTCAACCCGGCGGCCCCGCTGTGGCTGCGGACCCTGGGGGGCGCCGAGAAGCTGCTCAGCGGGGCGCTGGGGCTGGGGGACGTGCCGGGCTTTTGGCGAGCGGTGGGCCTGAGCGTGTTCACCAGCGGGCTGGCCGCCCTCTTGCCGCTCGCCCGGCCCCGCTAGGGGCTGCGTGCTAGGATTGCCGCGTTTTGCCCCTGGGCACGCCGCCAGGGTCAGAGAGGACGTGCGAGACATGGAACCTTTGCTGATTCAGGAGGTGCTGCGAACGCTGCCGCACCGTTTTCCCTTTGTGCTGGTTGACCGGGTGCTGCGGGCCGGAGAGGGCGAGGTCCATGCCCTCAAGAACGTGAGCATCGGCGAGCCCTTTTTTCAGGGGCACTTTCCGCAAGAACCCGTGATGCCGGGGGTCCTCATCGTGGAGGCCCTCGCGCAGGCGAGCATGTTCTGCTTGCACGGGCAGCTCGAGCCGGGCACGGTCGGGTACCTCGCCGGGGTGGAGGGGGCACGCTTCAAGCGCAAGGTGATTCCGGGCGACCAACTGCACCTGCACGCGAAGTTGGAGTTCCTGCGCCGGGGCCTGGGCAAGACGACCTGCCGCGCGGAGGTCGACAGGCAGGTGGCGGCGGAGGCGACCATCCTGTTTGCGGTGGCGAAGGGGTGAGTGGGAAGTGGGGAGTGGTCAGTGGTGGGCGGGTGTGGAAGGAGAGCCAGTTCTGCGGCTCAGGGCGGGTGTTGACTTGAGAGCATCAGCCATTGCTTTCCCCACTTCCCACTTCCCACTTCCCACTTCCCGCGCCGAAGGCACCCCATGACCCGCCTCACCCGCCTCGTCACCCGCGAGCTGCTGCCGCCCCTCTTGGCGGGCACGCTGCTGTTTACGGCGATTCTGAGCTTCGGGTACTTCTTTATCTCCAGCCAGTGGCTGCGGGGGGTTCCGCTGGGGCTGGTAGGACAGTGGATTGCCTACCAGGTGCCCGACACGCTGGTCAAGGTGCTGCCGATGGCCGCCGTGCTGATGACCGTCGTGGCCTTTGGGCGCATGAACACCGAGCGCGAACTCGTGGCGGTGCAGGCAGGCGGAGTCAGCCTGGGGCGGGCCGCGCGGCCCGTGCTGGTGGTCGGAGCGTTGGTCACCGCCCTCGCGGTCTGGCTGAGCCTGTGGGTGGCCCCCCGCGCGAACGTGGAGACGCGGGGGCTGTACTGGGACGTGCTGACCGGCGCGGGGCTGGGGCGGCTCGCCGGGCAGACGCTGGACCTGCGGGGCGGGCTGACCCTCTACCTTGCCGGGTACGACCCCGCCACCCGGCAGATGCGTGGGGTGCGGGTGGAACGATGGCAACCCGACGACCTCCGGCGGGGCACCATCATCTTCGCGGAGGGGGGCACCTTCGAGGGCAATGAGCTGCGCCTCACCGGGTATCAGGTCTACACCGTGAACTACGCGGCGGCGGCGGCCCTGGGCCGGGTACCGGAAGATGACCCGCTGGCCTTTCGCGCCGCTGTGCAGGAGGTCTTTCCGGGGGTTATCGTGCCGGAGGACCCTGCGGCGGCGCTCGTGCTCGACACCGGGCGCTCGCGGCAGGAGACCTTTGCCGAGTACGCGGACGCCATCGGGGCCGACGCCGGGGGCTGGAACGAGCTGACCGCCACCCTGCGCGAGCCGGGGGCCACCCCCGCCGAGCGGCAGGAAGCCCGCCTCGACCTCAACCGCAAGCTCGCGCTGCCCTTCGGGAATCTGGTGCTCGCGCTCGCGGCGCTGCCCTTTGCCCTGCGCTACGGGCGCACCCTGGGGGTGTCCCTCGGCGTGGCGCTCCTTGTGGCGGTGGCGTACTATCTCGTCTTTTTTGTGGGCTTGACCGTGGCGGGGACGATGCCTTCTTTGCCCGAACCCGGCGTATGGCTCGCCAACGTGCTCTTTGCGGGGGTGGGGTTGTGGCTGCTGAGACGGGCGTGACGCGCCTCCCGTCCGAGTTGCGGGCGCTGATTCTTTCGGCGTCTTTCGGGAGCGGGCACCACCAGGCGAATGGGGCCGTAGACGCGGCGCTGCGGGGGATGGGCGTTCAGCTCCGAGCGCGGCACGCGGATTTCCTGACCTATGTCAATCCGGTCGAGCGGGCGGTCACGGCGGGCACCTACGCGGCGTGGCTGCGCTACGCGCCGGGCATCTACCGGGCCTTTTACAACTGGACCGACCGCGAAAGCGAGCCGCGGGCGCTGACGAGCACCTTTGGCTGGCTGGGGCTGCGCGGGATGCTGCGGGACGTGCGCGAGCTGCGCCCTCACGTCGTCGTGAGTTCGTACCCCACCCCCGTCGCGCTGGCGCACACGGCGCGGCGGCGGCTGGGGGCGGACTTCCTGAACGCGCTCGTCGTGACCGACTACCGCATTCACCACCACTGGGCACGGCCCGAAGCCGAGCTGCTGATGGTGCCGACCGCCGAAGCGCGGGCGCAGATGGAGCGCTGGCGCATCCCGCCGGAGCGCGTTGTGGTGACCGGCATTCCCATCGCCCCGGCGTTCCGAGCGCTGGTCGGGGCCGACCGGGCGGCGCTGCGGGAAAAGCATGGGCTGAGGCCCGACCAGCCCCTGCTGCTGGTGTCGGGCGGGGGCACGGGCACCTACCGGGCGCTGGGGCCGCTGCTGGAGGAGCTGGCGGGGCTGGGACGGCCCGTGCAGGTCCTGGTGCTGGCCGGAGCGCGGGAGCGGGGCGTGCGGCGCGTCGGCGGCGCGACCCTACACGGGCTGGGCTTCCGCGAGGACTTTCCCGAACTGCTCGCCGCCGCTGACCTCGTGGTGGGCAAGGCGGGCGGCCTGACGGTGGCGGAGGCGACCGCGCTGGGGGTGCCGCTCGTGGCCTATGACCCCATCCCTGGGCAGGAGGAACACAACGCCGACTACCTCGTGCGGCACGGGGCCGCGCTGTGGCCGCGCACGCGGGCGGAGGTGCGCGGAGCGGTGCTGCGGGCGCTGGACGAGGAAGAGCGCGCCCGCCTGAGCGCGAACGCCCGCGCTCTGGGCGTGCCCGACGCCGCCGACCGGGTGGCGGGGGCACTCTTGCGGGCGCTGGGCCGGGGATGAGGGGGCGGGCGTGAGGCGGCACGGCTGGCTGGCGCTGGGGCTGCTCGCCTACCTGGGCCTGCCCTCCCTACTCGTGCAGCGGCTGGGGCTGGGGCTGATTCGGGAGGGGCGGCAGGGCGAACGGGTGGTGGCCCTCACCTTTGACGACGGCCCCGACCCGCGCACGACCCCGGCGGTGCTGGACGCCCTGCGGGAGGCGGGAGCGCGGGCCACCTTTTTCGTGATGGCGGACCGGGCCGAGGCTTGCCCCGACCTCGTGCGGCGGATGCTTGCCGAGGGACACGAGGTCGGCTCGCACGGGGCGCGGCACCGCCACGCCTGGCTGCGGTCGCCGTGGGGGGCGTGGCGCGACCCCGGCGCGGGGGCACGGCGGGTGTCCAAGGTCGCGGGCCGCCCGGTGCGGCTCTTTCGCCCCCCGCACGGTGGCTACACCCTGGCGACCGTGCTGGGGGGGCGGGCGGCGGGCCTCACCGGGGCACACTGGAGCGTGGAAGGCGGCGACTGGCACCCCCGCGCCACCCCGCAGCGGCTGCGTGAGTACCTGGGGGCACGCGTGCGGCCCGGCGCGGTGGTCGTGTTGCACGACGCGGGGCCGGGGGCGCGGGTGACCGGACCGGGGCTGCCGGGGGTTCTCGCTGACCTGCGGGCGCGGGGCTACCGAGTGGTGCCGCTGGGGGAACTGGAGGGGGCCGTGCCGTTGACCCTGGCCGACCTGCCACGGCGGGTCATGGGCGGGCTGGACGCCGTGCTCGACCGGCTGAGCGGGGTGCGGCCTGCGGGCGGGCGGGCCGACAACCTCTTCCGGGTGGGGCGGGTGCGCTTCCCGCTGGCGGAGGTGCGGCTCGCGGACGGCACGCCGCTGCCGCCCGGCACCCCCGCTGCCGAGTTCCACGTCAACAATCCGCTCATGGTCGACCTCGGCCTGCGCCGCAGCCTCCGCCTCGCCCGCGACGACTTCCGCGAGGTGGCGAGTGACCTCACCCGCCGCCCGGAGCTGCGGGACGCGCAGGCCGTCTTTTGCCTGAGCGCCCTCTCTCCGCTCCTGGCTACGCTGGGCTTTGAAACCTATGACCTCCCCCCCGCCACCGCTCGCCGCCTGCGCCGGTGGGCCAACCTGCTGCGCCGCGCCTACGGCAGCCCGCCGGACGCGCCAGAGCCGAAACTCAGCGTGATGGGGCGAGCAGCCTTTTTGGAGCGGTACGGCGAGCGTGGGGAGTGGGGAGTGGGAAGTGGTCAGTAGGAGGCCTTTCTCCACTCCCCACTTCCCACTAACCACTACCCTTCTCCCCGTGAACTACGACGACCTCGCCGACCTCTACGACCGCCAGTACGACCTCTACCGCGACGACCTGCACTTTTACGCGGGCCTCGCGGAGCGCAGCGGGGGACCGGTGCTGGAGGTGGGGGCGGGGACCGGGCGGGTAAGCACCTTTCTGGCGCGGCGCGGAGCCGACGTGACCGGCCTCGAACCCAGCGCCCGGATGCTGGAGCGGGCGCGGGCACGGGCACAGGAGCAGGGGCTGACGGTCGAGTTCGTGCAGGGGGACGCGCAAAGCGCACGCCTGAGCCGCCGCTTCGCGTTGATTCTCGCGCCCTTCAACGCCTTGATGCACCTGTACACCCCTGCCGAGCAGCTCGCGGCGCTGGAAAACCTCCGCGCCCACCTGGAGCCGGGCGGCATCTTCGCCTTTGACCTTTCGGTGCCGCGCTACGGCCAGACGAACACCCTGCGGCACGAGGGCGAGACCTTCCACGGGCCAGACGGCTCGCGCACCGACGTCTTTTTGGTGCAGCGCCGCGACCGGGTGCGGCAGCACGTGACGACCGAGTACTACGTGGACACCACCGCGCCCGATGGCCTGCTGCGGCGGCGGCACTACACGCTGACCCAGCGCTACTACACCCGCTACGAGGTGGAATGGCTCTTGCGCTGCGCGGGCTTCGAGGCACCGCGCGTGACCGGAAGCTTTCAGGGCGGCCCGCTGGAGGAGGGAAGCGAGGTGATGGTGTTCCAGACGCGGGCGCGGTGAGGGTGGCTCCTCAGCGGGAGCGGGCCGCTCCCCGCTTGCGCCCGCCCACCTTGCGCCGCAGTTGCCGCCAGCCGTGCCCCGGCCACACGCCGTCCGCGATGAGGTGCAGCCACTGGCTGAGGTAGTAGCCCAGCACCAAGGGCAACACCACCTTGAGGCTGACGGGCTGCGGCACTCGCGGCAGCGGCGCTTCGGGCCATAAGAAGCGCACCAGACCGAGGAAGAGCAGCCCCCACAGCCCCAGGTACAGCAGCCGGGTGAGCGGCCCCAGCAGCCAGGTGTGCGAGAGGCCCCGGTGCCGAAAGAGCCAGCCGTAGGGCACCCACAGCACCCCCAGCACCCCCCAGCGCCGCTGGGAATCCACCCCCCCGCCGTCCGCGAGGTCGAGGTCAGGCGAGAGCAACAGCGTTCCAGCAAAAAAAGCGAGCGAAAAGGAAAGCGCCTGCACGGGCGTCACCGTGAGGAGGTCTTGCCGGGCAGCCAGCAGCACCCCTGCCGCGAGGACGCTGTAGGTGGCAACATTGATGAGGTTATGAACGCGTCCGCTGGGCACGGGGGCATTGTGGGGCCTGGCGGGACAAAACGGTACCGCTTGGCCCCCGCCTCGGCGGGAATGTCGGCCCGTCTTCATTCGGGCGTCAGGGGAACGGGGCATCATGCGGCATTCATGACGCGCCCCCTCCTGTTGCTCCCGGTCGCCCTGCTGCTGGGCGCGTGCCGCCCGGCGGAACGGCCCGCGACCCTCGCTGACCGCACCCTGAACCTCGGCACGGCCCTCACCCTCACGGCGGAGGCTCCCTTTACGGGCACGTTCTGGCAGGTCACCGACGCGCCGCCGTGGCTCACCGTGTCGCCCGCCTCGGGCAGCGGCCCCGTGCGGGTGCAGGTGCGGGCCAATCGGGCGCTGGGCACGCCGACGGCGGCGGACCAGCCGCAGCTCAGCGGGGAAGTGAAGCTCACCTGGCAGGGGGAGAAGCAGAGCGGGACCGCCACCTGGATTGTCACCGCCGACCAGTACGTCCTGACGGGGCGGGTCGCCAACCCCGCGGCGGTGCGGGGCGCGGACGCAGGCGTCGCCCCGCTACAGGAAACGCCGCCTGCCGAAGTCCGCAGCGTCATCGTGAAGTACCGCTCGGCGGCGGCGCAGGCGCTCGCGCTGGGGCAGAAGGCGACCGCCCCTGACCCGGCTTTGGCGAGCACCCGCGCCGTCCTCGACAGGCTCGGCCCCGCCGCTCGGCACGACCTCGGCGGGCGGCGGGCCGAACTCGTCACGGACGACGTGTCGGGGACCCTGGTAGCGCTGCGGCGCGACCCTAATGTCGAATACGCGGTGCCCAACGCCGTCTTGCGGGCGCAGGGCACCGCCGCCCCGCTGGAGCCGACCGACCAGTACGCGGGCCTCCAGTGGGCCTACCGCCTGCTGGGGTACCGGGCGGTGTGGCGCGACATGGAGTCGGGCGGCTATGCCCGGCCCGTTACGGTGGCGGTCGTGGATTCGGGCGTGCGCTACGACCACCCCGACCTCGCCGGGGCGCTGCTGGGGCCAGACGAGGGGGCGCTCGACGTGCTGGACTTCGTGCCCGCCGGACAGAAGGGGGCCTACGACAACGGCGACGGCGACGGCCCCGACCGTGACCCCACCGACCCCGGCACCCCGGCGCGGCAGGGCGGCAGCCACGGCACCCACGTCAGCGGCATCATCGCAGCCCGCTGGGGCGAAATCCCGCGCTTTCCCGGTTGCGAGGCGTGCAGCACGAGCGGCGTGGTGGGAGCGGCGTACCGAGCACCCGTCAAGGTCCTGCCGATTCGCGCCATCGATGCAGCGGGCAACACCGAGGTCACGGACGTGGTCAACGCCGTGCGCTACGCCGCGGGGCTGCCCGTCACGCTGGGGGGGCAGCCCTACCGCCTCTCCCGCCCTGCCGAGGTGATTAACCTCAGTCTGGGGGGGGACATTCCCGCGAGCGTGGCCGAGCCGCTGTGTGAGGCGGTCGCGGAGGCGACGGCGGCGGGGTCACTGGTCATCGCGGCAGCGGGCAATAGGTACGGCACCACGCCCTACTACCCTGCCGCTTGCGAGGGCGCGGTGGCGGTGGGGGCGGTCACCCTGTCGGGGGCGAGTGCGCCGCGTCTGGCGAGCTATTCCAACCGCTACCCGGCGGTGCAGCTCGCGGCTCCGGGCGGGGTGGACCTGACGGGAGCGACCTACCACAACGGCGGGCAACTCAACGGCAAGCCCTACGCCGACGTGATTCTCTCGACCGACTGGGATTACAGCAAGGGGCAGCCCACCTACATGGGACAGGCCGGGACCAGTCAGGCCACCCCGCAGGTGAGCGCCCTGGCCGCGCTGCTGCTCAGCAAGGGCGTGACGCGGGGCCGCGACGACACCCTCGCCCGGCTCGTCGCCACCGCCACCGACCTGGGCGCAAAGGGCCGCGACGACGCCTTCGGGTACGGGATGGTGAACGCGGCGGCGGCGCTGGGTGCCCCGGCGGTGAGCGACACGCTGGGGCTGCGGCTGTGGGACACGCGGGGACTGGCCTACCAGCCCGCCCTCGACGCGCTGGGACGCTTTACCGCCTACCTGCCCGACGGCACCTTCCGGGCGCTCGCGGGCCGCGACCGCGACGGCAACGGCATTCCCGGCGAGGCGCACGAGCCGGGAGTCGAGCGGGACGCCGAACTGGGACCGCAGCAGCCACGGGCCGACCTGGGCGAGCTGACCCCCGCCCCCTGAAGGCGGGCGGGCGGCCCAGCCGGGTCCCCGCCCGCCTTCTGTGACCTGCTTGACACTCCCCGCGTGGCCCCCTACCCTGAGCGCACGTTCAGAGCTTGAGCTGCCGTTCATCTTCTACCCGGCCCGCCGTGGGCCGTGGGGAAGGGCTGGGCGGCGTTCCCGGAGGGTCCATGAAAAAACTGCTGCTGACTGCCCTGCTCACCATTCTGCCGACGGCGGGGGCCGCAACCCTCGTGTACGGAGCCAACGGCGACCCGGTCAGCCTAGAGCCGGGCAACATCACGGACGGCATCAGCATTCTGGTGCAGCACCAGATTTACGACACGCTGGTGAACTTCAAAGACGGCACCACTGACCCCGAACCCGGCCTCGCCACCAAATGGACCAGCAACGCCAATGCGACGAGCTGGACCTTTACCCTGCGCCAGAACGTGAAGTTCCACGATGGCACGCCCTTTAACGCCGACGCGGTCGTGTACAACTTCAGCCGCTGGTGGGACCCCAAGCACCCCGAAGGCTTCCGCAACCAGGGCCGCACCTTTGAAATCTGGGGTCAGCTTCTGGGCGGCTACAAGGGCGACGCCACCTCGGTCGTGAAGAACATCGTCAAGGTGAACAACACCACCGTGCGCTTTGACCTCAACAAGCCGTCGAGCGTCTTTCCCGAAGTGATTGGCTCCGGCTACTTCGGCATCGCCAGCCCCACGGCCATCAAGAAGGAGGGGGCCAAGTACGGCACCCCCGCCAGCAAGCCGGTCGGCACTGGTCCCTTCATCTTCCAGAGCTGGCGCACCGGCGACCGGGTGACCCTGGCCCCCAACCGGAACTACTGGGGCAACAAGCCCAAGGTGGACGGCCTGGTTATCCGCGCCATCAAGGACGCCTCGCAGCGCCTGAACGAGCTGAAGGCGGGCACCATCGACTTTACGTCCGACCTCACGCCCGACGCGCTGAAGTCGATACAGGCGGACCGCAACCTCGTGGCGGTGAAAAAGCCCTCCTTTAACGTGGGCTTCCTGAGCCTTAACAATCGCAACCAGTACCTCAAGAACGACAAGGTCCGCGAGGCCATCTCCATGGCCATCAACCGCAAGGCCATTGTGGACGCCTTCTGGAACGGGCTGGGCATCACCAACGCGTCGTTCCTGCCCCCGGTGCTCGCCTGGGCCAACTCCAAGAATGTGCCGGCCACCTACCGGTACGACCCCGCAGCGGCCAAGCGCCTGCTCGCAGAAGCGGGCTACCCCAACGGCTTTTCTATCGACCTGTGGTACATGCCGGTCAGCCGCCCGTACTTCCCGACGCCCAAGCCCATCGCGGAAGCCATCGCCGCCGACCTCAGCGCCATCGGCATCAAGGTCAACCTCAAGACCGAGGACTGGGCCAAGTACCTCGAAGACCGCAACAAGGAACCCGGCTTCGACATGTACATGATTGGCTGGACCGGCGACTACGGCGACCCCGACAACTTCTACGGGGCGTACTACGGCCCTTCGGCCAGCGACGACATCAACTGGAATCCGCCCGAACTCCAGCGCCTGCTCGAACAGGGCCGCGCCGCCGTGAGCCGCGCCGACAAGGCCCGCGTGTACGCGCAACTGCACGAAATCACCTACAAGGCCAACTACCGCCTCCCCATCGTGCACAGCCAGCCGCTGGCCGCTGCCCGCACCTATGTCCGTGGCTGGGTGCCCAGCCCGCTGGGCAGCGAAGCTTTTAACAACATCTCGCTGGTGGGCAAGCGCTAAGCCGTCCCCACAAGCCGCACAACTGAGCGGGGAAAGAGCGCGGGGCCACGGGCAGCTTCGGAATAAGCCCGTCCCGCGCTCTCCTTGGCTCGCCCCATTCACGAGAGGAGCCGATTTTGGGCAGTTACGTCATTCGCCGCCTGCTGCGGACCCTGCTGGTCATGCTGGGCATCAGCGTGGTGGTGTTCGCCTTCGTGCGGGCCATTCCCGGCGACCCGGCGACCGCCCTGCTGGGCGAGCGGGCCACCCCAGAAGCGGCGGCGGCCCTGCGTGAGCAACTGGGACTGAACAAACCCTGGTTCATTAACTTCGGCAACCCCACCAACCCGCTGGACGCGCAGTACCCGCGCTATGTGGGGCAACTGCTGCGGGGCGACCTGGGCAGCGGCCTCAAGAGCAACATCCCGGTGCGCGAAGAACTTGCCTCGCGCTTTCCGGCCACTGCCGAGCTGAGTGTAGCGGCGCTGCTGTTCGCCCTGGTGGTGGGCCTCCCCGCTGGAATCGTGGCGGCGCTGCGGCGCAACAGTTTTTGGGACAATGCCGCCACCACCGTCAGCCTGGTGGGCGTCAGCATGCCCGTGTTTTGGCTGGGGCTGTTGCTGTCGTATTTCTTTGCGGTGCAGCTGGGCTGGCTGCCGCCCTCGGCGCGGCTGGGCAACGAGTACTCCATCGAACCCATCACCGGCTTCTATGTCCTGGACGCCCTGCTGCGCGGGCAGCCCGCCGCTGCCTGGGACGCGGTGCGGCACCTCATCTTGCCTGCCGTGGCCCTGGGGTCCATCCCGCTGGCCATCATCGCCCGCATCACGCGCTCCAGCCTGCTGGAGGTGCTGGGGCAAGACTATGTGCGTACCGCCCGCGCCAAGGGCCTCGCCCCCCGTCACGTCACCATCAAGCACGCCCTGCGCAACGCCCTGCTGCCGGTCGTGACCGTGGTGGGGTTGCAGGCGGGGGCGCTGCTGGGGGGCGCAGTCCTCACCGAGACCATCTTCTCCTGGCCGGGGCTGGGGTCGTGGGTCTATGAGGCCATCAGTCAGCGCGACTATCCAGTGATTCAGGGCGGGGTGATTTTCGCCGCGCTCGTCGTCAGCGTGGTCAATCTGCTCGTCGACCTCAGCTACGCGGCGCTCGACCCGCGCATTCAATACCGGTAGGTGGGGAGTGGTCCGTGGTCCCTCAACAGGCTCGGCTCCGGCTAAGGCTGTTTCCCCCTCCCGCTCTCACGTTCTGCCAACTCCGCACCGAGGTATTCCATGACCACCCTCTCCCCTCCCCACACCGCTGCTCGGCGCCCCCCCAGCATCTTCTGGCGGCGCTTTCGCCGCTCGGCACCCGGCAAGGTGGGCGCGGCCATCGTGGCCGCATTCGTGTTGCTGGCGCTGCTCGCCCCGGTTTTGGTGCCTTACGACCCCACCACTGACCGGGACTACCGCCTCAACCTTAAGCCTCCCTCGGTGGCTGCCCTGTGGAACCCGGAGGTCGCCGAGACGTACCGCGACCCCGTGACCGGAGAGGTCAACCTCTGGAAAGCGCCCCTGGGCACCGACAACCTGGGCCGCTCGGTCGCCACTCGCGTCCTGCATGGGGCGCAGCTCAGCCTCAAGGTGGGCGTGGTGAGCACGGTGCTCGCCCTGCTCGTCGGGACCCTGCTGGGCATTCTGTCGGGCTACTTCGGCGGCCTGCTGGATACAATGACCGGGTACCTCAGCGACGTGATGCTCGCCTTCCCGTCCATCCTGCTGGCCATCGGCTTTGCGAGCATCTTTTCCAGCGACAATCCACCCTTCCTCGTTGCGGCGCTTGACCGCCTCTTCGCGCTGAACAGTCCGCAGCTCGTCACGGCGATGCTGGCGGTGTCGCTGGTGCAGGTACCCGTCTACCTGCGCCTCGCCCGCTCGGTGGTCCTGAGCGTGCGCGAGCGCGAGTTCGTGCAGGCGGCGGGGGCGCTGGGGGCCAGCCAGGGCCGCATGGTCTTCCGGCACGTGCTGCCCAACAGCCTCTCGCCCCTCATCGTGCAGGGGGCACTCAGCATCGCAACCGCGACCATCGAGGTCGCCGCGCTGGGCTTCTTGGGCATCGGAGCGCAGCCGCCGCTGCCCGAATGGGGCACCATGATTAGCGACTCGCGGCAATACTACGTGGACGCCCCGTGGACGATGGTCTTTCCGGGCCTGGCCATCTTCCTGACGGTGCTGGGGTTCAACCTGCTCGGCGACGGCCTGCGCGACGTGCTCGACCCCCGCAGCACGCAATAACGGGAAAGTGCCAGAGGCTAGGCCAGCGCCGCCACGAGGTCGCTCAGGTCTTCGGGGCGGTAGCGCTGCCCGGTAGCGTGCAGGAGCTGACGCCCCAGCCGCAGCTCTGGCAAGCGGACGAGGTCGAGCCGCGCCGCGCCGCTGTGCCCGGTGCTCACCTGTCCGGTGAGGTCCACCAGGGTGTGATAGGGCTGCAAGAGGCCGGGGGGGATGGGGCCACCCGTGAGCACAATCAGGTCAGCCCGCTCGGAGAGGGAAGCGAGGGCCGAGTCGCGCCGCCCCACCGCAAAGGCGCGGACCCCGGCGGGCACGTCGCGGGCAAAGCGCTCGGCTTCGGAGTACGAGTCGGCCACAATGCCCACGTTGCCAAAGCCCAGGCGCAGCAGCGGCAGGGCGAGGGCGAGGTCTGCCCCAGAGCCGAGCAGCAGCGCCCCCGCCCCATAAGCCGCGTAGCCGCTCAGCTCCAGGGCGTCTTTCAGCGCGTCTGCCAGGGCGTAGGTGCCGTGTGCTCCCACGCCGAAGGCCACCGCATCGGCCCGCCCGGCCCGCCGGGCTTCGGGGTCAAGGTCGAGATACCCGGCGAGGGCCACCTCGCGGGAAGGGTGCACGAGCGCCCCGATAAAGCGCAGGGTGCGGCAAGCCTCCAGCACGGCGGCGGGGTCGTCGTCGGGAACGGGCACGGCGAGCAGGCCAGCCCCCCGCAGGGCGCGGGCGGCGTCGGCGGAATACCCGATGAGGGCCAGGGGAGCGTCACGGACGGGGCGCATTGGGGGCAGTGTAGCGCCCGGCCACGAGAAAGCGCCGCCCCCAAGGTGTGGAGGCGGCAGCGGACCAATGGGGTGGGGATGGGGGGCTTAGCGCTGGTCGCCCTGCTTCGAGCCGTCACCCTGGGTGGCTCCGCTCACGGCTGCGGAGTCGGGCGCGGGCGAGCCGCCCCAGGTTGCGCCACTCGTGCCCGCGTCGGCGGGTGCGGTGGCCGTTCCGGCAGCGGCGTGGGCGGTGGCCGCGTCGGTCGTTGGGGCAGCGGCGGCGGGCTTGGCGGGCGCGGGGGCCGGAGCCGGACCCCCCTCGTCGAGGCTTTCGAGCCACATGGACCCCACCAGATTGCGGGCCTGACGGCTAAATTTGTGCAGGCGCTCGGCGGCCTCCGGGCTGACGGTCTCCACAGCTTTGAGGATGCCCCGGCGAGCGGCGGGCACGCGGGCCAGCACGACGGCTCCCCCGGCGAGGGCCATCAGCGCGGTCGCCCCGCCGAAGCCGCTCCCCGCGCTTGCTTGTCGGGTGGAGCCGAAGTTGTGCTGGAGGTCGTGCAGGTCATGGCGAGCGCGGGCCTTGGCCTTGCCCTGCTTTTCCAGTTGGGCGAGTTCGCGGCGCACCTGCTTTTGCAGGGGGGCGAGCCGCTTTTCAACCTCGCGCTCCAGGTGAGCCTGATTCCAATGGCGGCGGGCCGCTTTCAGTTCGCGTTCGGCCTCGTGACGAGCGCGGGCGAGGCGGCGTTCGGCCTCCTGACGGGCGCTCTGGGCCTGGCGGCTCGCCTGAGCCAGAGCCTTTTGGCCTTCCCGCTTGGCTCCGCGTACCTCGCGGGCGAGCTGATGCTTCGCGCCCAGCGCCACCTGCGCGGCTCCCTCGCGACCTTCCTCGGCGAGGTCGGCGGCGGCGTGCGAAAGGTCGGCGGCCCCTTTCGCGACCGTGCTCGCGGCGGCCCCGGCAACCTCCTGCACGGTTTCCAGCAGGTGATGGGCACGGCCCGGCACTTCCTCGCGCAGGGTCTGCACGGCTTCGCTGCCCTTGTGCACGGCGGCTTGCGCGGCCTGGGTGGCGCCTTCGGCGGCGCTCGCCAGGGCTGGCTTGACCGTGTCTTCCAGGGTGTGGCTGGCGGCGGCGGCGAGCTGCTTGGTGCCGCTCAGCACCCGGCGGCGTGATTCGCTGTTCAGGGCAAGGGCCGCGAGGCCGCCTATGAGCAGCAGGTTGGGCAGGCTGAGGGAGAGATGGAGGTGTTCCCTCTGGTTCCTGGAGGCGTCATGATTCATGGGAAACTCCTTTCGTCTTTGCTCCTCTGCGGGCGGCGGTAACGGCCCGCCGGAGGAAGCACGCGGCCCTATTGTCGGTGCCGCGCCGCCGGGGAGTGTGGGGCAAGCGTAACGTGGATTTCATGGTTCGTCCCCGCTTGGGGAAACCCGTTGCACTCTGCCCCCGGAATCCCGCTCTAGACTGGGGGGCGTGACCCGCAAGGCCCGCACTCCCCAGGTCGCCCCCGTGCCCGCCGTGCGGGAGGCCCCCCATGTGTCCGCGCCCACCCCAACGCTGCTCCGCCGCCTGGAGGTGCGGCACCTCGCCACCATCCGCGACCTCGCCTTGGATCTGCGGCCCGGCTTTTCAGCCTTCACGGGCGAGACGGGCGCGGGCAAAAGCATCATCGTGGACGCGCTGGGGCTGCTGCTGGGGACCCGCGCCAATACCGACCTCATCCGCACGGGCGAGGAGAACCTGTTGGTTGCGGGCTTTTGGGAAGAAGGCGGGGAGGAACTCAGCGCCAGCCGCCGGGTGACCGCCGGGGGGCGCGGCACTGCTCGGCTGGACGGCGAGCCGGTCAGCGTCCGCGAGCTGGGCGAGTGGACGGGCGAGCGGCTGACGATTCACTGGCAGCACAGCGCGGTGACCCTGCTCAGCCCAGCGCGGCAGCGGGCGCTGCTTGACCGCCAAGTGCCCGGCGAGGCGGCAGCTTACGCGGCGGCTTACCGCACCTGGAGCGAGGCCCGCACCCGGCTCGACGCGCTGCGGGCGCAGGGCCGCGAGCGGGCGCGGCAGCTCGACTTGCTCGCCTATCAGGTGCGCGAGATTGAGGAAGTGTCGCCCCAGCCCGGCGAGGAAGAACCCCTCAGCGCCGAACTCAGCCGCCTCGCCAACCTGGAGACCATCGCGCAGGGGGCCGCAGGAGCGCTGGAGCTGCTCTCAGAGGGCGAAACGAATGCTGTCAGCTTGATGGCCGAAGCGGTCAGGGCGCTGAACGCGGGGGCGCGGTACGACGAGACGAGCGCTCAGCTTCAGCGCGACCTGCGCGAGGCCCTGAGTGCCTTGCAAGCGGTCGTCGGCGAGCTGCGCGGGGTGGCCGAGGACAGTGCCCCCGACCCGAAAGAACTCGCACGGGTCGAGGGCCGCCTCGCCGCGCTGGGCAAGCTGCGGGCCAAGTATGGCCCGACCTTAGAAGACGTGCTCGCCTTTTACGCGGAAGCGCAGGCCGACCTGGAGCGTCTCACCCGCGACGAGGAGGATGCGGGCAGCCTGGAAGCGGAGGTCGAGCGGCAGCGCCAGGAGGTTGTGCGGGCGGGCGAGGCGCTCGACCGGGCGCGGCAGAAGGCTGCGGGGCCGCTTGCCGCCCAGCTCGCCGCGGTCGTCCGCGAGCTGGGGATGCCGCACGCTCGGCTGGAGTTTCGGCTGTCCCCCCTGGCTGCCCCCGGTCCGGCGGGCCTGAGCGACGTGGCCCTCTTCTTTACCGCCAACCCCGGCGAGGACCTCGGTCCTCTCGCCGACGTGGCGTCGGGCGGCGAGCTGTCGCGGGTGATGCTTGCCATCTCTACGGTCCTGGGGGCCGACACCCCCACAGTGGTCTTTGACGAGGTGGACGCAGGCATCGGCGGGGCGGCAGCGCTCGCGGTGGCGGCGCAGCTCGCGGGGCTGGCGGCGGGGGGGCGGCAAGTGCTCGTGGTCACCCACCTCGCGCAGATTGCCGCCCGCGCCGACCATCATTACAAGGTCGAAAAACGGGTCGAAGACGGACGTACAGTCAGCCGCGTGCGCCTGCTGAGCACCAACGAGCGCCTCACGGAAATCGCCCGCATGCTGAGCGGGAACACCTCCGCAGCCGCCCTCTCGCACGCCCGCGAGCTGCTCGCCGGGGGCTGACGGGCGAGGGGACGAGTGGGGAGGTGGGGAGTTGGTCAAGGCCACCTTCAGTCCTCGGTCAGACGGCCCCCATAAGCTGAACGTCATGAGGAAGACAAAGATGGGGGCTGCCCTCCTGCTCGGCACGGGCTTGCTGGCGGGCTGTCAGGTGGCCCGCCCCGGCTCGCTGCGGGTGCATGAGGTGGCGCTCTATGGCGGCACCCAGGAGCGCATCGTGTGGGTGTACGGAGCGCTGGAGGGGGGCCGGGGCAGCTTCAAGGTGAATGGGATGGCCCTGGAGCTGCGGCCCCAGCGCAGTGACCCCCTTGCCCTGCCGGGCACCCTGAGCGTGAATGGGGCGGCGACCTACCGCCTGCCGACCTCTCCGGTCAGCGCCAAGCTGGTGGTGACCCGCGACACGCTGGGGCGCTTCTCGGTGCCGGTCAACGAGGCGCGGGGGGCGGTGTACTTCACCGATGGACGCAGTTGGTTGCGGCTCAGCGGCAGCGCCGGGGCCAACCTTACCGCCCTCCCAGTGAGTGGGCTGCGCGGGGCGGGCGACCTCACCGACGCCGAGGCCGACGCCCTCTCGCAGGCGCTCACCGGGCAGGGGCCGCTTGCGCTGACGGTCGTGCCGGAGGGCCTGCTGCCCGACCCGCCCCTCACGGTGGAGCCGACCCCCGCCGAGTACCGCCGCACGGCCTTTTACATCCAATCTGGGGTGCCCACCCTGGCGGCCCAGCCGAGCACCCCGACTTCGCCCCCCACCGCCGGAGGCCGCGTGACCGTGACCGAACTTGCCAGCGGCACCAACGCCGCCCAAAGTGGCCCCGCCGTTCAGCTCGCGACCACCCAAAGCGCCGTCAATGCGCTGTACCGCATTGCCTATGGCAACCAAACGGGTCCCCTCGGCATTCCGGCGCTGGGCGCGGGCGAGACGGTCGTCGGTGTCTTTTTAGGCCAGCGGCCCACTGGGGGGTACGGGGTGCGGGTCACCGGAGCAGAGGTGCAGGGCAGCACCCTCATCCTGACGGTCGAGCTGCGTGCACCAGGACCAGGAGCCATCACCACCCAGGCCCTCACCAGCCCCTGGACGCTCGTGCGGGTGCCCGGCGTTTACCAGAGCGTGCGCCTTGTCGACCCCTCCGGACGCCCGGTTCAGCTCGGCCCTGGCACCGGGGGAGACGGCCAGACCCGCTGACTTTTCCTTCCCAGTCCCAGCGCCCCACCCCCCCCCAGCAGGTGGGGCCTTCTGCTGGAAGCTGGCTGCTGGCGGCGGGGGGATGGCCGCCTCGCTCCCCCGTCCGCCTTCGCTGGACTGACTGAGAGAAAGACTGCTGTTTCCGCCCATGTGACAGGGGGCAGGTTTGGTGTGGAACCGCTTCATGCGCCAGGATACCTGGGTTACAACGTCACATTCCTGCTGCCCAACCTCTTGGAGGACCCCATGAGCTTAATCCAGCCCCCCCTGCTGCAAGCCCTCGGCATTCGCAACGCCACCGTGCATCACAACCCCGGCGTCGACGAGCTGTACGCCGCCGCCATTCGCCTTGGCGAGGGCGTGCAGGCCGCGACCGGACCCCTGACCGTCCGCACCGACAAAACGGGCCGCAGCCCCAAAGACCGCTTTATCGTGGAAGACGACCTCACGCGGGACACGGTGTGGTGGGGCGGCTTTAACGTGCCGACCACCTCGGAGGTCTTTGACCGATTGCTCCAGAAGATGACCGCCTACGCGGAGGGGCGCGAACTCTTTGTGCAGGACGTGTTCGCCGGGACCGACCCCGAATACCGCCTCTCCGTGCGGGCCGTCACCGAGATGGCGTACCACTCGCTCTTTGTGCGGAACATGTTCGTGCGGCCCACCCCCGCCGAGCGCGAGGCTTTTGAACCCCAGTGGACCATCCTCAACCTGCCTTCCTTCAAGGCGGACCCCGCCGAGGACGGCGTGCGCTCGGAGACCTTCATCCTGGTGAACTTCACCCGGCAGATGATTTTGGTGGGGGGCACCCAGTACGCGGGCGAAAACAAAAAGGGCATCTTCGGCGTGATGAACTTTCTGCTGCCCGCACGGGGCGTGATGCCCATGCACTGCTCGGCCAACGTGGGCGAGGAGGGCGACGTGGCCCTCTTCTTCGGGCTGAGCGGCACGGGCAAGACCACCCTGTCGGCGGACCCCAACCGCAGGCTCATCGGGGACGATGAACACGGCTGGAGTGACCGGGGCATCTTCAACTTTGAGGGCGGCTGCTACGCGAAGGTCATTCACCTCAACCCCGAAGCCGAACCCGCCATCTACCAGACCACGCGGACCTACGGCACGGTGCTGGAGAACGTGGTTCTTGATGAGCACGGGGTGCCCGACCTCGACGACGGTTCCCTCACCGAGAACACCCGCTCGGCGTATCCCATCACCCAGATTCAGAACATCGTGGAGGAGGGCCTGGCCGGGCATCCCCGCAACATCATCTTCCTGACCGCCGACGCTTACGGGGTGCTGCCGCCCCTCAGCCGCCTGACGCCAGAGCAGATGATGTACCAGTTCATCAGCGGCTTTACTGCCAAGATTCCCGGCACCGAGCAGGGCGTGACCGAGCCGCAGCCTACCTTCTCGACCTGCTTTGGAGCACCCTTCATGCCCCGGCACCCCGGCGAATACGCCCGGTTGCTGGCCCAGAAAGTGCAGGAACACGGCGTGCGCGTCTGGCTGGTGAACACCGGGTGGAGCGGCGGCCCGTACGGGGTGGGCCAGCGCATGAGCATTCGCCACACCCGCGCCCTGATTCACGCGGCCCTCAGCGGCAAGCTTGACGGGGTGGCCTTCGAGCGCGAACCCTTTTTCAACCTGGAGATTCCCACCGAAGTGCCCGGCGTGCCCGCCGAGGTCCTCAACCCCCGTCAGGCCTGGGCGGACCAGGACGCCTACGACCGCACCGCCCGCAAGCTCGCCGGAATGTTCCGTGAGAACTTTAAGCGCTTTGAAGATGGCGTAGACCCAGCGGTGACGGCGAGCATGCCGGACCACGGGTAGAGGTTGCTTTCAGGACGAGTGGAAAAGCCCCGGCTGCGGCTGGGGCTTGATGCTTGGCCTCCCCCTCAGTTCATCGGCTCCGGCACGGCCACCTTCTGCGCTCCCCCCAGCGTCACCCCCGCGCTCGCCACCATCACGCAGCCCATCGCCAGCCACTGCCCCGGCGTCAGGCGCTCGCCCAGAAAGAGGAGGCCGCTCAGGGCCGCGATGGCGGGTTCCAGGCTCATCAGCACGCCGAAGACACGGGCGGGAAGAGCGCGGAGGGCCGCCATCTCCAGGCTGTAGGGGAGGGCGCTGGAGAGCAGGGCGACCGCCAGCCCCACGAGGAGGGCACCCGGCGCGAGCAGGCCCGTGCCCGCCTGTACGAGGCCAAAGGGCAGGGTGACAGCAGCGGCCACCGTCATCCCCGCGACCACCCCGGTCACGCCGGGCACCCGCCGCCCCACCGCGCCCCCCGCCAGGATGTAGAGCGCCCAAAAAGCCCCGGCGGTCAGCGCGAGGGCCACGCCGAGGGGGTCGAGGCTCCCCTCCCCCACCCCGCCCCGCGGCGCGATGAGGATGATGCCGAGCGCGGCGAGCGCGACCCAGCCCAGGTCGCGTACCCGGCGCGAGAGCAGCAGCGCCAGCACCAGCGGCCCCACAAACTCCAGCGTGACGGCCAGGCCGAGGGGCAGGCGCGTCAACGAGAGGTAGAAGGAGAGGTTCATCAGGCCCAGCGCCGCCCCATAGGGCAGAATCGCCCGCCACGCGGCGGACGGCAGCTCGCGCAAGCGGGGCCGAAAGGCAAGGCCCAGCAAGCCCGCCGCCAGCGTCACCCGCAGCCCGGTGGTGCCCGCTGGCCCCAGCACCGGAAAGAGCGATTTGGCAAAGGCCGCCCCCCCCTGAATGCTCAGCATGGCCACGAGCAGCGAGGGGATGGGCGGCAAGGGGGGCAGGCGCACGGGGGCATTCTAGGGGGCAGGGAGCTGAAGTCTTCTTTTTCCGACTGCCCACTGCCTCCTCACTTCAGGCCCAGCGCATCAGCCCCGCTTCCAGCTCGTTGCTCAAGCCGTCAATCACCGGGAGCATCCGCACGCCCACGGTGTACAGGCCGCTGCTCGGCAGGGGCACGGCGGCGCGGTAGTGGCCGTCGCCCTGGCGCTCCAGCGGGAAGCGAATCAGCTCGGCGCCGCGCTTAAAGACAGCTTCGACCCGCAGGTCTTCCGGGCGGATACCGGCGGGGTTGACCTGGGCGCGGACCTCCACCTTCTGGCCGGGGTGAGCGGTCGCGGGGAGGTCGGCGCTCGCGCTGAGGCTGGTGTGCGGCCACTGCGCACGCACCCAGGCCTTCCACTCGGCAATCTGCCGGGCGCGGGTGGCGTGCCCCGCACTCAGGGTGCCCCCCCGCTCCGTCAGGGGGAGGTAGTACCCCTGCACGTAGTCAATCACCTGCCGCTGCATAGAAAAGCGCGGCGAGACGGTCCGGATGGCCCGGCGCACCGCCTTCGCCCAGCCCGCCCGGTCGCCGTAGTAGCGCGGCACGATGTCACGTTCCAGGGTGGTGTAGAGGCTATGGGCGTCGGCGTCGTCCTGAATGTTCAGGTCGGCGTATTCGCGCTCGTCGCCGATGGGCCAGCCGTTGGTGCCGTCGTAGCCCTCGCGCCACCACCCGTCGAGGATGGAGAAGTTGGGCGACCCGTTGAAGCTGGCCTTCATGCCGCTCGTGCCCGACGCTTCGAGGGGGCGGCGGGGGTTGTTCAGCCAGATATCCACCCCTTGCACGAGGTGCCGCGCGACATTCATGTCGTAGTTTTCCAGGATGACCACACGGCCCCGGAACTCTGGCAGTTGCGACATCCGGTAGATTTCCTGAATAAAGGCCTTGCCGGGGTTATCAGCAGGGTGGGCCTTGCCCGCAAAGACGAACTGCACCGGGCGCTCTGGGTCATTGACGATGCGGGCGAGGCGCTCGCGGTCGCGGAAGAGCAGCGTGGCCCGCTTGTAGGTGGCAAAGCGGCGGGCAAAGCCGATGGTGAGGGCGTCTTCTGAGAGCAGCGTGTCGGCAGCGGCGAGGTCGGCGGCGGAAGCCCCGTTGCGCAGGCCCTGCTCGCGCACCCGCGAGCGCACAAAGGCAATCATCTCGCGCTTCATCTCGCGCTGCACGTCCGCGAGTTGGGTGTCGGTGAGGCGCTCGACGGCCTCCCACATCGCCTCATCCTCCAGGCGCTCGGTCCAGTCTTCCGGAAGCACGGTCGAGAGCAGGTCGCGCATGGGCTGCGAGGTAAAGGTGAGGTTGTGCGCCCCGTTGGTGACGTGGCCGATGGGCACCTCGGATGCTTCGGCACCGGGATAGAGGAACTTCCACATGTCGCGGCTGACCTCGCCGTGCAGCTCGGAGACGCCGTTGGCAGCCCGGCTCAGGGCGAGGGCAAACACCGTCATGGAAAAGGTGGGCACCCAGTGGCCATCCCAGTGCTGGTCGTGGCGGGCGAGGGCGTAGAGGTCGTCGCGGGTGGTGCCCAGCAGCCCCGGCCACTCGCCGAGATAGCGGTCCATCAGGTCGTAGGCAAAGGCGTCGTTGCCCGCCGGAACGGGCGTGTGGGTGGTAAAGAGGGTCGAGCTGGCCACCACCTCGGTCGCGGTGCGGAAATCCAGCCCGCCCGCGACGAGTTCGCGGATGCGCTCTAGCCCCAGCAGGGCGGCGTGCCCCTCGTTCATGTGGTAGACCCCCGCCGGGACCTCCAGCGCCCGCAGCGCCCGCACCCCCGCGACCCCCAGCAGCACGTACTGCTGCACGCGCAGTTCCTGGTTGCCGCCGTACAGCCGCGCGGTCAGCTTGCGGTCTTCGGCGGTATTTTCGGGAACGTTGGTGTCCAGCAGCAGCACCCGGATGCGCCCGACCCGCAGCTCCCAGACCCGAACCGCGATGTCGCGCCCAGCAATCCGCACCGACACGCGGGCTTCCTCGCCTGCCGGGGTCCTCGCCGGGCGCAGCGGCAGGGTGGTGAGGTCAAGTTCGTCGTAGGCCTCCTCCTGCCAGCCGTCGCGGTTGAGCATCTGCCGGAAGTACCCCTGGTGAAAGAGCATCCCCACTGCCGTGAAGGGCAATCCCAGGTCCGAGGCACTCTTGCAGTGGTCGCCCGCCAGCACGCCGAGGCCCCCGGAATAGATGGGCAGCGACTCGTGAAAGCCGTACTCCATCGAGAAGTAGGCGACCGGAGCCATCCCCGGCGCGTGGCGGCTGGCCCAGGTCTCCGTCTTGTTCAGGTAGGCGTCAAAGTCCGCGATGACCGTCCGGTAACGCGCCAGATAGGCGGGGTCGGCGGCAGCCTCGTCGAGCCGGGTTTGAGACACCTCCAGCAGCAGCCGTACCGGATTATGTTGGAAGCGCTCCCACAACGCAGGGTCGAGGTCCCGGTACAGGGCCTGCGCGTGCGGGGTCCAGGACCAGTAGAGGTTGTAGGCGAGGTCGGAGAGGCGCGACAGCACGGGCGGCAGCTCCGGGAGAACGGTAACTTGACCGAGAACGTTCATAACCTGCTGAGCTTAACTGAAAGCTCAGGGCATTCCCAACAGCGTCAGGGGGGGTGGTGCGGCAGCGGGTGAGGGGGCAACGCGGGGGGTGCCGCTTGCAGCCGCTGTTCCTCGCGAACCTCGCGGTCAAGGAAATAGTTCAGGGCGGTGCGGATACCTGCGATGGCAGCGAGTTTGCCGATGTCGTCCCAGGTGGGGGCGACCGCCGTCTTGAGGATGTCGGCGGCGAGCAGCAGTTCAAGCACCAGGGCCAGCCAGTGCCCCAAGCGCAGGCGCAGGGTTTCCATGCTCCCGGCCCCCGCCCTTTGCGCCCTGCGCCGGTGCTGGGCTGCCAGCTGCCACAGGGTCTCCAGCACCGCGTACCCCACGATGACAGCACAGATGGCCTCCACCCCGGTAGCGAGGGAGAGGGTGGTTTGGCGCACGACGGCCTCGAAGCCCCCCAGGAATCCCGCTGCCTCGGACATGACCGCAGCCTACCGCGTCCGGATGACAGCGTGGCACCTGGCCTGCCCGCCGCCGGCCAGAGAGCGCCCCACCCGGCGGCGGGCAGAGGCCCTGAGGCCGAGCACAGCGGGAGCTGCCGGGGACGGACTGGGTCCGTCCCCGGCAGCTCCGTCAGCACACAGCGCGGCTCAGTTCAGCACACCCGTCTCGAAGCGGAAGCCTTGGCCGTCGTAGTCCACCGTCAGGGTGCTGCCGTCGGTGACGTGGCCCGAAAGAATCTCGCGCGCGAGCGGCGTCTCGATTTCGCGGGCGATGGCCCGCTTGAGGGGCCGAGCACCGAAGGCGGGGTCGTACCCAATCACGGCGAGGCGGTCTTTGGCGGCGTCGGTCAGGTGCAGGGTGACTCGGCGCTCGGCCAGGCGCTTGCGCAGGCCCTGGGTCTGGATGTCGACGATGCGGTGCAGGTCGGCTCTGGTGAGGGCGTCAAAGACGATGATGTCGTCCACCCGGTTGAGGAACTCTGGCCTAAAGTGCCCGCGCAACTCTTCCAGCACGGCCTCGCGGATGGCCTCGGCGCTCTCTCCCCGCGCCTGCATCTCCAGGATGAGGGGTGACCCGATGTTGCTCGTCAGGATAATCAGCGTGTTGCGGAAGTCGACCGTGCGCCCCTGGCCGTCGGTGAGGCGGCCATCGTCGAGGACTTGCAGCAGCACGTTGAATACGTCCGGGTGCGCTTTTTCGATTTCGTCAAGCAGGATGACCGAGTAGGGCCGCCGCCGCACGGCCTCGGTGAGCTGACCGCCCTCCTCGTAGCCGACGTAGCCGGGAGGTGCCCCGATGAGACGGGCAACCGTGTGCTTCTCCATGTATTCGGACATGTCGAGGCGCACCATCGCGTCCGCAGAATCAAAGAGGAACTCGGCGAGCGCCTTGGCCAGCTCGGTCTTGCCCACGCCCGTCGGCCCCAGGAACATGAAGCTGCCCAGGGGACGGTTGGGGTCGTTCAGGCCCGCACGGGCACGGCGAATCGCGTCGGCCACGCTGACGATGGCGCGGTCCTGGCCGACCACCCGGCTGTGAAGCTGTTCTTCGAGCCGCAGCAGCTTCTCGCGCTCGCCCTCCATCAGCTTGCTCACCGGGATGCCCGTCCAGCGGCTCACGACGGCGGCGATGTCCTCTTCGGTCACCTCCATGTGGGCGAACTCGGCGTCCTTGAGCTTGCGCTCCAGCTCCTGTACCTCGCGCTCGAGTTGCGGCAGGGTGCCGTATTCCAGCTCGGCAGCTTTCTGAAGGTCGTACTCGCGCCGCGCCTTCTCAATCTCGGTGCGGACCCCGTCGAGGGCCTCGCGCTTCTCGCGCAGAAGCTGAAGCTCGCCGCGCTCGGCCTCCCAACGGCTGCGGACCTCGCTCAGCTCGTCGGTGACGGCCTTGAGGGACGCTTCGATGTCGAGCAAGCGCTGCTGCGAATCCTGGTCCTTTTCGCGCTTCAGGGCCTCGCGCTCGATTTCGAGTTGCAGCTTGCGGCGCTGGAGTTGGTCGATGCGTTCGGGGCTGGATTCCAGCGCCATGCGCAGCCGGGCCGCCGCCTCGTCGATGAGGTCAATCGCCTTGTCGGGCAGTTGGCGGTCGGTGATGTAGCGGTGCGAGAGCTGCGCCGCCGCGACAAGGGCGGGGTCAGTGATTTCCACGTTGTGGTGGACCTGATAGCGCTCCTTGATGCCGCGCAGGATGGAGATGGTGTCCTCCACGCTGGGTTCGTCCACAAAGACGGGCTGGAAGCGCCGCTCCAGGGCAGGGTCTTTTTCAATCTCGCGGTACTCGTCGAGGGTCGTCGCGCCGATGAGGTGCAACTCGCCCCGCGCCAGCGCAGGCTTGAGCATGTTGCCCGCGTCGGGGCTGCCCTCGGTCTTGCCCGCGCCGACGATGGTGTGAATCTCGTCGACGAAGAGGATGATTTCCCCTTGCGACGCCACGACCTCCTCGATGACGCCCTTGAGCCGTTCCTCGAACTCTCCCCGGAACTTGGCCCCGGCGAGGAGGCTGCCCATCTCCAGGGAGACGATGCGCTTGTTCCTGAGGCCTTCGGGCACGTCGCCCTTCACGATGCGGATGGCGAGGCCTTCCGCAATCGCGGTTTTGCCGACGCCGGGTTCCCCGATGAGGACGGGATTGTTTTTGGTGCGGCGCAGCAGAATCTGCATCACGCGGCGGATTTCCTCGTCGCGGCCAATCACCGGGTCGAACTTGCCGTCGCGGGCACGCTGCGTGAGGTCGGTGCCGTACTTCGCCAGCGCGTCGAACTGCTCTTCAGCGGTTTTCGTGGTCACGGTCTTTCCTTTCCGCGTCTCTTGAACGGCCTGGCGCAGGGCCGCTTCGGTGGGCAGGCCGGGGGTCCGGCTCTCGCCGCGCAGCGCGAGCAGCAGCGTGTCAGCGGCGATAAAGCTGTCGCCCCGCGCCCCCGCTTCCTTTTCGGCGGCTTGCAGGGCGCGGCCCAGCGCGGGGTCAAGGTAGAGATTCTCGCCCGCGCCCTGCACCCGCGGGAGCTTGGCGAGTTCGGCGTCGAGGGCCGCGCGAATGGCCCGCAGGTCGCCCCCCGCCGAGGTGAGGGCGCGGGCGGCGGTGTCGTTGTCCAGCAGCGCCCGCAGCACGTGGGCGACGGTGAGGGTCTGTTGATGGTTGGCTTGGGCGGCTTGCTGGGCCTGCGCGAAAGCTTGCAGCGCTCCTTCGGTGAAGCGTTCGGGATTCAAGGGAACCTCCTCAAGTGCCCCTATTGTGCGACTTAAGTGCAGTCATGTCAAGTTTCTAGAGTCTTTGGAAGTGTAACGAAGGTCGCGCCTACCGCCCGGAGGGAACGAAGCGCCCCCCCTCCGCCCGCGTGAGCAGCCCGCCCACGAACTCACCCATGCCCTCGGCGGTGATGGGCTGCCCGGCGAACGTGCCCGTACCGCGCACCGGCCCCTCCCAGTAGGCGACCGAGGTGTTGCGCGAGAGGAGTTCTTGGTCGTCGCGCAGAGGCTCCAGACTGAGGGTGAGGTCGGGGGCCGTGACCTGCCAGGTCAGCACGTAGTCGCGCCCGCTGGGGCTGCGCCAGATGCGGCCCGGCGTCATGGTCACGCCCGGCACCTCCCGCGCCACTCCTGCCGGGTCCACCCGCGAGGCGGCGACCTGCACGACCTCCCCCGCCGCGTTTCGCACCCGGTAGAGCATCAGGTCCGAGCCGTCCGAGAGGTGCAAGCCGAACCAGTCCCAGCGGGCCTGGGCACCGGGCTGCTGGTCGCCCCACTGGTGGTCGAGCCAGGCCTGCCCGGTCGCGGGCCGCACCTCGCTGCCCCCGGCGCGGCCCGGCACCAGCACCGTGCCGGACACGTCCAGCCGGGTAATGCTCTGGTAGTACAGCCGCCCCACCTCCGGCGTGCCCGAATACCCCGGCGGATGCACCACCGGCCCCTTGCGCGGGGTCAGTGTGAGGTTTAGCGGCCCGGCCCGCAAGGTGTAGGCTGCCCCCTCCTGCCGCAGCCGCCACTCACCCTGTTCGACCCGCAGCGGCGGAAAGCCGAAGCGGGCCTGCTGCGCCTCATTCTCGTAGAAGTTGAGCTGTCCGGTGCGCAAGTCCGTGACCGCCACGTGCCCGGCGTGATAGGGAATGCCCCGGTAGTTCACCTTGAACTGCGCCCAGTGAAAGGCCAGCCCCGACTCCGGCAGGTAACCTGAGACGTACCACCACTCCATCGGCGCATTTTTCGCGCCCAGGTCGGCGGGGGCCGGAAGCCGCGCCGGGTCGAACGCCTGCGGTGGGGGCAAGCAGGCCGAGAGCAGGGCCGGGAGGAGGAAGGCCGCCGCGCCGAGGGGGAAGGCTCGGATGGGTCGCATGGTTGACCTTACCGGCTCTAACCGGGCGGAGCGGTGGGCAGGGCCATGAACCGGGTGCAAAAAAAGGGGGGCCGCCCCCCATGCGGTGAGGCGGCCCTGAGCTGCCGGAGCTATTCCTCTATTCCGTCTATTCCTCGCCGAGGTAGGCCTTGCGGACGCTCTCGTCGCGGGCGAGTTCGGCGGCGGCCCGGCTGAGGCGAATCTCGCCCGTCTGGAGGACGTAGCCGTGGTGGGCGATGCCCAGGGCCATGCTCGCGTTTTGCTCGACGAGGAGGATGGTGGTCCCGCGCTCGCGGTTGAGGGTCCCCACGATATCGAAGATGGCTTCCACGAAGAGGGGCGAGAGGCCCATGCTGGGTTCGTCCAGCAGGAGGAGCCGGGGGTTCACCATCAGGGCGCGGGCAATCGCCAGCATCTGCTGCTCGCCGCCCGACATGGTGCCGCCGAGCTGGTTCTCGCGCTCCCTCAGGCGGGGAAAGAGCGCGAAGCCTTCCTGAATGCGCTGCTCGACGAGCGCCCGGTCAGTGACCGAGTAGGCCCCCACCTCCAGGTTTTCGCGCACCGTGAGCTGCGGAAAGATGCGGCGGCCTTCGGGCACGTGGCTGATGCCCCGGCCCAGCAGGGTATGGGGAGGCACGCCGGTCACGTCCTGCCCGGCGTAGATGACCTGCCCGGCCCGCGGCTTCATCATCCCGCTGATCGTGCGCAGGGTGGTCGTCTTGCCCGCCCCATTGCCGCCAATCAGGGCGACGATTTCGCCTTCTTTGACGGTCATATCTATCCCCTTGAGGGCGTGAATCTGACCGTAATAGGTGTGTACGCCGCGCAGCTCCAGCAGCGGGGCCGCGCCCGTCTCGCCCGCTCTCAGCGGCGCTGTCATCTTGCCTCCTTGCCGTAGTCGCCAGCCGCCGCGCCGCGCCCCAGGTAAGCCTCCATCACGGCGGGGTCATTGCGGACCTGATGGGGCAGGCCCTCGCTGATTTTGGTGCCGTAGTCCAGCACGGTGATGCTCTCGGAGAGGGTCATCACCAGCCGCATATCGTGTTCGATGAGCACCACCGTTACGCCGAGGTCGTCGCGAATAGAGCGAATCAAGGCCTTGAGGTCCTCAGTTTCGCGGGGGTTCATGCCCGCCGCGGGTTCGTCGAGCAAAATCAGTTTGGGGGTGGTCGCGAGGGCGCGGGCGATTTCGAGCTTGCGCTGGTCGCCGTAGGGGAGGTTGGTCGCCAGCTCCCTCCGCCATTTGCTCAGGCCCACGAAATCGAGCATAATCCGCGCCGTCTCGCGGGCTTCGCGCTCGGAGTCGTGGAAGCCGCGAGTGTGCAGCACCGCGTCGAGGAAAGTGGACTTCAGACGGCTGTGCCGGCCCACCATGATGTTTTCCTCTGCGGTCATGGAAGAAAACAGGCGGATGTTCTGGAAGGTGCGGGCAATCCCTGCCGCGGCCACCTGGTCGGGCCGCAGCCCCACGAGGTTGCGCCCCGCCAGCCGAATGGTCCCCCGGTCGGGCGCGTAAATCCCGGTGATGAGGTTAAAAAAGGTGGTTTTGCCCGCCCCGTTTGGCCCAATCACCGAGATGATGCCGCCCTGAGGCACGCCAAAGGTCACGTCGTTGACGGCGGTCAGGCCACCAAAGGTCTTGGTGAGGCCCTGCACGTCGAGAATCAGGGGCGTGGTCACCGGGTTCCTCCTGCGGGTTCGTCTTCTTGGCGCGTTTCCAGGCCGGGACTGTAGACGTCGCCGCCGCCGCCCGTGAGAGAAGGCCCAGTGCCCTTGGCGCTGTCATCCTCCTGATCACCCTCATGGTGCAGCTCCAGCGTGCGGCGGCGGCTGGGCAGCAGCCCTTCGGGGCGCAACAGCATCATGGCCACCAGGATGACCCCGAAGATGAGGCGCTGGAGCTGCCCCGGATTGGCCTGCTGCGGAATCCAGCTCAGGTTTGCCGTCGCCTCGCCCAGGCCCGGCAGGATGCGCAGGTTAAGCAGCGTCACCACCGCCGCTCCCAGAATCACGCCAGGAAAGGACCCCATCCCGCCTAAAATCACCATGCTCAGCACGCCGATGGACTGAAACAGGTTGAAGCTCTCCGGCGACACGAAGGTCTGTTTGGCCGCGAAAATCATGCCCATTACGCCCGCAAAGGACGCGCCCGTCGCAAAGGCAATCAGTTTGGTCCGTACCAGCGGCACGCCCATCGCCTGCGCCGCGACCTCGTCGTCACGGATGGCAATCCAGGCCCGCCCGATGCGCGAGCGGTCGAGCCGCACATTGACCACCAGGATGATGCCGACCATCAGCAGCGACAGCACATACAGGAACAGCAGTCCGTACTGGTCTTCCGCAAAGCCCAGGCGGGCGGCCAGCGCGTCAAACCACCCCACCGACGCGCTCCCGATGGGGGTGATGCCCTGCGACCCCGCCGAGTACAGGTCGAGGTTGTTGGCCAGCACCCGGATGACCTCGCCCAGCCCCAGGGTGATGATGGCGAGGTAATCGCCCTTGAGCCGCAGCACGGGCAGGCCAATGAGGACCCCCACGATGGCGGCGGCCAGTACGCTGAGGGCCAGGAAGAGCCAGAAGAAGTTGGGGTCAATGCCGTTCGCGAGGCCCTCTGCCCGGAAGGCATTCAGCACCAGCAGGGCGCGGGCGCTCAGAATCAGGCCCGCGACCAGCCCAAAGCTCGCCAGTCCAAAACCCCACGAGGAAGCGCGGGTGGGCGGCACCCGTTGGTGATGGCGGTTGATGGCGACCATGCTCGCCGCCGTCACCGCCGTCAGAAAGAGGCCCAGCGCCAGGGTTCCGGCATTCGTCGCGCCGGGATTCTCGCCGTAGTAGCGCAGGATTTCGGCCAGGCGCGGGCTAGCAAAGATGCCCCACAGGTAGGCCCCCACCGCAAAAAACGCCACGTAGCCCAGGTCGAGCAGCCCCGCGAGGCCCACCACGATATTGAGGCCCAGCGCGAGCGCCGCGAAAATCATGATTTGAATGCTCAGGTCGAGCAGCGAGGTGTCTTCCTGTCCGGCCCACGGCAACACCAACAGCAGGCTGCCCAGCCCGACGAGCGCCTTGGCCCACGGGGCGGCCCGCCACAGGTACGCGAAGAGGATGTTGGCCAAGAAGAGCGACACGACGACCGCTTCGACGATGGGGTTGCGCAGCAGTGCCCCCACGCCCCCCAGCGTGCCGAGCCACTCCCGGTTGTGCGACAGCAGCAGCAGGGCGCTGGTGAGCAGGAAAATCAACAGCAGCAGCCCGGTGCGGTCGGGCGTGACCCGCCGGGGCGAAACCGGATGCACCGCCGTCATACCTTCTCCACGTTGCTCTTGCCGAGCAGGCCAGTGGGCTTAAAGATGAGGATGAGCACGAGCACGATAAAGGCCCCGATGCGCTGATAGGAGGCGTCAATCGCTTCGAGGTTGGCGATGCCCAGCAGCCCACCAAAGATGTTCGTCACGCCGATGAGGTTCTGAATCACGCCCAGCGCCAACCCCCCCAGCACCGCGCCGGGAATCGAGCCGATGCCGCCCAGCACGGCGGCGGTAAAGGCGATGATGCCGGGGTCAAAGCCGGAATAGGCATTGACGGTGCCAAACTTCATGCCGAAGAGCACCCCGCTGATGCCGCCGAGTGCCCCGCCAATCAGGAAGGTCGCGGAAATCATGCGGTTCGAGTCGATGCCCATCAGCCCGGCGGTCACCCGGTCTTGTGCGACCGCACGAATCGCCTTGCCGAGCCGGGTGCGGTTGACGAGGTAGTTGAGGACCGCGAGGCTGAGCAGCGCAACGACAATCAGGATGACGTCCTTGAGCTGAAGGTCGAGGCCCAGCCGGGCAAGGGTGCTCCCCACGGCGGCGCAACTGCTCTCCGCGCCGCAGAACTTTCCGGAAAAGCCGTCGGGCAGCGTGTAGGTCAGGTCGAAGCGGCCCTGAAACCCCTCGATGAGGCGCAGCACGTCCTGCAAAATCAGCGACACGCCGATGGCCGTAATCAGGGGCACCAGCCGGGGGGCATTGCGCAGGGGGCGGTAGGCCAAGCGTTCGATGGTCACATTGAGCAAGCCCGAAATCACCATCGCCGCGAGGAGCGCAATCAGGAGCTTGAGGTAGCCGTTCATGGGGCTGGGCGTCAGCACCCGGAACACCTCAAAGCCCACAACCGCACCTGTGACGAACACCTCCGAGTGGGCGAAGTTAATGAGCTGGAGCACGCCGTACACCATGGTGTACCCCAGCGCGATAATCGCGTACACAAAGCCCAGCACCAGGCCGCCCGCGATGACGTTCACGAGAAATGGCAGCAGTGTGGCGAGATCCAAGGTCCTGCTCCTTTCGGGTGGGAGTGCCCCGGTTGGGGCGGGCAAAGAAGGCGGCACCAAACAGCGCGAACCGGACCGCGCAGGGAGCCGCCTGCACGGTAGCGCAGCTCACCGTTGCCTGCGGGGGCCACAGCAAGAGGGCTGGGCGCTCAAGGCCCAGCCCCCGCAAGCAGGTATGCCCCCGACTGCCGGGACTTATTGACGGGCGGGGCGAACGGGCAGACGGGCCGAGAGGCTGTACTTGCCGTTTTGCACGTTCATCACGTACAGGGTGGCACTCTTGCGGTCGCCCACGCTGTTGAAGGAGACGGTGCCGGAGAGCAGCCCGGTAAAGGTTCCCTTGCGAATCGCCGTCTCGACCTGCTGGCGGCTGGGGACCTTGTTGCCGTTGGCCTTATACGCCGCAAGGATGCCCTGCAAGACCACCTTGGCGGCGTCGTACCCGAAGGCCGCGAAGCCCTGAGCCTGGTCGTTAAAGGTCTTCTGGAAGTTGGCGGCGAAGGTCTTGGCCGCCGGGAGCGCGTCAATGGGCGCGGCAACGGTCGTGAAATAGATGTTGGTCGCACCCTTGCCCGCGATGGTGGCGAGTTCGGCGCTGTCGAGGCCGTCACCCCCCATCACGGGCGTGGTGATGCCCGCTTCGCGCAGCTGCTTGATAAAGACGCCCACCTGGTTGTAGATGCCGCCAAAGTAGATGGCGTCGGGGCGCTGGAGCCGAATCTTGGCGATGATGGAGGAAAAGTCGCTCTTTTCTTCCGTACCCTCGTTGCCCACGACCTGCACGCCCTTGGCCCTCAGGGCCTTTTCCACTTCCTTGGCGAGGCCTTCGCCGTAGGCGGTCTTGTCGTTGAGCAGATAGACCCGTTTGGCTTTGAGGTTGTCTGCCAGGAAGTTCGCGCCTGCCGGACCCTGGGCGTCGTCACGGGCGACGATGCGGTTCATGTTGCTCAGGCCCCGGTCGGTGACCTGGTTGGCGGTGTTGGCCGGGCTGACCATCGCCACCCGGCTGGAGACCAGCGCCTGGCTGCTGGGAATCGCCACGCCAGAGTTCAGGGTGCCCACCACCGCCAGGATGGAGCGGTCGGCGGCAATTTTGCGGGCTTGCGCGGTGCCGGTTGCGGGGTCGGCCTGGTCGTCATAGGCGACAAGTTGCAGGTTCATTCCCAGCCTCTGGAACTCTGCCCGGTATTCATTGACGGCGAGCTGGGCACCGTTGCGAATCTGGGTGCCGAGGTCGCTCTGTCCGCCGGAGAGCGGAGAGAGCGTAGCAATCTTGACGGTGGTCTGGGCGCTGGCGCTTCCCAGGGCGAGGGCGGCCAACACGGACAGGCTCAGGGCAGTGCTCTTCATGCTTCCTCCGGTATGAATGCGCTCGTCGCGCGGTTGTGGGGTGGCCTGATTGTAGAGACGCCTAAAGGAGAAGTCAATGCGCCCCTCATCTTTTAACGAGCAAGAAAAACAATTTTCCCAGCAAAGAAGAGGGCATGAGTTGCGCGCCGAAGAGCCGCAGCGCAACAAAAAGAGCATCCTGGCCCTCCTTGCCCATCCGTGACCCACCTGTGAGGGGGAGAAACCAACTCTGCCGAGCTTGCCTAGGGGGGCGCTCAAATCAGTTCCAGGTAGCGCTCCAGCTCCCAGGCGTGTACGGCGGCGCTGTAGTCGGCCCACTCGGCGCGTTTGGCGGTGACGTAGCGGTCCATGACGTGCTCGCCCAGGGCGGCGGCCAGCACCTCATCGCGCTCCAGTTCGTCGACGGCCTCGCGCAGGTCGCTCGGCAGGTCGCGGATGCGGTGGTGCCGCTTTTCGCGCACAGTCATGCGGAAGATGTTGCGGGCGATGGCGGGGGGCGGCTCCAGCTCGCGCTCGATGCCGTCGAGGCCCGCCGCGAGCATGGCCGCGAGCGCGAGGTAGGGGTTGCAACTGGGGTCGGGCATCCGCACCTCGGCGCGGGTGGAAGCGCCCCGTTTGGCCGGAATGCGAATCAGGGCCGAGCGGTTTCCGGTACTCCAGGCGACATTGACCGGCGCCTCAAAGCCGGGCACCAGCCGCTTGTAGGAGTTCACCAGCGGATTGGTGACCGCTGCCAGGCCCCCCGCGTGCTCCAGCAGGCCCGCAATGAACTGTCGGGCGACAGCCGAGAGGCCGTCTTCGGCCCCCGCGTCCGCAAAGGCGTTCCCGCCGCCGCGGATGAGGCTGAGGTGACAGTGCATTCCAGAGCCACTGACCCCCGCGATGGGCTTGGGCAGAAAGCTCGCGAGCAGCCCGTGTTCCAGCGCCACCCGCTTGACAACAAACTTAAAGGTGGCGAGGCGGTCGGCGGCCTCCAGCGCGGGGGCGTAGCGAAAGTCAATCTCGTGCTGGCCCGGCGCCACCTCGTGGTGGGCCGCCTCAATCTCGAACCCCATGCCCACGAGGTGCTGGGTAATCTCCCGGCGGATGCGCTCGCCGCGGTCGACGGGCGCGAGGTCGAAGTAGCCCGCCCGGTCGTGCGTCACGGTGCCCTGCCGTCCGCCGCTGCCGGGAGCCGGGCGCTCGAAGAGGAAGAACTCCGGCTCGGTGCCCACCAGCATCTCGAAGCCCAGCGCCGCCGCCCGCTCGACCTGCCGCCGCAACACCCGCCGGGGGTCCCCCTCAAAGGGGGTGCCGTCCGGCAACGTCACGTCGCAAATCAGCCGCGCCACCCGCCCCCCTTCGCGGTCCTCCGGGGAAAAGGGCGGGTAAATCAGGAAGGTCGAGAGGTCGGGCGCGAGCAGCATGTCACTCTCCTCGACGCGGGTAAAGCCTTCTACCGCGCTGCCGTCAAAGGTCACGTCGCCGCGCAGGGCCTTTTCAAACTGCGAGCGCGGCACCTCCACGTTTTTCGTCGCGCCCAGGATGTCGGTGAACTGAAGCCGCAGAAACTCGACGCCCTCCTCGGAGAGGTGGTCGAGCAAGCGGCGGGCGGCGTCGGGCAGGTCGGCAGCAGAGCGGGCAGGGGTCATAGGTGCAGGTGGCCTCCGAACGCCACCATACGGCGTCCCCAGCCGTTGCGCCACATCTCGTCATGTTGCGGAAGAACGTTTTGCTCAAAATGCCGACGGATAGTCAGCCTGCATAGTCATTTTCGTGCAATCTGTTCAGTGAATGTTGACCAATCGGCACGCTGCCCCCCATACTCCGGTCAACCGCAGGCGGCGCAGCTGTTTGGGCCACCTAACCCCAGGAGGACTCCATGAACCACGACTTTGACGTGCTCACCGCCGCCCGCAGTTGGCGGGTCGAACGGGCTGAGGTGCCCACCCCTGCCGAGGTGGTGAGCGAGGTTTTTGCCCGCGACGTGCTCACGCTGGAGCAGCTCAAAGCCCGGCTCTCCAAGCCCGCCTACCGCAGCCTGCGGGCCACCGTCGAGCAGGGCGAGCCGCTCAATCCCGCCATCGCCGATGAAGTGGCGCTCGCCATGAAGACCTGGGCGATGGAGCGGGGCGCGACCCACTACACCCACTGGTTTCAGCCGCTGACCGGCTCGACCGCCGAGAAGCACGACGCTTTCGTCTCGCCCAACGGCGACGGCCTGGCGATTGCGGCCTTTAGCGGCAAAGAACTCATTCAGGCCGAACCGGACGCTTCTTCCTTCCCGTCGGGCGGCTTGCGGGCCACCTTCGAGGCGCGGGGCTACACCGCTTGGGACCCCTCCAGCCCGGCTTTCATCATGCGCCACAGCAACGGCGCGACCCTGTGCATCCCGACCGCCTTTGCCTCCTGGACCGGGGAAGCGCTCGACCTCAAGACGCCGCTTTTGCGGTCGGGCGAGGCGCTGAACAAGGCCGTCGCGCCCGCCCTGCACCTGTTTGGGGCGTCGGTGGGCACACGGGTGGTGAGCACGGTGGGGGCCGAGCAGGAATACTTCCTGGTGGCCGAGGAGTACTACTTTCGCCGCCCCGACCTGGTGATGACCGGGCGGACCCTCTTTGGGGCGCGGCCCCCCCGCGGGCAGGAACTCGAAGACCATTACTTCGGCGCGATTCCGGACCGGGTCCTGAGCTTTATGACCGACGCCGAGTTGCAGCTCTATGCCCTGGGGATTCCGGTCAAGACCCGCCACAACGAGGTGGCACCGGGCCAGTTTGAGATTGCCCCTATCTTCGAACCCAGCAACGTGGCCGCCGACCACCAGCAGCTTTTGATGCAGGTTCTGAGCAACACCGCCCGCAAGTATGGCTTGGTGGCCCTGATGCACGAGAAGCCCTTTGCGGGGGTCAACGGTTCGGGCAAACACTGCAACTGGAGCATGAGCACCGATGCAGGCGAGAACCTGCTGGAGCCGGGCGACACCCCGCACGAAAACCTTCAGTTCCTGTTCTTCTGCGCGGCGGTCCTCAAGGCCGTCGACGAGCATCAGGACCTGCTGCGGGTTTCGGTCGCGGGCGCGAGCAATGACCACCGCCTCGGCGCGAACGAGGCCCCGCCCGCCATCCTCTCCATCTTCCTGGGCAGCGAGCTGACGGACATCCTCGACCGCATCGAGTCGGGCGAGGGCGGGCGCGGGCCGGAAGCCGGACTGCTGGGCCTCGGCTCCAGCGTGCTGCCCCCTATTCCCCGCCACGCTGGGGACCGCAACCGCACCAGCCCCTTTGCCTTTACGGGCAACAAGTTCGAGTTCCGGGCGGTGGGGTCCTCGCAGAGCATCTCCTTTCCGGTGACAGTCCTGAACACCATCGTCGCGGACGCCGTGCAGATCCTGACGGCGGACCTCGAAGCCCGCCTCGCCCGTGGGCTGGGCCTCGACGCGGCAGTTGGCGAACTGGTGCGCGAGACCTACGCCGCCCACAAGCGCATTGTCTTCAACGGGGACGGCTACTCCGAGGAGTGGCAGCGCGAGGCGCAGGCGCGGGGACTGCTCAACCTGCGCACCAGCGTGGACGCCATCGAGCGGCTGTGCGACGAGAAAAACGTGCGCCTCTTTGAGCGCTTCGGCGTGCTCTCGGAACGCGAACTCGCTGCCCGGCAGGAAATCCTCTTTGACATCTACTTCAAGACCGTCAACATCGAGGGCGAGACGACCGAATCCGTCGCCCAGACGATGATTCTGCCCGCCGCCGTGTCGTACCTCGGCGACCTCGCACGGGCGGGGGGCAGCCGCGCCGTCCGCGCCACCGCCGCCGAGGTGGAAGCCGCCACCGACGAGCTGTACGACGCCCTCCAGACCCTGCGCGAGCAAAACCGGGCGCTGGGCGGCGACACCGTGCACGAAAAGGCCCATCACATGCGCGACGCCGTCTTGCCCGCGATGGCCGGAGTCCGCCAAGCCGCCGACCGCTTGGAGAAGCTCGTCGCCGACGCCCACTGGCCCCTGCCGAGCTACCGCCAGATGCTTTTTGTGAAGTAGCCGTCAGCGGTCAGCTCTTGTCACCAGGCCCCAGCTTCGGCTGGGGCTTTTGACCACCCTCCCCACTTCCCACTGACGACTGCCCACTCCCCCACCAAAAGCTGACGCCTAAGCGCTGAAAGCTCTACACTTCCCCCGTGCTGAACCTGCGCCGCAAGCCCGTCGTGACCCCCGCCGACCTTGACGGGGGGCTGGCGGCCCTCGGCCTTTCCGGCAGCGAGCATGTGATGGTGCACGCCAGCCTGCGCTCGTTCGGACAACTGGAGGGCGGGGCGCGGGCCGCCGTGGACGTGCTCGCGGCGCGGGCGGCGACGGTGGTGGCTCCGGCCTTTACCTACGGCACCCTGCTGCGGCACGCTTCCTCGCCCGTGCACGGGCGCTTTCACCGTGACCTGCGGGTCAGCCGTGATATCGGGCGGGTCCCGCAAGAACTCGTCGAACGGGCAGAAGCCGTCCGCTCCTTTCACCCCACCCTCTCCTTTATTGCCCTGGGCCAGGAAGCCGAGCGGGTGACCGCCGTGCAGACGCTGGAGAGTCCCTACCAGCCGGTCGGGGCGCTGTACGACCTCGGCGGCTTCGCACTGATGATGGGCGTGGATTTCGGCAGCAACACCAGCATTCACTACGGCGAGCACGTGGCCGGGATGCCGCTGCTCACCCGCTACGTGCCCCTGGGCAGCGAGGTGCGGCCCACCGCCTTTCCCAATTGCTCGGCGGCCTTTGGGCGGCTCAAACCCCACGTGACGGGCCGCAGCGTAACCGTGGGGGGAGCCACCCTGGAGCTGTACCGGGTGCGCGACCTCGTGGAGGCGACCGTGCAGCTGCTGACGGCCAATCCCGAAGCGCTGCTGTGCGACTACGCGTCGTGCCGCTGCCAGGAGGTGCGGCGGCTCGTCCGCGAGCGGGGCCTGACTCCCCGCCCGCACGGGGCCGCATGACCCGCCCGCTGTATTTCGAAGACCCGACCCGCCTGACCTTTGCGGCCACGGTGACGGCGGCGCAGGAGGGGCGGGTCGCCCTGGACGCGACGGCCTTTTACCCCGAAGGCGGTGGCCAGAATGCCGACACCGGGGTCTTGCGCTGGGAGGGGGGTGAGGCCCGCGTCACCGACACGCAGAAAGACAAGGGGAGCGGACGCATCTGGCACGCGCTGGAGGGCGACCTGCCCCCCGTGGGCACCTCCGTCACGGGCGAGGTGGACGCTCTCCGCCGCTGGCGACAGATGGCCCGCCACAGCGCAGAGCACCTCCTCGCGCAAGCCTTTTTTCGGGTAAATCCCGCCTTCCGGGTCGCGGCGGTGGGAATGCGCGGCCCCGACTGCACCCTCGACCTGGAAGGCTTTCCGACCGAGGCCGACGCTGCAGCGGCAGAGGCCCTGCTGCGGGAGACCCTGGCCCAGGGCGACCTCCTCCTGGAGACACGCACCGTGCCCGAAGCCGAGCTGGGGGCTTACCCCCTGCGCCGCCCCCCGCAGGTGCGCGGACAGGTGCGGTTGGTGCTCTTCCGGGACTTGGCGGGCACGCCCTTCGACATCAGCGCCTGCGGCGGAGTGCATGTCCCGCAGGCGGGGCTGGCCGCGCCCGTCGTCGTGCTGCGAACCGAGCGCATCCGCGCTGGCCTGACGCGGGTCACCTTCCGGGCGGGGGCAGAGGCAAGCGAGTTCCTGAGCGCGACCTACCGGGACGCCCGCTCGCTCGCCCAGGCCCTGAGCGCGGGCGTGCCCGACCTGGCCGCACGGGTGGCGGCCCTGCGCGAGGAACGGGACGCGCTGCGCTCGGAGGCGGCGGCGCTGCGCTCCCGGCTCGCCGCCGCGCTGCTGGCCGCTGCCCCGCGGGAGGAAGGACCAGGGGTGCCCCTGCGGCTGCTGACCTTGGACGACCCTGCCCTCCTGCCCGGCGTGCTTGCCGCCGTGCCGCCCGGCGAAGTGTGCGCCGCCGTCACCCCCAGCGGGCGCTGCGGGGTGGGCAGTGGCCGGGCAGAGTGGCCCGCCGGGGAAGTGCTGGCCCAGGCCTTACAACGCGCCGGGGGCCGGGGCGGGGGCCGACCCGACCTCGCCCAGGGGCAGACGCCGGACCCCGCCGGGTTCCTGCGCGCCGTGCGCGAGCAGGTGGCGGGCCGCACCGGAGAAGCTTCCGCCCTCATCTCTTCATCACCCGCTGACAACCATCGCGTATTCTGAGGGACGCATGAAACGCAACCTTATCCTCGTCGGTGCCGCTCTTACCCTGAGTGCCTGCACCACGGCCCCCCAGCCCTCTCAGCCGGTCAGCGCGGACCCGGTGAATGTGACGGTTGTCGGCGTGAACGACTTTCACGGCAACCTGTTGCCGACCTCCTTTACCATCCCTGACCCCAACGACCGCACCAAGACGCAGCGCATCCAGGCGGGCGGCATCGAAGCCATCGGTGGGATTCTGGGCGAGATTCGCAAAACCAACCCCAACACCGTCTTCGTGGGCGTGGGCGATATGACCGGGGCCAGCCCCCTCATCAGCGGCCTGCTGCGCGACGAACCGACCATCAAGGCCCTCACCGAGCTGGGCATGAAGGTCAACGTGCTGGGCAACCACGAGTTTGATTATGGCCTGGCCGAGTTGCAGCGCTTCCAGAAGGGCGGCTGCGCGAGCAACGACCCCTCCCGCGCTTGCAAGTTCGAGAACGCCTTTGCGGGGGCGGGCTTTACCTATATCGCCGCCAACGTGGTCGACGAGAAGACGGGTGCCCGCGTGTTCCCGGCTTACAAGCTGGTGAAGGTCGGCGGGGCGAACGTGGCCTTTGTGGGGGCGGTCCTGAAGGATACGCCCTCGGTCGTGACCCCCTCCGGCGTGGCGGGCCTGCGCTTCGAGGACGAGGCGGCGGCCATCAACCGGGTTATCCCGGCCCTCAAGTTCGCCGGGGCGGACGCCATCGTTGCCCTCGTGCACCAGGGCGGGCAGGTCTCCGATTCCAGCGAGACCTTTGACGTGGCCGACTGCAAGACCCTCAGCGGCCCCATCGTGGATATCGCCAAGGCGCTCGACCCCGCCGTCAGCGCGGTCATGACGGGCCACACCCACCGCGGCTACAACTGCCGGGTGCCCGGCCCCGACGGTCGGGAGCGCATCGTCATTCAGGGGGACGCCCTGGGGCACCTTCTCCAGCGCCTCGACCTCAAGATTGACACGGTGAACAACCGGGTGCTGGAGGTCAGCGGCCAAAACGTCCTCGTCAACGCCGCGACCGCCCCGAAAGACCCAGCGATGACCGCCCTCGTGCAAAAGGCGAAGGACATCACCGACCCCATCGCCAAACAGACCGTCGCCACCCTGGGCACCGAGCAGATTACCCTCGCCCAGAACGCGGCGGGCGAGAGCGCCCTCGGCGACGTGATTGCCGACGCCCAGCTCGCCGCCACCCGCGCTCCCGAAAAGGGCGGGGCCGTGATTGCCTTTATGAACCCTGGCGGCATCCGCGCTGACCTCCCGGCCACCCCCAACCCCTCGCGCACGGTGAGCTACGGCGACATCTTTGCCGTGCAGCCCTTTGGCAACACCCTCACGGTCATTACGCTGACGGGCGCGCAAATCAAAGCGGTGCTGGAGCAGCAGTTTGACAACCCCAGCCCCGGTCGGAACCGCATTCTCCAGGTCAGCCAGGGCTTTGCCTACACCTGGGACAACAGCAAGCCCAAGGGCAGCAAGGTCGTGAGCATGACCCTCAATGGGCAGCCCATCGACCCCGCCGCAAACTACCGCGTCACGGTGAACAGCTTCCTCGCGGACGGCGGCGATAACTTCACCGTCTTCGCGCAGGGGACGAACCGCACGGGCGGCGACCTCGACCTCGACGCCTTCCAGAACTACCTCAAGGCGAGCACCGTCACGCCGGGACCGCTCAACCGCATCACCCGCCTGAACTGAGGCGGGGGCTAGGCTGGGGGAGCAGGGCTGACAACCCGCTCCCCCTTCCCCTCCCCGCACCGTCCCTGATGCATCTAGAAAAGCCGCCGCCCCAAAGGAAGCGGCGGCTTGACCCTTTGGGGTTAGCGGCGGGTGGTGGTGTTCGTGGTGGTCACCGTGTAGCGGCGGCCCCCCAGCCCAGCGAGGCCCAGGATTCCAGCGAGGCCCAGCCAGCCCCAGTCGGTCGCGGAGTCGGTCGCTTCGGGGGGTGCATTCGTCCCAGCCGTCGTGCCCTCGGAGCCGTCGGTCTGGGCAGAAGCGGTTACAGGAAGGGCCAGCACGGCGGCCAGGGTCAGCGCTTTGAGGACATTCATCTTCATGAGAGGCAGTGTGACGCATCCCCCAGAGGAATGACATGACGCGGCCTTGAGCAAATCTGTAGGTGCGCGGGCATCACGCCCCCGCGCCGGAGCGCCAGACCAGCCCCACCGCTTCCTCCACGCTGCGGACCCCCTCGCGCCCGTCCAGGCCGGGGGGGACGACCAGGTGGCGGTACCCGGCACGGGCGGCTTCCTCGGCGCGGCGCAGGGCACCCTGGGTGCTTCTCACCTCGCCCGCCAGCCCGACCTCACCGAAGACCGCCACGTCGCCCGGCAGCGCCCGGCCCACGACCGCCGAGTACACGGCGAGCGCAACCGCGAGGTCGAGGCCGGGGTCGGGGACTTTGAGGCCGCCCGCGAGGTTCACGTACACGTCCAGCCCCCCCAGGGTCAGCTCCAAGCGCCGCTCTAGCACCGCGAGCACCACGTCGACCCGGCGGGGATCGAGGCCCACCACGACCCGGCGGGCGTTGGGATAGGGCGTCTTGCTGGCGAGGGCCTGCACCTCCAGCAGCATGGGCCGCTGCCCGTCGATGGTGGCCGCGACGACGCTGCCCGGCACGCCGACGGGCCGCTCGGCGAGAAAGGCCGCCGAGGGATTCTCAACCGCGACCAACCCCTCGCCCCGCATCTCGAAGACGCCGAGTTCGCCGGCCTGCCCAAAGCGGTTTTTCACCGACCGCAGGAGGCGGAAAGCCCCCACCGTCTCCAGAAACACGGTCGTGTCCACGATGTGCTCCATCACCTTTGGCCCGGCGACGGTGCCCTCCTTGGTGACGTGGCCGACGAGGACGGTCGCGGTGCCCGTCTCCTTGGCGGCGCGGGTGAGCAGGGCGGTTCCCTCGCGCACCTGCGCCACGCCGCCGGGGGTGCCGTCGCCCTCCACGGTGACGGTCTGGATGGAATCCACGATGCACAGGGCGGGCTTGTGCTCGGCCATCAGCGCGGCGATGTGCTCGGCACGGGTGTCGCGGGTGAGCTGGACTTCGGCGGTCACGCCGAGGCGGTCGGCCCGCAGGCGAATCTGCTCCAAGGACTCCTCGCCCGCGACATACAGGACGGTCTGCCCACTCTGCGCGAGGCGGTCGGCCACCTGGAGCAGCAGGGTGCTCTTGCCGATGCCGGGTTCGCCGCCGATGAGGGTGACGCCCCCCGCGACGAGGCCGCCCCCCAGCACCCGGTCAAGTTCGGGGATGCCGCTGGGCAGACGGGGTTCCTCGCGCCGCCCTACGGTAGAGAGCGGGGTCAGCCTGCCGCCCACGACGCCGCCGTACCCGCCTCCCCCGCCCGTGCGGGCCTTGCCGGGGAGGGGGGCAGGCAGTTCCTCCTCGAAGGAGTTCCAAGCCTGGCAGTTCGGGCAGCGGCCCAGCGGTTTGGCCGACTGGTACCCGCAGGACGTGCAGACGTACCGGGTCGTGACTCTCGCCACGCCGCCCTACCTGCCTGGCCGGGCGTCCGCCCGCCAGTAGCCTCCATCCCCGGCGGCGAGATAGTCCCCCTCCACGAGTTCGGTCAGCAGCACCGAGGGGTCGTCGAGGGTGCTGTGGTCGCGCAGCAACGCCGAGACTTCCTCGGCGCAGTAGCGGCGGCCCGGCTCGAAGAGGCCCGTGAGGTGGTCGAGGATGGCGAGCTGATGCGCCCGGCGGCGGTCCGAAGGCCAGCCCGTGATGCGGCCATGTTCGTCCTGAAAGGCGGCGATGCTCTTGGTCATGGAGGGCATGCTAGCGGGTGAGGGGAAAAAAGACCGTGGTGGGGGGTCACCCCCTGGGAGAGGGGAAAAGAAGAAACCCTCTCCTCTGGGGAGAGGGCCTCGCGAACGCGAGGGGGGAGGGGTTCCTTACGCCAGAATCTGCGGCGGGGCTGCCATGCCGCGCTCGAACTGCAACCCGTTTTCGCCCAGCACCACGCGCAGCTCCTCGCCCGCGTGGCCGAGCAGCTCCAGCGCCAGCGGGTCTTCGAGTTCCTCGCGGACCAGGGTGCGGAGTTGGCGGCTGCTGCCGACCGCGTGCTTGGGGCTGCGGGCCTTGAGCTTGCTCACCAGCCAGGCGGCGATGGCGGGGTCAAAGGTGACATTCAGCTCGCGGCTGGCGAGTTCCTCGCGCATCTCGCCGAGGAGCTGCTGAGCCACCCGCACGAGTTCTTCTTCACCCAGAGGCTTGAAGCGAATCACGTCGTCGAGGCGGTCAAGGAACTCTGGGGTAAAGATGTGGCGCAGCGGGGCGTTGGAATCCGGCGTGACCGGGCTAAAGCCCACCGTCGGGTTGACGTTGAAGCCCGTGTTGCTGGTCATGATGATGATGGTGCGGCGGAAATCCACCGTGCGGCCCAGACCGTCGGTGAGGCGGCCATCGTCGAGCACCTGGAGGAAGGTGTTGTAGACGTCGGGGTGCGCTTTTTCGATCTCGTCGAGGAGGATGACCGAGAAGGGCTGGCGGCGCACGGCTTCGGTCAGGCGGCCCCCCTGCTCGAAGCCCACGTAGCCGGGAGGCGAGCCGATGAGCTTGGAGATGGAGTGCGACTCCTGGAACTCGCTCATGTCCACCCGGATGAGGCTGCGCTCGGAGCCGAAGAGTGTCCGCGCGAGCGCCTTGGCGAGGTGGGTCTTGCCCACGCCGCTGGGACCGACAAAGAGGAAGCTCGCGGCCACGCGGGTGCGTCCGCCCAGGCCCACGCGGGCGCGGCGCAGCGCACTGGAGAGCGCCTTAATCGCGTCGGGCTGGCCGTAGACCTGCTCGGTGAGCTGGGCTTCGAGGTCGGCGAGTTGTGCCGCCGATTCTTCGGAGTACACGCCGCCCATCGAGTTGATGACGCTCTCGATGTCCTCGCGGGTGACGTAGGGTTCGCCGTCCTCGGTTTCCGCGACCGGGAGGCCCACGCTCATGTTCAGCCGAACGCGGCTGGCCGCCTCGTCGATCAGGTCGATCGCTTTGTCGGGGAAGTTGCGCCCCGGCAGCGAGCGTTCGCCGATGCGAACGGCGAGTTCCAGCGCCTGTTCGGGAATCTGCACCCCGTGGTGCTCCTCGTAACGGGGTCGCAGGCCGCGCAGAATCTGGAGCGTCTCGGCGGGGCTGGGTTCCAGCACGATGACGGGTTGGAAGCGGCGTTCGAGTGCCGCGTCCTTTTCGATGTAGCGGTGGTACTCGCCGGTCGTCGTCGCGCCGATGACCTGAATCTCGCCCCGCGAGAGGGCGGGCTTGAGGATGTTCGCGGCGTCCAGGGTGCCTTCCGCGCCACCCGCCCCGACGAGGGTATGCAGCTCGTCGATAAAGGCCATCACCTTGGCGTTGCGCAGCTCCTCGATAATCTGGCGCAGCCGTTCTTCGAACTCGCCCCGGTACTTGGTCCCGGCGACCACGCCGGAAAGGTCGAGGCTGACCAGCCGCACCCCATGCAGGTTGGGCGGCGTGCGTTTCTCATGGATGGCGAGCGCGAGGCCCTCCACGATGGCGGTCTTGCCGACGCCGGGGTCGCCGATAAGGACGGGGTTGTTCTTGGTGCGGCGGGTCAGAATCTGGGTGACCCGGCGGATTTCCTCCGAGCGGCCAATCACTGGGTCAAGCTTGCCCTCGCGGGCCTGCTGGGTGAGGTCGCGGCCATACTCGTCGAGGAAGGGGGTCGCGACGGGCTTGGCCGCTTTGCCGGAGGGGCCACCTTCGCCCTGCGCGAGCACCCGCCAGCGGATGGTGTCCACGTCCTTGGTGAGTTCTTGCAGGATGCGAAAGGCCACCCCATCCCCCTCGCGGATGATGCCCAGGAGGATGTGTTCGGTGGAGGTCACCTGAGCGCCGAGGTTGCGGGCTTCAGACGAAGCGAGTTCCATCACCCGGCGGGCGCGGGGGGTGATGGAGGGGGCGTCATTGAGGCGATTGCCCTCGCCCCGACCGATGATTTCCTCAACTCGGCGGCGCAGGCCGTCGAGGGACGCGCCGAACTCGGTCAGGATGGTCGCGGCGGTGCCGCCTTCGCGCATCAGGCCGAGCAGCAGGTGTTCGGGGCCCACCATCGCGTGGCCGAGGCGGTTGCCTTCCTCGCGGGCATAGTGAAACACGAGGCGGGCGCGGTCGTCGTATCGGTTCATGGAGGCTCCCCCCTGTGTCGGTGTCCGGGAAATGGGATGGGGCGGGGTCGGGTGAGGTTCGGGAGGCGGGTGACCCGCCTGAAGTTTAGTGTATGGGCCGCTTGGGGCGGGGAACGCGGCGAAGGCTCACCATCTCAGTGGCCCGGACAGCTTGCTCAAGGCCCGCCGCCCACCGCCGAGAGCCGCCGCAACGCCGCCGACAGGGTGGTGTCCTCGCCCCGCGCCGTGAGGGCCACGAGGTCGGTGGGGGCGAGCACGTCGGGCGTGAGGGCCGCCGGGAGGGGCTGCCCCGCCGCGTCAAAGGCCCGCAGCACCGTCAGTGAGAGCAGGTGCCCGCCGGGCAGCGGCAAGAACTGCACCCCGCTGTTGCCCACCCCGCGGGTGCGTTCGCCCACGAGGAGCGCCCCTGCCCCCCGCGCAAAGTGGGAAAAGACCTCGGCGCAAGACGCGGTGCCCGGCCCCACGAGCACCGCCGCCGGGCCGCGCCAGACGTTGAGGGTGGGGGGCGCGGCGCGGGCCGCCGCCGCCCGGACCTCCCGCCCCTGCACGCCGCCGTAACTGGAGGTGCCCCCCGCCCAACGCGACTCGTAGACCACGGGCGCAAAGACGCTCGCGGCAGCCACGCATTCGGTCAGCGAACCGCCGCCGTTGTAGCGCAGGTCGACGACGAGGGCCGCAGCCCCGCCGAGCTGCGCTTCGGTCAGCCGTTTCAAAAACAGCTCGGAAGTGTCCTGTGGGAGAAAGCTGGGGATGTCGATGATGGCGACCCGGCCCGTGCCCGCGGCCTCCACCCAGCTCAGGGTCGGCTCGTCGCGGGCTTGCAGGAGGGCCGTCTCCAGGAGGAGGTCACGGTCGGGCACCCCGGCGCGGCGCAGGGTGACGGAGAGGGGGGCGGCGCGGCGCTCCAGGCTGACGAACTCGTTCGGGCCAAGGGGAAGGTTCTTGCCGTCCGGGTCCTTGCCGGGCACCTCGCCGTTCACGCGGGTCAGCAAGTCGAAGCGGCGCACGCCCGCGAGGTCGGCGGGGCTGCCGGGCATGACCGAGACGACGAGCAGGCCGCCCACCACCCGCACGGTCCGCAGCCCGGTGCGGGGCACGGCGCGGTTTTCGCTGACCTCGCGCAGCCGCTCGGCCCCCTCCGGGTCGCGGAGGTTGGTGTGGGGGTCACCGAGTTCGGTCAGAAGGTCCCCCAGCACGGCACGGGCGGTGGCGTAGTCGCAGCTCTCGCCCTGGGGGGCGCAGCGCTCAGCAAGCACGTCCGCGTACCGCCGGGCGAGGGCGGCGCGGTCGGCAGTCGCCCAACCGAAGTAGCGCGTCTCCAGCGCCTGGGCTGCGGAGTCGTACAGGTCGGTTGCCGGACTCGCGCCCGCCAGCCCCAGGGTGATGGCGAGCGTCAGCGTCAGCACGCGGGTGGGAGGCAGGTTGCAGGCCACGGGTTACGCTAACGCGGGGGCGGGCGGGGCAACCGTGCCGCGTTCTCCGATGGAGGTGGTGAGCACCCCGACTCCCTCCACCTCGACCTCCACCGTATCCCCCGGCGAGAGGGGGCCGACCCCCTCCGGCGTGCCGGTGAGGACCACGTCGCCGGGTTCCAGGGTCACGTAACGGGTGACGTAGCTCAGGATGGTGGGCACGTCAAAAATCATCTGCGCGGTGCGCCCGTCTTGCCGCGTCTCGCCGTTCACGCGGGTGACGACGCGCACGTCGGTGGGGTCGAGGTCCGTTTCCAGCCACGGCCCCAGCGGGCAGAAGCGGTCAGCGGCCTTGGCGCGGAACCATTGGAGGTCGGTCTGCTGAAGGTCGCGGGCGGTGAGGTCGAGGCCGCAGGTGTAGCCCGCCACATACTCCAGCGCCCGCTCCGGAGTGAGGTCCCGCGCTCGCCGCCCGACCACCAGCGCGAGTTCACCCTCAAAGTGGAAGTTCTCGGTCCACTGGGGATACTCGACCGTCTCGCCGGGGGCGGCCAGCGCGTTTGGCCCCTTGAGGAAGAGGCCGGGTTCCTTCGGGAGGTCGCCCTTATCATTGCCGAGTTCCTTGATGTGGTTAACGTAGTTGCGGCCCACGCAGACGATTTTGCTCGGCTCGGCGGGGGCGAGCAGGGCCGCCCCGGAAAGCGGCGCGGTCTCCCCCGTCCGCGCCCCCGCCAGGCCGCGCGTGAGGTGCACGGTGTCCCCTTCGAGTTCGCCCCAGGAGGGGGCGTCGCCACGCATGATTCGGACCAAACGCATGGGGCCAGGATAGACGCTCGGCCCCCTCGCCCCGGCCCAGCGCAGGGGGCAGCGGCGCTAGACTGCCCCGCGTGACCTCCTCTCTCCCCTCTCCCGCCCCCCTCCCAGCGGGCTTTATCCGCGCCGGGGACGTGCTTGATGAGCGCCTGAGCGCCGCGCAGGTGCGGACGCTGGACCAGCGGTACGGCAACGAGGAACTCCTCTACGGCCTGGGCCTGCTCGACCTCGCTGGACCCTTTTACCGGGTCTCGCCCTGGGAGCTAGAAGACGAGCGGGGCGTGCGGCGCATCAACGCGTCCGGGTACGCGGCGGTGCCGTTCGGGGAGATGCCGCCCGTCATCACCCAGTTTCTGCATGAGTTTCTGGACCGGAACCGGGCACAGACCCTCCCCCAACAGGCGAGTTCGCCGTGGCGGGCCGCGCTCCAGACCAACCTCGTGCGGCTGCTCTCGCGCGAGCTGCCCTCGCACGCCGACTCGCAGGTCTTTTTCTGCTCCAGCGGCACCGAGGCCATCGAGGGGGCGCTAAAGTTCGCCAAGGCGTGGCGGCCCCGTGCGAAGTACTACATCTCCTTTTCCAGCGGCTACCACGGCAAGACGCTGGGGAGCCTCAGCCTGACGCCCAACCCGGAGTATCAGGACATCTTCCGCCCGCTGGTGCCGGGGGCGGTCACGAGTCCTTACGGTGACCTGGACGCCCTGCGGCGGCTCGTGACGCAGTTGGGGCCGGATAGGGTGGTCGCGGTCGTCGTCGAGCCGATTCAGGGGGAAGGCGGCGTGAATATCCCCCCGCCGGGCTTCCTGCGCGGGGTGGGCGAGCTGTGTCAGCGGTACGGCATCGTCTGCATCGCGGACGAGATTCAAACCGGACTGGGCCGCACTGGGCACTGGTTCGAGTCGGCGGCGCAGGGCCTCGACCCCGACATCGTGACCCTTGCCAAGCCGCTGGGCGGCGGCCTGACCGCGGTGGGCGCGACCATCGTGCGCCAGCCCCTCTACAAGAGGATGCTGGGGGGCCTGAGCAGCAAGCGGCACTCGAACACCTTTGGCGGCAACGCGCTGGCGATGGCGGTGGGCCTGAAGTCGCTGGAATACCTCGTCGAGCAGGACCTGCCCGCCCGCAGCGCCCGCCTCGGCGAGCTGGGGCTGGCGCGGCTACGGGCCTTGCAGGAGGAGTACCCCCGCCTCTTCGAGAGCGTGCGCGGACAGGGCCTCCTGCTGGCGATGCAGTTTCGCCCGGTGCTCGGCGTGCCGCTGCCGGGGATGCTCCGGGAGGTCGCGTTTGAGGCGACCGCCATCCTCGCCCTGCGCGAGCTGCACGCGGCGGGCGTGATGGCCAACCTCAGCCTCAGCTCCAAGCGCACGGTAAGGCTGACCCCGGCCCTCGACATCCCCGAAGACCTCTTCCTCACCCTGCTGCGCCGAGTGGGCGTCTTTGCGGGCCGCAACCCCACCGCCCGGCACCTGCTGACCAATACGCCCCCCGGCGTCACGGCGCGGCTGGCGCGGTTCGCGGCGAGCAAGCCGAAGAAGCGGACGGAGAGCGACGGGTAGGGGGCTTATGGCGTGTGGCGTGTGGCCAGTGGCTCGAAGACAAGCGCAAAGCCTCGGCAGACCGCTTGAGCCTCCACAAACCACGCGCCACGAGCCACATGCCTCCTACGCCAGGCCGCACGCCCGCTGCACCAGCACATGCACCTCATCGCGGCCCATCCGGCGGGCGCGGAGGGGCAGGTCGGCGGGCAGCTCGGAGAGGCCGGGGACCAGGGGCACGAAGCGGAACTCTGGGCGGGCGACCAGGTCGCGGGCGGCGGTAAAGGCGAGCACCGCGTCGAGCCGCAGCTCGTAGTGCGCGTTCAGCTCGGCCCGCAGGGGGTCCGGGTCCCCGGCGAGGAGGGCAATCAGGGCGGGATGGGCGACGAAGCCCTCGTCGAGTGCTTCGGTCACGCGGGGCACGTCGAGGAGGAGCGCGGCCCCCGGCAGGGCATACCCGCTGATGCGGCGGCGGCAGGTCTCCGGCAGGTCGCCGCGCACGCCCGTCACCTCGCGGCCCACCCGCACGGCACTCGCCAGATACGTCCAAAAGCGGCCCAGGCTGCTGTAGCGGGCCAGTTCCACGTACCCGGCAGGCCGGATGGGGAGGGGGCGGGTGGGCCTCAGGGGGGGGGTCACGTCCGCATGCTGTCGCGCCCGGCACCGCCGCGGGGCCGAATCTCAAGACCGGGTAAATGGGGCCTAGGGTGGAAGGCCCCAGTCTGGACAACTTGCACCCGGTACAAGGGGAGGCATGACCAATCCAGCCACCCTCCAGGCGATGCTCGCACAACTCGACCTCGACGCCCTGGCACGACTGGGACAAAAGGTCGACCTGCCGGGCCTGCTCTCCAGCGTCTCGCAGCTCAATGACGGCCAGCTCAAGCAGCTCGCCCGCACCCTGAGCGGGGGCGGGGGCCGCACGGGCACCCTGCCCGCGCCCGACGGCGACTTCTACGGCCAACTGAATCGCCTGACCCCAGAGCAGCAGGAGGTCAGGCGGCTGGTGCGCACCCTCATGACCGAGCGGGTGCGCCCCATCATGAACGTGTACTGGAACCGCGACGAGTTTCCCCGCTCTCTTCTCCCGGAGCTGCGCAAGCTCGACCTGCTGCGCCGGGTCTGGAATGAGGACGGCACCCGCAAGCCCGACGCCACGCTGATGGAGGGCCTCATCACCCTAGAGGCCTGCCGGGTGGACGTCTCCACCGCCGTCTTTTTCGGGGTGCACGCGGGGCTGGCCTTTGCGTCCATCGCGCTGGGCGGCAGCGAAGAACAGAAGGCCGAGTGGCTGCCCAAGATGCTTGACCTGGAGGTCATCGGGGCCTTTGGCCTCACCGAGCCGGAGGGCGGCTCGCAGGTCAGCCAGGGCATGCGGACGACCTGCCGCCGCGACGGGGACAGCTGGGTCCTGAACGGCGAGAAGTACTGGATTGGCAACGCGCCCTTCAGCGACTTTACGGTCGTCTGGGCGCGGGACGAGGAGACCAATGAGGTGCGCGGCTTCATCGTGCGGGCGGGCACGGAGGGCTACCGGGTTCAGAAGATTGAGGGCAAGACGGCCCTGCGCATCGTGGAAAACGGGCATGTTTTCCTGGAAAACTGCCGGGTGCGCGAATCCGACCGCCTGCAAGCGGTGCGCGGCTGGCGCACGACCGCCGAAGTGCTGCGGCTCACGCGGGCGGGGGTGGCCTGGCAGGGGGTGGGGTGTGCGCTGGGGGCCTACGAGCTGGCGCTGGGGTACGCCCAAACCCGCGAGCAGTTCGGCAAGCGCATCGGGGAGTTCCAGCTCATCCAAAACCACCTCGTGCACATGCTGGGCAACGTGACGAGCATGCTAGCCCTCGTGCTGCGGCTTTCGGACATGGCCGACGCGGGCGAGATGAGAGATGAGCACGCCTCGCTCGCCAAGGTGGTCACGGCGGCCCGCTGCCGCGAGACGGTGGCGCTGGCCCGCGAAACCTTCGGCGGCAACGGCATCCTGCTGCAAAACGGGGTCGCCAAGCACTTTGCGGACACAGAAGCCATCTACTCCTACGAGGGCACGAACGAAATCAACACCCTGGTGGTGGGCCGGGCCATCACCGGGCTGAGCGCCTTTGTTTGAAGCCACCCCTTCAACACGCAGGCGTGTGAAAGCGACGTTAAGTCGACAATAGTCATATGAAGAGGAGGGGCCGCTTAGGGTAGAGGCGAAGGTGAACTGGGGCGTCCCCTCCTTGAGGACACTTCCCCTCCCCGGTTTTCCACCAGGAGGTTGTATGACCCTAAACACTGATCGACTCTCCCGCCGTCTGAGCTGGCGCGGCGTCCTGGCGGGCGTCGTGCTGGGCCTGGTGAGCACCCTGACCGTGCTCGCCCTGGGCCTGGTCATCACCGCGCTGACGGGCATCACCCTGACCGGAACGGGCATTCAGGCTGCCATCTGGACGGCCATCGCTGCGCTCGTGGGGGCTTGGGCCGCCGGGCGCACGGCGGTGCGGGCCAGCGCTCCCGCGACCCGCAACGATGACGGCATCGCCGCGATGACCCCGGAAGACGCGTCCCTCACCGGGCTGGTGACGGGCGGCGTGCTCGTGCTGCTGCTGACTTCCACCCTCTTTGGGGCAGCTCGCAGCCTGTTGGGGCTGGCGACGAACGCTGTCAGTACGGTGGCAAGCACGGCGGCCAATGCTGCCGGGGCGGCGGCCCAGGATGGCGGGGTACAAAACGCCCTGCAAAACTTCATCGCTGGGGTCAATCAGCAGGACATCGCGGACCTCATTGCCGCCCAAAGCCCCAGCCTGAATGAGGCGCAGACCAACGCCGCCGCGAACGTGGTGACGAACATCTTCCGCCGCTCGGCCTATGACCTGGGCCAGCAGGACCTCAGCACCATCACGGACTTTGTGCCCGCCCGCGTGAACGCAATTCGCAACGCCCTGAGCGGCGAGCAGTTCGTGACCCGGCTGGAGCGTCAGGGGCTGAGCACCGCCCAGGCTGAAGAAGTTCGCACGGTCATCAACAACGAGGTCAACCGCCTGGAGCAGCAGGCCCAGCAGCTCGCGCAAACCGCCGAAGCGAACGCCCGCATCACCGCCCGCAACACGGGTCTGGGCTGGCTGCTGGCTGCCGGACTGACCCTGCTGCTGGCGTGGATGGGTGCTCGCGGCGCCGCGACCCACCCCGCAATCAGCACGCTGCCCGTCGACCGCCGCTGAGTCTCTCCTCCTGCGCCGCCCTCCTCGTCGGGGGGCGGTTTGTCATGGGGTGCTGGCCCGCCTTTTGGGGGCGGCGGCGGGGAGTAGCCTGCTCCCCATGACTGGCTCGGCTCCCCTCTCCCCCCAGGCCCGGCGGGCGCGGCAACTGGCGACCACGGGCCTGATTCTGGGCGTTTTTCTGGCGGCGCTGGAATCCAGCGTGGTCGCGACCGCCATGCCCAGCGTGATTGCGGACCTGGGGGGCCAGCGGCTCTACGCGCTGCCCTTTGCGGTCTATTTGCTCACAAGTACCGTTTCCAGCCCGCTGTGGGGCCGGGCGTCGGACGTGGTGGGGCGGCGGCGGCTGTACCTCGCGGGCGTGGTCCTGTTCCTCGCGGGCAGCGCCCTGTGCGGCCTCGCGCAGAGCATGAGCTGGTTGGTGGGAGCGCGTGCCCTCCAGGGGCTGGGGGCGGGGGCCGTGCTCCCGCTGACCCTGACCATCATCGGAGAGACGTATGCGCTGGCCGAGCGGGGGCGGGTGCAGGCCTTTATCAGCGGGGTGTGGGGCCTGTCGGGGCTATTGGGGCCGCTGTTGGGGGGCTGGCTGACCGACACGCTCTCGTGGCGCTGGACCTTTTACGCGTCGCTGCCCTTTGGGGTAGCGGCGTTCCTCATCGCGTGGAAGCACCTGCGCGAGACGGGCACCCCGCACCCGGCGCGGCTGGACTGGGCGGGGGCGGCCCTCTTCACCCTGGGCAGCGGCCTGACGGTGTGGGGGCTGGAGTCGCGGGCGTGGGCGCTGGTGGGGGCGGGGCTGCTGATTCTGCTCGCCGCCATGATGGTGGAGCGGCAGCATCCCCAGCCCCTCTTGCCGATGGGGGCGCTGCGGGAGCGCACGACCGCCGTCGCCTTTGCGGGGAATCTGCTGGGTGGGGCGGCCTATTTCGGGGTGATTGCCTACCTGCCCCTCTACGCGCAGGGGGTGGGGGGCGGCAGCGCGACGGGCGCGGGGGCCATCCTCACGCCCATGCTGGTGGGCTGGACGCTGACGAGCATCCTCGCGGCGCGGCTGCTGACGCGGGTGCCCCTCGCCCGGCTCTCGCAGCTCGGCTTTCTGGTCCTCACTGGAACCTTCACGGCGCTGACTTTTGCCGTGCATGCGCCGCTGTGGGTCACGTCAGGGCTGGGCTTTGTGGTGGGGATGGGAATGGGCTTTGCGATGCTCAGCCTGCTGCTCTCAGCGCAGGAGCGGGCGGAGCGCGAGGACCTCGGTGCCGTCACGAGCGGCGTGCTGTTCGCCCGGCAGATGGGCGGGGCGCTGGGGGTGGCGCTGATGGCCCTCCTGATTGGCCCCGCCGCGATCCTGGCAGGTGGCCCGGCGCTGGCGGAGGGGTTGCAACGGGCCTATGTGCTGGCGCTCGTCCTCGTGGCGGGGGGGCTGGGGCTGAGCCTGCGGCTGCGGGTGGTGCGGCCCGTGAGGGCGGGGGCGGCAGATTGAGGGGGGCGGGTCACCCGTCCAGGGCTGTCAGCACCGCGTCCACAATCCGCTCTCCGTAGGCCTCGATGCGCTTTGGCCCCAGCCCCGGCACCCCTGCCAGCTCGGCCACGGTGCGCGGCTGCCGAACGGCGAGGGCGTCCAGGGTGGCATTCGGGAAGACCACGAAGGCGCTGTGCCCCGTCTCGCGGGCGAGTTCGCGGCGCAGCTCGCGCAGGGCCTCGGCCACTGCGGGATGGGGGGGAGAGCTTGGGGGCGTGTCGTCCGGGGGCTGTGGAAAGAGCGCGGCAGGGCGGGCGGAGGATGGGGCGCTGGGAGCGGAGGGCTGAGAGCTTCCGCGCAGCACGCCCAACACCGCCGCATTGCCCGCCGCGCCCCGCTCGGCTTCACCCGGCTGACGGCTGGAAGCTGGTCGCCCGCCGCCCGACTGCCCCCGCACCACCCCCAGCACCTCCTCCCCGTACTCCGCGAGCTTGCGCTGGCCCACGCCGCTCACCGTGCCCAGGGTGTGCAGGCTGCCAGGGCGCAGCTCGGCGATGGTCTTCAGGGTGGCGTCCGTGAAGATGACGTAGGGGGGCACGCCCTGCTCACGTGCCCTGGAGAGCCGCCAGGCCCGCAGCGCCTCGAAAAGGGGGCGGTCCCCCGCGTCCACCGGGGCGCGGCCAGGCCGGGCCGCGCGGTCGCGGGGGGGACGGGGGGCCAGGGTATCTTCCCGCAGGTGCAGGGTCTCCTCGCCGCGCAGAAGCGGGCGGGCTTTGGCGGTCGCGCTCAGGCCGTGGTGCTCGCCCGCCGCGAGGTAGCCCAGGCTGACAAGCTGGCGCAGTAGCCCGCGCCACATCTTCTCGTCGTGCGCCTTGCCAACGCCGAAGGTGGGCAGCGTATGGTGCCCCATCGCCCGCACCTTTTCGGTGTCGCGGCCCAGCAGCACGTCGGTGAGGTGCGCGGCCCCGAAGCGGTTCCCGGTGCGAATCGCCGCCGAAAGGGCCATCTGCGCCTCGCGCGTGGCGTCGCGCACGCGGGGCGGGGCGAGGCACACGTCGCAGTTGCCGCAGGGGTGGGGCAGCGTCTCCCCGAAGTACGAGAGCAGCACCCCCCGGCGGCAAGTCGCGGCCTCGCAATAGGTCAGCAGGGCGTCAAGCTTGGCAGCCTCCACCCGGCGCACGTCTTCGGGGGCCGCACTCTGCGCGAGCATCCGCCGCACGTTGACCACGTCGGCCAGCCCGTAGACCATCCAGGCGGTACTCGGCAGCCCGTCGCGCCCAGCGCGGCCCGTCTCCTGGTAGTAGCCCTCCAGGCTCTTGGGAAGGTCGAGGTGGGCGACAAAGCGTACGTTGGGCTTGTCGATGCCCATCCCGAAGGCGACGGTTGCCACGACGACCAGGCCCTCCTCGTTCAGGAAGCGTTCCTGCGCCGCATTGCGCTCGCGCGGCGAGAGGCCCGCGTGGTAGGCCACCGCATCGACCCCCTGCGCGAGGAGCCACTTTGCCGTCTCCTCCACCGACTTGCGCGAGAGGCAGTAGACGATGCCCGCATCCCCCGGATGCTCGCGCCGGATGAAGTCGAGAAGTTGCGACTTCGGTCCCTCCTTCGCCGCCACCCGGTACTGGATGTTGGGGCGGTCAAAGGACGAGATGAACTGCGGCGCTCCCGCCAGCCCCAGCACCCGCACGATGTCCGCCCGCGTGCGGTCGTCGGCGGTGGCGGTCAGGGCGAGGCGGGGAATGTGGGGAAAACGCTCCGGCAGCACGCCCAGTTGCCCGTATTCGGGCCGGAAATCGTGCCCCCACTGAGAGACGCAGTGAGCCTCGTCGACCGCAAAGAGGGCGACCGGGGCGCGTTCGAGGAGGTCCAGCGTGCGCGGCAGCAGGAGGCGTTCGGGCGCGACATACAGCAGGTCCAGCTCGCCCGCGAGCAGCGCCGCTTCGACCTCGCGCACCCCGTCGAGGCTCAGGGTCGAGTTCAGGAAGGCCGCCCGCACGCCGAGCTGCCGCAGGGTGTCCACCTGGTCTTTCATCAGCGCGATGAGCGGCGAGACGACGATGCCCACGCCGGGCCGCAGCAGCGAGGGCACCTGGTAGCACAGGCTTTTGCCGCCGCCCGTCGGCATCAAGACGAGCGCGTGGCCGCCCGCCGCCACCGTCCGCACAATGTCGGCCTGCACGCCCCGGAAGGCGTCGTAGCCCCAGACGCGCTTGAGAATGTCCAGCGCCTGCGGGTCGGTCGTGGTGGGGGCTGCCGTCATCGGGGCCGATGATACCGAAGTACGCCGGGGACAGAATGCCGACCTGACCCTAGACTGGCCCCATGCCCCACCCCCCCAACGAGGACCGCCTCGCCGCCCTCCTCAGCGCCGAGGTGTACTGGACGGCGCGGGCCATGCAGGAACAAGGCAGCCGCTTTTACCGGGCGCTGGGGCTGGCACTGGAGGCCGCCGACCTGAGCAACCGCCGCCGCCTGTACGCGGCGTGGCCGGACGAGTGCTGGGGCTTCTACGAGCGGGGCCTGCGCCTGCGCGACGAAGCGGGCGAGGAAGGGGAAGGGAGGAGCTGACCGACCCCCCTGCAAGGGTCCCGGCGGGCGGCTTTCAGGTGCCCTCCTCCTCCCCCCCGCCCCGCCGTACACTGCCGCGCATGACTGCTCATCCCCAGCCCACCCTCCTTGCCGTGTTCGCCCACCCCGACGACGAAGCCTTCAGCGTCGGCGGCACGCTGACCCACTACGCCCGCCGGGGGGTGCGCGTGGTCCTCGCCTGCGCCACGCGGGGCGAGGCGGGCAAAATCACAGTGCCGGGGATGACGGTGGACGACCTCGGCCAGCAGCGCGAGGCGGAGTTGCGGGCGGCGTGCCGAGCGCTGGAAATCGGGGAACCTGTCTTTCTCGACTACCACGACTCTGGACGCTACGAACGCACCCGCTTTGACGACCCCCTAGCGCTGATGAACGTGAACCCGCTCGACATCGAGGGCAAGGTGCGGGCGCTGATGGAGGAAGTGCGCCCGCAGGTCGTGGTCACCTTTGACCCGCACGGGGCTTACGGCCACATCGACCACCTCCAGATTCACCGGGCGACGACCGCTGCCTTTTTCAGCACCGGGCACCTGCCGGAGGGCGGCCCGCAGCGGCTGTATTACACCGCCATGACCCACGAGGCCGCCGCCGGAATCGCCCGCATGGGGCAGAACCTTGACCCGCTGGTTTATGGGGTTTCGGAGGGTACGGTCGCGGTGCGGATGAACGTCAGCGCCTACGCCGAGAACAAGAAAGCCGCCCTCGCCGCCCACGGCACCCAGACCGGGGCCGAGAGCCTGCTGGGCCGCATGACCCCCCAGGAACGGGAGGCGATGGAAGCCCGGTTGCTGGGCACCGAGGGCTTCAGCATCGGCGGCACCCGCACGCCCATCCCCTGCTACCCGCTGCGTGGCCTCTTCGACGGGGTACCGGGGGGCGAGGGGGTGGACACGCCCTAGATTCGGAGCCGCGCTGGGGACCTGGAAGGGCGGCCCCCTCTCAGCCCGCCAAGGCCTCCTCTAGCTCGCCGAGCAGGTCGCCGATGTCCTCGATGCCGACCGAGAAGCGCAGCAGCCCCGGCGTGATGCCCAGGCGACGGCGCTCGGCTTCGGGCAGGGCGCGGTGCGAGGTGCCCCAGGGCCACGACAGGGTGGTCACCACGTCCGCGAGGCTAGGGGCAAGAGGAATGCGGCCCGCGAGCGCCCGCACAAAGGCGGGGGCGTCCGCAATATCCGCCGCGAGCATGCCGCCAAACCCGTGGGGAAAGAGTTCAGCGGCCCGCTCGAACTGGGGATGCCCGGAGAGGCCAGGATGGTACACAGCCCGCACCCGCGGATGATTGGCGAGCACGTCGGCCACCGCCTGGGCGTTGCCGGAGTGCGCCCGCATCCGCAATCCCAGGGTCTTGAGGCCCTGAAGGGTCATCCAGGCGTCAAAGGTGCTCATGGTGCCCCCTAGCCGGGTGAGCCGCGTCCGCGCCGCTGCCACGAGGTCCGCCCGCCCACACACCACCCCCCCAAAGGCGTTGGAATGCCCGCTGAGGTACTTGCTGACCGAGTGGGTCACCAGGTCGGCCCCGTGCTCGGCGGGCCGAAAGACGGCGGGGCTGGCAAAGGTGTTATCCACACTGAGCAGCACCCCCCGCCCGCGCACCCGCTCGGCCAGCCGGGGCAGGTCGGGCACAGTCAGGAGCGGATTGGTGAGGCTCTCGACATGCAGGAGCCGCGTTTCTGGGCGCAGGGCGGCCTCTACCGCCTCCAGGTCGCAGGCGTCCACGAAGGTGGTGCGAATGCCCAGCCGGGGCAGCTCCTCGGCGAGGAGGGCATAGGTCACCCCGTACACGCGGGCGTCCGCGACGACGTGGTCGCCCGCCGCCAGCACGCTCAGCAGCGCCGCACTGATGGCCGCCATGCCGCTCGCGGCGACGAGGGCGGCTTCGGTCCCCTCCAGCGCGGCCAGCGCCCGCTCTAGGGTGGCCGCGTTGGGGGTGCCGTTGCGGTAGTAGAAGGGGGCGCTTTCCTCGCCGCTCATGGCCCGCTCTAGGGCATCCAGGTCGGGAAAAGCGTAGACCGTCGACTGATAAATCGGCTCAGCGAGCGGCACAGAGCCGGGGGGCCAGGCCCCTTCCCCGGCGCGGGCGGCAAGGGTGGTCAGGTCATAGGGGGGGCGGGGCATGGGAGGAGGATAGTCCGGGGGGGAGGAGGCGGGCGGCCCTGGCCTAGCCCTCGCGGGCGGGCGCGGCCCCAGCGGTGGGCCGGGCCGCCCCTTCTTCCCCACCCGCCCACAGCCCCTGCCGCCGCAGCGCCGCGACAAGATGCGGCTCACGTTTCTCCATCCCTCCACCCGGTGCCCAGTACGCCCGCAAGAGCCGCACCCAGTCGCCGGGCTTGTCTCCCCGCGCCGCGATGGGGTTCATGACCGCTATCGCCCCGCGCAGCGCCTCATCGGCAGGGTCCCGGTAGCGGTCCTCGTGGACGACGAGGGGCCGGGGCACCCGCGGGCGCTGGGGAGGTGTCTCGGCGGGAAGGCCCACCGTGAGGGCTGCGAAGGGAAGCACCCCCTGGGGCAGCTCCAGCAGGTCGAGCAGGCCCTCTAGCCCGTTCATCACCCCGCCAATCCAGCAGCCCTGATAGCCCAGCAGCTCGGCGGCGACAAGCAGGTTCTGCCCCGCCATCACCGCGTCCCCAATGCCGAAATGCACCCCGATGGCGGGCCAGCGCCCGACCTCGTGCCCGGCCACCCGCAGAAGCTGGCCCACCCGCCGCACGTCGAGGCAGACCACGAACGCTTCGGAGGCGGTCGCGACGTGTGCGTTCGTGGTCAGCTCGGCCACCCGCGCCCGCACCTGCGGCGACACCAACCGGATAAAGGAATAGAGCTGGGCGGTCGCGTCGGTGGGGGCACGCTGCGCGGCGTGCAGCAGCACCTCCAGATGCTCTGGCGGCAGGGGCAGCGGCGAGCCATCCTCTCGCGTGACGTACTGGCGAACAGTGCGGTGGGCATCGAAAAAAGCCCGGACCTCGGCGGGCGTGCGGGGGGTCATGGGGGGGAGGCTATCAGCCTTGAGCGCTTAGCGGTCCGCCTCGGCGGGCACGGGCGGGGGCACGACCAACCCACTTAGGGCCACGCCGCCCAGCCCGGCCATCACCGCGACGCCCAGCCACAGCTCCAGGCTGAGGTTGGTCAGGCCGAGCAGCGCCAGACCGCCCAGGTACGGCCCCCACACGGCCAGCGGAAGCAGAAAAGCAAAGGCCCGCAGCGCCAGGGGCCGCGCCGGGGACGGATTCAGCAGCAGCAGCAGGGCGTCCGCCACCAGCCCAGCAGCGAGCAGGAGCAGGGGCACCCGCCACTCGCCGGGCACCAGCATCAGGGTCATGAGGAGGGTGTTCAGGCCGTACATCAGCGTCACGGCCCCGAAGGGCAGCCGAAAGCGCCGCAGCAGCAGCAAGACGGGCGCGGCCAGAATCAGCGCGGTGAGGAGGATGCTGCTCAGCTCGCCGCGCGTCTGCACGTAGCCCAGGCCCTGCGGGGCGGCCATCAACCCCCACAGGTACATGTGCATGAAGGATGTGAAGCTCAGCAGCGCCGTGGCCGACAGCACGGCGGGCCACACCACCCCCGCCGGAGCGGCGCGGGGCGCAGGCATCCGCCAACTGCTCACCAGCGGGGCCGCCAGGATGAACGAAGCGCCCGCGAACAGCAGCAGGTGCGTGGGCGAGAGCAACGCCTCGATACCGACCTCGATGCCGAAGACCGTGTGCCAGGTCATGTCGCCCACTCCGCCCAGCCCGAACAGGGGCACCCCCAGCGCGGCGAGGGCGTAGCCCTGGGGAAAGGCCGCGGGGCCACGCCGCCCAGCCCGCCACCCCCGGTAACCCAGCCACCCCACCCACACCGCCACCGCCAGGAACCCCGAATAGAACAGCGCATGCCAGGGCGTGAAGAAGGTCTCCAGGCTTTCGCCGTAGCGGTTGTGCGCCCATCCATCCACGAAGATGCCGGTAGTGAGCCACCATCCCAGCCCCAGCGTGACGAGGTTCTGCGCCGGAGTCGCGCGGGCGGGCGCGGCGGGCGCGGGAGCGGCGGGAACGGTGGTCGTCATGGGTCAGTGTAGCCGCCCGCGACCAGCTTCCAAGCACCGGGGGAAAGGGGGGCGCTCAATCCCGCGTCGCCTCTAGGTAGTCGAATCGCGCCCCCAGCCCCTCCAAATGCCCGAAAAAGCCTGGGTAGCTCTTGCGGATGTGATGCGCCCCGCAAAGACGCAGAGGGGCGTCCGCCCGGAGGCCCAGCACGGTGAGCAGCATGACCATGCGGTGGTCGCCGTGCCCGTCCGCGCTGAGGCCCCCAGCAATCCGGTCCGTACCCGTTACGCTGAGGCTGTCCGCCGTCTCGCTCGTCTGCAAGCCCAGGCGCTCCAGCTCACGGCGGGTGTCGCTGATGCGGTCGCATTCCTTGAGGCGCAGGGTCGCCACGTTCTCCCAGGTCGTCGTGCCCTCGGCAAAGGCGGCGGCGGCGGTCAGCGCCTGCACCGCGTCGGTAAAGCTGTCACCGTCGCGCCGCACCGCCCGCAGGGGCCGCCCCCCGCGCACCGTCACCCGGTCGCCGCGGCGCACGACCTCGGCCCCCATGTCGCGCAACACCTCCAGGGCCTCGCGCTCGCCCTGAAGGTCGTGCTCGCGCAGGTTGCTCACCGTCACCTCGCCGGGCAACACGGCGGCGGCAGCGAGGAGGGCCGCCGACCCCGGATAGTCTCCCGGCACGAGGACCTCTCCGGCCCGGTACGCCTGCCCGCCGGGAATGAGGACACGCCGCAGGTCGTCAGATGCGTGCGCCCGAATCCCGAAGGCCGCCAGGGTGTCCAGCGTCTGGCGCAGGGGCGCGTGGCTTTTTATCTCGCCCGTGAGGTGCAGCTCTAGGCCGTCCGGCAAGAGCGGCCCCAGGAACAGCAGCGCGGAGGCATACTGGCTAGAGCGCTCGGCGCTGACCTCGACCGCGCCGCCGCGCACCGGGCCGGACACCGTGACCGGAAGGCGTCCGCCCGCGCTCGTCACCCGCGCCCCCAGCGCGGCGAGGGCCGCCAGCAGGTCCCCCTGGGGCCGCCGACCCAGCGAGTCGGGGTGGTCGGTGACGAAAGTGGTGCCCGTGGTCAGCGCGGCCACCCCCATCAGGAACCGGGCCACCGCCCCCGCGTTGCCGGGGTTGAGGGTCACGCCGGGCCGTGGCCGCGCCCCGAAGCCGCGCACCACTACGTCTTCCCCTGCCCGCTCCACATCCGCGCCCCAGCCCTTCAGGCAACTCAGCAGCGCCCCCGCGTCCTCGCTGGTGGCGGCCCCCACCACCCGCGACTCGCCCTCCGAGAGGGCCGCCGCGAGCAGATACCGGGTCGTGTAGTTCTTGCTGGGCTGCGCCCGCACCTCGCCGCGCAGCTCGCGGGCAGGATGAACAAGCACGTCGAAGCGTCCAGGCAGGCCGTCGCCACTCATGACCCGGAGGCTAGCGCCCCAGCGGTGGGGGTGCGGGGACGTCGGCTAGCCCGGCAGCGCAAGCTCAGGGCCGCACCACTGACACCCGCCCGCCCTCCAGCGTCACGGTAGCGGTCAGCTCTTCGCCGCGCCCGTCGACGACGCAGCTCTGCACGGTGGCGGGCGGCTGACGCCCCAGCAGGTCGGCGCAGGGCGTCTGCTGGGTGACCCCGGTGCGAACGGCGGCCCGCACCGCTTCGGCGGCGTACTCGCGGGCGGCGCGGCCCTGCCAGGCCAGCGCGGCGACCATCAAGCCGACCCCGGTCACAAAGAGGAGCAAGATGAGGGCGAAGGTCCGCATACGGGGGCAGGCTAGCAGCCCGGAAGGGGGGTACACTGGCCCCCGATGAGCAAGGTCATGATTATCGGTGCGGGGGGCGTGGGCAACGTGGTCGCCAAGAAGTGCGCCCAAAACGACAGCGTGTTCACGGAGGTGCTGCTCGCCAGCCGAACGGTGAGCAAGTGCGACAACATCGTCGCGGAGATTCACGAGCACTTTCCCCACAGCAAGACGAAGTTCACGACGGCGGCGGTTGATGCCGACAATGTGCCGGAGCTGGTCGCCCTGATACGGGAGTTTGGCCCCGAACTCGTGATTAATGTGGCGCTGCCCTATCAGGACCTCACCATCATGGACGCTTGCCTGGAAACGGGCGTGCACTACCTCGACACCGCCAACTACGAGCCGCGGGACGTGGCGAAGTTCGAGTACTCCTGGCAGTGGGCCTACCGCGAGCGCTTCGAGAAAGCGGGCCTGATGGCGCTGCTGGGCTGCGGCTTTGACCCCGGCGCGACGAACGCTTTTACTGCCTATCACGCCAAGCACCACTTCCGGGAAATCCACTACCTCGACATCGTGGACTGCAACAACGGCAACCACGGCAAAGCCTTTGCCACCAACTTTAACCCGGAAATCAACATCCGCGAGATTACGGCCAATGGCCGCTACTGGGAAAACGGCCAGTGGGTAGAAACCAAGCCGCTGGAAATCAGTCAGGACATCTACTACCCCAAGGTGGCCACCCGCAAGAGCTACGTCCTCTATCACGAGGAGCTGGAATCGCTGGTTCAAAACTTCCCAACCATCAAACGGGCGCGGTTTTGGATGACCTTTGGCGAGCAGTACCTCAAGCACCTGACGGTACTGGAGGGCATCGGCATGACCTCCATCGAACCCATCAACTTCCGGGGCATGCAGGTCGCGCCCATCGAGTTCCTCAAGGCCGTGCTCCCCGCCCCCGAATCGCTGGCGGAAGGCTACACCGGACAAACCTGCATCGGCGTGCAGGCCAAGGGGATTGGCAAAGACGGCGAGGAAGGCAAGGTCCACTTCATCTACAACGTCAAGGACCACGCCGAGTGCTACCGCGAGGTGCAGGCGCAGGCCGTCTCCTACACGACGGGCGTGCCCGCCATGATTGGCGCGATGCTGATGCTTCGGGGTACTTGGATGAAGCCCGGCGTTTACAACGTCGAGGAGTTCGACCCCGACCCCTTCATCGCCGCGATGAACGAATGGGGCCTGCCGGTCGACGAGCTGACGGGGATTGAACTCGTCAAAGACTGACCCGCGCACATCCGAGCGGCGGCCCACTCACACGGGCCGCCGCTTTTGCTCAGGAAGAAGACCCCTCTCCCAGGGGGAGAGAGCCGCTGCGTCAACAGCGGGGTGAGGGGTCTCTCTGTCTACCTCAGGTGCCCCATCGCCTCTCCGACGTAACTCCACATCGCCTGCATCTCCGGCGGCATGTGCGCCTGATAGGACTCGTTCAAGGTGCCGCCGATGTCCTGCCGTCCCCCCGTGAACTCGGCCACCAGCCCCTGCCAGCGCCGGGCGAGGTCGAGAACGCGGGGGTCGGACGCGGGCGTCCCGGCTTCCATCTCACGCAGCACTTCAGCCATCAAGCGGGGCCACTCGGCCTCGACTTCCTGGATGCGAGCCTCGCCGACCGCCTCGCGGCGCCCCTCCAGGTAACGCGCCTGCTCGTCGTCGAACTTGGGTTGCTCGCCCACCTGACGGGCCACGTCCAGCATCTTCTCTACCTTCTCGTTCATGCGAATCACCTCCAGAAGTTCTGCCCAGCTCGCCCCGCGCGGGTCCAACCGTCGCAGGCGCTCCAGCAGCGCCCGCCCGCGCTCCAGCCGCTCCTCCAGCATCCGGATTTGGGCGGCCAGCACCTGCGCGGGGTCGTGGGCCGGGTCGTGCAGCGCCGCACGAATCTGTTCCAGCGAAAGCCCCAGCGTCCGCAGGGTCTGAATCTGGTGCAGGGTCCGCACCTCGCCCTCGGAGTAGAGGCGGTGGTCGCCGTCCGTGCGCTCGCCGGGCCTCAGCAGGCCGATTTGGTCGTAGTGGCGTAGGGTCCGTACCGTGACGCCGCTGCGCCGGGCGAGTTCACCGATTCTGAGTTTCACCGCGTCCCTCCGAACCACACCGTAAGGGCTGACGTTACGTCCGGTTCAAGCCCCCACCGCGCAGGATTATTCAGGGGCGCCGGGACCCTCGACGCGCTCTGGGCTTCGGGTCCACCTGTCCAGAGACAGCGCCCGAACCCGCCCCACCTCTGCCCAGAGCCACTCTCATCTTCTCGGTCTGCTCGGAGTGATGGGTTCATCACCCGGCGTCTCCTTCTCGGTCCGGGCTTCCAGAAACCGCTGCTGGGTCTCCCAGGTGCGGCGGGCGCTCTGGCGGGAGGAGGTGTCCGGCCCGGCGATGCGGCGAATCTGGCTCAGGGCGCGTTCCAGTTCGGCGGGGTCGCGCTCGCCCTCCGGCTGGGCTTTCCAGGCCCGGACGGTGCCAGGGAGGTAGTCCCCCAGGCTCTGCCGGGCGTCAAAAGCGCGGCGGGGGTCGTTTTCCTCGCTGGCCCGCACCAGCGCCGCTTCGAGGTGGTCGGCGGTCAAGAGCACTTCGCCCGCCAGCGCAGGCGGCAGGCCCCGGCACAGCTCACGTACGTCGAGTTGCGGGAGCACCTCGGCGCTGGGCTGGGCGGGGAGGGGGGCGGGGGTGGGAACCGTGGGAAGGGCTGGGGACGTGGGCACTCCGGCTTCGGAGAGCAAGCCCACCCCCCGGAAAGCCGCCAGCCCCAGCCCCACGAAGGCGAGCGACAGGACCGCCAGCATCAGCCAAGGCCCCCCAAAGACCCCGCTCACGGCCACCGCCGGAATCAGCAGGGCGAGCGCCCCCGCCGTCTGAGGCCGAGCGAAAACCGCTCGCAAGTTCGCGCCCGTGCGGGTGTTCCCGAACAGCAGCAGCAGCGTCAGCGCCACCAGCCCCAGCACGGCCAACCCCGGCAGCGGGTTGCCGCGCGAAAACACCTGACTCAGCACGAAGATGGGAATCAGCAGGGCCAGGAGGCCAAGCGGGTCTTCTCCGCGCCGCTTGCGCCGCCCTCCCCCCCGCCGGGGCCGGACAGCTTCGGCGGGGGGGAGCGACTCAGGGCCGGGTGCGGGGTCCATGCCCCAGTATGCCAGGCGCGAAGGCTGAGGCGTGTCCGGTCAGGCGGCTCCCGCGTCCTCCGGACGAGCAAAAATCATGCGGCCCGCCCCGGTCTGCACGTTGTTGACGACCTGCACGCGGGCGGGCTTGCCCCGCAGTTTGATGCCGCCTTCGACGACCACCATCGTGCCGTCTTCGAGGTACCCGACCCCCTGGCCGGGCTGCTGGCCGCCCTTGGTAACGGTCACGGTGAGCACGTCGCCCGCCTGGACCTGAGGCCGCAAGGCGAGGGCGAGCGCATGCAGGCTCAGGACCTCCACCCCGTGCAGCCGGGCGACGCGGGCGAGGTTGGCGTCGTTGCTCAGGAGCTTGGCCCCCGTTTCGCGGGCGAGGCGCACCAGCTTTTCATCCACGGCGGGCAGCAGGGGGTCGTCCCAATCCTCGACCCGCAGGGGCCGTACCCCCCGCAGCTCTTCGAGGAGGGTCAGGGCACGCTTGCCCCGTGTGCGCTTGGCGGCGTCGTGGCTGTCGGCCAGGCGTTGCAGCTCGCGCAACACGAAGCCCGGCACGATGACCTCGCCCTCCAAAAAACCGCTGCGGGCCAGCTCCAACACCCGCCCGTCGATGATGACGTTGGAATCCAGAATCTTGCCGCCCCCCCGCCGCCGCACCGGAGCCACGTCCAAGAACCCAAAGGCCCCGGCGTGCCGCAGGGCAAAGGGCACGAAAAAAGCCGCCAGCACCCCGGTCACCAGCAGGCTCAGCGGCCAGGCGTAAAAGGGCAGCGAGCGCACGAGCGGCCCCAGCAGCACGCTGAGCAGGAGCGCCACCATCAGCCCGAAGGTCGCCGCCGTCACCCGCCGGGGCGAGAGGCCCCCGTACCAGCGGCTCAGGCGGTCCCACAAGCGCGTGGCGGCGCGTTCGGCCCGCGGCCCCAGCAGCAGCGCCGCGAGCGCCCCCGCGAGCATCAAGCTGAGGGTGTTGACCCAGGCGCTTTCGTCGTCCCCGGTGCTCGCCGCGAGGCGTTGGCCGCCTCCCCAACCGACGAGCAGCCCCAGCAACAGCAGCAGGAGACGAAAGGCGAGCACGGCTCCGAGTGTACCGGAAGTCCCCCGTCTGCCGCCGGGGCAGGGATACCCCCTTTCATGAAGAAGCTGACGGCTCCATGTGGAGCTTGGGGTGAACCGCTCATGCTCGTTGGCTAAGATGCCCTTCATGCGTTCCTTGCCCCACGTCGCCCTGCTGGGCCTCGGCCTCAGCGGGGTCCTCGGATTGGCCGCCGCGCAGACGCAGGCGGCTCCGGCCACCCCTGCTGCCCCCGCCGCCGCGCCCAAGGCCACCGTCTCTGCCGCGACCGCCCGTCTCGCCAGCAGCCTCGCCATCGAACTCAGCGGGGCCGCCAAGGGCCAGATTTTGAGCTGCCCCAGCAGCCTCAAGGTCAGCCCCGCCGCGGTGTGCCTGTACGTCAAGAACTCCTCGGCCTCGCTGCGGGCGCTCGTGCGCGGCAAGCTGGGGGCACGTGCCCTGGGCGATTGGAAGACCCCGGCGGGCAGCCAAGCCAGCTCGCTGCTGGTGTCGGGCAGCGCGAATGGCCCGGTGGGGGCCTACCTGCTGCTCGCGCCCCTCTCAGCAACCGAGACCCTGCTGGTGGTTGATGAGGCGCAGGCCAAGGCCCCCGCTGCCGCTCCCCGCCCCGCCGCCCCCGCGGGCGTGGTGAGGGGGGAACCCTATGTCCTGGGCAGCGACCTGATTGGGGTGGTCAGCGTGACCCCGCTGGGGGGCGGCAAGTACCGCCTCTCGCGCAGCGGTGCCGACCCCCTCACCGTCACCGTGGGCCAAAAACCCGCGCAGCTCGGCTCCGGCACCGTGCAGCTTCCGCTGGTGCCCGCGACTGACGGCAAGAACCTGATTTTCCCGCTGGCGGGCCTGCGGGCGCTGGGCTGCACCTTTACCCCGGCGGGCAGCAACGTGACGGTGGCCTGCGGCAGCGCAAGCATAGGACTGCGGCCCATCATCTTCTGAAGTCGGGCTTCTTGCGGGGAAGGCGGCCATGCGGCTGACCTTCCCTCCGCTCTCTGCTGTTCACGTCCCCTTGAGGCTTGGGTCATGTGGCAACCCCTGCGACCGCCCCTGCGTAATCATGACCGCAAGGAGGAAGCACCCATGAGCATTCTTGACCGCCTGTCTCGCCTGCTGCGTGCCAATGTCAACGACCTGATTAGCCGCGCTGAGGACCCCGCCAAGATTATCGAGCAGTCGCTGCTGGACATGCGCTCGGCCTATGCCGAGGCCCGCAGCGAGGTCGCCGACGCGATGAGCCAAAGCGCCAAACTCAGCCGCGAGGCGAGCACCAACCGCAAGCTCGCCGAGGAATACGAGAAAAAGGCCGAAGAAGCGCTGCGGGCCGGGAACGAGGAGTTGGCCCGCGAAGCCCTGCGCCGCTCGCACAACCACAAGGACCTCGCCAAGGGCTTTGAGGAGCAGGTCGGCACCCAAAACGCCACCGTCGACCAGCTCAAGACCCAACTGCGGGCGCTGGAAGCCAAGATTGACGAGATGGAGTCGCGCAAGTCGCTGCTCGCCGCTCGGCAAAAGACCGCGCAGGCGGGAGCGACCCTGGAGCGCGTGAGTGGCTTTTCCAAGGCGGGCGGGGCGATGGACGCCTTTGAGGACATGGAGCGTAAGGTGATGGCCATGGAAGACCGCAACCAGGCCATGGCCCAACTGCGTCAGGAAAGCGACCTCGACGCCCAGCTCGCCGACCTGGGCCGCGACCGCGAACTCGACGACGCTTTCGCCGCCCTCAAGGCCCGCGTGCAGGGTGGCAGCCAGAGCTAAAGCCGCTGCGTCTCTGAGAAATCTCAGGGGGCACCGCCGGGTGCCCTCTTTGGCCGTCTGCGCCCGTGAGGGGGCCGGCAGCGAAACTTCGTGATGGCTGACAGAATGGGGGGATGCCGAGCTTTACCCTGCTTACCATGTCGGGCCACTTCCGCAGGTCCCTCACCCCGGCGTTGCTGGGAGCACTGCTTGTCGGCTGCGCTCCTGCCGCGACGCCGCGCATGGCGGGGGGCGGGGCACCCGTGGCGGCGAGCACGCCCGTGGGCCGCGTGTCCTTTTATCCGCTGGAAACAGGTCTGAGCTGGAACTATCAGCCCGAAGGCGAGGCGGCGGGCGGGCAGCCCTATACCCTGCGGGCGCTGGGGCCGACCGTGTTTGGCGGGCAGGCAGCGCTGGCGTTCGAGCTGACCGGGCGCGGCGCTCAGCAGACGTGGTTTCGGCAGGTCGGCGCGGAGGGGGTGCGGCTGCTGGGCTTTCGCAAACCTGGCGTGAGCGTGCGGCTTGACCCGCCCTGGCTGGAAGCCCCCGCCGAGAGCGCGTGGCGGGTGGGGCTTTCCTGGGAGGGCACCAGCCGAGTCACCCTCAGTGGGGATGACGGCAAGGTGCAGGCCCAGGGCACACTGCGCTACCGCTACGACGTGCAAGACCGCCGCCGGGTCACGACCCCCGCCGGGACCTTTGACGTCTGGGTGGTCACTCGGCAAATCGGCGACGATGTGGGGGGCCTCTTTTCGCCGCAGGTGCAGCAGCTTTGGTTCGCGCCCTTTGTGGGCGAAATCCGCACCCCGGAAGGCCTGCTGCTGACCGCCCGCAACTTTGGGGGGAAGCCCTGAAGTCCCCTCCTCCGCTACCGTGGGGCCATGACCAGCCCCGTGCCCCCGCCCCAGGAGGCGTGCCATGACTGAACCGCTCACTCCGCTGCTTGACCGTATTCATAGCCCCCAGGACCTCAAAGGCCTGAGCCGCGAGGAGCTGCCGCAACTCGCCGAGGAACTGCGCAGCGAAATCGTGCGGGTTTGCTCGGTGGGCGGGCTGCACCTCGCCTCTTCGCTGGGGGCGACCGACCTCATTGTGGCGCTGCATTACGTCCTTGACTCGCCGCGGGACCGCATCCTCTTTGACGTGGGGCATCAGGCCTACGCCCACAAGATGCTCACCGGACGCCGCGCCCAGATGAGCACCCTGAAAAAGGAGGGCGGCCTCAGCGGCTTTACCAAGGTCAGCGAGTCCGAGCACGACGCCATCACGGTGGGGCACGCGAGCACCAGCCTTGCCAACGCCCTGGGGATGGCGCTCGCCCGCGACGCGCAGGGGCAGGATTACCGGGTGGCCGCCGTCATCGGGGACGGCTCGCTGACGGGCGGGATGGCCCTCGCCGCGCTGAACACCATCGGCGACCTGGGCCGCAACATGCTGATAGTCCTCAACGACAACGAGATGAGCATCTCGGAAAACGTGGGTGCCCTCAACAAGTTCATGCGCGGCCTGCAGGTGCAGCGGTGGTTCCAGGAGGGCGAGGGCGCGGGCAAAAAGGCGGTCGAAGCCCTCAGCAAGCCGCTCGCCGACCTGATGAGCCGCGCCAAGAGCAGCACCCGGCACTTCTTTGACCCCGCCAGCGTCAATCCTTTCGCGGCGATGGGCCTGCGCTACGTCGGCCCGGTCGACGGGCACAACGTGCAAGAACTCGTGTGGCTGCTCGAACGGCTCGTGGGCCTCGACGGCCCCACCCTGCTGCACGTGGTGACCAAAAAGGGCAAGGGCCTCAGCTACGCCGAGGCCGACCCCATCTTTTGGCACGGCCCCGCCAAGTTTGACCCCGCCACTGGGGAATACACGCCCAGCAGCGCCTATTCCTGGAGCAGCGCCTTTGGGGACGCGGTGACCGAGCTGGCCGCCCAGGACCCGCGTACCTTTGTGATTACGCCCGCCATGCGCGAGGGCAGCGGGCTGGTGCGCTACAGCCAGGTGCACCCACACCGTTACCTCGATGTCGGCATCGCCGAGGAAGTGGCGGTCACGACGGCGGCAGGCATGGCCCTGCGCGGGATGCGGCCCATCGTGGCGATCTACTCGACCTTCTTGCAACGCGCCTATGACCAGGTGCTGCACGACGTGGCGATTGAGCACCTCAACGTGACCTTTGCCATCGACCGGGCAGGCATCGTGGGGGCGGACGGAGCCACCCACAACGGGGTCTTTGACCTGAGTTACCTGCGCTCGATTCCGGGGGTCCGCATCGGCCTGCCGAAGGACGCCGCCGAGCTGCGCGGCATGCTGAAGTACGCCCAGGAACACCCCGGCCCCTTCGCCATTCGCTACCCGCGGGGCAACACCGAGCGGGTGACGGAGGGCACCTGGCCCGACCTGGAGTGGGGCACCTGGGAGCGGGTCCAGGAGGGCGACGAGGTGGTCATCCTCGCCGGGGGCAAGGCGCTGGAGTACGCCCGCAAAGCCGCCGCAGGGCTGCCCGGCGTGGGCGTGGTCAATGCCCGCTTTGTCAAGCCACTCGATGAGGCGATGTTGCGCGAGGTGGCCACCAGAGCGCGGGCGCTCGTCACGGTCGAAGACAACACGGTTGTGGGCGGCTTCGGCAGCGCGGTGCTGGAAGCCCTCAACGGGATGGGCCTGCGCGTGCCCGTGCGGGTGCTGGGTATCCCCGACGAGTTCCAGGAACATGCAACCATCGAGAGCGTCCATGCCCGCGCCGGGCTGGACACGGCGGCCATCCGCACCGTGCTCGCCGAACTCGGCGTTGACGTGCCGCTGGAGGTGTAGAAGCAGGCGGAGAAGGGAGGCCGGGGCGGGTGCTCCGGCTTCCTCCTTGACCCGTGGCTGACGAACGGGTCACACCCTGAGGGCGTCTCCCCCCTCTTCCCTTCCTCGCCTTCCTGGAGGTTTGCCCATGCGAATCCCCTTTTTCGTGGTCGCCCTCTTGCTCGCCGGGGTGTCGTTCGCCCTGCCCTGGTCGTGGGCAGAGGTGCTGGGCGGCGTGCTGGTGGTGCTGGGACTGGGGTCCGTCCCCTCCGGCGGGTTCCGCCCTCCCGTGCGGGGGGCGGACGGCGGCGCGGCGGTGGTCGGGGCCATCGGTGGGGCTGACCTCGTGGGGGGGTGCGGCGCTGGGGCAGGCGCGGGGACGGACGGGAACGGCTGCGGGGGCTTCTGAACGGGAGTAACCCGTCACTGCGCCGGGTCACCCCAGCTTGCTGGCCTTCTGCCGCCGCAGCGCCCCGAAGCTCTCGCGCAGGAGCCGCCCCGCCTCTGCCGCCCGCACGCCGCCCGTCACCTCCGGGCGGTGGCCCCAGTGGTGGGCCAAGAGGTCGCTGACGCCGCCCAGCGCCCCGGCCCCCTGGTTGGTCGCCCCGTAGACGATACGGCCCACCCGCGCCTCCAGCGCCGCCCCCAAACACATCGGGCACGGCTCCAGCGTGACGACGAGGGTGCAGGCGGTGAGGTAGGGACTGCCCAGCGAGCGGGCGGCGTCGCGCAGCGCCCCCAACTCGGCGTGCCGGGTCATGTCGCCGTGCTCGCGGCTGCGGTTGCGCCCCCGCCCGACGACCGTTCCTTCTGGCCCCAGCACGACTGCGCCCACGGGGACTTCGCCCTGCTGGACCGCCTCTGCCGCCAGCGCGAGGGCTTCGCCCATGGCCGCGTGCAGGGGGTCGGGGGCTGCTCCTGCCGCCGCCCGTGCGCCCACCGCCCACACGGGCGGGCGCAGACCTACCCACTGCACGTCCCCCCCCACCGCCAGCAGGGGCACCCGGTCGCGCTCGGCGCGGGGCACTTTGGCGTCAGTGAAGACGTCACTGAGCTTGCGGGTGCCGCCAGGAAGATGCAGGCGGTCGCCGGGCTGCCGGGTCCGCAGGGTCCAGCCGGACGGAATGGGAAAGTCGGGGCCAGGCCAGGCCAGCGGGCGCAGGTGCAGCCGCCCACCCGTCGCGGTCACGTCCTGGCCGCCCGGTAGGGTGAGGTGGGCGGTCTCTCCCGCCCCCAGCGCGGCGGCAAGGGTCTCGACGTGCCCCGCGTGGTAGGGAAAGCCCGCCTCCTCCAGCGCCCGCGCCACGTGGCGGCGCAGCACGGCGGCGGGCTGCCGGGTCCGCGGCGCGTGCTCGGTCAGGCGGGCGGCGAGGTCCCGGAGCGCCGCGTCGTCCTCGCGGGCAAGGCGAGCAAGGCGAGCGAGCGCCCCCTCCAGGTAGGGAAAGCGAGAGGTCAGCAAGGGCAAAACCTCGCCGCGCAGCCAAGCCCGCGTGCGGGTGAGGTCGGCGTTGGTGGGGTCTTCGCGCCACCCCTGGCCCAGCGCGTGCAAAAAAGCTTCGGCATCGGCGCGGGGCACCTCCAGCCAGGGCCGGTGCACCCGGCCCCGCACGGGCGGAATGCCGCGCAGCACCGCCTCGCCGCGCAGCACCTCCAGCAAGACAGTTTCGGCCTGGTCGCGGCGGGTGTGGGCGGTCAGGATGGCGAAAGCCCCCACCGCCTTCGCCGTGCGCGAAAGGAACTCGTAGCGCACTCGGCGGGCCGCGTCCTCCACGTTCCAGCCGCGCCGCGCCGCAACCGCACCCACATCTACTCGCGTGCCGCGAAAGGGCACCCCCAGCCCCACCGCCAGCGCCTCCACCCACGCCGCGTCCTGCGCCGAATCCTCGCGCAGGGCGTGGTCGAGGTGGGCGGCGATGGGCCGCGCTCCGGCCAGCAGCAGCGCCCGCAACAGCGCCACACTGTCGGCCCCGCCCGACACGCCCACCACGACCCGCTGCTCAGCATAGGGCTGGAGGGGACGACCCAAGATGGGCGGCAGGAGAGGCGGGCCAGACACGGGCGCATTGTAGGCGGCCCGGTACAATCGGGAGCATGGCTCTCCGCGCCCAACAGCCCGCCCCCGACTTTGACACCCGCAGCGACGACGGCCAACCCGTTCGCCTCGCGGACCTGCGGGGCCGCTGGGTCGTGCTGTATTTCTACCCCCGTGCGGGTACGCCCGGCTGCTCGGTGGAAGCCCAGCGCTTCGAGGCGGCCCTGCCGGAGTTTGAGCGCCTCGGCGCGGTCGTCATTGGGGTGAGCACCGACACCGAAGCGCGGCAAGCCAAGTTCCGCGAAAGCTGCGGCCTGTCGTTTCCCCTGATTCCCGACAGCGACCGTTCCCTCGCCCGTGCCTACGGGGTGATGGGCGGCGTGGGCGGGCTGCTGGGGGTGGCGGCGCGGCAAACTTTCCTGATTGACCCTCAGGGCCGCATTGCCCACCATTGGCGCACCGTCAACCCCGTCAGCCACGCCGCCGACGTGCTGCGCTACCTGCGCCAGACCGTCTGACGGCGGCCCCTGCGCCCAAGGCGTGGGGCTAGGCCGCAAAGACTCCGCCGCCTAGCCCCCGACAGGATGGGGCTTAGAGGCTGGCCAGCGCCTCTCGCATGATGCTCAGGCCTGTTTGCGCTTCTTCGCGGGTCAGGATGAGGGGCGGGCTGATGCGAATGACGGCCTCGCCGCAGTCGAGGTTGAGGAGGCCCCGTTCGAACATCGCCATGCTCGCTCGGTCGCGCAGCGCCCCGTCCGGCGAGCCGTCCGGCTTCACGAACTCCAGGCCGATAAACAGGCCCCGTCCGCGCACATCCCCCAAGAAGGGGAACTCGGCCTGCATGGCCCGCAGCTCGGCCATGATGGAGTCGCCGACCTCGCGGGCGTTCTCCATCAGGTTTGCGCCGCAGCCGGGGTGCTTCACCACGCCTTCGAGCAGGTCGAGGGTGGCGTGTGCCGCCGCCGCCGCGACCGGGTTGCCGCCGAAGGTCGAGCCGTGCGAGCCGACGGGCCAGGTCATCACCCTCTCTTTGGCCAGCATCGCAGAGATGGGCAAGCCCGACGCGATGCCCTTGGCCAACGTCACGATGTCGGGCTGACAGCTCTGTCCGTCTGCGCCGAAGTGCTGGAAGGAGAACATCTTCCCGGAGCGGCCCATCCCGGCCTGCACCTCGTCAAAAATCAGCAGGATGCCGTACTTGTCGCACAGCGCCCGCAGCCCCGGCAGGAAATCGGCGGGCGGCACGATGTACCCGCCCTCGCCCTGCATCGGCTCGATGATGATGGCGGCGACCTCATCGGCGGGAATCACCGTCTGAAACAGCCCCTCGATGTGGTTAAGGACGGCCTGCCCGCAGGTTTCCGGCGTGCTGCCCAGCGGCGGGCGGAAGGGGTTGGGATAGGGCACATGCGAGACATTGGGCAGCAGGGGACCGAAGCCGCGCTTGTATTTCGTCTTGCTGCCCGTCAGCGTGATGGCCCCGTAGGTCCGCCCATGAAAAGACCCCAGCGTCGAGATGATGTGGGTGCGCCCGGTGTGGTTGCGGGCCAACTTGACCGCCGCCTCCACCGCCTCAGCACCGGAGTTGCCGAAAAAGACGCGCCATTTCTCGCCGGGCCGCTCGATGTGCGAGACCAGCCGCTCGGCGAGACGGGTCGTTATCTCCTGCGGGTAGTCGGTCAGGCAGACATGGGCAAACTTGCCGATTTGCTCCTGCACGGCCTGCACCACATGCGGGTGTGCGTGCCCGGTCGTGCTGACGGCAATCCCCGCGAAAAAGTCGAGCATCGTATTGCCGTCGACATCAGTCAGCCACACGCCCTCGCCGTGGTCCGGCACAAAGGGGTAGGGCCGCATGTAGGAGGTGGAAAGATGCTGGGCGTCGCGCTCCATGATGGCCCGCGTCTGGGGGCCGGGAAGAGCGGTCTTGAGCAGGGGCTGGCGGGGCTGGGTTTGAGAGAGAGTGGTCATGGGGGCTCCTGGCAAGAAGAACTAGAGAGAAGAAGAGGCGACGGCAGTCTCTTTCCCTCCCTGTTGATGGGGAAGCTCGTCAAGCTGCGTTCGCAAATGGCCGGGGAGGGGGGGTCGCCCTCTCTTCACCCCCTCCCAACCTCCCCCTCAAGGGGGAGGGGCAAAAAATAAAAATTCAGTCGCCGCTGACGGGGTGCGGCCCGCTCTCCACCGCTTGCGGCGTCTGCGCCATGCCGTCGGGGGCGGTGTCGGTCACCGCGCCCGCGCCGCCGACGCCATAGGCGGCCCACTTGTCCTCGCGGGAGTTCAGGCGGTGCTTGACGGCACCGGGGCGGTTACGCGACTCACTGAACTCCTTGGGTTCGATGGAGATGCGCTCGCCCTCCATCAGGCCATATATCCCCGTCTGGCCGGGTTCCTGGCGGTGCCACTCGGCGGGAATGGCCATATCCGGCCCCACATAGTCGGTCGGCTCGGAGTAGGCGGCGATGTAGCCTTCAAAGTTCCGCAGAATCAGCTTGTCGGGCGAGTGCGAGAGCACATAGTTGGGCGCGACCGGAATCTTGCCGCCGCCGCCCGGCGCGTCCACGACGTAGGTGGGCACGCTGTAGCCAGAGGTGTGCCCGCGCAGGCTTTCCATGATTTCTAGGCCCTTGGCCACGGTGGTCCGCAGGTGTCCGGCCCCGTGCACGAGGTCACATTGGTAGATGTAGTAGGGCCGCACCCGAATCTTGACGAGTTCACGCAAGAGTTTTTGCATGATGACCGGGTGGTCGTTGACGCCGCGCAGCAGCACGCTCTGATTGCCCAGGGGCACGCCCGCCCGCGTGAGGCGGTCGCAGGCCTCGGCCACCTCTGGGGTGATTTCCTTGGGGTGGTTGACGTGGATGTTCATCCACAGGGGGTGATGCTCGGCGAGCACGTCGCACAGCTCCTGGGTCACACGCATGGGCATAAAGACCGGAACGCGGGTGCCGATGCGAATAATCTCGATGTGCTCTATCTTGCGCAGCTCAGACAGCAGGCGGCTGAGGACCTTGGGCGCGAGGGTCAGGGGGTCGCCGCCCGACAGCAGCACGTCGCGAACCTGAGGGGTGTTGCGCAGGTAGTTCAGTTGCGCCTCGTACTCGGCGGGGTTAAAGGTCTCGGAAGGGTCCCCCACGATGCGCGAGCGGGTGCAGTAGCGGCAGTACGAAGCACACTGGGTGGTGACCAGCATCAGCACCCGGTCGGGATAGCGGTGCACCAGGCCGGGCACGGGGCTGTGTTTGTCCTCGGCGAGCGAGTCTTCCATCATCGCCGTAAAGGGTTCAAGTTCGTGATGGGTGGGAATAACCTGACGCCGCACCGGGCAGGTGGGGTCTTCGGGGTCCATCAGCGAGGCGAAGTACGGGGTGATGTCCAGCCGGAAGATGCCCTGGGCGCTGGCCCCCGCCCGCTCGGACTCGGTGAGGCGAATGACCTCTTCTAGCTCCTCGACCGAGTTGATGCGGTTTTTGAGCTGCCATTTCCAGTCGTACCACTGCTCGTCGGGCACGTCTTTCCACTTGGGAGCGCGGTGGTTGCGGGGCAGCATCTGCTGAGCACGGACCGTCGCCTGCGGATGCAGGGGGGTGGGAGTAGGCATGGCACCTCCTGGGGGTGATGAAACGTGAGTGCGGTCCCATCCAGTCTGACGCCCCCAAAGCCCCTTTGGAAGGCGCGGGCACCGCCTCAGCCCATGCCCCGCCCGCACACCAAACTGACAAACGCCATGCCCGACCTGGCAAACGTTAAGATGACCTCATGAAGCAGCACGGCGGCCCCCTCGACGCTCTCGATCACCGCATCCTCCAGGAACTGCAAACCGACTCTCGCCTCAGCATGCGCGAACTCGGCAGGCGCGTCGGCCTCTCGGCCCCCGCCGTCACCGAGCGGGTTCGGCGGCTCGAAGATGCGGGGGTGATTTTGGGCTACGGCATCCGGGTTGCCACCCACGCCCTGGGCCGGGCCATCACCGCCTTTATCGGCGTGCAAGACAGCGGTCGCAACGACCCCGCCCTCGTACGCTGGGCCAAGAAGCATGACGGCGTCTTGGAATGCCACTCGGTCACGGGCCACAACTCCTGCATCCTCAAGGTCGCCGTGCCGGACGTCGCCGCCCTCGAAGCTCTGCTGAGCGAACTTATCGCCCTGGGCTTTACCTGTGACACCTCCATCGTCCTGAGTACCCCCCTAGAGGGCAAAGTGCTCCTGCCCTCCGCCTAGCGCTTAGGCTCAGCGCCCCCGCCCGGACACCTCCCCTGACACCCTGTCAGCGCGAACCCCCCGTGACCATCAAAACCTGGGGGGGTTCGCGCAAAGCCGAAAGTGCCTCCCCATCGGCATTTTTCGGAACACCCCCACCGAGCACGGGTCCAAAACTGGACAGCGCAGGGGGGGTTCGCGCAAACTGGTTGCGGGAAGCCGTCCTGGACGCATCCGGGAGGTGACCCGTTGCAGCCGTCTTTCGGG
>NZ_KI519504.1:0-30658 GCF_000482805.1 Deinococcus murrayi DSM 11303 | reverse complement strand
GTCACGGGTTGCACCCGTCTTTCGGGACGGCTGAGGATTGAAACATCGCAGGGGCGGCGAGGCCCGCCAGAATCCCAGTTGCAGCCGTCTTTCGGGACGGCTGAGGATTGAAACACGCCCACCGCGCCCCGTGCGCGGCGGGCACATCCCGTTGCAGCCGTCTTTCGGAACACCTCATGGCTAACCGCTGACTGCTGAAAGCCAACCCCTAACTGCCCCACTCCCACCCCCGCCCCCAAAGGCGGCGGTTTTCGTTCGCCCCGCTGCTGCCGTCTCCATGCTATTTTTTCCGTCATGCGCGTACTTCACACCGCAGATTTCCATGCCGGGCGGAATCTGAGGGGCTTTGACCGGACGCCGGAGATTCACGAGGCGCTCACCGAGATTGCGGGGCTGGCCCGCACGGAGGGGGCGGACGCAGTGCTGGTGTCGGGGGACCTGTTCGATACGGTGAACCCGTCGGCGGAGGCAGAAGCGGCGGTGTTTGACTTTTTTCTGCGGCTGCGGGACGCGAATATTCCGGCGGTCGCGATTGCGGGCAACCACGACAGCGCGGCGCGGCTCCACAGCGTGGCGGGGCTGCTGGGGTGGGTGGGGGTGCAGGTGGTGGCCCAGCCCAGCGGCCAACTGACGGACCTGGTGCGGACGATCGAAACTCGGCGGGGCGAGCGGCTGACGGTGGCGGCGCTGCCCTTTTTGTCCGAGCGGCGGCTTGTCAAGGCAGCGGACCTGCTGGGGGGGGACGTGGGAACCTGGCGGCAGAAGTACCGCGAGGGGATGAGCTTTTTTCTGCGGAGGCTGGCCGAAGGGTTTCAGCCCGGCAGTGTGAACATGCTGATGCTGCACGCGACGATGGACGGGGCCACGCCCAGCGGCTCGGACCGGGCGATGCAGTTTGACCTGCTCAACGCCTATACCCTCTCGCCGCTTCAGCTTCCGGCGGCGGCGCAGTATGTGGCGCTGGGACACGTGCACAAGCCCCAGCAGAGTTCGGAAGCTCCCCTCGCGCACTATCCCGGCTCGGTGATTCAGCTTGATTTTGGGGAAGGCGGCGAGAAGAAGCAAGTCAACCTGGTGGAGGTCGAGCCGGGCCGCCCCGCCCGCGTGACCCCGCTGCCCCTCAGCAGCGGGCGCGAGCTGCGGACCGTGCGGGCCACCCTGGAAGATATTGACGCCCGGTTGGGGGCACTGGAGGGCTTTTCCGGGCTGGTGAAGGTGGTCGTGCGGGCACCGTCGGGGACGGCGTTGCCGGGCCTCAAAGACCGGGTGCTGCGGCAGGTGCCGAACACGCTCGCGGTCGAACTCGATGCCGTGCAAGAAGACCTCGCCTTGCCGGGCGGCCAGCGCGAGGGCCTCAGCCTCCTGGAACTCTACGAGCGCTTTCATCGGGAGCGCCGGGGCGAGCTGCCGAGCGACCTGCGGGCCGCCTTTTGCGAGGCGGACGAGGCAGCGCGGGGCGAGGAAGAAGGGGGAGTGGCGTGAGGGGAGGAGCGCAAAGTCGAGAAGTTGAGAGGTCGAGAGAACGAGGGGGACGGGGTTCTCGACGCCTCGACGCCTCGGCGCCTCGACCCATCACCGGGGTGACCGCATGAGGCCCCTCCTGCTCGAACTTCAGGGGTTTACCGCCTTTCGGCAACACACCGCGCTGGACTTCTCGGACCTCGACCTGTTTGCGCTCGTCGGGCCGACGGGCAGCGGCAAGTCCAGCCTGCTGGACGCGATGACCTTTGCCCTGTACGGCACCACGCCCCGGCTGGGAGCGACGGGCCTCGACGCGCTGATTTCGCAGGGCGAGCGGGGGCTGTCCGTCAGCCTCACCTTTGAGGCGGGCGGAGAAACTTACCGGGTGGCCCGCTCTAAGGGGCGGCGGCAGGCCGAAAACGAGGTGCGGCTAGAGCGGCGCGAGGGCGAGCGCTGGATAAACCTCAGTGACGGCGGGGCGCGGGCGGTGGGCGAGCGCATCACGCGGGTGGTGGGGCTGGACTACAAGACCTTTGCCCGCAGCGTGCTGCTGCCGCAGGGCGAGTTTTCGCGCCTCTTGCACGGCACCGGGCGCGAGCGGCAGGCCCTCCTCGGCGAGCTGATGGGCCTGGAGCACGTGAGGGCGATGCACAGCTTTGCCGGGGACCGCGCCAAGGGCCTCAAGCATCAGCTCGGCAGCTTGCATGCGCTGCTGGAGGGCGAGTATGCGGGGGTGTCGGAGGAGGTGGTCTCGGCGCTGCGGACCGAGCGCGAGGCCGTGAGCGCCCAGGCCGAGCGCCTCACCGAGGCCCGCGAACGTTTGCAAGGAGAGGTCAACCGCCTGCGGGCACTGGAGGGCGTGTGGCGCGAGCGCGAGGACACGGCCCGGCGGCTGGACGTGCTGGAAGCCCGCGCCGGGCAGGTGTGGGAGGGCGCGGAGCGGGCAGCGCGGGCGCGGCGGGTGGCCGGAGTCTTGCCGCTGCTGGACGCCGCCGAACGTGCCCGCATCGCCGCCGAGCGCGAGGAAGCCGAGCGCCGCCGGGCCGCGAGCGCCGAAGCTGCTGCCCGGCAGGCCGCCGAAGCCGCCCAAGCCGAGCTGGAGGCCGCTCTGCTCGCCGAGGCACGCATTCCCGACCTGGAGGCGAAGGCCGACACCCTGCGCGAGGCCGAGGCCGATGCTGCCCGCCTGCGCCGCGCGGGGGGCACCCCGCAAAGCACCCACCCTTCTCCCCTCCCCTGGGACGAGGACGCTTTCCTGACGGCCCGCGACGGCGCGCAAAAGCTCGACAAGCTGCGGCAAGAGCGGGTGCAGCTCGAAGCGGAAAAGACCGCGCTGGAGGCGAGCCGCGAGCGGCAACGGGCCGAACTGGCCCGGCAAGAAGCGCTGGCCGCAGAGCAGGCCCGCACCAAACGCGAGGGCCAGGCGGCCAAAGCGGACCTCGACCGGGTGCAGGCCGAACTGGAAGCGGCGCGGGCGCGGGCGGGCCTGGCAGCCTACCGCTCGCACCTGCACCTCGGCGAGCCGTGCCCGCTGTGCGGCGGGGCCGTCCAGACCCTGCCGCCGCCCGCCGAGCACGACCTCACCGCGCTGGAAACCCGCGTGGCGGCCCTGGGTGCCGACCTCGAAGGCCGCCGCTTGCGCTACAAGGAACTCGGCCTGGAACTCGCCAGCCTGAAAAAGGCGACCGACGAGCGGGCCGCCGAGCTGCGCGACTGGGAGGCACAACTGCGCCAGCGCGAGGCCGACCTGCGGGGGGCCGAGGGCCAGGTCACGGGCGACCCCGCCGACACCGCCGCCCGCCTCGTCGCGGGGCTGGCGGCGCGGGTGCGCGCTGGAGGGCCTGACCCCGCCCGTGAGCGGCAGCGGCTGCTCGCCGAAATCAGGACCCTACGCGTGCGCCTGACCGAAGCGCAAGCGGCCCTCGCCCGTGCCGAGAGCGCCCACGCGGCGGCGGCGGCGACCCTGCGCTCGGCGGCGGCGGCAGCGGCGGGCCGAAGCCAGGAGGCGGCAGAGGCAAGTGCCGCGCTGAGGGCGGCCCTGGCCGAGCTGGGGCTGGACGCCGCTCAGGCCCGCGCCGCCGCCCTCCCCGAAAGTGACATCGCGGCGCTGGAGGAAGCGGCCCGCACCCATGGGGCGCAGGTGGGGGCGCTGCGGGCGCAGCTCGCGGAGCTGGAGCGGCAGCTTGGCCTCGAACCCTTTGACCCCGCCCGGCTGCGGCAGGCCGAGCGCGACCTCACCGCGACCGACGCGGCCCTCACGACCGCCCGCGAGCGGGCCGGGAGCCTCGCCGAACAAGAACGGGTGGCTCGCGAACGCCTCTCGCGCCGGGCCGACATCGAGCGGCAGGCCGGAGCGCTTGCCAAACAGGTGGACACCTGGCAGACCCTTGCCAACAGCCTGCGGGCCAACGAGTTCCAGAGCTATCTCCTTTCGGAGGTCGAGGCGCAACTGCTCAGCGGGGCGGGCACCCTCCTTTATGACATCAGCGATGGCCGCTACCGCCTCGCGCTGGAGGGCGGCGAGTACGTCGTGCAGGACCTCTGGAACGCGGGCGAGACGCGCGGGGTCAAGACGCTGTCGGGCGGCGAGACCTTCCTCGCCAGCCTCTCGCTTGCCATCGCCCTTTCCGACTACCTCGCCGGAAACAAGGTGCTGGGGGCGCTCTTCCTGGATGAGGGCTTCGGCACGCTGGACCCGCAGGCGCTGGAGGCGGTCGCCGGGGCGCTGGAGAACCTCCGCACCCAGGGCCGCATGGTGGGCGTGGTCACGCACGTGGAAAGCCTCTCCGAGCGCCTGCCCAGCCGCCTGCTGGTGACCAAGAGCGTGGCCGGAAGCAGCGTGCAGCGGCTAGACGGATGAGCGGCGGAGTCACCGGACGCCGAAGCGGGGCGGGTGGCCTTTAGGGGGTCGCCGCCGTTTCTTCATTCATTCTTGAACGAAATCGCCTTCCTGCCGAGGTGCGGCGTCGCTCCTGGCCTCTGACCCGTACGCTGAGTTCAACCCCCTGCACGTCCACATCCCAGGAGGCTGGATATGAACAAAGCTCTTCGGTGCTCTTCGGTCGGTTCTCCTCACGTCCGTCCTCGTGTGCAGCAACGTTGCCCTCGCCAAGGGTGACGTCCAGGCCCAGGGTGGGTGCTGGTCGTTGAGCCTCGGCCCCATCTTCATCACCAACTGCTTCTGAGGAGACCCATGAAGAACCTGAGAGCCGCTCTGGCCATGCTTGCCACGACTGTCCCAACACTCGCCCGCGCGCAGGGTGACGTTACGCCGCAGGACGTGGGCTGCATCAAGCTCTTTACCATCACCGCCTGCTGGTTTTAACCGGAGCGGCTCATGGCACTTTCGATCAGGCGTGACATTGTTCGGGACGACCCCACCAGTCCCCGGCTGTGGACGGTGCTGACCAGTGGAATCTTTGCGCGCCGCTGGATTGGTCGGCCCGCGCCGGCTGTTCCGGGACTGGCCCTCAGCACCGAGCGGCCTACACTGCTGTACTTCCGGACCCGCGGCTGCACCGTGTGCGATCTGGTGGACATGCAGGTCGCGCAGGCCTGTCGTCAGGCCTCGGTGGACCTGGTGATCATCGACCGGTATGCCAAATCCGACGATCCCGTGGACCGCGCCATCTACGACCAGCCCGGCAATCTGCTGGATAAAGGTGGCGTCATCAATGAGCAGTACGCCGTGGGGGTGTACCCGACGTTCGTGCTCGTCAACCCGCAGCACCGGATCGTGCTCAAGGACGTGGGATTGAAAGCCAAACCAGAAGTCTTCAGGGCGTACCTGGAAGCGCAGTTCCGACTGGCCCAATAACTTCACCCGTCGGCCTTTCTGGTGTGGGGGTGGGGTGTACCCCCCCACACTGCGCAAACACTGTGGGCGTCGGCTGGGTCATGACGAGAGGAATGGCGCGGAGGGAGGAGGAAGGGCATCCGGCGACTGGCCTAGCCGGACCCCATCAAACCGCGGGGGGCCGCGCTGCAGGGGCCTCGTCCCCCTGGCGGATGCTCAGGACCCGGCTCGCGCCCGAAGCGTCGGTGGTCACGCCCCACAGCGCGTGGGCGACCTCCATCGTGGCTTTTTGGTGAGTCACGAGCAGGAACTGAGAGCCGCGGGCAGCAAAGCGCTCCAAAAAGGCCGTAAAGCGGCGAATGTTCGCCTCATCGAGGGGCGCGTCGACCTCGTCGAGGACGGCCAGGGGCAAGCCACCCGCGCCGCCTTCGCCGCCCGCATGGTTCAGCGCAAAGAGAAAGGCCAGCCCCGCCATCGTGCGCTCGCCCGCGCTCAGGAGGGTCATCGAGCGGGTGCGCTTGCCCTTGGGCTGCACGGCGAGGCGCAGCCCGGTCAGGCGGCCCGCTGCGGGGTCCTCTTCGGGTTCCAGCTCGCCCTGCCCACCCAGCAGCTCGGCGGCGTACTCGCGAAAGGCCGCCCCCACCCGGCCAAAAGCGGCGCGGGTGGCTTCTTCCTCGGCCCGCTCCAGGTCGGCGAGGTGTGCCCCCAGCTCGGCGGCGGCGGCCTCCGCGTCCGCGAGTTCGGCGCAGAGGCGCTCCAGCTCGGCGGCCTCCAGGGCGTGGTCGGCCTCGGCGCGGGCGTTTACGGGGCCGAGGCGCTCCAGCTCGGCCCGGAGGCGAGTCAGCTCTTGGGTCCACTCGCGGGGGCTGCCGGGCGGACTGCACCCGTCCGGCAGCGGCTCCAGGCTGCCCTCCCGCCGAGCAACGAGGAGGCGCAGGTCTTCGAGGCGGGCGCGCACCTTGTTCTGCTCACCGATGAGGGAGGTGTAAGCCTGGGTCGCGGCCTCGCGCTCGGCCTCGGCGTGAGCGAGTTCGTGTTCGTCGAGGGTGCCCAGCGCGGCCTCGCGGCGAGCGACCTCGGCCCCCGCTCCAGCGAGATGGGAGGCCTGGGCCTGCCACGCAGCAGCGTTGGCCTTCAGGCGCTCTCTGAGGTCAGCGGCGCGGGCGTGGGCGCTGCGGTAGGCCCTCCACGCCCCATCGAGTTCGCGGGCAAAGGCCAGGGCCTCCAGCGCTGCCCGCTCTGCGGCGCGGCTTTCTTCGGCGGCATGGCGGGCGGCAAGCAGCTCGGTCTCTAGGGCAGCGGGGTCGAGGGGCGGCTCGGTGGGCGGGGCAGACACAGCGGAGGCCGACGCCGCTAAGCGCTCGCGCAGGCGGTCACAGTGGGTGGTCAGGCTGCGGGCCTGCGCCTCCAGCTCGGTGACCCGGCGCTCAGCGTCGCGGGCCTCGCGGACGGCAGCGTCGCGGCGCAGTTGGAGAGGAGACAGCCCGCCCTCCCCCCCCGGCAACCCCGCCTGCACCCGCTCCAGCTCGGCACGCAGGTGGGCGGCGCGGCCCCCCGCATCCTCCAACTCGGCTTCCAGCTCCTGAAAACGCCGCCCGTCGGCGAGCACGCTGCTGCCGCTATCGCGCAGGCGACCCCCCGTGATGGCTCCCCCCGGCTCCAGCAGCTCGCCCTCCAGAGTGACGAGGCGCGGGCGGCTGGGGTGAGCGCGGGCGAGGCGCTGAGCGGTGCGCAGGTCCTCCACCAAGAGGGTATCGGCCAGGGTCGCCTCGCCCACGAGCGGCGGGTCCGCAGGGCACAGGTCCGCGAGGTTGCCGAGCACGCCCGGCTCGCGCTGCAAGGCTCCGTCGCGCCGGGGCCGAGGCCGCAGCAGGTCGAGGGGCAGGAAGGTGGCCCGCCCCCCCACCCGCTTCAGCTCGCTGATCATCTCGCGGGCATCCTCCGCCGAGTGCACGACGACCTGTTCCAGGCGGCGGCCCAGCGCGGCGGTCACGGCGACCTCGTACTCGGCGGGTACGGCGAGGAGGTCCGCCACTGACCCCACGATGCCGGGATGGTCAAGGCGCAGGGCGTTGCGTGCCCCCTCGCCGTAGCGGGCGTAGGACTCCAGCGCCGCGCCTAGCCGCTCGCGCTCGCGGCGCAGGGGCGCGAGACCCGCCTCCAAGCGGGCGAGTTCGCTCTCCAGGTGCCGGGCGTGGGCCTGGGCCTGGGCGAGTTCAGTGGCGTGGGCGGCATAAGCAGCTTCGGCCTCGGCGCGGGCTGCGGCCAGCTCGCGCAAGCGCTCCTGGGCGGCAGCCAAGCCCTCCAGCGCCGCTTCGAGATTCCCCTCGGCCCGCTCCAGCTCGGCGCTCAGGGTTTCGCGGCTGGCGTCGCGGCGGGCGGCGGCTTCGGCGGCGCGGGCAGCTCCGGCCTGAGCGCTCGCCAGCTCTGTTTCGAGGCGGCGGGCGCGGCGCTCGGCGGCCTCGGCGCGGGCGCGGACCGCCGCCAGCGCCCCCTCCAGGGCGGGAAGGTCGGGGGTGGGCTGGGCCGGAGGCTGGGTCGGCAGGGCTGCCAGTTCGGCCTCCAGCCGCTCGGCCTCGGCCCGCAGGTGGGCGGCGTAGCGCCCCGCCTGGGCGTGCGCGTCGCGAGCAGCTCGCAGCGCGTCGAGCGCCCCGGCATGGGCCTCGGCGCGGGCGCGGGCGGCGTGGGCCGCGTCGCGGGCGGCCTCGACCCGCGCCGCACCCCGCGTGACCTCCGCGGCCAGGACACTGGAACGGGCTGCGAGGGCCTCCGCCTCAGCGCGGGCCGCTGCCAGCTCGCGGGCGAGGGTGAGGTGGCGCTCGCGGCGCAGGGCGTCTTCCAGGGTGAGACCGCGGGCGCTCAGGGCGCGGTGGCGGCGGGCGTCCTCGGCGGCCTGGGCGAGGCGCTGCACCGCCGCTTCCCGCTCGCCCCGCAACAGCCGCAAGCGCTCCAGGTGCTCTCCAGCCTCGCGCAGTCGGGCCGCTGTCTCCAGCCGCGCACTCACGGCGCGCGAAAGTCCGGCGGCCTCCTGGACATAACCCAGCAGGGTGCTCCCCTCAGCCTGCACGACCCCGCCCACCTCACCCTGGCCGATGACGGCGAGACCGCCCGGCCCCAGTCCGGTGCCGCGCAGGGCCGCTTGCACGTCGCGAGCGCGGGCGGGGCGGCCCCCCAGGTCTTGCTCGGCGGTCCCGTCGCGGTACACCCGGCGGCTGAGATTGACCCGGCCCTGGGGCGTCTGAAGTTCGAGCTGCACCTCGGCCAGCCCCAGCGGGGCTTTGCCACCGCTGCCGTGAAAAATCAGCTCGGTGCCGCGCCCCGCCCGCAGCTCACGGGCGCGCGCCCCGTGGGTGACCCAGCGAATCGCTTCCACGACGTTGCTTTTGCCGCTGCCGTTCGGCCCAATGACGGCGCTGACACCGGGGCCGAACTCCAGCCGGGTGCGGTCAGCGAAACTCTTGAAGCCGTGGAGAGTGATGCTGCGCAGCATGGATTAGGCGAGCCGGGTCACGAGTCGGTGCAGTCCCCGGCGCGGTACGGCTCGCGCAGGTCAAGGTGCCACAGGGTGTCGACGTTCTTGCCGCCCACCAGGAAGGTCACGTCCTGCCCGCGCACCTCCAGCAGGGTGCGGGTGAGGGTACAAAGCAGCATCCGCTCGCCGCTGGTGCCGTAGCGCAGGCGCTGATAGCTCTCTGGGAGGTCCACATAGACGTGGGTGCCGCGCAGCCACACGCTGGGCGCGGGGCTACCCTTGGGCACGACCGGGAGTGAACCTGGCGTCTGCGGCCCATTGGCCCAGGCCCGCAGCGCCGCTTGAGCGGTGGCAGCGGGGGTGTCCTGGGTGACCGTCACGGTGCGAGTTTCCGGCTTCATGGCCTGCACCTGAGCGTCACTAAAGTACACCTTGACCTGCTTAGACTGCCGCTCCTGAAGCTGAAGCTTGGGCGCTTCAGGCGTCTCTGGGGGCCGCTGCACTTCGGTGTAGGCGTAGGCGGCAGCGGCGAGCAGGGCCGCGCTCACGACATTGAAGAGGGAAAAGAGACGTTTCACTGGCTCGCTCCTGCGGGGCGCTTCGCCTGCGGTTCGGTGCCGGGCGTGGCCGATACCGTACGCCCGGCGTTCGCGGCGCGGGCCGTGAGGTAGGTCGCCACCGAGCGGGCCACCGCGACCGACATCGTCCGCAGGCGTCCAGCCGAGGCGAGGGCCGCGCGGTCGTCCTCATTACCCACCCAGCCGAGTTCCAGCAGCAGGGCCGCCTGCGGAGCTTCTCCCAGCATCAGGGTGCGGCTGACCGTCTCCGCCTGCGCCGTGACCCCACCCCCCTTCAGCTCGCCGCGCAGCAGCTCGCTCAGACGCCGAGTGCCCCCCACGCCCCCGATGGCGAGGTCGATGTACGGAGCCTTACCGCCAGCGCGGACCGCTTCCACAATCTGCGCGGTCGAGCGCCCCGTCGGCTCATAGACGGTGACGCCGCCCCGGTCGGTGCCGGGAAAGCGGCCCAGGTCGAGCGCCAGGTAGACATCGCTGCGCCGCGCGAGCGCGAGTTTCTGGTTGAGGCCCAGGGCACTCTGGCCGTCGCGGGTCAGGCGCACCTGCCATCCCGCCTGGCTGAGCAGCTCGGCAGCCCGCTGGGCCACATCCAGCGTGACGTCACGTCCCAACCCCTCCACGCGGGCAGGGTCCAGGACGATGAGGGGCCGCGAGATGCGCTCCAGCAGCGCCGGGCTGGTGTAGGGAATCCCCGGCCCCGCATCCACGACGAGCCGCGCCCCGCCAGGCCGCACCACCCGGTACACCCGGTAGCCGCTGCCGGGGGGCAGGGTAAAACTGAGCTGGAGGTCTTGGCCGTCGCGGACCACCTGCGCCCGCGGCACAAAGGCTCCCCGCGTCGTGTAGCGCCGGGCTTCGCCCTCGACTTCCCGCAGGGTCACGGTAACGGTGGTGCCGCGCAGCTCGTCACTGAAGTCCACGTCGCGGGTGAGGTCGAGGACCAGGCGGTCGCTGCTCGCCCCCGCGCGGCTGCTCACGCCCTGCAAGCGGGCGGGCACCACCCGGAAGCTCCCGGCGCGGTACTCGGCTCCCAGGCCCCGCGCCAGCGTATCCAGCGGCAGGTAAAGGTTGCCATTGAGCAGGGTGGCGGTGCGGGCATTCACCCGCGTGGTATCGAGCTGCACGGTATTAAAGGCCGTCGTCGCCCGCTGGGGGTCCTCGTCGAGGGGGAGCAGCAGAATGTGCCCGTAGCCCTCCACCCGAATGATTTGGCCTTCGCGGCTGATGCGGACCACCCGGCCCAGCACCTCCTGGCTGGCGTACTCGGCCCCGTAAAGGTTGACGCTCTGGACCTGCTGCCCGGCGAGGTTGAGGCGCGAAAACGCGAGCTGCGCTCCTGCCAGCCCCGCCATCAGGAGGGCCGCCGACAGCAGCAGTGGACGAGCCAACTTGCCCCGCCTCACAGTTCGCGCAGCTCCCGGCGCAGGGTTTTTTCGGCCTCGGCGCGGCGCTTGTCGTGCAGCTTTTTGCCGCGAGCGAGGGCCAGCTCGACCTTGAAGACCCGGCCCTTTTGGTAAAGCCGCGTCGGGACCAGGGTCAGGCCCTTTTGCTCCAGCGCCCGCTTCAACTTGCCGATTTCCTCGCGGTGCAGCAGCAAGCGGCGGGGACGACGGGGTTCATGGTTGTTGTAGGTGGCCTCGGTGTAGATAGGAATGTACAGTCCCTCCAGCTCGATGTTGCCGTTCGAGAGCCGCGCAAAGGCGTCCCGGAAATCCACGCCGCCCGCCCGCACGCTCTTGACCTCGCTGCCCGTCAGGGCAATCCCCGCCTCAAAGCGCTCCAGCAGTTCGTACTCGTGGTGTGCGCGGCGGTTCGTGTACACGCGGGGCATTCTAGCAGGGCCGCACGCACGCGAGGCTCGCCCCCCACAGGCTGGGTACGTCCGGGACCCGCCCCCACAGCAGCGAAAAAGCGATAAAAAGGCCCCCGTAGGCTGCGTAGGTCCGGGCAAAGTCGAAGCTCTGGGGTTGCAGGGTAGGCAAGACCCCGTACAGCACCAGCACCAGCCCGCCCAGCACCCCCACCCACCAGGGCCAGCCCTCACGCAGCCACAGCCAAACCAGGTAGCCGCCCCCGATTTCCGCGAGGGCCGCAAGAATGAACAGGGCGACCGACGCCGCGAGCACGCTGAGAGCTTACTTCTGCGGCGGGCGGCTGGGGCGCACCTCGATGCGACTGGGCAACGTGCGCCCCGGCATCGCCAGCAGGTCGAGGGTGAGCTGCGCAATGTCTTCAGGCTGGATTTTCCAGGCGTCCTGTTCGTTCGGGGTGTGGCCATTAAAGAAGGTCGCCACGCTGCCGGGCATGATTTGGGTCACCTTGATGCCGTGCTGCCGCAGGTCCAGGGTGAGCACCTCCGACAGCCCGTTGAGGCCAAACTTGCTCGCGTTGTACGCGCCACCGCCCGCAAAGGGGTTTTTCCCCGCAAGGCTCGACAGGGTGAAGATGTACCCGCCCCGGCGCTGGAGGGCCTTCAGGGCCGCCTTGATGGTGTAAAAGGCCCCACTGAGGTTGGTGTCAATGACTTCCCGCCACTGCTCGACCGTCAAGTCCGCGACGTTGGCGAAATGCCCCAGCCCCGCATTGACAAAGAGCACGTCAAGGCCCCCAAAGGCCGCGACGTGGGCATCGACCGCCTCCTGGAGGGCCTGGGGGTCACGGACGTCGCAAACCACCCCGCGGGTCTGGCCGCCGATATCGCGGGCCGCCGCCGTGATTTCGTCTTCCTTGCGGCTGGTTATCGTGACGGCGTAGCCGGCCCGCGCCAGCGCCCGCGCGACCTCCAGCCCGATGCCCTTGCTGCCACCCGTCACAAAAGCGCTTTTGCCTTCACCCAGTCCGGCGTGCTTCGTCATGCCCGCAAGCTAACGCGCCCGCCGCCGGGGGCCGGGGCGCGTGAAGGGGGGCTTAAGCCGGGGGGGGAGGGCGGGGTCAGGGCAAGCGGCGCACGAGCTGGTCATAGACGAAGTTGGCGGCTTCGTGCTGCTGCTGCCAAAGCGTGAGCAGCCCAAAGTGGTCTTGCACCGTGACGCGCTGGCCCTCCGGAAGCTCGAAGTCCAGCCGGGCAGTGAGCTTGGCCCAGGGCACAAGAGCATTGGGAGCGACCAGGACGGGGCTGACCTTGATGACGCCGGGTGCGCGGGCATCCGCGACGATGCTCGCCCCCGGATAGCGGCGCTTGAGTGCCCCCGCCGAGTCGCGGCTCATCGCGGCCAAGAGGGCAGCCTGCTGCTCGGCGCTGATGAGGTTGGGGTTGCCCTGAATCTGGGGGGGCAGGATGACAAAGCGGGCGGTCGCGAGGCTTTGAGCGCTCCAGGCAGTCGCGGCCTGAGCACGGGCGGGAGCGAGGGGCGCGGCGAGCAGGGCCGTCAGGGCCAGCAAGGAGAGCTTGTGCATGCGGCCCAGTGCAGCACGCCGCAGCTGACGAACGGTGAAGGCAGGGTGAGGGTGCCGCCATCACGTTGCCCAGGTGCAGGCCCCTGTACCCCCATCCCGGTGCCATTCGGCCTAGCATGGCGGTCATGCAAGACCTGCTGACCACCCTGCGCCGCCTGCGTGCTCCGGACGGTTGCCCCTGGGACCGCGAGCAGACCCATGCCTCCTTGCGGCCCTACCTGCTGGAGGAAGCGGCGGAGGCGGTCGACGCCGTCTCAGAAGGCCCGCAGGCCCTCGCCGCCGAGCTGGGAGACGTGCTGCTGCAAGTCGCCTTTCACGCGGTGATTGGGGAAGAAGCTGGGACCTTCCGCTACGAGGACGTCGAGCGCGGCATCGTCGAGAAGCTGGTGCGGCGGCACCCGCACGTGTTCGGAGACGTGCGGGTAGCGGACGCGGGCGAGGTGGTCGCCAACTGGCAGGCCATCAAAGCCGCCGAGCGCGGAGGACAGCCCCGGCGCGCCGCCGACCGAGTCCCCGCCGCCCTGGGAGCGCTCGCCCGCGAGGCGGCGGCCCAGAAGCTCGCGGGCGAGACTCCCGCGAACGCGGAGGCGGCCCGTGCCGGGGTCCAGGCGGCGCTGGACCGCGCCCCCGACTCGGCGGCGGGAGTCGCGGAGGTGCTCGCTGCTGCCTCCGCTTGGGCACGGGCGCTGGGGGTTGACCCAGAGGTCGCGCTGCGCGAGCACACCCAGGCCCGGCTGCTGGCCCTCCCCGACCCGGAGGCAGGGTGACGGAGCAGCCCACGCCCCTGGAGGACGCGCAGGGCGACCCCTGGGCGCTGTGGGTGGGTCAGCGCACCCGGCAGCGGCTGCACCTGCCCCAGTTTCGCCGCGCCGCTGTTCTGGTGGGCCTCACCCGCGAACCTGACCCCCGCGTGCTGCTCACGGTGCGCTCGGCAGAGCTGCCCACCCACCGGGGCCAAATCAGCTTTCCCGGCGGCAGCCTCCACCCCGGCGAAACCCCGGTGCAAGCCGCCCTGCGCGAGGCCGAAGAGGAGGTGGGCCTCTCGCCCAGCGACGTGGCAGTTCTCGGCGAACTCGACGACGTGTTTACTCCGGTGGGCTTTCACGTCACACCCGTGCTTGCCCGCCTGCCGGCACAGCCGCGCCTCACCCTCAGCGCAGAGGTCGCCGAGCTGCTGCTGCCTACCCTGGGCGAGCTGCGGGCCGCGCCCCTCGTTCGCGAGACGCGCACCCTGCCAAACGGCGAAGCCGTGCCCCTCTACCGCTACCCCTGGCGCGGCCACGACATCTGGGGCATGACGGCACGGGTGCTCCACGACCTGTTGGGGGAGGGGCCTTAACTACCCACCAAAAACCCCCACCACGTGGGTGGGGGCTTGGGCTGGTCCCTCGCGGCTTTAGCGGGCGGGGTTGATGGTGATTTGGGCGTTGCTGGTGACGTTGTAGGTGTTCACGAAGGTGCGGTAGCCAGGGGCGATAAGCACGACTTCACGGCTGCCACGCGCGACCGTCACGTTCAGGCCGCCATTCTGGATGGTGCCCACCTCGCGCCCGTCGATAAAGACGCGGGCACCGGTCACGTTGCTGCGGATGGCAAGCGTGTACTGGTTGGGTGCAGGCGCGGGGGCCGGGGTCACGACCTGCGCGAAGTCCACGTTCAGGTTGGTGGTCACGCCCGCCCGAATGGTGATGGTGGTGGTGTAGTCCCGGTAGCCGGGGGCCTGCACCCGCACCGGGTAGGTGCCGGGGCGGATGTTGCTGAACGTGGCGTTGGCCGTGCCCAGGCGCTGACCGTTCAGAATCACGGTCGCGTTGGCGACATTGGTGCCCACAAAGAGGCTGCCGGTCTGCACCGGGTTCTGGGAAACCACGGTGAAGAAGGCCGTATCGGTGACCCAGCTGTTCTGGGGGATGGGGTTCACGACGATGCTCAGGGCCTGCGCGAGCTGGTTCTGACCACGGGCGTTCACGGTGGCGAACTGGTCTTGCTGGCTCTTGAAGGTGCTGAGCTGATCGAGGTTGAGGGGCGTCAGGCTGGCCAGCGCAAGCACCTTGTTCAGGCCGAGGTCCTCACCGACCGTAAAGGTGAAGTTCGCGCCCGGACGGGGGAAAGTCACAGTGGTGTTCGCCTTGACGAAGTTCTCGCCGCCCAGACGGTTGGGGAGGATTTGGGTCACCTCGCCGTTGGCGTCCACGTTAAAGAGGTAGACGTAGGCGTCGCGGTTGACCGTCGTGGAGATGGTGATATTTTCGCCAACCCGGTAGGTGGGGTTGCCGTTGCCGCTGGAATCCTTGTTCACGCGCACGCTGACCGAGAGGTCAGGCTGCGTGGGGTTCACGATGATGCTTTGGGCGCTGATTCGGGGAGCCGCCGCCGCCGTGCTCAGGAGCATCGCAGCGGGAATCATCAAAAGCTTCTTCATGGGTGTACCTCCGAGAAGCAGCCTAAGTGCGTCTCCATGACGCGCCATGAGCGGGTACATCCCAAAACTTAAGAGTGCTTCAGCCCACGGTCAGTTTGCGGCGCGGGACGGGCAAGGGGCAGCACCCTAGCGGATGATGCGGGCCGGCTCTACCCCCGCCGCCCGCCGCGCCGGAATCAGGGCCGCGAGCAGGGTGGTGCCCAGCCCGACCGCGTTGACCCACAGGAGGTCCGTCCCGCGCACCTCCACGGGGAGGGCGGTGATGAAGTACAGGTCGCCCGGCAACTGAAAGGGCCGCACGGTGAAATACAAGCTGAGGCCCAGGCCCAGCAGGTTGCCCAGCAGCAGCCCTCCCAGCCCCAGCACGGCTCCTTCCAGCAAAAAGACCCTCGTGATAAGGGGCCGCGTCGCCCCGATGGCCCGCAGGATGGCTATCTCCTGAGTCTTTTCGAAGACGGCCAGGGTCAAGACGTTGGCGATGCCAAAAGCCGCCACGACGACGATGAGGAACACGACAAAGGCGATGACCCGCTTTTGCAGGGCGAGCTGGTCGAGCAGGGTGCCGTACAGGTCCTGCCAGGGCAGCGAAGCATAGGGCCGCAGCCGGGTTAACTCCTGGCCCACCGCCGGGGCGAGGTCCGGGTCACGCAGCCGCAGCTGATAGCCCGTGATGTTGCCGCTGCGTTGCAACGCTTGCAGGGTGCCCAAGCTGGTAAAGGCGTACCCGGAATCGATGAGGAAGTTGCCGGTGCGAAAGACCCCCACCACCCGCACCGCGGTCCGGCGCTGGGTGCTGTTCAGCAGCCGCACCTCGTCCCCGGTAAAGGCCCCCACGCTGCGGGCCAGGGCTTCGCCGAGCAGAATCTCGTTTGGCCCCAGGCCGCGCAGCAAGTGGGCTTCTTCGGGACGCAAGCCCAGCACCTCGGCGGCGGCGGGCGTCACCCCGAACAGGGTGGCGAAATCGACCCCCGCCGCCCGACCGCCCCCGGCGGGACGGGTGAGCAGCCCCTTGTCGGCCACGAAGGGCGCGAAGGCCGTGACGCGGGGGTCCGAGCGCATCTCGGCTTCTAGAGCGGCGTCCCGGCCTGCCGGGGCATAGGCGTTCAGGCTGAGGTGGGGGCTGGCCCGCAGGGTTGCGTCGGTCAGGGCGCGGGTAAAACCGTTCGTCAGGCTGAGGGCCGCGATGAGCACCATCACCCCCACCGCAATGCCCAACACCGTCAACAAGTTTTGGGTGCGCCGCCGAGCGAGGTGCGCTCGCGCCACCGTCCAGGCCAGGTCTGGGGGGCGGCTCATGGACGAGCCTGCACCGTACGAACGAAGGGGGGGAGCAGCCTCACGTTTGGGGACGATAGCAGGTCTCTCCCCTCCTCCAGCCGCGCCGCCACATGCGGAAGGGCGCGGTGCCCGCGGGGGGACGACCACGCCCTGAGGAGGTGAGGTATCTGGGGAAAGGGGGCCTCAGCGCACCGCCGTAATCCGGACCTGACGCGCTCCGAACTGGAGGGCCTGGCTGCGCGTGGCCATCCAGATGTCGATGCTGTTCGTCTTACGGGCGGCCATCGTGTCTTCGACGTAAAAGACGCGCCCCCGCAGAAGGTGGTTGTACTTCCCACTGAGGTCCTCGATGGTGATGCGGCTGCCGTAGGGAAAGATGCGCAGCAGGTCGCGGCTGAGAGCCACCACGCCCGGACGGGTGCGGGTACCCGTTGCCGTGATAAAGGGGGTCGAGTCGGTTTGCGCCGCGAGGCTGTTGTAGGCCGTTGCCCGCGCAATCACGCTGCGGCCCTGGCGGGTGTTCGTCTGGGCCAGCAGGGCCTGCGCTTGCTCGATGACCTGAGCGCGAGTCTGGGCTGCCGTCGCCGGGGCAGCGCTGGGTTGGACCACCGTGGCCTGCGCTACCGGGGTGGGCGCGGAGGCGGCTTCCGGCGCGAGGGCTTCGCGCACGGCTTGGGCCGCAACCGCCGGGGCGGGAAGCACCGGGGTCGCGGCCCCGGTAGCCAAAGCCGCCAGCACCGCCGTCGGCAACAGATGGGCAAGGTTCAGCATGCATTCTCCTGCGGCCACACACGCGGGGCGCTGTGGCCGAATGGGGTCTGGAAGAGGGCAAGCCGCGGGGGGCTTTCTTCTGGGATGAGCCTAAGGATGTCAGATGGGAGCTTTCTGTGTATTAAGGCCCTCCAGCCTCATCAAAGGAGGCCGAGCAGCGGGCGGCAGCGGTTCGAAAGCCCAAAAAGTTCCCTCCAGAAGCCAGCCTGTCAGATGAGTCAACTTCTAACGTTCTCACCGGGTTTCTCATGAAGGGCGGTCGGGCAGCAGCCTCGGCGGTGCGTTAGAGCAGGGCTTGGGAGGCCAGGCTGGACCGCGAACGTGCAAGACCTTGCACTTCTAGGCCCCAACAAAGAGAGCCAGCTCACGGTGAGCTGGCTCCGGGAAGGCGGAGGGGTGTCGAAACGCTCAGGAAGTCCTCAGGAAAAGCCTCAGGGCTTGGCGGCGTCTTGGGCTTCGGGGGGCGGGGGGGTGGGGGCGGCCCCCCAGCGGGAGAGCAAGTCAGAGGCGATGTCGCGGTAGATAGGGGCCGCGAGCTGCGAGCCGTGGTAACCCCGTTTGGCCCCGTGGGCCATCACCGCGATGGTGACGCGGGGGGTATCGGAAGGGTAGGAGACGATGCCCGCGAAGGTGCTGTCGTAGAGGCTGCGGGAATACCCCTGCGCGCCCAGGGACACTTGCGAGGTGCCCGTCTTGCCCGCGAGGTCGTATCCCTTGAGGCCCGCTTGGGTGGGAATGGCCTCCTGGACGACCTCCTTGAGCATGATGCGGACGGTGCGGGCGGTCGCCGGGTTCAGCACGTCGCGCCGCTCTCCAGCAGGCTCGCCCTCAACCAAACGGGGGGCCACGTAGCGCCCATCGTTTGCGAGGACGTTGTAGGCAGCGGCGAGTTGCAGGGTCGTGCTGCTCATGCCCTGGCCAAAGGCATTGGTGGCCCGCACCAGGTCGTTCCAGTTGCGCAGGGGCTGCAAGCGGCCCGTGCTGCTCGCGACGGTCGGCAACTCCGGGTAATCTCCAAATCCGTACGCGAGGAGGTAGCCCCGCATCCGCTCCGGCTCAAAGTGCTCGACGATATGGGTCATGCCGACGTTGCTGCTGTAGCGCAGGATTTCGCGGGTGGTCAGGCGCTTCGGGTGCTGCACGCTGTCGCCGATGGTGCTGCCCCAGCGGTCGCCGACATAGCGGCGCATCGGCGTGTCATAGACCGTATTGGGGGTGGTCAGCCCCTCGTTAAGGGCCGCCGCGACCACCAGCGCCTTGACCGTCGACCCCGGCTCGTAGACGTCGAGGAAGGGACGGTTGCGCCGGGTTTCCGGCGAGTACACCCGCCACTTGTTGGGGTCAAAGGGCGGATAGCTTGCGGCAGCGAGGATGCGCCCCGTACGTGTTTCGAGGACTACAACTGAGCCGTACTGCGCCTCATGTTCGGGCACGTAGCGGGCGAGCGCGGCCTCGGCAGCGGACTGGGTGGCGGGGTCCAGGGTCAGGCGCAGAGGCTGCCCGGCCTCCAGGCTGCGGTTGTAGGCGGCTTCGAGGCCCTCTAGACCTTCGGTCGCGCCCATCATGCCCAGCACTTGCCCGGCGAGGGTTCCTTGCGGATAGACCCGCTCGCCGCCCACGCTGCGGGCCAGCACGGTGCCGTCACGGGCGAGGATGGGGCCGCGCGACTGGACGACCGAGCGCTTGACGCCCTGCGGCACCCCCCATTCGAGCTGCGCGTAGGCCCAAACCAGGGTCATGAAGAGCAGCAGCGCGACGGCCTGCATCCAGCGCGAACGCTTCTGGATTTTCACTTCCATTCGGTCTTGACCTCCAAGGTGGTTCGGGGTTTGAGGGGCGGGGGAAGCTTCTCGCTGCCAAAGCGCCCCGTGGTGGTCGGCGAGCCAGCAAAGCGCCGCATCCCATTGGCAAAGGCCCAGTCGCGCACTCGCGCCGACCCGGTCAGGCTCTGGACCCGCAGTTCCAGCTCATCGCGCAGGGTGGTGAGTTGGGCTTCACGTTCCTGCGCGGCCCGCAGCGCCGGGCGCACGTCCTGGGTCATGGCCCGCGCCCCCACCAGCAGCAGCGCGAGCGCGATGTAGATGGCGAGGTACCGCACCGCCCGCGCCCGCCAGGTGGCGACGCTCACGTCGAGTTGCGAGAAGTCGGGAAAACGCCAGCGGCTCACGAGCGCACCTCCCGGCCTGACAGTTCCTCTGGAGCGAGCTTGCGGGCGGCCCGGAGCTTGGCGCTGCGGGCGCGGGGGTTGCGGGCCTGCTCCTCGGCGGAAGCCTCGACTGGGCGCTTGGTAAGCGCTTCGAGGGTGGCCGACCCCCGCAAGAAGCGTTTGACGATGCGGTCTTCCAGCGAGTGGAAGGAGATGACGGCGAGGCGGCCCCCCGGCGCGAGCACCCCCTCGGCGGCGGCCAGCCCCTCGCGCAGCGCACCGAGTTCGTCGTTGACGTGAATTCGCAGTGCCTGAAAGGTGCGCCGGGCTGGATGAATGCCGGGCGAAAAACCGGGATAGGCCCGCTTGACGACCGCTGCGAGGGCCGCGGTCGTCTCGATGGGGGCTTGCTCGCGAGCCTGCACGATGGCGCGGGCGATGCGGCGGGAATGACGGTCCTCGCCGTACTCGTAGATGATGGCGGCGAGTTCCTCTTCGGGGAGGGTGTTCACCACGTCGGCGGCAGAAGGACCCGCCTGACTCATGCGCATGTCGAGCGGCGCGTCGGCGTGATAAGAAAAGCCGCGCCCGGCGTCATCGAGCTGAAAGCTGCTCACACCGATATCGAGCAGCACGCCGTCTACCTGCTGAACGCCCAGGCGCTCCAGCAGGGCCGCGAGGTCGCGGTAGTTGCCCTCCACGGCGGTCAGGCCAGGCAGGGCAGCGGCGCGGGCGCGGGCCAGGGCGTAGGGGTCCCGGTCGATGCCGATGACGGAGGCACCCGCCTCCAGCAGCAGCCGGGTGTGTCCAGCACCGCCCAGGGTGCCGTCTACGATGACCCGGCCCGGCGCGGGCGCGAGGGCGTCCAGCACCTCGGTCGCCAGAACGGGGATATGAGCGAGGGTGGAGGCCAAGGGGTCGTCGGGAAAAAGGGAGGTCATGTTCAGTTACGCCACGAAATGGGCGAGAAGTTCGGGGTTGGGCGGGTTTTGCTGCACGGCGGCGATGGCCGCCTCCCAGCGGGCCGGAGTCCACAGCTCCAGACGTCCGGGGGCACCCGCAACGATCACGTCGTTTTCAAGCCCAGCGAAACTGCGCAGGGCCAGCGGCACCGAGACGCGGCTTTGGTTGTCCAGCCGCGCTTTGCTGGCACCGGAATAGAAAAACCGCACGAACGCGCGGGAGGCCGCGTCCGTGAGGGGAAGGCCTTCAAGCTGCTCTTCGACCCGCCGCCAGCTTGCCAGCGGAAAGACGTACAAGCAGCCCTCCATGCCGCGGGTGAGAATCATCCCGTCCTCGACGAACTCCCGGAACGCCGGAGGCATGACCAGGCGGCCCTTGTCGTCGATGGTGTAGGGGTACTCTCCAAACGGCACGGTCTTTGCCTCTCACTTCCCACGTGTCTCCCACCAGCAGCATTCGGCGGCACGCGACGTGCAGCCGGGCCGCGGCGTTCCAGACGCGACGGTCGGCTGCTGTCCGGAGTGTAACAGCGCTCCCCACGCTTTACCACCGATTCCCACCAGCCTCCCACTTTTAAGGCCCATGCTCCCCTCTTCTCCCACTCATCCTGTCGGGGCGACTGCCCCTGCCTCCCGACTCCCCCCAGCCTCTACCCTCCGGAGCATGAGACTGAATCCGGTGATGGCGGGAGCGCTCCTCGCGGCCCTGGGGGTGGGGCTGGGGGCCTTTGGAGCGCACGGGCTGCGGGACACGCTGAGTGCGGGCGACCTCGCCACCTTTGAGACGGGCGTGCGCTACCAGATGTACACGGCGCTGGCCCTGCTCGCCTTGGGGGCGAGCGGACGGCGGGGGGTCTGGGGGGCGCTGCTGCTCGCGGGGGCCGTCGTCTTTAGCGGCAGCCTGTACCTGCTGGTCCTGACTGGGCCGCGCTGGTGGGGGGCCGTCACTCCGCTGGGCGGCGTGCTGATGATGGCCGGACTGCTCGCAGCAGCCTGGCAAGCCCGCAGCGCGGGAGGAGGAAGCCCCTAGAGCGGGGTCACGGACAAAGAGCAGGCCCGCCCTCCCTGGTGGGAAGCGGCGGGCCTGTAGGGAGCGGGGAGGCGATAAGCCGGGTTCTGTCTCCCCCGGTCAAAGGGGGCATGGCCATCTCTCTGGGATGCGCGTCGCCGCGCACCTCTAGCGACCATCCTGGCGGTCTTCGGAGCGGGCCGCTCCTCGCGCACGGTCGGGTCTTGCACCGGATGGGGTTTACCAGCGCCCCCGGTCTCCCGGCGGCCTGGTGCGCTCTTACCGCACCGTTTCACCCTGACCAGCTCCACCCGCGCCGGGGTTAAGCGGAAACTGGCGGTCTGGTTTCTGTGGCACTGTCCTTCGGCTTCGCCGCCTTCCCCCCGGTTCGGCGCTTCAGAGGGACGCTTGGCTCGCCGACCAGCTGTTAGCTGGCATCCTGCCCTGCGGTGCCCGGACTTTCCTCACCCCTGCGGAGCAGGAGCGCGGCCATGAACCTCCCCGCATCCACGAGTGTAGCAGGGGGAGAGGACCTGCACTCCGCTTAGGGTGACAGGAGCAAAGCCCGCTTTGCCGCCGCTAGCCCCAGCGCTTCAGCGTTTGAGCCTCCTGCCGTTCCCAGACCCGGCGGGGCACCTCGGCGGGATGCAGCAGCCAATGCAGGTCGCGGCGGCTGAGTTCGCGGTACTCGCCGGGGCCGAGGTCGCCGAGCCACAGGCCGCCCATGCGCAGCCGCAGCAGCCGCACGACCGGATGCCCGACCGCCGCGAGCATCCGCCGCACCTGGCGGTTGCGGCCCTCGCCCAGGGTGACCAGCGCGCCGCCGGGGGCAGGCCGGGCGCTCAGGGCCTGGGCGGGGCCGTCCTCCAGCAGAAGGCCGCGCTCCAGCCGGGCGAGGTCGGCGGGGTCAGGGTCGCCGCGCCCGGCGGTCCAGGCGCGGTAGACCTTCTCGTGGCCGTAGCGGGGGTGGGTCAGGCGCAGGGTAAGGTCGCCGTCGGTGGTAAGCAGCAGCAGCCCCTCGGAATCGCGGTCGAGGCGGCCCACCGGATGCAGGCCGGGCACCGGGGGCATGGCGTCCAGGACAGTGCGGCGTCCGTACTCGTCGCGGGCCGAGGTGACGTACCCAACAGGCTTGTGCAGGAGGTAGGTGACGGCGGGTGGAGCCGTCACCTCGATGAGCTGGCCGTCCACCCGGATTTCGTCGGTGGGGAGCACGGTGCGGCCCAGGGTGGCCGTCTGGCCATTCACCGTGACGCGTCCCGCCGCAATCAGGGCTTCGGCGGCCCGGCGCGAAGCGACCCCCGCCCGTGCGAGGCGCTTGTGCAAGCGCTCTGGCGCGGCGTCCGGGGTCACGCGCGCTCTCCCCCAGCTTCTCCCCGCTCCCGGCGGGACGACTGCGGCCAGTTCAGCAGCCCCAGCACCGCCAACGCGCCCAGCACGGCGGCCAGCCCCAACAGCGTGAGGCGCAGGGCCGGGTCCAGGGTGCCCCCCAGCCGCAGCAGGGCAGGCACCAGCGCCGCGACGAGCAGCAGGTTGCCCCCCGCAAGCGCCCCCGCCCCCAGCGGGTCCGGACGGCGGCTCGCGGCCAACAGCAGCACCCCCCAGGCGAGCACCAGCCCGCCGCTCGCGCGGGCCAGCCACAGCGGGGAAACACCCAGCAGCCCCGCGACCCCCGGCGGCAGAAAATACAGAAAGAGGCCCACTGGCACGAACACCAGCGCTGTCAGCCACAGGGCAACGCGCAACACGCTCTGCAGTATGCGGCACGCGTGGCCCGCTCAGGCTGCTAGGGTCTGGGCCATGCCCGTGTTCGCCGTGGACAAACCGCTCGGCCTGACCTCCCACGACGTGGTGAGCCGCGCTCGCCGCGCCCTGGGCACCCGGCGGGTGGGCCACACCGGAACGCTTGACCCGCTGGCCACCGGGGTGCTGGTGCTGTGCGCGAACGACTCCACCAAGCTGGTGCAGTTCATGGAGCGCGACTCCAAGGACTACCTCGCCTGGATTTCGCTGGGGGCGGGCACGCCCACCCTGGATGCCGAAGGCCCCATTAGCGAGCGGGCCGAGACCCCGCTGCCCGACGAAGCCCGCGTGCGGGAGGTGCTCTCTTCCTTCCTGGGGCCGCAACTCCAGGTGCCGCCGCAGTACTCGGCCATTCAGGTGGGGGGCGTGCGGGCCTACGCCGCAGCGCGGGCAGGGGGCGAGCTGGAGCTGGCGGCGCGTCCGGTCGAGATTCAGGCGCTGGAACTCCTCGGCAGGTATGCCTCGGTGCAGGAAACCCCCCGAACCTTCGCGCCCGGCCCGGCGGGCTGGACCCCGGACCCGGCGGGGCGTCCCTTCACCCTGCCCCCCGCGCTGGGCGACTTTCCCACCCTGCTCGTCCGCGCCCGCGTGGGCAGCGGCACCTACCTGCGCTCGCTGGCGCGGGACGTGGGGGCGGCGCTGGGGGTTCCTGCCCACCTCGCCGGGCTGGTACGGACGCGGGCGGGCCGCCATGACCTGACGGACACCGTGCCCCTGGAGGCCCTCGCGGACGCCTCAGGCCTCCCCGACCTCGCCGTGCTGGACTTCCCGCACCTTGAGGCCGACGAGCGCCTCGCCCGCGAGCTGCGCCAGGGCAAGCGCCCCCCACACCCGGCGCGGGGGCGGCACGTGGTCACGCTGGAGGGGGCACTCGTGGCGGTGGTGGACGGCGACGGCGAGCGGCTGCGGGTGGTGCGGGCCTGGGCGTAGCTCAGGCCCGCGCTGGCTCCACCCGCACCACCCCTATGCCTTCCAAAGCCCCCGCCAGCGCCGTCAGCCGCTCGTCCCCCAGCGCGGGGGCGATGAACTGCACGCCGACGGGCAAGCGCACGCCCCCCACCGTCTCAAAGCCGGCGGGCACGCTGAGGGCCGGGAGTCCGGCAAGGTTCACGGCCACCGTGTCCACGTCGGCGGCGTACATGGCCAGGGGGTCGCCCATCTTCTCGCCCAGCCGGAAGGCGGGAAAGGGGCTGGTGGGCGAAACGAGGAGGTCGACATCACCAAAGGCCCGCCCGAAATCGTCGGCGATGAGGCGGCGCACCCGCATCGCTTTGCTGTAGTAGGCGTCGTAGTAGCCGCTGGAGAGGGCATAGGTGCCGATGAGAATGCGCCGCTTGACCTCGTGCCCGAAGCCGCGCTCGCGGGTCGCGGTCATGCTGCCGCTGACGTCCTCCGCCGGGACGCGCTCGCCGTAGACCATGCCGTCGTAGCGGGCGAGGTTGCTGCTCGCTTCGGGCATGGCAATCAGGTAGTAGGTGGCGACCGCGTGCCGCAGGTGGGGCAAGCTGACCTCGCGCACCTCCGCCCCGGCCCCGCGCAGGGCGGCGAGCAGGGCTTCCAACGCCGCCTCCACCCCCGGCGTATTCCCCTCCAGGCTCTCGCGAATCACGCCGACCCGCAGTCCGCGCAGCTCGTCCGGGCTGCCCACGCGAAAAGCCGGGGGTACGTCCAGGCTGGTCGCGTCGCGGGGGTCGTGCCCGGCGAGCACATTCATGACCAGGGCGAGGTCGGCGGCGGACCGAGCAAAAGGGCCAATCTGGTCCAGGCTGCTCGCGTAGGCCACCAGCCCGTAGCGGCTGACCCGCCCATAGGTCGGCTTGAGGCCGTACACGCCCGTCAGCGCGGCGGGCTGGCGCACCGAGCCGCCCGTGTCGCTGCCCAGGCTCAGGGGCACCAGCCCCGCCGCCACCGCCGCCGCGCTCCCGCCGCTGCTGCCGCCCGGCACCCGCGAACGGTCCCAGGGGTTGAGGGTGGGGCCGTGGGCGCTCGTCTCGGTGCTCGACCCCATCGCGAACTCGTCCATGTTCGCCTTGCCGACAATCACGGCCCCCGCCGCTGTCAGCCGCTCGACGACGGTCGCATCGTAGGGTGAAATGTAGTTCGCCAGCATGCGGCTGCCGCAGGTCGTCAGGGTTCCCCGCGCATTGATGTTGTCCTTGAGCACAATGGGCACCCCCGCAAGAGGCAAGGTTTCCCCCTCTGCCACCCGCTCGGCGACCCACATGGCCGCCGCCTCCGCCCCCGCATTCAGACTCACAACCGCATTGAGGGAGCGGGCCATCCGGATGCGGGCCAGGGCTGCTTCCAACAGAGCCTGCGGGGAGGAGGCCCCAGACTGAACAGCGCGGGCGAGGGCAGCAGCGGTGGAAGGCTGGACGGACATGGCACAGAAGGTATCAGCCGCACCGCGCCCCCGCGATTTGCACCGCTAGGATACCCCCATGAACCTGACGACCGAAGTGGCTTGGACTCGACTCCAAGCGACGCTTCAGGGCCTGGTGGCGGCCCTGCCCAATGTCCTGCTGGCCACACTGGTCTTTTTGGTGTTTGTCCTCGTCGCCCGCTGGGTGGGTCGGGCGGTAGGGACTGTGGCGGCACGGGCCGGACAGGAGCCAGGAGTCTCGCGGGTCTTTTCCCGGCTCGCGTCCTGGGGAGTCTTGGCTTTCGGCTTGCTCGTTGCCCTCACCATTCTGATTCCCAGCCTCAACGCAGCTTCGCTGTTCAGTGCGCTGGGAGTGGGCGGCGTCGCCATCGGGTTTGCGTTCAAGGACATCTTTCAGAATCTGCTCGCGGGGCTGCTGCTGCTGGTGACCCGGCCCTTTCGCATCGGCGACCAGATTATCAGCGGCTCCCACGAGGGCACCGTCGAAGACATTCAGGTGCGGGCGACCCTGCTGCGAACCTACGACAATCGCCGGGTCGTGATTCCCAACAGCGAGCTGTACACCAACCGGGTGGTGGTCAACACGGCCCACGACCGCCTGCGCCTCGCCGTCGCGGTAGGCATCGGCTACGGCGACGATATCCCAAAGGCCAAACGCATCATCCTGAATACGCTCGCCCAGGTTGAAGGGGTCCGCACCGACCCGCCGCCCACCGTGCTGGTGCGCGAGTACGGCGACTTCAGCGTCAATCTGGAAGTGCGTTTCTGGATTGACCCCCCCATTCGGCGGGAGGCCGTCGAAGTTCAAGACCGGGTGCTGGAAGCCCTTAAACCTGCCCTGCTCTCGGCGGGCATCGACCTCCCCTTTCCCACCCAGCAGGTGCTCTTTCACAACCAGACCGAGGAAACAGACGGCGACCGCACGCGCCAACGCGAAGGCTGGCCCGCCCCGCCCCAGGAGGCAGCAGCCGGCAGCCGGCAGCCGGCAGCCGGCAGCCAGAGGCCAGCAGGCACAAGCGAAGAGCTGAGAGCTGACAGCTGACGGCCGAGAGCCAACCGCTGACCGCTCTCCCCTAGCCCCGCAGCAGCCCCGCGAACTCGGCCCCCTCCAGCGGCGGCAGGTCCTCCAGACCGCGCAGGCCGAACTCCAGCAAGAAGCGCTCGGTCGTGCCGTACAAGAGGGGCTGGCCAAGGGCGTCCGAGCGGCCCACCACCTTGACGAGTTCGCGTTCCTGAAGGGTGACGACCGTGCCCGCGCTGCCGCCACGCATCGCTTCTATCTCGGCGCGGGTGACGGGCTGGCGGTAAGCGATGATGGCCAGCACCTCCAGTGCGGCGGCGCTCAGTGGGGGCAGGGGCGGTGGGGCCAGCAGCGGCGCGAGAGGCGCGGCGAGGGCCGGGGGCACGACCAGGCGGTAGCCTCCCGCCACCGCTTCGACCTCGAAGCCCAGTCCCGCTTCCCGCAGCCGGGCAGCAAAGTCCTCCAGGATGCGGGCGGCGGCCTCCGGCGGCACCCCCAGCAGCTCAGCCACCTCCCGGCGGGTGAGGGGACGTCCAGCAGCGAGCAGGGCCGCGCCGACCAGCTGCTCTGGCGGGGGCGTCATGGGCGGCGGCCCTCCAGGCGCGCCCGCACCTCGTCCACGGGAAGCGCCCCCTCGCGCAGGACCTCTAGCTCGCCGCCCGCCCCCACCCTGACCACGGTGCTGGCCTCGCCCCGTGCGGGAACGCCGCCGTCGGGCAGCAGAAAGACGCCCAGGTCGTAGCCTTCCGCCTCAGCGAAGGTTCGCGCCGCCGGACGCCCCGCCGGGTTGAGGCTGGTCGTGGCGAGCAGGCCCCCGCAGGCCGCGAGCAGGGCCGAGGCGACCGGGTGGTCGGGCAGGCGCAGCCCCACCCAGCCGCCGGGCGCAAGGGGGGACGGGCAGGTATCAGACGCGGGCAGCACCAGGGTCAGCGGCCCCGGCCACAGCTCTGCGAGCGCATCCACGACCTCCGGCGTGCGGGTCAGGGGCCGGGCATGGGCCACGTCCAGGCACGACACCTGCACGGGCTTGGTGGGGTCGCGGCCCTTGAGGGTAACGAGAGCGGCCAGCCCCGCCGGAGACGCCGGGTGCGCGGCGAGACCCCACACCGTCTCAGAGGGATAGCCGACCACGCCGCCCCTGACGAGCAAGGCCGCGGCCCGGGCAACTTGGGAGGCAACCTCATGGGAGACAAACAAGGGTGTGTTCATGGGAGGAGGAAGGGAACGTCTTCCCCGTTGTAAGGGGAACGCAAGACCCCCGCCACTATAGTCAGCGCCATGCCGGTCTACGAATACCGCGTCCGGGACCGCTCCGGAAAAATCCTGAAGTCCCAGATGGAGGCCGAGACCGAGCGGCAGGTCCGCGACGCCCTGCGCGCCAAAAACGTCTTTATCGTCGAGATTAAGCCCCCCAAAACGGGCCTGAACGCCGACGTCAAGATTCCGGGTCTGACCGACCGTCCGCCCGGCCTCAAGCAGGTCGCCATCTTCTCCAAACAGCTCGCTACCCTGATTAACGCGGGCGTGCCGCTCGTGCAGTCCCTGGCCATCTTGCAAAAGCAAATAGAGCACAAGGCCTTTCAGGGCATCGTGGCGAGCATCCGCACCGATGTGGAGGGTGGCACTCCCCTGAGCGAGGCCATCGTCAAGCATCCCAAGGTCTTTAACCGTTTGTACGTCAACTTGGTGCGGGCAGGCGAGACCAGCGGCACCCTGGACGCGATTCTCGACCGCATCGCCGCCTTCCAGGAAAAAGAACTCGCCCTGCGCGGCAAGATTAAAAGCGCGATGACCTATCCGGTCATGGTGCTGGTCTTTGCGCTGGGCATCACTTATTTTCTGCTCACGACCATCGTGCCGCAGTTTGCGGGTATCCTCGCACAGCTCAACGCGCCGCTTCCGGCCATCACCCGGCTGCTGATGGCGGTCTCCGACTTTCTCAAGAGTTCGGGGCTGCTGATTTTCGGCATGATCGGGCTGATCGTGGTGGCCTACCGCTTCATCTACAAGACGCCAAAGGGCCGCTCCGCCATCGACGACATCAAGTTGCGGCTGCCCGTGTTTGGCAAGCTGCTGCAAAAAAGCGCCATCGCGTCCTTTGCCCGCACCTTTGGCCTGCTCATCAGCAGCGGCGTGAACATCATCGAAAGCCTGGAAATCACCAAGGGCACCGCAAACAACGCTGTCGTCGAAGAGACCATCGAGAACGCCAAGAACGTGGTCATGGTGGGTGAGCCGATGAGCGCAAGCCTGGCCACGAGCAAGGTCTTTCCGCCCATGGTCGTCAGCATGGTGTCCATCGGCGAGGAGACGGGGGCACTCGATTCCATGCTCGGCAAGGTCGGCGACTTCTATGACCGCGAGGTCGACGAAGCCGTCGAAAGCCTCACTGCCGCCATCGAGCCGCTGATGATCGTCTTCCTAGGAGTGATCGTGGGCACCATCGTCGCGGGCATGTTCCTGCCGATGTTCTCGATTATCGGGCAGCTCAGCCAGTAAGCCCGTCGGCTCCTCTCCTTCTGGAGTGCCGATGGGGGCCAGCAAAGCCGCAGCTCCCGCGAGCAGCCCGATGAGTTCAGACCTCCCTGGGAGCTGTTGGTGAGATACTGGCCCGCGTGATTCCCCGCGACCAGCTTCAGACCGCTGCCGAGCGCTTCGGCACGCCCCTCTATGTCTATGACGCTGCCGAGATAGACGCCGCGCTGGGGCGAGTGCAGGCGGCCTTTGGAGGAGCGCGGGTGTACTACGCCATGAAAGCCAACCCCAATCTTGCCCTTCTGCGGCGGCTGCACGGAGTGGGCATCGGCTTCGAGTGCGTTAGCGGCGGAGAAATCGCACGGGCCGCTGCGGTGGGGGCCTGCGGAGAACAAGTGCTCATCAACGGCCCCGCCAAGCTGCCGGACGACTACGCGGCGGGCGCGCGGCTGGGCGCGACCTTTGTGGTTGACCGGGAGGAGGAAGTGGGCCTTTTGCCCCCCGGCTCGCGGGCGCTTGTGCGGGTCAATCCGGCCCTCGCGGTGAGCACCCACGCCCACCTCGCGACGGGTGCGGCGAGCAGCAAGTTCGGGGTCACGCCCGCACAGGTGCCGGGCACGTTGCGGGCGCTGCGGGCCGCCGGACATACGGCGCTGGGCCTCCATGTCCACATCGGCAGCGCCATCCGCGACGCCTCTGACTTCAGCGTGGCCTTTGCCCGGCTCGCCGAGCTGCACCCGGAGGTCGGGAGCTTGGAGGTGCTGGACGTGGGGGGGGGCTGGGGCCTAGACGCCGACCTGCCGGGCATCGCGCAGGCGGCGCGGGAGGCGGCCTCGGTCTTTGGGGCGGCGCTGTGGGTCGAGCCGGGGCGGTACCTGGTGGCGCGGGCGGGCACCCTGCTGACGCGGGTGGTGGGCACCAAGCGCACCGGGCGCAACTTTGTGCTCACTGACGCGGGCATGACCGAGCTGCTGCGGCCCATGCTGTATGGGGCCGAGCATCCGGTCACTGCCCTGTGGGAAGGCAGCGGCGCAGCGGAGCTTTGGGACGTGGCAGGGCCAGCCTGTGAGAGCGGCGACCTGCTGGCACGGGACGTCCCCCTTCCCGCGCCCGTACCCGGCGGCCTGCTGGCACTTGAGGAAGCTGGAGCCTACGGCGCGAGCATGAGCAGCACTTACCTCACCCGTCCCCGCCCCGCCGAGGCGCTCTGGGAGAAGGGCGAATGGCGGCTGGTGCGGCGCCGCGAGGCGCTAGAGGACCTCTGGTCAGCGGAAGCCGGACTGGACTGAGGGGACCCATAGGGACTCTGCCTAAAAGGCCAACTGGTCAACCGGTCGAGGGGCAACGCTGACGCGCGACCCGTCCGGTGTCTGCCCGGAAGTGGAGGAACTCGGACGGAATCCCGATGAAGAAGTAGGTGCATCCTCTCTAGGGGTCAAAAGTCAGATGGAGACTTGAGAAATCGGCTCCTGTACGGTGTTTTCTGCAATGAAAGACCCCCGGAGCCGCCCCGCTCAGTCTAGCCTCACTGCCCTGCTCGCTGAGCACTTCCCGCTTGATCCTCGTCGCCTGACCGTCCTGAGCGCCCTGATCCTGGCCGTGATTCAGGCACGAAGCGTCGTCCTCTACCAGCTCGTCCAGATCGTTGACCTCCCCGGCTCAAACGACACCGTGTACCAACGCCT
>NZ_KI519503.1:34619-161525 GCF_000482805.1 Deinococcus murrayi DSM 11303 | reverse complement strand
TTACGCGCTGCGCTGGACAGCAGAAAACATGCATCAGGCGCTGAAATCCAGGGGCTTTTTTCTCGAAAGCACTCACCTGACTGATCCCCGTCGGGTTTCCACGCTCCTGGCCGTGGTCGCACTGGCCTTTGTATGGTGCTGTTTGGTGGGAGAGTTTGAGCAGCAGCGTGACCCGTCACGCTGCCTCAGGCACGGCTATCCCCCCAAAAGCCTCTTCAGACGTGGCCTGGATGCCCTTCGCGCCGTGCTGACCAAGCCCAACCGTGGGGCTGCACGCGCGTTTCCCGACTTTCTCGCCACTTTTGACCCCTAGAGAGATGCCGGTCATTCTGGACTCGCTGGTGCAGGGGCAGGTCGCCTTTGCCGCAGGGCATCCTCTCTATGTCGGTGATATCGCGGATCAGGCTGTGCTGGACCGCGTCCTCGCAGAACATCCAGATATCGAGGTGCTGATGCATTTCGCGGCACTCATTGATGTGGAGGAGTCCACGCGCCTGCCTGCCCTGTACTACACCGAGAATCTGGGCAAGGCCACGACGTTGCTGGAAAGGGTGCTGGCGCGGGGGGTAAAGCGCGTGATCTTCAGCTCGACGGCGGCGGTCTACCAGGGAGGGAATGGCTCACAGGGGCTGGCCGAGACGGCGCCTCTGAATCCCCTCAGCCCGTACGCCCGGTCGAAGCTGATGTTCGAGGGCGTGTTGGCAGATGTTGGCCGTCAGTTTGGGGCAGCGGCTGTGGCCCTGCGGTATTTCAATCCGGTGGGGGCCGATCCAGCGTTCCGGTCGGGGCCTTACAAAACGGACCCGTCTCATATTCTGGGTAGGCTCACCAAGCTCGCCGGGGCAGGTGGCGGGGAATTTGTGATCAATGGGGATGATTACCCGACCCGTGACGGCACTCCGGTTCGCGACTATATCCATGTCTGGGATTTGGCGCGGGCACATGTGGCGGCACTGGACTATGTACAGCGCGAGCAAGCGCCAGGCTGCACTATCCTGAATCTGGGTTCTGGACAGGGGGTCACGGTGCAGGAGTTTGTTGACGCTTTTCTGGCGGTGTCGGGTCTGGCCTTGCAGGTGCGGGTCGGGCCTCGCCGGGCTGGGGACAATGCTGGCGCGTATGCAGACATGCGCCGGGCAGCGGAACTGTTGGGGTGGCAGCCCGAACGGAGCATTCGGCAGGGAATCCACGACGCCCTGATCTGGGAGAAGCGGTGGACGAGGGCAAATGAAACCTAATGCTCCCGCCATTCTTTTTGTCGTGACCGCCTCTGTCAGCCTGGGCTTTTTGCGGGGGCAACTGACCCGCATGCGCGAGCGCGGCTGGCGTGTAGGGGTTAGCAGTGGGGCAGGCCCAGCGGGGCAGCTGGAGAGCTTTGCCCTCAGCGAAGGGGCTTCTGCTTTTCCTGTTCCCATGGAACGCGAGATCAACCCCCCTGCGGATGCGCGCGCCCTGCGGCAAATGTACAGGGCTGTGCGCCAATTCAGGCCCGATGTGCTCAACGTCGGTACACCCAAAGCGGGCCTGCTGGCGGGTCTGGCTGGGGCCGCGGCATGTGTGCCCGTCCGCATCTATACCCTGCATGGCCTGCGTCTGGAAACGGCCACCGGGGCCAGGCGCCAGCTTCTGACCTTGACCGAACGTCTGGCGATGGCGTGCGCGCACCGCATCGTATGTGTCAGCCCCAGCCTGCGCGAACGCGTCCACGAGTTGCGTCTGGCGCCCGCCCACAAGACCCTGGTACTCGGAGCAGGCAGCGCCAACGGTGTGAAAGTGCCCGAGCCGTCGCGGACACTTCCCCTGACCTCTGCCCTGCGCGGCACCCTGAACCTTCCCGAGGGAACGCCTGTCATCGGATTCGTCGGGCGCTTCACGCGGGACAAGGGTATGTCGGAATTGCTGGAGGCCTATCAGACCGTCTCCACTCGGCGTCCAGAGGTGCGGTTGTTGCTGGTCGGCGATTACGAGGAAGGGGACCCGGTTCCGGCCCAGGTCCGGGCCGCCATTGAGGAGCACCCAGGCGTGATCCGGGCTGGTTTCGTGCCCGATGTAGCGCCTTACTATCCCCTGATGACGGTTCTGGCCCTGCCAACCTATCGGGAAGGGTTTCCTACAGTTGCTTTGGAGGCGGCAGCAATGGGTCTACCAGTCGTCACCACCACTGCCACGGGTGCGCGAGACGCGGTGCAGCACGGCAAAACTGGATGGATCGTGCCAGTCGGCGACGCTTCGGCACTCGCGCAGGCCCTGGACGAGGCACTGGCGCACCCACAGGTCGCCCGTGAGCGTGGAGCGGCTGGACAGGCCTGGGTGCGTGAACAGTTCTCGCCCGAGCAGGTTCAAACCCGCTGGGCTGATTTTTATGGTGACCTGCTCGCCTGGCACTCGCTGAGCCGCCTGCAACCGCAGAAGAGAACCTTCGATGTGCTGGCCGCAGGCCTGGGCCTGTTGCTGCTTTCCTTGCCATTGGGTGTCCTGGCAGGCCTGGTGCGCCTCAAGCTGGGGACTCCGGTGCTCTTTCGTCAGGTCAGGCCGGGGCTTGCGGGGCAGCCGTTTACCATGTACAAGTTCCGCACCATGACCGATGAGCGTGGGCCGGACGGCCACCTGCTACCCGATGCCGAGCGTTTGACGGCTTTTGGCCGCTTCCTGCGCTCGACCAGCCTGGATGAACTGCCCGAGCTCCTCAATGTCTTGAAGGGCGACATGAGCCTGGTAGGGCCACGGCCTTTGCTGATGGAGTACCTGCCTCTGTATACCCCCAGGCAGGCGCGGCGGCACGAGGTCCGGCCCGGCATTACGGGATGGGCACAGGTCAATGGCCGCAACGCCCTGTCCTGGGAGGAAAAGTTTGAACTGGACGTGTGGTACGTTGAGAACCGCACGCTGGCTCTCGACCTGCGGATTCTGTGCATGACCGTTGCCAAAGTATTGCGACGTGATGGCATCAGTGCGGCGGGTGACGCCACCATGCCGATTTTCAAGGGCAGCACCACGGAGGGAACGCTGTGAACGTCCTGTTAACGAGTGCGGGACGCCGCACCTCTCTGCTCCAGGCGATACGTGAGGCGGTCTCGCCTCTTGGTGGGCAGGTGATCGGAGCAGATCTCGATCCATTGGCCCCAGCGCTGTATCTGGCAGATGTCGCGGAGCAGGTTCCCCGGGTCACGGACGCCGCCTATATCCCGCGTCTGCTCGACATCGTTGCCCGCTACCAGGTCCGACTTCTAGTACCAACCATCGACACCGAGTTGCAGGTTCTGGCCGAAGCGCAAGGTCGATTTGCCGACCAGGGCTGCCGGGTTCACATCTCGAGCCCGGAGTTTGTGCAGATCACAGGCGACAAGTGGCTGACCATGCAGGCCTTCGCGGACCATAGGATCACCGTGCCGCCTTCCTGGCTGCCGGAGAACCTCCCGGCTCCCGATACATTGCCTGAGCGGCTGTTTCTCAAGCCCAGAGACGGTAGCGCGAGCATGCATACCTACGGCATTCATCGGGATGAATTGCACAAGACCCTGACACGCGTACCGAACGCCATCATTCAGAAAGAGATGCATGGACCCGAGATCACCATCGACGCTTTTATCGCGCAGGATGGACGGCCTATTCACTTCGTGCCGCGCAGGCGCATTCGCACCCTGGGTGGCGAATCCATTCAAGGGGTAACCCTGAGCAGTAACGACCACCTCGGCGAATGGTTGACAAAAGTCCTGAATGTGGCCGGCAGTCTTGGGGCTCGGGGGGCCATCACACTCCAGGCGTTCGACACGGCGGAAGGCTACTTCCTGTCAGAAATCAATCCGAGATTCGGAGGGGGCTATCCTCTAGGATACGCCGCTGGCGGAAGGTATCCGCAGTGGCTTCTGGAGGAGATCCAGGGACGAACCGTCGAGTCGCGTCTGGGCGACTACCGAGTTGGGATGTATATGACCCGCACCAACACTGAAATCTTCACGGAAACGCCCAAGTGGTGAGTGAACGGGTGTCGCCTCGCTTGCAGGGCATCATCCTGGATCTCGACGACACACTGTATTTGGAGCATGAATATGTTCAGAGCGGCTTTCTGGCGGTCGGCCGCAGTCTAAGTGACGATCCCGATGAAGGTCAGCGCTACGGCGAGTGGTTGGTTAAGCGGGCTGCCCAGGAGAACGACGGTCAGACGTTCAATCATCTTTTGACCGCCTTTCCTCACCTAGGGGAACGCTCGGACGTACTGAAGATGGTGCGGGTGTATCGTGAACACCAGCCTGATCTAAGACTCGCTGACGAATGGCGAGAAGCCCTTGAACACTGGCGGCACCGTGGCATTTTTCTAGGACTAATCAGTGACGGCGAACTGGTTGGTCAGCAGCGTAAGGTTGACGCGCTGGGCCTAGAATCGCTGCTAGACCATATCGTCTTCACCGATGCCTACGGAAAGGATCACTGGAAACCCAGCCCTACGGCATTTCAGGAAATGGAGAGAGTCAGCGGCCTACATGGTCCCGCGCTGCTTTATGTCGGCGACAACGTGCTCAAGGATTTTGTGGCTCCGAACTCTCTCGGCTGGCGCACGGTTCGCCTCCGGCTGCCCCTGCAGGTCAGAGACCGTCTGGAGCCTGCAGATGAAACGTTTGCGGCGCAGGTTGAGGTAAATAGTTTTAGAGTACTGCGTGATCTTCTCGAAAGCTGGCTTTAAATCAGGAGAAACTGAGGTCCATGATGACACCTGAAAAAGTGAAATTCTCTGGCTGGCCCGTCTTCGAACCCGACGAGGTCCAGGCGGTCTCGGCGGTCCTCCAGTCGGGCCGGGTCAACTACTGGACCGGCACCGAGGCCCGCGAATTCGAGCGCGAGTACGCCGAGTACCTGGGCGTGCGGCACGCCATCGCCCTGCACAACGGCACGCTGGCGCTGGAGCTGGCCCTCTACGCCTTTGGCATCGGCGAGGGCGCAGAGGTCATCACGACCAGCCGCACCTTCATCGCCTCGGCGAGCGCGGCGGTGATGCGCGGCTGCGTGCCCGTCGTCGCAGAGGTCGACCGCGAGTCTGGCAACCTGACTGCCGAGACCATCCGTCCGCTCATCACCCCGAAGACCCGCGCCATCATCGCCGTGCACCTCGCGGGGTGGCCCTGCGACATGGACCCCATCATGGAGCTGGCCCGCAAGCATGACCTCATCGTGATCGAGGACTGCGCGCAGGCCCACGGGGCCTTTTACAAGGGGCGTCCGGTGGGCAGCATCGGGCACGCCGGGGCCTTTTCCTTCTGCCAGGACAAAATCATGACCACGGGCGGCGAGGGCGGCCTGCTCGCGCTGAACGATACCGCAGCCTGGCGGCGGGCCTGGGCCTTCAAGGACCACGGCAAGAGCTACGAGGCCGTCTACGAGCGCGAGCACCCACCCGGCTTCCGCTGGCTGCACGAGTCCTTTGGGACCAACTGGCGCATGCTGGAGGTGCAGGCGGCCATCGGGAGGTTGCAGCTCCGCAAGCTGCCGGACTGGATGGAGCGCCGCCGGGCCAACGCCGCTGTGCTCAATGAGCGGTTTGCCGGGCATCCAGCCCTGCGCCTCACCCTGCCGCCGGAAGAGATCTTCCACGCCTACTACAAGTACTACGCCTATGTCCGCCCCGAAGCCCTGCGCGAGGGCTGGACCCGTGATCGCATCATGACCGAGATTGCCGCCCGTGGGGTGCCCTGCTTCAGCGGCTCGTGCTCGGAGATTTACCTCGAAAAGGCGTTTCAGGACGCCGGATATGGTCCGCAGGAGCGCTTCCCGGTGGCCCGCGAACTCGGCGAGACCTCACTGATGTTCCTGGTCCACCCGACCCTCACGCCGGAAGATATGGGCCAGATGGCGGACGTGGTGGGCGACGTGCTCGCGCAGGCCACGCGGGGCTAAGTGCCGTGCCTCCCGGAGTCACCAAGTTCCTGCTTGACCTCGCCCTGTGGGGAGCGGCGGGGCTGCTCGCCTACGCTTTTCGCAAGCCGGACCTGCTGACGCTGGGCATTCCGTCCAATGTGTGGGGCTATCTGCTGCTCAGCGTCGTCGTGATGGGCGGGCTGGAAGCCTACTACAGCCTGCACCGGCAAGCGTGGCGGCGGGTGGGTGTGCTGGACCTGCACCGGCTGGGGCGGGCGGCGCTGCTGGCAACCTTGGTGATGTTCGCGCTGGGCTTCATCCTTCAGGGGTGGCTTCAGCTCCCGCGCAGCGTGCCGGTCCTGGCGGGGGTGCTGGGCTTCTTGCTGCTCGGCGGGGTACGTCTCCTTTCGCGGCTGAGTGACGAGCGGGTGCGCCTGCGGGCCGCGCCGCAGCGGCGGCGGGTGCTGATTGTGGGGGCCGGAGAAGCGGGCACCCTCATCGCGCGCGAGATGCAGCGGCACCCCGAAGCCGGACTGGAACCCATCGGCTTCCTGGATGACGAGCCGAGCAAGGTCCGCACGCGAGTGGTCGGCCTGCCCGTCTTCGGTCCGGTGGCCGAGTTGCCCGCCGTCGCCGCCCGTGAGGGGGCGCAAGAGGTCCTCATTGCGGTGCCGTCCGCTGACGGGCGGTTCGTGCGCCGGGTGGTCGACCTCGCCCGTGACGCCGGGCTGCGCTACCGCATCATCCCCGGCGTCTTCGAGATTCTCAGCGGAAACGTGAACATCAGCCAGATTCGCGACGTCAATCTCGAAGACCTGCTGCGGCGTCCCCCCGTGCAGCTCAACACCGCCGAAATCGCCGGGTATCTGCGGGGCCGCGTGGTCCTGGTCACTGGGGCGGGCGGCAGCATCGGCTCGGAGATTGTGCGGCAGATTGCCCCCTTTGGTCCCGCCACCGTGCTGCTGTTCGGGCGCGGCGAGAACAGCATCTTCTCCATCCAGCAGGAACTGGGGCGCACCTGGCCGGAGATCAAGCAGGTGGGCCTCATCGGGGACGTGCGCGACGCCGCCCGGCTGCGGGTCGTCTTTGAGCGCTATCGCCCGGACGTGGTGTTCCACGCCGCCGCCCATAAACACGTCCCGCTCATGGAGGAAGCGCCTTCCGAGGCCATCTTGAACAACGTGGTCGGCACGCAAAACGTCGTAGACCTTTGCCTGGAGTTCGGGGTGGGGCGGCTGGTCAATATCTCCACCGACAAGGCCGTCAACCCGACCAGTGTGATGGGCGCTTCCAAGCGAGTCGCGGAGATGGTCGTCTCGGCGGGGGCGGCGCGGGCGCGGGAGGGGCAGGCCTTTGTCTCAGTGCGCTTCGGCAACGTGCTGGGCAGCCGGGGCAGCGTGGTGCCCACCTTCATGGCCCAGATTCGGGCGGGCGGCCCCGTCACCGTGACCCACCCGGAGATGGTGCGCTACTTCATGACCATCCCCGAAGCGGCCCGGCTGGTGCTCCAGGCCGGGGGCCTCGCCGAGAATGGCAAGGTCTACGTGCTCAACATGGGCGACCCGGTGAGAATCGCTGACCTCGCCCGCGACGTGATTCGCCTCAGCGGTGCCCGCGACGTGGATGTGGTCTTCAGCGGCATCCGCCCCGGCGAGAAGCTCTACGAGGAACTGCTCACCCCCAGCGAAGGAGCCGACGCGACCACCCACAGCGAGATTTTCAGCGCCCGGCTGGGTCAGGTGGATGCCCCAGCCCTGCTGCGCGAGCTGCGAACGCTGCGCGAGCACGCCGAGGCCAAGGATGACGCGGCCATCCGCGCCGGCCTCGCCCGCTTGATTCCGGAGAACAAGTTTGGGAGCGTACGCTGATGGAAACCACGCCACCGCCGGTTCTTATCACGGGAGGCTCCGGACGCTTAGGTCAGGAACTCAGGGGCCTCCTGCCGAACCTCCTGGCCCCCACGCGGCAAGAGTTGGACGTGACCAACCCGCACAGCGTGCGCTCGGCGGTAGAACGGGCGCGGCCAGCGCTCATCGTGCACGCCGCCGCCTACACCGATGTGGCTGGAGCTGAACGGGACCGGGAAGCCTGCTGGCGCGTGAACGTGGAGGGGACGCGGCATGTTGCCGCTGCCGCTGCCGCGATAGGTGCGCGGCTGATTTATATCTCCACAGATTATGTCTTCAGTGGAGAGCAGGGTCACTACCGGGAAACGGATGTCCCTGGTCCCCCGGTCAACTCCTACGCCCTGACCAAACTGGTGGCCGAGGAGGCAGCGCGCCAGGCGAAGCAAGTCCTGATTGTCCGCACCAGCTTCCGTCCCCGTGAGTTTCAGCATCCGGTGGCCTTTGAGGACGTGTACACCAGTCAGGACTATGTGGACGTGATCGCTCCAATGATCGCCGAGGTCATCCGGCATGCTGATCAGATTCCTGACGAGGTTTTGCATGTCGCAACTGAACGCAAAAGTGTCTATGACCTCGCCCGCCGCCGCAAGCCCGATGTGAGGCCTGGCCGACGGGCCGAGGCGAAGGTGCTCCTTCCGGCGGACGTCTCCCTCAATACGGAGCGGTGGCAGGCGCTCAGGGGGACGTGGGGGGAGTCGGCCTGAACTCCAGCTGCCGCACCATCAGGTTCCGGTCTGCCAGCTCCTTGAAGTAGGGATTGGTCAGCCGGATGGTGAGGGGGCCGGGCGCGACGTCAAGCCGCAGGGGCTGCCGCACCCCGGAGGTCTGCACGCGGGCGAGTCGGCGGCCCCCCTGCTCCAGCTCCAGGATGGGAAAGACACCGTTGCCAGACCGTCCCACCACGCGCAGGGTGAGTTCTCCGGCGGCACAGGGCCGCAGGGTCATCGGCACGTCGGTCACCAAGGAAGCGGTGCGCGTGGATGGATTCCACGTCCCCCCTGTCTCCGGCGGAACGGTCACGGCGAGGTCGCGGCAGGCCCGCCCGCGAAAGCGGAGGTTTTCTAGGGAGGCGACCCGCGCTTCGGAGCGGTAGTAGTCATTGAAGTAACCGAGGGTCAGCCGTCCGGGGCCAGGGATGGGGACGCGGACGGTCCTGGGAGCGCCAAAGGTGAAGCTCGCCAGCGACCGCGAGTTCAGGGCGATGTCCAGCCGCGGCGGGGCACCACCGGCAACCTGACCCTCGGCGGTGACCAGCAGAATGCCAGCACGGCAAAGGTCGGTTTCCAACAGGGATTCTCCCCAGAACTTAAAGCCCTCGCCCTCTGGACGTAAGCCTCCAGCTTCCAGCTCATATCCCACCCGATAGGTCGGGGGCTGCGTGCAGTTCAGAACGGGCTGGGGGAGGGGCAGGTCAGGCGCTGCCAGCGGGAGCTGGGTCACAGCGGCGACCGCCAGCAGCGGAAGGAGGGGGGTCAGGAGCCAGAACGGGGACAGAGGCCGCTTCATGGGTGCTGCGTCACCTCCCAGCGGTATCGGCCCAGGGGCCTGGGGTCACGGCTGGAGGAGCCAGGGTAGAGCAGCAGTTCGACGGGCTGAGTTCGAACGCGAACGAGCGGGGTTTCAAACGTCAGCACGGGAGAAGCCTTTTCCTGGATGACAAAGGGCCGGCTGCCGAGCAGCGTGCAGGAATCTGGACAGCTCCGCAAGACGGCCCGGTAGTTCCCGGCTGGCCCGCTGAACTGCACCAGCACCCGGTAGGGCTGCGAGGCCGCCGCCACGGCGGGTGCATTCAGGAAAGCGAGCTGAAGGGTGCCCGGCGCAGGAGGGGGGCGCAGCAGGGGAAAGAGCGGCAAAGACAGCGCCGCCAGGAGTCCGGCAGCCGTGAGGCCGACCCCAGGAGCACTGAACTGCAACCGGGTCAGCGAGGCCCCCGCCACGATCCAAAAGACCTCGGCGAAAAAAGGACTGGGGACCAGCAGCGTGTTGTCATTGACCGTCGCGACCAACAGGCCCGCCATGACCGCCAGCCCCAGGGCCGACCGGGCCTGCACCGCCGCGACCAGGGCGGTGCCCAGCAGCAGAAATAGGCCCAGCACGCCAAGTGGCCCCGTTTCCGCCCATTGCTGCAAGGTGACGTTGTGGGCGATGAGCCAGGGATTGCCCAGACGTTCCAGCCAGACCGGGCATTCCGGCACCGCTCCGGAAGGGGAAGCAAAGAGTTCGCAGGTGCCGCCAGGGGGCGTGAGGCGGGTCCCCAACCGGTAGCTGCCCACCCCACTCCACGGCTCACTCTGAATGACGCTGAGCACGTTGTACCAAAGCACGTCCCGCCCGGTGACGTCGGCGGTGCCCAGCCGGGTGAGCGCGCCGATATCCAGCCGCTGCCCCAGATAAAAGCCCCCCGCAAGGAGCGCGGCAGCGGTCAGCAGTCCGCCCGCCCACCTCCGGCCCCCCTGGAGGACGTAGCCCGCCAGTCCTCCGACCAGGGTGGCGGCCACCGCCCCGCGGCTGCCGGAGAGCAGCAGCACGCCCGCGGCCAGCAGGGCGAAGGGCAGACGCCACCATAAGCGGCCCGCGCCAAACAGGGCGAGCCATACGCCCAGCGCTCCCGCCAGGCCCAGCGTAATCGGGGTCATATAGGGATGGCTCAGGCGTCCAATCACCAAGTCGGTGCCCCCCAGCCCGCTGGAGAGCAGGGCCGTGAGAAAGACGAGTGCCAGACCCCAGCGCATTCCCCGCAGCTGCCGGGCATCTCCCAGGGCCACGCCTACCCCCATCAGCCCCAGCATCAGCAGGGTCCGCCCCAGGGCGAGCAAGCTGGCCAGGAACGGCTCTGGGGAGAACAGCGCGGGGAGCTGCTGACTGAGCGCGTAAAACCCCAGCACCCACCAGGCGGGCCGTGGCAGTTGCCGCAGCCAGGGCAGGCTCAGCAGGGCCAGGGGAGACAGCACGTAGGCGGCGGGCAAAAGCGCCAGCCAGGGGGGAAGCCAGCGGGGCGGCGGGGTTGCCGAAGGAGGCGCGGACACGCAGAGACTATAGGGGAGGCGGGGAGACGCGGTGGCGGCGGTGCACTTTCCCGCTTCGCCCGGCTATCCTTTCCTTATGGCTCCCTCACCCGATACGCTGCGGCGCTTGCTGGAACGGGGGGACCTCGCCGCGGCGCTGGACCTGCTGGCGACGGCGCTGCCCGGCCCGCCCACCGGCGCGACCCGCAAGAACGTGCTCAGCGGCTGGCGGGTGTTCGGGCGCTGGCTGGAGGCTGAGGGGCGCAGCCTGCTGAATGTGCCCGACCCCCCAGCCTTTGCCCAAGCCTACGCGGACTGGCTGGCGACCGAGTATGGCGGGGTGGCCGCGACGGTCAACAACCGCCTCGTGCAGGTCCGGCGTCTCTACCGGCTGCTGGGAGAGCTGGGGCTGGTGCAGGTGAACCCCTTCGTGAGCGTTCGGGGCCGTCCGCACGCCCCACACGAGCGCCGCCCGGTCTATACGGCGGACGAGGTCGCCCGGCTGCTGGAGCATGCTTCCGCCGAGGAACGGGCGCTTGTGCTGCTGGGGGCGCACGGCGGCCTGAGCGGGCCGGAGGTGCGGGACCTGACCTTCGGGGCGGTCGCGGAGGACCGCTCTAGCCTGCGCGTGGCGGGGCGAACGGTCGCCTGCACGCCGCAGTTGCGAGAGGCGCTGGACGCTTGGGCGCGGCTGCGGGGCGAGACCCCCCTGTACGGGCCGCCAGAAGGGTTGCTGTTTTCCCGCGGGGGGGCCGCCCTCAGCGACGCCGAGTTGCGGGCCAAAATCTTTCGGCTGTGCGGACGGGCGGGGGTGCCCTACCGGGCCTGGCACGCCCTGCGGCACGCGGCGGGCCTCAAGCTGCTGGCCGAGGACGCCACCCAGCGCGAGGTGACGGCGGCGCTGGGCCTGGGGAGCCGCACGGCGGTCAAGCCCCTCATTCAGCTCAGCAGTCGCCCCGACCTCACGGCGCGGTCAGCGCGGCGGGGCCAGGGCGGGCGCAAGCGGTCAGAGCCTGTTCAGTAGCGGGTCAGCGCGGCCAGGCCGCCGTATTCCCGCACCAGCCGCTCGGCGTGCTCGCCGTGAACCCGGCGCACCTCCAGCCCGTACAGCTCACGCAGTGGCGTCAGCACTTCCTCCAGGGTCACCCGCTCCATCAAGCTGCCGTCGAGGGGACTTTCAGTCACGTCCTTGCGGGCGGTGAAGTAGGGCACGTCGGGGTTGTGGCTGCGGAAGAGGTGCAGCTGCGAGCCGTCCTCCGGAATGACGAGCAGGGAGACGCGCCCCTGCTGGACCATCTCCAGGACGCGCTCCATTTCCATGACCCCTTCTTCCTGGAGCTGGGCCATCAGCCGGGCTTCATCCTCGCGGGCGAAGTCCTCCAGCAGCGGCAACAGGCGGTCGAGGATGGCCTGTTCGGGGGCGGTCCCGGTGCCAACCTCTACGTTCGTCTCGCCAATCACCGTGAAGGGGGCCGTGTCGGGGAGTTCGGCCCGAAACTCGGCGAGCCGAGCGACCGGACCGACCAGGACGAGGTGCCGCAGGTCCCGCGCCTTCAGCTCGGTCGCGAGCTGCGCGGCCATGTCGCTGTAAAAACGCTGTTGCAGAGCGTCGAGGTGACGCTGAAAGAACTCGACTCCGCTGTCGCTGCGCGGGCCAGTGCCCTGCCCGCTGAAGCCGCTGCCATCCTGGGCGCGGGCCGCCCCCGGCGCGCCGGGCACCGCCGTGGTGGAGGCCGTCAGCTCGTCGCGGTCCAGCTCGTCCAGCTCGGTGTGGCGCTCGCGGCGAATCTCGTGCAGCTCGCCCTGCTCGAAGACAAAGAACCGTGCCCAGTCGCGGTCGACGGCGAGCACCCCGGCGCGGGGCAGGGCCTGCGCCGCCTGCTCGACAAGCACCGGCAGGGGCCGCCCGAAGTGGAAGCGTTCGGGCAGGTCGAGCTGCACGTCAAAGCGCTCGTCGATGCCCTCGCCCAGCACGTACACGGCACTCTTGCCGCGGGCTTCGCGGGCGCGGGCCACGTCGTCCAGCAGGCGCTGACCCAGTGTGGGCGGCACGCCGAGGTCTGCCAGGGCACTCTTGACGCGGGTGGTCAGCGCCCCGCCGTGGTTCTCCGGGTCGGCGGGGTTGACGTGCACCACGGCCATCAGAACGGACGCGTCGCCCGGCAGGGCGCGGATACGGCTGAGGTCGTCGGGGGTAATCATGGGTCCTCCTTACGAAGCGTGAGAAGATGAGAAAGGCAGAGCGCGGAAAGGCACGGGGCGGGGTCCGTCCGACAGACTCCGCCCCGGCGGTGTATGGGCACCGACCCTTGGGCCAGGAAGACCCGGACCCGCTCTCGTGCCCCGACCCTACCCCGCCCCGCGGTCAGGAACCTGAGTGGCCCCTAAAGGCCCAGTGGTCGCTTGTCCCGGCCCTGCCTCCTCACCGCCCACCCGCACGAACCCTTCATAGAGCGCGAGCAGCAGCGCCGCGAGGACCGTGACCGACAGCCCGATAACCTCTAGCCCGCCCCAGCGAGAGAGCACCCCCACGAGCGCGGTGAGGGCCGCGCCCCCCAGCCCGGCAGCGGCGACCTGAAACCCGATGGCGCTGTCGGCGTGCGCCCCCCCGACCCGCCCCGGCGTGAGGCTGACCAGCGAGGCGAAGACGGGCGCGAGCGCCCCCCCGATGAGCATCAGTCCGGCCACCGCCAGGCTCGGCGTCGGCTCCAGCCAAAAGAGCAGGGCCCCCACCACGCTGGTCACCAGGCAGGCCCGCAGGGTCGCGACCAGCGGCACCCGGTGGGCGACCGTCCCAAAAAGAATCCGCCCCGCCATCAGGCTGCCCCAGTAGAGGCTCACGGCCAGCCCCGCCTGGGCGGGTGGTACCCCGCGCTCCAGGGTCATGAGCGAGTAGCTCCACTGTGCGGCGACCACCTCGACCCCGGTGTAGACGAAAAAGGTCAGCATCCCCAGCCACACGACCGGGCGGCGCAGCGTGTCGCGGGTGCGAGCGGGGTCAGGGGCCGGGGCCGCACCTGCCGAGGCGGACCCCGCCCAGCGCCGCCGGGTCAGAAAAAAGGTCAGCGCCAAGCCGAGCTGCGCCGTCCCCACCAGGACGTAACTCCAGCGCCAGCCCTGCCCCGCTCCCAGCACTGCCGTGACGATGAGCGGCCCCAAGGTGGTCCCCACCCCGAAACAGGCGTGCAGCCAGTTGAGGGTGCGGGCGCTAAAGTGCCGCGCCCCGTACGCGTTGAGTCCGGCGTCGACCGCGCCGCCCCCCAGCCCCGCCAGCACCGCAAACCCCAGCAGCACGGGCCAGGCAGAGGCCGCCGCAAACCCCAGCAGTGCCCCCGCCGCCGCCAGCGTCGAGAGCGCGAGCACCGTGCCGATGGGCATGACCCGCAGCAGCCGCCCACTCAGGAAGCTGGCGGTGAGATACCCCGCCGTCTGCGTGGCCGCGAGCAGTCCCAGGGCGTCCAGCGGCACCCCGAAGTCGCCCCGCATGGAGGGCCAGGCCACCCCCAACAGGCCATCGGGCAGCCCCAAGCTGACGAAGGCGAGAAAGGCGAGCAGGGCGAGCACGGAGGCGCGGGCAGGGGCGGCAGGCGGCGCGGTCATCGCCCCGCATTACAGCACCCCCGCCGGGGCCGCCCTTAGGCTGCGGGGAGGGTAAAGAAAAAGGTGCTGCCCTCGCCGGGCGTGCTCTGGACCCACAGCTGCCCCCCGTGCCGCTCCACAATCTTTTTGCACACCGCCAGCCCTATCCCCGTCCCCTCGTACGCCTCCCGACCGTGCAGCCGCTGGAAAATCACAAAAATCCGCTCCCAGTACTGCCGCTCTATCCCAATGCCGTTGTCCCGCACCGCAAAGCGCCACATCCCCCCCTCCCGCTGTGCCCACACGTGCACCGACGGCTCTACCCCTTCCCGGCGGTACTTCAGGCCGTTCGTCAGCAGGTTCTGGAACAACTGGTCGAGCTGATACGGGTCGGCCAGCACGCGGGGCAACGCCCCGCGGGTGACCTGCGCCCCCGCCCCTTGCGCCGCCTGGAGGCGGCGGCGCACCGTGTCAAAGACCTCGCTCGCGTCCACCACTTCTGGCTCGCGCTGCGCAGTGTGCACCCGTGAAAAGGCGAGCAGGTCGTCGACGAGGCGCTTCATGTGCTCGCCGCTGGTGATGATTTGGCCGAGGTACATCCGGCCCCGTTCGTCCAGCTGCTCGCCGTAGCGCCGCCCAATCAGCTCGGCAAAGCTGGTCATCGCCCGTATCGGCGCTTGCAGGTCGTGCGACGCCACATACGCAAACTGCTCTAGCTCCGCGTTGCTGCGCTCCAGCTCGGCATTGGCCTGCTCCAGTTCGGCGGTGCGCTCGGCGAGGAGGGCCACGCTCTCGGCCCGCTCCAGGGCAAGACCCAGATGGCTCACGACCGTCTCCAGGATGATGCGGTCGGTGCGGCTCCAGGGCCGTCCCTCGAACATCGCGGCGACGAGGACCCCCACCACCTCCCCCCGGCGCAACACCGGAAGCGAGGCGACGGTGCTCACGTGCTGCACCAGCTCCTGTGGGGTGTCGCTGCCCCGTGCGTAGGCGTCCTGGTAGTAGGGCTGCTGGGTGGCGGCGGGCAAGTCCACGCTGGGGGTCTGGCCCACCCGTGGCCCGGCATCGATAAAGGCTTGCAGGGCGGCATTCCGCACGTCCCCCACCTGCACCCGGTTGCGCCAGCGCTCACCGTCCTGCTCGTAGTACAGGGCGTAGCCGGGGGGCAGCAGCGAGAGCATCACCTCCTGAGCGCGGCGCACGAACACGCGGGGGTCACTCTGGGCGGCCAGGTCGCCCGTGAGGTGCGCGAAGGCTTCCAGGGCGCGGGTGCGGGCCGCAAGTTCGACATTCTGCCGCTCCAGCAGGGCGGTGGCCTCGGCCCGCTCCAGCGCGAGCTGAAAGCTGCGGCCCACCGCCCGCATCACGGTGCGCTCTTGCTCGGTCCAGCACCGAGCGGCGCGGGTGCCCACCGCCAGCAGCGAGCGGACCTCGCCCCCGATGGCGACGGGCACAAAGGCCCCCGCCCCGTAGTGCCGGGTGCTGGGCAGGGCGTGGGCCTCGCCGTCCCAGCCGTCCACAAAGACCGCCTCCCCCGACGCAAGGGCCTGTGCCAGGGGAGGAAGGTCCGCTGGGAGGCCCGCCCGAATCTGCGCGACGAGTTCCGGAGCCAGGTCGTCCGACCAAACCTGCGCCCGCCACAGCCGCCCTTCCGGTTCGTAGTAGCCCGCGCCGACGTGGCCCAGGGTGGTCCGCAGCACCCGAATGGCCTGCTCCGCGAGGACCGTCACGTCCGTCTGGGTGCCCACGGCCTCGCTAAAGGCGACGAAGGCGTCGAGCGCCGCCGCACGGGTTTGCAGTTCGTGGGTGGCGGCCCCGATGCGGCCTTCGAGTTCCATGGCCCGCACATGCCATTGCAGCTCGGCCTGTTCGCGCCGCTGCACCTCGGCCTGCGCCGCTTCCAGCGAGCGGGCCTGTTCGAGGGTCGCGGCGGCCAGCCGCGCGAACGGCGTAAGGAGCCGCTCATCCTCCGGGCTGAACGCGCCCGCCCCCCGGTCCCGCAGACGCAGCAAGCCGAGGGGGGTGCGCCCGTCCCGCCCCAGCAGCGGCACGGTCAAGTCGCCGCCTGTGGGGGTAAGAAGCTCGGCACCGTGCTCGGCGGCTCCCTCATCACGGGGAGAAAGGACCGTGATGGGCGGCGTCCCGTCCTCGCCCGATGTCAGGATGAGGGCCGCCTGCTGCGCCCCGACCAACGTGTGGGCTTCCTCGGCGATGACCTCCAGCGTGGCCCGCAGCCCCGTAGCCTGCCCCAACCGCAGCGCCGCCCGCGCCAGTCCTTCCAGGGCGTCGCGGCGGCCCCCCCGCGCCAGCTGCCCCAACTGCCACGCCGCCTGCGCCGCGAACTGCCGGGCGAGGCAGCGCTCCTCCTCGCCGGGAGGCTGCGGCCAGGCCACCCCCAGCAGCCCCCGGCCACCCCCCTCCCCGGCCCAGAAGGGCAGCAGCGCGACGCCGCCCGCCGGGGACACCTGCCCCGCGCCGCACGGCCAGACGGCCCGCAGCGCCGCCTCGTCCGGCCACGGCGCTCCCTCCCCTACCTGGGCAGTGGGGTGAGCGGGGTACTCTGCTTGTGTCTCCGGCACCCACCACACCGCGACGGGGACCCGCAGGGCCGCGTGCGCCTGGGCCAACAAGGTCTCCAGCACCTCTGCGGGGTGCCGAGCTTCGGCGAAAGCTTCAGCAGCCGCCAGCAAGCGGTCAGAGGGGACAGAGGTGGGCGGGCGGACCATGCGCGCAGCATAAAGGTGTCGCGGCTAAGGGAGCGGCCATGCACTACCCTGGAGGCCTGATGGTCTCCAGACGCGCTCCGGCTGCCCCGCTCTCCACTTCCCTGCCTCGCCAGGGGGTCTCCCCGTGAGTGGCGGCCTCGTCGCTTTGCTCGATGACGTGGCGGCCATCGCCAAGCTCGCGGCGGCTTCGGTCGACGACATCGGCGCGGCAGCGGGCCGCGCCGGGGCCAAGGCGGTGGGGGTTGTCGTAGACGACACGGCGGTCACACCCCGTTATGTCACCGGGTTCACGCCCGACCGCGAGCTGCCCATCATCTGGCGGATTGCGCGGGGGTCGCTGCGCAACAAGGTCGTCTTTATCCTGCCCGCTGCGCTGCTGCTGAGTCAGTTTTTGCCGGGGGCCATCACCCCCATCCTGATGCTGGGCGGGGCTTATCTCTGTTATGAGGGGGCCGAAAAGGTCTACGAAGCCCTCGGCGGCGGCCACCAGGGTCACGGGGACGACGCTCCCGCCGCGGCCTCCGGGCAGGCCCGCGAGGAACAGATGGTCGCCGGAGCCATCCGCACCGACTTCATCCTCTCGGCAGAAATCATGGCCATCTCGCTCGCCGAGGTCGCCGACCAAACCCTGTGGCTGCGGGCCGCCACGCTGCTGGTGGTGGCGTTCGTCATCACCGCGCTCGTGTACGGGGTCGTGGGCCTGATTGTGAAGATGGACGATTTCGGCTTGCGGCTGGCCCAGGGCGAGTCGGGCGCGGGACGTTCGTTCGGGCGCGGGCTGGTGCGCGGGATGCCCAAGGTGCTCGCGGCCCTCGCCGTGGTCGGCACCGCCGCCATGCTGTGGGTGGGCGGGCACATCATCCTCGCTGGGTTGGAGAAGTTCGGCCTGGAGGCTCCCCTGCACGTGATTCACGACCTCGCCGTCGGAATGGGGCGAACCATGCCCTTTGCCGGGGGGGTCGTCACCTGGCTGGTCGAGACGCTGGGGTCGGGCCTGTTTGGCCTGCTGGTGGGGGCCGTCATCGTGGCCGCGCTGCACCTGCGACCGGGAGCGCGAGCGCACGCACACTGAGCCGACCCAGAGCGCTTACCGCTCGCCCCGGCCCAGCTCGCGCAGCCAAGCTTGCACGCGGGCTTCGGCCGCATCCCGGACTTGCCGGAAGACGGCGAGCCGCGCCGCTTCGTCGCCCTGAGCCGCAGCGGGGTCGGGCAAAGCCCAGGAGACGCGATACGACGCGTGCGGAAAGACCGGGCAGTTGGCCTCGGCCCGGTCACAAACGGTGATGACGTAGGTGAAATGCTCGCCCAGCAGGGGCCGCACGCCCTTGGCGAAGAGATGGGCCGTGGAAAACCCGCGCTCTTCGAGCACGCGCCGAGTGAGGGGATGCACCTCGCCCGGCTCTAGACCCGCCGAACTCACCCGGTAGCGGCCCTCTCCATGGTGCTCTAGCAACACTTGGGCCATCTGCGAGCGGGCCGTGTTGCCCGTACAGACAAACAGAACCGAAGGGGGATTCATCGGAACTCCTTGAGGGAAAGTCCCCTGGCAGGGGCAACCGCAGTGACCCGAAGTGCACTCAGAAATAACGGTTGGGTCGCATGGATGACCCCGGCTCTTCCGGTACCTCTCGCGCCCTCTTTCATCAAATGCAGTTTATCAGTGAAGTGGGCGGCTGGGGCCAGGGCCACTACACCGACGCCTGGGTCACCCCGCGGCTCTTGCCCATTCCGGCGACGACCTGGTTGATGATGCGCAACCAGGCGCGGGCGCTGGCCTCCACGACATCGGTCGCCACGCCCGTCCCGTGCAGGCTGGTCTCGCCGTGCCGAGCGGCGATGCTGACCTCACCCACTGCGTCGCCGCCGCCCGTGACGGCCTGGATGCGGTAGCTCTCCAGCACCGGGTGAATGCCGGTGAGGCGTCCGATGGCCTGAAACGCCGCCTCGACCGGGCCGTCGCCGTGCGCGGTGGCCTCGGCAGAGCCGTGCGGGGTCTTCAGGCGCACGAAGGCGACCGGGGTCATGTTCATGCCGGAGGTAATCTGAAAGCCCTCCAGGGCGAAGGTCTGCGGCACGTCGCTGCGGCTGTCGACGAGCGCCCGCAGGTCGTCGGCAGAGACCTGCCCCTTGCGGTCAGCGAGGTCCTTGAAGCGGGCGAACAGCGCCCCGATGCGGTCTTCCTCCAGCGCGTACCCCAGGTCGGCGAGCGCCTTGCGGAAGGCGGCCCGCCCCGAATGCTTGCCCATCACCAGCACGGCGGCCTCGCGGCCCACCTGCTCGGCCCGCATGATTTCGTAGGTCTCGCGGGCCTTGAGGACCCCGTCTTGGTGAATGCCCGACTCGTGGGCAAAGGCGTTGTCGCCCACGACCGCCTTGTTGGGCTGCACCGGCATCCCGCTCAGGCGGCTGACCAGCCGCGAGGCGCGGTACAGCTCGCGGGTGCGGATGCCCGTAGAAAAGCCGTAGGCGTCCGCCCGCGTCTGGAGGGCCATCACGATTTCTTCCAGACTGGCGTTTCCGGCCCGCTCGCCGATGCCGTTCACCGTGCACTCGATTTGCCGCGCTCCCCCCTCGGCGGCGGCGAGCGAGTTGGCGACCGCCAGCCCCAGGTCGTCGTGGCAGTGGGCCGAGAGGACGACGTGCTCCGGCAGCTCGGCCCGCAAGTACGCGAAGAGCGAGCGAATCTCGGCGGGGGTCGCGTAGCCCACCGTGTCGGGGACATTCAGGGTGGTTGCCCCCGCCTCGGCAGCGGCCAAAAAGACCCGCCGCAGGAACTCTGGCTCCGAGCGGGTGGCGTCCTCTGCGCTGAACTCCACGTCGTCCACAAAGGAGCGCGCCAGCCGCACCGCCTCGACCGCCCGCTCCACCACGGCGTCCGGCGTGAGGTTCAACTTGCGGGTCATGTGGATGGGGCTGGTGGCGATAAAGGTGTGGATGCGGGGTTTGTCGGCGGCCTCCACCGCCCGCGCCGCCGCCTCGATGTCGGCACGGTGGGCACGGGCGAGCGCCGCGATGACCGGGCCGCGCACCTCGCGGGCGATGCGCGATACCCCCTCCAGGTCGCCGGGGCTGGCGATGGGAAAGCCCGCCTCGATGACGTCCACCCCCAGCCGGGCGAGCTGGTGGGCGATTTCCAGCTTCTGCCCGTGCTGGAGGGCCACGCCGGGCGACTGCTCGCCGTCGCGCAGGGTAGTGTCGAAGATGCGGATGCGGGCGGGGTCAACCTGGGTCATGGGGCCTCCTGAACGTGAGCGCCAAGAACAAAGAACAAAGAAAAAGCCCCCGGAGGGCACTTCCTCCGGGGGGTGGGCACTTCCTCGCCGCCGCTCACTCCACCGGAGGAACGGGAAGAAGAAGGGCGCGGGGGGCGAACATGAGCTGAGTGTAGGGGGTACGGGGGCGGGGGGGCGGGGGGCTTGTCTGCACGGGTGGCAGCGCTAGACCTCCAGCTCCCGCTTCTCGATAAAGGGCATCTTCGCCCGCAGCTCGGCCCCCACCTGTTCGAGGAGGTGGCCGCGCATCTTCCGGCGCTGCTCCTGCATGAAGGGGAATCCGGCTTCGGCGTCAGCGACGAAGCGCTCGGCGAAGCGGCCCTGCTGGATGTCCGCGAGCACGTCTTTCATGGTCGCCTTGGTCTCGTCCGTGATGATGCGCGGCCCGGTCACGTAGTCACCGAACTCGGCGGTGTTGGAGATGGAGTGGCGCATCCCGGCAAAGCCCTTCTCGTAGATGAGGTCCACGATCAGCTTGACCTCGTGCAGGGTCTCGAAGTAAGCGATTTCGGGTTGGTACCCGGCTTCGACCAGCGTCTCGAAGCCCGCCTGGATAAGGTGGGTGACCCCGCCGCACAGCACCGACTGCTCGCCGAAGAGGTCGGTTTCGGTTTCCTCCCGGAAGGTGGTCTCCAGCACGCCCGCCCGCGTGCAGCCGATGCCGCGGGCATAGGCCAGGGCGAGCGCCCGCGCCCCCCCGGTCGCGTCCTGGGCGACGGCAAAGATGCCGGGCATCCCGCTGCCATCCGCGTACAGGCGGCGCAGCATGTGGCCCGGTCCCTTGGGGGCAACCAGAAACACGTCTATCCCGGCGGGCGGCGTGATGCGCCCGAAGTGAATGTTGAAGCCGTGTCCGAAGGCGAGGGCCTGGCCGGGACGCAGGTGGGGAGCGATGCTGCGGGCGTACACCTCCGGCTGGGCCTCGTCGGGGATGAGGAGCATGACCACGTCGGCCTCGCGGGTGGCCTCCTCGACGGTGGTCACCCGCAGGCCCGCTTGCTCGGCCTTGGGGCGGCTCGCGGACCCCTCGCGCAGCCCGACGACCACGTTCAGGCCGCTGTCGCGCAGGTTCTGGGCGTGGGCATGGGCCTGAGAGCCGTAGCCGATGATGGCCACCAGCCGCTCCTCGATGGGCGAGAGGTCGACGTCACGGTCGTAGTACAGGGTCGCGGGCATGGGGGGATTCTCCTCCAAAACGTGAGGGAAAGCAGGGTTGCGGGCTAGAGGGGCCGGGGGAGGCGCGGGCGGGTCGCCCCTGTCCCGCGCTTCCCCCAGCCCCTCGTGGAAACGGACTCTTCGGCTTACTCGTCCCGCCCGTGCACCTGGGCGGGCGGGTGGGTGGCTTCCACCGCCGTAAACGTGTCGAGGATGCGGTACCGGTGGCTGGCCCCCCGCGGCACCACCCAGGAGTTGCCGGGTTCGAGCAGCAGCATGGAGCCTTCCAGGTGCAGCTCGGCGCGGCCCGCGATGACGTAGCCCACCGTCTCGTAGGGGCGGGTGTGAACCTCGTCCCCCTCGCCGGGCGGCTCGTCCTCCCACAGCCGCATGGAGAGCGTCTTGCCGCTGGCGAGGTACTTCTGGCCGTCCGGTCCCTTGGGCGAGTGGCGGGCATCGACCTTCTGGGCGCTGGTGTCGCTCATAGGAGGCAGTATCGGGGAGGCGGGGACGGGGACGGAAACAGAAAACGGTCATGAACGTAGGGAAGCCTCGCCCTCCGCGAGCGCGGGCGTCAGCGCCCGGCTCTGGCCGCCGTGATAGACGTGGGCCGGAATGTCGGCGTTCGAGCCGCGGGTGAGGGCCACCCGCCCGGTCCGCATCGTCTCGATGATGCCGAAGGGGCGCATCTGTTCGAGAAAGGCGGTGACCTTGCCCTCATCGCCGGTCACCTCGAAGGTGAGCGCCCGGCGGCCCACATCCACGATGCGGGCGCGGAAGTCCTCGGCAATCTGCCGAACCTCCACCCGGCTTTCGGGGGTAATCGCCACCTTGACGAGCAGCAGCTCGCGGTCCACGAACTTCTCCAGGCTGTGGTCTATGACGTGCAGCACGTCATGCAGCTTTTCGAGCTGGCGCATCGCCTGCACGACGACCGCCCGTTCCCCGGTCACCACGCAGGTCAGGCGGCTGACCCCCGGCTGCTCGGTCGTGCCCACCGACAGGCTGCGGATGTTGTATCCCCGGCGGCCAAACAGCGAGGTGATGCGCGTGAGTACCCGCGGTTCGTCGCGCACCAGGACGCTCAGGAGGTGGTCGGCGCTCATGCGGGGCCTCCCGCCACGGGGGACCGGGGGTCGGTTTCCAGCATCTCGCTCAGGGCGGCTCCGGCGGGCACCATCGGGAAGACGCCGTGCTCGTTCGGCACCACGACCTCCAGCAGGGCACTCCCATCGTGGGCGAGCCAGGCGCTGATGGCCTCCTCCAGGTCGGCGGCATTGTCGGCCCGCCAGCCGGGAAGGCCGTAAGCGTCCGCCAGCTTGAGGAAATCGGGGTTGGAATCCCCCAGGTAGACCTCCGAGTAGCGCCGCTCGTGGAAGAGTTCCTGCCACTGCCGGACCATCCCCAGATAAGAGTTGTTCACCACGCAAATCTTGACGTTGCGAATGCCGTACTTCGTCAGGGTGGCGAGTTCCTGGGCGGTCATCTGAAAGCCGCCGTCCCCGGCCACCACCATGCAGGTGACTTCCGGCTCGGCCAGGGCCGCGCCGATGGCCGCCGGAAAGCCGAAGCCCATGGTGCCCAGGCCCCCCGACGTCAGCCAGCGCCGGGGCTTTTGGAAGCGGGCGAGCTGGGCGGCGAGCATCTGGTGCTGGCCCACATCCGTGCTGAGGATGTCGTTCGGCCCCAACCGCGAGACGACCTGCCGCACCGCCTGCGCCGCCCCCCAGTGGTCGGGGTGCCCGCCGCGGGTGCGCCACTCGGCGAGGCGGGCTTCCCAGTCGGGCCGCCGGGGGGGGTCCCCCGCTCCCGCCCGCCCCGCCAGGAGCCGCGCCACCTGTCCCGCGTCGCCCCGGATGGGCAGGTGCGTGGGCACGATTTTGCCGATTTCGGCAGCGTCGAGGTCCACATGGACGATGCGGGCGTGGGGGGCAAAGCCGCTCACCCGCCCGGTGACCCGGTCGTCAAAGCGCAGGCCGAGGCCGACGATGAGGTCGGCTTCGGAGATGGCGCGGTTGGCCGCAACCGAGCCGTGCATCCCCGGCATCCCCAGCCACAGGGGGTCAGAGGCGGGAAAGGCCCCCAGCCCCATCAGGGTGGTAATCGTCGGCAGGCCCCAGGCCCGCGCCAGGGCCGTCACCTCGGCGGCGGCTCCCTGCGCCCCGCCCCCCAGCATGAGCACGGGCCGCGCGGCTCCGCGCAGCAGCTCGGCGGCGGCCTCCACCCGCGCCGGGTCGGGGGTGGGCGCGGGCGGGAGGGGATGCGGGGGGGTCACTGCCCCGGCAAAGGGGGCGAGCTGCACGTCCTTGGGGATGTCGACGAGCACCGGGCCGGGCCGCCCCGACCGGGCGATGCGAATCGCCTCGGCCAGGATGCCCGGCAGGTCTGCGGCGTCCTGCACGACGTAGTTGTGTTTGGTGACCGGAAGGGTGATGCCCGTGATGTCGGCCTCCTGAAAGGCGTCCGTGCCCATCAGGGAGCGGGGCACATTCCCAGTGATGGCGAGCAGGGGCACCGAGTCCATCAGCGCGTCCGCCAGCCCGGTGACCAGGTTGGTGGCCCCCGGCCCGCTCGTCGCCAAGCAGACCCCCAGGCGGCCCGTCGCCCGCGCCCAGCCCTCCGCCGCGTGGATGGCCCCCTGCTCGTGGCGGGCCAGGATATGCCGGATGTCGGGAAACAGCGTCAAGGCGTCGTACACGGGCATAATCGCCCCGCCGGGATAGCCGAAGACGGTCGTGACCCCGTGCGCGGCGAGGCTGTGCCACAGGGCCTGGGCACCGTTGGCCGGAGCGCCGCTGGGGGACGGGGTGGGGGGGGCGTGGCTCATGGGTGGACCTCCTCTGGAAAGGTGGGGTGGGAAAGCGAAGCCCCCCGCGCCCTGGGGAGGGAAGCGGGGGGAGTGCGGGCGGGTACGCGGCGAAAAGCCTCTAGCGTCCGGACTCCCCGGAGCTAAGAAGAATGACCGGCACGCGGCGGGCGGGCATGGGCCGAGGGTACCGGGCGCGGGGGGCCGGGGGGCAGCGGGCGCTCTAGACGAGTCGCCCAGGCCCCCCACTCGTCTGCCCTACCCGTCTGGGCAAGCCCACCCCTCCCCTTCCCCGCGGCGCGTTAGGGTGGCCCATGGGAGAGACGTCCGCGCCGCCGCGCCGCAGCGACACCATCAAGTCGGGCTTCGAGCGTGCCCCCCACCGCAGCCTGTTGCGGGCGACCGGGGTCATCGAGCGCGAGAGCGATTTCGGCAAGCCCTTTATCGCGGTGTGTAACAGCTACATCGACATCATTCCGGGGCACGTGCACCTTCAGGAGTTTGGGCGGGTGGTCAAGGCAGCCATCCGCGAGGCGGGCGGCATCCCCTTCGAGTTCAACACCATCGGGGTCGACGACGGCATCGCGATGGGGCACGCGGGCATGAAGTACAGCTTGCCCAGCCGCGAGTTGATTGCCGACTCGGTCGAAACGGTCGTGCAGGCGCACCAGTTCGACGCGATGGTCTGCATTCCCAACTGCGACAAGATTGTGCCGGGCATGCTGATGGGTGCGATGCGCTGCGACATCCCCACCATCTTCGTGAGCGGCGGGCCGATGCTGCGCGGCCTGAGCAAAAAAGGCGAGCGGCTTGACCTCACCAAGATGTTCGAGGCAGTCGGAGCGTATCAGGCGGGGCGGCTCGACGAGGACACCCTGCGCGACATGGAGCAGCATGCCTGTCCGACCTGCGGAAGCTGCTCCGGCATGTTCACCGCGAACTCCATGAACTGCCTGTGCGAGGCGCTGGGCCTGAGCTTGCCCGGCAACGGGTCCATCCCGGCGACCGACCCCCGGCGACATGAGCTCGCGCGGGCGGCAGCCCGGCAGGTGCTGGTGCTGCTGGAGCGCGGCCTCACCCCCCGGCAAATCGTCACTGCCGAGGCCATCGACAACGCCTTTGCCCTCGACATGGCGATGGGCGGCTCGACGAACACGGTGCTGCACACCCTCGCCATCGCCCACGAAATCGGGGTGGAGTATCCGCTCTCGCGGCTGAATGAGGTCTCCGACCGGGTCGCCAACCTGTGCAAGCTCGCCCCCATGAGCGACTTTCACATGCAGGACCTCGACGAGGTGGGCGGGGTCAGCGTCATCCTGAGGGAGCTGTTCGCCCAGGAAGGGGTGATGCACCGCGGCTGCCTGACAGTGACCGGGCGCACCCTGGAGGAGAACGTCGCGGACGCCCCCGCCCCCGACGGGGAGGTCGTGCGCTCCTGGGAAGGGGCTTACTCGCGCACCGGGGGCCTGCGGCTGCTGTTCGGCAACCTCGCGCCGGAGGGCGGGGTCGTGAAGTACGCGGGGGTGGTGCCCGCCATGCGCCGCTTTGAGGGCGAGGCCATCGTTTACGACTCCATGGAGGCCGCGAACGCGGGCATCCTGGGGGGCGAGGTGCGGGCCGGGCACGTGGTCGTCATCCGCTACGAGGGGCCGCGGGGTGGGCCGGGGATGCAGGAGATGCTCTCGCCGACCGCCAACATCGCCGGGATGGGCCTGGGCGAGAGCGTGCTGCTGCTCACCGACGGGCGCTTCAGCGGGGCGACGCGGGGCGGCTCGGTGGGCCACATCTCCCCGGAGGCGAGCGCAGGCGGCCCCATCGCCCTGGTCGAGAACGGCGACCGCATCCGGGTGGACATGGACGCGGGCACGCTGGACCTGCTCGTCCCCGACGAGGAACTCGCCCGGCGGCGGGAAGGGTGGCAGCCCGTCGTCAAGCCCATTCCGGGCCGCTGGCTGAAGCGCTATGCCCGGCTGGTCACGAGCGGGAGCCGGGGAGCGGTGCTCGACGAGGGCGAACTGACGCGGGAGACCTCCTTGAGCAGACAGGTCCCCGCCACCCCCGCCCCCGCCCGGCTAGGCTAGGCCCCATGTTCAGCGTGCCCACGAGCCAGAAGCGTGCCCTAAAGGGGCTGCTTCTTCGCTGGGGGCGCTGAGCGCGAGGCCCTACGCGTTCTCCTTCGCCCCCCGGAGTCCTAGTCACTCCGGGGGGCTTCGCCTTTTTTCCCCGCAGGAGGTCTTTCCAGATGGGCATGACGATGGCACAGAAGATTCTGGCGGCCCGCAGCGGCCACGCCGAGGTGGTACCGGGGCAACTGATCGAGTGCGCGACCGACCTCGTGCTCTGCCACGAAATCACCACCCCGGCGGCCCTGCGGATGCTGGAGGAGCGGGGGATGAACCGGGTGTTCGACCCCGCGAAAATCGTGGCGATTCCTGACCACTCGGTGCCCGCCATGAACATCAAGGCCGCCAAGATGTACCAGAAGCTCAAGTCCTGGGTGCAGGAACAGGGCATCCACCACTTCTACGACGTGGGACGCGGCGGCATCGCGCACGTGGTGCTGGAGGGCAGCGGCCTGCTGAGGCCCGGCATGACCCTGGTGAGCGGCGACTCGCACACCTGCAACGGGGGGGCGCTGGGGGCCTTTGCGACGGGCGTGGGCAGCACCGACCTCGCCGGGGCCATCTACGCGGGCCGGGTGTGGTTCAAGGTGCCGGAGACGATGCTGATTCGGGTGACCGGAGAGCTGCAACCGGGCGTGACGCCCAAAGACCTCGTGCTGGAGGTCATCCGGCGCATCGGGGCGGACGGGGCGAACTACCTGGTCATGGAGTGGACCGGAGACACCATCGACCGCATGGACATGGAGGGCCGCTTCACCCTGACGAACATGGCGATTGAAGCGGGCGGCAAGACGGGCATCATCGCGGTGGACGACACCACGCGGGCCTACCTCGCGGCGCGGGGCGTCACCCCGGACCTGTACACCGAGTACACCTCCGACCCCGACGCCGAATACCGGGTGGTCATCGAGCTGGACGCTTCCGCAGTCGAGCCGACGGTCGCCTACCCGCACATCCCCAGCAATGGCCGGGTGGCGGGCACGGACGCCGTGCCGATTACCCACGCCTACGTCGGAAGCTGCACGAACGGGCGCATCTCCGACCTGCGCGAGGTGGCCCACATCCTGAGGGGGCGGCGGGTCGCGGACGGCGTGCAGATGATCGTGGTCCCGGCGACCCAGGCCGTCTACCAGCAGGCGGCGCGAGAAGGGCTGCTGGAGGTCTTCGTGGCGGCGGGGGCCAGCGTGAGCTATCCGAGCTGCGGCGCCTGCTTGGGAATGCATTCGGGCGTGCTGGGGCCGGGGGACGTGTGCATTTCCAGTTCCAACCGCAACTTTGTCGGGCGGATGGGCGACCCCTCCGCGCAGATTTACCTCGCCTCGCCCGCGACGGTGGCGGCGAGCGCGGTGGCGGGCGTCATCGCGGACCCGCGCGAGTACGCCCCCCGGCAGGAGGTGGCCTGAATGCCCCGCGTCCACGTGTTCGCCCGCGACCACATCAACACCGACGAAATCATCCCCGCCCGGCACCTCACCACCGACGTGGAGAGCGAACTCGCCCGCTACGCGATGGAGGACTACGACCGCGAGTTCGTGCGGCGGGTGCGCCCCGGCGACCTCATCATTGCCGGGGCCGACTTCGGCTGCGGCTCCAGCCGCGAGCACGCGGTCTGGGCGCTGCGTGGGGCGGGGGTGGGAGCCGTGATCGCCCCCAACTTCGCCCGCATCTTTTACCGCAACGCGATCAACAACGGCTTCCTCGCGCTGGAGTGCGCGGGCATTGTCGAGGCCTTTCAGGACGGCGACGAGGCGGTCCTCGACCTCGCGGGCGGGACGATCACAAATCTCCGCACCGGGCAGACGCTCCGGTTCGTGCCCGTGCCGCCCTTTGCCCTGGCCGTACAGCGGGCGGGCGGCTGGCTGGAGTACATGCGCGAGCAGGATGCGGGGGCCGCCGGAACCCCCACCCCTCCCAGCCTCAACACCCCCAGCACCGAGGCCGGACACGGCCACCCCGGAACCCCCCAGGAGGATGCCCATGCCTAAGATTGTCACCCTGCCCGGAGACGGCATCGGTCCCGAAGTCATCGCTGCCGCCGTTGCCGTGCTGCGGGAGGTCGCCCCCGACCTCACCCTCGAAGAGCACCTCATCGGCGGGGCCGCCATCGAGGAGACGGGCGAGCCGCTGCCCGCAGAGACCAAGAAGGCCGTGCGCGAAGCCGACGCCGTGCTGCTGGGCACCGTGGGCGGCCCGCCGGACTCGCCCTGGAACCGGCTGCCGCGCCCGCAGCGGCCTGAATCCGGGCTGCTCGCGCTGCGGCGGATGATGGGCTGCTACGCCAACCTGCGCCCGGTGCGGGTGCTGCCGGGCCTGGAGCACCTCTCGCCCCTGAAGCCGGAGCGGGCGCGGGGGGTCGACATCCTCATCGTGCGCGAGCTGCTGGGCGGCCTGTACTTTGACGGGGACCGGCGGCTTGACGGCGACGCGGCGCACAACACCATGCGCTACACGCGGGCCGAAATCGAGCGGGTGGCGCGGGTGGCCTTTTGGGCGGCAGAGCAGCGCCGGGGCCGGGTCACCTCGGTGGACAAGGCCAACGTGCTGGAGGTCTCCGAGCTGTGGCGCGGGGCCGTGCAGGACGTGCACGACCGCCAGTACCGCGCCCTGACCCTCAACCACGAATACGTGGACAGCGTGGCGATGCTCCTCGTCAGTGACCCCAGCCGCTATGACGTGGTGCTCACCGAAAACCTCTTCGGAGACATCCTCTCGGACCTCGCGGCGGTCATTCCCGGCAGCCTGGGGCTGATGCCCTCGGCCAGCCTGGGGGACGGGCCGGGCCTCTTTGAACCCGTGCACGGCTCGGCCCCTGACCTCGCCGGGCGGGGGGTCGCCAACCCGGCGGCGGCCATTCTCAGCGCGGCGATGCTCCTGCGGCACGGCCTGAAGCGTCCGGCCCTCGCCAACCACGTCGAGGGGGCGGTCGCGCGGGCGCTGCGGGCCGAACCCACCGCCGACCTGGGCGGACGGGCGAGCACCGAGGCCTTTACGGAGGCGGTGCTGGAAAATGTACAGGTCATGAGCGGGGCGTAAGGGGCGGGTCGGGGCCTACCCACCGCCCGGCACCGCCGCCTCGGCAAAGGTGCGCATCTCGCGCAGGGTGGCGGCGGCGGCGAGCAGCAGGGGCGCGGCCAGCAAGCCGCCCGTGCCCTCCCCCAGCCGCAGGCCCAGCCGGAACAGCGGCTTGAGGCCGAGGTGCGCGAGTTGTGCCGGGTGCCCGGTCTCGGCGCACTCGCCCGCCGGAAAGAGGAAATCGCGCAGAGCTGGCGCGAGCGCGACCCCGACCAGGGCGGCGGCCCCCTCGACAAAGCCGTCGAGGATGACGGCCCGCCGACTCGCCGCCCCCTGAAGCATCATGCCCAGCATGGCCGCCAGCTCGAAGCCGCCCAGGTCCGCGAGGACGCCCAGCGGGTCGGCGGGGTCACTGCCGCGCCGGGCGAGCGCCGTGCGCACGGCGGCGACCTTGCGCCCCAGCGTCTCGTCGTCCACCCCGGTGCCCCGGCCCGTGACGGCGGCGGGGTCCAGCCCCAGCAGGTGGGCGGTCAGCGCGGCGGCGGGCGTCGTGTTGCCGATGCCCATCTCGCCAGGAACCAGCAGGTCAGCCCCCCCCGCGATGGCCCGGCGGGCCAAGGCTGCCCCCGCCAGAATCAGTTGCTCCGTTTCCTCACGGGTCATCGCTGGGCCGTGGCGCAGGTCGCGGGTGCCCCGGCGCACGGCGGCCCGCGTCAGCGCCGGATGCTGCGGCAGCTCGGCGTTGACTCCCGCGTCCATCACGTACACCTGCGCTCCCAGGGTTCGGGCGATGGCGTTGACCGCTGCGCCACCGGGTCCGGCGGGTGTATCGGCCAGAAAGTTGGCGACCATTGCGGGCGTCACGGTGGGGGGGTAGGCGCTCACTCCTGCCGCCGCAACCCCGTGGTCCCCGGCGGCCACCAGAACGGCCACGCCCCGCGGATGGGGCCGCGGGGTGCCGAACCCCCCTGCCAGCCGCACCCCCAGCTCTTCGAGGTCGCCCAGCGCTCCGGCGGGTTTGGTGAGCTGGGCCTGACGCTCGCGGGCGCTTTGCAGGGCACCCGCGTCGGCGGGCTGGATGGAGGCCAGCAGGGCCGCGAGGTCAGGCGTCATCGCCCCTCCTGAGCGGGCTTGAGCCGCAGCGGGAGGCCACTCACCAGCAGCCACGCCTCATCACTCGCGGCGGCAGCGCTTTGGTTGACCCACCCCAACACGTCGCGGTACCGCCGGGCCAACGCTCCGACCGGCACGATGCCCAAGCCCACCTCGTTGGTCACGAGGATGGTCAGGCCAGGGCGGGCGCGGGCGGCGGCGAGCAGGGTGGCGGCGCGGTCAAGCAGCGCCTCATCGGGAAGGCCCGCCAGCATGAGATTGCTCACCCACAGGCTCAGGCAATCGAGGAGCACCGTCGGCGTAGAAGCGCCGCGCAAGGCTCCGGACGCGTCTAAGGGTTCTTCGACTGTCTCCCAAGCAGCTGGACGGTCCGCGCGGTGGCGGGCGATACGGGCCTGCATCTCCGGGTCGAGGGCCTGGGCGGTGGCGAGGTAGGTCACGGCCTCGCCCGACGCGGCGGCGAGACCTGCTGCAAAGGCGCTTTTGCCGCTGCGGGCACCCCCAGTCACGAGGACGATCACCGCCGTCCTCGCTGGGGCCGCTGAGGGGACCCTCACGGGGAGGGCGTTTTCGGAGAGCATTCGGGCAGGGTACCAAAGAGCCGGGCCGCAGACACGGGGCGAGGCCGCATCAGGCGAGCGGCCCGCCCAAGCGGGTCAGCCACCACCCGCCGCTTGCCCGCTTCAGGATGACCACGCCGCCCGGAGGCACCTCTGCCGCCCGCAGCCCAACCGTCAGGCGCAGGGCCGCCAGGATGACCCCCGCGTGGGTGCAGGCGACGACCTCCCCCCCACTGGGCAGCGCCTCCAGCCACCCCTGCACCCGCCCATGAAACGTCCGGCCCGTCTCCCCTCCCGGCGGTCCGTGGTCGGCGGCGGGGTCGGCCAGGGCCTCAATCCAGCTCCGGGGAAGGTCGCCCAACCGAGCCTCCAACTCGGCCCAGGTCTGGCCTGCCATCACCCCGAAACGGGCCTCGGCGAGGGCCGGGGTGGGCGCGGCGTGGGGAAATCCGGCGAGCGCCGCCGTCTCGCGGGTTCGGCGGCTGGGAGAGGTCAGGGCCAGGGCCTGGGGCGGCAGCCGCAGCGAGGCGGCCAGCGCCCGGCCCTCCCCGGAGAGGCCCGCATCCTCGTCCTCGTGGGGATAGCGGCGCTCGGCGTTGGGCAGGGTGGGGGCGTGCCGCACGAGCCAGAGGGTCAGCATCAGGCCCGGCCCCAAGCGTAGGCCCCCAGCGCGAGCAACTCCCCGGTGACGATGAGGAGGCCATACACGTCCCCACTCAGGCCCCCGCCCAGCCGCCGGGCCGCGAAGTGCGCGGCGAGCAGCGTCCCCCCCAACGCGACCAGCGCGGCGGCCCAGGCCCCCGGCAACAGCAGAGCGGGCAGCGCGAGGAGCAGGGCGGGGAGGAAACGGCCCTCGCGCGAGCGGGCCCCCAGCGACTCTGCCCGCGCCGCCGGGTACAGGTTCATGGGCAGCAGTACGCCCAACCGCGCGAGGACCGCCGCGACCAGGGGTGCGTGCGGGGGCAAGGCGGCCCCCAGCAGGCTCCAGAGGGTGACGAGTGCGAGCACCCCGGTCGCCAGCCCAAAGGCCCCCACGTGTACGTCCCGCAGGATAGCGAGCCGCTGTTCCGGAGTCTTCATCGCGAAGAGGGCGTCCGCGCTGTCGACCAAGCCGTCAAAATGCAGCATTCCGGTCGCCGCCAGCCAGACTCCTACACCAAGCGCTGCGCGAACCCCATCCGGCAGGGGCAGCGGCAACCACAGCACCAGCGCGACCGCCCCCCCCATCGCGTATCCGGCGAGCGGATAAAAGGCGCTCGCCCGCCCAAAGTCCCCCTCGCGCACCTCGCGGACATGCGGCAGGGGGAACGTGGTCAGGAAGGTGAGGGCCAGGTGCGCGGCGTCCAGGTGCCGCCGTAGGAATGAACGGGAGTCAGGTGGGGGCCGGGTCACCGGGGCATGCTGGCACAGGCGGGGAGCGGGGCCAACCTGACCCCTACCCGCCTTACCCAGTCTTCCCCCCCAGCGCGGCGCGGGCCTGTTCTTGCAAGAGCCGCCAAGCCACCTTGCCGGTCGCGCCCCGCGGCAGGCTCTCCACGAACTCGTAGTCGCGCGGCACCTTGTAGGTCGCCATCTGGGTTCTGGCCCAGGCTTCAATCTCCTCGGCGGTGATCTGCTGGCCAGGCCGCAAGACAATCAGGGCGCGAGCACGTTCCCCCGTACGCTCGTCGGGCACCGCAATCACGCAAGCTTCCTGAATGGCGGGGTGGCCGTGCAGGACATTTTCGACCTCGGCGGGCCAGACTTTCATGCCCGACACATTGACCATCCGCTTGAGTCGGTCGGTGAAAAAGAAGTACCCCTCCTCGTCCATGTAGCCCAGGTCGCCGGAGCGGAAAAAGCGCTGGCCATCCAGCTCGGTAAAGGCCTCCGAGGTCGCGTCCGGGCGGTTCCAGTAGCCCCGCATGACCTGGTCGCCGCGCAGCACGATTTCGCCCACCCCGCCGGGGGGCAGCTCGCGCCCACTGTCGAGGTCGAGGATGCGGGCGTCTACCCCGAACAGCGGGATGCCCAGGCATTGCAGTTTCTGGCGACCCTTGGGGTTGGAGTGCGTCTGGGCCATCGTCTCGGTCAGGCCGTAGCCCTCGGTGAAGGTGATGCCGGTCAGGTCGAGGAGCCGCTGTCCCACCGCCGCCGGGAGGCTCGCCCCGCCGCCCGTCACGTTCCTCAGGGTGGCGAGGTCAGCGGGGTCAAAGTTCGGGGACGCCATCAGGTCGATCACCATCGTGGCCGTGTTCGTCCAGAGGGTCACCCCCCGGTCACGGATAAGCTGCCGGGCCGCGTCCCGGTCCCAGCGGGCGAGCGCGACGATCGTGCCGCCTCCGCACAGGGGCGCGAGCAGGCTGTTGACAAAGCCCGTCACGTGGAAAAAGGGCAGCGAGGCCAGGAACACGTCCTCGACCGTGCCGTCCACCCAGGCCCCAGCCCCAAAGACGTTCGCCTGCACGCTGCGGTGGGTGTGCATGCAGCCCTTGGGCAGCCCGGTCGTGCCGCTGGTGTACGGGAGAACGGCCAGGTCCTCAGGGCCGACCTCGGCGGCGGGGGCGGGAGCCGCCTTCAGCGCCGCTTCTAGGGTCACGTCGCCGGGGTGCAGCTCCGGGGTCACGTCCAACTCCTGGGGCAGCGGGACCCCCGCCCGGTCCGCGTCGGTGCCGTGCATCACGTTGGCGACGACCGCGTGGGCGAGGCCCCCCGCCTTCGCCTTCTCGTACAGCTCGGCCCCCACCACCCCGGCGCGAATCCCGGCGTCCTGGAGGAAGAAGCCGAACTCGCGGGCCTGGAGCATGGGGGCCAGGGGCACCACCACCGCGCCGAGGTGCCAGGCGGCGTGCGCGGCCATCGCCCAGGCGGGGCTGTTTTGCAGCCACACCGCCACCCGGTCCCCCTTGCCCACCCCCTGCGCGGCGAGGTGCCCGGCGAGGCGCTCGGCCCCGTCGCGTAGCTCGCGGTAACTCACCTCACGGCCATAGAACCACAGCGCCGCCTTGTCGGGGTAGCGCTCGGCAGACACGCGCAGGTTGTGCATCAGTCCGGTGCGCGGCACGGTCAAGGTGCGCGGCTTGCCGGGGGGCCAGTAGCGGCCCGCGGTGGGCGTGGCCGGGGCCACTGGGCGAGGAGTTTCGGTGGGGAGCTGAAGTTCGGGGTCGTGGGACATAGCGCAAAGACCTCCTGGGAGAAAAAACCGCAGAGACCGCCGCCCGCATCGGAAAAGCGGGACAGCCAGACCGCAACGTTGAAGATGGTCCGAGTGTAAGCCATCCGGCCCCGTTGGGGGAGCTGGCCACCTGCTCGTCACGTGACGAGCAGGTGACGGGATAGGCTGGGCAGCAGGAGGCCCGCTATGTCTATCCCTGCCCCCCACTCTGAGGACCAGACGCCCCGCGAAACGCTCTTTAGCGTCGAGGCTACCCCCTTCAAGTTCGGCCCCGGCGCGGCAGCGGAGGCGGGCTGGGAGGCCGCGCGGCTGGGAATGCGCCGGGCCTTTGCCGTAATCGACGCCGCCCTGGCCGGGGGCGAGGCCGCCGAGCGGGTGCTGGCGAGCCTGCGGGAGGCGGGGGTGGAAACCCTGCTCTACACCGACGTGCGGGTCGAACCCGACCGCGAGAGCCTGGAGCGGGCGGGGGCGGCGGCGCGGGCGGCGGGGGCCGACGGCTTCGTCGCGCTGGGGGGCGGGTCCACCATCGATACGGCGAAGGTCGCCAACCTGCTCGCCACCCACGGCGGCACGGTGATGGACTGGGTCAATCCTCCGCTGGGCGGGGGACGCGCCGTGCCGGGACCACTGCGCCCGCTGCTGGCGATTCCCACGACCGCCGGGTCGGGGTCAGAAGCGACGACGGTCGCCATCCTCGACCTGCCGGAGCTGGGGGTCAAAAGCGGCATCAGCCACCGATACTTACGGCCCACGCAGGCGCTGGTCGACCCCGAACTCAGCCGCACGGCCCCGCCGGGGGTCATCGCGGCGGCGGGGCTGGACGTCGTGTGCCACGCCGCCGAAAGCCTGCTCAGCCGCCCCTATACCTCGCGCCCGCGGCCCAGGTCACCCGCCGAACGCCCCCCCTACCAGGGCAGCAACCCGGTTGCCGACCTGTGGTCAGCGCAGGCCCTGCGCTGGGGCGGCGCGTACCTGCGCCGGGCGGTGGCCGACCCGGAGGACCTGGAGGCCAGGGGCTTCATGATGCTCGCGGCGACGATGGCGGGCGCAGGCTTCGGGTCGGCGGGGGTGCATATTCCACATGCCTGCGCGTACCCGGTCGCGGGGCTGCGGCACAGCTACCGGGCCGCCGGGTACCCGCCGGGCCGCGCTTTTATTCCCCACGGCCTGAGCGTGATCGTGACCGCCCCCGCCGCGTTCCGTTTTACCTTCGCGGCGGACCCAGCGGGGCACGTCCGCGCCGCCTCGCTGCTGACGGGCCGCGAGCACGCCCCGGAGGACGAGGACGCCCTGCCGAATGCGCTGCGGGGCCTGATGCGCGACGTGGGTGCCCCCACCAGCCTGACCGAGCTGGGCTACGGCGAGGCCGACCTGCCCGCGCTGGTCGCGGGTGCCCTGAAGCAGCAGCGGTTGCTGGCGGTCGCCCCCCGCACGCCGGACGCGGCGGACCTGGAGGCGATTTTCCGGGCGTCGCTTTAGCCGGAAGCGGCGCGGCGTACACTGCGGCATGACCCCACAAGAGGAAGCCTGGGCGCAGGCGGTCGCCGCACTGCGCCGCCTGGGAGCCACCGGAGACGAGGTCGCGGCGCGGCTGGAGCGCGAGCTGGACGCTTTCGAGCGGGCCGTCGCGGGGGCGCAGGCCCGCTGGCACGTGCCCCTGCCGGGACGCGAGTGGACGGCTGCGCAGGAAGCCGAGCACGTCCTGCTCGTCAACGAGGGCAGCGCCCGCATCGCCGCGCTCCTGGCCTCAGACCGCCCGCTGCGGCCCGTCCCCCGCACCCCCGGCGAGGAAAGGGACGGCAAGCGCCAGGCCCCGGAGGGCACCCGCCCCGGCCCCGGCCAACCCTGGGAGGCCCTCGCGGAGCGGCACCGGGCGGCGCGGGCACAGCTCCTGGCGCTCGCGGCGCAGGCCGGGGACGACCCAGGGCGTACCTTTTTTCACCCTTTCATGGGCGACCTCACCGCGCTCGACTGGCTGCGGATGGCGGCCTACCACATCGGCCACCACCGTCGGCAACTGGAGGGGGCAGGATAGCCCAACCCGTTCCCACTCAGGCACTTTACAAACGCAAATAGCTTGACATTCTTTCAAGCCACTTGTAAACTTCAGCCCATGAATCTCTTCTCCTTCGCCAGCAAAAAATCCACCTCGCCCCCTGGGTGAGGTGAGAGCTGCTGCCGTCGAGAAAAGACGCGCCCCGCCTGACCCCGAAGCCAGGCGGGGCCTTGTTGTGTTCTGCCGCCCCCCTTCCCCCCCCCTTTCTGCCGGAGGCACCATGACCCCAGCCCCAGCTCGCCGCCCCCTTCTGGTCGACACCACCCTGCGCGAGGGAGAACAGTTTGCTGCCGCGCACTTCAGTTCGGAAGACAAGCGCCGCCTCGCCCTGGCGCTCGACGCTTTCGGGGTGGACTACCTCGAACACACCTCGCCGGTGGCCTCGCCGGGCAGCGAGCGCGACCTGCGGATGCTGACCGGGTTGGGCCTGCGGGCACGTGTGGTCACCCACGTCCGCTGCCAGGAGGACGACGTGCGCCGGGCGCTCGGTTGCGGGGTGGACGGGGTGAACCTGCTGTTCGGGACCTCGGCGCTGCTGCGGGCGGCCAGCCACGGGCGCGGGATAGACGAACTGCTCGCCGAGGCGCAGGCGGCCATCCGGCTCGCGCGGGGGGCGGGGGTGGAGGTGCGCTTCTCCTGCGAGGACGCCTTTCGTACCGAGACCGCCGACCTGCTGCGGATTTACACGGCGGTGGACGCCTGGGGGGTGGACCGGGTGGGCGTGGCCGACACGGTGGGCGTGGCCACCCCGCAGGAGGTCGAGCGCTTGGTGAGTACGGTGCGGGCAGCGGTGCGCTGCGACATCGAGTTTCACGGGCACAACGACGGCGGTTGCGCGGTCGCCAACGCCGCCGCCGCGTTCGGGGCGGGTGCCACCCACCTCAATGTGACCGTGCTGGGCCTCGGCGAGCGCAATGGGATTGCGCCCCTTTCCGGGCTGGTGGCCCGGCTGTACCTCACTGACCCCGCGCTGGTGGCCCGCTACGACCTCGCCGCCCTGCCCGCCCTCGACCGGATGGTCGCGGACATGGTGGGCGTGCCGGTCCCCTTCAACGCCTGCATCACCGGCGAGACCGCCTTTACCCACAAAGCGGGACTGCACACCAACGCGGTGCTGCGCGAGCCGCGCTCGTACGAGGCGCTCGACCCCGCCGTCTTCGGGCGCGAGCGGCAGGTGCTCGCGGGCAGCCGCCTGACCGGACGGCACGCTGTCGCCCACCGCGCCGCTCGGCTGGGCGTGCCGCTTTCGCCCGAACAGGTGCGCCGCCTGACCGCCGAGGTCAAGGCTGCCGCTGACGCGGGGGCGCTCACCGACGACGAACTCGACGCCCGCATCTGCGCCTTTGCCCGCTCGCTCCCCGACGCCCCCCCCTCGCTTCCAACGGCTGAAAGGACCTTCCATGACTCTCCCCCCTCAAACCCTCGCTGAACAGATTCTCTCGCACGCCTGCGGGCGGCCCGTCTATGCCGGGGAGGTCGTCACCTGCGCGGTCGACCTGGCGATGGTGCACGACTCCATCGCGCCCGCCGTCATCCGCATCCTGACGGAGGAACTGGGTGCCTCCGGGGTGTGGGACCGCGAGCGGGTGGCGGTCGCCATCGACCACGTGGCCCCCGCCGCCACCATCCAGACCGCGACTGCCCAAGACGGGGTGCGGCGCTGGGCGCTGGAGCAGGAGCTGCCGCACTTTTTCGAGACGGGCCGGGGCATCTGCCACCAGGTCCTCCTGGAAGAGCGGCTCGCGCGGCCTGGCCTCTTGGTCGTCGGCTCGGATTCGCACTCCACGGCCTACGGGGCGGTGGGGGCCTTTGGCACCGGGATGGGAGCGACCGATATCGCCCTCGCCCTGGCGACCGGGCAGACCTGGCTGCGGGTGCCGAGCACCGTACTCGTCCGCGCCCGCGGCGAGCTGCGCCCCGGCGTCTCGGCCAAGGACGTGGCCCTGTTCATCGCCCGCGAGCTGCGGGCGGACGGGGCGACCTACGAAGCCCTGGAGTACCACGGCTTTGACGCCTTTAGCCTGGGCGAGCGCACCACCCTCACCAGCATGGCGGTCGAGGTCGGGGCCAAAGCGGGCATCGTGGCCCCGACGGGCGCGGCCCTGGCCGACGACGAGGTGCCCGAATGGCTGGGGGTGCAGCCCGGCGCGACCTACCGCCGGGTGCTGGACGTGGACCTCACCGCGCTCGAACCGCAGGTGGCGGCCCCCAACTTCGTGGACAACGTGACCGACCTGGGCGAGGTCGCCCCCAGTGAGCGCGTTCCCGTCAATGTCGTCTATCTGGGCACCTGCACGAATGGCCGCCACGAGGACATGGCGGCGGCGGCCCGCATCCTGCGCGGGCGGCGGGTGGCGCGGGGGGTGCGGCTCATCGTGGTGCCCGCGTCCTCGCAGGCCCTCCAGCAGGCCGCCGAGGACGGCACCCTGAGCACCCTGCTCGCGGCGGGCGCGGCCATCGGCACGCCGGGCTGTGGGGCCTGCATCGGGCGGCATATGGGCGTGCTCGCCCCCGGCGACGTGTGCGTCTTTACCGGCAACCGCAACTTCCGCGGACGAATGGGCAGCCCCGACGCCCGGATTTACCTCGCCTCGCCGGAGGTGGCCGCCGCGACCGCCGTCACCGGGTACCTCACCGACCCGCGCACCCTCGCTTCCCTCCCCGCCTGACCCCCTTCCCGGAGGCCCTGCCATGACCCTGACCCCCCCTCCTCCCCGCTCCGTCCCCACCCGCAGCGCCCGCGTCTGGCGCTTTGGGGCCGACGTGAACACCGACCAAATCGTGCCGGGGCGCTTTGCCCCCTACATGACCTCCGAAGCGGAGCTGCGCAAGGCTCCCTTTATCGAGGCGCGGCCAGAGTTCGCCGCCCAGGTGCAACCGGGCGACCTCATCGTCGCCGGGAACAACTTCGGCTGCGGTTCCTCGCGGGAGTACGCCCCCCAGGCGCTGAAGCTCGTGGGGGTGGGGGCCATCATCGCGCCCAGCTTTGCCCGCATCTTTTTCCGCAATGCACTCAATCTGGGCATCCCCGTCTTCGAGGCCGACCTGACGGACCTCGCGGACGGCGAGCGGGTGCACCTCGACCTAGAAGCGGCGCGCATCCACACGGCGGGGGGCGAGCGGCCCCTGCCCCCGCCCCCCGCCTGGATGCGCGAGGTCTGGCGGGCGGGCGGCATCGTGCCGTACTACCGCGCCCACGGGCGGTTTCCGGGGGTACCGGGAAGGTAAGCCGCCCGCCGCCAGTTGTTTGGTCCGTTTCTCGCCCTTTTTTCCCCAAGGAGTCCCCATGAACTGCCCCGAATGTGACGCCCCCCTGGCCCCCTTTGCGCCCGACACCACCGAAGGCGAGCTGCTGCCCTGCCCCGACTGCGGGGCCGAGCTGGAGGTGGTGTCGGTCTCGCCCCCCGCGGTCGCGCTCGCGCCGTCCGTCGAAGAGGACTGGGGCGAGTGATGGCGAGCGCCCCCCACCCCCGCCTCGCCGTCCTCGTCTCGCGGATTCGCACCGAGGAAAAGCTCCTCTTTGCCGAGCTGGAGCGCCGCCGCGTGCCCTACGCCCGGCTTGGTGACGGCGAGCTGGTGCTGGAGCTGCGGGAGCGCGACTTTCCTTACGAGACGGTGCTGGGGCGCTCGGTGTCGTACGGGCGCACCCTCTACACCCTGCGGGCGCTGGAAGCGCGGGGGGTGCGCTGCGTGAACTCCGCAGCGGTCGTCGAAACCTGCGGGGACAAGGCCCGCACCACGCTCGCGCTGGAGGCGGCGGGGGTGCCCACCCCCCGGACCCTGCTCGCCTTTACCCCCGCCGCGGCGCTGGAGGCCACCGAGCGCCTGGGCTACCCGGTGGTCTTCAAGCCCCTGGTGGGGTCGTGGGGGCGGCTGGTCTCGCGGGTGAACGACCGCGACGCGGCAGAAGCCCTGCTGGAGCACCTGGAGGTGCTGGGGTCCTGGCAGCAGCACGTCTATTACGTGCAGGAACACATTCGCAAGCCGGGGCGCGACCTGCGCGTCTTTGTGGTCGGAGACGAACCGGTCGCGGCGATTTACCGCACCTCTGCCCACTGGGTCACGAACACAGCGCGGGGCGCTCAGGCATCGAACTGCCCGCTGACCCACGGGGTGGGTGACCTCGCCGTGCGGGCGGCGCGGGCGGTGGGGGGCGGGGTCCTCGCGGTGGACCTGCTGGAGACGGAGGAAGGCGAGCTGCTGGTCAACGAGGTCAACCACAGCATGGAGTTTCGCAACTCGGTGGACACGACCGGGGTAGACATCCCCGGCGCGGTGGTGGACTACCTGCTCGCCGCAGCGCGGGCGGGGGCGGCCTCGTTCCGGCAGGAGGTGCTCGCTTGACCCGCGTCGCCATCGCGGGCGGCTCCGGGTACGTGGGCGGCGAGCTGCTGCGGCTGCTGCTGGGGCACCCGCAGGCCGAGGTCGTCGCCGTCAGCTCCGAGCGCCGAGCCGGGGGGTACGTGGCGGCCACACACCCCAACCTGCGCGGCTGGACCGACCTGCGCTTCGTGCCGCTGGCGGAGTTGCCGGAATGCGACGTGCTCATCACGGCCCTGCCGCACGGGTACGCGGCGGAGCACATCGGGGACCTCAGCTGCCTCGCTCCCCGCCTCATCGACTGCTCGGCGGACTTTCGGCTGGCTGACCCGGCGACGTACCGGGAGTGGTACGGGCGAGAGCACCCCGCCCCGGCGTGGCTGGAGCGCTTCGCCTACGGGCTGCCGGAGACGAACCGGGCGGCCATCCGGGAGGCGCGATATGTCTCCGGGGTGGGCTGCAACGCGACCGCTGTGAACCTCGCCCTGTGGCCGCTCGTGCGGGCTGGGCTGCTGGACCTCACCCGGCCCATCGTGGCGGACGTCAAGGTCGGCTCCTCGGAGGGCGGCGACCGGGCGAGCGAGTCGAGCCACCACCCGGAGCGCTCCCACGTCGTGCGCTCCTATGCCCCCACCGGACACCGCCATGCGGCGGAGGTGCGGCAGGTGCTGGGGGTGGACGCCGAGCTGTCGGTCACGTCCGTCGAACTCGTGCGCGGGGCGCTGGCCACGGTGCACGCCTGGCTGCGCGAACCGCCCGAAGAGCGCACGCTCTGGCGGGCGTACCGGGCCGCCTACGCCCAGGAACCCTTTGTCCGCATCGTCCACGAAAAGGGCGGCAACTATCGCCACCCCGAACCCAAGATTCTGTGGGGCACCAACCTCGCCGACGTGGGCTGGAGCGCCGACCCCCGCACGGGCCGCATCGTCGCCCTGTGTGCCCTCGACAACCTGATGAAGGGGGCGGCAGGCACGGCGGTGCAGGCCCTCAACCTCATGTGCGGCTGGCCGGAAGACGCCGGGCTGCGGCTGGCCGGGCTGCACCCGGTCTGACCCCCCAAGGAGACCCCTGCTATGACCCCCTTCCTCGCCACGACCTCTCCCCTCGTCATCAAGATTGGCGGTGCTCAGAACATCGACCCGCGGGCGCTGGGCCACGACCTCGCCGCCGAGTGGCACCGGGGGCGTCCGCTTGTCGCCTTGCATGGCGGCTCTGCCGAGACGGACGCCCTCGCCGCCGCCCTGGGCCACCCCCCCCGCTTCCTGACCTCGCCGTCGGGCCACGTCAGCCGCCACACCGACCGCCGGACCCTGGAAATCTTTGCGATGGCGACCGCCCGCGTCAACCGCCTGCTGGTCGAAACCTTGCAGGGCCTGGGGGTGAATGCGCTGGGCCTGTGCGGGGCCGACGGCCAGCTCCTGCGGGCGCGGCGCAAGGCGGCTCAGCGCCACGTGGAGGAGGGGGGCCGGGTGCGCCTGGTGCGGGACGACTGGACGGGCACGGTGACGGGGGCGAGCGGGGACCTCCTGCGCTTGCTGCTGGAGGCGGGATACCTCCCGGTGGTCGCGCCCCTCGCGCTGGGAGAGGGGGGCGAGCTGCTCAATGTGGACGGGGACCGGGCCGCCGCCGCCGTCGCGGGGGCGCTGGGGGCAGGGGCCTTGCTGCTGCTGAGCAATGTGCCCGGCCTGCTGCGGGCGTATCCCGACGAGGCCAGCCTGGTGGGGCACCTTCCCGCCGAGCGGCTGGACGAAGCGGGGCGGTGGGCCCAGGGCCGCATGAAGCGCAAGGTCCTCGCGGCGGGCGAGGCGCTCGCGGCGGGGGTGCCCCGCGTCGTCATCGGGGACGCCCGGCGCGAGCGGCCCGTGCGGGACGCGCTCGCGGGCCGGGGCACCGTGCTGGGGCAGCCCCTTACCCCCCAGCCCTCGCCGGAGGTGCCCGCATGACCGCGGTGCCCCTCGCCCGCACCCTGGAAGCCCGGCACGGCAGCGGGGTCTATGCCAAGCGGCCCCTGACGCTCGTGCGCGGCCAGGGGGCCACCCTCTGGGACGAGGCGGGCCGGGCTTACCTCGACTGCGCCTCCGGGCAGGGGGTGGCGAATGTGGGACATGCCCACCCCCGCGTGGTCGCGGCGGTGCAGGCGCAGGCGGCCACCCTGCTGACCTGTCAGGAGGCGGTGCACAACGACGTGCGGGCGGCCTACCTCGCCGAACTCGCCGGGGTGTTGCCCGCAGGCCTCTCGCGGCTTTTCCTGTGCAACTCCGGCGCGGAGGCGGTCGAGGCGGCCCTCAAGTTCGCCCGCGCCAGCACCGGGCGGCCAGGCGTGGTGGCCCTGCGGCGCGGCTTTCATGGCCGCACCCTGGGGGCACTCAGCGCGACCTGGGAGGCTCACTACCGCGACCCCTTTTTGCCGCTGGTGCCGGAGTTCGGCCACGTAACCCCCGGCGACCGGGCCGGGCTGGACGCCGCCATCACCGAACGGACCGCCGCCGTCCTGCTGGAAATCGTGCAGGGGGAAGGGGGGGTGCGGCCCCTCGCCGACGACTTCCTGCGGGAGGCCGAGCGGCTGTGCCGCGAGCGGGGAGCGCTTCTCCTCGTGGACGAGGTGCAGACCGGCTTTGGGCGCACCGGACGCCTGTTCGCCTGCGAACACAGCGGCCTGGAGCCGGACCTCCTCATCCTGGGCAAGGCCATCGCGGGGGGCGTGCCGATGGGAGCGGTCGCCCTCGGCCCGCGCGTGGGCCAGTTGGGGGTGGGCACCCATGGCTCGACCTTTGGCGGCAATCCCCTCGCGTGCGCGGCGGGGCGAGCGGTGCTCGCGGTGCTGCGCGAGGAAGGCCTGCCCGCCGAGGCCGCCCGCAAGGGCGAATGGCTGCTGGGGGCGCTGCGTGCCCTGCCGGGGCGGCGGGTGCGCGAGGTGCGCGGGCGGGGGCTGATGGTGGGGCTGGAGCTGCGCGAGCGGGTGGCCCCCCACCTGGCCGCCCTGCAAGAACGCGGCGTCCTCGCCCTCCCCGCCGGGCCGAGTGTGCTGCGGCTGCTGCCGCCGCTGGTGATTTCGGACGCCGAGCTGGAAGCGGTCGTGGGGGCACTCGCAGAGGTGCTCGCTTGACGGCCCTCTTTCCCCCCCTGAGCGCCGAAGAAGCGCTGCTGTGCGGCCTGGTCGCCATTCCCAGCGTGTCGGGAAAAGAACGGGAAGCCGCCACCTGGCTGGTCCGGCAGATGCGGGGGCTGGGCCTCGCCGCCCACGTCGACGCGGCGGGCAACGCGGTGGGCGTGCTGGGGACGGGCCGCCCGCAGACCGTCCTCTTGGGGCACCTCGACACCGTGCCCGGCGAGATTCCGGTGCGGGTGGAAGGCGGGGTGCTGTATGGGCGGGGGGCGGTGGACGCCAAGGGGGCGCTCGCCGCCTTTGTGGGCGCGGCGGCCCGACTCGCCCGGCGGGGGGACTGGCGCGGGCAGGTCGTCGTCGTGGGCTGCGTGGAAGAAGAAGCGCCCTCCAGCCGGGGGGCACACCACGCCGCCGGGGAGTATGCCCCCGACTTCTGCATTGTGGGCGAGCCGAGCGACTGGCGGCGGGTCACCCTGGGCTACAAGGGGTCGCTGCGGCTGCGTGCCCGCCTCACGGTGCCCGGCGGCCACTCGGCCCACCCCCGGCAGACTGCCGCCGAAGCGCTGGTAGCTTACTGGGGGCGGGTGGAGGGCTGGGCGGCGCAGCTCACCGGGCACGAGGCCCGCGTCTTCGACCAGCTCCAGCCTACTTTGCTGCACCTCAACTCACAGAGCGACGGCCTGCGCGAGACCGCCGTCGCCGAGCTGCACCTGCGCCTGCCGCCCGCGCATCCGCCCGGCCCGGTCCTGGCGGGGCTGCGGGCGCTGGGGGCTGACTTTCCCAGCCTGAGCCTGGAGGTCCTCGGCGAGTGCCCCGCCTTTCAGACCGGGCGCACCTCCCCCCTGGTGCGGACCTTTGCCCGTGCCATTCGGGCGCAGGGGGAGCAGCCGGGGCTGGTCCTCAAGACGGGGACCGCCGATCTCAACGTCGTCGGCCCGGTGTGGGGCTGCCCGGCGGTCGCCTACGGACCGGGGGACGCGGCCCTCGATCACACCCCGCACGAACGCCTTTCCCTCGCGGAGTTTGGGCGGGCGATAGACGTGCTGGAAGCGGTGCTGGGCGAGCTGCACCGCCCCGGCGAGTGAGGAACTAGGGCCGCTCCTTGGGCGAGAGCGCCGCCGTCGCAAACCAAAAGTTCCCGAAGGACTTGATGACCTCCACGAACTCGCTGATGGTGACGGGCTTGGGGATATAGGCGTTGGCGTGCAGGTTATAAGAGCGCCAGATGTCCGCCTCGGCGCGGGAGGTTGTCAGGACCACGACCGGGATGTTCCGCAGCTCGCCGTCCACCTTCAGCACGTCGAGGACCTCCAGGCCGCCCATGCGCGGCATGTTGAGGTCGAGCAAAATCACGTCGGGGGTCGCGGCCCCGGCGTACGGCCCCTCGCGCCGCAAGTAGGCCAGGGCGTCCACCCCGTCGCGGGCCACCCGCAGCGCGTGGGGAAAGTGGGCTTCCTCAAACGCCTCTTCGGTCAGGAGGATGTCAGCCGGATTGTCCTCGACGAGCAGGATTTCGATGGGTTTAGAGAGGGTCATGGGGCAGCGAGACTCCTGGGGCGGGCGGGAAGAAGGCGGCGGAGCACGGGCTTCCTCTGAACGCCTGAAAATAAGCCAAAGTATCGGGCACCCCTGGGAGAATGGGTGCCCAGCGTATGAAGGAAACCTTTAGGTGTGGGGGGTCAGTCCCCCCCCACGAACACGGGTGCCCCCAGCGAGCCGTCGGCGTCGCGGTACCCCTGCTCCCGGTGGGCGCACAGGTCCATGCCCAGGACCTCTTGCCGGGGCGAGACCCGCAGCGGGGTGACGAGCGAGACCAGCCTCAGCAGCAGCAGGGTACCCAGCCCGGTCAAGGCGACCGTCGCCCCCACGCTCAGGAGTTGCACCAGCAGTTGCCGCCCGACCGCCTCGCCGCTGCCGGTGGTCCAGGCGAGCGCCCCGGTGAGCAGGGCACCCACGATTCCGGCGACCCCGTGGCAGGCGAACACGTCGAGGGCGTCATCGGCCCCCAGCCGGGCTTTGGCCCCGACGACCGCGAAGCTCGCGGCGGCTCCCAGCCCGCCGATGGTCAGCGCGGCCCAGGGGGTGACGAAGGCGCAGGCGGGCGTGATGGCGACCAGGCCCACGACCAGGCCCGTCGCGGCTCCCACAGCGGTGGGTTTTCCGGCGCGGCCCGACTCCAGGGCCAGCCACACCAGCAGGGCGGCGGCGGGGGCCACCAGGGTATTGAGCAGGGCCAGGCCCGCCGTCTCGTTGGCGGCCAGGGCCGACCCCGCGTTGAAGCCCATCCAGCCGAACCACAGCAGCCCCGCCCCCAGCAGCACGAAGGGGACATTGTGCGGCACGTGCGCTGCGTGGGGGTGCCCCAGGCGCGGCCCCAGCACCCGCGCCGCGACGAGCGCCGAGACCCCCGCCGCGATATGGATGACCGTGCCGCCCGCGAAGTCCAGCGCCCCCAGGCCGAACAGCCAGCCGTCCGCGCTCCAGACCCAGTGGGCGAGAGGCGCGTAAATCAGCAGGCTCCACAGCCCCCCGAAGAGGAGAAAGGCCCCGAAGCGCATCCGCTCGACGACGGCCCCGCTCACCAATGCCAGGGCGATGATGGCGAACATCCCCTGAAAGGCCGCGAACACGGTCGCCGGGATGGTGCCGCTGAGCTGTCCGCTCAGGCCCTCCAGCCCCAGGTTCCCCAGGCCGCCCACCAGGGCATTCCCCCCCTCCCCGAAGGCCAGGGTGTAGCCCGCCAGGGTCCACAGAACGCCCACCAGCCCCAGCGAGGCGATACTCATCATCATGGTGTTCAGGACGCTTTGGGCGCGGGTCAGCCCCCCGTAAAAAAAGGCCAGCCCCGGCGTCATCAGCAGCACCATCGCTGCCGCGACGAGCATCCAGGCGGTGTCGCCGCTGCTGAGGGCGGGGGCGGTGGCCCCGGCGCTGCCCCCGCAGGCGAGGAGGCCGAGAGCGAAGCGCCGCCTCATGGCCGCACCCCCAGGGAGGCGGGCACACGCTGGGTCTCGGTGACGGGCGTGAGGGCCGCCACGTCCTGCTCGCCGGTGCGGATGCGAATCACCCGTTCGAGGGGCTGCACGAAAATCTTGCCGTCCCCGACCTCACCCGTGCGGGCCGCCGCGCAAATCGCCTCAATCGCCACCTCCACGAACGGCTCGGACACCGCCATGCGGAACTCCACCTTGTCGCGGAACTCGACCATCACCCGCGTGCCCCGGTACTGCTCGACGACCGCCCGCTCGCCCCCGTGCCCAGACACCCGCGAGAGCGTCAGCCCGCTGATGCCCGCCGCAAAGAGGGCCTCCTTGACCTGCGCCACCCGCTCCGGGCGCACCACCGCTGTAATCAGCTTCATCCGGTTTTCCCTCCCCCGGCCCCAGGTCCAGAGCCGTGTGGCCCCATCTTGAGGCATCCACTGCCCTGGTGTGCAAAATGTCCAGACTTTTGGTGACAAAGAGCAGGAATGGTTCCAAGTCTTTACGGGAGTGTGGGCCTAACGTGCGAAATGCGCCTAGTTTTGGAGACACATTTTTGTCCGTCCTTCGCGCACCTGGCAGGCCCAGACAAGCGCTCCGCAACTCTATACAAGTCGCTGTATATACAGCGCCGAACGGGGGAGGCCATCACCGCTCTCCAGTCGCGGCCCGTTGTCTAGCCACGGCCCTGCGCCGCAGCACGCATGGACAAGCCCACTGCAAGGTTATGCAGGGACGGCTAGGCTGGGGGTCTAGCCTGGCGAAGCGGGCTGGAAGCATGAGAAGGAGGGCCAGATGGACCAGCACGCGCCGCACAGGGCGGGCCAGCGCCCACAGGAAGACGAACGCCGGGACCTCGCCGCGCGGGGGCTGTATGCCGCCGCCCACGAGCACGACGCCTGCGGGGTGGGCTTCGTGGCGCACCTGCGGGGGGAAGCGTCCCACGGCATCATTCGCCAGGCTCTACAGGTGCTCGAAAACCTCGACCACCGCGGGGCGGTCGGGGCCGACGAGCTGATGGGGGACGGGGCGGGGCTGCTGATGCAGATTCCGGACGCCCTCTACCGGGAGGAGATGGCGGCGCAGGGGGTCACCCTGCCACCCCCCGGCGGGTACGGGGTGGGGATGGTCTTTCTGCCCAAGGAACCCGCCTCCCGCCTCGCCTGCGAGCAGGAGCTGGAGCGGGCGGTGCGGGCCGAGGGGCAGGTCGTGCTGGGCTGGCGCGACGTGCCCGTGCGGGAGGACCTGCCGATGTCCCCGGCGGTGCGGGCGACCGAACCCGTCATTCGGCAGCTCTTTATCGGGCACGGGCCGGACGTGCTCGTGCCCGACGCGCTGGAGCGCAAGCTGTACGTGATTCGCAAGCGGGCGTCGCTCGCCATCTTGCGCCTGCGCCTCACCCACGGGCGCGAGTACTACGTGCCCTCGATGTCGTGCCGCACGGTGATTTACAAGGGCCTGCTGCTCGCGCACCAGGTGGGCGAGTACTACCGCGACCTCGCCGACGAGCGGGCCGTGTCCGCCCTCGCGCTGGTGCACCAGCGGTTTTCGACGAACACCTTTCCGGAGTGGTTCCTCGCCCATCCCTACCGGATGGTTGCCCACAACGGTGAAATCAACACCGTGCAGGGCAACTTCAACTGGATGCGGGCGCGCGAAGGAGCGATGCGCTCGCCCGTGCTCGGCGAGGACCTCGCCAAGCTCTACCCGGTCAGCCTGCGCGGGCAGTCGGACACCGCCACCTTTGACAACGCGCTGGAGCTGCTGGTGATGGCGGGGTATCCCCTCGCGCACGCGGTGGCGCTCCTCATCCCCGAAGCGTGGGAGGGCCAGCCGGACATGGACCCGGCGCGGCGGGCCTTTTACGAGTACCACGCGCCCATGCTTGAACCCTGGGACGGCCCCGCCGCGATGGTCTTTACCGACGGGCGCAGCATCGGGGCCACCCTCGACCGCAACGGGCTGCGGCCCGCCCGCTACCTCGTCACCGACGACGACCTGGTCGTGCTCGCCTCCGAGTCGGGGGTGCTCCCCATTCCGGAAGGCCGAGTGGTCTACAAGGGGCGGCTCCAGCCGGGGCGGATGTTCCTGCTCGACCCGGCGGCGGGCCGCATCCTGGACGACGCGGAAATCAAGGGCCAGCTCGCGGGGGCGCGGCCCTACGCGGAGTGGACCCGCAACGTGCGGGTGCGCCTCGCCGAACTGACGCCCGGTGACCCCCCGCCGCCGCCCGCCGCGCCGCTCACCGCGCGGCAGCGGGCCTTTGGCTACACCGCCGAGGACCTCAAGTTCGTGCTCACGCCGCTGGGGGCGGCGGGCGAGGAGGGCGTTGGCTCGATGGGCAACGACTCGCCCCTCGCGGTGCTCTCTGGGCGCGAAAAGCCCCTCAGCCACTACTTCCGCCAGCGCTTCGCCCAGGTCACCAACCCGCCCATCGACCCCATCCGCGAGGCGGTCGTGATGTCGCTGATGACCTACATCGGGCCGCGCCCCAACCTGCTCGACGTGAACGGGGTGAATCCCCCGCTGCGGCTGGAAGCGGCCACCCCCCTGCTGGACGGCACGGACATGGCGCGGCTGCGGGCCATCGCCGCGCAGACCGGAGAGCGCTTCCGACCCCAGGAGCTGAGTATCTGCTATCCCGCCGCCTGGGGCGCAGAGGGCATCGAGGCCAGCCTCGCCTCGCTGCGGGCGGCGGCGAGCGACGCCGTGCGGGGGGGCGCGAGCATCCTCATCCTGACCGACCGCGGGGTCGACGCCTCGCAGGTGGCCATCCCGGCCCCCCTCGCCCTTTCGGCGGTGCACCAGCACCTCATTCGGGAGGGGCTGCGCACCCAGACCGGGCTGGTCGCAGAGACGGGCGCGGCCCGCAGCGTCCACGACTTCGCGGTGCTGGCGGGCTACGGGGCCGAGGCGGTGCACCCTTACCTCGCGCTGGAGACGGTCGCCGCCCTTTTTCCGGAGGACCCCGCCGGGGCGCAGGCCCGGTATCTGAAGGGCGTGGGCAAGGGCCTGGCCAAAATCCTCTCCAAGATGGGCATCAGCACCTACCGCTCGTACTGCGGGGCGCAGATGTTTGAGGCGGTGGGCCTCAGCGAAGCGCTCGTGCAGGCCTACTTCCGGGGAACCCCCACCCAGGTGGGCGGACTGGGTGTTTTCGAGGTCGCCGAAGAAGCGCTGCGGCTGCACCGCGCCGCCTTTGCCGCCCCCCCGCCCGCGCGGGGGCTGGACGTGGGGGGCGAGTACGCCTGGCGGGCCGGAGGCGAGGAGCACGCCTGGACACCCGACGCGGTCGCCAAGCTGCAGCACGCGGTGCGCTCCGGACGAGCAGAGACCTACCGCGAGTACGCCGCCATCATCAATGACGCTTCCCGGCGGCTGATGACCCTGCGCGGGCTGCTGGAGCTGCGCACCCGCCCGGAGCGGGCCGTCCCGCTGGAGGAGGTTGAACCCGCCGCCGAGATTGTCAAGCGCTTTGCGACGGGCGCGATGAGCCTGGGCAGCATCTCCACCGAAGCGCACGTCACCCTCGCGGTCGCCATGAACCGCATCGGCGGCAAGTCCAACACCGGGGAGGGCGGCGAGGACCCCGCCCGCTACCGCCGGGGAGAAGGGGGCGAACGCCTCCCGGCGGGCACCCGCCTAAGCGAGGTGCTGGGGCCGGGGCGGGTGGTCCCCGCCGCTGACTACCCGCTGGAGGAGGGCGACTCGCTGCGCTCCCGGATTAAGCAGGTCGCGTCGGGGCGCTTCGGGGTGACGACCGGGTACCTCGTCTCTGCCGACCAGATTCAAATCAAGATGGCGCAGGGGGCCAAGCCGGGAGAAGGCGGGCAGCTTCCCGGTGGCAAGGTCACTGACTACATCGGCGAGCTGCGCCACTCGGTGCCGGGGGTGGGGCTGATTAGCCCGCCGCCCCACCACGACATCTACTCCATCGAGGACCTCGCCCAGCTCATTCACGACCTCAAAAACGTCAATCCAGCGGCGGACGTGTCCGTCAAGCTGGTGGCCGAGGTGGGGGTGGGCACCGTCGCGGCGGGGGTCGCCAAGGCGCGGGCCGACCACATCGTCATTGCCGGGCACGACGGCGGCACCGGGGCTTCGCCCTGGTCGTCCATCAAGCACGCGGGGTCTCCCTGGGAACTGGGCTTGGCCGAAACCCAGCAGACGCTGGTCCTCAACCGCCTGCGCGGGCGGGTGCGCCTCCAGGTCGATGGCCAAATCAAAACCGGGCGCGACGTGGTCATCGGGGCGCTACTGGGGGCCGACGAGTTCGGCTTTGCGACCGCCCCCCTCGTCGCCCAGGGCTGCATCATGATGCGCAAGTGTCACCTCAACACCTGCCCGGTGGGGGTCGCGACCCAGGACCCGGTGCTGCGGGCCAAGTTCGCCGGAAAGCCGGAGCACGTCATCAACTACCTCTTCTTTGTGGCCGAGGAGGTCCGCGAGCTGATGGCGGCGCTGGGGGTGCGGCGCTTTGAGGACCTGGTGGGGCGGGTAGACCTGCTGGACACGCGGGCCGCCGCCGGCCACTGGAAGGCGCGGGGGCTGGACCTCTCGCGGGTGCTGCACGCCCCCGCCGCGCCGCCCCAGGTGGCCCGCCGCCACACCGAAACTCAGGAGCACGGCCTGGCGCGGGCGCTCGACCGCTGGCTGCTGGAGCAGTGCCGCCCCGCCCTAGAACGCGGCGAGCGGGTCAAGGTGCTGGGCGACGTGCGCAATGTCCACCGCACCGTGGGGGCAATGTTGTCGGGCGAGCTGGTGCGCCGCTGGCCGGACGGCCTCCCCGACGGGACCATCTTCATTCAACTGGAGGGCACCGCCGGGCAGAGCTTCGGGGCCTTTCTCGCGCCGGGGGTGACCCTCTACCTCATCGGGGACGCCAACGACTACGTGGGCAAGGGGCTGTCGGGCGGGCGGGTCGTCGTGCGGCCCTCCATCGACTTCCGGGGCGACCCGGCCCGCAATGTGATTGCCGGCAATACCGTGCTGTACGGGGCGACCGCGGGCGAGGCCTTCTTGCGCGGGGTGGCGGGCGAGCGCTTCGCGGTGCGGCTCTCCGGGGCGACGGCGGTCGTAGAAGGCGTGGGCGACCACGGCTGCGAATACATGACGGGCGGCACGGTCGTGGTGCTGGGAAAGACCGGGCGCAACTTCGCCGCCGGGATGTCGGGCGGGGTGGCCTACGTCTACGACGAGGACGGCGGCTTTGCCGGGCGCTGCAATCCGGCGATGGTGTCGCTCGACCGGGTGCTCCCGCGAGAAGAGCAGGAAGCCATCACCAACCCCGCCTTCTGGCACCGGGGCGAGCCGGACGAGGTGCAACTGCGCCGCCTCCTCGAAGACCACCACCGCTGGACCGGGTCTACCCGTGCCCGCGACCTGCTTGCGGACTGGGACGCCGCCCGCGCCCGCTTCATCAAGGTCTTCCCGCGCGAGTACGAGCGAGCGCTGGGCGACCTCGCCCGCCGCGCTGGGGAAGAGGGGCCGGGCCACACCGGCTCGCTGGCGGGCGAGACACAAACCCCGGAGACGGGCAGCGGCGTGCTGACCCGCTAGGAGCCACCTTTTTCCACCTTCACCGAGGTCCCCATGGGCAAAGTCACCGGATTTCTGGAGCACCGCCGCATTCCCGATACTTACGAGCCGGTCGACGCCCGGCTGCGCCACCACCGCGAGTTCGTCCGCGAACTGCCCGTCGCGCAGGCGCGGGTGCAAGCGGCCCGCTGTATGGACTGCGGGATTCCCTTTTGCCAAAACGGGTGTCCGGTGAACAACCTGATTCCCGACTGGAACGACCTGGTGTACGGGGACGGTTGGCGAGCGGCGCTGGAGGCCCTGCACGCGACGAACAACTTCCCGGAGTTCACCGGGCGGGTGTGCCCGGCCCCCTGCGAGGCGGCCTGCACGCTCAACCTCGTCGACGAGGCGGTCGGCATCAAGTCTATCGAGCGGACCATCATCGACCGCGGCTGGCAGGAGGGCTGGGTCACCCCGCAGCCCCCCGCCGTGCGCACGGACCGCCGGGTGGCGGTGGTCGGGTCGGGGCCAGCGGGCCTGGCGGCGGCGCAGCAGCTCGCGCGGGCGGGGCACGCGGTCACCGTCTTCGAGAAGCACGAGCGGCCCGGCGGCCTGCTGCGCTACGGCATCCCCGACTTTAAGCTGGACAAGGCCCTCATCGACCGCCGCCTCGCGCAACTGGAGGCCGAGGGCGTCACCTTCCGCACCGGGGTCCTGGTGGGCGAGTGGGGAGCGGACCTGCCCGCGGTGCCCGGCGAGCCGCAGCGGGTGAGCGCCGGGGAGCTGCGGGCCGAGTACGACGCTGTGCTGCTCGCGGGAGGGGCCGAGCACCCCCGCGACCTGCCCGTGCCGGGGCGGGAGCTGGCCGGGGTCCATTTCGCAATGGAGTTCCTGACCGGGCAAAACCGGGTCAACGGCGGGCTATGGGACACCCCGCCCATTCATGCGGAGGGCAAACGGGTGGTCGTCATCGGCGGGGGCGACACGGGGTCGGACTGTATGGGCACCTCGCACCGCCAGGGGGCCGTCAGCGTCACCCAACTGGAGCTGCTGTCCATGCCCCCCGCCCAGGAAGACAAGCCGCTGACCTGGCCCTACTGGCCCCACCGCCTGCGGACCTCCTCCAGCCACGAGGAAGGCGGCGAACGCGAGTTCGCGGTGGCCACCAAAGCCTTCCTGGGCGAGGGGGGCCGGGTCACGGGCGTGCAGACCGTGCGCCTCGACTGGGAGGGCGGCCAGATGCGCGAAGTGCCCGGCAGCGAAGCCGTCATTCCCGCCGACCTCGTGCTGCTGGCAATGGGCTTTGTCAGCCCAGTCGGAAGCGTGCTGCAAGCCTTTGGCGTAGAGCGCGACGCCCGCGGCAACGCGAGCGCAGCCACCGCCGGAGAGCGCCGCTATGCGACCAATGTGCCCGGCGTCTTTGCCGCGGGCGACATGCGCCGGGGCCAATCCCTCGTCGTCTGGGCCATCCGCGAGGGCCGCGACGCCGCCCAGGCCGTCCACGAGTTCCTGATGGGCTAATCTGCGTGGGGAAGCACATTCCGGGCCGCATGAAAATGTAAGCTGATTCCAGCCGAGGGCTAGGGCCTTCGGCGGGGGCAAGCGGGGTTTGAGGCCGTGTTGCCAAAGTGTTTTCCCCACGGGTGTGGGGATGGTCCGACCCAGCCCGACACGCCCGCGACGGTGGCGGCGTTTTCCCCACGGGTGTGGGGATGGTCCGTCATGGTGGCGGATGCTCACGGACGGGTCATCGTTTTCCCCACGGGTGTGGGGATGGTCCGCGGGCGGAACTCTCGCCGCTGTCGGCGGTGTCGTTTTCCCCACGGGTGTGGGGATGGTCCGAATCCGGCGACGGCCTGAACGCTCCCGATTGAGTTTTCCCCACGGGTGTGGGGATGGTCCGGGGGCGCGTGTGGCGCATTCCCGCACCTGTCCGTTTTCCCCACGGGTGTGGGGATGGTCCGGCTCCTGGGCGCAGGGGGGGAAATGTGGAAGTGTTTTCCCCACGGGTGTGGGGATGGTCCGGACGCGCCCGGTCTCGCGTAGCTCGTTCTTGGGTTTTCCCCACGGGTGTGGGGATGGTCCGGCTTGTTTCTTGCGGGCTGCCGTAGCGGATGCGTTTTCCCCACGGGTGTGGGGATGGTCCGCTCGGCGGTTTGGATGTACCGCGCCAACGGTTGTTTTCCCCACGGGTGTGGGGATGGTCCGTCCTCTAGCACGCTTTCGGTCACGCTCACGGCGTTTTCCCCACGGGTGTGGGGATGGTCCGGCGGTGCTGGCTGCCGAAACCGCCGCCTACCGGTTTTCCCCACGGGTGTGGGGATGGTCCGTAATACGGCGCGAGTCCAGTTCGCCTGAGCCAGTTTTCCCCACGGGTGTGGGGATGGTCCGCCGCCCCCGGCCTGGAAGCCGCCACTGTCGACGTTTTCCCCACGGGTGTGGGGATGGTCCGCCGTGCCTACTCATGCCCTCGCCGTACCGGGGGTTTTCCCCACGGGTGTGGGGATGGTCCGAACAACGATCACGCGCACATCATGGCCTACAAGTTTTCCCCACGGGTGTGGGGATGGTCGCTGAACTGCGGTTACATCTGGATGGGCCATCCGCTAAGCTGACAGGCGGTTGTCCTCTCTTACGTCCCCACCCACTCTGCTCGCATTTACGGCGGAACACACTCGCCTGGTCCTGCCCTCACCCGGAGCGGGGGCAACCCTTCTCGTGAATGGGCATCCTGTTTCCCAGGCTGCCCTCACGCCCACCACGCCCTTCATCACCGCTCAAGCCGTGGACTGCACCACGGTCGACGTTCACGATTGGGTGGGACGCCTGCACTTTACGAGCACGGACGGTCGGGTAGACGCGACGACCTACGTATTTCCCGCCAAGCTCGCGCCCGCGCCTTGGGAAGCGTTTATGGCGCTCAGCCGGATAGTGGACAGCCTTCCCAACCTCACGGCTTCTCTAGGGTATCCCACCCACCTGGTTCCCAAAACGGAAGGATTGAGCGTGCAGCCCCTCACGCTCGCAGATGTTGAGGGTATTGCTCTGGGTGCCTGGCGGTTGACAGAAGTTTGGCGGCGACTTCCACGCTGGTCGGCTGGGACGCGGCGGCGGGTCACGCGGGGTGGAAGTGTTCCGGACCGAGTGGATTGGCAACTCACCCTGGACCACTGGGGGCGCGGGGGGTTTCCTGACCACATGGCCCGCTACCTTCCATATCCCGCGCAACCTGCGGGCCTCTCGGCCCTCCGGGACCTCTGGCAAGCGCTGGCTATCACAGCCGCAGCGCTCGCGGGGGGCGAGCACTTGCGGGCGCGGGTGCAGGGAGTCCTCAACAGCCTACCGGAGGCAGGGACGACTGAGAAGTCTGGCCAGGATGTGATTTCCCGTGAGGCCCAGAGGCTTCGCGAACGGCTGAGCAACCTGCGCCGCCAGGCCCGCGACCTGCCGTCGGGCCATGTCCGTATGCCGGACCTCTACGAACTCTGGGTACAGGCCAGCCTGCTCCATGCCCTTGATGCTACAGACGGGACCTTCGTCCAAGACGCCCAAGGGTTATATACCGGGACCTTCCGGGGGCCGGGCGTGACAGTCACCCTCAATCCACGCCTGGGCTTCCGGGGCGTTGGCCAAGGCTACCAACAGATGATGCCTGACCTGCTGGCGGTGTTCGACAACGGCGCTGCTTTGGTGGCCGATGTGAAATACCGTGCCCTCGATCGGCTCTCCACCGAGCAGATTCGCGAGGTCAATCGGCAGTTGCTGGGGTACATGGGGCTGACCCATGCGGCGGCAGGCCTGGTGCTATGGCCAGCGGCCAACGGCGAGGTCGTTCGGGAAACTCCGCTTCCTGGGGGACGCGCCAGACTGTTACGACTGCGCTGCCATCCCCTTGACCCGCCAAACGCATTGCTGCAACGGCTGCGCGCCCTCAACCTTCCTGGAGTCCAGTGATGTTTTCCATCCATGTTTTCGCCCAGTACAAGCTGTCGCATGAAGCTCTCGCTGCCCTCACACCTGACCAGCAGGCCGACGTAGACCGCGCACGCCTGGGCAGCCGTTGGAGCCGTGACGCTAGCGGCAACTTGCTCTCTCCGCTCTTGCCCCTCCCTCTGCCCCGGCCAGAGCAACCTCGGCTTACCCATGATTTGGCCTTTGAGTGGCCCGACTCCGCCACCCGCGCCCTGGCCCTAAGCGCCGCGCAGCCACAACTCCTTGTCTGCGAGGTGTTGGGAATCGCGGACCGGAACGACCTGGCGGTCTACTTGCAAGGGGTCGTGAGCGATGAAGACGGCGAACCCTTGGTGATGTACAGCGCGGTCCCCCAGGCCATCACGGCAGAGGCAAAAAGACAGATGCAGACCGTGATTGGCCGCACGGGAGCGTCCGTCACCGCCTACCGTGCAGTGAGCGTGGGTGAAACTGTGCGGACCCTGGAACTTCAGACGACAGTTCGTAAGCGGGACCGCCGCCTGCAAAAGGTGAAGGCTGCGGACGTTTACGACTTCCAGCTCGAACGCCCAGGCACAGATGGGCGCGTCCTTGTAAGTCGGCGCGCGACCCTGCGCGAGACGGGAAGCTCCGCGCCACCCCAGCCCGTGTTGGCAGGAAGTGCCATGCGGCGCTTGATGCTCCATGCCCTCAGTGGAATTTCCGCCGCACCCTACGCCGTCCTTGATGGACAGACCCCCCCCGCCCCAGCCACATTCGCGTCCTCTTTGCTCCGGTCGTTGACGGAAGCCCCGCCGCCACCCCCAGCGCCCCGTCCCAAACCCGCTCCCGTGCCACCGCCGCCCGCGCCGGAGGACGCGGCTCCTGCTCCTGCTGTCCCAGCCCCGCCACCCCCTCCACCACTTTCTCCAGCTCCCGACCCCTGGCTCACCCTGACAGAGCGCATGGCGGTGGACCCTCAGGTCGTTGAGGTGGCCCGCAAGACCCTGGAGCGCTCCCGACCTCTCCTGCTCAGAGGTGCACCGGGGGTGGGCAAAACGCTGCTCGCCACCTTGCTTGCCGAAGCGCTGTGCGGCGAGGGGAACTACACCCTCGTCACTGCCGATGCCCGCTGGACGAGCAGTGAGGTGGTGGGGGGGCTGCGCGTTGCGCCGGGTGACACCTTGCGTTACGCCTTTATGCCGGGGGTGGTGACCCGCGCGGCGCAGCGACACCTCCAGAGCCTCCAGAGCACGGGACGCCCGCACGCCCTGATTATCGATGAATTCAACCGTGCCCACCAGGACGAGGCTTTCGGACGGCTTCTGACCCTGCTTGACCCCCGGTACCGCTCGCAGCTCCCGTTGGTCGGCCCCGATGACGGAGCCGCTGAGGAGGTCTTTCTTCCCCCGGATTTCCTGCTCATCGGCACCCTCAACGACGCGGACACTGCGCGGCTGCACGACTTGAGTGCCGCCCTCCAGCGGCGCTTCACGAGTGTTCAGGTCAGTGTTCCGGTGTCCGAACGAGCGTACCTCCAGCGGAAGTATTCGGGCATTCCGCAGAAGACGTTTGACGCCCTCTACGGCGTGGTGGGAACCGGGGGGCTACAGGACCGCCCGCAGGGACGGTTGCGCGGTGCCGTGATGGTGGGCACCCACTTTATGAGCGAAGTCCTGGAATACGTGCAGACTGGCATGACGCTCGATGCGGCCCTCTCCACCTTGATAAGGGGCTATCTCGCCCATTTGACCCAAGCTGACCTGGAGCAGCTTGCGGCGCATGCGGGGCAGCACGGACTGCGGGAGCTGCAGCTCCAGGTGGAGCAAGCCAGGACTACCGTTGCCTTCTGAGCCGTGACGGGTGCATGCAGCCTGTAAGGGCCGCGGAGAGGCACCAGGAACCCGGTACTCACATGAAGTTAAGGAAGCATGAAGGACGGCCAGCCCGTCTGGCCCCATTTGCGCCCCATGGGCAAGGAAAGGGCCTTACCATTGCTTCATCTTGAAGGGCTGTCAACAATCCCTCGATGAGGTGAGGCTTGTCGATTGAGGACAGGGTCGTAGCGGCCCTCCGTACCCGTGGTCCCAGCACCCCCGAAGAGCTGATACGACTCGGCGTGGCGCGAACGGTGGGTGCCCTGACCAAAGTGGTGCAAACCAGTGAGGGGCGCATCCTGGAGGAGGGAGGGCGACTCATCCTGCCCGAACAGGTGGACGCAGCCGTGTCCGCCGATGACGCCACGCGCCAGTTGTCTGAGTACGTCATCTTCGATCTTGAGGCCACGTCCGCCGACCCCGACGAAGCGCAGATTCTGGAGTTGGCTGCTGTGCGAGTCCGGAACGGCCAGGAGATTGACCATTTCCACCGTTTGATTCGGGGGGTGCTGCTGCCAAAGGAGGTGGCGCAGCTCACCGGCTTGACAGCAGAGGAGTTGCAAGAGGCGGGTGTTCCAGTACAGCAGGCGCTCACCGAGTTTAGGACCTGGTTGGACGACTCGGCTCTGCTGGCCCACAACGGCCAGCGCTATGACGTACCGGTGTTGCGCCGCGCTCTGGAGGCGGCGAAGATCGACTTGGGAGCACGCCCCCTGCTCGATTCTCTCCTTCTCGCGCCGCTTGCCTTTGCCCGCGACCCGGAGCCGCCCGAAGTCTATCAACTGGAATCATTGCACGCCTGGGTCGCGGGCCAGACCCACGCTTCGGCCCACCGCGCTCTGGAAGACTGCCGCGCCACCCTGCGGGTGGTAAATGCCTGCGTCACCCGCTTGCGAGCTTTTCCGGCTCTAGACAGGGAGCTTCTCCAACTTCTGCCTGTCCCAGAGTTTCGCCTCGCGTGGTCGCGTCCGGCAGCGACAGCTTCCGAGGTGCAGCGGCTCGCAGCGACCGCGCTGCGGCGAGAAGCGGAGCGTACTTGGGTATGCCATGAGGCAGGGCAGACCCCCCGCAACTGGCGCGAGATGCTGAGTTCACCGCGTCCGGGACAGGAACGGATGCTGGACGAGGTGACGCGGACCCTCCAGAGGGGCGGGTTCAGTGTGATTGAGGCCCCCACGGGCACCGGGAAGACGCGTGGTTACCTGCTGCCCGCCCTGTTGCAGGGCCGCGCACGCGAACCCATTCTGGTGAGCACGCACACGCGGCAGCTGCAAAACCAAGTGTTGGCCGAGGCCGAGGCCCTGCGGGAGGCAGGGTTCAACCTCAACGTGCTGGCCCTCAAGGGCCAAGCCAACTATCTCTGCCCCGACCGGCTCGCCCACTGGCTCCTGAGCAAGCATGACCCGGACACCGGCCTGCTGTTCATGCCCCCCGGAGAGGCGCGCGCCGCCGCACTTTTCCTCCTGCACGCCGCGCTTGGAGAGTTTGACCACCTTCCTCCCACCCCGCTGCGGTATTCCGCCGATTACCAGCGGTTACGCCAGACGGTGGCGACGGTGCGCGCCCGGTGTTCGGAGGCGTGCACGTTTCATCAGACCTGCGCCTACTCTCCGCTCTTCAGAGCGCGGGAGCAGGCGCAAGTCATCGTGATTAACCACGCCCTGCTCTTCCAAACCTTGATTCAAGGCCAGGACGAGTTAGGGGGACTTCCGCTCACGCGCCTGGTGATTGACGAGGCACACGACCTCAGCGAGGCCGCGCAGAATGCCCTGCGGCGGGAAGTCAGTGTGCAGGGGCTGCGGGCGCTGCTCAATGAGCTGCTGGAGCAGCGGCCACGCCGTCTGGGAGCCGAGGCAGAGCAAGTCGGACGCGACCTGCTCACTCTGCTGGGCACCTCCCCCAACCGCCACAGCAGTGGCCGGGAGTTACTCTCTCAGTTGCAAAGTCTCATCAGCGACGCGCCGCAGTCGCCTGACCGCTTGCTGGACCCCACCCAAGATTGGCTTTCGCGCCAAAGTGACCTGCCAGGCGAGTTGTTGCGGGCCTTTGGCGCGTGGAAGCGCCGGGTGGTCAACGAGCAGGGCTTCCTGAGCGGAGCCGAGCGGCAGGCCACCGAGCACAAAGCCTATGAGGTCGTGGCCCTCGTGCGCCGACTGGTGCCGAAGCTGGACGATGTTCGGGAGGACTTGAGCCTCTGGCACCGGGCACTGCGCACTTTTGCCATGCAGTACGGTCAGGGCAGCACGGGCTTCGGGTTCACGGCGGCCATCACGCCCGCCCAGGCCGACTCGCCGGAGTTCCGGGCCGTTCGGGAAACTGGCCAGCGACTCCTGAGGCGCCTGCCTCTGCTGGCCGGATACCTGCGCGAACTGTCGCAACTGCCCGCTCTACGGGAGGAGGTCGAGATTCTGGCTGGCCGTCTGGACGCGGTCCACGAGGCGCTGAAGGGTTTGTTGGGCCGCGACCCCGGCCACGACGTGTATGCCGTGAGCGCCAATGATGAAGATGGCAGTTTGTGGAGCGTGCCGCTGTGGATCCATGAACGGCTCTCGCCCCTCTGGAAAAGCCTCAAGTCTGTGGTCTTCACGAGCGCCACCCTGCGCATTCCCGGAAGCGAAGCGGCTCAGGGCGAGGGGGAAACCGCAGACTTTGGCCTCTTTCAGGGCGAACTGGGGCTGCCAGCGGCCCGGTTTCTGACTCTTCCCCCTACGCTGCCCTATGCCCTCGGACAAGTCCTGCTCGCCGGGCACCTTCCCCTAACCCGGCAGCCCACCTTTGCCGCCCTGGCCGGGCAAGAACTCTCCTCCCTCGCGCCGCAACTGCCGCACCGTTCCCTCCACATCTTGACAGCCAACGAGCGTCAGCGGGGCGTTTCCAAAGTCCTGCGCGAGGCAGGCGTTCCGCACCTCTCTAGCGTTCATGACGGCTCAGACCGTGTGGTGCGCGAGCTGAGCCGCCAGGAGACGGGAACGGCGCTGGGGTCCGCCGGATTTATGCAGGGCGTAGATATTCGCGACCTCAGCATGGTGAGCCTAGACCGCCTTCCGTTTCCCATCCCTGACGTGGTGCTCAGCCAGCAGCGGGTGGCCCTAGGCAACTTCGAGAAGTTCTGGAACACCATCTACCTACCGCGAGCGGTCCTCAAGTTCGTGCAGGCCTTTGGCCGCCTTGTGCGCGACGACCGGAAGCGCAGTGGGTCAGGTGCTTTTGTGCTGTGGGACAAGCGCCTCCCGGTCAGCCACTATCAGGGCCGCTTCCTGGGTGCGTTGCCCGTGCCACCCGGCAATATTAAACGCCTGGATAGCCGCGAGGCGCTGTACGACGCCCTGGGCAAGCTGTACGGGAAGACGCTGGCCATGCCTCCTCTCCTGTCCGCCAAGGGTCGCTTGCTGGCGGAGCTGCGGGACTTGCTCGCCTCGCATCCCCGCGAGGTCTGGCCCGACATTCTGGAGCGGGGCTTGCGGGAGGCCTTTGAGCTACCCGGCGCGCAGCTCCGCCCAGGGCAGCTCCGCGGGATGTTGGCGGCGCTCAGCGGGCGCGACCTGCTCACCGTGCTGCCCACCGGCTCCGGCAAAAGCGTCATCTTTCAGCTCCCCGCGCTGCTGTCAGAGGGGTACACGCTGGTGGTTTCGCCGTTGGTCGCCCTGATGCAAGACCAAGTGCTGCGGCTGCAGCAGCTCGGCCTTCCTGCGGCGGGGCTGTGGGGGGGAATGTCACGCGGCGAGCAGCTCGCGCAACTGCGGGAAGCAGAACAGGGCGAGGTGAAGCTGCTGTATGCCGCGCCCGAACGGGTCAGCCGCAGCAAAGACCTCCAAGAACTCTTGCGGACCCGTCCTCCGGCACGGGTGGTGTATGACGAGGCGCACTGCCTCACCGAATGGGGCCACGACTTCCGCCCGGACTACCTCAAGGTGCATGAGACGCTGAAGGACTGGGGCCTGCGCCCGCCGATTTCCGCTTTCACCGCGACGGCCACCCCTCAAGTGCAGCACCAACTGATGCAGTTGCTCGGCATGCAGTCCCCCGTTCACGAGACGCGGCCCGTAGAGCGCCCCAACCTGCATTACCGGGTGATTTCTACCACCAAGGGAAACCGAGACCAAATCCTGGTGGATTTGATTCAGGGCCTGCGCCGCACCGACGAGGGCCGAGATGGGCGGGTCATCGTCTATGTCGGCAGCCGCGACGGAACCGAACGGGTCGCGGCCCTGCTGGGCGAGGTGGGCATCCGCGCCGAGGCTTATCACGCGGGCCTCTCCCCCGCCATCCGCGCCGAACTCGTTGAACTCTTCCAGGACCGTGAGCTTCAGGTGATGGTCGCCACGAACGCCTTTGGGATGGGCGTCGATGCGCCAGACATTCGGTTGGTCGTGCACTACGACGCGCCCCTCTCGCTCGAAGCGTATGTCCAGGAGGCGGGCCGTGCGGGGCGGGACGGAAACCCCGCTTATGCCGTGCTGCTGAAGTCCGGCAACCTGCGCCGACGCGCCGCGAACCTGATTGGGAAAACTTATCCCAGCGAAAAGGACGTGGAAGCGCTGCTGACACGCATCAGTGCAGCGACCTATCCCACCGAGCGGGAGCTGGCCGACGAAGACGTGGACATCTCGCGCCTCTCGACCGTGCTGCATCTTCTCCAGGAGGCCGGCGTGGTGGAGGCCAACTTCGTGCCCGGTCCGTACCGGGTCTTTCCGCTCTACGGCGTTGATGTCCCCGATGACCCTCAGGTCAGAGAGCTGCTCAGCGAGAGCGGCGCGGTGCACCTTAGCCGCCGATTCGGCGTCCCCCAGGCGGAGGCTTTGCAGGAAAAACTGCACGCCTATGCCCAGGAGGGACACTTGGGCGTGAATCCTCTGGCTCCGGCCCTGGATGTCCGCATCCGCCGCTGGGACCTCAAAGCGTACGCGGCGAAATGCAGGGAGCTGCGCGAGCAGAAGCTACGGCGCTTCGAGGAGTTTGAGCAGTTCCTCACGGCCCAGGGGTGCCGCGAATACCAGCTTCATGCCTATTTTGACGCCGAGAGGCGCAGTTACCAGCAGTGCGGACGCTGCGACGTCTGCGCCCCTGACCTCAGCCTGCCGTGGAGCGGTCAGCCCTCGCAAAACCTCGCAGACATCTGGAACCCGGAACGCGAGGTGCTGCGCATGATGCACTACTTCCACCAAGCGTCTGGGGGCACGGGCAGGGCGCGGGGTCGCGGCACGCTGATTCAGTTGTTGCGCGGCGAGGAAGGGCAGCAACGCGGGGCCACCTTTAAGCCGTTTTCGATGTTTGAACGCTCCGCTCCCGGTTACCGCCTGCTGCGCTTTGTGGACGACCAAAAGATTGGGGCGGCCATCGACCGCCTCATCCAGGAGGGCAAGGTCATTCCCCGCACCGAGGGCGGTTACGCCGTGCTGGCCCTGACAGAAGCCGGACTCAAGGAGGCACAAAAGTGGACGCGATCCTAGTCGCACGTGAACTGGAAATGGCCCTGCTGGCCAAGCTGCTGGAGAGCAGATTTGTGAACGCCAGCAGCAATCTGACCCTGCCTGCTGCCGCCCTGCTGCAGCTGCTGCGCGGCTATCTGGGACCGCACCTCACGCTGAGCGACCTGCAACGGGCGGTAACCCTCAGTCCCGTGCTGACTTGGACGCCCTATGCCAGGGAAATGCTCGTCGGGGACATCCGCAGCGCGGACGGCGTGCGGCTCAACGTGCGCCGCTGGAATCCCTACGCAGCGGACCGCCGGCCCTTCGAAGCCAAACTCCGTGCTCACGCCGAGCGTCCCCGTCCACCCCTTGCCGCCACCAGCTATCAGGGCGGGGCGCTCGGGACGCGCGAGGTGCACTTTGAGGTGCGGAACGAGGGGTACGGTACGGCAGCCGACGTGCAGGTCACCGGCGTGTCGACCCCCGATTGGGTGGAGGCCCGCCACGAGGCCAACCACATCTTTCTGGCTGCCCGGCCCCAGCAGGCCGGTGTGTACAGAGGTCAGGTCACGGTTTGGACGACCGCCAACCCTTTGGTCTTCGAGGTGTCTGCGCGAAGCGCCGACTTCGTGGTGCCCACAGGGGCTGAGGTGGTGCTCAATGACCTCCTCGGCGACCATCCAGACCTCGATCGGCCCGCTAGTGAGGCGCTGCTTGAGCAGCAGCTCCTGCGGTTGCAGTTCGAACGCCTCCCCGGTGGCCTGTTCATTCGCCGTGGCTTGCACAGTGTCCCAAGCCGCACACAGGAGTGGTGGATAACCGAAACGGATTTGGCGGCGGGCAGTGTTCCCGCCAGCGGCTACCCTGAGCACTTCCTGCTGTACCTCGATGTGGACGGTCAGGTAGACAGGTTTCCCCCGCTCCGGGTCACGGCGCAGCACGGCCAACTTGGAGGAGAGTTCGCCGAACTGTTTGACCTGCTGGACGTTCAAGCAGGACAGAAACTGAGCCTGCTTCCTTTTCGGGGCGGGTTTAAGACGGCACTCAGCCCCACCGAGCCATGGCGAGCGGCCACCGGGCATACCTACTGGTTGCAAGGCCCGCGCCAGGACGTCCTCGCGCAACCGGAGGTGCTGGAGTTCCTGCTACGCCGCTGCGACGACAGGAACATCACGGTGAACCTGCTCCTGTGCGGCGAGGGCGAACTGCCGCCGGACCTGGTCCGGCAACACCGCGCAGGACGGCTCAGCATCCGCTGGACAAGCGCGGCTCTCCCCTACCGGCTCCTGGTGTGCGGGGAACATAGCGCCGGGTACGTTCCCCCCTACGGCCCACGGCAAGGCCCCGTGACGGTACCGCAGACGTTGTGGGAGGCCGCCACACCGCTCCAGGGCCGAGACTACCGCGAGCAAGCCTGGCAGCGGGGCCGAAATGGTGAGGGAACCAGCGAGGGCGGCCTGCTCGACCTCGACCTGAGTGTGGCCATGATGCGGCTGGCCCGCGCCATTGCCGCGGCGCCTGCTCCCACGTCCTCCGTCACGTTTACGCCCCGGCAGCGGCAGACCCTTCTGGAAGAGTTGCCGCGCCGAGCACGAGAATACGGCGTCGACCGGCGACCCGTCGTGGCTGCCCCGCATCTTGGGGCCCTCGGCCTGAGTGCCGAGCAGGTCAACGCCGGGGCCAACGGCTACCGTGTCACGGCGGGCGGCTACCTGGTTCGGCGACCCCAGGACGTCGGAGGACTCCGGGAGTGCGCCCGGTACCTGGGAGGCCTCTATGGGGGCGTCATCCATCACTCTCAGCTGCGGAAGCTGGTCGAGGCATTCACGGGCTACCGCATCGAGCCAGCTTCTTTCGTCATCGCTTCTCTGGACGTGATGGGCTGGGCCGGCAATGGCTATCGGCGACCTCGGCAGGCCTGGGAACCGCAGAGGCGAGAACTCACCCTTTTCGTGGCCGAGGCCTTGCAGCATTTCGGAACCCGTGACACTGCCCTAGATTGGTTGCGACGCAACGTCGCCGCCACCGACGAACAGTTGGCCCGCGCCCTAGGAAAAGCGGAGGTACTTTCGCTGCGATGGCAAAGCCTGCTCGCTGCGCCGCCACCTGCGTCCACGTCATCCACCGCCGTCCAGTCCCGCAAGGAGCAGCAGGCCGCGCCGCCACCCGTTCGCAGCCCCAGGCCACCCCTTCAGTTCGCGCCCCTGACGAGCCTGCAAGACAGTCTTCCAGACCCTCGTCTGGCACCGATGGCCTCTGTTCGCGACGCGGTGACGCGGCTGGTCCGGGCCGAGGGTCCCATCACAGAAAGCTGGCTGGTACGCCGTTACGCGCAGCAGGCCAAGCTCAACCCTGCCCAGGTCAGGCGAGCGGTCCTGGAGGGAGCGAGTCTGGCGGTCCAGGCTGGAGACCTCCACAGGACGGTGCACCCCTGTGGCGCGACCGATTTCGTCGCTCCGGACCAACGTCCGAGTCTGCGGGAGCGGGGCACGCGCCAGCCGGAGGACATTCCCCTGAGTGAGTGGTGCCTGCTGCTGGAGTCGCTGGGCCTCCAGGCTGCGCAGTGTGACGAGGACAAAGCCTTTGCGGAGGCCGCCCGCGCCTACCGCTTTGGCACCGCCGCGCGGTCGGCGAGGTCCGTGATTTCGCTGGCCTGGCAAGCCGTGCAGCGTGGGGGCCTGCCCCAAGCCCTTACCCCTGAAGTTGGGTGAGGCGTCAGGGAAAAACGTCGCAGGTCAGAGGCCTTTTGTCTGCCAGGGCGTCCTCAGCCGACACTGCCGCTGGAAGGAGCTTGAGATGGCAAGCGCTAAAACCACGCTTCTTGCATCTCCAGCGCCGTGGGGTCCGCGCTCGCCAGCAGCTCGGCGTGGACCCCCACCTTGGGCAGCTCGTAGAGGGCAAAGAAGCGGGCGGCGTGCAGCTTGCCCCGGTAGAAGTCGGGGTCGTCGCCCCGCGCCTGAGGCAACTGGCGGGCCGCCGCCGCCGCCTGGCGCAGCCACATCCAGCCCACGACCGTGTGGCCCAGCATCTCCAGGGCGCTGTGGGCGCTAGCAAGAAAGCGTTCGGGGCCGAGTTCGGCGGCGCGGCCCAGGTGAGTCCGCAGGGCCGCCGTGCTCTGCGAGACGGCGGTGGTGAGGGCCGTGCGAATCTCGGCGATGCCCTCCAGCGCCTCAGAAGCGGCGAGGTCGGCTTCCAAGCGCTCTAGCAGTACGCTCAGGCCGCGCCCTCCCGCCTGGGTCACCTTGCGCCCCAGCAGGTCGAGGGCCTGAATCCCCTCGGTGCCCTCGTGGATGGGATTGAGGCGGTTGTCGCGGTAGTACAGCTCGACCGGAAAGTCACGGGTGTAGCCCGCCCCGCCCATGACCTGAATCGCGTCGCTCAGGGCCTCCTGGCTGTATTTGCTGGGCCAGGATTTGACAATGGGGGTCAGCAGGTCGAGGAGCAGCCCGGTGTCCTTCCGCCCTTCTTCCGGCCCGGTATGCAGGTCGTCCACCAGCGAGGAGGCATAAAGGCCCAGCGCGAGGCCACCCTCCACGAAGCTCTTTTGCCGCAGCAGCATTCGGCGCACGTCGGGGTGCGCGATGATGGGCACAGGGGGGCTGTGGGGGTCTTTGTTGCCGGGCAGCCGTCCCTGCCGCCGCTCGCGGGCGTATTCCAGGCTGGCGAGGTAGCCCGCGTACCCCAGCATCACCGCGCCCATGCCGACGCCGATGCGGGCCTCGTTCATCATGTGGAACATCTGCGCAAGGCCCTGCCCCGGCTCGCCCACGAGTTCACCCACCGTCTCGCCGCCCTCGCCAAAGTTCAGAAGGGTGTTCGTGGTGCCCCGATAGCCCATCTTGTGATTCAGGCCCGCCAGGACGACGTGGTTGGACTCGCCCGGCTTGCCGTCCGGCCCCACCCGGTAACGCGGCACGAGAAAGAGCGAGATGCCCTTTACCCCCGCCGGAGCGCCCGCAATCCGCGCCAGCACAAGATGAATGATGTTCTCGGAGAGTTCGTGCTCGCCGCCCGAAATCCACATCTTGGTGCCGGTGAGGCTATAGGTGCCGTCTCCCTTGGGCGTGGCGGTCGTCGTGATGTCGGCCAGCCCGGACCCCGCGTGCGGCTCGGAAAGGGCCATCGTGCCAAACCAGCGGCCTTCCAGCAGCGGGGGAAGGTATTTGGCCTGCTGCTCTGCGGACGCGAACTCGCGCAGCAGGTTGGCATTGCCGATGGTCAGGAAGGGGTAGCCGCTGGTCGAGATGTTCGCCGCCTGAAAGTGCGCCTGCACCGCCTGGGTGACCACCCAGGGGAGTTGCAGGCCGCCCAGCTCCTCGTCGTGGTGGGCGCTGAAAAAGCCCGCGTCCCGAAAGGCCCGCATCGCGTCCGCCACCTGCGGGGGCAGCTTAACCTTGCCGCCTTCGACATGCGGCTCGTGGGTGTCCGCCTCGCGCAGGTGGTTGGCAAAGTAGCGCTCGGCCACGCTGTAGGCGAGGTTCAGCACGTCGTCGTAGACCTCGCGCGAGTGCTCGGCAAAGCGGGGACGCTGGGGCAGCGCGGCGGTGCCCAGCACCTCGTAGAGCTGAAACTGGAGGTCACGGCGGGACAGGAAGGGGGCCATCGGGAGTGCTCCTTTCAGGGCGCAGGCGTCGGTGGACAGAGTGTCCGTGAACGTCAACTGTGAACGCTGGCGTTTACTATAGGGCGGGACTCAGAAAGGTGGGGTGACCCTTCTGAGTCGAACGGAGGGAGTCCCCGTAAAGAGGGCGGCGCGAAATGGAGTTGCCGCCCGACGTATGCGGCAACGGAATGAAGCGCCGCCCCAGGGGACGTTCAGCCCCCCCATTTCCCGTCCCACCGGAGGTTTTCCATGCGTGCCGTGACCTGCACCGCCTTTGATCAGCCCGAAGCCCTCAGCGTCCAGACCGTCCCCGACCCTGCCCCCGGCCCCGGCGAGGTGGTGCTGCGGGTGGAGGCGGCGGGCGTGAACTATCCCGACGCCCTGATGGTGATGGGCCAGTATCAGGTGAGGCCCCCCCTCCCCTTCACGCCGGGGGCGGAGGCCGCCGGGACGGTCGCGGCGGTGGGTGAGGGCGTCACGCACCTGCGGCCAGGGCAACGGGTCGCCGCCTTCACCGGGACCGGGGCCTTTGCGGAGCAGCTTCTCGCCCCGGCGAATGCGGTGATGCCGCTGCCCGACGGGGTGAGCACCGAGGTCGCCGCCGGGTTGCCGCTCGCCTTCGGGACCTCCATGCACGCGCTGGTCGACCGGGCCAACCTCAGGAAAGGCGAGACGCTGCTCGTGCTGGGGGCGGCGGGGGGCGTGGGGCTGGCCGCCGTCGCCATCGGCAAGGCGCTCGGCGCACGGGTGATTGCGGCGGCGAGCACGGACGAGAAGCTGGCCCTTTGCCGCGAGCACGGGGCGGACGAGACGCTGAACTACAGCTCGGAGGACCTACGGGGGCGGGTGGGAGCGCTCACGGATGGCAAGGGGCCGGACGTCATCTTCGACCCGGTGGGCGGCGACCTCGCGGAGGCGGCGTTCCGGTCGGTCGGCTGGGGCGGGCGCTCTCTGGTGGTGGGCTTCGCGGGGGGCGGCATTCCAAAACTGCCACTCAACCTGCCGCTGCTCAAGGGCGCGTCGGTCGTCGGCGTCTTCTGGGGCGAGTTCGCCCGGCGTGACCCCCGCGCCAATGCCCGCAACCTCACCCGGCTGCTGGGGTGGGTGCAGGAGGGCACGGTGCGGCCCCTGGTGAGCGCACGCTACCCGCTGGAGCGCACCCCAGAAGCGCTGCGGGCGCTGCTGGAGCGGCGGGTGACCGGGAAGGTGGTCGTCACCCCTTGACCCCGCTGACCTTTTACACGACCGCCGAACTCGCGCGGGAGGCGGGCGTGACCCGGCGCACGGTGATGCACTACGCCGAGTTGGGGCTGCTGACCCCCGATCAGGTGACGGCTTCCGGGCGGGCGCTCTATGGCCCCTACGCGCTGCGGCTCTTGCGCGACGTGCTGGACCTGCGGGCGCTGGGCGTGCCGCTCGACGAGGTCCGCGACATGGTGACCCTGCGCCGCGCCACCCACACCGTAGGCGGCACCTACCGCCGCGACTGGACCCGCGCCGATATCCCCCTCACAGATGAGCGGCTGCGGGTGCTGCACGCCCGGCTGCGCCTCCTCCAAGAGGCCTATGCCCGGCAGGCCGAAGGCCTCGCCCGCTTTGACCGCTGGCTCACCAAGCGGTTTACCGGGGGCGAGGTGGAAGCCCTGGACCCAGAGACCTTGGACCGGGAAGCGCTCGACGGGCCGGAGGACCGCTAGACGCGGCGGGTTGCCCTACACTCTCCCGGTGACCTCTGACCCGGCCCTCCCCGCCAGCTCTCGCACGGGCGAACTCGGCCCGCTCGTGCGGCTGGCGGGGCCGGTCATCATGTCGCAGTTTGCGGCCAATGCCCTCACCCTGATTTCGACGGCGGTCATTGGGCGGCTGGGCACCGCCGAACTCGCGGCGGCGGCCTATGCGAACGCGGTCTATTACCTCCTCTTCCTGATTCTGAGCGGCGTGATGCTCGCGGTGGGGCCGCGGGCGGCGCAGGCGCACGGGCGCGGGGACCCGGCGGGGGTGGCCCTCGCCCTCCGCGGGGGCTTGCGGCTGGCGCTGGGGCTGACGGCCCTCGCCCTGCCGCTGATGTGGAGCATTGCGGCGCTGCTGCCGGCCTTCGCGCCGCCGGGCGTACGCGCAGACCTCGCGGCGAGCTACTTGCGGCTCTACGCGCTGGGAATGCTCCCGGTCCTCACCTTTGTGGCGCTGCGGGGGGCGCTGGAGGGGACTGGGCAGCCCCGCGTGGTCACCGTCACGGCGCTGGGGGGCGTGGGACTGGTCGCCTTGCTGAGTCCCGCCCTCGCCTTTGGCTGGGGGCCGCTCCCCGCGCTGGGGCTGCCAGGGGCCGCCGCCGCGAGTGCCATGACCGCCTGGGCGACCGCGCTGGCGCTGCTGCCCGTTGCGCTGCGGCGCTTTCCCGCCCCGCCGGGGGGGAAGGTGGGGAACGAGGTCGGGGCACTCCTGCGCCTGGGCTGGCCCATCGGCCTGACGCTGGGGGCCGAGGGGGGCATGTTCGGCGTCACCTCGCTCCTGATGGCCCGCTTTGGCGAGGAAGCGCTCGCGGCGCACAACGTGGCCCTCCAGGTCATCACGGCGGTCTTTATGGTGCCGCTGGGACTGGCGACGGCCACCGGCATCCGGGTCGCGCAAGCGGCGGGGGGCGGCGCGGCAGACCGGGTGCGCCGCGCCGGGCTGACCGGCATCGGGCTGGCGGCGGGGGTGATGCTCGCCTTTGCTGCGCTGGAACTGCTCGCCCCCCGGCTCGTGCTGGGCGTCTTCGTAGATGCCGGGGACCCCAGCAATGCCGCGCTGCTGGCGACGGGCGCGGGCCTCCTCGCCATCGCGGCCCTCTTTCAGACGGTAGACGGGGTGCAGGTCACCGCGAACGCGGCCCTGCGCGGCCTGCAAGACACCCGCGTGCCCCTCCTGATTTCGCTCGTCTCCTACTGGGGGGTGGGGCTGGGGGTGGGAGCGCTCCTCGCCTTTGGGCTGGGGCTGGGGCCGCGGGGGTTGTGGTTCGGGCTGACGGCGGGCCTGAGCACGGCGGCGGGGCTGCTGCTGGGGCGCTTCCTGCGGCGCAGCCGAAGGCTCCTGCGGCCCCCCGCCTAAAGGCCACCGCGCCATCAAGAATGCTGTCAGGTCCTGGGGGCTATGCTGCCCCCATGAAAGTTCTGGTGACCGGCGGGGCCGGGTACATCGGCAGCACGGTCTGCTCGGCCCTGGAGGACGCGGGGCACGTTCCGGTTGTGCTCGACTCGCTGGTGACTGGGCCGGAGGCCTTCACGCGGGGCCGCACCTTCTACCGGGGTGACGTGGGAGACGCGGCCCTGGTGCGGCGCGTCTTGGCCGAGCATCCCGACATCGCGGCCACCCTGCACTTCGCGGCGCTCATCGTGGTGCCTGAATCGGTCGCGCACCCGGCCCGCTACTACCGCCAGAATGTGGTGGCCAGCTTGACCCTCTTCGAAACCCTGCGGGAGGCGGGGCAGACGCGGGTGATTTTCAGCTCCAGCGCGAGCCTCTACGACTCACCACCCGATTTCCGGGTCACCGAAGACAGCCCGCTGCGGCCCCTGAGTCCCTATGCCCGCTCCAAGCGCATGACCGAGGAGATGCTGGAGGACCTGTGCGCGGCTCCCGGCAGCGCGCTGCGGGGGGTGGCGCTGCGGTATTTCAACCCGCTGGGCGCTGACCCCCAGCTCCGCAGCGGGCCGCACCTTGCCGAGCCGTCGCACGTGCTGGGGCGGCTCGTCGCGGCCTCGCAGGGGCGGCAGGTGGCCTTTGAAATCACGGGCACCGACTATCCCACCCGTGACGGCACGGGCCTGCGCGACTACGTACATGTCTGGGACCTGGCGCTGGCGCATGTGGCGGCCCTGGAGGGGTTTGAGCGGGCGTTCGAGCGGGCCGCAGCAGAGGAGCAGGGGGCGAGCGGCTTTCTTCCCATCAACGTGGGCACTGGACGGGGGGTCACGGTGCGCGAGCTGGTGACGGCCTTTCAGGAGGTGTCGCCCACGCCCCTCACCGTGCGCGAGGGACCGCGCCGCCCCGGCGACAGCGCCGGAGCCTACGCCGACATCTCCCGCGCGCGGCGCTGGCTGGGCTGGGAACCCCGCCACACCACCGCCGAAGCCCTGGCCTCTGCCCTCGCCTGGGAAGCGGTGCGGGGGGAGCGGCTGGCGGGGGGAGCGGCCCTTGCCGGGACCTAAGCCCCTATGCTTGGCCACAGGGTCCCCGACATCCGCTAGGGTGACGCCGAGATGCAGGCTTCTCGTCCCCTCACTCCTGGCCGCTCCCGCGCCACAGTGACGCCCCGTGCTCGGCTGCGAATGCTGCGGTTCCTGCGGTACGCCGCCCCAGTCCTGGGCGGGGGGCTGCTGTGGGCGGGGCTGGTGGGGCGGGACCTCCCCGCCGAGCAGGTCCGCTCGGCGCTGTGGCTGTGGCTGATTGCCGCCGCGCTCGCCCTGCGGCTGGGGCGGGAGGCCGGGGGGCGGCCCTCTCCCCTGCCGTCCCATTGGCCCGTGCTCGCCCCGCCGCTGTGGGGGGCAAGCATCCTGGGGGCGACAGGGCTGGCGCTGGGCTGGACCGAGGTCCTGCGGGCCGCGCTGCCAGCGCTGGCGCTGTGGGGGGCACTCGCGGCGCTGGCGCTGATAGGCCAGGGCCGCCTTCCCCCGCGGCGGCTGGGACTGCTCAGCACCCCCGGTGTGCCCCCGCCGCCCCCCCACCCCCAACTGGAATACCTTCCTTTGGCCCCGCACGAACCCGACGTGCTGCGCGGCCTCGACGGGTTGGTTGTGGGGCACCGCGGCGGGCAGGTCCCCGCCGAGCACGCCCGGCTCCTGCATCATGCCCGCGTCATCGGGATGCCGCTTTACTCGCGGGAAATGCTCGCTGAGGTGCTTACCGGGCGGGTATCGCTCGACCTCGTCGAGCGTGACTGGCTGGATACCGAACGCTTCCAGTCGGGCTACCTGCCGCTCAAGCGGGGGCTGGACGTCGCCCTCACCCTGTTGCTGCTGCCCGTGCTGCTCCCGCTGATGGGTGCGGTGGCCCTCGTCGTGCTGGTGGGGGACGGGCGGCCCGTGCTGTTTTGGCAAGAGCGCATCGGCCTGGGGGGGCGGCCCTTCCGGCTGGTCAAGTTCCGCACGATGACCCGCGACTCCGAGCGGCGCGGCGCGGCCTTCGCCCAGCGAGGAGATGCCCGCATCCTTCCCGGCGGGGCTTTCCTGCGCAAGTTCCGGCTCGACGAGTTGCCGCAGTTTTACAACGTGCTGCGCGGCGAGATGAGCATCATCGGTCCCCGGCCAGAGCAGTTCGCCTTTGCCGCCGACCTCGAAGAGAGCATTCCGCTGTACGCCACCCGGCACTGGGTGCGGCCCGGCATCACCGGCTGGGCACAGGTCACTCAGGGCTACACCGGCAGCATGGACGAGTTGCACGAGAAGCTGCAATACGACTTTTACTACGTCAAGCACCTCTCGCCGCAACTTGACCTGCTCATCCTCTGGAAGACCATTCTGACCGTGCTGACGGGCTTCGGCGCTCGCTGAGGGCCGCCACAATCGGCCCACTGTGAACTTCCCCGCAGCGGGAAGGGACAGCTGTGCCGATTTTGTTAGAGGGTTTTCTTAAGCTGGTCTTGAGCTGAGGGACATCGGAGCTTCACCGGTCAATCCCCTCAGCGCCCGTCTCCTCCTTTTCCTCCCGTCTTCTCGACAAAGGCAAACCTCCCGTGAGGGAGGGACGCAAAGCCACGGGACTTCTGTGACGAAGTCAGCCGAGCCACCGAAGGAAGAACATGCACAAACTCGCTCCCCTCGCCTGCGCTCTGACCCTGTTTCTTGCGGCCTGCTCGGCCCCCTCGCCCACCAAGATGACGCTGCCCGCGCCGCCGGACACCGCCGCCCAGTCCGGACCCGCCGCAGAAGTTGCCACCGAGCAGGAAAGCGCCCCCGCCAGGGCCGCCCTCGAAGCCCTCAGCTTGAACCCTGCGCCGCTGGGCGCGGCGAGCGTACGGCCCGACGGCACGCTGCTCGTGGGCGGGGCACCGCTTTTCCCGCTGGGCTTTTATCACGTGTCGTGGGCGGCCGAGAAAAGCGTGCGGGTGCAAAAGCGCTTGCGTGACCTGCATGCGGTCGCTGACCTGGGCTTCAACACCATGAACGTGACGATGTTTGACCCTGAAGCGGACATTGCAGAGTTCGGAAAGCTGCTCGACGCGGCGCAGGGGCGGGGCATGAAGCTCCTGGTCGAGGACTTCGGCGAGGCGTCCATCCAGGCCTTCAAGACCCATCCCGCCACCCTGGGCTGGATGATTGCGGACGACTGCAACACCCGCATCACCCCCCAGGAGCTGGAGCGGCGGCACCGCGAGGTCAAGGCCCTCGACCCCCACCACCTCACCTACACCAGCATGGCGATTTCCTTCACCAACAGCCATCCGGAGTTTTTTGGGCGGGCCGACGCGGTGGGCAACCAGTCCTATCCGGTCGGCCCGGAAGGCTACGGCGACTCGCTCGCGGTGGTGTACCCGGTCATGCAGCGGCTGGTCGCCGAGGCGGCCCGCACGGGCACCCTGCCGGTTGCCAACCTCCAAAGCTTCCGCTGGCCGGGCGGGCGCTACCCCACCGCCACCGAGCTGAACTCGATGACCAACCAGGCCCTTGGCGCGGGCGTCAAGGGCATCTTGTACTACACCTACCTCGACCCCACCAACGACCTCTCGACCCACACGGGGCTGCGCACCGAACTGAGGACGCTCGCCGCCGAGATTAAGCTGCTCGCGCCCGTGTTGCTGAACGGCGAGCGCCAGACGCTGGCCCTGACCGGCAACCTGGGGGAAGCCCGCGCCACCCTTTGGAGCCATGAGGGCCGCCGGTACCTCCAGGTCCTGAGCCTCAACGAAACCCAGCGCCAGACCGTGAGCATCCGGGTGCCCGGCGGGGCCAGCACCCTCACCCCCCTCTTTGCGGGGCGGCCCAAGAGCCTCAGCCTCAAGGCCGGAGCGGTCAGCGGCAGCCTGCCCCCCCTCACCGCCCAGTGGTACGAGGTGCGCTGAGGCCCGCTCCTCGGTGAAGGCCGGACGGGAAGCCGCCCCCTGTCAGCGTGAGCGGGGGCGGCTTCCCGTCTGCCGGGGCTACAGGGCGGCTTCCCCCCGCAGGTCTGTCACCCGCCGCAGTTTGCCGCCCTCGCTGCGGGGCAAAGAGCCGGGCACGCACAGCTCGCAGCGCACGGTCACGCCAACTTGCACCTTGACCAAGCGCTCAATCTCGTGCCGCAGGGCGGCGCTCTCTTCTTCAGCTTCGACCCGCAGCAGCAACTCGTCACGGGTGCCGCTGCGGGTCAGAATCACGTGGTAGTGGGGGCTGACCTGGCCCAGGCTGACAAGCACGGCCTCCAGTTGGGTGGGGTACACGTTGACCCCCCGCAGGATAATCAGGTCGTCCGCGCGGCCCCGAATGGCGTCCATGCGGCGCAGGGTGCGCCCGGTGCGGTTGGGTTCGTCCGCTTCGGGCAAGAGGCGGGTGATGTCGCCCGTCCAGTAACGCAGCATGGGCAGAGCGGTGCGGCTGACCGAGGAGAGCACCAGCACGCCCCACTCGCCGTCGGGGAGGACTTCCCCCGTTTCGGGGTCCACGATTTCGGGATAGAAGTGGTCCTCCCACAGGTAGCTGCCGCGCTGCTCGGTCGCGTCCTCGTTGGCGACGCCGGGGCCGATGATTTCGGACAGGCCGTAGATGTTGGTCGCTGTAACGCCCAATCGGGCCTCCACCTCGCGGCGGGTCTTTTCGGTCCAGGGTTCGGCCCCCAGCACCGCGTAGCGCAGGGCGGTGTCTTCCGGCCCCACCCCCCGGCGGGCAAACTCGTCGGCCAGCACCAGGGCGTAGCTCGGCGTGCAGGCAATCACTGCAGGTTCGAGATCGAGGATGAGGCTGACCTGCCGCTCGGTGCTCCCGCCCGACACGGGCACAGTACACAAACCTAGCCGCTCGGCCCCCCCGTGCAGCCCCAGCCCCCCGGTAAAGAGGCCGTAGCCGTAGGCGTTGTGAAAGGTCATGCCGGGCCGCGCCCCCGCCGCGTACAGCGAGCGGGCGACGACCTCGGCAAAGACGGCGAGGTCATTCTCGTCGTAGGCGACCACGGTGGGCTTGCCGGTCGTGCCACTGCTGGCGTGCAGGCGGCGCAGCTCGTGGCGGGGCACGGCGCTCAGGCCTAGGGGGTAGTGGTCGCGCAGGTCGCTCTTGCGCGTGAACGGAAAACGGGTGAGGTCCTCCAAGGAGCGCAGGTCGTCCGGGGTGACCCCCGCCGCCTCAAAGCGGGCGTGGTGGGCGGGCACCCGTTCGTACTGCCGGGCAGCGGTCTCTTGAAGGCGGGCGAGTTGCAGGGCGCGGAGTTCGGGGAGGGGCATGGCCTCACGGTCGGGTTGGAACATCGGACCTCCGGGAGAAGTGAGAATGTCAGCGGGGAGAGCGGGGGCCAGGCTCCGGGCACCGGCCCCTGCTCGCGCCAACTTTCCTGGCTGACTTCTGGCTTACCTGAGCATCTTCCAGGTGCCGTTGACGACCTGCACCATCACGCGGCTGCGGGCGTCGAGGCCGAGGTGGTCGGTCGCGCTCATGTTGAAGATGCCGTGCGCGCCTATCACGTTGCGGGTGCCCTCGATGGCGTCGCGCAGCGCCGAGCGAAACTGCGGGGTACCGGGCTTGGCCTTTTTCAGGGCGGCCGGAATCGCCTTTTGCAGGATGAGGCCCGCGTCCCACATATGCGCTCCAAAGGTGCTCACGGTGCCCTGGCCAAAGCGCCGCTCGTAGGCCTCGGTGTAGGCCAGCCCAACTCGGCGGGTGGGGTTGGTCGCGGGCAACTGCTCGGCCACGAGCACCGGTCCGGCGGGCAGAATCGCGCCCTCCACATCTTTGCCGCCCACCCGCAGGAAGTCGGCATTGGCGACCCCGTGGGTGTGGTACACCTGGCCCGCGTAGCCGCGGTCATTCAGGGTCTTTTGCGGCAACACGGCGGGCACCCCGGAGGCCCCGATGAGCACCGCGTCGGGCCGGGCCGCCACAATCTTGAGAATCTGTCCGGTCACGCTGGTGTCGGCGCGGTTGTACTTCTCAACCGCGACCACTCGGATGTTGCGGGCTGCCGCCGCCCGCTGAAGCTCATTCAGCCAGCCTTCGCCGTAAGCGTCGTTGAAGCCGATGTAGCCCACCGTCTTCACCCGGTTTTGCGCCATGTGCGCGACAATCGCGTTCGCCATAATCGCGTCGGTCTGCGGGGTCTTGAACACCCAGCGCCGCCGAGCATCCACCGGTTTGATAATCGCTTCTGCGGCAGCGAGGCTAATCATGGGCACCTGCGCTTCCGCCACCACGTCAATCATGGCGAGGCTGGCCGGGGTGGTCGTCGTGCCGATAATCACGTCCACCTTGCTTTCCTGAATCAGCTTGCGGGTGGCCGTCACGGCGGCAGTCGTATCCGAAGCGTCGTCGAGGACCGTGTAGGTCACTCGTTGCCCGCCGATGGTCTGCGGCAGCAGGGAAACGGTGTTTCTCTCCGGAATCCCTAGGCTCGCCGCCGGCCCAGTGGCCGAAACGACCACTCCCACCCGAATCTCGGCGGCAGCGAGGGAGGAGGTCAGCAGCAGAGCGGTCACGAGCAGGCGGGCGGGGCGCAGGTGCTTCATGAAAAACCTCCACGGTGGGGAACGGACCGCCCGCGGGGAACGGACGGCAGCTGAGCTGAGGCTTGGTTCATGAAGCTTAACAGAAGGGAGCGGCCCCTAGCTCCCCCTCTCGAATCCTGCTGGGGGCGGCGGAACGCTCCTCACGGCGGGTTTGTCCAGCATGCTCGGCCACTGGGACGCAGCGCGGCCCGGCACCTGCCCTAGCCATCTGCAGCGGCTGTGGGGTCACTCTCTTCGGCCTCAAAGGCGAGGTAGAGCCGGGCGAGGAGCGAGGGGTCACGCAGGCTGCCCCCCAGCACTTCCTCGGCGCGGCGCAGGCGGTAGCGCAGGGTGTTGACGTGCACGTGCAGCCGCGCCGCGAGGTCAGGCAGCGGCCCGGTATGGGCGAGGTAGGCCCGCAGGGTGGCCTCGGTGCGGCCCCCGTCTTCCAGCGCGGCGAGGCGCGACCGCACCTGCCCCCGCAGCAGGGCGAGGGAGCCGTCCGCGAGCAGGGCATAGAGGGGGTCCATCGCGTGATAGGTCGTCATGCCCCGCGCCTGCCGGGTCGCGGCCAGGGCGTGCCGCGCCTCGCCCTCGGCGGTGCGGGCGTGCCGGGGGCCAGGATGCACAGCGCTGACGCCGAGGCGCACATCCTGCGCGGTGCTCGCGAGCAGGGCAGCGTGCAGGTCCCGCGCCTCCCGCGCCAGGTCATGGGCAGGCCACAACCACACCGCCCGGTCTCCGCGCACGGTGGAGTGGGCGGTCAGGCCGCGCTCCAGAAAGTACCCCTCCCCCACCGCTGCGAGCACGTCGAGGGCGTGGGCATGGGCAGTGCGAGCGGCGGAGCCGGGTGCGGGGGGGCGGGCCAAGGCCGCGACCGCCACGGCGACGGGTTCGGTATCGGGCCAGTGAGCTTCGGGCACGGTGCCGGAAAGCAGCGCGTCGAGCACCCTCTCCCCCACCCGCCGCCGTGCGGCTCCTGCCGCTGCCGCCTGCAAGCGGGCGAGCAAGGCGTATTCCGCCGCCACGGGCACCAGCGCGGCCCACGCTGGAGGCACCGCCAGGGTCAGGCTGCCGACATGCCGCTCGCCGCTCGCGTCCCCGTAGCTCAGTCGGCGGGTGACCTCTGGCCCTGCCGCCGCGCCCGCCGCCGCCACCACGTCCCCCCAACTTGCCCGAATCTCGGCCCGTCCCCCCGTGAGCCGGGCCAAGCGGGCCACGAGTTCGCGCTCTGGCTGCGGCCCGGCGACCGCCTCCCGCAAAAAGCTGAGCAGGGCCGCGACCCCCGGCAGCGCGAGCAGGTCGGGGGTGGGGGGCACTGGCTCCGCCATTTGTCTCAATCTACAAAAGGTGGGGGGCAACTTCACGTCTCCGCACAACCCAGGAGCGGACGAGCGGGCCGTATGCTGGGGGAACCTATCACCCCGCACCACTCAGCAAAGACCAGCAAGAACGGAGACCTGCTTTGAAATACGCCCGCTTTATCGCCGGGGGCCGCCTGCTCAACGGCCACCTGCAAGACGGCCACTTGATTGACCCCGCTGGCGTCGCCCACCACCCCGACTCGGTGCAGTTTCGCCTGCCGGTGGACCCCCCCAAGGTCATCGCCCTCGCGCTGAACTACCACGACCACGCGGGCGAACTGGGCCTCACGCAGCCCAGCGAACCGGCCCTGTTCTGGAAGCCGAACACCACCCTGCTGCCGCACCGGGGCACGGTCATCTACCCGCGCGGGGCCGAGTTCATGCACTACGAGGTCGAACTCGGCGTGATTATCGGGCGCGACGCCCGCCGGGTGAAGGCGAAGGACGCGATGGACTATGTCGGCGGCTACACGGTTGGCAACGACCTGGTGGTCCGCGACTACGTCACGAACACCTTCCGCCCGCCCCTGCGCGGCAAGGGCTGGGACACCTTCGGCCCACTGGGGCCGTACTACGTGACCGCCGACGAGGTGAAAGACCCGCACGACCTCGCCCTCACGGCGCATGTGAACGGCGAGCTGCGGCAGCAGGGGTCCACCCGCGACATGATTTTCTCGATTCCCGAACTCATCGAGCATATTTCCCGCTTCATGACCCTGAAAAAGGACGATGTGATTCTGACCGGGACGCCCAAGGGCATCAGCCACGTGCATCCCGGCGACGTGATGCGGCTGGAGGTGGAGGGCCTGGGCGTGCTGGAAAACGACATCCAGGAGGAGGACGAGGGGGCCGAACCCATCAAGGGGAAGGAGGCGAAGGAAGGCGAGTGGGACGGACGGTGAAGCGGGCGGGCGCGGTGCTGACCGCCCTGGCCCTGGCCGGGGCTGGCCTCGCCACGCCCCTGCGCTTCGAGATGCGCTCGTTCGTCAACCCGACTGGAGCGGTGGGCGGCGTGCGCCCCGCCTTCGCGTGGTGCGACGCGCCCGACCGGGTGCTCGCCGTCACCCTGCCTGCTCGCGCCCCTGGGAACTCCGCCCAGCCCGTCACCCTCTACCGCTGGCTGAAGCGCCCGCCCGCCGGGATGCTCGCCACGCCCGCCCGGCTGGGACCGAGCGAGGGGGCTGCTGGAAGCGTCTTTACCCGCCTCTCCTTTCCCGGCCTCTCCGGGCCGCAAGCGGACTTCTATATCCGCACCAGCAACGTCGAGAACGTCCTCGACCCCGCCTACCGCCTGACCCGCGTCAACGAGTTCCGCACGCCGGAAGGCTCCTTCCGCTGCCGCTATCAGCCGCAGGCCGCCTTTATGGGCGCAACGGCGAAGCGGACCGTCATCGTGTGGGACAACGGCAGGACAGCGACGTATGCCACCCGCAACTTTGACGGGACGCCGGGCGTGTCTGTGACGGGCGGGAAGGTGAGTGACGACGACCTGGGGCCGGAATACACCTTCCGCAGCGGAAGCTATACCTACCTCGTCAAATACCACCCCTACGCGGCCTTCGTCCTCGTGCAGCGGGGCGGACGCACCCTGCGAACCGAAACGTTTCTCGCGTACTCGTACAGCCAAGCAGTCAAGGAGAACCCATGACCCAGACCCTCAGCCCCAACCATGAGCTGGCGGCCCGCCTGCGCGAAAGCCGCCTGAAAGACGGCCTGAAGCACTTCATCGGCGGCGAATGGGTGGACTCGCAGGGCGGCGAGACCTTCCAGACCCACACGCCCACCGACAACTCGCCCCTGACGACGGTGGCGAGCGGGGACGCCACCGATATTGACCGGGCCGCCCGCGCCGCGTATGACGCCTTTCAAACCTGGCGCGAGGTGGGTGGAGCCGAGCGCCGCAACATCCTGCACAAGATTGCCGACCTCATCGAAGCGCGGGCGCAGGACATCGCGGTGCTGGAGAGCCTCGACACCGGGCAGGCCATCCGCTTCATGAAGTCGGCGGCGGTGCGTGGGGCCGAAAACTTCCGCTTCTATGCCGACCGCGCCCCCGCCGCCGGGGACGGCCAGAGCCTCCCGGCTCCCGGCTTCCTGAACTACACCCTGCGCCAGCCCATCGGCCCGGTCGGCGTGATTACCCCGTGGAATACGCCGTTCATGCTCTCGACCTGGAAAATCGCCCCGGCGCTCGCGGCGGGCTGCACGGTCGTCCATAAACCCGCTGAGTGGAGTCCGGTCACGGCCACGTTGCTCGCCGAAATCATGGACGAGGCAGGGCTGCCGAAAGGGGTTCACAACCTCGTCCACGGCTACGGCGAGAGTGCGGGCAAGGCGCTCACCGAGCACCCGCTGATTCAAGCGATTGCCTTTGTGGGCGAGACGGTCACCGGGAGCCACATCATGCGGCAGGGGGCCGACACCTTGAAGCGCGTGCATTTCGAGCTGGGCGGCAAGAACCCGGTCGTGGTCTTCGACGACGCGGACCTCGACAAGGCCCTCGACGCCGTGGTGTTCATGATTTACAGCCTGAACGGGGAACGCTGCACCTCCTCCAGCCGCGTGCTCATTCAGGAAGGCATCTACGACGAGTTCACCGCCCGCATCGCCGAGCGGGCGCGGAACATCCGCGTGGGCGACCCCCTCGACCCCGCCACCGAGGTCGGGCCGCTCGTGCACCCCCGGCACTTCGAGAAGGTGATGTCCTACTTCAATAAGGCCCGCGAGGAAGGGGCGACCGTCGCGGCGGGCGGCGAGCGCGTGGGCGGAGAGGGGAACTACGTCTCCCCCACCCTCTTCACCAGGGCCAGGAACGACATGCGGATTGCCCAGGAGGAGATTTTCGGCCCGGTCCTGACCGCCATCCCCTTCCGCGACGAGGCCGAAGCCCTGCACCTCGCCAACGACGTGAAGTACGGCCTGGCTGGGTATCTGTGGACAAACGACCTCACGCGGGCGCACCGCTTCGCGCACGGCCTGGAAGCGGGCATGATTTGGGTGAACTCGGAAAACGTGCGCCACCTCCCGACCCCCTTCGGCGGGATGAAAAACAGCGGCATCGGGCGCGACGGCGGCGACTATTCCTTCGAGTTCTACATGGAAACGAAGAACATCGCGATTTCGCTGGGGACGCACCAGACGGCGCGGCTGGGGGTAGGACAGCCGCCAAAGGTGCCGCAGGAGGGGGCAGGAGAGTGACCCACCGCGTCCTCCTCACCGGAGCCGCCGGACAGGTCGGCTCGGCCCTGCGCGAGGGCCTGCGCGGGCGCTTTCCGGTTCTGCGGCTGAGCGATACCCGCGACCTGGGTGAGGTGCGGGACGGCGAGGAAATCGTGCCCGCCGACCTGACGAACTTCGACGAGGTCCGCGCCGCGATGGAAGGCGTGGACGCCGTCATCCACCTCGGCGGCATCGCGGACGAGCACACCTACGAGCGCATTCGCGACGTGAACATGGACGGCACGTACCACGTCCTCGAAGCGGCGCGGCAGGCGGGCGTGCGGCGGGTCGCCTTTGCCTCCTCCATCCACACGGTCGGCTTTTACCCGCGCTCCGAGACCATCGGGCCGGACGTCCCCGTACGCCCGGACACCTACTACGGCGTCAGCAAGGTCTTTGGCGAGGCGCTGGGGCGGATGTATTTCGAGCGGTACGGCGTCGAGTTCGTGGGCGTCCGCATCTGCTCCTTTCAGCCGAAGCCGAAGGACGCCCGGCACCTCTCGACCTGGCTCAGCCCCCGTGACGCGGTGCAGCTCTTTGAGAAGGCCGTCACCGCGCCGAGCGTGGGCTTCCTCATCGTCGCGGGCATCAGCGGGAACACCCGGCGCTGGATGACCGAAGAGGGCTGGGATGTGCTGGGGTACGTGCCTCAGGACGATGCAGAAGCTTACGCCACCGACGTTGAGCACCTGCGCGGCGACCCTGCGCACATCACCGAGCAGCGGCAGGGCGGGATTTTTGTGGACCCGGAGTACCGGGGGCTGGCGGGGAAGGAGGGCTGACGTGGCCGTGCTGGAGCATGTCGCATTCAAGGCAAGTGACCTCAACCGAACGCGGGCTTTTTACGACCTGCTGGGCGCGGAGACTTCGCTCCACCGCGGGGGCCAGCGCCTCTTCGCCAGCTTTGGGGGCGGCACGCGGCTGATCTTCGACCACAGCGAGCAGGCCCCGGACGTGAGCGCCCTGACGTACCTGGGCCTGGAGCTGGACTCTTTTAACGAGGTGGACGCCCTGTTCGCCCGGCTTTCCAAACACATCCGCATCCAGCGTGACGTCCGTGAACAGTACCGCCACGCGACCGGCCCTTACGGCTTTTTCGTGACCGATCCCGACGGCTACGTCCTCAAGGTCTTCAAGTATCACGACGCCGACGAGGCGTAAGGAGGCACCCACCATGGCCGCCATCACCGGACAGCAGTTTCTCGACCGCCTGCGGAAAAACCCGCCCACCCTCTACATTGACGGGCAACGGGTCGAGGACCCCACCACCCACCCCGCCACGCGCAACATGGCTCACTCGCTCGCGGGACTGTACGACCTTCAGCATGACCCGGCGCTGCGCGACAAGCTCACCTACGAGGAGGGGGGCGAGCGCTACCCCATGAGCCTGATGGTGCCGCGCACCAAAGAGGACCTCGCCCGGATTGGCGAGGCGCACCGCATCCGCGCCAACTCCTCGCTGGGCTTTCTGGGCCGCGCCCCCGACTACATGAACGCGAACGTGATGGCCGCCGGGATGGGCGCGGAGTACTTTGCCCGCTGCGAGGTCGAAGGTGACCACCAGCCCGACTTTGCCGGAAACATGCGCCGTTACTACGAGTATGTGCGCGACCACGACCTGTGCCTGACGCACGCGCTGACCAACCCGCAGGTCAACCGCGCCAAGCTCGCCTCCGAACTGCCCGACCCCTATATCGCGCTCGGCATCGTCGAGGAGCGCGACGACGGCGTGGTGCTGCGCGGCGCGCGCATGATGGCGACCCTGCCCATCGCGGACGAACTGCTGGTGTTCCCCTCTACGGTCCTCAAGGAAAACGCCGACAAGAGCCGCTACGCGATGGGCTTCGCGATTCCCACGAACGCGCCCGGCCTGAGCTTCCAGTGCCGCGAACCCTTCGACGTGGGCCGTGACCCCGAAGACCATCCCCTCAGCAGCCGCTTTGACGAGCAAGACGCCTTTGTCATCTTTGACGATGTGCTCGTGCCCTGGGAGCGGGTGTTCCTGCTGTACGACGTGAACCTTGCGAACGGAGCCTATGCCGCCACCGACGCCGTGCTGCATATGGCCTATCAGGTCGTGAACCTGAAGGTCGCCAAGACGGAAGCCTTCTTGGGCACCGCCCAGAGCATTGTGAACGCCATCGGCTCCGGGGGGTTCCAGCACGTCCAGAGCAAGGTCGCGGAAATCATCATCATGCTCGAAATCATGAAAGCGCTGGAGGTCGCCGCCGTCGCGGGGGCCACCGTGAACGAGTACGGCGTGATGACGCCCGCCCGCGGCCCCCTCGACGCCGCCCGCAACTACTACCCGGCGGTGTACGCCCGATTGCCCGAACTGCTGCAACTCCTCGGCGCGTCGGGCATCATCATGATGCCGAGCAAGGCCGACCGCGAGGGACCGCTGGGGCCGCAGATTCAGAAGTACCTGCAAGCCGGAAACGCCAGCGCCGAGGACCGCCTGAAGCTCTTCCGCCTCGCCTGGGACATGTCCATGAGTTCTTTCGGCGGTCGCCAGAGCCTCTACGAGAAGTTCTTCTTCGGGGACCCGGTGCGGATGCACTCGGCCCTGTACGAGGTATACGACAAGGGGCCTTACGTGGAGCGCATTCGGGCTTTTCTGAACCGGAGTGCGAAGCCGGAGGGGGTGGCTGCCGATGACTGAGGGGAGCCGCCAGCAGCCAGCGGTCAGCGGCCAGCAAGGACCTGTCTCCGATGTGGTTCGCATCGCGCAAGCGGTCTTCACCGTCACCGACCTGGAGGCCTCGCGGGACTTTTACGTCAACCTGCTGGGCCTGAACGTGCTCCACGAGGAAGGGAGAGCGCTCTACCTGCGGGGCGTCGAGGACCGCGAGTGGACGCTGAAGCTGGAGCAGGCCCCCGAAGCGGGCGTGCGGCACCTGGGCTACCGGGTCAGGACGGACGCTGACCTCGACGGGCTGGTCGCCCTGGCCGAGCGCGAGGGTCTCCCCTACCGCTGGGAGGAGGAACTCGACCGCCCCCGGCTGCTGCGGATGCAGGACCCCTTTGGCGTTCCAGTGGCCTTTTACCGCGAAAGCCGCACGCATCCCTGGCTGCTCCAGGACTACCACCTGCACCGGGGGCCGGGCCTGCAACGGGTGGACCATGTCAACGTGATGACGCCCGACGTGGCCGCGATGATGGACTGGTACGGCTCCCGGCTGGGCTTCCGCACCTCCGAACTCACGGAGGACGAGGAAGGGCGCATCTGGGCCGCCTGGATTCAGCGCCGGGGCGGGGTGCACGACCTCGCCCTCACGAACGGGGCCGGGCCGCGGCTGCACCACTGGGCCTACTGGATGCCCGACGCCATGAGCATCATCCGGGCTTGCGACATCCTGGCTGGAGCGAGGCAGCCCGAACGCATCGAACGCGGACCGGGGCGGCACGGTGTCTCCAACGCCTTTTTCCTGTACGTCCGCGACCCCGACGGCCACCGCATCGAGCTGTACACCTCGGACTACATCACCGTGGACCCCGACTTCGAGCCGATTCGCTGGCAGCGCGACGACCCCCGGCGGCAGACGCTGTGGGGCGCCAAGACGCCCCGGAGCTGGTTCGAGGAAGGTTCGCGCATGGAAGCCTTTGGCGGCGGCTGGCAGGGGCTGACCGAGAGCGAGCTGAGGGGGATGCCCATTCATGTCATCTGAGGTCGAAGCGGCCAGCGGCCAGCCGCCAGCGGCCAGGGTGATTCCCCAGGAGGCGCTCTCCGGCCTGGCGGCTGAGCTGGAGGGGGCGGAGGCAACCGGGGTGCAGCTTCTCCCCTTCTCCGAGCGTTTCCCCGCCATGACGATTGCCGACGCCTACGCCGTGCAGCGGGCCTGGGTCGCGCAGAAGGTCGCGGGGGGGCGGCGCATCCTGGGGCACAAGATTGGGCTGACCTCGCGGGCGATGCAGATGGCCTCGCAGATTACCGAGCCGGACTACGGGGCGCTGCTCGATGACATGTTCTTCGAGCCGAACGGGGACATCCCCCTCTCGCGCTTCGTGGCCCCGAAGGTGGAGGTCGAACTCGCCTTCCTGCTGAAAGCCGACCTGCACGGCCCCGGCGTGACCGTGTTCGACGTGCTGCGGGCGACCGAGTACGTGACCCCTGCCGCCGAAATCATTGACGCCCGCATTCAGCGGGTCAGCCGGGAAACGGGCAGGCCCCGCCGGGTGACGGACACCATCAGCGACAATGCCGCCAACGCCGGGGTGGTCGTGGGTGGGCGGGCGATGCGCCCCGACGACCTCGACCTGCGCTGGGCGGCGGCCCTGTGCCTCCGCAACGGCGTGGTCGAGGAAACCGGGGTGGCCGCGGGCGTGCTGGGGCACCCGGCGACGGGCATCGCGTGGCTGGCGAACCGCCTCGCGCCGCACGGGGAGGGGCTGAAGGCGGGCGAACTCGTCCTCGCCGGGTCCTTCACCCGCCCGGTGGACATTGCGTCCGGGGACGTCTTCACCTTCGATTACGGGCCGCTGGGCAGCTTCTCGTGCCGCTTCGTGGGGACCGCGCGTGCCCGCTGAGAACCTGTTCAAAACGGCCCTCGCCCGTGGCGACACGCTCTACGGCTTCTGGCTCGCCCTCGCCGACCCCTACAGCGCCGAGGTCTGCGCGGGGGCGGGCTTTGACTGGCTGGTCGTGGACGGCGAGCACGCGCCCAATGACCTGAGGAGCATCCTCGCGCAGCTTCAGGCGCTCGCCGCCTCCCCCTCCGCTCCAGTTGTGCGCTTGCCCGTGGGGGACCCGGTGCTGGTCAAACAGGCCCTCGATATCGGTGCCCGCAACCTCCTGATTCCGATGGTGGAATCGGCGGCGCAGGCCCGCGAGCTGGTCGCGGCGACCCGTTACCCCCCGCAGGGCGTTCGGGGTGTGGCGAGCGCCCTGGTGCGGGCGAGCGGCTTCGGGCGGGACGCGGGCTACTTGCAGCGGGCGAATGAGGGCGTCTGCCTGCTCGTGCAGGTGGAGTCCGCGACCGGGTTGGAAGTGCTGGACGACATCGCCGCGGTCGAGGGCGTGGACGGCGTGTTCATCGGCCCCGCCGACCTCGCCGCGAGCCTGGGCCACCTGGGGCAACCCGCCCATCCGGACGTGCAGCAGGCCATCCGGGAGGCGGCCTCCCGCATTCGCGGGGCGGGCAAGGCGGCGGGCATTCTGGCGACCGACGAGGGCGCGGCGCGGCGCTACCTGGACTGGGGGTACACCTTCGTCGCGGTGGGCGTGGACGTGCTGCTGCTCAGCCGCGCCAGCACGGAACTTCTGGCCCGCTTTCGGGGCTGAGCGCGGCTGCTCGTCACGTGACGAGCAACTCCAAAGGGAGGGGAAAGCCATCCACGGCTCTCCCCTCCCTTCGTCTTGAGACCCTGCGGTCAGCGGCGGCGGCGTGCGGGCTGCGGCCCGACGCGCCCGGCTCCCGTGCCCGCGTCGGTCCGCTGGGACCCCTGCGGTTTGGCGGCCCGCTTCTGCCCCTGCTCGGCGTGGGGGCGGTTGGGCGCGGCGGCGTCACGCGGGGGGCTACTCCTGCTGGGGCCGCGGCCCTGACCTCCCCCGCGCCCGCCGCCGCGGCCCTGGCCCTGCTTTTCCTGGATGGCCCGGTCAATCTGGCCTTCTTCCGGGGTGAGGGGGGGCTGGAGGGCCGCGGGCAAGCTCCGGCGCACCGTGCGCCACAGCTCGCGCTGCTCAGGAATCAGGAGAACGAGGTTCACGCCGGGGCGACCCGCGCGGGCGGTGCGGCCCGAACGGTGCACGTGGTCTTCGGCGGTGGCGGCCACGTCCATGTGGATGACGAGCCGCACCTCTGGGAGGTCGATGCCGCGCCCGGCAATGTCGGTGGCCACCAGCACCCGCGACGCGCCGGAACGCAGCAGGTCCATCGTGCGCTCGCGCTTTTTCTGGTCCATGTTGCCCTGGAGGGCCGTGACCGTCTCGCCGGGCAGCAACTCCCCCAACCGCTCGGCCCGCCGCTTGACGAGGGCCTTGGTCCGGCAAAAAATCACCACGCAGCCGCCGGGAAGCCGCAGCGCCTCCCGCGCATGCTCGGCAGCGAGGTCCAGCACCGCCTCGCGGGTGGTGTGCCGCAGCTGGTGGGTCGCGCCCGTCGCCCCACCGAGAACATCCCCGGCAGCGGGCGCGGCGGCGGGGCGAGCCGGAGCGATGTCGATGCGCTGGGGCGAGCGCATAAACCGCTCGGCGACCTCGCGGATGGCGGCGGGAAAGGTCGCGGAGGCCATCGCCACCTGGAGACTCTCCCCCGCCGCCTGCCGCGCCAAGCGCAGAATGTCCCCCACGTCCCGCAGAAAGCCCAGCGAGAGTAGCTCGTCGGCCTCGTCGAGAACCACGTAGCGCAGCCCGGCGAGGGACAGTTCGCCGCGCGTGATGAGGTCCTTGAGGCGGCCCGGTGTCCCGGCAATCACGCCCTTGCCGCTCGCCTCGGTGCGAGTTTGATTGGGCGTGATGCCCCCGGTAATGCGTCCGGCGGGCATGCCGAGGTCGCGGGCCACATCGCGAATCTGCACGGCAAGTTCGCGGGTGGGCGTGACCACCAACACTTCGGGGCGCATCCCCCGCGCCGGGGTCATCCCGATGCCACGGGCCGCCGCCGGAATCAGGAAAGCGAGCGTCTTGCCGCTGCCGGTGCGGGCGGTGGTTATCACGTCGTGGCCCGCGAGCAGGGCGGGAATCGCTCCGGCCTGCACGGGCGTGGGGGTGCGGCCCCCCAGCCACTGCTGCCAGTCGGCCAAGGGGATAGGGCGGGGTGAGGTGGAAGAAGGGGTCATAGCAGTCCTGTCAGCAGAACACGCCGGAAGGGCACGGGAGAGCCACCGGCGGGGCGCGGCGCTGGAGAGAAGCGCCGGAAACAAGGAAAGGGCAAGCGCTGCAACCGCCGCGTCTGGGGGCTGGCTCTCCGCGCCCGTAGAGGAGGGGGTCTGCCTGCTGGAGATCTGTTCTGCCTAGGGACGCCGACTTCACAGACAAACCCCGGCAGTATGCCGCATCGGGGCGGGGAAGGGGGAGAGGCAGAAGGCCGGGGAGGGCCACTGGAGACCGCCGCCCCCTCGTGCTGGGGCAGCGGTCATTCCTCGGTGGGGGCCGGGGCCTCCTGGGAGTTCGGCGGCTTAAGTCGGCCCGCCCGGCGCACGCTTTGGGTGAGCAGGTACTCGATTTGGGCGTTCACCGAGCGCAGGTCATCGGCGGCCCAGCGCTCCAGAGCGGCGTAGAGGTCGGGGCTGATGCGCAGCGGAAAGTTCTTCTTCGGGCGGGCGGGCATCTCTGGCCCTCCCGCTAGTACAGGCTGCCTGCGTTGACGACCGGCTGAGTACCGCGCTCGCTGGTCAGCACGACGAGCAGGTTGCTGACCATCTGCGCCTTGCGCTCCTCGTCGAGCTGAACGATGCTCTGGCCTTCGAGCTGGCGCAGGGCCAGCTCGACCATCCCGACCGCCCCCTGCACAATCTGCTGCCGCGCGGCGATGATGGCGCTCGCCTGCTGACGCTGGAGCATCGCGCCCGCGATTTCGGGCGAGTAGGCGAGGTGCGAGAGCCGCGCTTCGAGGACCTCGACGCCCGCGTGCCGCAGCCGGGCGGCGAGTTCGCGGCCCAGGGCCTCAGCAACCTCGTCGGGGTTGCCGCGCAGCGAGAGGGTGCGGCCATCGTAGTCGTCATAGGGGTACCCGGCAGCGAGGTGCCGCAGAGCGGTTTCGGACTGGATGGCGACGAACTCGGAGTAGTCCTCGACGTCAAAGACCGCCCGCGCCGTGTCCACTACCCGCCACACAATCACGGCGGCGATTTCGATGGGGTTGCCCATCTGGTCGTTGACCTTGAGGCGCTCGGAGTTGAAGTTGCGGATACGCAAGGAGACCCTGCGGCGCACCGTCAGCGGGTTGGTCCAGAAAAACCCGTTGCGGCGCTCGCTGCCGACGTACCGCCCGAAGAGGGTAATCACGCTGGCTTGATTGGGCTGAACGATGAAAAAGCCCCCCAGCGCGACGAGCAGCAACGTGCCCAGCAGGGCCGCTGGGAGGACCCACCCCGGCCCCAGCCACAGCCAGACAGTCAACCCCAAAAGCCCCAGCCACAGCAGCACGGCGGGCATCCCCGGCAGCCCAAAAGCCGGGCGCTCAGCGCTCGCCACGCCGGGAATGGGGGAGACCCCTCCCGCAGGACCGACGGTAGGGGGCGCTTGCTCCAGTTTGCTCATGCGAACCTCCCAGCACCGGGAAAGAGTCGGCACCTATCAAAGTGATATCACATTGACACAGCTCGTAGGGCGACAAAGGACATGAGCGATGGACAGGACTGTTGCCGAGGCGGGGGACAGCCCGTATCGTGAAGGTATCCACAATCTGCCGGACCTTGCCGGGAGGGGTTTTCCCGCTGTTCTCCCCCGTTCTCTCAGGAGCGCCCTATGGAGTCACGTCATGGATATCTTTGACCCTGCCATCTTTCCCGTCTTGGCAGCGGACGGCCTGACCAATGGGGCTGTTTACGCCCTGCTCGCGCTCGCGCTGGTGCTGGTGTTCGCGGTGACGCGGGTGGTCTTTATCCCGCAGGGCGAGTTGGTGGTGTTCGGAACGCTGACGCTGGCCGCGCTGCAACTGGGACGGGTGCCGGGGACCCTGTGGCTGCTGCTGGGGCTGCTCGCGCTTGCGGCGGTGCTGGAAGCCGCCACGCAGGTCCGCCGGGGACAGGCGGGCCGCGGCCTGCTGACCTTGGCGGGGGCCGCCGGGGTGGGGGGAGTGGTGTGGGCACTCACGACCTGGGCCGCGCCGCTGGGCTGGCCGCTGTGGGCGCAGGCGCTGCTGACGCTGGCGCTCGTCACCCCGCTGGGGCCGCTGCTCTACCGCACGGTGTACCAGCCGCTGCGGGACGCGACGGTCCTCGTCCTGCTCATCGCGTCGGTGGCGCTGCACCTCGCGCTGACCGGCCTCGCGCTGGTCTTTTTCGGACCGGAGGGGTCGCGCACGCCGCCCTTTGCCCCCGGCACGCAGACGCTGGGGCAGGTCACCCTCAGCAACCAAAGCCTGCTCGTCATCCTGCTCTCGGCGGGGCTGATGCTGGGGCTGTTCTTCTTCTTTGGGCGCACGATGGCGGGCAAGGCGCTGCGGGCCACCGCCGTCAACCGCCTCGGTGCGCGGCTGGTGGGCATCAGCCCGGCCTCAGCGGGCCTGCTGACCTTTACCCTCGCGGCCCTTATCGGCGCGGTTGGCGGCATGATGATTGGCCCCAGCGTGGCTCTGAACTACGACTCCGGCTTCCTCATCGGCCTCAAGGGATTTATCGGGGCGATTATCGGCGGGCTGGTGAGCTACCCGCTCGCGGCGGCGGGGGCGCTCCTTGTCGGCCTCATCGAGAGCTTCGCCTCGTTCAGCCTCTCGGCCTGGAAGGAGGTCATCGTGTTCACGCTCATTCTGCCCGTGCTGCTGTGGCGCAGCCTCACCACCCGGCACGTTCCGGAGGACGAGGAATGAACGGGCGACTCGTGCTGTCGGTCGTCGCGGCGGCGGTCGCGCTCGCGCTGCCGCTGGTGCTGCCGCTCTTTCAGGTCACGCTGCTCGTCAATATCCTGATTTTTGCCGTCGTCGCCGTGGGGCTAGTCCTCCTCACGGGCATCGTGGGGCTGACCTCCTTCGGGCAGGCGGCCTTTATGGGGGTGTCGGCCTACACGACCGCCCTGCTGACGACCCAGGCGGGATGGAACCCCTGGCTGGCCCTCCCCGCCGGGCTGGCTCTCACGGGCCTGGTCGCCTGGCTGTTGGGGCTGCTCACCCTGCGGATGCAGGGGCATTACCTCCCGCTTGCCACCATCGCTTGGGGCATGAGCCTCTATTACGTCTTCGGCAACACGCCCGCGCTGGGGGGCTTTACCGGGCTGACGAATATCCCTCCGCTCGCCGCGTTCGGCATGAACCTGACCTCGCCCCGCGCCTTTGCCTACCTCGCGCTGCTGGCGCTGGGGCTGACCGCCCTGGGAGCGCAGTTTCTGCTCTCCAGCCGCACCGGGCGGGCAATGCGGGCGCTGCGGAGCGGGCCGCTGGTCGCCGAAGCGTTCGGGGTGAATGCCTTCCGGCTGCGGGTCCAGGTGTTCGTGCTCGCGGCCCTGATGGCGGGGCTGGCCGGGTGGCTCTACGCCCACAGCCAGCGCTTCGTCAACCCCACCCCCTTCAGCCTTCAGGCAGGGATTGAATACCTCTTCATGGCGGTCGTGGGCGGCTCCGGCTACGTGTGGGGGGCGCTGCTGGGGTCGGGGTTGATTACCGGGCTGCGCGAATGGTTGCGGGGCGTGCTGCCAGAGCTGCTTGGGGCGCAGGGCAACTTTGAGGTCATCGTGTTCGGGGTGCTCGTCATCCTGACCCTACAGTTCGCCCGGCGGGGGCTATGGCCCCTGCTGGAGCGTGTCCTTCCCCAAGCGCCCCTGCGCTTGCTGCCCGAACGAAATCGGCTCCCCGCGCGCCAAAAGCCCGTGCCGGGCACGCCCCTGCTCACCGTTGAGCACGCCGTCAAGCAGTTTGGCGGGCTGCGGGCCGTGAATGACGTGTCCTTTGAGCTGCGGGCCGGGGAAATCCTGGGCCTGATTGGCCCGAACGGCGCGGGCAAGAGCACCCTGTTCAACCTCGTGACCGGGGTGAATCCCGCGACCTCCGGGCGGGTGACTTTCATGGGCCGCGATATTACCCGGCTCACGGCGGGGCAGATTCATCGGCTGGGATTGAGTCGCACCTTTCAGCACGTCCATCTGCTCCCCGAACTCTCCTTGCTGGAAAACGCGATGATGGGCGGCTACGCACGGGGCCGAGCGGGGCTGCTCGCGAGCCTGCTGCACCTGGAGCGGAGGGAAGAAGCCGCCCTGCAACACGAGGCGCTGCGGCAACTGGAGCGGGTGGGGCTGGAGGAGCAGGCCCACATCCTTGCCGGAAACCTGCCGCTGGGACAGCAGAGGGTGCTGGAGGTGGCCCGCGCCCTGGTCGCCGACCCCGCCCTGCTGCTGCTCGACGAACCCGCCGCCGGGCTGCGCTACGGCGAGAAGGGAGAGCTGGCGGCCCTCCTGCGGCGGCTGCGGGACGAAGGAGTGACGGTTTTGCTCGTCGAACACGACATGGACCTGGTGATGGGCCTGGTCGACCGCCTCGTCGTCATGAACTACGGGGAGAAGCTCGCCGAGGGCACCCCCAGCGAAATCCGGGCGCATCCCGCCGTGCGTGAGGCGTACCTGGGCGCGGACGTCAGCGGGGAGGAGGTCGCGTGACGGCCCAGCTCGCTGGAACACCACTGCTGGAGGTGCGCGGCCTGCACACCCGCTATGGCCGGGTGGAGGCTCTGGGCGGCGTCAGCCTGGAGGTGCCCGCCGAGCACATCGTGAGCGTGATTGGAGCGAACGGGGCGGGGAAGACCACCCTGCTGAACTCGGTCATGGGGATTCTGACTCCGGCGGCGGGGGAGGTGTTTTACGCGGGCGAGCCGCTGCGGGGGGTCCCGCCCGAAGCGCGGGTGGCGCGGGGCATCACGCTGGTGCCGGAGCGCCGGGAACTCTTCGCGTCCATGACGGTGGCGGACAACCTGCAACTGGGGGCCTACACCCGGCGGCGGGGGGGCTGGCGCAGCGACCTTGACGGCGTGTACGCCCGCTTTCCGCGCCTCGCCGAGCGCCGCCGCCAGCTTGCGGGGACCCTGTCGGGCGGCGAGCAACAGATGCTGGCGATTGGCCGAGCGCTGATGGCGCGGCCCCGGTTGCTGCTGCTCGATGAGCCGTCCTTGGGCCTCGCTCCCCTGATTGTGCGCGACATCCTGCGCATCGTGCAGGGGCTGCGGGAAGAGGGCGTCACCGTCCTGCTCGTCGAGCAAAATGCCCGCGCTTCCCTCGCCATCAGCGACGAAGGCTACGTGCTGGAAACTGGCCGGGTACGGCTGAGCGGCCCCGCGCACGAACTCGCCCGTGACGAGGCGCTGGGGGCAAGCTACCTGGGGGGTGAGGGGCGGGCGCAAGGGGCGTAGAGTGCCCGCATGGTGGTCGCTTTTGTCAATCCTGCCGGACTCCTGACCCGTCCCCAACCGGACGACCCTGAGGACGCCGCGTCCGCCGCGCTCGCGAACTTGCTGGGAGCTGGGGCGGAGCTGATTCCCGTGACCGGGCGGGACGAGGAAGAGCTGCTGGAGGTGCCCGCCCCCTTCACCTCCTGGCAGATTCTGCGCCACGGGGCGGTGGTGCTCACGCCGGAGGGCGAGGAGGACCCAGCCTGGCGGCGCCTCACCCGCGAGACGCTGCGCGAGCGGGAAGCAGCCCTGCGGCTGGCGCACCAGGCGGCGCAACACATCGGCATGCTCCTTCACCTCGGCACCGAAACCGAGCTGCAAGAGCGCGGCGGCCTTCCCCTGCGGGTCACCTTGCGGCACCCCCAAGGGGTAGCCCCCGCCCTCGCAGCGGCGGCGCGAGAATGGCGGGCTTGGTTGGAAGAAAGCCCCTTTGCGGGCGAGTTGCGGCTTCTCGAAGACGCCGCAGAGCTGGTGCTCTTGCCCCGCGAGATTACCCCCGAAAGCGCCGTGAACTACGTGCTGGAGCAGCTCCCCACCGAGGTGAGCTTGCGCCTGGGCATCAGCGCGCTCCCCAGCGACGCGCCCTTTCTGGCCCTGTGCGATTACGCGGTCGTGCCGGGCGGAGGGGCGCTGCTGCGGGCGGCGCTGGAAGCGGCAGAGGCTCCAGAGGAGGGGGAGGCCCCGGCTTGGTAACGCCCCCGCTGCCCCCCTTCATCCGGCGCTTTTCCCTCTACGCCAATGTCTACCTGCTGGACACCCCCCATGGCCGCCTGCTGGTCGATACGGGCACCCTGGCCCACCTGCCCCGGCTGGCGCGGCTGCTGACCGAGTTCCAGCCCGATGCGGTGGTGCTCACCCACCACCACCCCGACCACGCGGGGGGTGCCCCCCTCGCGGCGCGGCGCGGGCTGCCCGTGCTGGCCCACCCGCCAGAGCACCCCTACCTCACGGGCGAGGCGCACGATCTTCCGTATCCGGCGGGACGCCCGCAAGTTGGGCGGGCCATCTCCCGACTGCACCCCAAGGTTCCGGCGCAGGCCCTGCGTTCCATCTTTCCCGGTGAGGAGGTCCTGGGGTGGGAGGTCGTCGCCCTTCCCGGCCACACACCGGGGCAGATTGGGCTGCTGCGCGCCGGGATTCTGATTGTGGGTGACGCGCTGGTGAGCGGCCCTGACGGGGCGCACTTGCCCCGCGCCGCCTACAACCACGACCACCACGAAGCGGTCCGGACCCTGCGCCGCGTCGCCGCCCTGGACCTCCAGTGGGTGCTGCCGGGCCACGGCCAGCCGCTCACGCCGGAGCAGGTGCACCACCGGGCCGCACGCGACCAAGACCCCGCCCTGCTCGTCACGTGACGAGCAGGGGTTATTCGCCGTCCAGCAGGGCTTGCACCTGCGCCAGCAAGCGCTCCAGCTTGCGGCGGCGAGCAGGGTCAAGGGCGGCGAGGGCGCGGCGGTCAGTGAGGCGGCGAGCCACCGTCCGCACCGGGTCGGCAGCAGTGTCGGCGGGCGGAGAGACCTGCTCGCGCAGGGCCTGCACGGTCGCGCCGTCCGCGGCGGCCCGCAGCAGCTCGGCGCGGCGGGCCGCGTCCTCCACCCGCCCGATGACGAGCGCCTTGCGGTAGTCCAGCCCCCCTTCCACCGCCGCTTGTACGTCCTCTGGGAGTGACAGGAGGGCGGCGCGATTTTTCACGAAGGAGCGCCAGCTCTCGCGGCCCAGCGCCCTGAAGACCGTGTCCAGACGTTCGACGGCCTGCGGGTCAGCGTCCGGGCGGCGGTCAAGGGCGAACAGGCGGGGCACCGCCTCGGCGGGGGGCAAGCCCAAGACCGCCGCGGCGACGCTCAGGCGGGCACGGACCTCCTCCAGCGGATTGAGGTTCTCGCGCTGGAGGTTTTCGACCGCCGCCGCGAGCCTCGCTTCCTCGTCGCCGAGGTCGCGCAGCAAGACGGGTACCTCGGCCAATCCCGCGAGCTGGGCCGCCCGCCAACGCCGCTCGCCCGCCACAATCTCGTAGGCGCCGCCGGGCCGGGGCCGCACGAGCAGCGGCTGCAAGACGCCCTGCTCGCGGATGCTGGCGGCGAGGGCCTCTAAGCCCTCCGGGGCGAACTGTACCCGCGGCTGGAACTGGCCCGGCTGGAGGGCCTCCAGCGGCAGGGTGGTCGTCGCGGGCTGGCCCAAGGCCCCCACCCCTTCCACCAACCCGCTGAGGCGAGCGCCGATGGCCGGACGGGGTCGGCGGGTCACGCGTTCCCCCGGCGCTCTGAAAGGGCGGAGGCGGCATAGGGAAGCCCCACCGCCCCGGCGATTTCGGCGGTCACCCGCTCTACATCGCGGTGCACGGGCGAACCGGGCGCGTACACGCCTACGGGCTGTCCTGCGCTCGCGCTGTCGTTCCACACCGCTCCCCGGTCGGGGATGGGGCTGGCGAGGGGCCGCAGCATCCCTTGGAGGGCGGCGAGCGCCTCGCGGTCGTGCGAGCGCCGCGCGTCGTACAGGGTGGGGACGTAGAGGGCCACCGTCAGGTCTGGGCGCAGCTTGCGGTAGGTCGCCATCGCCTCGGAGAGGCCCGCGAGGGCATTCATCCCCTTTTGGCGGGTGGGCACTGGAACAATCAGGTGGTCGGCGGCGAGTGCCCCCAGAATCGAGAGCTGGCCCAAGCTGGGAGGGCTGTCAATCAAGGCCACGTCGAAGGCGTCAGCGACCCCTTGCAACGCCTGGCGCAGGTGCAGGTGTGCCCCCACCACCCCCATCATCTGCCCTTCGGCGAGCGCAAGCGACACGTCGCTGGGAATGAGGGCGAGGTCGTGTACCCACACGGGGGAGGGGAGAGCCTCGCCCCGCGTGGCGGTGGCAAAGACCGTTTGCTCTGGCCCCACGCCCGTCACGCCCAGCCAGTCGGTGAGATTGGCTTGCGGGTCGAGGTCCACAAGCAGCACCCGCAGCCCCGACCGGGCCAGGCTGTGGCCCACGTCGCGCGTGAGGCTGGTTTTCATCACGCCGCCCGCGTGGTTGAAGAAGGTCAGCGTCCGCATCGCGCTCAGCCTACCCCGCCGGAAGCGCGGCGTATCACGCGCCCTCTCCCGGTGCCTCGCCCAGCCGTCCGCGCAGCTCCCGCACGAAGCCGGGCAGGTCGCCCCGCGCCGCGTGGGTGCTCGCCTCCCGCACCAGGCGGGTCGCCGACAAGGCCCCGGACGAGCAGGCCGCTTCCAGGGCATTCCACTCCCCCTCACGCAAACGGCGGCGCAGCAGGGTCCGCAATGTGGCCTCTGCGGCCTCCCATTGGCCCCTAGGAGGCAGAGCGAGCAGCACCTGCTGCTCCTCCTCGAACTGCCGCTGCGCGGCCTGTTCTTGGGCCTCCTGTTGCCTTTCTTGCCGGGCGCGGGTCTCTTCCAGGTCGGCGTGGGGGGCGGGCACCGCGTCGACGGGCAGGGTGTATTTCTCTGGATGCTCCAAAAAGTCCGCAATCAGGCCACCCGGATTGCGAATGGGGGTGGGGCTGGCAGAACGCCGCTGCCGCAAGAAAGCGATGGCTTCTTCCACCCGGTCGGGGTACTGCTTGGCCAGGACGTTGGCGCGGGGGGCCGACACGCCCGCCTCGCGCAGCGCCTGGACCAAAGCCGGGTCAGGCGTGTCCTCGGTGCGGAAGCGGTAGGTGATGTGCGCCGCACCCCTGCCGCCCCCAGTCTCCACGCTCTCCAGATATCCCTGGGCAATGAGTTCCTGGTGGGCCTCTTCCAGGGTGCGAATCACCCGCGATGGCTTGCCCTCGCTGATGCCGCAAGCGGCCCGCCAATCGTTCAGCCCCGCCGTGATGCTGTCGGCCCTTACCCCCGTCTCCCGGTACCGATGAGCTTCGAGGAGGCGATACAAGGCCCGCGCGGGCGGCTGCTCAATCTGGTGCAGCAGCCGCCCGTCGAGGGCCTGGGTATAGCCCGCGCGGATGCTGGCGGCGAGTTGGTCGCCCAGCTTGATGCTGAGGGTCGCGTCAGGCACAAGTTGCCGAGCGCGGTCAGCATCGGGGTCAGCGCCCTCGCTTTGGTCCCAGTAGGTGATGCGGTCGATGAGGCGCAGGGTCTGATTGGCCCAGGTCGTGCGGCCCGTCTCGGCCACCCAGCCTTCGCTGACGATGAAGCCCGTCGACCACAGCCGCAGCAGCGACTCGCGCAGGCGGTGGTAGTTCTTGCCGTTGTTGGCGAGGAAGCTGGCTTCCCGCAGCTCGTAGGCGGAGGTGTGCAGCCAGTTGTCTTCGGGCATGCCCTTTTGGGCAAAGAGGGTCTCAATGCCCAGGATGACATTGGTATCGCCGCCACGCGGGCGACCGTCGGCGGAACGGCCTTCCACCCGGAAGCGGCGGTCAGCAATCTGGAACTCGCTGGTCCAGCGGGTCTCGGAACTCAGGCGAGTCTGGATGCTGACAATCCCCAGGCGGGCGATGTTGCGCTCGTCGAGCAGGGTGACCTGGTTGGGTTTTTTCGCTGGACGCATGTAGTGTTGTTCCTTTCTGTTTAAAAGATATAAAAGAACAACAACAAGGCGGCCCCCGCTTCGCGTCCTGGACGGCATTTTTCGGCAAAAACGGACCAAAGGTATCGCTATTTTGGCCCTCAACGGACCAAAGGTATCGCTAATTTTGGCCCTCAACGGACCAAAGGTATCGCTATTCCGAGTCCGGAGGGGGGATTTAGACGCCCCCCGCTCTCATTTTTCGTTTTTTTTCCTCCTGGAGCGGAAAAGAAGGCGAAACGGACCAAAGGTATCGCTATGGGTCCAAAACAGAACGGACCAAAGGTATCGCTAGTTTTTGGCCCAACGGACCAAAGGTATCGCTAGTGCGAAAAAGTCGTCCCACAGCGAAAAGATTCCGTTTGGTGCTCCAAAGGGACCAAAGGTATCGCTAGTTGGACGCAGGTACAAAATCGCCCATTTGTGATTTGGGTCACTCCTCCTAAGGGCCAAAACGGACCAAAGGTATCGCTAGTGGCGGGGGCCTCTTAGCCCCCCTTTTGCGGGGACCAGGCGGTCCTTGCCTCATCTGCGCTCAGGCGGAGGCCAGGGCCGGGGTAGCATGGCGGGGCTGACCCTCCCTCTCGCCCTTGAGGGCTGCCCCAAGGACTCCCATGCCGACTGACCAGCCCAAGGACCTCGACCTAACTGCCCTGCTGCGGGTGCTGCGCCGCGCGGCCCTCCCCCTGCTCGCCACGGCCCTGCTGCTCGCTGGCTTGACCTACCTGCTCTCTGGCAGTCGCCCCGCCGTCTACGAGGCGACCGCGAGCCTGGCCGCCCTCCCTACCGGGAGCGGCAACTCGGTGATTGTCCAGACGCTGGTGACGGCTCCGCCCCTGCCCCCGGCGGTGGTTGAGCGGGCGCTGCGCTCTCCAGCGGTGTGGGGGCAGGCGCTGCGGGACCTGCGCGAACGCACCCCGCCCTCGGCGGCCCGCAGCGAACTTTTTGCCGCGCTGCGGGCGGAGGCCGCAACGGGGGAGGGGCGGTCCGTGCGGCTGACCCCCGAAGTCAATCAGGAGTTCGTAGGAGTGTATGAAATCGCGGTGCGGGCACCCACCCCCGCGCTGGCTCAGGCGGGGGCGAACGCTTTTGCCGGGGCGCTGCTGGAGTGGGACCGCGAGCGGGCGCTGGGCAGCGTCGTGCGGGCGCGGCAGAACCTGGTCACCGAACGCGACGACCTCACGGCCCGTCTGAGCCAGGCGGCCTCGGCCCTCGACGAGCGGACCCTGGAGCGGCTGCGTGCCGACGTCGTGCAGCGGCTGCAACAGGTCGAGGTGCTGGAGCAGACGGTCAGCGGCACCCTCTCGGCGCTCGCGGAGGCGGTGCCGCCGCAAAACCCGGTCGCCCCCCGGCCCCTGCGGGACGCGCTGCTCGTCTTCGGAGCAACGCTGGTCTTCGGAATGCTGCTGCTCTCGCTGCTCGACAGCCTGCGCCCACGGGTGCGCGGTCCCGAAGACCTGCGGGCGCTGGGGCTGCCCGTGCTGGGGACCCTGCCTCCCTTTGCAGCGCGGCGCGGCAGGGGGGGCGGCCTGGGCTGGGCGCGGCAGGGGGCCTTTCGCGAGCAGATTGAGTTCGTGCGGGTGGGGCTGCTTTCCGGGCTGGGGGCTGGGGCGCAGGAGTCGGCGCTGGTGGTGTCGAGCGCCGGGGTCGCCGATGGCAAGAGCACGGTGACGGCGGCGCTAGCCCTGAGTCTCGCCGAGCACGGCTTGCGGGTGCTCGTGGTGGATGCGGACGTGTTTCGCCGCACCCAGGAGAGCTACTGGCTGAGCGCCGATGCCCCCCTGGCCGCACAGGAGCGGTCCGGCAGCTACCGCTTTTGGCCAGAGGTCGCTCCCGGCATTGGGTTGCTCTCGTCGCGGGCCAGCACCCTGGACCCCGCCGACTTCGACCGGGAGATTCACCGCCTGCTGCCGAGTTACGACCTCGCGCTGGTGGATACCCCACCCGCTCTGAAAATCGCCGACACGCTGGCCCTGGCCCGGCGGCTCGACGGCCTGATTCTGGTGACGGACGCTGCGGCCCCCCGCGCCCCGCTGGAGCGCCTGGTGGAGGACGCGGGGCGGCTGGGGGTGCCGCTGCTGGGCTTTGTGCTTAACCGCTTCCGCGACGCGGTGACGGGCAGTGACTACGCCTACGCCGCGCCGGGCCGCGCACCCGCCGAGGTAACGCGGTGACCAGGCCGGGTGCCCTGGACCTCACGCCCTTCGTGGAAAGGGGGCGGACACTCCTCGCGCGGGCGGGGGGCGACCCTGTGGATGCGGCGCGGCTCGCGGCGGCGCTGGGCGAGCCTGAGCTGGCCCGCGCCCTCCTCGCGGGCGGTGGCGGCTTGCTCGACCATGCCGACGCCGCACGAGTGCTCGCGCAAGCGCCGGGAACGCCCCTCCCCGCGCAGGCTCTGGCCCCGTTCCGCTTCCCCTCCCTGACCCCCGGCGAGCGGGAAGTGTTCGTGCGGGTGCTGGCCTCCGCCCTGCTGGGGACGGAGGGCGCACCCCGGCCCGCCCCGGTGGGGCTGCCGCCCGGCCTGTGGGTCCTGCCCGCCGAGGCCCACGAGGAGCGGCGACAGCGGGCCGGGCTGGACGTGCTGGGCGCCATGCCCGGTACCCCGCTGACCCTGGCCCTGGCCTCCAGAGTAGGGGTGCCGGGGGCAGCCACTCGGCTGGGCGCGGCGCACCCCGGTCCCCTGCGGGTGGAGGTGTTGGAGGATGTGGTGCGGACCTTGGGGGCAGCCTGGAGCTGGGACCTGCCGGACCTCGCTGGGCTGCTGGCGGGACCGCTTCTCCTCGATGGCCTGCATACCCTCCCCGCCGAACTGCTGGAGACGGTCGGGGAACTGCTCGCGGACGCGGCGCGGCTGTTGGGGTGGACGGTGGTGGGGCTGCCGGGGGTCGAGCGGCGCTGGCCCGCCTCTTTCCAGCTGCTCTCGTCTTCTGACACGCGGGGGGCTTCCTCCCCGGCTCCCCGGCTGAGCGTGTGCGAGACGGCGCTGCCCCGCCTCGCCGCTGACCTCGCCCGGCTGCCGGGGGACACCCTGGCGCTGCTGCCCTCGCGGGCGAGCGCGGCGCGGCTGGCGGGGCTGTGGCCGGGCAGCGTGCTGCTCTCGACCAGCCTGTGCCCGGCACATCTGGCCGAGCGGGCGGCGGCGCTGATGCAATCCCGCGCGCGGGGTGAGGCCGTGCGTGTGGTCGCCACCATCCTGCCTCCGGCGGCGGCAGGGTCCTTCGACACGGTTTGGCAGGTCGCCTCGCCCCTTCCGCACGTCGTGGAGGCGGCGGCGCTGGCTCGGCGCGAGCTGAAGCTTTGCCGCCTGCGCGACGTGGCCATTCCCCAGGGTTGGCGGCGCGAGCTGCACCTGACCCGCGAGTGGCTGGGAGACCCCCCGGTTCTTCCCGGCCCGGAGGGGCAGCGGGCTTATGATGCCGCCCTCCTTTCCGGCGGGGTCAGCTGGGCCGCCGGGCTGCGAACACACCGTGAGACGCTCGATTACGCCTCCTTCGCCGCCGAGTTGCGGCCTCGCCCCGGCACGTCGTTGCCCGTCTTGATTCCCTACGATGGCCGCGCCCGCTCGCTCATCGCGGCCTACCGCGAGACGGGCCGGATGTCCGGCGAGGCCCTGAACTACGCCGCGTGGCTGACCCCCACCGAGGCGCAGCGGGCCGTGTCACGAGGACAGGCCGAGGCGCGGGGCTGGGCGTTGGTGTGGACCGGCCCCTACGACCCGGTGTACGGCCTCGCGGGAGAAGCGGTGCGGGGGGCAGAGGTGGAAGAAGCGTGACGTTCACCATTCTCCGTCGCTAGGCGGGCGCGTGCTCAGCGGAGCGGCCCGTTCCTTAGCGGCGTCCCCGTTTTGCCCCCAGCAAGAGCAGCAGCAGGCTGCCGCCCGCGAGCCACGCCAGGCGGAAACGGCGGGAGCGGCGGGCCGCCTGACGCCGCGCCCAGGCCTCCGCATAGAACTCGTCCCACAGCGCCCAGACCCGGCGCTCATCGAACTGCTCGCGCACCCAACGCTGCGCTCCCTTGCCCAGCCGCTGAGCCTCGGCGGGGTCGGTGAGGAGGGCGTGCAGCGCCCCCGCGAGGGCCGGGACGTCCCCGGTGGGGACCTGTAAGCAGGTCACGTCCGGTACTCCCGCGTCGCGCACGCCGGGGGCGTCGGTCAGGACCGCCGGAACGCCCGCCGCCCCCGCCTCCAGCACGACCATGCCCAGCCCCTCGTGGCGGCTGGGGAGGGTGAGCAGGGTCATCAGGGGGTAGAGGCGGCTCATGTCGGCTTCGAAGTCCACCTGCACCACGCCGGGAGCGCGGCGGTAGGCCTCCAGCGCCCGCGCCGAGAGGGGATTGGCGGGGTCGGGGGTGCCGACGAGCAGCAGCCGCGCCCCCGGCAGGTCCCGCGCCACGGCTTCCCAGGCGAGCAGCAGTTCCTCGACGCCCTTTTGCGGGGCGAGGCGGCCCACAAAGCCCACGACCGGGGTGCCCTCCGGGAGGCCGAGTTCGGTCCGCGCCGCGGCGACCCCGCCAGGGTCCGGGTGCGCGTAACGGTCGACATTCAGCCCCGCCGGACTCCCCGCGCCCAGCACCCGAATCTTGTGCGCGGGCACCAGCCCCAGCGCGACTGCCTCGGCGCGGTTGGATTCGCTCACGCACAGCACCTCGTGGGCACACGCGCAGGTCAGGCGCTCGGTGAGCCGCAGCAGGGGCCGCAGCCGCGCCAGCGCTCCCGTCGCCGCCGTTTCCGAGCGCAGCCCGTGGATGAAGTACACCCGCAGCGGGACCCCCGTCAGCACGCCCGCCAGCCCACCCAGCAGCCCGGCCTTGGGGGTAGAGAAGTTCAGAATCTGGGGCCGTACCCGCCCCATAATCCTCAGCATCCCCGCCAGCGCCCGCAAGTCCCGCCGGGGCGCTATCTCGCGGGCCATCGGGAGGGGATGAAAGGTCGCGCCCCCCACCGCTCGCGCCCGCGCGACCAGCTCGGCGGGTTCGGGCGGCGTGACGAGGTGCACGTCATGGCCCTGCTCGCGCAGGTGGCGCAGTTGCGGGGCAAAGAAAGCCAGCGCCGCGATGGGCGTGGTCGTCGTGTAGAGCATCCGCAGGGGAGGTAATCGGGACACCCGGCAGGATACGGCCCCAACCCGCCCGGTCCGCGCCCGCACCACCTGCAGGAAGCGCCCCCGCTCGCGGTCGAGCACGTCGTCCGCGTACTGCCGGGCCACGCTGAGATTCCGGGCGCTCTGGGCGCTCAGCCAGGCGGGGTCGGTGGCACGAGCGTGCCAGACGCGGGCCAATGCCGCCGGGTCGCCGGGGGGCACCAGCGCGCCGGGGGCCAGCAGTTCGGGGATGCCGCCCACCTCCGACCCGATGGCGGGCAGCGCCTGCGCCATGCCCTCCAGCAGGGCGCGGGGCAGCCCCTCGGTGCGCGAGGGCATCAGGTACAGCTCCGCCGCCGCGAGGTCGCGCCGCACCTCGGCGGGCGTGCTGCGCTGCCCGGCAAAGGTGCAGGCGCCCGCCACCCCCAGGGCGCGGGCCTGCGCCGCCAGCTCCGGCAGCAGCTGTCCTTCGCCCACCACGGTGAGGTGCGCGTCCAGCCCGGCCTTCCGCACGGCAGCCAGCGCCCGGAGGGCCACGTCCACCCCCTTGTGCGGCTGCTCCAGCGCCCCGACGAGCACGGCGTGGCGAGCTGGCCCCCGAAAGGGGCGGGGCGCGTCCGCAAACGCCTCCGGCGGCAGGTGCACATCGGAGACGCCGAAGGCAGGGACCCCCTTCCCCGGCGGATAGCGGCGTTGCAGCGCCCCTCGCGTCACGTACTGCACGGCGGCGGCCCCGCGCACCTGCCCCCAGGTGAGGGCCGTCATCAGCGCTCGGAAGAGGGGGCGCAGGGGGCCGCGCGGCCCCGGTCCCGGCGCGAAGCCCAGGAAGGGGTCATTGACCACCTCCGCGGCGTAGGGCCGTCCCTGCGCGGCTCGCACGCCTGCCGCGAGGTGCCCCAGCACGCCGCCCAGCCGCACAATCACGGCGTCTTCTGGCCCCAGCGCCCGCCCCAGCGTCCGCAGCACCGGGCCGAGCCGCCGCAGCAGCCCGCCCGGTCCCTCGTAAAAGGGTACGTGCGCGACCCGCACGCCCGGTCCGTCGACCCGGCGGTCACCGGGGCGGGGCCGCGCCACGAGCTGCGACCGGGCTACGACCTGCACCTCCTCGAAGGCGCTCAGGTAGCGCTGGAAGTGGGCGTAGGTGGCCTGCCCGTTGTCGTAGGTGGCCCCGTCGGGGGTGTGGATGAAGCGGTGTTCGAGAACGATGCAGACGCGCAAGGTGACAGACTCCTCAGGAGGGGAAGGGGCGGGGGGAACGGGCCAGCGCGAGCGCCAGCGTGAGCGCGAGCAGCGGCAAAAAAGACCCGAAAGCCGAGTTGGGATAGAAGGTATCGGTCGTCAGGGCGGTGAGCCACAGGGCCGCGAGCAGGTGCGTGGCGACCCCAGCGGCGTGGGTTCCGGCCTGCCGCAGCCGCGCGAACAGCAGTCCGAACAGCAGCCCCAAGATGGCCAGCCCCGCCAGCCCCGTCTCGTACAGCACCTGCAGGGGCAGCAGGTGGGCATAGGCCCCGATGTTGCCCATGCCGGAGCCGAAGCCGCTGCCGATGAGGAGGCGCAGCGGCTCGTCCCGCAACGAGGCCAGGTACGCCGCCCAGATGTCGGTCCGTCCGGCGAGGTTCCCGGCGTCGGTGGCCTCCAGCAGGGTGGACTGCCGGGCAATCAGCCCGTCCAACTCCGCGCCCAGCCAGGGACTGGCGGCCACCGCCCCCGCCGCAAGCACCGTCAGCGCCAGGGTCGCGAGGACGGGCGTGCGGAACCCCTGGAGCAGCACGAACAGCGCCGCCCCCGCGAAGCCCGCCCGCGACCCCGACAGAAAGGACGCGACCAGAATGCCCCCCAGCACCCAGGGAGTCCAGCGCCCTGGCCGCAGCAAGAGGGCCAGGGCACCCCCCAGCAGCACCATCGCGGCCACGTGGCCGTGGTTGTAGCCAATCGTGCCCAACCCCAGTTCGTAGTGGCGGTAAAACCCCTCCCACGGCCCCGCCACCCCCTGGCCGCGCGGCAGCACCTGCCCCAGCGTGTCCGGGAGCCAGGAGGAAACAGTCGTCCAGACCACCCCCACCACCATCAGCCAAAAGGACAGCAGCGCGAGCTGACCCCAGCGCCGCCGCAGACCCAGAGAGGCGCTCCCGGCCAGCGGCAACCGCGACACCAGCCAGAAGGCGGCCAGCGTCTGCGCGAGCTTGTAGAGCTGAAAGAGGCCGAAAGGCACCGCCACCCCGAAGTGGCCGTCGCGCAGGGCAAGCAGCAGCCCGAAGGACAGCAGGCACAGCCCCCCGACGAGCAGCAGCGCCCGCCACACCGCCCGGTGCTCCGGGGCGGGTGAGCGGCGGTAGAACAGCCCCAGCCCCAGCGCTCCCCACAGCAGCAGGTCCGCCAGACTGGGCCACAGCGCCCAGCTCGGTCCGGCGGCAAGGACGGGGGGGCCAAACCACTGCACGAACACGTAAGCCCCCAGCAGCCCGGCGACCGCCCGCTCCAGCAGGGGGGCGAGGACCGGACGCGCTCCCCCATCCGCTGGCGTCCGTCGGGGCGCGGGCAGGCTGAGGCTCATCGCTGGCTCCGCCCTCCCCCCCGCGCCGCGTCCGCATAAAAGGCCAGCAGCTCCCGCGAGGTGCGGGCGACATCGAAGTCGACTGCTTCCGGCCCGGTCCGGCCCCCCGCCAGGGCGCGGGCGAGGGCGTCCGTCCAGGCCTCCTCCCCCGCGCCGAGGTCCAGCACCGTGACCCTCTCCAGCCGCATCCGGGGGTCGAGCGGGACCCGGTTCGACACCACCGCCGCGAGACCCGCCGCCTGCGCCTCCAGCAGCGCGAGGCTGAGGCCCTCGTGGGTGGAGGGAAAGGCGAAGACGTCCATCGCGTGCAGCAGCCGGGGCACGTCGGGCCGCGAGCCGACGAGGTGCACCCGCCCGGAAAGCCCCAGCGCCCGGACGCGGTCCTCGATGCGGGGCCGCTCGCCCCCGTCCCCCACCAGCAGGAGGTGGGCCGGGCCATGCCGCTCCAGGAACGCCGCGAACACGTCCAGCAAGAAGAGGTGATTTTTCTCCGCCCGGAACTGGCCCACGTGCCCGATGACGGGTTCGCCGGGCGGCAGCCCCAGCTCGCGCCGCACGGCGTCGCGCTCGCCCCGCGCCGCCCGCACCGCGTCCAGGTTGACCCCCAGGGTGACGAGCCGGGTGCCGCGCTCTCGCCAGCGCGGGCCGAAGAGGGCGGCGGCAGCTTCGGCGCTCACCGCGAGGCGGTGGGTCACCCCTGCCGCCAGCGCCCCGCGCATCACCCGCAGATAAAGGCGGCGGCCCCGCCCGGCGACGGCGTCCTCCCGGCGGGTGTCCGAGTGACTCGTCGCGGCCCGCACCCTCACCCCGGCCAGCCGCGCGACGAGGAGCGCCAGCCCCCCGAAGTGGTGGATGTGGCTGTGCACCACGTCGTAGGGGCCGTGCTCGCGCAGGTGTCGCCACAGCGCCAGCAGGAAAGCGGGCAGCCGACCTGGCGGCGGCGCGTGAAAGACCCGGCCCCCCAGCCCCCACACCAGTGGGTCAAGCTCGCCGGGCCGGGGGGCGGGCGAGACGACGAGCACGTCCATGCGGGCTGCGGCGGGGGGCGTGTGGGCCAGCAGGTTGACCAGCCAGCTCTCGATGCCGCCCCGGTCGAGGGTTCCGGTGAGGTGCAGCACGCGCAGGGGCCGCTGGGGGAGGGGAGGGGGACTTTTCATGCGTCTCCTGGAGACGGGGAAGGGGTGGGGGGAGCCGCCCGCAGCGCCGCTCCCACGATGAGGAGGCTCCCGGCGAGCTGCGCCCCCGCCCCGATGAGGCCGGCGAGGGCCGCCCCGGTCACCCCGTAGGGGGGAATCAGCCACGCGCAGGCGAGCGTGAGGAGGAGGGTCACCCCGGCAAAGAGGGGCAGTTGCTCGCGAAAGCGCCGCGCCGCCGTGACCGCAAAGCCCGCGCAGGAGGCGAGGTACCCCAGTGCCCCCGCTGCCGCGAGCCACACGAACGCCCGGCCCTCGCCCGCGTACTCCGGGCCGTAGAGCAGGCCCAGCACCCTCTCCCCGGCGAGGAGCGACAGGGCCACCAACCCCAGCCCGAAGAGGGCCGCCGCCGCGCTCAGTTGCCCCAGGAGGCGCACGAACCCCCCCCGGTCGCCCGCCGCAAAGCGCTGCGAAAGTCGGGTCGTAAAGGCGGTGCCCAGCGCCACCACGACCACGCTGCCCGCCACGGGGACATACCCCAGGGCGGAAAACACCCCGACGGCGGCGCTGCCATGGCTCCGTTCCAGGAAGAGGCGCGGCAGGGTGCCTCCCAGCGACACCAGCCCCATCACCACCCCCAGCGGCAGCGCGAGCCGGGGCAGGTCGGGCGGAATGTGCCGGGTCCACCAGCGCCCCGGCGCGAGCCGCCGCGCGAGCGGCAGGTCATGCGCGAGCAGCACCCCCAGCCCCGCCAGCGCGACCCCGGCGGCCCCCAGCGCCACGCTGCCCGTCGCGGCGTAGAGGGCCGCGAGCAGCCCCAGCCCCAGCCCCCCGCGCAGCATCGTGGAGCGCGACACCCAGTCGAGCCGCTCCTGGCGCTGCATCAGCCCGTAGATGACGTCGCTCAGGCCCTCCAGCGCCTTGGCGACCCCCAACCACAGGGTCACGCCCGCCGCCTGCGGATAGAGCGCCGCGAGACCTGCGGTGGCCAGCAGCGCCAGCCCCATGCTCCAGGTCCGCAGGCTGAAATACCCCCCGAAGGGGCGGGCCTCGCCCGCATCGGTCGCCTGCACGCTGCGCAGTTGCAAGCCCAGCAGCAAAAAAAGGGGACTCACCAGCCCCAGCCCCAGCGCGTAAGTCCCCACCACCTGGGGGCTGCCCAGCCGGGCCAGCAGCGCCACAATGCCCCATTGGGTCGCCGCGTACAGGCCCTGGCCCAGCACCGTCCAGACAACGCCCGCCCGCAACCCCACCCGGCCTGAAGGGCCGCCTTCCGCCGGGGGCGGCGAGGGGCGAGTGGAGGGGGCAGGCGGGGTCGGCATGGACGAAGTCCCTGCAAGATACCCCGCTCCCCGTGCCTTGACCCCCCGCTATAGTCCCCCCATGTCCCGCCGCTGGTTGACCGCCATCCTGTTGCTGGTCCTGGCTGCGGGCGGGGGCGGGTACCTGTACCTCTCGCATGAGCGGGTCTCGGCGGTAGGCCAGGCCGTCTACCACGAACTCGATGGCGACGGCCTGCCCCCCCCGCCGGGCGTGCTCGACGACCCCGCTTTTGCCGACCTGCCGCCCCCCGACCCCAGCCGCCCGGTGTCGCTGGGCCGCTACCTGCCCCCAGAGCGGCCCGCGACGCCGCAGCCGCAGAGCGCCCCAGCCACCGCAGCCCCCCAGCCTGTGCCGGAGACGGCGGCCAAGTCCCCCCCGTCAAAGCCTCCGGCCCCGCCCGCCGCAGCGCCCGCACCGCCAGAATCCCCTCCGCGCTCGGCCCCCCCGGTGGCTCCGCCCGCCCCGGCTCCCGCCAAGACCGACCCGCCTGCCCCCGCTCCGGCAGCTCCGGCCCCCCGCGAAGCCCCCCAGCCGGCCCAGACTCCCGCACCCCCTCTCCCCCCCGCAGAGCCTGCTCCGGCCCCTGTTGGCCCTGCCCCAACTCTCCCGGCCCCCGCGTCCGCGCCCCCGGTCGCGCCCCGCTGGTTCAACGACCGCCTGGAGACGACGGCGCGGCTGCGTATCCTCCTGATGGGCACTGACCAGGAAGAGCTGGGGTCAGGCCGAGCGGACGTGCTGCTCGTGCTGATGCTCGACCCGGTCGCCCGCGAGCTGACCCTCCTGAGCGTGCCGCGCGACACACGGGTCACCTTGCCGGAGCACGGCCCCGCCAAAATCAATGCGGCCTACGCCTACGGCGGCGCCCGGCTCCAGACCGAGGCGGTCGAGCGCTTCTTGGGCCTGCCGATGGACAAGTACGTCGAAATCAGCCAGGGGGGGTTTCGCCGCGCCATCGACGCGGTCGGCGGCGTGACCGTTAACCCCCCCTTCGCCTTTACCCTCGACGGCCAGAGCTTCGCGCCGGGGCCGGTGCGGCTGAGTGGCGAGCAGGCCCTCGCCTATGCCCGCATGCGCAAGGAGGACCCCCGCGGCGACCTGGGCCGCAATGCCCGGCAGCAGGAGGTCATCCGCAGCCTGATGCGCGAACTGGGGAAGCGCTCGACGAACGAACTCCAGGCCCTGCTGGAACAGCTCCAGGGAGACCTGCGCACCAACTTTTCACCCAGCGAGGTGGTGCGCTTGCGCACCCGCCACAGCTACCTCACCGAGCGCCAGCGCACCGAGACCGTGCGCGGGGCAGGCCGCACCATCGGCGGCACGTGGTACTACGTGGTGCCGGGTAGCGAGCGGCGCAGGTTGCACCTGGCGCTGCGCTAGCTGCCTCCAGGTTCACTGGGACGATGAGGGCATTCGGTAGACCACCACCTCCAGCGGGGCCAGAGAGCCGCTGACCTGTGCCCCCCGCCGAGTCAGGGCCGCCCTCCGGCCCGGCAGCACCTGCCAACCGCTCGGCACGCCGGAGAGCGAGACGTGCACCGTCTGGGCCGCGGTGCGGCTGTTGTTCAGCGCGAGCAGAAAGCTTTCGCCCTGGCCCCGCAGCAGCACGACCACGGGCTGCCCCGCTTGGCCGCCACTGAGTTCCTGCCGCTCGCCATTCAGCAGCGCGGGCGAGAGCTGGGCAATCTCGCCCGCCAGCGTACCCGCGGCCTGCCACAGCCTCGGCTGGCGCCCCAGGTCCACCTCAGGCGAGCGGTAGGCGTAGTACACAATGCCTTTTACCCCGGCCATCAGGGCCTGGTAGGTCATGTTGCGCAGCTCGGTTTCGCTGGGCAGCGGCCCGCCCTCCCAGGCAAAGGTCTGGAGGTTGGCGACCGGCACGCTGCGCCGCGCCCGCGCGCTCTCGACCGCCGAGCGCATCACCCGGTAGGTCACTGCGATGTCGTCGCTCCCCACCGGGTAGCTTTGGTTGCCCACCATGTCGGCCACCCCAAAATAGGCCGTCTCTGGGCGGCCATAGCCCACCGACAGGCTGATGTAGGTCAGCTTCTGCGGCGAGAGGGCCTTGAGCTGGGCGTGACGCCGCCGCACCTCCTCCGGCCTCACCAGGGCGTTGCTGTCATCGGCGAGCTTAAAGCCCAGCACTGCCGGATGACGGCCCACCCGCCGCACGACGGCTTCGCTCAGGCCGTAACTCAGCACATAGACTCCTTGCTGCTGAGCGGCGTCCAGCGTCTGCTCGAAGTCGCTTACGTCGCGGTCGTTGATAGGCTCGGTGACCATCAGGTTGAAACCCGCCTCGCTCAGGCGCCGCAGGTCCTCGCGCCGCCCCTGGATGGTGCCGCCCCCCGCCCAAGAGACGTGATAAAAGCCCAGGGGAAAAAAGGGCCGTCCCTCCACCAGCACGGTGCCGTCTTCCCGGTGGCTGACCGTGGTAGATGCCCGCGCCAGCAGCGTGGGGTCAGGCGCGAGTCGCTGCGGGGGAGGAGCGGCTTCACCCCCCCGCAGGGCCGTGACCTGCGAGACCAGGGCGCAGCCACTCACCGTACCCACCAGCAGGCCAGCGGCCACCAGGCGTCTGAACATGGCTGTTACCTTAAGCCAGCTTCATGAGCCGGGGTGAGGGGGTGGGGGCATTCCAAAAGCCCCTTTGTTCCCCAAAAGGGGCAGTCCCTGGGAAACCCTTTCCCAAGGACCACATGGAAGCTTGCGGACACCGCCGGGGCTAGTGCGGCAGCCGTTCCTTAAACGCCCCGTACAGGTAGGTTCCCAGCAGCGCGAAGGCCAGCACCACGAGCATGGGCCACACGCCCGCGCCGAGCAAGGTAAAGACGGGTCCCGGACACACCCCGGCCAGGCCCCAGCCCACCCCGAAGGTGACCCCGCCGAGCACGTAGCGCCGCCAGCCCTTCTCCTTGGGTGTGACGGTGATGGTTTGCCCGTCGCGGCTCTTGGCTCCGCTGCGTCGCAGCAGCGCGGTTGTCACCATGCCGGTGAGCACCGCCGAGCCGATGAGACCAAACATATGGAAGGACTCAAAGCGGAACATCTCCTGGATGCGGTACCAGCTCGCCGCCTCCGACTTGACGAGCACTACCCCGAAATACAGGCCAGCGAGCAAGTAGGCCAGCAGGCCGGTCGCGGTGCGGCTGCTCGAAGTGGGCGGTGTGTGAACGCCAGGAATAGGGGGAGAAGGGGTCACCGAATCACCGCCATGAAGAGGGGGAGCAGGAAGTTCGCGCTCAGGATGCCACCCGCAAAAAAGGACACCGTGGCCATCAAGGAAGGGCCTTGCAGGGTCGAGAGGCCCGTGATGGCATGCCCGGAGGTGCAGCCGCCGCCGTAGCGCGTGCCAAAGCCCACCAGCAGCCCGGAGACAGCCAGCAGCAGCCACACGCCAGGGTTGGAGAGGTCCGTCAGCTCGGTGGGCACCAGGCCGGGGCGCACGGTCACGCCGAGTTCTTGCACGGACGCCGCGCCCGCCGCGCTCAGGCGGGTCGGCTCCGGGTTGGCAAGCAGCACGCCCGCCACAAAACCGCCCAGCAGCAGCCCGCCCGCAAACATCAGGTTCCAGCGCTCCTTTTTCCAGTCATAGCGGAAAAAGCTGGGCTTGGCCCTTTCGGGCAGCAAGATGGCGCAGGCGTGCCGCAGGTTGGAGGAGATACCGAAAGACTTGTTGCCCAGCCACAGCAGCAGCGGCACCGTCAGGCCAATCAGGGGGCCGCCCACATACCAGGGCCAGGGCGACCGGAGAAAGTCGAGCAGCTCAGTCATGAACACCTCAGATAAAAAGAGAACATAAGACAGCCGGAGGAAGCAGACAGGGTGAAGCAGAAGGAGGAGGGAGGAACCGGGCAGGTGTGCTCGCGGTCCGGTCATGGAGATGCCGTTCGATTCCTGAAGGGGGTCATGCTTCAGCTCTCTGCCAGAATCGCGACCTTTGCCTCTCCCTCTGCGGCGCAGCTTGGCAAGTTTGGTGAGAGTTCAGCGTGCCCAGGGCACCCTTTTCGTCGGAATGGGGGGGCGGGAGGGGGATATCAGTGCCGCAACTGCGCTTCGGCGGCGGGCGGATGGAGGACTTTGGGCACGTTGGTCGCGAGCACGTACAGGCCCATCACAACCAGAAAGCCCGCGAACCCGCGCTTGAGGCGCTCGTTGGAGAGGTTTTTGCCCAGCCGTGCGCCCAGAAAGCTCCCCAGGATGCCAATCGCCGTGAACATCACGATGAGGTCCCAGTGCATGGTGAGGTTCTGGGCTTGCAGCACGTGCACGTACTTGTAAAAGCCCGCGAAGCTCTTGACGGCGATAATCAGCAGGCTCGTTCCTACGGCCAGGCTCATGGGCAGCCCGCCCAGCAGCACCAGAGCCGGGATAATCAGGAAGCCCCCGCCCACACCCACGAGGCCGGTGAGGACGCCGACCGCCAAGCCCTCCAGCCCAATCTTCAGGGGCGAGCGGTGGTGGGGCACGCCCTCGGCTCCCGCCTTGGCGGGCCGGAACATCATCACGGCGGCAAGCAGCATGACGGCGGCAAAGAGCATCAGCTGCACCACGCCGCTGAGGTACACGCTCAGGGCCGCGCCCAGGTAGGTTCCCGCCACCCCCGGAATGCCGAACCACAGCACGCTGCGCCAGTCAATCTGCCGCCCCAGCGCGTAGGGAAGCGCCCCCACCAGGCTGATGCCACCCACGATGGCGAGCGACTCGGCGATGGCCAGCTTTTCCGGCTCGCCGACGAGGTAGACGAGCACCGGCACCGTGAGGATGGAGCCGCCTGACCCCAACAGCCCCAGCGAGAGGCCGATCAATGCCGCGCCGATCCAGGCGAAGATCATGGCTGCTCGCCGCCCTTCACTTCGCGGCCTTCCCGCAGCCAAGCCGCCGTGCCGCCGGAGAGGTTCATCAGCCCGGTCTTGCCCTGCGAGGCGAGGGAGGCGGCTGCCTGCGAGGAGCGGCCACCGCTCGCGCAAATCAGCACCGTGTTCGGCCCGATTTCGTCCTCGCGCCCGGCGAGTTCGCTTAGGGGAAGGTTGACGGCTCCGGGAATGTGGCCCTGGGTGTACTCGTCGCGCTCGCGCACGTCAACAAGAACCGCGCCTTCACGCTTTTTCTGTTCGAGTTCGTTGGTGAAGATGTCTTGGTAGGTCATGGGGTGGTTCCTCTGGGGTGGGGGGGTGTGGCCCGCTTGCCGTCAGGAGAACTGGAGGCGGGCCGGGCAGGCGACCGCCTCCAGCACGGGAAGGTCAGACGGGCTGGGCTTCCTTTTTCGCTTCGCCCTGCGCCTTGGCCCAGGCGTCGTAGCCCCCGGCGAGTTCCTTCACCTGGAAGCCTTCGGCCCGCAGCAGGCTGGCAGCGGCGGCGCTGCGTGCTCCGCCCTGGCAGTGCACGATGATTTCGCGGTCCCGCGGAAGGGTACCCAGTCTCCAGGGCAGGCGTCCGGCGTGCAGTTGCTGCGCTCCGGGGATGTGCCCGTCGTCGTACTCGGTCTTGGCGCGCACGTCGAGAATCAGGGCGTCCTCGTGCTGCGGCAGCTCGCTGGCGGGGATGGGCTGGGCGGGTGCCGTCTCCAGGCCCTCAGCGCTGGGGAGAAAGCCGACCACGTGGTCGAGGCCCACCATCCACAGCTTGCGGCGCAGCACCTCGGCGCGGTCCGCGGGGGCGAGCAGAATCAGGTCATGGTCGGGGGTCAGCAGCCAGCCCGCCCAGGTTTCCAGGGTGCCGCCATCGGGGATATTCACGCTGCCCACGGGCGCGGCGGCGTGGTGTTCTTCTTTCTTGCGGGTGTCCAGCAGGCGGGCACCCGCCGCGAGCTTCGCCTTCACGTCCTCAGCGCTCAGCTGCGGCAGCGGCTTTACGTCACCGAGCAGGGCCGGGCCGTCGCGATTTTCCTTCTTCATGCGCCCGTAGTACAGGGGCGCGTCCGGCTGGCCAGAAAGCAGTTCCTGGGTAAATGCCTCCTCGTCGCCCTTCTCGACGAGCTTGCCCCACCAGCTCAGCGCCCGCTCATAGCCCACCGTGGTCGTGGGCACCGCGCCCAGCGCCTTGCCGCAGGCGCTGCCAGAGCCGTGGCCGGGCCACACCTGCACGTAGTCGGGCAGGGTCAGGAACTTGTCGCGCAGGGAAGCGAACATCTGCTTCGCGCCCACGTAACGGGTGTCCTTGCCGCCCGCCGCCTCGTCAAGCAGGTCCGGACGGCCCAGGTCGCCGACGAACACGAAGTCGCCCGTCAGAATCATGCTGGGGCGGTCGCCGCGGGGGGTATCGGTCACCAGGAAGCTGAGGTGCTCCGGCGTGTGGCCGGGGGTATGCAGCACGTCGATGCGGACGTTGCCCACCATGAAGCGGTCGCCGTCATGCAGCTTCACCTGGTTGCCGTCGTCGTAGGTGTACTGCCAGCCCTCGCCGCCCTCATCCGAGAGCAACAGCTTCGCGCCCGTGGCCCCCGCCAGCTCGCGGCTGCCGGAGAGGTAATCGGCATGAATGTGCGTCTCGGTCACGTGGGTGACGCGCAGCTTCTGGCTCTTCGCCTCGTCGAGGTACTGCTGAATGTCGCGGATGGGGTCAACGACCAGGCATTCGCCCGTCTTCTGGCAGCCAATCATGTAGGAAGCTTGAGCGAGGTCCGTGTCGTAGAAGCGTTTGAAGAACATGCACTCCCTCCTTGGGTGGCTTGAAGGTATACCCCCCCACGGTATAGAGTCAATCAAATCTCAGGGATATCGATACGTCCTATAGCACCCATCAGGAGAACCGATATGAAGATCTGGCTTTTGCTGTCTCTAGCCGCCACGCTCGCCGCCTGCGCTCCCCAGACTGGGACCTCCTTTCCCAACGTCTCCGTGACCGACCTTAAGGCGGCGGTGGACGCGGGGGCTTACGTCCTCGATGTCAGGACCCCTGCGGAATATGCCGAAGGGCACATCGCGGGCGCGGCGCTTTTGCCCCTGGATGAGGTGGCGGCCCGCGCCGATGCGGTGCCCGGAGACCGCCCGGTTTACGTCATCTGCCGCAGCGGCAACCGCAGCGCCCAGGCCAGCGAGCTGCTTGTCAAGGCGGGAAAGGACGTGCGCAACGTTGCGGGGGGCATGAATGACTGGGTGGCCGCGGGGTATCCGGTCAAGACAGGAACGCAGCCCTGATGCGGCTTTCCCGTGAACAGCCAGCGAGCTGAGCCGGAGCGGTGGCCCCCGCAGCGGACGTGCTTGGTTGGGGAGGCAAGAATCACGCCACTGTTCCCGATAATGAACAACCCCATGTCCAGACGGAAGCGACTGACCCTGCTCTTGGCCTTGGCCCTGTCTTCTGCCTCCGCCGAGACGGTGCAGGTCGCGGCGGCCTCCGACCTCAAGTTCGTCCTCGACGAGCTGGCCGAGCGGTACCGCAAGGCGTACCCGCAGGCTGACCCCGTGCGGGTCACCTACGGCAGCAGCGGCCACTTCGCCGCGCAGATTCAAAATGGCGCGCCCTTTACCCTCTTCCTGAGTGCTGACAGCACCTATGCCAAACGGCTGGAAGACGCGGGCCTGACGGTGCGGGGCACCCGGCGGGATTACGCGGTGGGCCGCTTGGTCATCTGGGTGCCCAAGGGCAGCCCGCTGAACGTGGCCAAGCTTGGCCCCGCAGCCCTGCGAGACCCCCGTGTTCGCCGGGTCGCTATCGCCAACCCCGACCATGCCCCCTACGGTCAAGCGGCGCTCTCGCTGCTGCGTTACCACCAGCTCGGCGCGGCCCTGCAGGGCAAGTTCGTGCTGGGCGAAAACATTGCCCAAGCCGCGCAGTACGCCTCGACCGCCGCCGACGCGGGCATCCTGGCCTACAGCATCGTCAAGGCCCCCAGCTTCGCCGCGCTGGGCGGCACCTACTGGCTGGCCCCCCTGAAGGAGCATATGCGGCTGCAACAGCAGATGGTGATGCTCAGAAACGGCGAGAACACCCGGCGCTTTTGGGGCTTCATCCTCAGCCCGCAGGCCCGTGAGGTCTTTCGGCGCTACGGCTTCGTCCTCCCCAGGGAGCCGTAGTTGGACGCCGCGCTGCGCGAGGCCCTGCTTCTGACCCTCAACCTCGCTGCCGTCACCAGCGCCCTGCTGTTGCTGCTGGGCTACCCGCTCGCCCTGCTGCTGGTGCGCCGCCCCGGTTGGACGAGCACCGTGCTGCGGGCGGTCATCAACCTGCCGCTGGTGCTGCCGCCCACGGTGCTGGGCTATTACCTCCTTGTCGGCCTGGGGCGCAACGGCTGGGTGACGGAGCTGACGGGCGTGCAGTTCGCCTTCAGCTACCCCGGCCTCCTGCTGGGGTCGGTGCTCTATAGCCTCCCCTTTGCGGTGGGGCCGTACCTCAGCGCTCTGGAGGGCCTGGACCCCAGGTACGAGGACGCGGCGCGGGCACTGGCCCTGAACGGTTGGCAACGGCTGCGGTTTGTGGTGCTGCCGCTCACGCTGTCGGGGGTGGTGACGGGCACGGCCATGAGTTTCGCGCACACCCTCGGCGAGTTCGGGGTGGTGCTCCTGGTCGGCGGCAACATCCCCGGCGAGACCCGCACGGCGGCGATTTATCTCTTTGACCTGGTGCAGGCTCTGGAGTACGAGCGGGCCGGGCAACTCGCCTTCGGCCTGCTGGTGGCGTCGGCCCTGTTGCTCGTCCTGATTCAGGTGGTGGGGCGGAGGCTGGCGCTGCGGACCTGAAGGGCCGCTTCTGTGTCTTTGTCTGTTGCGCCCTCCAGGTCATACAGGCCCGCCCCGAAGTGTGCCCACTTGCCCACGCCGAGCTGTTCTCCCAACCGCAAGAGGGGGGCAAAGGGCGTAAAGTCGCCCCGATATTCCACGCTGCCCACCCAGCCCTCCATGACGGTCTTCTCGCCAGGGCGAGTGCCCTTGCGAGCTTGCGAGACGAGGCGCAGCTCCTGCCGGACCGTTTCTACCCTTCGCGCTTGCAGCGGCAGCCTCGTGAAGTCAGCCCCCAGGCTGGCGGCCCCGCCATGCACCTGTTCGAGATTGCTCATTCGCCGCTGGAGCGCTCGCAAGAGCACCGGGAAATGCAGCGCTTGCGCCAACTGTCCGCCCACTTTGAGGTGGAGTGGAGAACGCAGCTGGAGCCGCAGCCCGTCCCCGGCGACGGGAGGCAAGGCTCCGGGTCGCAGGATGATGGGGCAGAGGTTGACCTCCAGTTCTCCGCCCCGCAGCAGGGTGACCGTCTCCCCGGTATAGGGCTGCACGCTCCGCACTTCTTCCAGCTCCAATCGGCCCCGTGTGCGCCCCAGGCCGTCCTGGCCCATCTCGCGCAGGGTGGCGAGCAGGTAGGGCAGTTGCGTGGTCGCGCGGCCCACCACCACCAGGCCAAAGGTCAGCGCCTCACCGGGGGTCAAAGACCGCTCTGTACCGTAGGCCACCCGGAAGATGATGGGGCGCGGCGGTGTCCCCAGCGAGGCCACCCGCAGACTTTCGGGAAGCACGGGCGCGTAGCTCAGGCCGTAGGGACAGATGCTCTGAAGAGGACAACCCTGGCACGTCTCCCGCTGTGGCTGGGTGCAAGCCAGGCGGTAGAGTGCCCGCCCAAAGGCCCCCTCCAGCTTGGAGCCGGGGAAGGGCGGCAACTGCACCGGTTCGAGCGCCCGCAGGGTGACGCGCAGGACGGCGAAGGGGAGGTCAAGCGGGAACATGCGCGGAGTCTAGGGGAGGCCACGGCGCTGGGAGAGAAGGTTGCGGTGCAGAAAAGCGGACGTCGGGAAGGCGCGGGGCTGGTAGGGTAAAGCAGCAGACTGGCCACTTCTCTCCACCCGTCACTCAATGACGCCTTCCCCTGCCAAGGTGAACGTATGGACACCCCTTCTGCTCTGCAAGCCCTGTTCGGCAACCCGCCCTACGCCTACCAGGTGCGCGTCGCAGAAGCCCTGCTGAAAGGCAAAAACGTCGTCCTGCGAGCCCCCACTGGAGCGGGCAAGACTGAGGCCGCTCTCGGTCCTTATCTCCTGGCTCGGCACCATGAACTAAAAGAATTTCCATTGCGCTGCATCATCGCCTCGCCCATGCGAACGCTGGCGAAGGACCTGCACGCGCGGGCGCAGAAGGCGGGGGATAACCTGGGGCTAACGGTAAAGCTTCACACAGGTGAGGACCCCACTGACCCGCTGCTAGAAGCCGACATCATCGTGACCACCGTGGACCAGCTTCTGAGCAACTACCTCCATGTGCCGTACTCACAGAGCTGGCGGGGCCGCAACATGGGGGCTGGGGGCGTGGTGGCGAGCTACGTGGTGCTGGACGAGTTTCACCTCTTTGACCCCCAGCGGGCCTTTCGCACCACGCTGGAGATGGCGCGGGCGCTCGCGGGCGTCACCCCTTTTCTCTTCATGACGGCCACCATGTCCAGTGACCTCACGCAGAAGCTGGCCGGGGCGGTGGGGGCCGAGTTCATCACGCCGAGCCAGGCGGAACTGGAGGTGATGACCAGCCAGCAGAAGACCCGCCGGTTTCGCCGAGTGGAGGCCCCGCTAACCGCGCAGGCTGTGGCCGAGGCGCACGAGCGGAGGAGCATCGCCATCGCCAACACCGTGGACCGCGTGCAGACGCTGTATACCGAGTTGCAGCGGCTTCAGGACGAAGGGCACCCGAATCTGCGGGGCGTAACCCTCGCCCTGCTGCACTCGCGTTTCTTTCCCACGCACCGCAACGCCCACGAGGAGAAGTTGAAGGCGCTACTGGGACGGGAAGCCAGCGGAAATGTCATCCTCGTCGCGTCCCAGGCAATCGAAGTCGGCCTCGACATCAGTTCCGAAAACCTGCATACCGAAATCTGCCCCGGCAATGCGTTGCTCCAGCGGGCCGGGCGGAATGCGCGGTACGCGGGAGAACACGGCGTGGTCAGCGTCTACACACTGCCCCGTACCGAAAAAGGCGAGTGGGACGTGTTGCCGTACAGAGGGCAGGAGGACCTGATTCGGGCCACCTGGGAGGCGATGGCTGACTTGCCCTCGCCTGTTCGGCCCGAGGCCGAGGAACGGCTGGTCGATGCGGTGCACACAGCGGGTGACGAGAAGAACTGGCAGGACTATCTGTCCGTTTGCAAGATTATCCACGGCGACAAGATGAAGTCCGCCTTCCAGGGCGACCGGTCCAAGCGCCCCGACCTCATCCGCGACATTCAGAACGTCAGCCTGCTCATCGTGCCGCCAGAAACCGACTTGTCCACCTGGGATGAAGTGAACCGCCATGAGCGGATCGGAGTCACCTGGGTCAACTTCGCCGCGCTGGAAGAAAACCGCCGGGCGCTGGACCGGGAACACGACCTGGAGGAGAACTGGCTGGCGAGGATTCCCCGCGAGGTGGAACCAGAACGGCGGAAGGGCGCGGAAGAGAGTCGGGAACCCACCAAGCTTGACTGGATGGTGGTGACAGACGTCGACGAGCTGAAGTTGGAGCCGCTGGTGCAGGTCAACCCCAGATTCGTCTTCTATACCGCCCAGGAAGGTTTTCGCTGGCAGGCACCCGCAGACCGGGCGCTGGGGGTCCAAGACTTCCCGCCCGTCCATCCTCTCCGCAGTTCTGGTGACCCTCCCGACTACTGGTACACCTACGAGAGTTACGAGCTGCATATTCGGCGCGTCTTGGAAGCGTCACAGAAGCACGCCGCCGACGTTTGGCATCTGTGTCCAAAGGTGGATGCGAAGTTCGGCCTGCCAGCCGGGACCACCGAACTGGCCCTCAGAGCCGCAATCGCCGCCCACGACATCGGCAAACTGTCGGAAGGCTGGCAGAGGTGGACGCGGCGTTGGCAGGCTGAGCAGGTAGAAGAATATGCCGGACGGCTCCTCTGGAATGGCGCGGAAAAGGCCGCGCGGCATGGAGCGACCCCACAGGGCCAGGGTGAATACTGCGCCCACACGGATTACCACCCGAACTACGACAGGCAGCGGAACAAAGCTTTTGAGAAGGCGCAGGGGCGCAGGCCGCCGCACGCGGGCGAGTCGGCTGCTGTCCTTTCCGAGAGCTTCGGGGACTTCCTGATGGACCGGCTGGGGGAAGACCAGGGGCTGAGTGTGTTGCAGGGCATCCTGGGAGCCATTTGTCGCCATCACGGGGCAGACCACAAGGGCGAGGTGGCCGCCTGGAAGCTGGACGCGGGCGCAGCGGCGGAAGCTGGCCGAGTCTTTGAGGAGTTGACGGGTGTGCCGCTGGACACCGAGCGCCTGAACGAGTTGCAAAGGCGTGGCGTGCCAGCCGTCACTGAGCCGGAGATGCCTGTCCCAGACGACGCCTTGGCCTGGATGATTTACACCCTGGCCTCGCGTGCCCTGCGCTTGGGCGACACCCGCTCATTTGAAGACGTTCGCCAGAAGGAGGCCGTCACTTGAACACCTTTACCGTACCCCGCTCGCAGGGGACCTACGCCGACACCCTGATGGCGCTGGGGCTGGGGCGTCTTCTCGCGGCGCTCGGCCCCTCGGAGAAAGTCACGGTGCGCCTGGATGCTGCGCAAGACGCTTTTAGGCTCTCCACAGAGCAAAACGTCGCGCTTCCGTCTGGCGTTCCTCTTCGACTCTACGAATACATCAAAAAGGACGGAGACAGCTCAGCTCCAACTGATGCCTTCGACTATGAGTATGAAAAGGAACGACGGGACAGATTTTTTAAATGGCGCAAAGAGAATAAGGGTTCGACCGAGCTGCCTGACAATCTGGAGCATCCTCGTCCAGACTATTCCCTGTACTCCAGCCTGGTTGACATGCTCAAGCCCGTGAACACTAGTGGCTATGCCACTGCGTACCGTGAACTCGCGTCTGAGCGCTTCGCCAGTCACGTTCAGGTGGCCTTGGAGGCGCTCGGAGGGGACCCCTCCAGGCAGGAAGGCTCTTTGGCCGAACGTGCCGAAAGGAGCCTAAAAAAGCACTTGAAAGGCAACAAGACCAATGAGGTCTCGATAGTGCAAATCTTCAATCCCATGACCGGGAAGGGCATGAACGCGCCCAAGGCCAACAGCATCGGCATGGGGAAAGAAAAAGCGCCGCTGATGTTGGAAGCTCTGAAATACACCGGCTGGTTTATCGGCGCGGTGGCGGTCACACCCAAAGGCAGCAAGGACCTCAAGGTACTGGTGGTCCAGCCCACCGACATTGAGGTGGGGACGCTGGGGCGCGTCATGAACGAGTTTCGACAGAACTTCATGGGGGGCGGGGCCATCCAGGTGGACATCCTCGCGGCGCTCACCCTGACGGAAACGCTGCTCAGACACGACGAACACAAGACCTTTAGGCGCGGGCGACCCCGCGACCTGCTTTCGGGCTTCCAAACCGCCTACTTCCAGAATCTCGGCAACGCGAAGGGCGTGACCAACATCTCCTTTATCGCCCTGCCTGCCTGGGTACGGCTGGAGGCTGAGAATGCCGACGAGCAGCGCCGGGCATGGCTGGAGGTGCTGGCCGAACACCGCTTGAGTATCCGCAATCTGGACGAGAGCCACTCGGAGGAGCGCAACCTCCTGGAGAAGTACCGCGAGTTTCTGAGCGGGCAGGACGTTCGCGCTTTTCTGGATTTTCTCTCGGACTATGGACCGCACATGCTTCGGCAGGCGGATAGGGGCAAGTTTGCCCGCTGGATGACGACCGAACACATAGGGAGGGTGCTGAACCATATGGGCAGAAACGACATCACGAGCATCATTTCGGACTCCGGATTTCAGAACGTGGCGGGAGCCATTCGGCGGGCGACCCGCACGGCCCTGTATGCCCGTAAGTTCGGCAATGACCGCACCTATGACGTGCATTACGGATTGGCACAGGAACTTAAGCGCAGCGCCGTCACCAAGACCAGATTCATGGCAGCCCTCTCGGACTTTCTGACTGAATACATGACAGAAAACCTACGGGCCGCCGACCGGGGCAAGCGCGAGCGGACCGCCGTGACGACGGAAGACCTCCTGCAAGCTGGCCAGTTACTCGACGAACACGACCCGCAGATGGTGGCGATGCTGCTGATCGCCTACGGCTACGCCAAAGAACCCAGAGAAGAAACGCCCGGACTTGAGGCCGTCACTCAACCTGAAACTGAAACCCAGCTTGAAGCCGATATGGAGGAGCAAGCATGACTCTGAGAACCCTGTCCATCTCCGGCCTCGCTACCCTGAACTTGCATTCGTTGAACAATGAGGGCGGCGAGGGCAACCACATCCAGACCCGCATGGTGGATGTAGTGGCGGCAGACGGTGAACTGCACCCCGTCAACGCCGTGTCGGGCGACATGTTCAAACACATCTTCGCCGTGCATTTTCAGGCCATCGCGCAGGAGATGGGATTGACGCTCTGCCTGGGATGCCAAGTTATCAACGCAAACCGCATCAATGCCGACCAAAGCTTCATTCAGTCCATCGGATCGGCGAAGAATGGAAAATCCGACCCAGAAGCCCTAACGATGGCCTTAAGGCATTGCGCTTTAGACGATGTGGCAGGCGTACTCATCACATCAGCGCCAAGCAAAAAGAGCAACAACAAGGCTGCCAATGATGAAGACGCCGAAGACTCTGGAGCGGGAGGAGGAAAAAAAGGACGCGCCTTAGGCCGCAAGAGCGTAGTGGAGTTCTCCTGGGTGCCGGGCGTGCCGGAGAGGGTCAAAACAGGCAGCTATTTTCATGTCAAGTACGACCCGCACTTAAGAGAAAAAACTGGCGCTGACGATGGTACTAATCTCGGTCAGGCCATCTTCCACCGCCCCGCGTCCAGCGGACAGTACGCACTGGTCGCCCATGTGGAGGCGTACCGTATCGGCCTGAATGACATCACGCGGGAATATGCCATCGATGAGGCGGAGCGTCTTAAGCGCCTGACTGCTGTATTGCGGGCGCTCACGCACACCTTCTTGCACCCCGGCGGCGCGATGCGAAACACCCAGAGTCCTCACCTCACCGACTTCCGGGGCGTGATCACGACCAGTGACCACAGCGTGCCCGCGCCGACCGTCAGCGCCCTGAACCCCGAGTTCGAGGCGCAGGTGAAGCAGATTGCGGAAGCGCTTTCCAGGATGAGCTGCAAGTCTATCGGCGTCCAGGAATTCGGCTCTCTGGGAGCCTTTGCCGAGGCAATGAGCCAGACCCTACCGTCATGACCTGGCTGGTGGCAACGTACGAGCCGACGGCCCTCTTCAGCCTGAAGGACTCGCAGGCGACGAGTGCCGCCGGGAAATCTTTGCTGGTGCCCAGTCCCTACGCGGTCAAGACGGCCTTGATTGACGTCGCCGTGAATTGGCAGGGCGTGAGCTTCGCGCAGGAGGTTTTCCGCTGGCTGCACGCCCTGCCCGTGCGGAGTAGCCCGCCGGAATGGGCGTGTGTGACGAATGCGTTTATCAAGGTGCAGCGGCCCTGGGAGGCTCCAAAGAACAAGGGCACAGATAAGGAGGTAGCAAGAGCGAAGGCGGTACGGGAAGGTAAGGCACCCTGGCAGCCCACTATTGCTTTCCGCGAGTACATTCAATTTCGCGGCGAGTTGCGTTTGGCCTTCCAGGTTTCCAGGCTGGGCGAGGAGGAAAAGCAGACCTTGACGGGATTGCTGCTGCGCCTAAACATGCTCGGCAAACGCGGCGGCTTCATCCAGTGGCTTGACGTAGAGGAACGGCCCGAACTGGACGCCGCGTTCGTCACCCACACGGGCGACCCGCGCACCACCCTGAGCGGGGCCGTGATGCACTATCTGGACGACTACGGCTCGAAGATGACCTGGGATAAGCTCAGTACCTTCACGACGGACAAACCCGACCGGGCAGTGGTTTCAGCCCTGGTGCCCTACCGCCTGGTGCGCTCCAGCAAGCGGTCTACGCTGTATCGGCGCACAGCTTGAACACCATTGTACTAAACGTCACTCACTGACGCGCTCCTGTGTCACGCTCCCGGCATGAACCTCGTCATCTCGGAGCGTGGCACCTTTTTGGCCCTGCGCAGCGAGCGGCTGCAACTGCGTCACCCACAGCAGGAGACGCAGGAGGTGGCCCTGCGCGACCTCGAAACCGTCACCGTCACCACCACGGCCTGCACCCTCAGCGCCGATGCGATTCGTGCCTGCGCGAAATTCGGCGTGCAGATTGACCTGGTCGACGGCCTGGGCGCACCCTACGCCAAGTTCAGCAGTCCATACCTGGTGGGTACGGTCAGCACCCGCCGGGCGCAGATGCAGGCGTACCTGACCCCGGTGGGCGTAGAGGTCGCTCGGCACGCCGTTCGTGCTCGCCTCAGGAACCAGGCCAGCCTGCTCAAGTACTTCGGCAAGTACCGCAAGGAGGCCGACCCCGCCGCGTATGAGGCGTTCCAGCGTGCCCTGCCTGGCCTCAGCGCCCTGGAAGTTGAGTTGAACGCGCAGCGGGGCGAGTGCATCGACGCCTTGCGCGACGTGCTGCTGGGCATCGAGGGACGCGGCGGCGTGGTGTATTGGGGAGCGGTGGCGGCCATGCTGCCCGCCGACCTCGCCTTTCCGGGCCGCCTGGGGCGGGGGGCGACCGACCCCACCAACATGACGCTGAACTACGGCTACGGCATCCTCTATGCGCGGGCAGCTGGTGTGCTGGCGACGGCGGGCCTCGAACCCTTCGCGGGCTTCCTCCACACCGACCGGCCTGGCAAGCCCAGCTTGGTGCTGGACTTCGTGGAGGGCTTTCGCGCCGCCTGCGTGGACCGACCCGTCTTCGCCCTGCTGGGACGCGGCTGGCGGCCCGAAACGGACGAACACGGCAAACTGACCCCAGAAACCCGGAAACGAATCGCCACCGCTGTTAACGACCGCCTGGACACCCGTGACGTGGTGGGAAACAAACGCTTCCGCCTCCAGAACATCATGGTGATGCAAGCCCGCCGCCTCGCCACCTTTCTACGCGGGGAGGGCGACTACCCCGTGTACGTCGCCAGTTGGTGAGCCATGGCGAAGCTGCTGCAAGACCCTCGCAAGGCGGGCCAGCCCACCTTGGTGCTCTATGACGTGCGGGACGACAAGCGCCGCGCCAAGGTCATGAACGCCTGCAAGGATTACGGCCTCGCCCGCTGGCAGTACAGCGCCTATCAGGGCAGACTGACCGGGGCGGCACGCCGCGAGCTGGAAGTACGGCTGGAACAGGCGATGGGCGAGAGTCCGGGTCTCATCGCTATTCTTCAGCTCGAACAGTGGCAGCTTGAGGACGCCACCATCCTCTATCAGGAGGCCGACGATGCCTGAGCCGCTGCTGGTCACCCCCACCGAGTTGCGCCAGCACCATTACTGCCCCCGCGTGGTCTTCTTCGAGCGCTGCACTCCCGTCCGGCGACGCGAAACCGTCCTGATGACGCACGGGCGCGAGAAGCACCAGGCCGAGCTGCTCAAGGAACGGCGGCGCACCTTCAGCCGTTACGAACTCACCGAAGGCGAGCGCCGCTACGACCTGCGGCTGACCAGTCCCGCCCTCGGCCTGACGGGTGAACTGGATTTGCTGATTGTGGACGGCACGCGGGCCTTCCCAGTCGAGTTCAAGCACACGTCGCGCCCCCCCGACCCCGGCCACAAGCTGCAACTGTGCGCCTACGCCCTGCTGGTCGAGGCCGAGCTGAACCTCACCTGCCCGCACGGATACTGGCACAGCAGCCGCACGCGCCAGACGCATACCATCCCCTTTGACACTCGCTTAAGAAACCGAACGCGAGCGGCCATCGCTACCGTGCGTGGCTTCATTCAGGCTGAGCAGTGCCCCCCGCCCACAGCGCAGCCCGTCAAATGCCTGGAATGCGAGTTGCGGAACTTCTGCGGGGATACCCTGTGACGTCGCAAAAGGCTGTCCTGCTTCCAGAGGCCGCCGATTTGCGAGACGTGCAGGACGCGGCTTCTGAAGTTTGCTGGACTACGGACGCTGCGGCTATGTCACCCAACAGAGCAAATGGCGCTGGGGACAAATCGCAGATGACAGCGCCCGGTACTGGTGCCTGCCACCTGCGAAACTGCCCCATCAACTATGCTGGAGGCCGTCGCCACTGCGCGACGCGCCCCATGACAACTGGCAAAGTGA
>NZ_KI519503.1:0-27500 GCF_000482805.1 Deinococcus murrayi DSM 11303 | reverse complement strand
GTGCGGGCCTGACGCAGTGGCTTGCCGATTTCCCAGGCGAGCAGCGCCGCAAACAGCTCCCGCCGCGCGGCGATGGCGTCTATGGCCGCGCTCACCCGGCGGCGGCGCTCGTCGAGGTCGGTGGCCGACCAGGCCTCGTGGGTTCGGGTGCAGGCTTCCAGCACGGCCCCCACGTCTGCCCCGCCCAGCTCCAGGGGGCGAGTAAGCGGGGTGCCGTCGTTGGGGGAAAAGGTCTGGCGCGGGGCGCCCGTCCCCTGCCAGCTCTCCCCCCAGACGGAGCGCAGGGTGCCGTCCGGCAGCGCCGCTTCGGGAACGAGGGCCGTGACCTGCCGCCAAACGTCGGACCAGCTTCTGCCGCTGTGCATGGTTCACCTCCGGGAAGGATTCCAGGGTAGGGAAGCGTGGGTGCAAAAGTCCAATAGATTTCCCCCGGACCTTTATCATCAATGAATATGCCTCTCCGGGTGCTTGACCCCAACTCATCCTGGCTGAGGGAGCACCCGACCAACCGGCCCGCTGGCGGGCGGTCAAGGCGAGGGTTGCTGCGCCCGCTGGAGCAGCCCCCGGAGCTGCGGGGCGGTCAGGGGGCCGAGGTGCCGGGCGACGACCTGGCCCTCGCGGCCCACCACAAAGGTGCTGGGGTACCCGCTCACCCGCCAGGCCTGCCGCAGGGGGCCGCTGTCCAGGAAGGTTTCCTGCGAGACGCCCACGCTCCTGAGGAAGGCCTGGACCTGCTTGGGGTCTTCGCCGCCATTCACCAGAATGACCGGCTCTCCAGCCTGGAGGGCGCGGGCGAGCACCGGGAGTTCGGCCCGGCAAGGACCGCACCAGGTTGCCCAGACATTGACTACGGCGGGCCGGGGCAACTCGGCAAAGGTCACCGGAGTGACCTCGCCCTGGGGGGTCACCCGCAGCAGCGTGACCCCGCCCGCCTCCAGCGCCGGAGGGGGCGCGGGCCGCAGCAGCAGCGGGAGGGCGGCGGCAGCGGCGGTGAGCAGAGCAGCAGGGCCAGGCGGTCCCAGGCGAGCACCGGCGGACCGAGTTGCAGCGCGTCCGGCGTGAGGGTCATCGCCTGGCCCCCTGCGGCGCCTGGGCCTGCCCCCGCTGTTGTTGCCTCACGTTCAGGTCAACCGCACATTGGCGGGTGGGGGAGTATAGGGGCCAGCCTCGCGCAGGTAGCCCTCCAGTGCGTCCAGGGCACGCAGTGGCCCCTCGCGGCGCTGCCGCCCGTACCGCTCCGGGAGGGCCTGGCGGGTGAGGTAGGCGGCGGTGTAGGTGCGTTGCGGGTCCACCTTCTCTCCACCGACCTCCAGCCGCAGCACGCGCTGGCCGCGGGGGTGCTCCAGCTTGGCGTACACAAAGAGGCCAGAAAGCCGCTTGACGTAGCCGCCCTTCTGCTGCCAGGGGTCGCAGGCAAAGACCGCCTCCAGGCTGTCTTCCAGGAGGTCGCGCAGTTCCTGCCCGGTCAGCTCGGCGGTGCTGACGGGCGGGTTGTGCGGGATGAGGTCCCAGGCGGCGAGGCGCGAGACGGGTCCCGGCGGGATGGGTGCCCCGTAGCGCCAGCCGTTGGACAGGGCAAGGTCCGCGCCCGTCGCCCAGCGGACCGCGTCGGTGAGGAGCTGGTCGGCGGGGGCACTGAGGGTCGTGGCCCGGTGCAGGATGGCCCGCGCTTCCCCGATGGTGGAGGCCTCCGCCTCTCGGAAAGGGCGCAGCCGCTCGGCGACCTGCCGGGCCAACTCCAGGTCTTCCCGCAGGTCCGGCGAGATGACCTTCAGCTCGTGGTGGACGACCTGCACGCCCCCTGGCGTCACCTCCAGGTCCAGGCGGGTCACGAAGCTGCCGTGGCAGCCCGCCTGCACGAGTACCGTGGAGCCAATGACCGCTGGGGCCTCCAGGCGGGTGTGTGTGTGGCCGCTCAGAATCACGTCGATGCCGGGCACCTCGGCAGCCAGGGCGCAGTCTTGCGGAAAGCCCAGGTGCGAGAGGACGACCACCACGTCGGCCCCCTGCCCGCGCAGTTCGGGCACGAGCCGCGCCACCTCCTCCCGGCCCTGGGTGACCCGCAGGTGCTCGGTGCCCCACAGCGGTCCCATGTCCCCGACCAGGGGGCACGCCACCCCGATCACGCCGACGCGCAGGCCGCCCCGCTCCAGCAGCCGGGTCGCCGGGAACAGGAGCTGGCCGCGTTCGTCCGTGACGTTGCAGGCGAGGAGGGGGTAGTCCAGGCGGCCCACCAGCTCCTGGAGGCGCTCTGGCCCGTAGGCGAAGTCCCAGTGACCCGTCATGCCCTCCAGGCCCAGCGGGTTGAGCAGCTCCGGCAGGAAGTCGCCGCGGGTCTGCACCCCTGGCCCCGTGCCGTGAAAGGTGTCGCCGCAGTCAAGGGCGAGCACGGGATGAGTCACCTCGCGCCGCACGTCGTCAAAGGACGCCCCGATGCGGGCCAGCCCCCCGGCCTCCCGCAGCACGGGCTGCCCCCCCTCCCAGAAGACTTCGGGGTGAGGCTCCAGGTAAGCGTGCAGGTCATTGAGTTGCAGCAGGGTGAGTCGCGCCATGGGGACCCCAGCCTAGCCCACCGGAGCGGCGGAGAAGGGGGCTGGTTCCCACTACCCTGGGGGGGTATAGTGGGGGGTGAAGTTGGCCCTTGCGATTCCCTGTCTTTCTGGCCCCCCGCCGCCTGCTCTGAGGAGTTCTATGACCCGAACCTCCCCTTCCCTGAGTCCCACCGACGAAAAGATTCTCAACCGCCTGCGCCGCATCGAGGGCCAGGTGCGCGGCCTTCAGCGCATGATTGAGGAGGGCCGCGACTGCCACGACGTTCTGACCCTGTTGTCGGGCATCCGCAGTGCGCTCGACGCGACGGGTGACACCATCCTGGAGCAGTACGCATCGGGGTGCCGCGCCCACCCGGACCAGCCCATCACCCCGCAGGACGTGGTGCGGGCGGTGAAATTGCTGCGGGGCTAAGCGCGGGCGGCTGGTTGCTGGCCGCCCCCGCGCCGTACAGTGACCCCATGACCACTGCCCTGACCCGCGTGCCCCTCTTGATCGGGGGCGAGGCTGTGAGCACCGCGCAGGTGGACCGGGTATTCAACCCCTATACGGGAGCGCCGCTCTATGACGTGGCCCGTGCCGGGGAGGCCGAGCTGCGCCGGGCGCTCGACCTCGCGGCGGAGATCTTCCGCGAGGTTCGCCGCTGGCCCGCGCACCGCCGCGCCGACCGTCTGCGCCGGGCCTCCGCGCTGCTCGCGGAGCGCGCCGACCTCTTTGCCCGCACCATCGCCACTGAGGCGGGCAAGCCCATGAAGGCCGCGCGGGTGGAGGTGGCCCGCAGCGTCGAGAACCTGTCCTTTGCGGCAGATGAGGCGCTGCGGCTCGCGGGCGAGGGGATTCCGCTGGACGCGAGCCGCTTCGGGGAAGGCCGGGTGGGCTTTACCCGCCGCGAACCCCGCGGCATCATCGCGGCGATTAGCCCCTTCAACTTCCCGCTCAACCTCGCGCTGCACAAGGTCGGTCCGGCGCTTGCGGGCGGCAACGTGGTCATCCTCAAGCCCGCCCCCCAGACGCCCCTGACGGCCAATCTGCTCGCCGAGCTGCTGCGCGATGCCGGATTTCCGCCCGGTGCGCTGAGCGTGCTGCACGGCGGGGCCGAACTCGGCGCGGCGCTGACCTCGGCCCCGGAGGTCGCGCTGGTGACCTTTACGGGCAGCCCCGGCGTGGGCGAGAGCATCAAGCGCGGCAGCGGCCTCAAGCCGGTCGTGCTGGAACTGGGCAACAACAGCGCCAACCTGGTCGACGCCGAGAGCGACGTGGAGGGCGCGGCGCGGGCGCTCGCCGCCGTCTCCTTTTCCTACCAGGGGCAGGTGTGCATCCACCCCCAGCGCCTGATCATCCACGAGGCCGCCTATGACCGTTTCCGGGAGGTCTTCCTGGAGGCCAGCCGAGCGCTCGTGTGCGGCGACCCCCTCGACGAGGCGACTGACGTGGGGCCGCTCATTGGGGCGGCGGCGCTGACGCGCCTGGGCGACTGGATTGCCGAAGCCCAGGCCCTCGGCGGGCGGCTGCTGCTGGGGGGCACCCCCCAGGGCACGGTGTTGCCCCCCACCGTCCTGGAGGACGTGCCCGAACAGGCCCGCTTGGTGGCCGAAGAAGCGTTCGGCCCGGTCGTGGTCCTCTCCCGCGCCGCGAGCTGGACAGGGGCCATCGCCCAGGCCAACCGCAGCCGCTACGGCCTCCAGACCGGAGTCTTCACCACCAACCTCGCGCATGCCCTGGAAGCCGCCCGCGACCTGGAGGCGGGCGGGGTCATCGTGAATGACCCCAGCACCTTCCGGGTCGACCAGATGCCCTACGGCGGCATCAAAGACAGCGGCTTTGGCCGCGAGGGTGCCCGTGCCGCCGCCGAGGAACTCACCTACGTCAAGACCGTGGTGCTGCGCTGAGCGCCCGCTTCGCCCTGCCGGATGGGGGGGAAGAATGGGGGAAAGCCACCTTCAACGTGACTTAATGAACTTTTTGAAAAAGTCGTCTTAGACGGGATTTTTCGCCCTGGCGACTGGTAGGATGCGTGCTGGAGGGCCTGTTTGGGCTATACCCCCCCTTTTCGCCGTCCAGCGCATATGTCATGCTGCACGCCATGACGAAGAAGACGACGAAAGCGGCGGCAAGCAAGAAGTCCGAAGGTGCGGCGCGGGGCCGCGGCGCGGCGGGCACCGAGGGCGGCAGCGAGCGCACCGGCAAGGTCGCCAAGACCCAGCTGGTCGAGCAGGTCGCCGCGAAGACCGGCCTGACCAAGAAGCAGAGCGAGGAAGCCGTGAGCGCCATGCTGGAAGTTATCGTGGACGCCATCCGCAGCGGCCAGAGCGTGGGCCTGCCCGGCCTGGGCACCCTCAGCGTCAAGGCCACGGCGGCCCGCACCGGCGTCCGTCCCGGCACTTCCGAGAAGATTCAGATTCCTGCGGGCAAGAAGGTCGCCTTCAAGGTCGCCAGCACCCTCAAGGGCAACCTGTAAGCGTTCGCCTCCGCCTGAGCCGTCTCCCGCGCGGGGGGGCGGCTTTTTGAGTGGCCAGCGGCCAGCCTCCAGCCGCCAGCAGGAGCGGTCGCGTAGAGTGCCCCCTATGGCGCAGTTTTGGGACGAGACAGCCCGTGACCTCCTCGCGCGGACGGCGAGCGGTGACCCCACGCCGGGGGGTGGGGCGGCGGGGGCGGTCTCGGCGGCTTTTGGGGTCGCGCTCATGGAAATGGCGCTCCATATCGCCCTGGAGCGGTCCTGGCGGGAGGAAGCGCATCCGCCGCGCCGCGCCTTGCTCTCCTGGCTGGCCGGGCAGCGCGAGCGCCTCCAGACGCTGGGACAGGCCGACGCGCGGGCCTTTGGGCGCTTCGTGGAGGCCGCCCGCTCGCCCGGCGAGACGCCGGAGCAGGCCGCCGAGCGCGAAGCCGCCCTGGAGGACGCCGCCCGCCGCGCCGCCGGTGTGCCCCTCGACCTCGCGCAGACCGGGGTGCGGGTGCTGGAGCGAGCCGCCGAAGCGCTGGCGCCCGCGCTCGTCGTCAGCGACGTGGGTGCGGGGGCCGGGTTGCTCGCCGGGGCCGCCGACGCCGCCCGCGTGACCGTGGAAGCCAACCTCTCCCGGTTGCCGGACGCCGAGGCCCAGGCCCTGCGCGAGGAGAGCGCCGCTCTGGCCCGCCGCGCCCGCGAGCTGGCAGGCGGGGTGCTGGGGGAGGCGCTGAGGCGGCTGGGAGAGCGGGGGGACGGTTAGCCCCGGACCTCCACCGTGACGGGCAGCTCGCACGCCGTGACCTCCCCGTGCGGCGAGACCGCAAGCACCCGGCGCTCGGCCAGGGTCCACAGCGCCCGGTGAATCGCCATCTCGGCGGCGGGGTCGCCGGAGGGCGCGAGGCGGTCGAGGAGGACGGTGTAGCGCAGCGTCCCCGCCTGACCGCCCGCCCACCCGGTCGAGTCGGCGAGCAAGGTGAGCACCCGCCGCTGCTCCGGCGTCTCGCCCTGGGCAATCAGGGCGGCCCTGGCCCGCGCCATCGCCACCCGCGCTTCCCGCTCGCGGCGACGCTGGGCGAGCACGGCGGCCACGTCGTCGGGGACCGCCTCGCCGGGGCGGGTGTGGCGGCGTTCGATGAGGCGTTCGAGGTGCTCGTCGGCGCGGGCGCGGGCCTGTCCGCCAAGGTCCCCAGCGCGGGCTTTGAGGCGGCTGGCCGCGTCCTGCACGCGGGGGTCATGCCGCAGGGACTCAGCGGCGCGGCGGGCGGCCTCGCCCACCCCTGCCGCCTCCTGCCGGGCGACCGTGCGGAGGATGGAACGCAGTTTCATGGGGTCAGGTACGGGAGGAAGGAGCTGGGGGTTCCGGGCACGTTCATGGCCCCTCCACCACCTCCACCCGCGCCGCCTGTCCCTCGGAGGAGGGGAGTCCCGCCGCCGACTCCACGCGGGGGGCGGGGGCCGTGTAGCTGCCGGGGGCGAGCGCCCGCAGCCGGTAGCGCACGGTCGTCACGCCCGCCGGGAGACGTTCGAGGAAGAAGACGGCCCGGTCGTCGTACAGCGAGCGGTCGGCCCAGACGGAGGACGTCTGCCCCGTCGTCGCCACCGCGCCGGGAAAGGCAAAGGGACGGTCGTCCACCGCCTCCAGGCCGCCGGGCAGGGGGTCGGTGAGGCGCAGGTGCCGCAGGGCGACCGGGGTCCGCAGGGTCAGCGTCACCGTGACCAGCCCGTCGCGCTCCACCCGCAAGCGGTCGTAGCGCCGCTCCACGACGATGGGGGAGAGGGCGGCGGGCTTGCTCCCCGCCGTCCGGGCGTCCAGCTCCGCGCGGTAGGCGAGGGGGCCGCTCGCCGTCAGCCGCAGGGGCGAGGTCGCCCCGCCCGGCGGCAGCGTCAGCCGCACGGGCGGGCCGAGGGTGACTTCCCGCGCGAAGCCCCCCTGCGAGACAGTCACGTGGGTGGGCGCTCGGCGCGTCTCGGCAGTCACCGCCCCCCGCAGCGCCCGCACCGCGGCGGCGGTGGCAAGCGGCCCCTCCCACGCGCCGCCCGTCCGCTCGGCCAGCACCGCGGCCAGCAGCGGGGGTACGTCCGCGGTCTGCCCCAGCTCCTGCGCCGCCTCCAGCAGGTGCGCGGTGGCCGTCACGTCGTCCGCGAGCAGGAGGCCGCCGTCGGGGGTGCGCTCGGCCTGCCCCCGCGCCGCCCGGTAGAGCGAGAGGGCCGCCGCCCGCGCCCCCGCCGCCGGAGAGGAGGCGAGTGCCGCCGCGAGCCTCGCCTGGGCCGCCGCGCCCCGCACCGCGCCGGAGCGGGCCAGCCCCAGCGCCGGGGCCACGTCCCCCGCGAGGGCGAGGGCGGCGGCGAGGGGGGCGCGGCCCTCGGCACTCGCTTTTCCGAGGAGGTCCCGCGCCGCTTCCATGGCCCCGCGCAGGGTGGCCGCGTCCGTCAGGCCCGCGCCCTTGGCCGCCGCGAGGGCGGCGAGCGCGTGGGCGGTCTGCTCGGCGCTCACCCCACTCTGGGCGGTCCAGCCCCAGCCGGGGCCGTTCTCGCCGCCGAACTGCCGCAGCGCGAGCAAGGTGGCGAGGTCGCGCCGCGCCTGCCCCAAGGCCCGCTCGCGCACGTCCGGCCAGCCCAATGCCCCCGCCAGCCCCACGAGGTCGAGGTTGGCCCGCAGCCGCGCCGCCACCCCGTCGGTGGTGGTCCAGCGTTCCCGCGGGTCCGCGAGGTAGGCGTCCATGCCCCCCAGCGCCGCTTGCAGAGGGGTCTGCGCCAGGGTGAGGGTGAGGGCCTCCGCTTGCGTTCCCCCCAAGTCCCCAAAGTCCACCGTCCGGGTGCCCGCCGCCCCCAGGGTGCCCTCACGGGTCAGGCGGGTGCGCGGTCCGGCGGGGCGCAGCGGCAGGGTCAGGCGCAGGGCGTCGGCCTTTCCGCCCGGAGCACTGGCCCGCGCCTCCAGCGCGAGCTTCCCCCCGGTCAGTGGGGCCGCCAGCGGAAAGCGGGTCACTGCGTCCCCGCCGTTCAGGGTCAGCGTCCGGGTGGTCACGTCGGTGCCTGCGCTCAGGGCGACCTCGGCGGTCTTGCCCCCGCTGCGGTCCTGCACACCCACATAGGCGCTTCCCACATCCCCCTGGGTCAGCACGCGCGGCCCGGTGAGGCGCACGGCAAAGGGGAGGGCCGCCGTGACCGAGGCGCGGCTGGCCCCCGCCCCGCCCGAAGGGGTAAAAGCGCGGGCGGTGACCCGGTAGCGGCCCAGGGCTTCCGGGAGCTTCACCTTGACCACGGCGCGGCCATCCGCCCCGGTCTGCACGGCCCCGAAGTAGGCGACCTCGCGCAGGTCCTGCCGCAGTGGGACACCGTCCGGGCTGCCGCCCCCGCCCCCACCCCCATCGGCGGGTGCCCCGGCGCTGGAACGTACCTCCAATCGGGGATGGGTCGCCCCCCACAGAAAGCGCCAGGGGTCGGGGCTGGGGTCGGGGGCCACGGCGTACACGGCCTCGTTGACCACTGCCAGAGTGACCAGGGCACTCGCCGCCTGGCCCCCGGCGCGGGTCGCCACGCTCAGGGTGACCTCCTCGCCGGGGCGGGCCTGCCCGCGCGAAGGCTCCACCGTCACCGCGAGCTGGCGGTCGGGGCGCGGCACATACAGCAGCCCGGTCCCAGCCTGCACGCTGTCGGCCCCCGCCACCGCGACCGCTTGCACGCGGAAGCCCGGCGAGAGGTCAGGCGTGACCGGCCAGGTCAGGGTCTGGGTGCGGCCCGTCACCCGCACGGTGCGGGTAGTGAGGCGGTCCTCGGCGGCGGCGACCAGGCGCAGCGGGGTGCCTGCGGGCAGGGTGGTCCGCAGGGTCAGGCGGGCCGTATCCCCCACCCGGTAGGTGTCCCGGTCCGTTTCCACGCTCAGTGTGTCGCGCGGGGTGACCGGCCCGGCGGACGGCTCCGGCACCCAGCCCAGGCTAACGACCGAGCGGGTGACCCGTCCGGCGGCGTCCTTCGCCTCCAGCCGCAGGGTGTATCCCCCCGGTTTCGCGGCGGGGGCGGTCACGGTGAGGGTGCCGCCCGCCCCACTGCGCAGGGTCTGCTTCTGCACGGTCTCCTGCCGCTCGCGGAGGGTGACGCGCCCGCCCTGGGCGACCCGTTCCTGCCAGGTCCTGACCACCGTGGCCGTGACCGTCCGGCCCGCGAGCGGGGTCCCCGGCCCGACCGCCCGCACCTGCAGGGCCGCGCTCGCCCGGCCCCCCGTCAGCGTGGGCCAGCGCCGCAGTTCCAGCCGCACCCCCGCCGGGTGGACCGTGACGGGCACGCTCGCGAGCACGTCGCGCCCGTACTCGTCGCGGGCGCGGACGAGGACCACGTGCTCGCGGGGGCGGCCATTCGGAGCCGTGAGGGGCAGATTCACGGTGCCGCTCCCCTGCTGGGTCTGGAGACGGGCGGTGGGGGCGCGGTTCTGGGGCACGGTCAGGGAGCTGACGCCGCCCCAGGCGTCCGGCGACAGGGCCTCGAAGTCAGGGCGGGCGCGGACGCCCTCTGCCGCATCCGGATAAAGCTCGGCGCGGTCCGAGCTGCCGGGCACATACACCTCGGCGGCCACGTTCGCCCCGCCCCCCTCGAAGCGCTCGGCGCGGGCCGTGACGGGCACCCCCGCCCCGGTCACGACCTCACGGGGGGCCGTCACGTCCAGGGTGAACTGCGGTTTGACAAACGCCTGCACCCGCACGGGCAGCGCACTCACGTCGGGCAGCGGGTTCGGGTTGGCCGGGCTGGGCGTGGCGGGCAACTCGGCCTCAATCCGGTACTCGCCCGTCCGCACGCCCTCCGGCAGCGGGAAGGAGAAGCGGGTCAGGCCGGAGGCGTCCGCCGTCACGCGGGCTTGCGCGAGCACGTCGCTCTGGCCCGACACCAGCCGCACGGTGAGCGCCCCGCGCCAGGGGGTCCGGGTGCCCGCCCCCAGCGAGCGCACGACCGCCAGCCCCTGCAAGGTCTCGCCGGGGCGGTAGACGGGCTTGTCGGTTTGGAGGTAGGCCCGCGCTCGTTCGGGCGACCCCCCGCCCAGGCCGTAGTCGTCCGTGCCCAGGGTGGCCCGGTGGGTGGCCCCGCCCAGGGTGACCCGCCCACGCAGGGCGAGGCGCTCGCCGTCGCGCAGCCCGAAGCGGGCAAAGCCCCGCCCGTCGGTCGTGACCGGGGCCAGCACCCGCGAGGGCCGGAAGCGCCACGTGCCCTCTCTCTGCTCCTCCTCGGTGGGGGGGCGCAGGGCCACCGCGCTCAGGCGCACGCCGGGCAAGGGTTGCCCCGTGTCCAGCCGGGTCGCCCAGACTTCCACCCCGCCCGGCACGGCGAGGGTGGTCAGGGCGAGGTCGGTGACCTGCATCACGGCGGTCGCCAGCGCCTTGGCGGGCGCGTCCGCCCGCGCCGCCGCCACCAGGTACAGCCCCGGCGCGAGGCGGCCCAGCCCCACCTCGGTGCGCTCGCCGCTCGCCTTGACCTCCACGGTCCGCACCGCCGGACCCGTCACCCGCAGCGGGGGGGCCGCGTTCAGCCCCCCTCCGTCCAGCCGGGCCGCATCCAGCGGGAGCACCCGCACCTGCCACTCGGTGACCCGGCCCGCCGCCGCCTGCCCCTCGCGCCCCAGCATCACCGTCACCGGGCCGCTCGCGGGCTGCGGCTCGACGTACCCGTAATAGGCCAGCCGCCCACCCAGGTTCACGCCCGTCGGCGTGCCCGCCACCGTGCCCGACCGGGCGTAGCGCACCTGGTCCCCCCACAGCAGGGTCAGGATGGGCTTTTGCCCCGCCCCCCCCGGCTGCCAGCCCAGTGGGGCGGCGAGCGGCGTTCCGGCGGGCAGGGTCCCCACGGGTGCCCCCCGCAGGTCGGGCGCGGCATACAGCGGGGTGGGCGCGACCGTGCGCTCGGCCCCGGCTCCGCCCAGCAGCAGCGTGAGCAGCAGCAGGCCGGGACGCCGCCGGGACCGGGGAAAGAGAGGGGTCATGCCCCAGCATAGTCCAGAGCGGGGGCTGGACGGGGCCTTGAGGGTTGCGGCAGGCCCCGGTCCTTCCTGTCCTGGCCCTACCCCCCCAGCGCCGCCCGCGCCCGGTTGCGAAACAGCAGCAGCTCCTTGCTGCGGGGGTCAATCTTCAGGGCCTGTCCCGCGTATTTCAGCGTCAGGTCATGGTCGCCCGACTGGCTCCAGGCCTCAAAGGCTTCCTGGCGGTAGAGGTAGTAGAGGGTGGGGACCCCCAGCCGCGCCGCCCGTGCGAAGTTGTCGGCGGCGGCCTTGACAAAGCCCAGGCGCAGGTTCGCCTTGCCCAGGCCCCACCAGTGGTAGGGGTCGTTCGGGCGTGCCCGCACGTTCGCCGTCTCGACCCGCTGCATCAGCCGCCAGTTTCCGGCGGCGCTGAAGCTCTCGCCCAGGGCGGCGCGGACCTCGCCTTCCTTCGCGGGCGGGTAGGTCACCAGGTACTCACCGTTGTAGTAGTGCCACAGGTCCTTCAGCTCGGCCTCGGTCAGCCACAGCCGCGCCCCGCGCAGGGGGTCGGAGGTCAGGAAGCGTCCGCCCTCGTACCCATACACCGTGCGGAAATGCGCCACGTTGCTGCCGGGCCGCAGCCGCTGCTGCACGACGACCGGAAAGCCCCGCCGCAGCAGGTCCCGCAGCAGTTCCGGGGTGCCTGCGTAGCGGATGACGCTGCGCAGCCCGAAGCGCCCCAGGTAGTTCGCCAGCTCCACGCTGGTGACCTGCGGGTCACTGGGCGAATCCTTGAGGGCCGCTGCCGCCTGCGCCTGGGTCAGGCGGGTGCCGTAGTAGCCCGCTATCGTCATCGCCGTGACCGGGCCGCAGTTGTCCCGGCCCTGGAGTTCGTGCCGGATGTTGGTCAGGGTGACCTGGGCCGAGGCCGCGCCCCCCAGGGTCAGGGCGGCCAGGACGGAAGGGAGGAGTCGCCGCGACATGCCCCAGTGTGCCGCCCCCCCGCGCCCCCGCCCTTCCCCCTTGCATAAAGGCGGCTTGCCTTTTTTCTCCTGGCTCTCTCCTGGCAAAGCAGCCCCGGCCCCCGCGAATGTCCCCTCGCGTTCATCATTGACGTGCACGTACACTTTGCCTATCGTGGGAGCAACGTCACAACCGGAGGCCCCCCGATGGCACTGAAAGACCTGCTCAACCTCACCGGCAAAGTCGCCCTGATTACCGGAGGCTCGCGTGGCCTCGGCCTGCAAATCGCAGAAGGCCTGGGCGAGTACGGCGCGACCGTCGTCCTGACCGCCCGCAAGGGGCACGAGCTGGACGAGGCCAAAGCCCACCTCACGGGCCTGGGCATCACCGCGCACGTTTATCAGAATGACCTCTCGCAGTTCGAGACCATCGGGCCGCTCGTCGAGCGCATTCACACGGAGGTCGGCCCGGTCCACATCCTGGTGAACAACGCCGGGGCCACCTGGGGCGCTCCCGCCGAGGACCACCCCTTCGAGGCGTGGCAGAAGGTGATGAACCTCAATGTGAATGGCCTCTTTCTGCTCACGCAGGCGGTCGGCCAGCGCTGCATGATTCCGGCGCGGGCGGGGCGCATCATCAACGTCGCCTCGGTGGCGGGCTTGCGCGGCAACAGCCCCCGGATGATGGGCACGCTCGCCTACAACACTTCCAAGGGGGCGGTCGTGAACTTCACCCGCGCCCTGGCCGCTGAGTGGGCGAAGTACGGCATTACCGTCAACTCGATTTGCCCCGGCTACTTCCCCACCAAGATGACCAAGGGCACCCTCGATTACGGCGAGGAGACCATCCTGAGCTACACCCCCCTGGGCCGTCTGGGAGGGCCGGAAGACCTCAAGGGCCTCGCCCTGCTGCTCGCCTCGGACGCCAGCGCCTATATGACCGGGCAAAATGTCGCGGTCGACGGCGGCATCACGGCGATTTGAGGGCCGCCTTCCGCAAGGAGTCCCCATGCACCTCGACGACCTCCGCGCCCGCCTCGGCGGGGAACTCGCCCTCTCCGAGTGGGTGACCGTCACGCCGCAGATGGTGGGGCAGTTCGCCGACGCGACCGGCGACCACCAGTTCATCCACGTGGACCCCGTGCGGGCCGCGCAGACACCCTTTGGCGGCCCGGTCGCCCACGGCTTCCTGACGCTCTCGCTCCTCGCTGGGCACTTCATGACCGGGGGCGGCTTTCCCCGGCTACAGGGCGTGCGGATGGTCGTGAACTACGGCCTCAACCGGGTGCGCTTCATCGCGCCCGTGCCCGTCGGCAGCCGTTTGCGAAACCGCGCCACGTTGCTCAGCGTGGAGGACGGCCCCGGCTATGCCCAACTCACCGTCGCCAACACCATCGAGCTGGAGGGCAGCGCGAAGCCCGCCGCCACCGCCGAAACCGTGATGCGGGTGTACCTGTGACCGCGCTGGACTCCCCGCCCTTCAGCGTGCTGATGGGGGCGCGGGTCGAGCGGGGTGAGGGATGAGGCTGGGTCGCCTCCTTGGCCTGGCCCTCGGCGCGGGCGTGGGCTGGCTGCTGCTCGCGCCGACGCGGGTGCGCCCGGTCGCCTGGGAGGGGCCTGGCCCGGCCCCCTCGCGGACGGAGGGACCGTATGCGGACAATGGGCGGCTGAACGCGGCGGAACGCTTCGCCCCCGTCCCCGGTCAAACCTCCCCCGAATCGGTCGCCCTGGACCGGGAAGGCCGCCTCTACAGCGGCTTCGGGGGTGGGGCCATCGTCCGCTTTCACCCGGACGGCACCCGGCCTGAGGTCGTGGCGAACACGGGTGGGCGGCCCCTGGGCCTGCGCTTTCACCCCGACGGCTCGCTCCTCGTCGCGGACGCGCTGCGCGGGCTGCTGCGTCTTTCGCTGGACGGGGGAGCGGTCGAGGTCCTTGCCACCGAAGCCGACGGTGTCCCCTTCCGCTTCACCGACGACCTTGACATGGACCGGGCGGGGCGCTTCGTCTACTTCACGGACGCGTCGAGCGAGTACGGGTGGCCGCACGAACTCCTCGACCTGCTGGAACATGGCGGGCACGGGCGGGTGCTGCGGCACGACCTGGAGACGGGCGAGACGGTCGTGCTGGCGCGGGGCCTGAACTTCCCCAACGGGGTCGCGCTGGGTCCCGGTGAGGAATACCTGCTCGTCACCGAGACGGGCGGGGCGCGGGTCCACCGCCTGTGGCTGACCGGAGAGCGGGCCGGGCGGCTGGAGGTCTTCGCCGATTCCCTCCCCGGCTACCCCGACAACGTGCGCTGGGACGGCGCGGACACGTTCTGGGTGGCGCTGCCCAGCCGCCGCTCACCGCTGCTGGACGCGACCGCCCGTCAGCCCTGGCTGCGGCGGGTCATCGCCCGGATTGCCGAGCGGACCCGGCTCCCGCTGCCCGAAGAGTCCATGCTCGTCGCGCTGAATCTGGAAGGCCGCCCGGTCGCCTTCGCGCAGGGAAGCGGGCCGGAGAGTTACGGCTACGTCACCCAGGTCTTGCCTCACGGCGACCACCTCATCCTGAGTTCGCTACACGCGGAGACGCTGGCCCGCGTGCCGCTCTCGCAGGTGCGCCCGTGACCACTGACCTGCTGGAACGGGAGGGCGTGCTCCTGGCGCGGCTGCCGCTCTGGCACATGGATTCGTTGGCCCTCTACTGCGACTTCCAGCCCACCGCCCGCCCGCACCCCCCGCACTCGGAGGACCCCCTATGACCGCCCTGTTCGACGTTTCGCCCCGCACCCGCGACCTGCACGCCCGCCTGACCGCCTTCATGGACGAGCACATCTATCCCAACGAGGCCGAGTTTCACCGCCAGGTCAACGAGGGGAACCGCTGGGAGCATGTCCAGCTCATCGAGGACCTCAAGTCGAAAGCGCGGGCGCAGGGCCTGTGGAACCTCTTCCTGCCGCCCGCGAGCGACCCGCAGGGCCGGTTCGGGGCGGGCCTGACCAACCTGGAATACGCCCCCCTGTGCGAGGTGATGGGCCGGGTGTGGTGGGCACCCGAAGTCTTCAACTGCAACGCGCCCGACACCGGCAATATGGAAGTGCTCGCCCGCTACGGCACCCCCGAACAGCAGGAGCGCTGGCTGCTGCCCCTCCTGAACGGCGAGATTCGTTCCGCTTTTTCCATGACCGAGCCGGAGGTCGCGAGCAGCGACGCGACCAACATCCAGGGCAGCATCCAGCGTGACGGGGACGAGTACGTCATCAACGCCCGCAAGTGGTGGACCTCCGGCGCGGGCGACCCGCGCTGCGCGGTGAGCATCTTCATGGGCAAGACGGACCCAAGGGCCGAACGTCACCTCCAGCAGTCCATGATTCTCGTGCCGATGGACACCCCCGGCGTGACGACCGAGCGGATGCTCACCGTCTTCGGCTACGACGACGCCCCGCACGGCCACGCCGAAATGACCTTCCGGGACGTGCGCGTGCCCACCGCCAACATCCTGCTGGGCGAGGGCCGGGGCTTCGAAATCGCGCAGGGGCGGCTGGGGCCGGGCCGCATTCACCACTGCATGCGCCTCATCGGGCAGGCCGAGCGGGCGCTGGAACTGATGGTGGAGCGGGCCGGGGGGCGCGTCGCCTTTGGCAAGCCCCTCGCTGCGCATCAGCACGTGCGCGAAGCCATCGCCCACAGCCGCATGGAAATCGACCAGGCCCGGCTGCTGACCCTCCAGGCCGCGCACATGATGGACACGGTGGGCAACAAAGCCGCGCGGGGCCAGATTGCCGCGATTAAAGTGGTCGCGCCCAACGTCGCCCTGCGGGTCATCGACCGCGCCATTCAGGTCTTCGGCGGGGCCGGGGTCAGCCAGGACACCCCCCTCGCCATGATGTACGCCCAGGCCCGCACCCTGCGCCTCGCGGACGGCCCCGACATCGTGCACACCGAGACGGTGGCAAAGGAGGAGCTGCGGGCGCGGGGGGTGGACCTGCGGCGGCAGTGAGGCTTTAGCCGGATTAGAATCGGTTATGCGAAAGCGCCTCACCACCGTCGGCAAATCGCGGGCCGTCATCCTTCCCAAGGAGCTTCTGGAACTTTACGGCTTTCAGGAGGAAGTCGAGATAGAGCCGGTAGACGGCGGATTGATTCTCCGCCCCGCCAGGCAGGGCATGAGCTTCGAGGAGGCCGCCGACCGGCTGTTTGCCGAGAAAGGCGACCTGCTGGAGCGCCTCAGCAAGGCATGACGGTCTATCTCACGCCGGGGCAGGTGACCGCGCTGCATGACCGGGCGCTGGCCCGTTACGGCGGGACACCCGGCCTGCGGGACCCTGGAGCGCTCGCCTCGGCCCTGGCGCAACCCGCGATGGAGGCGTTTGGAATGCAGCTCTACCCATCTCTGTTGGAGAAAGGAGCCGCCTATCTCTTCTTCCTGGCCCGCAATCATCCCTTCGTCGACGGCAATAAGCGTACGGCTTATGCGGCCACTGCGATTTTTCTGATGGTCAACGGAGCCGGACTGAGCGGGCCTGACGACGCCGTGTTCATGCTGGTGCTGGATACGGCTCAGGGAAAGCATCCCGACCCCAGAGCCGTCGCTGACGCCCTCCGGCCTCTCGTGACCCTTCCGTAGTCCGGCAACAAGGAGACCCCATGGACTTTCAAGGCAAGATTATCGTCGTCACCGGAGCCGCTTCCGGCATCGGCCTCGCGCTCGCCACTCGCTTCGTGCGGGAGGGGGCGACCGTGGTCGCCTCTGACCTCAACGCCGAAGTGGGGGCGCGGAAAGCCGCCGAAATCGGTGCCCGCTTCGTGCCCGCCAATGTCGCGAAGGAGGAGGACCTCCAGGCCCTGATTGAAGGCGTGCTCGCGCGAGAAGGCCGCATCGACCTCTTTTGCTCGAATGCGGGCATCGCCATCGGTGCGGGGCCGGAGACGCCCGATGGGCAGTGGGACCTCATCCACCGGGTCAACGTGATGAGCCACGTCTGGGCCGCGCGGCACCTGCTTCCGCACTACCTGGAGCGCGGCGAGGGGTACTTCCTGAACACGGCGTCGGCGGCGGGCCTGCTCACTGAACTGCACTCGGCCCCCTACGCGGTCACCAAACACGCGGCGCTCGCCTTTGCCGAGTGGCTGGCGATCACCTACGGCGACCGGGGGGTCGGGGTGTCGGCCCTCTGCCCGGAGGGCGTCTGGACGCCGATGATCGAGAACGCGCCCATCCTCCAGCAGACGGCCATCACGACGGATGAACTCGTCGAAAAGACGCTGGAGGTGCTGCGGCGGGACGGCTTTCTCATCACCACCCACCCCACCACCCTCCAGTCCTTCCAGAAGAAGGCCGCCGACTATGACGGCTGGATTGGCGGGATGAGGCGGCTGAGGGAAAAGGCAATGGCGCTGCTGGCGGGCCACCAGGCGCAGCAGACGGGGGGAGACGCGCCCCGCGGGGAGGGCCGCCCGTGACCCGTTCCGACACTGCCCCCGTCCGTCCCGGCGAGGAACTGCCGCTGGAGGCCCTGCGGGAGGCGCTGCGCGGGAAGATTGCGGGCGACGTGGACGCCCTCACCGTCGAGCAGTTCCCCGGCGGATTCTCTAACCTCACGTATCTCCTGCGGCTGGGCGAGCCGTCTGAGGGTGGGCAGGAATACGTGCTGCGCCGCGCTCCCCTCGGCCCGGTGGCGCGGGGGGCGCACGACATGCCGCGCGAATACCGGTTGCTTTCGCGGGTGCATCCCGTCTTGCCCGTCGCCCCCCAGCCCGTGCTGCTCGTCGAGGACCCCGCCGTTCTCGGTGCCCCCTTCTACCTGATGGAGCGGCGGCGCGGGGTGGTCGTGCGGACCCGGTTGCCGCCGGAATATGCCGCCCTGCCCGATGCTCCCCGCCGCCTTTCAGAAGCGCTCGTGGACACACTGGCCGACCTGCACGCGGTGGATATCGATGCGGCGGGCCTGCGTGACCTGGGCAAGCCGGAGGGCTTCAACGCCCGGCAGGTGGAGGGCTGGGCCGGACGCTGGCGGCGTGCCCGCACAGACGACCTGCCGGACGAGCTGCCGGACGAGGACGTGATTGCCTGGCTCACCGCCCACACGCCCGCTGAGTCCGCCCATACCCTCGTTCACAACGACTTCAAGCTCGACAACCTGATGCTGGACCCCGCCGACCCCGCGCGGGTGGTCGCCCTGCTCGACTGGGAGATGACGACCGTGGGCGACCCGCTGGCCGACCTGGGCCTCACCCTGACCTACTGGACGATGCCCCAGCAGCCCGGCGGGGCCGAGAACCGCGTCGGGGCGGCGGCACCGGGCTTCCTGAGCCGCGAGGCGTTCCTGACGCGCTACGCCTCCCGCAGCGGGCGCGACGTGTCGGGCATAGGCTGGTACGAGGTGCTGGGGCACTTCAAGCTCGCCGTGATCGTGGGACAGATCTACGCCCGGTACCGCGCGGGGCAGACGAAAGACCCCCGTTTCGCCCCGCTGGGGCAGCAGGCTGCGTGGCTGATCGGGGAGGCGCAGCGGCGCATAGAGGCGGCGGGCGCGTGAGCCAGCTCCTCCTGGTGCGCCACGGTCAGGCCACCCCCTTCGAGGCCGACACCGACCGCCTCTCCCCGCTGGGCGAGGCGCAGGCCCGCGCGGTGGGGGAATATCTGGCCGAGTCTGACCTGGACCCCACCGACGTGCTGTGCGGCCCCCTGCGCCGCCAGCGCGAGAGCGCCCGCCTCGCCTCGGAAGCGGCGGGCGGGGGCTGGCCCGACCCCACCACCGACCCCCGGCTGGCCGAGTACGACGGCGACGGATTGATGCGCACCCTCGCGCCCCTGCTGGCGGCCCGTGAGCCAGGGTTTGACGCCCTGCTGCGGGCCTGGGAGCGGGGGCGACACGGCCCAGAGCGCAACCGCTACCTTCAGCGGATGCTCGAACCCCTCGCCGCTGCCTATCTGCGCGGTGAGGTCGCGCACCCGGACGTGGAGCCGTGGCCGGACTTCCGCGCCCGCGTCCACGCCTTCTTGCGCGAACTGCTCGCCGGGCCTTCGGGCCGCACCGTGCTCGCCTTCACCTCCGGTGGGGTCATCGGGGTGACGGTGGCCGCTGTGCTTCGTGCCCCCGACGAGGCTGCCCTCGCCCTGAACTGGCGCGTCCGCAACGGCAGCCTCACCCGCCTGACCTACGGCGGAGGGCGGGCCAGCCTCGATGCCTTTAACGAGACGGCCCACCTGCCGGGCGACCTCTCTTCCTGGCGCTGAAAGGAGACCGGTCGTCTCCCGGTCGCTCCTAGCGCGGCTCGTTGAGCAGCACGATGCGGCCTTCGGGCTGCGCATCCAGGGTGGGGTTGGCCGCGAAGTAGTTCACCAGGATGTCAACGTCGAGCAGGCCCGTGTCCAGGCGGCGGCCCTTCGCGTTTTTGAAGACGTCGAAGCCGTCCCCGCCCTGCGCGATAAAGGTGTTCATCGCGACGGTGTAGGTCTGCGTATCGCTGAGGGGCTGGCCATTCAGGGTGACCGAGGTGACGCGGTTTCCGGCGGGCTTGGAGAGGTCAAAGGTGTAGCTCATGCCCTTGGAGACGTGCAGGAACTGGCCTTTGCTCTCGCTCCAGGTCGCCACCCCGTGCTCCAGCGCCCGCTTGATTTCGGCCCCCGTGAGGTCGAGGAGGGTGAGCGTGTTGCCAAAGGGCTGCACCGTGATGGCTTCCTCGAAGGTGACCGGCCCCGCATCGATGGAGGAACGAACGCCGCCGCCGTTCACCAAGGCCATCACCGCTCCGGCCCGTTGCCCAGCGGCAAGCGCGGCATCGGCGAGCACGTTCGCCATGGTGCTCTCGCGCTTGCGGACAATCTCGCGGGCACCGTTCAGGCCGCGGGCGGTCGTGCCGATGACCTGACGGCGCAGGTTGGCGATGGGCACGCTGAGGGTGTCAATCATACGCCGGGCGGTGGGGTCGTCGGGGATGTCGGCGCTCACCGGAATGGCGCGGCCCTCGAAGCTTTCGACGGCTCCGGCGTCGTTAAAGGTGACCTTCAGGCGACCCAGCACCTTGCCCCACTCCCAAGCCGAAACCAGCAGGGTGCGGTTGCCGTCCGGGTTCTGGAGGACGACCGGGTATTCGCCCTCCGGGGCGGGAAAGTCCTTGTTGTCGAAGCGGCCCAGCAGGGTGTGGGTATGAGACGAAATCACCACGTCGAGGCCCGGCACGCTGCGGGCGACCTGCTGGTCGAGCGGAAAGCCCAGGTGCGAGAGCAGCACGATTTTGTTGATGCCTTGCGCCTGCAAGTCGCGCACCGCCGCGTTCAAGCTGGGCAGCAGGTCGAGCAGCCGGACCCGCTCGCCGGGCGAGCTGATCAGGGGCAGGTCCGGCGTGACCGCCCCCACCACCCCCAGGCGCTCGCCGCCCACGGTGATGACGGTAGAAGGCTTCACAAGGCCCCGCAGCAGCGGCTCCCGCGACACATCGAGGTTGGCCGCCAGCAGCGGGAACTTCGCCTTCTCCGCGAAGCGGGCGAGCGCTTCTGGACCGTTGTCGAACTCGTGGTTGCCCACGGCCATCGCCTGGTAGCCCAGCAGGTTCATGAACAGCACGTCCGCCATGCCCTGATAGACGTTGTAAAAGAGGGTGCCCTGGAAGGTATCCCCGGCGGAGAGCAGCACCGGGTTTTCTTCCCGCGCCCGCAGGTCACGAATCAAAGTGGCGTGCCGGGCGTAGCCCCCATAGGTGTTTTGCCCCACGGTGGCGGGTTCCAAACGGGCATGCAGGTCGTTGACGTGCAGCAGGGTCACGGTGAGGGGCGCGGCGGAGGCAAAGGAGCCGAGCAGCGCAGCGGTCAGGAACCAGCGTTTCATAACAGGTTCATGATAGGGGCCGGGAAAGACCCCTTGGGTGATGGGGAGGTCAGCCCAGCGGGCCGGGGGGGAGCTGGCGCTGCCCCTCCCCTTGCCGCCTTCCCCTCAGCGCTGGGTTTGAATTTCCACCCCGCTGAGGTCGCCGCTGACGGTCACAGAACGCGAGCCGCTGGCCGTTTCCGCCGGCTGAGTGAGGGTGACGCGGGCCGTCAGGGTGTACGTTCCCGCCGCGAGGCCGCTTAGGGCGTAGGGGATGGCCCGCTGTCCCGCCGCCAGGGTGCCCGTGAAGGTCTTGCTCGTCGCCACGTTGTCCCCCCGCCGCGCCTCCACGACGAGGGTGTAGCTCCGGTTGGCGGGTGGCGTCGCCGCCAGGCGCTCGGCCTGGGCGACCGCCCCCGCCACGTCCAGCAGGGGCAGGCTGCCCACCGTTCGCGCCCCCGCCTTCAGCGCTTGCCGGACCTGCGCCGCCGAGAGGCTGGGAAACGCCCCGCGCAGCAGCGAGGCCGCGCCGCTGACCTGCGGGGCCGCCTCGCTGGTTCCCGCCCGCAGGGTGTAGCCCCCCTGCGCAACGGTCGTCAGGGTGAGGATGTCGTCGTCGCTGGTGACGTAGCAGTACCCCCGCCCCGTGCCCGCGTTGCCCCCCGGTGCCACCAGGTCGAGCGCCTTTTGCCCGTCCAGCGGGCGGGCGCTGTAGCAGGCGAGGCCGTCGCCCCGTCCGACCGCCCCCACCGCGAGGACGTTGGGGTCGCTCGCCGGGTAGTACAGGCCGTCGGTGGCCGTGTTGCCTGCCGCCGCAACGACCACCACGTCGCGGGCCGCCGCGTTCGCCAGGGCCTGCGCGATGGCGGGGTCAGCCTGGGCGGGCTTCCCCCCTTGCCCCGCAAAGCCCAGGCTGAGGTTGATGACCCGCGCCCCCTGCGCGACCGCGTAGTTCAGGCCTGCGGTCAGGCTGGCCGTTGTCGCGCCGATGGTGCGGCCATCGTCGCCGAACACTTTCACCGGGAGCACGGTTCCTCCCCAGGTCAGCGCGGCGATGCCCTGACCATTGTTGGTGTTCGCGGCGATGAGGCCCGCCGAACTCGTGCCGTGCCCTACGTCACCCGACTTGACCTCGGCGGGGTCGCCGTCCTCGCCCTGGCAGGTGTCCCCCACCAGCCGCGAGCAAAAGTCGCGGCCCTGGCGCAGCCGCCCGGCGAGTTCGGGATGCGTGCGGTCCACCCCGGTATCGAGCACCGCCGTCAGCACACCCGACTTGGGCTTGCCGAGCGCCTCCAAGCGGTTCCAGCCCTCCAGCGCCCGGATGCGGGTGAGGTAATCCTGGTCGTAGGAATGGGGGCGGTCCGGCACCGCGACCCCCCCGTTTCCCGGAAAGCCGGGGTCGTTGGGCACCGCGAGCGGGCGGTAAATCAGGTTGGGCTGTACGGCCAACCCCGCCGCCGCGAGCCGCGCCGCAAACGCCGCGTCGTCCTCGCTCGCCGGGGTCATGGCCCGTTGCAGGTCAGTGCCCGGCACCGCCTGGAGCTGCACCCCCACCAGCGCAGAGAGGGCCTGCGCTCCCAGGCCGCCCTCCCGCGTCGCCCCCCGCACGAGCACCTCACCGGGGACATGCGGCAGCGCCCAGAGGGCTTGCTCCTCGGCACCCGTCAGCGCCGCCGCGCCCGCTCCCGGCAACAGGACCTGCCCGCTCACGGTGAACGTGCCGGGGGCGGGCGGGGACGGGGTGCCGGAAGGACCACAGCCCACCAGCAGGGTCCCCGTCAAGACGGCCAGCATGAGCTTCTGCATGGCCCCAGTGTGCGCCCGGTGAGAAGCTGCCGGATGACCCTGGGGTGAACGGAGCCGTCAGACGGGCGTCAGCCTGACCCCACGCGCCTCAGCGCCCGGTGTGGTGGTGGGGGGCCTCGACCGGCTTGGACTCTGCCGAGCCGCGTTCGCGCAAAAAGATGGTGAGCACGGCCATCGCCCCCACCGCCAGAAACTCGCTTTGCCAGTTCTGAAAGGACTGGTGCCAGAACTCCGCGCTGCCCAGGAAAGCGAGCGTGGAAACGGCGGGCTGTCCGTGCGCGGCGGCCTCGCGGTTGTGCTCTGCCGTGCCCCCCAGCAGATGCAGCACAAAGGACGCGGCAAAGAGCAGCAGCAGCGTCAGCGAAAGCGAGTGGCTGTAAAGCTGCGCCGCCCACCCGCCGCGCCGCACCGGGCCGGGGGGTGGGCCGCTGGGGGGCGGCTCTGGGGCCTGCTCGTCTTCAGGCAGGGGCTTGGATTCCGCCGAGCCGCGCTGGTAGAGCCGCGCTGTCAGCAGCACGAAGGCGGCCATCTGCAGGAACTCGCTCTCCCAGTTCTCGCCCGTCGCCTCCCAGAAATGTCCGCTTTCCAGGTAGGCCCCCAGCCCCAGGACGGCGCGGCCATGCTCCTGTGCCTCCTCGTTGTACGCCTGCCACCCGGTCAGCGCCTGCGCCCCCCACAGCAGCACGAAGAGGCCCAGGGTCACGACCGACAAGCCGTTGTTTCGGAAAAAGCGTTTCATGGGGTTTGCCTCCCAGGGGCCGCCCGCCCTGGCCGCGCCGGTTCCGGACGGTAGCCCAGCTCCCAGCTCACCTCCGCCGCCGCCCCGTGCAGGGTCCGCAGCAGCGTCTCGCGCTCGCGCAGCCGGGGGGTGGGAAGGCTCACGCCCAGTGCGGCAAGCACCTCCCCGCCCGCCCCCCGCAGGGGCACGGCCAGGCCCCCGGTGCCCGCCGCCCACTCGTCCGCAGTGGCCGCGTGCCCAGCCTGGCGAATGGCGGCGGCCTCGGCCTCCCACGCGCCGGGCTGGGTCAGGGTCTGCTCGGTGTAGGCCGGGGCCGGGTCGGGGAGGGGCCGCCCCGCCAGCGCCAGCAGCAGCTTGCCGCTCGCGGTGGCGTGGGCGGGCAGCTCGAAGTCGAGTTCTCCGGCGACCGGTGGCCCGTCCCGGCCCTGCACGCTGCGGGCCACGCACAGCAGCCGCTCGCCCTCCAGCACGCACAGAAAGGCAAGCAGGTGCGTGCGCCGCGCCACCCGCTCCATCGCCGCATGGGCCGGGGCGTACCACGGCAGCGAGAGGTACAGGGCGCTGCTCAGCTTCAGCAGCCGCCAGCCCAGGCGGTAGCGCCCCCGCCCCGCCCGCGTGAGCAGGCCCGCCGCGGCCAGCGTCTCCAGTTGCTCATGCAGGGTGGAGGTGGGCCGCCCCAGCCTCCGGGCGAGGGCCGAGAGGTGCCACTCGGTGTGGTCGGCGTCAAACAGCTCCAGCAGGCGCACGGCGCTCAGGACGGTGCGCTGCGGGTGGCCCATGCCCCTCAGCATAGGCCTCTTTCCGGCAAAACCGGAAAATAGGCCGGAGGGAGGCGCGGGACGGGGGCAAGATGCGGTCACGTTTCCCAGCCCCTTTCAGAGGTGCCCCATGACCCAGACCGACCGCCCTGCCGCCCCCGTCATCCGCGCTCCCCGTGGCCCGCAGCGCACCGCAAAAGGCTGGGTGCAGGAGGCCGCCAAGCGGATGCTGATGAACAACCTCGACCCGGAGGTCGCCGAGCACCCCGCAGACCTCATCGTGTATGGGGGGCGGGGCAAGGCGGCCCGCGACTGGCCTGCCTTTGACGCCATCGTGAAGACGCTCGACCGTCTGGAGGATGACGAGACGCTGCTGGTCCAGTCGGGCAAGCCCGTCGCGGTCCTCAAGACGCACGAGTGGGCACCCCGCGTGCTGCTCGCCAACTCCAACCTCGTGCCCCACTGGGCGACCTGGGAAGAGTTTGACCGCCTCGACCGGGCGGGGCTGATGATGTACGGCCAGATGACCGCCGGAAGCTGGATTTACATCGGCACCCAGGGCATCCTCCAGGGCACCTACGAGACCTTTGCGGCGGCGGCCCGCAAGCACTTCGGTGGCACCCTGAAGGGGACCGTCACCGTGACGGCGGGCCTGGGCGGGATGGGGGGCGCGCAGCCCCTCGCGGTCAAACTCGCCGGGGGCGTCAGCATCACCGTCGAGGTCGACCCCACCCGCATCCAGAAGCGGCTGGACACCCGCTACCTCGACGAGGTGGCCGACTCGCTCGAAGATGCCCTGGCGCGGGCCGAGCGCTACCGGGCGGCGGGCGAGGCCCGTTCGGTCGGGCTGCTCGGCAACGCCGCCGAGGTCCTGCCCCGGCTGGTCGACATCGGCTACACCCCCGACCTCGTCACCGACCAGACGAGTGCCCACGACCCCCTGTGGGGCTACCTGCCGCCCGTCGCGCCCGACGAGGATGCCTCCCGGCTGCGGCAAGACGATCCCGCCGAGTATCGCCGCCGCACTGCTGAGGCGATGGCCGCCCACGTCCGGGCCATCCTGGAACTCCAGCGCCGGGGGGCCGTCGCCTTTGACTACGGCAACAACCTGCGCCAGCGGGCGTGGGAAGCGGGCGTCACCGAGGCGTTCTCCTACCCCGGCTTCGTGCCCGCCTTCATCCGCGATTCCTTTTGCGAGGGACGCGGCCCGTTTCGTTGGGTCGCCCTCTCCGGCGACCCGGAGGACATCCGCGCAACTGACCGGGCGCTCCTGGACCTTTTTCCTGGTGACGAGCGCTTGCAAGCGTGGCTGACCTATGCCGCTGACCAGATTGCCTTTCAGGGCCTCCCCGCTCGCATCTGCTGGTTGGGCTACCGCGAGCGCGACCGCGCCGCCCGGCTCTTTAACGAGATGGTGGCGGACGGACGGCTGAAGGCCCCCCTCGTCATCGGGCGCGACCACCTCGACGCGGGCAGCGTGGCGAGTCCGTACCGCGAGACCGAAGCGATGCGGGACGGCTCGGACGCCGTGTCCGACTGGCCGCTCCTGAACTTCGGGGTGGGCATCGCGTCCGGGGCGTCGTGGATGAGTTTTCACCACGGCGGTGGCGTGGGCATGGGCTTTTCGCAGCATGCAGGCCTGGTCATCGTGGCCGACGGCAGCGAGGCCGCGGCCCAGAAGCTGAGCCGGGCGCTCACCAACGACCCCGCCCTGGGCGTCATTCGCCACGCCGACGCGGGCTACGAGCGGGCGCTGGAGGTGGCGCGGGACCGGGGCCTGGACCTGCCCAGCCTGGGCATCAGGGACCGCGAATGACGCTTCCTCCGCTCGACCACGCCGCCGCGAAGGCCCCCCAGCATGCGGCTCAAGCCCAAGCCGCACCCTTCCCCTTTTCCAGCCCATGACCCAGCCTGCTCACCTCCCCTACGGCGGCATCCCCACCTTTGTTCGCGCCGAGCACCTTCCTCCGGACGGCCAGTGGCGCTCGGATGTGGGGGTGCTCGGCGTGCCCTTTGACCTCGCGCTGGGCTTTCGGCCCGGTGCCCGATTTGCGCCCCGCGCCCTGCGGGAAGCGAGCCTGCGCTCCTTGCCCCCCTTGACCGGGCTGGACGGCGTGACCCGGCTCGCGGGCGTCTCCTTTACTGATGCGGGGGACGTGGTGCTGCCCACGCTCGAACCCGCCCTGGCCCACGACCGCATCACCGGGGCGGCGCGGCTCCTGAGGGAGCGTTGCCGCGTCCCCGTCTTTCTGGGCGGTGACCACTCGGTCAGTTATCCGCTGCTGCGGGCCTACGCGGACGTGCCGGACCTCCACGTTGTACAGCTCGACGCGCACCTTGATTTCACCGATATCCGCAACGACACGAAATGGAGCAACTCTAGCCCCTTTCGCCGGGCCGCCGAAGCCCTGCCAAACCTCGTCCACATCACCACTGTGGGCCTGCGCGGGCTGCGCTTTGACCCTGAGGCAGTGGCGGCGGCGCGGGCGCGGGGCCACACCCTGATTTCGGCGGAGGCTGTGCAGACGGACCTCGCCGGGGTGCTCTCGCGCCTGCCGCAGGGGCAACACGTCTACCTCAGCGTGGACGTGGACGCCCTCGACCCCGCCACGCTGCCGGGCACGAGCAGCCCGGAACCGGATGGGCTGACCTACGGCGAGGCGCTGCGGGTGCTTGCGGGGGCGGCCCGCCGCAACACGGTCGTCGGTCTCGACCTGGTGGAACTCGCCCCCAACCTCGACCCGACCGGGCGCAGCGAGCTGCTGGGGGCACGGCTCATCCTGGAGACGCTCGCGGAGGTCTTCCCATGACCGCTACCCTCTACACCGGGATTTCCCAGCTCGTCACCCCCCGCCCCGGCCCGCAACGGGGGCGGGCGATGCGCGAGCTGAGCGTGCTGACAGACGCCGCCCTCCTGGTCTGTGACGGGCGGATTCGCTGGACAGGCCGCCGGTCCGAGGCTCCCAGAGCGGACCACAAGCGCGACCTCGGCGGGGTGGCGGTTGTGCCGGGGCTGATAGACCCCCACACCCATGCGGTCTGGGCCGGGGACCGCCTCGCCGATTTTGAGGCGCGGGTGGAGGGCGTCTCCTACGAGGAGATTCTGGCGCGGGGGGGCGGCATTCGCTCCACCATGCGGGCGACGGCGGCGGCGAGTGAAGAGGAGCTGGCGGCGCTGGCCCGCCCGCGCCTGCACGCCCTGCGGGATTCGGGCGCGACGACCATAGAGGTCAAAAGCCAGGCTTTTATCTTGACTGAGGCCAAGAAAAAGGGCTGATAGGGAGTTGTGCAACCACCCATCAGCCCACTGCCCTTTTTAACCCAAATCCCGGACTGGCGCGACCAGAAGCGCATCACATACCCCTGGGAGACGCTCTGGACGGTCATTCTGGTCGGCCTGCTGTCTGGGCCGGAAAACATCCTGGCGCTCTCTCAGTGGCTGCAAGGGCAGCGCGAGGTGCTGACACAGCACCTCGCGCTCGATCGAATCCCACAGCAAGCCATGATTTA
>NZ_AXWT01000009.1 GCF_000482805.1 Deinococcus murrayi DSM 11303 | reverse complement strand
CGGTAAATCATGGCTTGCTGTGGGATTCGATCGAGCGCGAGGTGCTGTGTCAGCACCTCGCGCTGCCCTTGCAGCCACTGAGAGAGCGCCAGGATGTTTTCCGGCCCAGACAGCAGGCCGACCAGAATGACCGTCCAGAGCGTCTCCCAGGGGTATGTGATGCGCTTCTGGTCGCGCCAGTCCGGGATTTGGGTTAAAAAGGGCAGTGGGCTGATGGGTGGTTGCACAACTCCCTATCAGCCCTTTTTCTTGGCCTCAGTCAAGATAAAAGCCTGCCCCCCACCCGACCCCAGCCAGCAGCCCAGCAGCAGCGCTGCGCCCAGAGCGGCTCGCCAGCCCGGCAGGGGTCGGGGCCACGCCACTTCGCCGCGCAGCAGGGCGGCCAGGACTTCCTCGTGGTGGGTGCGGGGCGGGGGGGGGACGCGGGAGGGAGGAAGGGTCAGGTCGGCTTGCAAAACGCCGGTGCGGTAGCGGTTTTCCCAGGGGTGCCCGCTGCCCGCCGCCCGCTCGCGCCCGGCTTCCCGCAGGCGCTGCGGCTCGCCTTCCTCGACCCAGGGCATCAGGGCGAGAAACCCAGGGCGAGGGTCGGTGAGGACGTAGGAGCGCAGTTGCGGGGCGTCCTCGGCGCGGCCCGTGATGGCGCTTTGGCCATCAAAGGTGAGGTCCAGCAGGTTGCCCACCACCATCGGATTGACCGCGTAGCGGATGGAACGGCCCCCGGTGCTCGCCTGCCAACTCGATTCCAGCCACGCGACGGGCTGGTCGCGCACCCGCGCCGGGTCGGGCGGCAGGCCCTCCAGGGCAGTCCAGGGAGAGCCGTTGGCGTCGGGTTGCAGGAGGACCGTGCAGCCCTGAGCTTCCAGGCGCGAGAGGACATCCGCTCGGAAAGCATCGAGGCTGATGGCGACGCCCAGGTCACCCACCGGCGTGGGAAAGACCCGCAGCTCCTCCAGCGGCCCCGGCGTGAGGTCTACGCCCCCCGCCTCCTCGTCGGGGGTGAGATGCACTTTGTCGGTCACGCCAATCAGATTGCCCTGCGGGTCAAAGAGCACGGCCTCATTGCGCAGCACCCCCGGCTCGCGGCGCACCCGCCCGCCCGCCCGGCGGAGGCGCGGCAGGGGCGCGGAACCGCTACAAAGGTAGACCCCGTACTCGCGGGCGAGGTCGCGGCAGGTTTCCAGGTACAGGCGGGCGTTTTCGGCGCTCAGGGCAAGTTGCAGCGCCCGAATGGGCGAGACGCGCTCGCGCAGGAGCACGGGCAGCACGCGGGGCAGGTGCCGCAACACGAGGAGCTGGGCCGCCCGCTCGAAGGTGCCCGCCCGCGCCGCCAAGGGCACCCCGCGCAGCACCAGCGGCAGCCCGTTGAGTTCGGTCAGGACGACCAGGTTGGGGCGGTCCGGGGCGAGATGGGGCCGCACCCCCTCCAGTTGCCCGCGCAGCCAGGCCCGAAAGGCCGTTGGGCTGCTGAAATCCTCCGCGCTCCACTGCGGCTGAACGGCAAACACACGGAAGTGACGGGGCCTGGCTGCGCCGGGGGTCATGCCGCCCAGGGTAGCGGTCCGGTGTGAAATCATGCGGGCATGTCCGGCTCGCCCGCCGACATCACCCCGCTGGGCGACAGCGCCCTGCTCGTGCGCTCAGCGCTGGCCCCGGCGCTGCGGGCGGACCTCGCAGCGCGGCCCCTCCCCGGCGTGCAGGAGACGGTGCCCGCACTGGCGGTCCTCACCGTCCTCTATGACCCGCTCCGAACCGGGCCGGAAGCGCTCGCGGCGGCCCTGCGCGAGCGGCTGCGGGGCCTGGAGGCACAGTCCCCCCCGCCGGGCCGCCTGCGGGTGCTCCCCGTCACCTTCGGCGGGCCAGACCTGGCGTGGTGTGCCGAGCGAGCGGGCCTGAGCGAGGCGGCCTTCGTGCGGGCGCTGACGGAGGTCACCTTTACGGTGGCCTTTTTGGGCTTTACGCCGGGCTTCGCTTTTCTGACCGGGTTGCCGCCGCACCTTCAGATGCCCCGGCTCGCCACCCCCAGGGAGCGCGTTCCGGCGGGCAGCGTGGCGCTGGGGGGGCCGTGGGCGGGCGTCTACCCGCGCCAGACGCCGGGGGGCTGGCGCATCGTGGGGCGAACGGACGTGCCCCTCTTTGACCTGGGGCGGCCTGACCCCGTGTGGTGGGGGCCGGGGGACCGGGTGCGCTGGGCCGCCGTGCATGCTTGAGGTCCTGCGCCCCGGCCTGCAAACCACCGTGCAGGACGCGGGGCGGCGTGCCCTGGCCCTCGGCGTGCCGGGGGGCGGCGCGGCGGACCCCGTGGCCCTGCGGCTGGCCAACGCGCTCGTGGGCAACCCGGCGGGGGCCGCGGGGCTGGAGGTGACCCTGACTGGACCCACCCTGCGCTTTCACGCGGACGCGCTCATTGCCCTGTGCGGCGCTCCCTTCCGGGCGGCGCTGGAGGGCCAGCCCTTTCCGCTGGGCTGGGCGGTCCCCGTGCCCGCCGGAGCCACCCTGGAGGTGGGGACGGCGGCGCGGGGGCTGCGGGCCGTGCTCGCCCTGCGGGGCGGGCTGAACGTGCCGGAGGTGCTTGGCAGCCGCGCCACCGACCTGCGGGCGGGCTTCGGGGGGCTGGAGGGGCGGCCTCTGCAGCGGGGAGACCGTCTGGGGTGGAGCGAGCTGCCACGGGTGACGCCCCGCCGGGCCTTTCTCTCCCCCACCCTGCACACCCCGACGGGACCGGTCCTCACCCTGCGGGTCCTGAGCACCCCGGAGGCGACCCCGGCGCTGCTGGCGGCCCTCACCGAGCGGCCCTTCGGGGTGAGTGCGCAAGCCGACCGCATGGGCGTGCGGCTTGCGGGGGAGGTCCCCGCTGAGCACGACCCCGCCAGGGTCAGCCTGCCCAACGTGCCCGGCGCGGTGCAGCTTCCGCCGGACGGACGGCCCATCTTGCTGCTGCCGGACGCGGGCACGCACGGGGGCTACCCCACCCCCCTCGTCGTGGCGGCGGTCGACCGCCCGGCGCTGGGGCAACTGCGGCCCGGCGACCAGGTTCGCTTTCAGCCCGTGACGCTGGAGGCCGCGCACGCGGCGCTGCGGGCACGCGAACGGACCCTGCGCGGGGTGGAGGCGGCGCTGCGGCAGTGGTACAAGGAAGGATGACCTTCCCGCTTATCGACCTCAACGCCGACCTGGGCGAGGGTAGCCCGCACGAGGCGGCGGTCATGCCCTTTGTCACAAGTGCCAATATCGCCTGCGGGGGCCACGCGGGGGACGCGTCGACGATGCGCGAGAGCCTGCGCCTCGCGGCCCGGCACGGGGTGGCGGCGGGGGCGCATCCCGGTTTTCCCGACCGCGAGGGCTTCGGGCGGCGCGAGTTGCACTTCGCGCTGGAGGAGGTGACTGCCTTTGTGCGCGAGCAGCTTGAAGCCCTGAAGGCAGTCGCGGCGCGGGAGGGTGTGCGCCTCTCTCACGTCAAGCCCCACGGGATGCTTTACACCATGGCGGCCAAGGATCCGGCCCTGGCGAGCGCGATTGCGCGGGCAGCGGCGGATTCGGGCATCCGGCTGTATTTCGGGCTGGCGGGGGGGGCGTCCGTGATGCTGCGCGAGGCGGCAGCCCTGGGGCTGACCCCGGTGGGCGAGGCCTTTGCCGACCGGGGCTACGCGCCGGACGGCTCGCTGTGGCCACGCGGTCAAGCCGGAGCCTTGCTGCCGCACGCCGGTGCCGTCGCGCAGGGGGTGCGGCTGGCGCGGGAGGGGCTGGTCACAGCGGTCAGCGGTGAGCCGGTGCGGGTGCGCGCCCGGACCCTTTGTCTGCACGGGGACGGCCCAGAAGCGGCAGAGCTGGCCCGCGACCTGCGCCGGGGGTTGGAGGCAGCGGGAGTGCGGGTGGCTGCACCGGGCCGCTAGCGGCGGCTGGCCACCTCAGCCCCTTGCAGGTCGCGTAGCCACCGCAGGCCCTGGGCAGCGCAGGCTTCGGGCGGCGTCTGAAGGGCCTCGCGCCAGGCTTGCCGCTCAGTGGCGCGGCGCAGGGTGGTGGGCACCGCGCTCAGCCGGGCATCCAGCGCTTCCAGCGGTGGGGACCCCCGCGCCGCGCCGCCCGCCTGCCGCAGCACCCGCGCCAGCCCCAGCAGGCGGCAGGCGAGCGTCCGTTGCCCCAACCGCCAGGCCACCTCCCCCGCTTGGCCGAGCGCGAGCGCCTCGCCCCAGCGCCAGCCGCATTCTTGCCAGGCGGCAAGCTGCGGCTCCAGCAGGGGCGCGGCCCCCTCAGGGCGGTCTTGTTCGAGCCACCACGCCCCCAGCATGTGCAAGCTGAGGCCCAGCGCCCACGGCTGACCCAGGTCGCGGGCTTCTTCGACCCGCTCGCGCAGGGACGCCGCCGTCCGCCGCTCGCCGCGTAGGCCCCACACCTCCAGGGCACACAGGGTCATGCCCCAGGGGTCGCCCACCTCACTGAAAAGGTCGTGGGCGCGCTGCAAGCCGCGCCGCCGCTGAGCGGGGTCTTCGGCAGCCAGCGCGTGCAGCCGGGTGGCCAGAGCCTCCGGCCAGCGGCTCTCGCTCGCGCTTCCCCACTGCCCGCACTCCTGCGCCCGCTCCCACCACCTCTGCCGCAGCTCTGCGGGCAGGGCCTGCTCTCCGGCCAGCAGCGTCGCCGCCAGCGCCCGGTCCGGCAGGGGGTGAGCCGGGTCAGCCCACAGCGCTTCCAGCTGCCGGGTGGCCTGCACTTCTCCCCGGCTCCAGCCCACGGCGGCCCAGGCCAGGGGCAGCCGGTGCGGTGCCCCAAACGCTTCCAGCCATTCCTGGGCTTCCGCTTGCTGCCCAGAAGTCAGCCACCACCCCAAGAGGGCGCGGCACAGCCGCAGCGCGGGGTCATGCAAGCGGGGCACCTCCCGCGCTGCGGCCAGAGCCGCCCGCACGTCGGGACCCAGGCGCAAGAGGGTGGCCCGCGCCTGCTCCCCGCCCCCCCGGCGCAGCGCTGCCGCACACGCGGGCAAGCGGCCCAGCAGCAAGCGCAGCAGCGCCCCGGTGTCTGCTGCCGAGAGTGCTCCCCCCGGCGCGTCCACCCGCACCAACGCCCGCACCAGGCGGGGCAGGGCAAAGAGGCTCTGGCCTTCCGCGTCGGCGCAGCGCAGCAGGCCCGCCGCACACAAGCGCTCCAGCGCGAGCAGCAGCGTGCCGGGAGCCTCCTGCAGCAGCAAGGCCAGTTCCTCCAGGGTGGCCCCGCCTTCCAGGACCGCGATGGCCCGCAGCCGTTCCCCGTCGGCGGGGCTGACTGCGGCCAGCGTGCCTGCCAGTCGCCCGGCCAGGTCGGTGGGGTCCCGGCTCGGCCAGCCCAGCAGGTCGAGGGGACGTTCCAACTGGACCAGCAGCGCCGCCGGGGTCAGCACCGCGCAGTGCGCCGCTGCCGCCTCCAGCGCGAGGGGCAGACCGTCGAGCGCCGCGCAGATGGCCGCAACCGCCGCCGCGTCGGGCACCAGCCCTGGCCGCACCGCCCGCGCCCGCTCGGCAAAGAGGGCGGCAGCGGGATAGGCCAGGGTCTCTTCCCAGGAGGGGTGCCCGGTGATGGGCGGCGTCGCCAGGGGCCGCAGCAGGTAACGTCCCTCGCCGGGCAGCTCCAGCGGCAAGCGGCGCACCACCAGCAGCGTGCGCTCTGGCAGCGCAGCACGCAAGGCCGCGACCACCGCTGCCGTCTCAGGTACCCCATCCAGGTGGTCGAGCACCAGCAGGCCAGGCTGCCGCCGCCGCCGCGTTCCCAGGTCCTGCAACGACTGCGCCCCCGGCACGCCCAGGTCCTGCGCGACCCGCACAAGGACCTCCCCAGCCCCGGCAGCGCCGCTGAGGTCGGTGTAGCAGGCCTCCCCCGCAGCAGCGAGGCGGTTCCAGCTCGCCGCCAGCTCGCGGGCCAGAGCGGTCTTGCCCACCCCCCCCAGGCCATGCAGGGTGACCAGCGGCGTCTCGGCCAAGCGGCGCAGCAGGGCGTGACGGTCAAGTTCGCGGCCCGTCAGCCTCCCGCCGAGCAGCGGGTCAACCGCCGGAGCCTCCCGCTGCGGCGGTCGCATCGCGGCGCGGACCCCGGCCAGCCAGGTCGCCAACGGCCCCGGTTCGGCCCGCACCCCATCGAGCAGTGGCCCGCGCCATAGCCGCGTGGCCCCGACGAGGTCCCCCTTCGCCAGCGCCTCTTCGAAGGCCCCCACATCGGTCCACAGGGGCGCGGCCCTGACCCGCGTCCGCCCCGCCTCCAAGACGCCCGGCAGCTTGCGGCGCATCCCACACAGGGTCACCCGCAGGTTGTTGCGGGCGTCGGCCCGCGGCAAGTGGGGCCACAGCAGGGCTGCGAGCGTCTCCCGGTCCTGGGGACCTTCCAGCGCAAGGTAAGCCAGCAGCAGCAGGCCCTTGCCGGAAAGCCGCACGTGGCCCCCCGGTCCCCGGACCTCTGGGGAACCCAGCAGCAGCAGGGCAGGAACTGGGGGGGTCTCCACTCCCCCCAGTATAGGACTTCACCCGGCCCTCACGCCGCGCAAATCGGTCAGGCGAGCTTCATGAAGGCGAGGAGGAGGGCCTCGTCAGGCCCCCCGGTCTTCCTCCAGAGCCGGGCAACGCTGCTCTTCGGCGGCGGTGAGCCGCAGGGTGCAGCGCCGCGCGCCGTCCTCGCTGCGGAGGGTGACGGCCAGACCAGGAGCGAGGCGGCGGTCCAGGAGCACGTTGCCGTCCAGGTCCGCCGAGTAGATGCGCCCATCCACGGTGACAACGGCGTAGGCAGCAGCGGAGCCGTCCGGCCAGACGAAACGCACCCAGCGCCGCAGCTGAAAGTTCGCGCTCCAGTCGTACAAGGAGACGCCCGCCAGCCCCAGCTGAAGCGGCTGCTCGCTGTCGGTGACATTGACTTCGAAACTCAGGGGAGCGGCGTCGACCGACAGCACCACGGTGCCCCCGGCGGGCAGGCCCGTAAAGAAGAGGTCGCCCTGGGCGTCTGCCCGCTGAAAGTTGCCCCCCGACACCCGCACAGCGAGGCCCGGTACTCCGGTGCGGACCAGCAGCGATACGCCCTCGGCGGGCACCCCGCGCAGCAGCCGCCCCCCGGTCCAGGTCAGGCCCAGCTCGCCCTGCGCGGCCAGGAAGCCCGTTTGGTCGGCCTGCACGCTCAGCGGCCACACCCCGGTATGGCGGTAGCGCACCCCCCACGGCCCTGGCCCCGTCAGCGCGACCTCGTGCTCGCCGAGGCGGGCAGAGACCACGCCGCGCCCGCTCAGGCTGCCCCCCGCCCCATCGGAGCGGAACGGCACAGACCCGTCTGCCGCCGCCCCCGTTCCCAGCACCCACCCGTTGGGCAGGCGGTAGGTCAGCCCCAGCCCCAGCCCGTAGCCCCCCGACGTGCGGTACGTGCCCTGACCCTGCAAGGTCCATTCGGGCGTCAGGCGGTAGCTCCCGCTCAGGCGCACCGCACCCTCCCGCAGGGCGAAATCGTAGCTTCCCGTCAGCGAGGCTTGTGCCCGTAGGTCAGCGTAACTCAGGCCCAAGGACACGGAGGGTGCCCGCAGCGGCGCGACGGGGAGATTGAGGTCGGCAGCGGCGTTCACTGGCCCCAACGGCACCGCATAGCCAAGCTGCGCACTGGCGGCCACCCCCGCAGCGGCGCTCCGCACGACGGTTCCCCCCACCCGGCCCCGGCCCGGTCCCAGCGGCCCCCCCAGCGAGGCCGCCACCGACTGCTGGTCAGCCCGCAACTCGGCTTGCCCCTGCACGGTGAGCGCTCCGGTCAGGCCGTAGGCACCGCTGGCCCGCAGGATGGGGCGGCCCGTTTCCAGACCCGCCTGCGCCCGCACCGCAAAGGCCCCCTCGCGCAGGCGCACCTGCGTGGGGCTGAGGGGCAGGGTCACGAGGCGGGTCCCGCGCTCGTCTTGAATAAAGACCAGCAGCTCGCCCTCAGGGGCCAGCGGCAGATTGCGCAGCACGAAGCGCCCGGCAGGAGCGCGGAAACGGGCTATCTGGCGCTCCTCGTACAGCAGGGTCACGACCGCTTCCAGCGGCAACTCCAAGGCGAGTTCGGGCACCAGCGTCCCCTCTGGCGACCGCGCCCGCACCTCCAGACCGCTGAAACCGCTTCCCAGCCCCCCCGGACCGAGCCGCAGCACGCCGCCAACCGTCCAAACGTCATCGAGCACCGCCTCTGCTGACAGGCTGCCCCCCAGCCGCAGCGACCTCGCCTCGCCCGTCAGGGTGCCGCTGAGGGTGGCCTCTGCCCCAGCGCGGAAGCGGCCTGTCTGGAGGCTGGCCCCTACCCCCAGCAGCCCCGCGAGCGGTTCACCCGCCGGGCGCTGCACGTCAACACGGCCCGATACCGAAAAGGCGGGGAGGCTCGGCAGGGGGTCGCCGAAGGTCCCCGCAAAATCCAGTTCGCCGCCCGCCAGCAGCGCGGGGGCCGCCTGCACAGTCAGGGTCAGCTCGCTAGGGTCGTACTGCACGTTGAGCGCGGGCGAGAGCCGCACGTACTCCTCTCCGTCACAGGTGGCGCGGCCCGCCCCGTAGTTGGCCTCGTTTGCCCGCAGGGCGGCGGCGGGCACCCAGACCTCGCTGCCCACCAGCCGCACGGGCAAGTCGCCCCGGCTCAGGCCCGCAATCTGCACCGAGGCCAGCTCCGGTTCGACCAAGCAGGGCGAGGCGGCTTGGGGCAACACTGGGGGTGGGGATGCGGGAGCCGTCTGCGCCCCTGCCCCCCCCAGCAGCAGCGCCGCTGCGAGCAGCCAGCGGGCACGGGCGAACGAAGAGCCGCGCCGAAGGCCTGCCTCAGGGCACGTCAACGGTTTCACGGACCGTCCGGCCTTCGGGCGTCTGGAAGGAGAAGGTCAGCCGCCGCTCGGTGCCAAAGCCGCTCAGGGGCACCCGGTACTCATTGCCCCGGAAAATCAGGAAGCTGGGCGGTACCCCGGTGGCCTTGCGGGTGGGGTCGCTTCCGGCACTGACCTCTAGGCCGCGCAGCACGAAGCTGCGGTTGCCCGCGTTGGAAAACACCAGCGACAGGTCTTTGCCATCCGCACTGCGCAAGACCCGGTACCCGATGCGCGGCGCGGCCCCCGGCGGCACGACATACACCGGGAGGCTGAGTTCGATCAAGCTGTCGAGCCGGGCGCTGACCTCCTGTCCAGGGGGCAACTCGCCCTTTTCGGGTTGCACCTGCCGCACCAACACTCGGTAGGTCAACTCGTCCGCACCGGGGCGGCGCTGGACCGCCACTCGAATCACCTGACTGCTGCCCGGCTGCAAAACGAACCGGCTGGGCGAAACCAGCACGTCGCGAGTGGGTTCCAATCGGTCTTCGCCGCCAACCCGCACCCAGCTCAGGGCGCTGACAGTAAACACCGCCGGTTGGGTGCTGACGTTGGTCAGGCGAGTCTGTCCAGAGAGGGTTTTGCTCGACTCTATCTGAAACGAGGTCGGCGCAATCGAGAAGTTGAGCGGTTGCGCGAGCGCCCACCCCAGCAGCGTCAGCGCGGTGGCCAGGGCCACGGCCCGCTTGCCCAGCCGCCTCACAACGCGCCCCCTTCCGTCAAGACCAGGGGCGGCAAGGGGGCGGGGCCACGCCGCACGCCCCACTGCCCGGCCTCGGCGCGGACCGGAAAGCGCAGGGTCTGAGACCCGACCCAGCTCTGCCCCCCGGTCAGTTCGCTCGCCGCGCCGGGCAGCGTCAGCCGCAGCCCATTGCCCAAGGTGACCTCCAGGGCCGCGCCGCTCACGGCAGCCCCCGGCCAGGTCAGCCGGAAGCGCCGCGCTGCGTCCGGGCAGCGCACCTGCACCTGCACCTCGCCCTGAGCGCCCTGCGCGGCCCCGTAGGGGGGCAACGACAGCGCGGTTCTGAGCACGCAGCCCTCTGGCCCGCGGCCCGGAAGACCAGGCAAGGCCAGCGAAGAGAAGAGCGCCAGGGCGGACGAGAAAAGGGAGAAAAGAGGCATAGGCACTCCTTGGGGCAAGCGGGAAAAGGAAGGGGATGAAGGGCTATATCCTAACCCCCAGCGGGGCGGGCTGCGGGGCAAAAAGGGGCGTAAAGGCCCGCCTCTGCCCGCAAAAGGGGGCAGGGGCGGGCGCTGGACCGACAAAGAACTTACTCGTCGTACTCGAAGCGGTAAACCAACGTCTTGGCGTAGTCGCCCTTGGTCACCCCGTACTGCCCGGCAGGAGCGCGGACATTCAGACGCAGGACGTACCGATCCGGGCTGGTGTTGGAGCCGTCGCTCATGGTCATGTTCAGCCGCTCTCTGAGAATCACGCGCAGCTCTGTGGCACTGCTGTCGCCCACCTTCTGCAGAGTCGTCTCAGACTCGTTTTCGCCCTCGTTCGTCAGCTGACGGCCCTCAGTGGTATTGGTCACTCGGACCGGGGTGCCCGCCGTGCAGCGGATGTTAAACACTTGGCCGCTGCCAGAGCTGGCCTGATTGGCGCGGTAGTCAAAGCGGATGGGCTGGGCGGTGTTGTTGCGGTCGAACTCGCTGTCAATGGCCTCGTTGCTGCCCGCAAAGGTGCAGACATTGTAAACACTGACAATGATGTCTTGTCCTATGTCCACGAACTTGGGGCCGCTCACGCTCTGCGCCTGCACTTGCCCTAAGAGCGTGCCCCCCACCACCAGCATCATGCCCAGTTTCTTCATGGTCTACTCCTTGGACAGATGAGCATTCCCCCTTGCCGGGTCAAGCGCTCCCAGCTCGACCGGCAACCGATGCTCCTTGTTCTGCCGTGGGTTGATTGTGCAGAGCCGAAAAAATTAAAGTCAACTTGGATGCCTAATGATGGGCAATGCTCATTAATGGTGGGGACGGGGTGGGCACCCCAAGGGGGTGTTCCCGCTCGTCAGAACCCTGTGAGAGCGCCCGACTTACAGTCGGGGTATGGCACGCGGCGCGGCGGGGATGGTCTGGGTGGCACTGCTGGTCTTGACGGGAGCGCCGGCGGGGGCAGGGGGCGCGACGCTGCGCACCGAGGTGCGGGCGCAAGCCCAGGAGGTCTGCGAGGTCGCGCAGCTCAGCGGGGGGCGCTTGCTCCTGCGCTGCACGGCGGGCATGGCCCCCCCGCAAGAGCCGCGGCTGTTGCCGGGCATGCCCGCTGCCGTACGTGCCCTGGGGCCGCTGCGCCTAGAAGCCGTCCACCGGGAGGCCAGCGGTGCCGAGCTGATGGAGTATGTCCCCTTGCCCGCAGCGGCCCTGCCCGGCAGCAAGGAGTCAGGCCGCACGGCCAGCACGCGCGTGTTCTGGTTTGACTAGCCGGGGGGGGGACTAGCGCCATCCCGCCCCCGGCGTGGGGGGCCGCAACGCCGCGTGCAGCTCGGCGGCGTAACGGTCGGTCATCCCGGCGACGTAGTCGCACACGGCGCGGGGCAGGCCGTCTTCCTCGGCGCGCGCCCGCACGGAGGGGGGCAGCATGGAAGGCCGCGCGAGCAGCGCCGTGAAGAGGTCACCCAGCAGCCGGGTGCCCTGCTCGACCTGCATCTCCACCCGCCAGTGGCGGTAGAGCCGCGAGCGCAGGAAGTCGCCCGTCTCGCGCAGGCGCTCGCGCATGGCGGGGCTGTAGGTCACCAAGCGCTCTGGGAGGGCGCGGACCTCTTCCGGGGTGCGCACGCCGCTCGCGACCACTGCCGCGTGGGTGGCCTGCGTCAGGTCACCGATGAGCCAGCCCAGCAGCTCGCGGTGTAGGGTGCGGCGGTCGCGCTCGGTGAGGGCAGGGGACGTGGGGGGCACCCGCAAGAGCAGCTCGGCCCAGAGGGGCAGCTCGGTCAGGTCCTCCGGGGTCAAGAGGCCGCTGCGTAAGCCGTCATCGAGGTCATGGGCAGTGTAGGCGAGCGCGTCGGCGGCGTCGACGAGCTGTGCTTCGAGGCTGGGCGACCCCAGGCCCTCCCGGCGGTGCTTGTTCAGGCCGTCGAGGGTATCGAGGGTGAGGTTCAGGCCCCGGAAGTCGGGATAGCGGTCTTCCAGCACGGTGACAATGCGCCGGGCCTGCGTGTTGTGGTCAAAGGTGTTGTCGGGCGCGGTGCCATACTCCTGCATCAGGACGTTCAGCGCCCGCTCGCCCGCGTGCCCAAAGGGCGGGTGCCCCAGGTCGTGCGCGAGGGCGATGGCTTCTGCCAGCGTCTCGTTCAGCCCCAGGGTGAGGGCCACCGAGCGGGCCACCTGCGCGACCTCCAGGGTGTGGGTGAGCCGGGTGCGGTAGTGGTCGCCCTGCCCGCCGCTCAGGGACACATTGACGAAGACCTGCGTCTTGTACTCCAGCCGCCGAAAGGCCGTCGTGTGCAGGATGCGGTCGCGGTCCTTTTGAAAGGCGGTGCGCGTGGCGCTTTCGGATTCGGGAAAGGCCCGGCCCCGCGCCGTGCGGCTGAGGGTGGCGTATGGCGCGAGGGTGGCCGCCTCGCGGGCCTCCAGGTCAGCGCGGGTCAGCATGGGGGGATTGTGGCAGAAAGGGCGCAGGGCCAGGTCTCCCCAGCCGGGAGGAGGGCAGGGACCCCGCCAGGGCTGCCCCGTCCGTCATACTTAAAAGCGGGCCGGGGGAGTTGCGCCTGGCCTGAGTCCCTCCAGTCCCTCTGTGACCGGGAGCACCCATGACCCCCTCCTTCCTGCCCTCCAGACGGCTGCCGCCCCCGACCGGACGCGGGCTTTCTGACCCGGCCACCCCCCTGCGAACTGCCGTATGAATGACGCCCTTGCCTCTTCCTTCACGGCGTGGCTGACAGGGTCGGCGCTCGTGGCGCTGCTGACGGCCCGTTTCGCGTGGCGGCGGCGGCAAGCACCGGGGGCGACCCCGCTCACCCTGCTGCTGCTCTCGCTCGCGGTCTGGACGCTGACCTACGCCCTGCATTGGCTAGACGCGCCGCCGGGTGCAGCGTTCTGGCTGGACGCCACCTTTTTCGGGGTGGTCGGAGCGCCCGTATTTGTGTGGCTCCTCACCCGCGAGTTTACCCAGCCGGGCCGCCCCGTTGGGCCGGGTGAATGGGCGACGTTGCTCGCCGTGCCGGGGGTGACGTGGGGCCTGCTGCTCTTTGGCGACCCCGGCGGGGTGTTGTTTGGGGGCGAAGCGGTGCGCGACGCCCATACCCGCCTGGCGGGGGGACCGTGGTTCCGGGTGGTCGTGCTGCACGGCTACGCGCTGATGGGCCTGAGTGCCCTCGCGCTGGGGCAGTTTTGGTGGCGGACCTCTGGAGTTTACCGCCGCCAGGCCGGGGTGTTGCTCGCGGGGCTGTGCCTGCCGTGGCTGGTCAACTTGGTCAGTGTGCTCGGCAAGCGGCCCTTTCCGGACTTCGACCTGACGCCCATGCTCTTTATGGCGACGGCGCTGATTTTTCTGTGGGGGCTGCTGGGGTTCCGGCTCTTTGACCTTGTGCCGGTCGCCCGGCACCTCATCGTCGAGCAGATGGGCGAGGGGGTGGTGGTCCTAGACCCCTGGGGGCGGGTGCTGGACCTCAACGCGTCGGCCCGGCGCTTTGCCGACCCTGCGCTTGCCAGCCCAGTGGGGCAAGCGGCAGCGCGGGTCTTTCCGCTGTGGGACGCGGCCACGCTGGCGACCGCCGTCCACCATGGCCCCACTGAGCTGTGGCTGAAGGGCCGCTGCCTGGAAGTGCGGGTCACCGAGCTGCGGGACCGCCGGGGCCGCTCGCAGGGGCAGGCCGTGGTGTGGCGCGACGTGACCGGGCAGCGTGAGGCCGAAGCCGCGCTGCGCCGGGCGCACCAGGAACTCCAGGTCCGGCTCGCGCAGATTGAGCACCTGCAAGCCGAGCTGCGCGAGCAGAGCGTGCGTGACCCCCTTACGGGGCTGCACAACCGCCGCCACCTCACCGCCGTGCTGGAGGCGCTCCGGGGGGAGGTCTTTAGCGTGGTGCTGCTGGACATCGACCACTTTAAGGGCGTCAATGACCGCTACGGCCATGCCGCCGGTGACGCGGTGCTGCGGTCGGTGGCGGCCCTGCTGGCCAAGCACGCCCGGCCCGGCGAGACGGTCTGCCGCTACGGGGGGGAGGAGTTCATCGTCGTGCTGCCGGGGGTTTTGCCGCTGGAGGCCTGCCAGCGGGCGGAGGGCTGGCGGCGGACGATTGCGGCGCACGAGGTCGCCGTGAACGGAGAGCGGGTGGCCGTGACCGTCTCGCTGGGGGTAGCGGGGGCACCGGGACACGGACCCGACCTCGACCGGGTGCTCCTCGCCGCCGACGAAGCCCTGTACGCGGCCAAAGCGGGCGGGCGCAACCGGTGCCAGGTGGCCCCCCTCCCGGCCCCGGAGAGCGCTTCTTCCGAAGCCTCTGCTCTACAGTGACCCGCATGACGGGCAATGGGACAGGCCGCGAGGACAGCCAAGTGATCTACGACGGGCACGTCGTGCGGCTGGAAGTGCTGGGGGGCAAGTGGGAGGTGGTGCGGCACGCCGACGCGGTGGCGGTGCTCGCGCTGAGCGAGCGGGGCGAGATGCTGCTCGTGCGGCAACGCCGCCCGGCGGTGGGGGCCGTGACCCTGGAGGCCCCAGCGGGCCTCATCGACGAGGGCGAAACCCCCGAACAGGCCGCCCGCCGCGAGCTTCAGGAGGAAGCGGGGCTGGACGGCGAGCTGACCCTGCTGACCCGCTTTTACTCCAGCCCCGGCTTCTGCGACGAGCTGCTGTATGTGTTCGCCGCCGAAGGGTTGCGTGAAAGCCGCCGACCCCACGACGAGGACGAAGACCTGGAGGTCGTGTGGCTGCCGCCGGGGGAGGTGCTGGACGGCCTGCGCGACGGCACCCTGCAGGGCAGCGCGAGCACGGTGGCGGCAGCGCTGTACGGCCTTCAGCGCCTCGCGGCGGGGAAGCCGTGAAAACCTATGTCTCCCCCACCGCTCGGCCCGACACGGGGACGGTGGTCGCGGTCGGCTCCTTTGACGGGGTGCATCTGGGGCACCAGGCCCTCCTCGCGCAGCTCAAGGAGCGGGGGCGGCGCTACCGGGTGCCCACGGTGGTCTACACCTTTGACCCGCCCACCCGCGTGCTCACCCAGGGGGTGGAATACCTCTCCACCCTGCCCGAAAAGCTCGCGCTGCTGGCCCGCTACGGCATTGACGAGACGGTCGCCGTGCCCTTTACCCGTGAGTTCGCGGCCCGGCCCAAGGAGGCCTTCTTGGAGGACCTGCGGGCGCTGCGGCCCCAAGCGATTGTGGTGGGCGAGGACTTTCACTTTGGGCGCGGGCGAGCCGGAAGCGTGGACGACCTGCGGGAGGTGACCCGCGACGTGGTGACCGTGCCCATGCACCAGCTCGGCGGTGAGGACATCAAGAGCACCCGCATCCGCGAGTACCTGCGCCTCGGCGACGTGGAGAGCGCCCGCCGATTGCTGGGCCGCCACTACGACGCGCAAGGGGTGGTCGTGCCCGGCGACCGGCTGGGCCGTCAACTGGGCTGGCCCACCGCCAACCTTCAGGTGCCCCAGGGCAAGGCGCTTCCGCCCGGCGTCTACGCGGTCGTTGCCCTCACCGAGCGCGGGCCGGGGAATCAGCAGCGCCATCACGGGGTGGCCAACGTCGGCTTCCGGCCCACCGTGAACGGCGTAGAGCGCCGCTTCGAGGTGCATTTTCTCGATTTCGAGGGGGACCTCTACGGCGAGGAGGTGGGCGTCAAGTTCTTCGCCCGCCTGCGCGGCGAGCAGAAGTTCAGCGGCCTAGACGAGCTGAAGGCGCAGATTGCGCGGGACGCGCAGGCGGCGCGGGAGGCTTTGCGGGACGTGGAGTAAGGCCTGTCGCTCGTGGCGTGTGGCAGGTGGGGACGGGAGCCTTGCGCGCAAGCTCCCGCATCCCTCCACAAGCCACAAGCGACAGGCCACACGCCCCCTATCATCCGCCCATGACCCCCCTTCCCGCCGTCCTCGACCTCGGCTACTCTTTTTGCCCCAACGACACCTTCATCTTCTACGCGCTGCACGCGGGGCGGGTGCCCGCGCCGCTGCCCGTGCAGGAGCGGCTGGAGGACGTGCAGACCCTCAACGAGTGGGCGCGGGAGGGCCGCCTCCCCGTCACCAAAATCAGCTACCGCGCCTACTTCGAGGTGATGGAGGAGTATGTCGCCCTGCGGGCAGGCGGGGCGCTGGGCCGGGGTGTGGGGCCGCTGGTGGTGGCGCGGGAGGACCTCGGCGACCTGAACGGCAAGCGGGTGGCCTCGCCGGGGAACCTGACCACCGCCGACCTGCTGTTGCGGCTGGCCTACCCGGACGCGAGGCTCACGCCCATGCGCTACGACGAGGTCATGCCCGCCGTGGCCCGTGGGGAGTACGACGCCGGACTCATCATCCACGAGTCGCGCTTCACGTACCCGCAGCACGGCCTCGTTCAGCTTCTCGACCTCGGCGCGTGGTGGGAGCAAGGGACGGGGGGCCTGCCCCTTCCGCTGGGGGCGATTCTGGTGCGGCGCGACCTGCCGCCGGAGGTGCAGCGCGGCCTGAACGCGGCGGTTCGGGAGAGTCTGGAATATGCCTACGCGCACCCCGATGAACCCAAGGCCTACATCCGCGAGCACGCCTTGGAGATGAGCGACGACGTGATGCAGGCGCACATTGACCTCTACGTCAATGACTTCTCACGCGACGTGGGTGAGGAGGGCGAGCGGGCCGTGCGCGAGTTGCACCGGCGGGCAGTCGCGGCAGGGGCGGCGCGGCCCTCAACCCTCCCCCTGTTTGTGGAGGGATGAGCGGGGCGAATCCCGCTTTAAGAGGACCCTGGGGCAGTTCTCAGAAGGTGTACTGGGCGAGGATTCCACGGGCGGGCGGCATGGGAGCGTGAATGCCGGAGGAACCCACATGCATAAGCCCATGCTCGCTGCCCTGACGGTCGCACTCGGTGCCCTGGGTGCCGCGCTCGCTCAGGGGTCGGCCTCACCCACCGGCCCCGGACCCGCCCAGACGGCTGTCCCCACCCCCCGCCCGCTCCCCGCGCCAGAGCCACCCGTCACCGTGACGGCCACCCGCAACGAACCCCGCGCTCTGGGCTTCACGCCCGACAAGCTCGCGCGGCTCAAGGTCCCGGCGGGGTTCCAAATCAAGGTGATGGCTTCGGGACTGGGCAACGCCCGGATGATGCACGTGATGCCCGACGGCGGGATTTACCTCACCCGGCGGGCGCAGGGCGACATCTGGTACCTCAAAGACAGAAACAAAGACGGCCTCTTTGACGCGGGCGAGCGCCGGATGGTCGCGCAGAACCTCAAGCTGGTGCACGGGCTGGACGTGAGGCAGAACAAGCTGTACGCGGTCGGTGAAAAGACCATCTGGGTGATGGACATGAGCCGCGACGGGGGCTTGAGTGTGCCTCGCGTCTTCGCCGACGGCTTTCCCGACGCCGGACAGCACCCTGCCCGCGGACTGAAGTGGGGACCCGACGGCTATCTCTACGCGTCCTTCGGCTCGACCAACAACGACGCGCCCACCCAAAACCCGGAGGAAGCGACCATCCTGCGCATCCGCCCCGACGGGCAGTGGCGCGAGGTGTACGCGCGGGGCCTGCGCCACACCATCGGCTTCGGCTGGCACCCGGTCACGGGGGTCTTTTACGGGATGGACCAGGGCAGCGACTGGCACGGCGACAACATCCCACCCGAAGAGCTGAACGTGATTGTGCGGGGGCGCAACTACGGCTGGCCCTTTTGCTACGGCGACCGCAACCCCGACCCCTACACCAACTCCAGCCAGATTCCCGGCAAACTCACCAAGGCCGAGTATTGCAGCCTCACCCAGGGCAGCCTGCTGAACTACACCGCGCACGCGGCGGCCATCGGCCTGACCTTTTACACCGGCAGCCAGTTCCCCGCCGAGTACCGCAATGACGCCTTCGTCGCCTTCCGGGGGTCGTGGAACCGCAGCGAACCCAGCGGCTACGAAATCGCCCGCATCAACTTCGACGCGCAGAACCGGCCCACCGCCATCGAACCCTTTGTGACCGGCTTCGTGTACCAGGAGAACGGCGAGTGGAAGCAGTTCGGGCGTGTGGCGGGCGTGGCGACCTACACGGACGGCAGCCTGCTCTTTACCGACGACCAGAGCGGCGTGATTTACCGCGTGCTGTACACCGGAGGCCAGCGATGAAGCTTCAGACCAAGCGATATCTCGCCCTCGGCACCCTCGCCCTCGGCGCGGCGCTGGCGGGTGGGGCGGGTGCCCCCATGACGACCGCCCCGGCGAGCACGCCCCTGACGGCGACGGCGGCCCTGCGTGACCCCGCCGGGCAGGTGCTGGGGATGGCCCGCTTCGTGCAGCGGGGCATGGGCGTGCAGGTGACGGTGGAGGCGCGGGGCCTGACGCCCGGCCAGCACGGCATGCACGTCCACGAGTACGGACGCTGCACCCCCGGCGTAGACGAGGCGACGAACACGGTCGTCCCCTTCGGTGGGGCGGGCGGGCACTTCGACCCCGGCATGAGCAAGAACCACGACGGCCCGCAGGCCCCCAACCTGTACGGGCACGGCGGCGACGCCCCCATGCTCAGCGTCGGCGCGGACGGGGTGGGCCGGGCGAGCTTCACCACCGACAAGTTCAGCCTCACCGGGCCGAACGGGGTCCTGAACCGCACCCTGGTCATTCACGCCCGCCCCGACGACTACAAGACCGACCCGGCGGGGATGTCGGGTGCCCGCGAGCGCTGCGGCGTGATGACCCGCGACAACTTCACCACCCGTGACTACCTCCTGCCCGGTGCTCAGGACTTCCCCGAAGGTGTGGCTTACGATGCCCGCCGGGGGGTGCTCTACACCGGCAGCGCCCTGAACGGGACCATCTACGCCATCAACGCCGCGACCGGAGCCGTCAGCAAGTTCCAGGAGGGCGGGGCGCTGGGTCGGCAGGCCGCGTTGGGGTTGAAGGTGGACGCGCAGGGCCGCCTGTGGGTCGCGGGCGGGGCACAGGGCACGGTGAGCATCCTGACGCCGGGCGGCGTGACGCTGAAGGTCCTGGAAACGCCGAAGTCGCCCAACCCTTACGTCAACGACCTCACGCCTGCCGCCGACGGCCACGTGTATGTCACCGACTCCAACCGCCCGGTCATCTTCCGGGTGGACCGAGACCTCAACCTGACGGCGTGGCTGGACTTGAGCAAGACGCCCATCAAATACGGCCCCGGCGTCAACCTCAATGGCATCGTGGCCACCCCCGACGGGCGCTTCCTGCTGGCGATGCAGACGAACACGGGCGAGCTGTGGCGCATCGACCTGCGAACGAAAGCCGTGCGCCGAGTGATGACGGGCCTGACCAACGGTGACGGCTTGCTGCTCGACGGGCGCACCCTGTATGTCGCCCGCAACAAGGACCAGGTCGTGAGCAAGGTCAGCCTCACGGCGGACTCCGCCTCCGGGCAGCTCGTCGCGGAAGAACCCCTGCGCGGCCTGCGCTTCCCGGCGACGCTGGCGCTGGTGGGGGGTGACCTGGTGGTGACCCAGGCGCAGCTCGACCGCAATATGGCGGGGATTCCGCCGGAAACCCCCTTCCGGCTGACCCGCTTCGGGAAGTTCTGAAGCTCGGCGGGGACTGAGGGGGGAGGCCACGCGGTCTCCCCTCAGTTTGTAAGACTCTCGACGCACTCGCCCTCCTACGCTGGCGGGCGTGACTCAGCCTCCCCCCGAAGCGCCCGCCCCCGCCCTGGAGGTGCGCGGCCTGCACAAGCGGTATGGACGCCACAGCGTCCTGCATGACATCGACCTCACGGTCGCGCCCGGCGAGGTGTACGCGCTGACCGGACCCAACGGCGCGGGCAAGAGCACCCTGATTCGCACCGTGACCGGGCTGGCCTTTCCGACCTCCGGAACGGTGCACCTGCTGGGGCGCAACGTGCACCACGACGGCCCCCGCGCCCGCGCCGCGCTGGGGGCGGTGGTGGAGGCCCCCGCCCGCTTTCACCCGGAGTTCACCGGAATCCAGAACCTGCGAATGCACGCGGGCCTCGCGGCGATGGCACCGGGGGCCGAGCGGCCTGATATGGCCCGCATCCGCGAGGTGCTCGCGCTGCTCGAACTCACCCGCATGGCGGACCGCCGGGTCGGGGAATACTCGCTGGGGCAGCGGCAACGGCTGGGGGTGGCGAGCGCCATCCTGGCCCGGCCCCGCGTCCTCATCCTCGACGAGCCGACGAGCGGGCTGGACGCGCTGGGCATCGGCCTGATTCACCGCATCGTGACGGACCTCGCGGCGGAGGGCTGCGCGGTCCTTCTCAGCACCCACCACCTGCGCGAAATCGCCACCTACGCCCACCGGGTGGGCATCCTGACGGGCGGGCGGCTGGTGGACACCGTGGATCTGCGCTCCCGGCAGGCCGCCTACCGCTTCCGGGTGAACGACCCCGCCGGGGCCGCCGAGCACCTGCGCCGCCTCCCCTTCGTGGGCAGCGTGGGCACCCGCACCCCCTACGCGCTGGCGCACTTGGGCGATGAGGCGCGGGTGCCCGACGCCCTCGCGCACCTCGCTCAGGGCGGATTCCGGGTGCTGGAGGCTGCCCCCGACCACTTCGACCTGTACGAGTACTACCGCGAACGGGTGGAGGTGGCGGTGTGATACGCATTCCGTCTGTTCCGTGTCCACTCCGGGAAAACACCGGACTGGACACTCTACGCCCGGAACGCGTTCTTCTCCCTCTCCCTCCGGTCGGATTTCATCCTGCCAGAGGCAGGATTTCATCGGAGTTGCTATGACCCTCTTCGCCCTCGAACTTCGCAAGCTGCTGCGCCGCCGCAGCGCCCGGCTGGGCCTCGCGGTGTGCTTTCTGCTGCCGCTGCTGTGGCCCTGGGCACCCCGCGTGGAGGCCCTTTTCGGGATTGAACTCGTGAGCGGGTGGCAGCTCCCGGCAGTCAGCCTGGGGGTGCTGGTGCAGTTTCTGCTGCCCCTCTTTATCGCGGTGACCTGCGCCGAACTCATCGGGTCGGAGGTCAGCGGGGGCACGCTCGCGCCGCTGCTGTTGCGGCCCGTCAACCGTACCCGTGTCCTGACGGGCAAGCTGCTCGTCGCGCTGCTGTACCCGCTGCTGCTGGTGCTGGCGACGGTAGCGGGGTCGCTGCTCGCGGGCCTAGTCGTGGGGCTGGGGCCGTTTACCGGGGGCACCGGGCTGGGGCCGGGGTTCTTTCAAGGGGTCGGGACGCTGACGCCGGGACAGGCGCTGGGGCAGGTGCTCCGTGCCTCGTTCCTCGCCGCCGTCATGCTGCTGCCCGTCGCCAGCCTCGCGGTGCTGTTCGGGGTGATGTACCTCAACACCGCTGCCGCCGCCCTCGCGACGCTGGCGACCCTGAACATCCTGCGCCTATTCGCCGTCTTTCCCGAAAGCCTTCAGCGGCTGCTGCCCACCAGCCACTTTGACCTTTATGTTCGGCAGGCGGACGTGACACCAGGGCTGATTCTGCTGCTGATTTACACCCTGGGGTTTGGGGTGCTGGCGGCGTTGGCCTTTGAGCGGCGGGACGTGTAGGGCGGGGACCACAGGAGGGTGGGGAAGCGCGTGCCCCCCGCCCCCGCGAGCTTTACCCCACGCTCCGGACGGTGGGACGGTGTAGCGCAGCCGCCGCTCGCCCTGGGTGACCTCAAAGCTCTCCCCCACCCGGCGGCCCAGCAGCGCCTGCCCGACCGGACTGTCTTCGCTGACCTGGGTGGCTCCCTGCGCGAGGGCGTCGACCTCGACCGCGCTCACAAGGCGCACTTCCACCTCGCGGCCACGCTCGTCGTCGCGCAAGACGACCAGGGACCCCAGGGTGACCCGTCCCCCCTCCTTCGGGGTGCCCTCCACGAGAACGGCGCGGGCCAGCACGTCCTTCAGCTCCAGGTTGCGGTCTTCGAGGTCCATCGCGTCGTCGCGGGCGGCGGCGATTTGAGCGACCGCATCGTCGCGCCGCTGGCGTTCCTTGGCCAGCGTCTCCTGAAGGCGACGGTAGCCTTCCGCCGTCATCTGCACTTCGTCTGCCATAAGCCCTCCTGCTTTCCCTTGCTGTCTCTCGGCGCTCTGGCGGGGGCGCGGCGGCTCCCCCGCCAGAAGTCCCCGGTCAGAAGGAACTGTAGGGGGCCTGTGCTCACGCCCGGTGACAGCGGACTTATGACGGTCCTGAGGAAGCCCCCAGCGAGCACATGCCCCAACGCCCATTTTCGAAATCCTCACCGCCGGGGCGCGGAGGTGGCCTGTAATCCAGAGGCAGCGCGGCCCCCAGCAGGGCGGCCCCAGGAGGAACCCCATGACCGACCCCAACACCCCTCGCCCCCGCGACCCCTCCTCCGCCGATTCGGCAGACCGCACCCCAGAAGACCTCCTCCAGGAAGACCGCACCGTCACCGCCGAGGAGTTCGGGCGGGACGACCACGAGCCGACGGACGCCGAGCTGCACCCAGTCGGCGGCGCGGGCGCGGCCACCATGGATTACTCGCTGCCCGAAGACGACGCCCCCGCCAACCAGGACACCCAGGCCAACGCCGAGCTGGTGCGCGAGGTGGCCGAGGAAGACGCCGACTTGCCCGTGTCCGGCGACGTGTCGGGCGGACGCCGGGGCGAAGGCAGCGACGCCCTGGCCGGAGCGGGCGTGCTCTATGACGACGGCGTCGACCCGGACCTCCGCGCCGAGATGATGGACAATGCGGCGGCCTACGGCACCGACTTTGTGCCGGGCAATGTCAACGACGAACCCGGCTTTGACGACGGCGTCCCGGGCAGTTTTTCGGATTTCAGCGTGGCGAGCAGCGACCAACCGGACGGTGCCCCCCGCCTCGCGGACCCCAGCCAGGATGCGGGCGGTGAGGTGCGGGGAGGGCGCGCGGCGGGGTCTGGCGGCATCGACGGCGGCCCACCCCGCACCCGGCCTCTACCGGGGACGGAGGAAAACGGCTCGTAGCTTGTGGAACAAGAAGGTGGGGGACGCGAGCCGTATCTCCCACCTTCCTCTTTCCCCTACAAGCCACAAGCCACGAGCCACACGCTATTTGTTCTGCGCCAGTCGGTCGAGTACCAGCTTGCTCACGCTTTTGAGGGTTTCAAAGACGCCGCCGCCGTTGTGGGCGGTGGCTTCAAAGACGAGCAGTTCTTTCTTGGGGTCTACGACTGCACGAATCATCTCGGTGGGCAGCGCCCCTTCGATGTCGCGCTTGTTGATTTGGAGGACGATGGGCACGTCACGCACGTCGATACCATGCTCGGCGAGATTTTCGCGCAGGTTGCGCATGCTCTCGGCGTTGGCGCGCAGGCGATTGGGGGCGCTGTCGGCCACAAAGACGATGCCGTCGACCCCGCGCAAAATCAGCTTGCGGGAGGCGTTGTAAAAGACCTGTCCCGGCACGGTGTAGAGGTGAAAGCGTGTCTTAAAGCCTTGCACGGTGCCGAGGTCAAGCGGCAGGAAGTCGAAAAAGAGGGTGCGCTCGTCTTCGGTGGCCAGGCTGACCATTTCGCCGCGCAGGTGACTGGGCACCTTGGAAAAGACGTGCTTGAGGTTGGTCGTCTTGCCGGACATGCCGGGACCGTAATAGACAATCTTGCAGTTGATTTCGCGGGCCGCGAAGTTGATGGTGCTCATGGCTGTTTCTCTCCCCGCCTGTAGGACGTTCAGGCTTCAGCTTGGCGGTGTGGCGTGAGGGTGTCCGGAGCGCGCACGCGCTGGGCTGGGGTGAACCCCGGCCCCCTTAGCCAAACAGGTCGTCGAGCAGGGCATTCGCCCCATTCGAGAAATCGTCACTGAACTGCATGGGCGGCGCGTCCTGAAGTTCGGCCAGGATGGCCGCGACCTGCGCGATGGTCTTTTTGGTGTGGACCTTGACCCGGCCCAGCGGGACCGACACGTCGAAAATCAGGGTGAGCAGCGCGGAGTCGCCCACCGACTCGACGTACAGGGTGCCCTGCTCGCCCTGATGGATTTGCTCGCTGAAGGTGCGCTCGCCCAGCATGTTCGCCAGGGCAGCGGTGGCGGCGGCGTTGGAGGCGACCAGGGTAGCGACGCTGTCGAGGGCAGGGGGCCGCGGTGCCCACAGCGCCTCTTTGTGCGAAAGCACGAAGCCCTTGCGGTCAACGAGCAGGCAGTAGCGGACGCCCGTGGCTCCCAGCAGCTCTTCGAGGTGCCCGTCAACCCGCTCGAACGCGTCGCCATACAGGGCGAGAGAAGGTTCAATCATGTCCCCGTCAGTATAGGAGGGGGGTTCACACGAACTTCTGACAACCCTCGACCAAGAGGGTGCCAGCGGCCAGGAGGAGGGTTTCAGCCCAGCACCCTTTGCCGGAAGGCCGCCCAGGTCGCGGCGTTGCGGGGCAGGCTGCCTTGCTCCGTCCAGACCCAGTAGGGCGTGTAGAGGCTGCGGGCCGTGAGAACCTCATCGTGGAAGATTTCGGCGCTGACGCCCGTGGCGAGGAGGCCGCTCGTGCCGAAACGGCGCAGCACCCCGGTGCGGTCATAGGGCACTCGCCGCAGCTCCGGCAGCCAGCCCCCCGGCGCGGCGGTGAGCAACAGGTACCCGGCGCGGGGGTCGCCGTCCATCGGGGTGCCGACGGCCCCGGTGTTCAAGATCAGCACGCCGCCGCGCTCGGCCTGGGCCGGGCGGTGGATGTGCGACCCAACCAGCACGCCCGCCCCGCCCGCGAGGTCGGCCACCCGCTGGGGGTCGGTGCGCTCGCTGAGGCTCTCGCGGTAGTCGGCGGGGGTACCGTGGGCGACGAGAACGGTCGGGAGGCCGGGCACCTCCAGCGTGCGGGTCAGCGGCCACCCCGCAGGCACGTGCAGCAAGCCAGCGCGGTCCAGCTCGGTCGCCGTCCAGTCGGTCGCGCCCCAGAAGGGGTCGGTGAACCACTCTCCCGGCAGCGTCTCCGAGCGCCCCTGCCACAGCCGCACGAGGTCGTCGTGGTTGCCCAGGATAAAGGTCACGTCCCCCCGCGAGAGCAGCAGCGCGAGGGCCTCCACGGAGTCCGGCCCCCGGTTGACCACGTCGCCGTTGACAAGGACGTGCTCGGCCCCCTGCACCCGTGCATCGGCCAGCACTGCCCGCAGCGCATCGGCATTGCCGTGAATATCTGCGATGACGGCGAGGCGCACGGGGAGCATTCTAGGGGGCGGCGGGGCGCAGCGCCCTGAGCGCGGCCTCCAGCACCGGGTCACGGCCCGCGAGGATGTCCGCCACCTCCGGCCCAGCGCGGAGGTCGGGCTGCACCCGCCCCGGCAGGCGCACCCGGCCATCCAGGGTGGCCCGCGCCACCGTCAGGCGCAGCACTGCGGGGCCGGGCAGCGCGAAATCCCGCGTGAGGGTATTCAGCAGCCCCCGCGTGGGCAGGCCAACCACCGTGCCGCCCGCCTGCTGGCCCCAGTAGGCGAGGAGTTCGCCGCACGACGCCGTGTCGGGCGACACGAGCAGGGCGAGGGGACCCGTCCAGCGCGGCCAGGCGCGGGCAGCCTGGGCCAGCGCGGCCGTGCGCCAGGTGTAAAGCGCGGCCCCGCTGCGGCCCACCCCGATGAGATTCACCCGGTCCCCGGCCAGCCCCTGCGCCGCCGCCAGGCACTCGTCGAGCACACCGCCGGGATTGCCGCGCAGGTCCACCACCAGCCCGCTCGCCCCCCGCGCTGCGGCCTGCCCCAGGACCTCCCGAAAGGCGGCCCCCATGCCGACCTCAAACCATTCGGGCAAGCCAATCACGGCGACCTGACCCTCCCAGCGCAGGGTGGGCCGCAGCTGAGGGTCGAGGGCTGCGGGGGGCGGGGCAGGGTTCAGGACAATACTCCGCAGAAGCTGGGTGTGCCCGTCGCCCAGCGCCGCGAGCACAGTCTCCAGCGCGGCTTGGCCCTGCACTACCGGGCAGCGACTCTGCCTCCCACATCGCTGCACGAGGGCAGCCCGCTCTGCGGCGAGCAGGCCGCCCACCTCTCCCATGCGCGGCCCCGCGTAATGCGCCCGCAGCAGCCGGGCCGCCGCGTCATAGACCGCCAAGGCGTCTGCCGGGGGCAGCGGGCCACCCACGCCCCCCGCTCCCGCCAGCCCCAGCAACAGACCCAGCAGGGTGAGGCCGCGGCGCAGGTGGGAACCCATCACGCTTAGGCTACGGCGCGGCGGCCCCCAACGTTCCGCTCCCCCTCCAATAGCGCCCCCGACTCCGGAAAACAGAACCCTGGCCGCTCTATGCTCCTGGCCATGATTGACGCGCTGGTCGGAAAGACGCCGCTCGTGCAGCTTCGCCGGGTGGTGGGGCCGGACATGGCGGACGTGTTCGTCAAACTGGAGGGCCTGAATCCCGGCGGCTCCATCAAGGACCGCACCGCCCTGGGGCTAGTGACGGACGCCGAGGAGCGGGGCCTCCTGAAGCCGGGCGGCACCCTGGTCGAGCCGACGAGCGGCAATACCGGGATTGGGCTGGCGCAGGTGGCGGCGGCGCGGGGCTACCGCCTCATCCTGTGCATGCCCGCCCAGATGAGCGAGGAGCGCAAGCGCACCCTGCAAGCTTACGGGGCCGAACTCGTCCTCACCGACCCAGAGCGCCGGATGCTCGCCGCCATCGAAGAAGCCGAGCGCATCGCCGCCGAGACCGGGGCGGTCTTGCTGGGCCAGTTTTCCAACCCCGCCAACCCCGCCGTACACGAGCGCACCACTGGCCCCGAACTGTGGGAGCAGATGGAGGGCCGCATCGACGCCTTTGTCTACGGCTCTGGCACGGGCGGCACCATCAGCGGGGTGGGGAGATTCCTCAAGCGGCAAGACCCCAAGGTTCAGGTCATCGCGGTCGAACCCGCCCGCAGCAACGTCCTGTCGGGCGGCGAGCGCGGCGAGCACGGCTTTCAGGGGATGGGGCCAGGCTTTATCCCGCCCAACCTTGACCGCTCGGTCATCGACGAGGTGATTCCCGCCTGGGAAGAAGACGCCTACCCCCTTGCTCGGCGGCTCGCCCGCGAGGAAGGCGTCTTTGTGGGCATGAGCAGCGGCGCGATGGCCTGGGCCGCACTGGAGGTCGCCCGCCGCCTGGGGCCGGGCAAGCGCGTGGCCACCATCGCTTGCGACACGGGGGCGCGGTACCTCACGACCAGCCTCTTTCACCCGGAGCGTTCGGGAACCCCCAAGGGGTACAAGCCCTATTCGCGGGAGCGGATGGAGGAGTAGCGGCCAGCGGCCAGCCGCCAGCCGCCAGCGAGAACAGCAAAAGCCCCAGCCTGAGCCGGGGCCTTCCTTCTGCTGGTCGCTGGAAGCTGGCGGCTGGCCGCTCCCCCTACCGCCTCCGTCCCCCAAACATCCCCACCAGGTCGTCGAGGGCGCTGCCGTCGCCGTTTTGGTCGAGGGCGCGGTTGAGGCTGCCCAGCAGGCCGCCGAGGTCGCCGCCCATCTGGCCCGTCCCGGAGTGGCCGGGCTGGCCCAGCGGGGGTTGGGCCGGAGTGTGCGTGTAACCGGGAATGACCTGCCCGCTCCCCAAGGGTCCGGATGGACCTCGCCCGTCGCCCTGGGCCTGGCCGCCCCCCAGCATCCCGCCGAGGCCGCCCGCTCCCGCTCCGGCCATCCCGCCGCCGAGCAGCCCGCCCAGGATGCTGCCGATGTCGAGACCGCCCATGCCCCCAGCCTGTCCCCCCTGACGGCGGCGGCTGAGGTAAGCGAGCACCAGGGGCGCGGCCATGGAGAGGACTTGCAGGGCGAGCTGCGGGTCGATTCCGGCGCGGCGGCTGACGGCTTGGGCGGCGGCCTGCTGCTGCCCGCCGAAGACCTTGCCCAGGATGCGCTGGCCCTCGGCGGGGTCGGGGGCCTGCCCCTGCCCGAACAGGTCGAGCGCCCGGCCATCATGCCCGTCGAGCGCTCTGGCGAGGGCCTGCGCCCCCTGGGGGTCCTGGGCGTTGCGGGTCATCGCGCCCAGCAGCAGGGGAATGGCCGCCTCCAGCGCGGCTTCGGTTTGTTGGGGCGAGGTGCCGAGGCGAGAGCCGAGGGTCGTCTGGGCCTGGCCCATTCCGCCGAGCATATTGAAGATGTCCATCATGGTGGAGTGCCTCCTGTGGGGTGTGGGGGGAATGAAGTGCCCCCGCAGGCTAGCCCCCCACCCGCTGCCGCCGGGAGGGGCAGGGGTTGAGGCTTCCCTCAGCTTTGGGCCTGAGCTTTTTCGTTCGCCCTCACCATGCCCGCCCTTACCACGCCGTTTGCACGCGCACCCCGAAGGCGGGGCGGTCCAGCCGAGCCGTCAGGGCCGCCGTGTGCGCCCCCACCCGCAGGGCCGCGCCCGCGTAGGGATGGCCGTCATATCCGGCGAGCAGGCGCAGCGGCCTGCCCTCGCCGGGGCGCAGCGGCAGGGCGTAACTCCCCTCGGCGCGGCCCGTGGCGGCGAAAAGGTCGTACTCGGCCCGCAATCGCAGGTAGTCGGCGGGCAGGACCTCGGCCCCCAGCACGACCGACCCCGGCAGCGCCCGCGCCCACACCTCGCCGTAGCCACCCAGTGCCAGGGCGACGGCCCCCAGCGGCCCCGCCGAACCGTACCCGCCCGCCACCGTCAGCGGCCCGCCGACGTGATAGGCCAGGGTGCCCCCGCTGTAGCTCGCCCCCCCGCGCAGGAGGTTGAGGCCCAACACCCACTGGCCCCCCCGCCACAGCAAGCGGGTGTCGCGCACCCCGCCCGCCCAGCTCAGGCTGAAGAGGCCCGACCCCAGCAGCTCGTGGGCGGCGGGGTTCCACAGGGTCGGCGCGGCGACCGGGGCGTCCCCAGGCCCCAGCGCGCCCAGCCCCGTCCCGGCGAGGACGGCGGGTAGGCGCAGGTCCGCGCCCAGCGGCCCGCGCCAGGGCAAGAGCCAGTCGTCCCAGGGGGAGGCCAGCGGCCCCGGCAGGGCGTGGGCTTCGCCCCGCACCCCGAAGGTCCCCGCGACCGCGCAGGGGTAGGCGGCGCGGGCAGCCCGGCGCACGCGGGCATCTTGCAGGTAGAAGGGATAGGCGAGGCAGCCGCCCTCAGAGACTGCGCCTGCGGGCGGCTCCAGCTCCTGCGCGAGGCGGCGCGGGGTGAGGTCGACGAGCGCCGCATGGGTGCGGGTGTGCGAGCCGATTTCCCAGCCTGCCGCCCGCAGTTCGTCCAGTTGCGCCGCCGTGAGGTACCCCGGCTGTCCGACCCGCTCCCAGATGGGATAGACGGTTCCCGGCACGCCCAGCTCGCGCAGCACTGGATAGGCGAGGAGGTAGACGCTCTCGAAGCCGTCGTCAAAGCGCAAGGAGGTGGTCTTTTCGGTGCCCGGCGGCACGCGGGCGGCCTCGCTGCTGGTCACAAAGCGGTAGCCTTCCCCACGCAGGCGCAGCACCCGGCGGCGCAGCGTCTCCGGGTCTACCCCCAGGGTGACCCCACCCCCCGCGCGGGCGGCAGGTTCAGCCGAGTGCCCCACCGAGTGATAAACAAGCGCGATATGGACTGCCCCAGCGGGGCTGGCAAGACCGAGCAGGCCCAGCAAGCCCAGCGGGGCCAGGAGGCGGCGTGGGGGGCGGCGCGGCGAGCGGGCAGGCAAAGGCGGCGGGGCGGTCACGAGGGAAGAGTGTACGGGACGCCCCCTCACGGCATCCTCACCGCCGTTACCCTGGGACCATGCCCGCGCCCCTCTGTGCCGCGTTCTTTGACCGCGACCCGGTGGAGGTCGCCCGCGAGCTGCTGGGGGCCACCCTGGTGCGGACCTTGCCGGGGGGCGAGGTGCTCGCGGGGCGGGTGGTCGAGACTGAAGCCTACGACTGCCCCCGTGACCCGGCCTGCACCGCGGGGCGCTTTCACCGGGTCCGCACCCTGGCGATGGCCGTTCCGCCGGGCCGCTGGCTCTTTTGGACCGCGCACGGCCACCCCCTGCTGCAAGTCTCCTGCCGGGAAGAGGGGGTTCCCGCCAGCGTCCTCCTGCGGGCGCTAGAGCCAGTAGAGGGCCGCGGCCACATGCTGACCCACCGCCCCGTCACCCGCGAGCGCGACCTCACGAACGGCCCGGCCAAGCTCGTCTACGCGCTGGGGCTGAATCCTGAACGGGTGACCGAGCAGCCCGTGGACGGTCCGGCCCTGCATCTGCTGCCCGGCCCACCCATTCCCGACGAGGGGGTCGGGGTCACCCCCCGCGTCGGCCTGCTCGCGGGCAAGCACCTGCCGTGGCGTTTCCTGCTGCGGGGAAATCCCTGGGTGTCGCCGGGGGTGCCGAGCATGGAGCGGTAGGAGAAGCCGCCACTACCCCCCGTGCCACCCCGCCGCTACCCGCACGAGCGCCTCCCGCACGCCGCTGCCAGGGTCGCGCCTGACCTGCGCCGCCGTCGCCAGCACGTTTAGGGCGAGGCCCGCCCGTTCCTCCGCCTGCCACTGCGCCTCCGTGCGGCGAATACCGTAGGCGGCCAGTTCTTGCAGGTACGCGCCGCGCAGCCGGGGGCCGAGGCGGGTGCGCTCCGGGGCAGCGAGCCGCACGTACAGCAGGTGGGCGAGGTCCTCGCCCAGCGGCGCGGCGTGCGTTTGCCCGTAGTCGATGAGAAGGGGCGACCCGTCCGCCCTCGCCCACAGCACCTGTCCAGCGTGCAGGTCGCCGTGGGCGAGGGTGACCCCACGGGTGGCGGCCAGCAGCGCGGGGAGGGCGGCGGCGGCCTCCCGCACCGCCGCGGCCTCCGCCGGAGTCCAGGAGGGAGCCACCTCCACCCGCCCCGCCTGCCGCACGGCCCGCGCTGGGTCCCAGGCCCAGCCCCCGCGCAGTTCGGGGCGGTCCAGCCAAAAGGCGTGGTGCCGGGCGAGCAGCCGCACGACCTGCTCGAGCGCCTCCTCCCGCTCGGCGTCGCTCGCAAAGGCCCCCCAGCCCGTGGTCACGTCTGTCAGGTCCTGGGTGACGAGGTGTGCGCCCAGCCGCGCCGGGTCGCTCGCCGCGTGGCGCAGGGGGGCGTGCGGCACCGGCGAGCGGGGCGCGAGGTCGCGCAGGTAGCTCGCCTCGCGCCGCAGCCTGCGGTAGGCCCGCTCGTCGCGCCAACCCGCCGGGAGGTACTTCAAAAAGAGGGGGCCGCACTCGCCCGCGTACCGGGCAAAGGCCGCCCCCTCCCCCACCCAGGCTTCGCGCAAGCGCCGCGTGCCGGGAAAGGCGGCCCGCAGGTCGTCCGGCCACACCCGCGCCGAGCGCACCGGGCCGGGACGCGAAAGCCGCCGCAAGTCGCCGAGAAGGGCAGCCAACCTCACGCCAGCAGCGCAAACACCCCGGCCAGCGTGCCCCCGGTCAGGGCCGCGCCGACCACCCAGGCCCCCAAGCAACCCAGCCCGCGGGAACGCCGCACCTGACGGTAGTGCCCGCCCCCGACAAAGCGGCCCCGGTGGCCGCTGCTGTGGCTGGTCAGGCTGCCCAGAAATCCGCCCCGGCGATGCCCGCTGCTGTGGCTGTGGCCCAGCATCCCGAAGCCCCGGCGTCCATGGCTGTGGCTGCGACCGAAGGAAAAGGAACCGCCCGAAAATCCGCTCATGGCCCAGGATACGGGGCAGCAGGGCCGGGGGTTCCCGCACCCGCGTATGATGGCCCATCATGAGCGAACGGAAGTATTTCGGCACCGACGGCGTACGTGCGGTGGCGGGCGAACATCCCCTGACTCCAGCGTGGGTGATGACCCTGGGGGCGGCGGCGGGCGAGGTGCTCAAGCGGCAAAACCCCCGCGCCAGCGTGGTCATCGGCAAGGACACCCGGCAAAGCGGCGACATGCTTGAAGCTGCGCTCGCGGCGGGTCTAACCAGCCGGGGCGTCACGGTGATTCACGTGGGGGTGCTGCCCACCCCCGGCGTGAGCTACCTCACCCGTTCCCTCGGCGCGGACGCGGGCGTCGTTATCAGTGCTTCGCACAATCCGTACCAGGACAACGGCATCAAGTTCTTCGGACCGAGCGGCCAGAAGCTCAGCGACGCGACCGAGCTGGAGATTGAAGCCGCCATCGACGAGGTGCCCGGCCTCGCCCCCGTCACGGGTGTGGACCTCGGCTCGGTGACCAACTACGCGGAGGCCGAGCGCCTCTACACCGGCTTCCTGCGCGGGTACGCCCCCGACCTCACGGGCCTCAAGGTGGCGATGGACTGCGCGAATGGGGCCGCCTACCGGGTGGGGCCGAAGGTCTTTCAGGCGGCGGGGGCAGACGTCTTTGCGGTGTACACCACGCCCGATGGCCGCAACATCAACCGGGGCTGCGGCTCGACCCATCTGGAACACCTCCAGCGCATCGTGCGCGAGGGGGACTATGACCTCGGCGTGGCCTTTGACGGGGACGCCGACCGCGCCCTTTTCGTGGACTCACGCGGCAACGTCGTGCACGGCGACCATATGCTGCTGCTGGGGGCACGCGCGCGGGGAGAAGCGGCGGTGGTGACCACCCTGATGGCGAATATGGGCCTAGAGGTCAAGCTGAAGGAGGCCGGAGCACGCCTGGAGCGCACCGCCGTGGGCGACCGCTACGTTCACGAGCGGCTGCTCGAACAGGGCCTGACCCTGGGCGGCGAGCAAAGCGGGCATATGCTGTTCCTCGACGTATCCCCCACCGGAGACGGCGTGCTCACGGCGCTGCTGACCTTGGGGCACATGCAAAAGCTGGGCACCACCCTCGACGAGCTGCATGACGACCTGATGATGTTTCCGCAGACCCTCGTCAACGTGCGGGTGGCCGACAAAAAGGCCATCGCCTGCGACGGAGCGGTACAGGCCGCCGTCAGCGAGGCAGAAAGCCGCCTGAGTGGGCGGGGCCGGGTCAACCTGCGGCCCAGCGGCACCGAAAACCTGATTCGGGTGATGGTAGAGGGTCCGGACGAGGCCGAAATCCACGAGATTGCCCGCACCCTGGCCGGGGTGGTGAAGGCACGGGGACAGGGCGCCTGACCGGGCGGCACCGTCCCCCTGGGAGGTCAGAGTTTTGCCAGGTCTCTGAAGCTAGGGTGAAGGCACGCCACTCCACCTGGGAGGCCTTATCCCCCATGCCCCGTGCCCTGCGCCTGACCCTCTGCCTCGTCCTCGGCCTCAGCGCCTGCGGGCCGTCCGCGCTCCCCCCTGCCGCTGCCCCTGGAACCGCCACCGTCACCGCCACGAGCGTGGCCGACAGCAGCCAGCGGGCCAGCCTCACGGTGACGGTGCTCGCTGCGCCTGCGCCCCCCGCCCCGGCCCCCAGCACGGACCCCTTCAGCATCACGGTGGTCTTTGCGCCGGGCAGCACGTTGACCCCAGCGCAACAAGCGGCCTTCTCGCAGGCGGCAGAGCGCTGGGCGCAGGTCATTGCGGCGGGCCTGCCGGACGTGCCGGGCGTGCAGATTTCCACCGGGGCGCGGGTCACGGTCGATGACCTCCTGATTGTGGCGAGCAGCGTACCCATCGATGGCCCTGGCAAGGTGCTGGGGCAGGCTGGGCCGCGGCAGGTGCGGCCCGGCACCACCCTGCCGCTGTGGGGCGAGATGCAGTTCGACGCAGCGGACCTGGCGAGCCTAGAGGCCAATGGCACCCTGTGGGACAAGTTCTTGGCCGCGAACGCGACCCCCTGCGCGAGCGCGACCCAAGTGCGGTACACCGGGACGGCGGGCCTGGCCCAGTACCGGGCGCTGGGCGGCCTCGCTCCCGCTGTGCCCGTCGAGGACAGCTACAGCGAGGGCACCAAGTGCGGCCACTGGAAAAAGGCCGTCTTTGGGGCCGAGCTGATGACGGGCTTCGTGAGCCGGGGCCATATGCCGCTCAGCCGCCTCACGCTGGGAGCGCTCGCCGACCTGGGCTACAGCGTGGACTACGCGGCGGCCGATGCCTACGCCCTCGCCAACGTCGCGGCGCAGGGCCTAGAGACCTTCCCCATCGTCGAGCGCCTTATCACGCCCGACGGCCTCAGGGACGTCCCCCACGAGCACTGACGGGCCACCGACAGGGCACGGACACGGCAGCAGAAAGGGGAAGCCAGGTGCCCCCTAGAATGCCCGCATGACTGCTCCCGCCCCCGACACACTGGTGCTCATCGACGGCCACGCGCTGGCATTCCGCTCCTATTTCGCGCTGCCGCCCCTGAGTAACAGCAAGGGGGAAGCGACCCACGCCATTCTGGGCTTCTTGCGCCAGACCCTGCGGCTCGCGCGGCAGCCCGGCAACCAAATCATCGTGGTGTTTGACCCGCCGGGCGGCAGCTTCCGGCACGAGCAATATGACGGCTACAAGTCGGGCCGAGCACAGACCCCCGCCGACCTGCCGGGACAGATTCGCCGCCTGCGTGACATCGTCGACGCGCTGGGCTGGCCCCGTCTGGAGGAGGCTGGCTACGAGGCCGACGACGTCATCGGCTCGGTGACGCGCCTGGCGGAGGGCCGGGGCCTGCAAGTCCGCATCGTGACCTCCGACCGCGACGCCTATCAGCTGCTCGACGATCACGTCAAGGTGATTGCGAGCGACTTTTCGCTGATAGGGCCGCAGGAGGTCCTGGAGAAATACGGGGTCACCGTGCGGCAGTGGGTGGACTACCGGGCACTGACCGGGGACGCCAGCGACAATATCCCCGGCGCAAAGGGCATCGGTCCCAAGACTGCCGCCAAGATTCTTCAGGAATACGGCACCCTGGACGCCGCGCTGGAGGCCGCCCGTGCGGGCACCCTGGAGCCAAAGGGCACCCGCGAGAAGCTGCTCGCCTCGGAAAAGGACGTGCTGTTGAGCCGCGAGCTGTCGCGGATGGTGACCGACCTCCCGCTGACGGTTGAACTCGGCGTGCCCCGTGGCCCCGGCGACCCCGACCGGCTGCTCGCGCTGCTCGACGAGCTGGAGCTGGCGTCCCTCAAGCGGGAGGTGCTCGCGCTGGCACAACAGGAAACCGCGCCGGAGGTGGGGGCCACGGCGTCCGAGGCCGGAACCTTCACCCCGCCCCCCCTGGGCGAGTGGCGCACGCCGGGGCCGGACGTGACCTGGGGGTACGTGCTCTCGCGGGAAGACGACCTCACCGCCGACCTTATTGCGGCGGCCACCTTCGACGGCGAGGTCGCCCGCGTCGCCCCCACCCAGGAGCGCACGCCCCCGCCCGGCGCCCTGCCCGACGCGCCCGCCGTGCCCCCCCTGCTGACCGAGCCGCCCCGTACCAAGGCCGAGCAAAAGGCCCTGGAAAAGGCCCGCCGCGCTGCCGAACGGGCTGCCGAAAAAGCCTCGCAGCGCCTCGCGGCGATGTACCCCCCCACCGTCTCCGAAGCCGAGTTTGTCGGGCAGCGCTCGGTGCGGGCGGCGGGGGCCAAAGCGCTCGCGGCGCACCTCAGCGTGCGCGGCACGGTCGTGGAGCCGGGGGACGACCCCCTCCTGGTCGCCTACCTGCTCGACCCCGCCAACACGACTATGCCCGCCGTCGCCGAGCGTTACCTGCGCCAGCCCTGGCCTGAGGACGCGGCCCTCCGCGCCGCGATGACCCACCGGCTGCTGCTCGACCTCCCACCTCAACTCGACCCGGCCCGCCGCAAGCTGTACGAGGAGATGGAGCGGCCCCTTTCGGCGGTGCTCGCCCGGATGGAGGTGCGCGGGGTACAGATTGACGCTGACTACCTGCGCGGCCTGTCCCAGGCGGTCGCGGGCCGCCTCGCCACCCTGGAGGCCGAGATTCATCGCCTCGCCGGACGCGAGTTTTCTATTCGCAGCCGCGACCAGCTTGAAACCGTGCTGTACGACGAACTCGGCCTTGCCAGCGGCAAAAAGACCAAGCTGACGGGCAAACGCTCCACGGCGGTCTCGGCCCTCGAACCGCTGCGCGACGAGCACCCCATCATCCCCGCGCTGCTGGAATACCGCGAGCTGGAAAAGCTGCGCGGCACCTACCTCGACCCCCTCCCCAACCTCGTCAACCCGCGAACCGGACGGCTGCACACCACCTTCGCACAGACGGCGGTCGCGACCGGACGCCTGAGCAGCCTCAACCCCAACCTTCAGAACATCCCCATCCGCTCGGAGCTGGGCCGCGAGATTCGCAAGGGCTTTGTCGCCTCGCCTGGCCACGTCCTCATCAGCGCCGACTACTCGCAGATTGAGCTGCGGCTGCTCGCGCACATCGCCGAAGACCGCCTCATGCAGCAGGCCTTTCAGGAGGGAGCCGACATCCACCGCCGCACCGCCGCGCAGGTGCTGGGGCTGGATGAGGCGACCGTCACGCCCCAGCAGCGCCGCGCCGCCAAGACGGTCAACTTCGGGGTGCTGTACGGCATGAGCGCCCACCGCCTCAGCCATGACCTGGGCATCCCCTACGCGGAGGCCGCCTCTTTTATCGAGGTGTACTTCAGCACCTACCCCGGCATCCGGCGGTACATCGAGCGCACGCTGGAGTTCGGGCGCGAGCATGGCTACGTCGAGACGCTGTATGGCCGCCGCCGCTACGTGCCGGAGCTGAAGGCGCAAAACCGCACCCTCCGCGAGGCAGGCGAGCGCTTGGCCTACAACATGCCCATTCAGGGCACTGCCGCCGACATCATCAAGCTGGCGATGGTGCGCCTTGACCGCGAGCTAGAAGCCCTGGACGCGCGGCTGCTGCTGCAAGTCCATGACGAACTGCTGATCGAGGCCCCAGAGCACCGCGCAGAAGAAGCCGCGCGCCTCACCCGCGAGGTCATGGAGGGTGCCGCGCAGCTCAGCGTGCCGTTGGCGGTCGAGGTCGGCGTGGGACCGAACTGGTACGACACGAAGTAATCGGGCGGAGCGGATGGGCGGGCTTCAGGGCAACGTGACGCCCTGGAGTTCGCCCAACCTCAGACCTTGACGAACTCCTGCACGCCCAGCACGAACATCACCGCGCCCCCCACCGCGACTTCCACCGGGTCGGCGGCCATGCCCTCGCCGCCCTCGCCCACCGGCACGCCGGGGGTGACAAGGCGAGTGCGGGTGCGACAAGTCTGCGCGACGTGGCGCTTGAGTTCTTCCATGCGGGTATCGGGAACCCCAATCATCAGGGTGGTGTTGCCCTCGCGCAGGAAGCCGCCCGTGCTGGCAAGTTTGGTGACCTCAAAGGCGTTTTCCGACAGCACCCGAATCAGCGCGGCGGCGTCGGCATCCTGAATCACGGCGAGCACGAGCTTCATGAAGCTCAGCATAACAGAGGCCCGGTCTGCGCCCGGTCAGCACCCCCCGATAAAAAAGGCCTCCGCAGCGGGAGGCCAAGAGAGAGGTGGCAAGAGGGGGTCAGGCAACTTGCTTTTTCTTGCCGGAAGCGGGGGCAGTGGGGGCCTGCTCTTGCCCCAGGGCCTGCGCTTCCTTGAGGCGGAAAATCACCAGGCTGCCCACAAAGGTGCAGGTAATCATGCCGTGCGCGTTCAGGAGCGAGAGGGCCGCCATCACATCATCACGGGACATGCGCAGCTGCTCGCTCATGTAGAGGGCGCTGTCGGCGCGGCCTTCGAGATAGTCGCGCACGCGCTTGGCATCCTCGGTGAGAGGCGTCGCGGGCACGTCCGCGAGACCGGGGTCAGCGAGGCCGTACACGGCGCGGGTGCCGGTGCCCGGCAAGCGGCGCACCCGGCCCTGGTCCAGCAGGCTGGCGAGGGCCGCCCGCAAGTGCGACAGCGCAAGGCCCGTGGTCTTGGCCAGTTCGGTCTCGACCCACTCCGGCTTGCTTTCCAGCGCCTTGAGAACGAGCTTTTCGTTGGCACGCCGGGTTTCTTGCAGGTCTTCGAGGGTGGGGGGGTTGAACATGCGCTATCCTCCAGACGACTGAAGCGGGCCGTCGCCCCTCCAGCGGTGATACGGGGTTCTACACTCAGTCCAAGTGCGCGGTCAGCGCAACTTTCCTATTGTGACAGATGCGGCGCTTTTCTGCATGAGCGCAGCTGACGAAATGTTGAACGGAGAGCCGCTCTCCGCTGTCCTGGCTGACCTCCAGCGTACTCTTCGTCTCTCAGGGCCGCGTGAGAGGGGCAGCAGCTCAGGCCCAGCAAGCCTTGACGCGGGCGCCATGTGAACGCGGCAACGCTTCTTTCGCCTGTCCCGTAAGGGGGGCAGGAGGCACCATGCTGGAGATAAGGAACCTGAATAAGACCTACGGGCGGCACGCCGCGTTGCGGGACGTGAGCCTCACGGCGGGGGAGGGCGAGGTCTTCGGGTTGCTCGGCCCCAACGGGGCGGGCAAGACCACCCTGCTGCGTATCCTGGCGACCCTGCTGCGGCCTACGGCGGGCACGGCGAGCGTGGCCGGGCATGACGTGACCCGCGAACCGGAAGCGGTGCGGCGGGCCATCGGGGTGGTCAACGGTGGCATGGGCCTGCCCGCTCGCCTGACCGGGCGCGAGGTGCTGCGGTCCTTTGCGGGCCTCTATGGGATGACGCGGGCACAGGCCGAGGCCCGCATCGCGGAGCTAGACGCCGCGCTGGAGCTGGGGCGCACCCTCGACATCCGGGCGGGCGAGTACTCGACGGGGATGGCCCAGAAGGTGACCATCGCCCGCGCCCTCATCCATGACCCGCAGGTGCTGGTGCTCGACGAGGCCACGAGCGGGCTGGACATCTTCGCCCGGCGCACCCTGCTCGATTTCGTGGCGGCGGCGCGGCGACCGGGGCGGCTGACCCTCTACTCCACCCACGTCATGAGCGAGGCCGAGGAGGTCTGCGACCGGGTCGCTATCTTGCACCAGGGCGAACTCGTGACGGTGGGGAGCGTCCCCGACATCCTCGCGGGGACGGGCGAGCGCACCCTGGAGCGGGCCTTTTTCGCCCTGGTCCGCGGCCTGGAGGGCGAGGTCGCCCGTGCGTCTTGAGTATCTCTGGCGGGTGGCCGCCCGCGACCTGCTCTCGACCCTGCGCGACCGCCGCACCCTGGCGAGCACCATCCTGATTCCGCTGCTCCTGATTCCGCTGTTCACCCTGGGCCTGCCCCTCTTGCTGGGCAGCTTCATCGGCGGGCAGGCGCAGGAGCGGCAGCGGGTCGGGGTGGTGGGCACCCTGCCCGCGCCGCTGCGGGCGGCCCTCACCCGCGACGAGAAGGCCCCCGACGGCACCGTGATTCGGACCGGGGTCCAGCTCGTCCCGGTCAGCGACCCCCGCGCCGCCGTGGGGTCAGGCGAGGTCGAGGCGGCGCTGCGGGCACCCCTACCCCTCCCCACCCGTGCGGGTGACGGAACGGGCACCCTTGAGGTCTACGCCAAACTCGGCAACCTGCGCACCCAGACGGGGGCTTTCGCCAAAGTCCAGACGACCGTGGAGGCCTACAACCGTGAGCTGGCCGTGCAGCGCCTGAGTGGGCTGGGGCTGGGTGCCCAGACGCTCACGCCCGTCACCCTCTCTCCCATCGACGCCAGCCCGGAGCAAGAACGGCGCAGCGGCCAGCTCGCTTTTCTGATTCCGCTTCTGATGCTGAACTTCATCCTGACCGGAGCGATGGCGACCGCCCTCGATGCCACGGCGGGCGAAAAGGAGCGCGGCACCCTCGAAAGCCTGCTCGTCTCGCCCGTGCGCCGTTCGGAGGTCGTGGCCGGGAAGCTGCTCGCCACGACGGTGACGGCCCTCACCACGGCCCTTTTCAGCGTGGCGGGCTTTCTGCTGGCCGGGGCGCTGTCGCGGGCGGTGCTGCGGCAAAGCAATGCAACCCCCGAACTCACCCAGGCCTTTGGCGGGCAGCTCACGCTGACGCTCGCGGGAGCGCTAGCCCTGCTCGGCACGGTCGTGAGTGCCGCCCTCCTCATCAGCGCGGTCCTCATCGCCCTGAGCATCTATGCCCGCTCGTACAAGGAGGCGCAAACCTACGTCACGCCCCTCTCGCTCGCCATCGTCTTTCCGGCGGTGCTGCTCCAGTTCAGCGACTTCCTGACCCTGGGAAGCGGCCTCTATGCCCTCCCCCTCTTTGGCAGCATGATGGCCATCCTTGATGTCGTGCGCGGCAACCTCACCGCTGGGCATGCCCTGAGCGCGATAGGGGCCAATCTGCTGGGGGCGCTGCTGCTGGGGCTGCTGGCCCTGCGGTCCTTTCACCGCGAGGAGGTCATCTTTCGGAACTGAGGGCGGCTTCCCCGGACGTGGGGAAGCCGCCCTCAGCCGCGACAGGTTTAGGCCCGGCGGGGCGGGTCGGTGGGGGATAGCCCTTCGCTTCCGGCGCGGCCAGCGGCGTCGGCCTGACCCTCGGTGGGGTCCGGCTGGGTCTCCAGGGCCGCGACGCCGGTCTCGTGGGGACGCACGGCGAGGGGGTCGATGACCGGCTCTTCCTTGCTGACGCTGTCGACCAGGATGTCGAGCACATCCCCGGCCCGCGCCGCCTCAATCGCCTTGTGGGTCACGATTTCGCCGACGTTGAGGATGATGGTGTCGTCGGGGGCCAGAATCACGCGGGTGACCGGGCGGCCCAGAGCGTCCCGGACCTTCTGTTCGAGCTGCTGCTGCTGGCGCTGCTCCAGGACTTCCCCAGCCTCCTCACGCTTGTCGCCAAGCCAAGCTTTGGCCTTTTCCAGCAGATTGCTCGCGCCTTCGCTGACGCTGGCCACGCCCCCGGAGAGAGCTGCCGCGGTGCCCGTGCCCGCCCCACCCGCCTGGGGGGCGACCGTCGCGGCGATGAGGGCTGCGTCCAGCCCCAGAGAGCGGGCACGCTCGGCGATGGCCGGGGTAACAATCTGGCCCTGCACGGCGAGAAGGTTGCCCGTGGGCGTCCGGACGTCGCTGCGAACCCGGCGACCGATGGTGTCCTCCACGGTGGTGGGGTCGCGCCGTCCAGTCAAGGTCTGAACCGTTTCCTGGAGGCTGCCACCCCCCGCCGCCGCGACGAGCGCGGGCAAGCGCCCAGCTTGCTCGGCCCGCTCGGCGTGGAAGGGGGTGATGACCGTCCCCTGGTGGACGATAACCTCCTGCACCCCATCGGCGACCTCGGCAGTCACGTCGGTTCCGGCGGTCTTGCCGATGACGTATTCCTTTTGGCGCTCGGCGCTGGCCCCGCGCAGGTCGTCCACACCCTCTTGCACCCGCTCCTTGGCGCTGCCGTACGCCTCAGAGAGCACGCCACCCGTCGCGGCGGTCGCGAGCGCGGTCAGCTTGCCCACCTGTTCGGCACGGTCCGCCTGCTCGGCGGTGATGGTCTCGCCCTTGCGCACAATCACGGTGCCGTCATCGAGGGTGATGTCCCCGCCCGCCGTCTTGCCGATGACGTATTCCTTCTGGCGCTCCTTGGTCGCTTCGGCGATGTTCTCGTAGCTCTGCTTGACGCTCTCGGCAGCACTCTGGTAGGCCCCCTTGAGGCCGCCCGGCTCCTGCTCCTGCATGGCGGTCGCCACGCTGATGGGCACAATGGCCGCGTCGTGCCCAATCTGGACCTCTTCGGGCGCGGGCACAAACGTCCGGCCACTCGTGAGGTCGCTAAAAAGGCCGCCCGTCGCCTCATAGCCCTCGACCCGGCCCGTGTGCTCGTCAAAATAGACGTCCGCAATCTTGCCGAGGTTCTGGCCGTCGGTCGTCAGCAGGGTCATGCCCACGAGGCTGATGTTGGAATCCAGCACTTCGGCAAGGCGTCCGTCCTCGCGGGTCGAGGTGACGGCATCGGCGCTGTCCACCATGATGGCATCTTCTCCGACCGAGCGAATCGCCTCGAAAGGCACCACCCGCGCCGAGCGGAACCATCCGCCCTCATCGACGAGAAGGCCCAGCACCTGATTGGCCTGGTGGTCAAAGACGAGGTCGCGCACGCTGTCGATGCGCTCGCCGGTATTGATGGCCACAATGTTGCGGCCCAACAGTTCTTTTCCTTTAATCATGCGACATCCTCCGGGGTAGGGGCAGCTTCAGCTCAGAAGCCGAGATTCAAGATGCCCTGGGGTTTGAGATACAGGAAATACGCGAGCAGAAACAAAATGAGCAGAATCAGAATGATGAGCAGCGCCGTACGCCCGCCGCCCCCACCGGTGCCTTGCAATCGAGCCATGGGTGAGCCTCCTGCGGGGAGTGTAGAAAGTCCATTCCCAGCGTGCGAGCTGTCCTTCCTCACCCGAAGTTGACCCAATCTTGCGCTGCCCTTGAGCTGGGCACACAGTTCTCATAGTTTTGCCGCGAGCTTGCTCAACCAAGCTCGCCATCAGCGCACAGTTCGGCACCGGGCGCTCGCCGCAGAATGAGGCATGGGTCAAGAGATGCTCAACGCCCTTTTGCTGCCCCTGCTGTTCAGCATGGCGGGCGGCACCTATGCCTACCTCCGGTTTCCAGAGCGCCGCCCTAGAGTCTTGCTGACCCTGCTGCTCTTTCAGCTCGTGGGTGCCTACGGACACGCCGTTCAACCTGACAGCGGGCTGTTCGGCCTCTTGACCCTTCACCTCCTCGTGGTGGTCGCGTGGCTGGGCCACTATCTCCAGACGCCCCAGGGCCAGTTGCGCCCCCAGCGGGTCCGCCGCGACTGACGCCGCCGCAAGGAATGGCCAACCCCCACCTGATGGGCAGGTGGGGGTCTTTGCTCAGCCGGGAAGCCTTAAGCCTGAGCGCCCGCCTTCTGGCCGCTGCGCTCCAGGATGCCGCGCAGCACGGTCTGGAGGATGCCGCCGTTCTTGTAGTAGTCAATCTCCACGGGGGTGTCGATGCGGCATTGCAGGGTGACCTCGCGGCTCTGGCCATCCTTGCCGGTCACGCGCAGGGTCACGTCCTGGCGGGGCTTCAGGTCAGCGGGCAGGATGAGGTCAAAGGTCTCGTCGCCCACAATGCCGAGGCTCTCCGCCGTTTCGCCGTTCTTGTACTGAAGGGGCAGCACGCCCATCCCGACGAGGTTGGAGCGGTGAATCCGCTCGAACGACTCGGCGATGACGGCCTTCACGCCCAGCAGGAAGGTGCCCTTGGCAGCCCAGTCGCGGCTCGACCCCATGCCGTAATCCTTGCCCGCAAAGACGAGGAGCGGCACGCCCGCTTCCTTGTAGGCGACCGAGGCGTCATAGATGGTCGTGACCTCGCCCGTCAGGAAGTTGGTGGTAAAGCCCCCCTCGGTGCCGGGCGCGAGCTGGTTTTTGAGGCGGATGTTGGCAAAGGTGCCGCGGGTCATGATGCGGTCATTGCCACGGCGCGAACCGTACGAGTTGAAGTCTTTGGGCTGGATGCCACGCTCCAGCAGGTACTTGCCCGCCGGAGTGTCGGCCTTAAAGGAGCCTGCGGGGCTGATGTGGTCGGTGGTCACGCTGTCACCCACCTTCACCAGGGCGCGTGCCCCCTCGATGGACTTGATTTCGGAGGGGCCGCCCGCGAGGTTCTCGAAAAAGGGCGGGTTTTGGATGTAGGTGGAGTCGGGGTTCCAGTTGTACAGCGCCCCTTCGGCGACCGGAATCGCGTTCCACTGCTCATTGCTCTTTTCGATGCCGTCGTAGACCCGCTTGAACATCTCGGCGTTAATCGCCTGGTCCATGATGGCCTGAATCTCGGCTCCGGTCGGCCACAGGTCGCGCAGGTAGACGGGCTGGCCGTCCTTATCTGTGCCGATAGGGTCATTCACGATGTCATTGACGACCGTGCCCGCCAGGGCGTAAGCCACGACGAGGGGCGGCGAGGCGAGGTAGTTCGCCTTGATGTGGGGGTTGACGCGGCCCTCAAAGTTGCGGTTGCCGGAGAGCACCGACGCCACGACCAGGTCCCCTTCCTGAATCGCCTGCACGACGGGTTCGGGGAGCGGCCCAGAGTTGCCGATGCAGGTCATGCAGCCGTAGCCCACCGTGTTAAAGCCAATCTGGTCGAGGTAGTCCTGGAGTCCGGCAGCTTCGAGGTACTCGGTGACGACCTTGGAACCGGGGGCCAGGCTGGTCTTGACCCAGGGCTTGGGCTTCAGGCCCTTTTCCACGGCCTTCTTGGCGACGAGGCCCGCCGCGATGAGCACGCTGGGGTTGCTCGTGTTCGTGCAGGAGGTGATGGACGCCAGCGTGACCGCGCCGTGCCCAATCTTGAGGTCGGTGCCGCCGATGGTGCCCTGCGCGTCCAGCTTGTCCTGGGGCAGCTCAAAGCCGCGCTGCTTGAGGGGAGCCGTGAGGGCCTGGGCAAACACCGTGTGCATGTCCTTGAGGTCGACCCGGTCCTGCGGGCGCTTGGGTCCGGCCAAGGACGGCACGATGGTCGAGAGGTCGAGTTCGATGGTGTCGGTGAACTGGGGGTCGGGCGTATCGTCGGTGCGGAACATGCCCTGGGCCTTGTAGTAAGCCTCGACGAGTTCAATCTCGTCTTCGAGGCGGCCCGTGCGGCGCAGGTAGCGCAGCGCTTCCTCGTCGACCGGGAAAAAGCCCATCGTCGCACCGTATTCGGGGGCCATGTTCGCAATCGTGGCCCGGTCGGGCAGGGTCATGTTCGAGAGGCCCGCCCCGTAGAACTCCACGAACTTGCCGACCACGCCCTTTTCACGCAGCATCTGGGTCACGCGCAGCGCAAGGTCGGTGGCGGTGGCCCCCTCCGGCAGCGCCCCGGTGATTTTGAAGCCGATGACTTCGGGCATCAGCATGTAGATGGGCTGACCCAGCATGACGGCCTCGGCCTCGATGCCGCCCACGCCCCAGCCCACGATGCCCAGGCCGTTAATCATGGTGGTGTGCGAGTCGGTGCCGACGAGCGAGTCGGGGTAGACGACCACGCCGTCGTCTTCGGGGCGGCTTTGCACGCCCTTGGCGAGGTATTCGAGGTTGACCTGGTGCACGATGCCGCTGGCGGGGGGCACCACCCCGAAGTTGTCAAAAGCCTGCTGGCCCCAGCGGAGGAACTCGTAGCGCTCGCGGTTGCGCTCGAACTCCAGCGCCATGTTGTGGGCGAGGGCAAACTCGGTGCCGAACTCGTCGACCTGCACCGAGTGGTCAATCACGAGGTCGACCGGAATCAGGGGGTTAATCTGCTTGGGGTCGCCGCCGAGCTTCACCATCGCGTCGCGCATGGACGCGAGGTCGACGACGGCGGGCACGCCCGTGAAGTCCTGCAAAATCACGCGGGCGGGCTTGAAGGGAATCTCAATCTCGTCGTTGACGGGCTTCCAGTTCGCGACGGCACGGACATCCTCCTCGCGCACGTCGTAGTTGTTGGCCTCGCGCAGGACGCTTTCAAGCAACACCTTGACCGAGAAAGGCAGGCGGGCAATGTCCGCCCCCTCCACCTGAAGCTTGTTCAGGTTGTAGAAATAGAGCTTCTGCCCAGCCTTGGTGGTCAGCACGTCCCGTGCACCGAACAGGTTCATCGCCATGAATGGTCTCCTTCTGGCCGCTCGCAGCAGGCCCCCGCGAGGAGCGCGGGCAAGATGTCTCCATCATAGGCGGAGTGTCCCCAGGGCACCCCGTCTCCGACCCAGGAACGCTGTTACCTCTATAGAGACAACAAGAGCGGGGGCAGGCAACGTCCTGCTCCACCCCTCGCCCTTCTCCCAGCATTCCGCTCCGGATAGGGCGTTGAGTTGAGAGCGGTCAGGAGAGTACACTGAGCCTTATTGAGAAGGATTCTTATTAAGCTCCGTGCCCCTGGAGGCCCCATGACGAGTTCGATGAGTTCGGCCCACCCCACCCCCGCTTCTGCCCCCGCACCCCGGCCCTTTCGCCTGTCGCCGGAGCTGCGGGCGGCGGTCTTGCTGACCGCCCTCACCCTGCTGGGCCTGCTGCTGGGGCTGGCGGGCGAACACCTGCTGGCGCTGCCCGCCGTCATGTGGGCGGGCTACGGGCTGGCCTACCTCGCGGGGGGCATTCCTGCCGGGCGCGAGGCCATCGGCAGTCTGGTGCGCGAGCGCAAGCTCGACGTGGACCTGCTGATGGTGCTCGCCGCGCTGGGAGCCGCCTCCATCGGCCAGACGGCGGACGGGGCGATTTTGCTCTTTCTGTTCAGCCTGTCGAACACCCTGCAAGACTGGGCGATGGGCCGCACCAAAAACGCGGTGCAGGCCCTGATGGACCTCAGCCCGCAGGGAGCGACGGTTCGCCGGGGCGGGCGGGAGCGCTGGTGCGAGCTGAGCGAGATTCGGGTGGGCGACCTGCTGCTGCTGCGCCCCGGCGAGCGGGTGGCTGCCGACGCACGGGTCGTGCGCGGAGAGACCAGCGTGGACGAGTCCCCCATCACCGGAGAAAGCGTGCCCGTCGACAAGGGGCCGGGGGCCGAACTCGCCTCCGGCACGGTCAACCTCAATGGCAGCGTCGAAGCCGAGGTGCTGCGGCCCGCGGGCGAGAGCACCCTGGCCCGCCTGGTGCGGCTGATGGAAGAGGCTCAGACGCAAAAAAGCCGCACCGAGGCCCTCACCGAGCGCTGGGAGAGTCCCTATGCGACCGCCGTGCTGCTGGGCGTGCCCCTCGTGTTCGCGCTGCTGCACTCCGGCTTGCGGCTGCCCCTAGACGACGCGTGGTACCGGGCGATGACCTTTATGGTGGTCGCCAGTCCCTGCGCGGTCGTCATCTCGACCCCTGCCGTGATGCTCTCGGCGATGGCCGCCGCCGCCCGCGCTGGGGTGCTGTTCAAGAGCAGCGCGGCCCTGGACGCCCTCGCCGGGGTGCAGACGGTCGCCTTTGACAAGACGGGCACGCTGACCCAAGCAAGGATGACCCTCACCCACGTCCACGCCCCCGACGAGCGCTCGGCCCTCGCCCTGGCGGCTGGGCTGGAGGCGCACAGCGAGCACCCCATCGCGCGGGCGGTGGTGGCCGCCGCGGAAGAGCGCGGGGTCACGCCGCTGGCCCTCTCGGACGCGCAGGCGGTGCCCGGCCACGGCATCACCGCCCGCACCCCGGCGGGCGAGGTTGCCTGGGCGGGCAACCTCCGGCTGGCGGGGCGGCAGGGGGCGATCCTCTCGGACGCGCAGCGGGCCACCCTGGACGAGCTGGCCGCTGCAGGCCGCAGCGTGGTCATCGTGGGGGTGGGAAGCCGGGTGCTGGGCCTGTTGGGAGTCGCCGACGCCCTGCGCCCCGGCATTCGGGAGGCGCTGGCGCAACTTGCGGCGAGCGGTGTACCGCACCGGGTCATGCTGACGGGTGACCGCGAGGAGGTGGCCCGCGCCGTGGCGGGCGAGGTCGGCCTCAGCGAGTACCGCGCCGAGCTGCTGCCCGAAGACAAGCTGCGGCTCATCGGCGAGCTGCCCGGCCCGGTGGCAATGGTGGGCGACGGGGTGAACGATGCCCCGGCCCTCGCCCGCGCTGACCTGGGGGTGGCGGTCGCCTCCGGCACCGACGTGGCGATTGAGAGCGCCGACGTGGTGCTTATGCAAAGCGACCTCGGTCGGCTGGCGGGGGCGGTGCGGCTGGCCCGCGAAGCGCGGCGCACGGTGCGGCTTAACCTCGCCTTCGCCTTCGGGGTGATTCTGCTCGTCTCGCCCCTCGCGGTCGCCGGGCAGGTGCCGCTGCCGCTGGGGGTGGTCGCGCACGAGGGCGGCACCGTCTTCGTGGTGTTCATGGGCCTGCGGCTGCTGCGCCGCCGGGTCTAGGAAACCTTAAGGGCGGGGGCGGCACGCGGGGGGGGACGCTGACCCCCCACACCCAACTTCACCCCCAGGGCAGTCCACCCCTGCATGACGACCAGCCCCGCCCCCCCGCCGACCGCAGCCCCCAGGGCGGCGTCAAGGACACCGATGACCTCAGCAGCATCAAGGACGTGCGCCGTCCCGGTATGGCCGAGAAGGGGCGGCAGGTCGAGCAGACCCCCAAGGACGTAACCGGCGAGCACGGCGCCATCCAACCCCAGAACCAGCGCCGCTGAACCCTCCCGTATCGTCCCGTTTTCAGTCCAGCGGCCCGAAGCTCAGCAGCACGTGCTCGGCGCTGAAGCCCGGTCCCATCGCGGAGAGCAGGCCCTGGCCCAGCGGTTCCCCGCGCAGGACCTCCTCCAGCACAAAGAGAACCGTCACGCTGCTCATGTTGCCGTGGGCGGCAAGCACCCGGCGGCTGGAATCCAGCGCCCCCGGAGGAAGGTCCAGCGCCTCTTCATAAGCGGCGAGCACCTTGACCCCGCCGGGGTGCACCACAAAGGTGCCCACGTCGGCCCGGCTCCAGCCCTGTGCAGCGAGGGCCTGGGCGACGTTTTCCCGCATCATCGAACGTACCAGAGTGGGAATGTCGCGCGAAAAGCGCACCTTGAGGCCGTCATCGACGACGTCCCAGCCCATGATGTCCTCGGAGTCCTCGATGAGGGTGGAAAAAGCGCCATGCAGGGCCGCGAGGGGCGGCGGGCCGGGCACGTCGGCGGCAGTGACCACCAGCGCCGCGCCGCCGTCCGCAAATAGGGCAGTGCCCACGAAGTTGCTCTTAGATTCGTCGCCCCGCACCAGCGTGAGGCTACACAGCTCGACCGCCACGAGGAGCACCCGTCGGTACCCCGCCCGCACGAGGTCAGCGGCCCGCGCGAGGCCCGCCGCGCCCCCCGCGCAGCCCAGGCCCCACACCGGGAGCCGCGCCGCGTGGGGATTCAGGCCCAGCGCCCCTAGCAGAAAAGCGTCGAGGCTGGGGGTGCTCAGGCCGCTGGTGTTCACCACGACCACCGCGTCGACCTCTGCCGGGGCCATGCCCGCCCCCGCAAGCGCTTCCCGCGCCAGCCGCAGGGTGAGGGCACGGGCCTCCTCCACGAAGACGGCATTCTTCTCGCCGAAGCCGCGCGGCTCCAGGTACCACTCCAGCGGGCGCGAGAGGGCGCGGGAGTCAATCTGCGCGTTGTCAAACACGTCCAGCAGGTGCGGACGGGCCGCCATGCGCGGAAAGAGGGTGCGGGCGGCCTCGCGAATCTCGCCCTGGGAGGCGCGGTAGGGCGGGTGCCCGGTCACGAGCGAGCGCACCAGCGGCGGGGAAACGAGCATGCGGCATTCTCTCCCGTCTCCGGGTGGGCACCGTGCCCTGCGGCACCGTCGGGCCTGACGGGGGCTTCACCTTTGGGGCAGGGCAGCAAAGCGGGGAGAAGGTCGTCCCCTCTCCCCCACCGGATTCCCGCTCGGCTCAGCGCCGGGCGGCCTGCTGCGTCTCCCACTCCTGGCGGCCCACCTCGTCGAGGGCGGCGAAGTCCTCGTCCGAGAGGGTGAGGGCAGCGGCGGCCACGTTTTCCTCCAGGTGCGCCACCTTGCCCGTGCCGGGAATGGGCAGCATGACGGGGCTGCGCTTCAAGACCCAGGCGAGGGCCACCTGCGAGGGGGTCGCGCCCAGGCGGGCGGCCACTTCGATCAGGACGCTGTCTTCCTGCGCCAGCCGCCCGGCGGCGAGGGGATACCAGGGGATAAAGCCGATGCCCTCGCGCTCGCAGTACTCCAGCACGTCTTCGGACTTGCGATTCGCGAGGTTATAGAGGTTTTGCACGGTGGCGACCGGAAAAACGCGGCGGGCAGCTTCAATCTCCTCGACGCTCACCTCGCTCAGGCCCGCAAAGCGGATGACGCCCTCGTCGAGCAGCTCGCGGACCGCACCGAACTGCTCATCGCGCGGCACCTTGTGGTCGATGCGGTGCAGTTGCCACAGGTCGATGCGCTCGACCCCCAGGCGGCGGCGGGAGATGTAGGCCTGCTGCTTGAGGTATTCGGGACGCCCGCAGGGAATCCACACGTTGGGGCCGGTGCGGGTGAGGCCGCCCTTGGTCGCCACGACCACCGCGTCATAGGGGTGCAGCGCCTCGCAGATGAGTTCTTCGGACACGGCGGGGCCGTAGGAATCGGCGGTGTCGATGAAGTTGACGCCGAGTTCGGGGAGGCGGCGCAGGGTCGCCAGGGCACCCTCGCGGTCGGCGGGGTCGCCCCAGACGCCCTCGCCAGTAATCCGCATCGCGCCGAAGCCCAGGCGGTTCACGCGCAGTTCGCCGCCAATCTGGAAGGTGCCGCTCTGGGCGGCGTTGGGGGTGGTCTGGGTCATGGGTGATGTCCTCCGGGGAGGCATTGTGCGCCCTTCCCCGTGACCGGACGGTGAGCGGCGGGGCTTGCGCGGGACCGGGGCGGGAGGTTACTCCGCCTCTTCCCCGCCCTCCTCCGGCTCGCCCCAGCGCTCGCGGGCGACGAACTGCGAGAGGCGTTTGCGGTGGCGGCTGCTCCAGTCGATGGAGGGCCGCGCCTGCTCGTGCGGCAGGTACCCCAGGCGGTAGACGGCCATCAGTTCGAGGTCGCCGGGCACGTTCAGCAGCGCCCCGATGGCCTGCCACTGCCGGGGAATCTCCATCGGGGTGGAGATGAACTGGATGCCCATGCCCAGCGCCCCGACCGCGTTCCAGATGTTCTCCATGGCCGCGCCGAGCCCGAAGACCGAGTAAAAGGCGCTGAGTTCGCCGGGGCGGTATTCCGACTTATCCAGCAGCGCGGCGAGCAGCAACGGGCTGCCGGCGACGAGCCGGCGGTTGTCCTCGCCCAGGCGCTTCGGCACACCGAGTTGCCGCATCACCCTCAGGCCCGCGTCACTGAAGACCTGGCGGGTAAAGGGCCGCAGCGGGCCGGGCAGGTGGTCAATGTGAATGCCGTCGCGCCGCTCTTCCATCTCGGCCTCGCTGAAGCGGAAGTAGCGGCGGTAGCGCTCGAAAAAGACCCCAGCTTCTATCAGCTCGGTCATGCTCTCGCCGGAGATGCGGGCGATTTCGGCGATGGTCTGCGGGTCTTCAATCAGGATGAAGCGCCACGGCTGGCTGTTGAAGTGGCTGGGAGCCGCCTGCGCGACCCGCAGCAGCAGGTGCTGGTGCTCGCGACTCACGGGGTCGGGCCGGAAGGGGCCGTTGGTGGTGCGCCGGGCCAGCATCCCCTCGATGAGGGGGACGGAGGCCGCCGCAGAGGGAACAGGGGGAGAACTCATCGGGAGCAGGCTAGCGCGGGCGCGTGGGCAGAGAGCCTACCACGCCCCCCACAAGCCCAGCGTGAAGAGGGCCGCTGCCGCAAGCGCCCCCCGCCAGTGGTCGGCCCGGCCCGGCCTCGTGCGCGGCATGAGCAGCAGCGCCCCCAGCGCGGGCAAGAGCGCCCAGCCGCCCGAACGCCAGGCCAGCCCCGCCGAGCAGCCCACCCCCACACAGACCGCGAAAAAGAGGGCGTGGTGTAGCCACCGGACCACCTTCCAGCGCCCCCGTTGCAAGCCCAGCCCCAGCGTCAGCAGCCCCAGCAGCAGGCCAGCCGTCACGAGGAGAGCGAGGCGGTGCGGGGTCACCCCGCCATGCTCGCACGGGTACCCTGGGAGCCATGCCCCGCCGCCTCACCGCCCTTCCCTTTCTCGCCCTCCTGACGCTGGTGGGCTGCGGTCCCCGCGCCGGGGGGCAAGCCGAGGACCTCACCGCCCAGGTGCTGTTTACCGGAAACGGCACCTACGACCGCCAGGGCGACCGCCGGGGCGAGAAGGTGAGCGGAGGCCTGCGCGAGACGGTCTGGGAAAAGCAGCCGCCCCTCCCCGCCCGGCGGGTGACCGTGCGCTACGACGGCAACGCCCGGCCCCTCACCTGGCGGCTGGACCTCGAAGCCCCGCAGTTCAGCGCCGCCGACCTCGCGGGCAAGGGGGCGCGGCAGGTGCGCACGGCGACCGGAGCAGAAGGCCTGCGCCCCCCACCCGGCAGCCGCCTCGCCGACACCGTGATTCTGGAACAACCCAGCGGCACCCTACAGGTAGTGACACGGGGATACGCAGCACAGGTTCAGCCGGAGGTGTTGCCGGCGTTTCGGTAGCGGCCAGCGACCAGCCGCCCCCTCACCCGTTGCTTCGCAACGCCCTCTCCCACCAGGGGAGAGGGAAAAGAGAAAACCCCAGCCGAAGCCGGGGCCTGTGTTGCTGGGCGCTGGAAGCTGGCCGCCTTACTTCAGCAGTTCGCCCTCGCCAAAAAACAGCCCCAGCTCGCGCTCGGCGCTTTCCGGCGAGTCGCTGCCGTGGGTGACGTTTTCGCCGGTGGTGGTGGCGAAGTCGGCGCGGATGGTGCCGGGGGCGGCGTTCGCGGGGTTGGTCGCGCCCATCATCGCCCGCCAGCCGGAGATGACGTTTTCGCCTTCCAAAGCGATGGCGACGACCGGGCCGCCCGTGATGAAGTCGACGAGTTCACCGAAAAAGGGGCGCTCGCGGTGCTCGCCGTAGTGGGCTTCGGCGGTCTCGCGGGAAATCATCATCTGCTTGAGGCCCACGATGCGGTACCCCTTGTTCTGAATGCGGGCGAGAATCTGCGGGGTCAGGCCGCGGCGCACGCCGTCAGGCTTAATCATGGCAAAGGTGCGTTCCATACCGCCCGCGAGGATAGCAGGTGGGGGGACCTGAGCCATTCATGTGAAGGTCATTCAGGCCCGCTTACAATGCTGGGGTGACGCACCTTCCTGACTCTCGCCTCTCGCCAGCAGCGGCGCGAATCGCGCTGACGGCGAGCGCCGCCGCCGCCGCCGGGCTGCTGCTGTTTCCCCTGGCCACCCTGGGGCGCGGCTTTGACGCTGACCCGGTCCTGTTGCACCTCAGCGGCACCGTCATCAACCTCAGTGCCAACCCCGACGCGCCCCTGCCGCCGACCGGAACCGTCCTCGCGCTGGGGTGGGCGGCCCTGGCCCTCGCGGTCGCGAGTGTGGTCGGAGCGCTGCGCCGCGCCCCCTGGGTGTGGCTGACGGGGCTGCTGACGGCCATGCTGGGCATCGCCGCCGTCGTCACGCTGGGGCTGGGCCTGAATGAGCAGACCGCCCGCATCGCCGCCGACACCACCCTGCGCCCCGGCTTCAAGCGTCAACTGCGTTCCTTTTACGAGAGTGGAGGGATGAACCTGGCCCTCTTCCTGACCGTGCTGGGCGGCCTGATGACGGCGGGAGCGGGCCTGAGCCGTTTTCCGGCGTGGTGGGAGAGATTCAACCGCTTGCGGGGACTGCTGGTGCCCGCCGTCGCCATTTCGCTCGCGGTGCTGGTGGGCGCGGTGGTCGTCTTGGTCGTACAGCCCGCCGTGAACGCTTCGGGCACCCCGCTGACCCCCTGGACAGGCTGGCTGGCCAAGAGCGACCTGGTGTACTTCGTGTATTCGACCCTCTTCGCCCCCGTAACGGCGCTCAACCCCTTGCTGGAGAGCCTCAAGCTGGCGACCCCACTGATTTTTACCGGGCTGTCGGTGGCCTTTGCTTTCCGCACGGGCCTCTTTAACATCGGGGCACCGGGGCAGCTCACGATGGGGGCCATCCTGGCGATGCTGGTGGGCGTGTACGGCCCGGCCTCGCTGGGCTGGGGCTTGCTGCCGCTCTCGGTGCTCGCGGCGGCGCTGGGCGGAGCGCTGTGGGGGGCGATTCCGGGCGTGCTCAAGGCCCGTTTCGGGTCCTCTGAAGTCATCAACACCATCATGCTGAACTACGTCGCCTCGGCGATTTTCATCTTCCTGATTGGGTCGAACACCTTTACCTTCCTGGGGCGCGAGTACAGCCTGCCCTTCAAGGCGGAGGGCTTTGAACCCGCCAGCCAGGAGTTGCAGGAAGGGGCGCGGCTGCCCACCCTGCTGAACCTCTTCAATGTGGGTGCCCAGGGCACGACGGCCCTGACGGTGGCCCCCCTCGCCGCGCTGCTGGTCTATGCGGCAGCTCGCCTCGCGCTGCGGCGCACGCCCCGCGGCGGCTGGCTGGCGTTGGGGGCGGCGCTGCTCGCGGCGGTGCTGACTTGGCGGGTCGGGATTCCGGTCACCGTGATTGGCAGCCAGCTCAACGCGAGCTTCCTGATTGCGCTGGCGTGCGTGGGCCTGTTCGGGGTGCTGATGTGGCGCACGGCGACCGGGTACGCGCTGCGGGCGGTGGGCCTCTCGCCCCGCGCGGCGGAGTACGGCGGCATCAGCGTGGCCCGCGGCACCATCCTGGCGATGACCCTGGCGGGCATGTTCGCGGGGCTGGCCGGGACCCACTACGTCAACGGCGGGGCGCTCGATGAGTACCGCCTCAAGGCCAACATGCCCGTCAGCGTGGGCTTTGACGGCATCGCGGTGGCCCTGATGGGCCAGAACACCCCGGCGGGCGTGATGGCGGCCAGCCTGCTCTTTGGCACCATCGACACCGGCAGCGTGGGCGTGCAGCGGCTGGAAAACATCAGCCGCGACATCGTGGTCGTCCTCAAGGCCCTCATCGTGCTGTTTATCGCGGCGGGGGGCTTCCTCAGCCGCCGGGTGACTGACCCGCCGCCACCCCAGCTCGCGGGGGCCACGGGCGGCGGGGGCAACGCGGTTCCGGCGGTCGTGGGCCTGACGCCCTCGGTGGCCGCGCAGGAGCGGGCCACGCCCAACCCCAACGTGACGGTCGCCAGTGAGACCAACAAAGAAGTGACCCAGGGGGAAAGCTGATGGAAAGTCTCTTCGCACAACTCTTGACCACGGCTTTCCTGGCCACCTTCATCCGCAGCGTGGTGCCGCTGCTGCTGACCGGGCTGGGCGGCCTCTTTTCCGAGCGCAGCGGCGTGGTGAACATCGCGCTCGACGGCCTGATTATCTTCGGGGCGCTCGCAGGCGCGGTGACGACCCTGGCGCTGGAGCCGTCGCTGGGCGCACTCGCCCCCTGGCTGGGCTGGCTCGCCGGGGCCGTCGTGGGCGGCTTGATTGCCTGGGTGCACGCGGTCGTCTCCATCAAGTACCGGGCCGACCAGGTGATTTCCGGCACCGCCATCAACCTGCTCGCGGCGGGGGTGCCCGCCGTCATCCTGACCGCGCTGTACGGCAGCTCGACCGAAAGCCCCAAAGTGCAGAACGCCCTGCCGCTGTGGGGCTTTGGCGAGCTGCGCTTTAGCCCGCCCGTCTTCTTCGCGCTGCTGGCGGTCTTGGTGACCTGGTACGTGCTGTACCGCACCCCCTACGGCCTGCGGCTGCGGGCGACGGGCGAACACCCCGGCGCGGCGGCGAGCATGGGCGTCAACGTGCGGCGGATGCGCTACAGCGGCGTGATTCTGTCGGGCATTCTGGCAGGGACGGCGGGCGTGTTCCTGAGCATTGGGAACCTCGACTCCTATGTCCGCAACATCAGCGCGGGCCTGGGCTTTATCTCGCTGGCCGCGCTCATCTTCGGGCAGTGGAAGCCGCTGGGCGTGCTGGGGGCGACCGTGCTGTTCGGCTTCCTGCAAGCGCTCTCCATCACCCTGGGGGGCACCAACCTGCTGCCGCCCACGCTGGTGGGGGCGCTGCCCTACCTCATCACCATCGTCGCGCTGGCCTTTACGGGCCGCAGCGCCGCTCCCAAGGCGCTGGGCAAACCGCTGGACGGGTAGGCGGGACGCTGCCAAACCGGGAGGGCCGTAGGGGGACTTCCCCTGCGGCCCTCCCGGTTTGGGCCGGACGTGGGCCAAGTTCGCGTCAGCCCCTCTCATCCCCGCGCCCGCGTCCGCGTGCTCCCCTGGGGGGGATGGTCCAGCGTGCGTCTCTCGTGTCCGGTGTTCTACTCCTCCTCGCGCTGACCTCTCTCCCGCCCGCGTTCGCGGCCTCCGCCACGGTGACCGTGCGGCCCGGCGATACCCTGTATGACCTCTCGCGGCGCACCGGGGTGAGTGTGGAGCAGTTGCGCTCTCTCAACGGGTTGAAGGGCAACCTCATCCGTCCGGGGCAGGTGCTGCGGCTGCGGGGCGGGGCGGCGGCTCCCCCCGCGTCCGGCGGGCTGGCCCCCTACACCGTGCGCCGCGGCGATACCCTCAGCGCCATCGCCGAGCGAGCGGGGGTGAGCGTCGCGGCGCTGCGGGGAGCGAACGGCCTGAGCGGAAGCCTGATTCGCCCCGGCCAGAAGCTGCGGGTGCCCCCCCGCGGCAGCCGCAGCTGGCCGCCGCCGGGGGCCGCTCGCCCCACCCCGCCGCGCCCAGCGACCGAAGTGCGCCTCATTCACAGCTATGTGGCCGCTCAGCCCGGCGAGACCCTGGGCACCCTGGCCAAGCGTTACCGCACGACTGAAAAGAACCTCCTCGCGCTCAACAACCTGAACCGCCGCCGCCTTTACCCCGGTCAGCGGGTGCTCGTGCCGCAGCGGGTCCCGGTGCCCATTCCGCCGAAGCCGCTGGGCAAGCCCGTGAGCGTCAAGCACCTCACGCCCCTGAACATCCCCGTGCGGGTCGTGAACGTGGACCTGCGCTGGCGCGACGTGCTCGTCACGCCGGTGCTGCCGCCGGGGGGCATCGGGCGGGGAGCGCGGGTGAGCACCCTCTCGCGCCTCAGCGGGGCGAAGGCGGTCATCAACGGGAGTTACTTTCATCCGCAGTCGTATATCCCGGCGGGCGACCTGGTGGTGCAGGGGCGCTTGGTGGCCCTGGGGCGCATCCCGGCGGGCCTCGCCATCACTCCTGACAACCGAGCGACCATCCGGGCGGTGCGGGCAGACGGCGAGAAGGTCGCCTGGCGCGGCATGGAAACGGTAGTGGCGGCGGGGCCGCGCATCCTGAAGGATGGACAGGTCACCCGGCAGTACTCCAGCGCCTTTCGGGACCCGGCCCTTTTCGGGCGGGCGGCCCGCAGCGCGGTGGGGCTGGTGAGCAACCGCGACCTGGTGTTCGTGACGACCCACGCCCGGCTGACGACCACCGAGATGGGCCGGGTGATGGCCCGCTTGGGGGTGAGGGACGCCCTGCTGCTCGACGGCGGCAGCAGCGCGGGGCTGGCCTGGAACGGCGCGGCGGTGCTGGAGAGTGTGCGCAGCGTGTCCTACGGCATCGGGGTGTTTACCGGGTACGGGGGGCGGCGGTATGCCCGGTGAGCAGCCCTTACCATGCCCCCATGTCCGCGCTTTTCTTTTCCCTCCAGGTGCATCCATGAAGCCCGCCCAGGTGCAGGCCCAGCTCACCCGCGTCCTGTCGTCCGCCATCGCGGAGCTGCGTGACCCCCGCGTGCCCCTCATCGTGACGGTCGAGCGGGTGACCGTGACCCCTGACTACGGCCTCGCCCGCGTGTATGTCAGCGCGATGGGGGCCGACATGCCTGAGCTGCTGGAGGCCCTGGGCCGGGCGCGGGGGCACCTCCAGCGCGAGGTCGCCGCGCAGGTCCGGATGCGCCGCACCCCCCAACTGGAGTTCTACGACGCGGCAAAGGGGCGGCGGTGAGCGCCCCCTTTGAAACCCGCACCGTCATCCGGGTGCGCTACGCCGAGACGGACGCGATGGGGGTGGCCCACCACGCCACCTACCCGGTGTGGTTCGAGGTGGGCCGCAGCGACCTGATGCGGGCGCTGGGGCTGCCCTACGCCGAGGTCGAGGCGCGGGGGTACTACCTGATGCTCTCCGGCCTGAACGTGGAATACCGCCGCGCTGCCCGCTACGACGAGGAACTCACCCTGCTGACGCGGGTGGGTGAAGTGCGGTCGCGGACGCTGACCTTTCGCTACGAGTTGCGGCACCAGGAGACCCTGCTGGCGACGGGCGAAACCCGCCACATCGCCACCGACAAAACCTACCGCCCCGCTCGCCTCCCCGCCGACGTGCTGGCCCTGCTGACGGCGGAGCACTGACCCCTCACCGCTGGCTGCTGGAAGCTGGCCGCAGGTTGCTACACTCTTTTCCAATGAGCCACCTGTCGCGCACCCTGCCCATCAAACGCGCCGCGCATGTCTACCTGGTGCGGGGTGAGGAGCTGCTGCTCGTCGAAGAGCGCATGGACGACGGCAGCATTTTTTACGGCCTGCCCGGTGGCAAGGCGCTTCCCGGCGAGAGCCTCGCGGACGCCGCCGTGCGGCAGGTGGCGGTCGAGACGGGCCTCACGGTCACCGACCTGCGCTTTGTCAGCCTGCTCGAAGGCGAGATGCTGCGCGGCACCCGCCACGAGTGCTACGCCAACTTTGCCCGCTTTACTGCCGCCTACCACGGCGACCTCGACCCCACCGACCCGGAAGTTGTGGGCGTCAAGTGGGTCCCCTTCGCGCAGGTGGAGGCGCTCATCCGTTACGGCCCGCCCCCAGAGTGCGAGGAGCGCAATCCGCTCGTCTGGGTGCCCACCCGCGACTTCCTGAGGGGAGAAGCGCGGGCGTACTACCCGATTTAGCCGCCAGCTTCCGGCGGCCAGCGGCCAGCACCCCACTCAGAGGGCGGGCTTCTGCAACCCCCGCCACCCCTGCCCCTCCCCCGCAGGCTCTAGCCTGGGCCATGCGCCGCCCTTTTTCCTTCCTCCTCGCCCTGCTCGCGCTGGGGCTGCTCACGGCGACCCCGGTGCCCGCGCAGCCCGCGCCGCGTGCCCCCGCCGCCCTCACCGAGACGCTGCGCGACCCCCTCTTTCCGGGGCTGGGGCAGGCGGGGCTGGACGTGCGGCACTATGACCTGCACCTTACCGTCAGCGAGCCGGGCACGCGAGCGGTGCGCGGGGTGGTCACGCTGACGCTGGCGAGCACGCGGCCCCTCGCGCAGGTGCGGCTGGACTTCCTGGGGCCGGGGGTGACGGCGGTGCGCTGGAATGACCGGGCGGTGCCCTTCCGGGTGGACGAGCGGGCCGCCAAGCTCACGGTCACGCCCCCCGCCCCGCTGCGGCCCGGCACGGCGGCTCGGCTGACGGTGGAGTACGCGGGCACGCCCGGCGAGCGGGCGGACCCCGACTTTCCCACGCCGCTCTTGCTGGGCTGGCAGGCAGTCCCCGCCGGGGACGGGCGAGCGGGGACGACCTTCCTCCTGAGCGAGCCGAACGGCACGCACACCTTCCTGCCGTCGAACGACCACCCCTCCGACAAGGCGACCTTCACGACGCGGGTGACCGTGCCGCGCGGGTACGTCGCAGCGGCGAGTGGGGTGGAGGCCGGAAGGGTGGACGCGGGGGGGACGAGCACCTTCACCTTCACGCAGCGCGAACCCATCCCGACCTATGCGCTGGGGGTCTTCGTGGACCGCTTCGAGCGGGTAGACGGGGCCGCCGTGCCCGTCGGCGTGGGGGGGCGGGCGGTGGCGCGGCGCGACTACTTCCCGCCGGAGACGCCCGGCACGGTGCGGGAAGCCTTCGGGCGCACCGACGAGGCGCTGCGGGTCCTCGCGGAGTGGTTCGGGCCGTACCCCTTTGCGGCCTACGGGGTGGCGGTGGTCACCCCCCGGCTGCCCGCGCTGGAGACGGCGACCCTGTCCACTCTGCCGCTGAACATGAGCACCGAGCGGGTGGCCGTCCACGAACTCGCCCACCAGTGGTTCGGCAACGCGGTCACGCCCGCCCAGTGGCCCGACGTGTGGCTCTCGGAGGCGCTGGCCGCCTACGCCGAGCTGCTGTGGACCGAGCACCTCGGCGGGGACGGGCAGGCCTACGCCGCCCGCTGGCACGCCAACCTGACCCGCGCGGGCACCCGGCCCCTCGCGGCGACCCGGACCGGAGAGCTGTTCGACCTCACGACCTACCAGCGCGGGGCGCTCACCTTCCACGCGCTGCGGGCCGAGATCGGGGACGCCGCCTTCCGCGACTTCCTGCGGGCCTACGTGACCCGCTTCTCGGCGGGGCCGGGCACGGTGAGCACCCCGGCTTTCCTCGCCTTCGTGCGCGAGCGGGCGGGCGCGGGGGCAGAAGGCGCAGTGCGGCGCTGGGTGGAGGAGCGGGCGCTGCCGCCCTTGCCCGTGCGGCGCTGACCTCTTCCCCTCCCCCTTTGGGCGGACGCTTCCCCCCTCCCCCACCCCCTAGCCTGGGGGCATGATGAGGCGGATGACCCGCGCCGCCTGGCCCCCCGCCCCGCCCGGCCCCCTGGCCGACCTGCGGGACGCGCAGACCTACCGCACCGCGCTGTATGTGGCGCTCGCGCTGCCGTTGGGAGCGCTGGGGGCCGGGCTGCTGCTGGGGGGCGTGCTCGCCGGGGTGGTGACGCTGCCCCTTCTCGTGGGGGCCGGGCTGCTGCTGGGGACCCTGTGGCTGGTGCCGGGGCTGGCGGAGGTGCAGCGGGGGCTGGCGCGGCTGCTGGGGCTGCACTTCGCCCCCGCGCCGCCTCCCCCGGCAGGCGGGGCGGCGGGCTGGCTGCGGGCCACCCTCGCAGACGGGGCGACCTACCGGGCGCTGATGTTTCACCTCCTGCAACTGCCGCTCGCGGCGCTGTGCTGGGCGGTGCTGGGGGTGCTGCTGACGGCCTCGGTGCTGGGGCTGACGGCCCCGTGGTGGGCGGCGGGTCCCCTCCCGGTGAGCTGGGGGGGCGGAGAGGTGACCCTCGCGGCTCCCGGCGTGGCGGGGCTGGTGCTCGCGGGGGCGGGGGGCCTCCTGGTGACGGGCGGGGTGCTTAACCTGCTGGGGCGGGTGTGGGCGTGGCTGGCCTTTGCGCTGCTCTCGGTGCCGCCCGACGGGGCGAGTGCTCGGCGGGAGGTCGTGGCGCTGCGCCGGGCCGCCGGGCGGGTGGCGCTGGGGGACGACCTGGGCGCGACCCTGGCCGACCTCGCGGGGCAGGCGCGGGCGGCGAGTACGGCGGCAGCGGTGGCGCTAACGGCCCCCGACGGTACCCTGCGAACCCGGAGCGGCCCGGATGACCCCGCCCTGCACGGCCCTGGCCCGCTGCCCCCGCCCGGCGGAGCGGACGTGCGGCCCCTGCCCGGCGGGGGCACGCTGGCCACCCTGCCGGTGGTGGCGGGCGGGCAAGACGGGGGAACGCTGCGGGCCACCTACGCCCCCGGCACCCGCCCCGGCGCGGACGAACTCGCCTTTTTGCTCTCCATCGCGGACCACGCGGGCACGGCCCTGCACGCCGCCGAACTCATCCGGCGGGCGGGCGAGCGCGGCGGCGAACTGGAGCGGGCGCGGCTGGCCCGCGAGCTGCACGACAGCGTGGCGCAGGCCCTCTACGGCATCACCCTGGGGGCCAAGACCGCCCTCGCCACCCTGGAGCGCGACCCCGCCCGCGCCCGCGAGAGCCTGGACTACACCATCCGGCTCGCCGAAGGGGGCGTCTCCGAGATGAAGGCCCTCCTCTTTAGCCTGCGCCCCGACGCCCTGGAGGAAGGCGGGTTGGTCGCGGCCCTCGCGCTGACCGCGCACGCCCTGGAAGCGCGGCACGGCCTGACCGTCCATACGGAGATGCCTCAGGAACCCGCCCTCACCCCGCACGCCCAGGCCGCCGCCTACCGGGTCGCGCAAGAAGCCCTGCACAACGTCGTCAAGCACGCCCGCGCCCGCGAGGTGCGGCTCTCGCTGCGGGAGGAAGGGAACGCGGTGCGGCTCACGGTGCGCGACGACGGGCGCGGCTTTGACCCCGCCGCTCCCCCCGGCGGCACCCTGGGCCAGCGCTCCATGCGCGAGCGGGCGCGGGAGGCGGGGGGCGAGCTGAGGGTGCACAGCAGGCCCGGCGCGGGCACGACCGTCACCCTGACCCTGCCCACTGCCCCCCCGGAGGCGACGGAGGCGGGAGCGTGAGCACCCCCACCCGCCCCCCGGCGCGGCCCCTCAGCCCGGTGCTCGCCCGCATCGCGCTGGGGCTGGGGCTGGTCGCGGCGGGGGGGGCGCTGACCTGGGCGGGCTGGCGGGTCACGCCTGCCCCCGGCCTGAACGTGCGCGAGACGCCGCTCTCGGTGCCGCTGGCGGGGGCCACGGCGCTTGGCGTGCAGCTCGCGGGCGACCGCACCGCCCTGGGGGTGGCGGGGTTGCCGTGGCCGGGGCGGGAGGCGCTGACCGGGCGGGCCACCCACCGCGAGCGCAACCCCCTGCGGGTGCAGACCTCGCGGGAGGGCGGGCGACTGCGGGTGAGCGTGCGGCTGAACGTGGCCCCGCTGGGCGAGGGGGTCGTGAACCTGAACCCCCACCCGGTCCCGCACCGCCTCGACGTGCAGCTCTCGCGGGGGGTGCCCCTGCGCCTGGAGGCGGGGACCGCGAGCGGCGAGCTGCGGCTGGACCTGCACGCCCTGCAGGTGCGCGAGCTGACCGCCCGCACCCACTCCGGTGCCCTCACCGCGACCCTGCCCGCGCTGGAGAGTGGCCCCCTCACCCTGGCGACGGCGAGCGGGGCGGTCACCCTCCGCGCCCCCGCCGCATGGCGAGCACCCACCCTGAGCGTGAGCACCGGCAGCGGCCCGGTCACCCTGCGGCTGGGGGAGGCGCGGGCGAGGCGGCTGACCGTCAGCACGCAGAGCGGCGACGTGACGGGCGAGCTGCCGCGGGGGGAGGCCGGGACCGTCACCTCGACCTCCGGCGACCTCGCCCTGCGGCTGCCCGATGGGGCGGCGGGCACCCTCACGCTGCGGACGACCTCCGGCGAGGTGCGCCTCAGCCTCCCGCCCGACACCTCCGCCCGCGTGCGGCTGGTGGGGGGCGAGTGGCTCGACCCGCCCGGCGACCTGCTGCGGCGGGGGAACGTGGCCGCCACCGACCCCGCCGCCCTGACCGACCCCGACCTCGACCTGCGGGTCGAAGCGCCCCGCTTGCGCCTCGTCCGCCGCCTGCCCGAAGAAGGAGACATCCCATGACCGACCCCCGCCCCGTCCGCGTCCTGCTGGTCGACGACCACGCCGTCGTTCGGCAGGGGCTGCGGCTCTTTCTGGGCCTCGACCCCCTCATCGAGGTGGTGGGCGAGGCCGCCAACGGCGAAGAAGCCCTCGCCGAAGCCGAGCGCCTGCGCCCCGACGTGGTCGTGATGGACCTGATGATGCCCGTGATGGACGGCCTCCAGGCCACCCGCGCCCTGCGGCGCACCCTGCCCGATACGGAGGTGATCGCCCTGACAAGCACCCTGGAGGAACACAAGGTCAACGGCGCGATTGACGCCGGGGCGACGAGCTACCTGCTCAAGGACGCTTCCTCCGACACGCTCGCCGAAGCCATCCACGCCGCCGCACGGGGCGAGGTGCGGCTGCACCCCGAAGCGGCCCGGCGGCTGGTCCGGGACTTCCGCTCGCCGGAGATGCGCGAGAGCCTGACCCCCAAGGAGGTCATCGTGCTGCAACTCATCGCGCGGGGCTACTCCAACCGCGACATCGCCGCCGACCAGAAGGTCACCGAGGCGACCGTGAAGACGCACGTGAGCCGCCTCCTGAGCAAGCTGGGCCTGGAAAGCCGCACCCAGGCCGCCCTGTACGCGCTGCGGCACGGGCTGGCGAAGTTGGAGGAGGGATGAGGCGGGCACCCGACCTGCCCCTGCCCCTGTGGATGCTGGGCCTCGCGGGGCTGGGGGTCGTCGCGGGGGTGCTCCGCGCCGTCTCACTGGAGGGGCCGCAGTGGTGGAGCCTGGCGAGTTCCGCACCCCTGCTGCTCGCCCCGGTCGGCGTGATGGCGGCCCTCGCGCTGGGGCTGGGGCGGCGGCATTCCGTGGCGGCGGCCTGGGGAGGGGTCGGGGCGGCGCTCGCGTCGGTGTGGGCCAGCGTCGCCCTACTGCACCCGGAGGTCAACCGGGACGCGAATATCGGGATGGGAATGTACGGGATGCTGGGCTGGATGTTTCCCCTCGGCCCGGCCTTTCTCTTGGGAGCGGGGCTGGGGCGGCTGGCCGAACGTCGGCGCGGCCTGCCCCCCTCCCCCGCCGCGCTGGAGGACGCCCGGCCCCGGCCCCCGCTCACGCCCTGGCTGTGGCCGCTGCTCGCTCCGGCGCTGGCCGCGCTGGTGGTGGCGGCGCAGCCCTTTGTGCGGCTGGGAGAAGCCGGGCTGGTGAGCGAGGCGGGGCTGCCCGGCCTGCTGGTGGCTGTCTTCGTGACCTCTGCCGGGCAACTCGCGGTCTCCCTCTCCCCCACCCTCGTCGTGCTGCCCGTGCTGCGGGGGCGGGCCGCCCGCGACGGCATCGTGCAGCCCCGCCTCGCCGCCTTCTGGGGCCTGTGCCTGGGACTGGCGGTGACGCTGGGGCTGTTCGGGTTCGGGACCGGGCTACTGAGCGGGGTGCCGCTGGAAGTCTCCATCCTGCTGTGCGCCCTGCCGCCGGTGCTGGGATACGGGGTGGGGGCCGCTCTCTTCCCCAAACGCTGAGGCAGGGGGCCGCACACCCGCGCCCCCTGCCCCCCCGCTGCCCGCCTGAGCCTCAGCCCAGGTCCGCGAGCACCTCGCTCAACTCCTTTTTCACGCAGGTGAACATCGGCGTGTCCTGAAGGGTGTAGTTGCTCGCCTCGGTGTAGCGCAGCCGGTGCACGAGGTCCACGAACTCCTGCGGGTAGTCCGAGTCAAAGGACACCACGAACTCCTGGTCGTCGATGCCGTAGGAGTAACTCGTGTTGATGCGAACGCCCTTGAAGGGGCCGGACGCATAGATGTGCTCGTCCATCATGCCCTGGCGCGAGTGCGGGGTGAGGTCGTACCAGGCCCGCGTCTTGACGAAGGGGTAGATAAACAGGAACTTGCCCTGCCCCGGCAGGATTTCCAGCCCGTGCCCGCTGCCCTCGATGCGGTTGACGTACTGGCTGCGCTTGTTCATGGAGATGAAGTGATAGGGCTGGGTGAGGTAGCCCATCAGCCGGGTGCGGTTGAGGCGGGCCTGCGCTTCTTGAAAGTCGCGCACGTCAAAGGCGATGCGCCACAGCATGAAGTCCACGTCCCCGCGCACGCCAACGAGCGAATAGGTGCGCTGGATGTGGCCTGCCTCGGCGGGCGCGTCCGTGACCCAGCCCCCCGCGGCGGCGAGAAACTCGGCCTTCATCTCCTCGCGCTCGGCTTCGGGGAGGCGGCGGAAGGCGGGGTCGAGCTTGTAAAAGGCGTAGTTCAGGAACTGGCGCTGCTCGCGGTCGGGCGCTCGCCCCGTGACCTGCCCGCTGGGGTCGAGGTCCACCATCATCTTCGGGCGGCCACCGGGACGGCCTCCCGCTGCGGCGGGCACCTGGTCGCTGGCGGCGGGCCGCTCGCCACTCATTGCACGACCTCCTGACCGCGCAGGTCGTGGGTCAGGCCGAAGTTCTCGCGGTAGAGGGTCTGGATGCGGTCGTACTCGGCGTCCGTCAGGGGCGCGGCGGCAAAGGTCTGCACGTATTCCTCTAGGCCCTTCTCGTCGTAGATGTTGGGCAGCACGCTCGCCATCGCGGGCGACCGCAGCGCGAACTGAAGGGCGAGCTGCCCAATCGTGCGGCCCCGACCCTCGACGACTTCCTCCTGGAGCTGCGCGACCTTGTTCAGGCCGTCTTCCATCCAGGCCTTGCGGCGGGCGTTCGTCGTCATGCGCCAGTTGCGGTGGTCGCCGGGTTCAAACTGGGTGTCGAGGGTCATGTACCCCTCCAGCAGCCCGGAGGCGTGCGGCACGCGGGCCATCACGCCCACGCCCTCAGCCTCCGCGACGGGCAAAATCTGCTCGCCGAGCACCTGTTCGAGCAGGTTGTAGATGATTTGGGTGGGGGCGCGGCGCTCGCGGATGGACGCGATGCCCTCCTCAATCTGCCGCTCGTTGAGGGCCGGACCCAGCGCGGTGCCGTAAGCGCGAATCAGGCCTTCGACCCTCAGCTTCTCCAGCTCGGCCCACAGGTCGTCGCGGCGAATCGCGTCGAGGCGGCAGTTGTGGAGCTGGTAGTAGTCGATGTAGTCGGTGCCCAGCCGCTTGAGGCTGCCTTCCAGCGCCCGGCGGAGATACGCGGGCGTCCAGTCGTGCGGGCGCTCCTGCTGCCCCGGACGTTCGGGGTGGTTGTAGATGTCGTAGCCGAACTTCGTGCCGATGACGATGCGGTCACGCACGTCCCCCAGCGCCCGGCGCTGAATCTCCTCGGCGCGGCCCGACGCGTAGGTGTCGGCGTTGTCAAAAAAGGTGACTCCGAGGTCATAGGCGCGGCGCAAGAGCGAGGCGGCCATCTCCTCGTCTTTGACCCCCCACCAGGTCGTTCCCACGGTCCACACCCCGAAGCCCACCGCACTGACGGTGAGGTCGGTACCCAGCAGCTTGCGGTACTCCATGGGGCCTACTATTCCACCCCGCCGGAGGGACAATGCACCCCGAACGGGCGGTCAGGCGGAGGGGAAGGGAAGCGCCGACCAGGGCGCTTGGATGCGGTTGACGCATACCGTATCCCGCGCTATCCTTTTTCTATCACCGCCCGAAAAGGCGGCTTTTTTGTGCCTGTGGCTCTCCGGTCAGGAGCCGGAAACCGCAGCCGGAACTCCGGCACACCCACGGCCAGGAGCGGGTGGGCGTGCGGCGGCGCGGGCAGCAGCCCCCGCAGGTGACCCACCGCCAGCCGAGCCGGGGTGACGTGCCCGGTGGCCTCCAGCGTGGTCAGCAGCCAACCGCCCGCGCCGTCCAGCCCCGGTTGCGCGAGGGTTCGCAGGGGCGAGGGCAGAAGGCTGGTGGTGACGGGCACCCGCCAGGAGCCAACCTCGTACCCCAGGCGGGCGACCTCCGTGCCGTCCGAGGCAGTCACCCGCACCTCTACGGCCCGCTCGCCACCCACCCAGGCAAAGCGGGCCAGGCGCTTGGGAATCCCCCAGTTGCGCCGCCCCCACACGACGCTTTCGCGGGTGCTCACCACGATGGAGCGCACCTGGGGCCGCCACCCGGCGGGGGTGCGGGAGGGAGCAGCCCACAGCAGCTCGTCGTAGGGGCCGACCGGGGAGGTCGCGTAGCGCACCAGCATCAGCACGCCGCGGGGCGTCAGCGCGACGACTCCGCGTCCGGTGAGGGTCCAGGGGGGCGGGGGCATGGGGCCAGGGTACGCGCTAGCCTCTGTTCCGATGCTCAAGCACGTTTCCTTCCTGACGCGGGACCTCGCGGCCACCCTCGCCTTTTACGAGCGGCTGGGCGGCGCGGTCGAGAAGAACCTGACCACCGCTGAGGGCTTTCGCCGGGGCGTGCTGCGGCTGGGGGAAGGCCGCCTCCAGTTTTTCGAGATTCCGGGCGAGGTGCCGACCCCGCACGGGCACTGGGCCGAACACGTCGCCCTGCACGTCCCCGGCCTCCGCTCGCTGCTGCCAGAGTTGCGGGCTGCCGGGGTGACGGTCACCCGCGACCTCCAGCCCAGCCCCGGCGGGCGCGACATGGCCTTTGTGCTCGACCCGGACGGGCGGCAGGTGGAGTTGTTGGAGGGGGGCTTGTAGCGTGTGGCCCGTAGCCTGTGGAGAAAAGAGAAGGGGGGAGACGCGCGGAACGTCTCCCCCCTTCCTCCACCCTCTACAAGCCACCAGCCACGGGCCACACGCCCCCTACGGCCCCTCCGTATACACCCGGCTCGGATAGTAGTACTTGTCCAGCAGCAGCTTGCCAAGCGCGACGAGGGGTACGGCGAGCAGAGCGCCGCTGAAGCCCATCAGAGAAGCACCCACCAGGATAGCCACGAGCACGGTCACCGGATGCAGGTCGGTGGTGCGGCCCAGGACATAGGGGCTGAGGACGTTGCTCTCGATTTGGTTGGCGAGAACGAATACGACGACGACGAGCAGCATCTTGACCCAGCCCAGCGGCAGCGCGAGCAGCAGCGCGGGCGTGGCCCCAATCACCGGGCCGAGGTAGGGCACGATGTTAAAGGCCCCGGCCAAAAAGCCGATGGCGGCGGCGCTGGGAATCCCCAGCAGGGTCAGGCCCAGCCACACGAACACCCCGATGAAGGTGGCAATCACGAGTTGGCCGCGCACGTAGCCCCCCACCGCCGTGCCGACCAACCCGCTCAGCTCCAGCACCCGCGGCTGCCAGGGGCGCGGAAAGGCCCGCAGCAGCGAGGCATTCACCCGGCTGTAGTCCAGCATCAGGTAGACACTGAGCAGCAGAATGATGATGATTTGCCCGACGATGCCGCCGAGAGAGACGAGCTGCCGAAAGACCGTCCCGGTCGAGTTCAGGGCATTTTGCAGGATGGGAATCAGGTTGTCCCCGATGTTCTCGACGTAGGTTTGCACCGCTTCCGTGATGCGCTCACGGGCATCCGCGAGGTTGCCGATGCCCCGGTCCCCCAACCATCCGAACAGGCGGTCGAGCACCGCCCCCAGTTGCCCGATTTGGTCCGGCAAGCGGGCCAGCAGGTCAATCAGCTGCGCCGAAACGGTCACGAGCAGCGCCCCCGCCAGGGCGAAAATCGCCACGAACAACAGCAGCACGAAAAAGACCCCCAGCCCCCGCGACACCCGCCCGCGCTCCAGCCAGGTCAGCAGCGGATTGGCGAGATAAGCAATCAAAAAGGCGATGAGCACGTTCCAGACGATGGTGCGGACCTCTCCCAGCAGGCGGTAGAGGAGATAAAAGGCCAGCCCAAAGACCAGCAGGCGAACCCAGGGACTGCGCCAGGCGTATTCGAAAGCGGTGGGCGGCTTGGGGGGCGAAATCACATCCGGCATGATACGGAAGGAGGTCGCCTGTCCCCCCAGAGAAACAAAGGTTCACCCGGTGCCTGCGCCGAGTGCGGGGCCGGGTGAGGGTGCCCCCCGTCTGCTACAGTGGTCCCATGTTCCCGTGTTGTCTCTCCCCCGCGGCTTGAGCGACACGTCCCCTGCCGCGCCCCCTGCCCCTGGCGGAGTCGGCGCGGCCTTTTTGCTGGTTTCTCTCGTTCCCAGGAGTTCCGATGAGCGCACGCACCCCTGACCCCGATATTTTCTTGTACGACACCCTGCAAGGCCGTAAGGTCCGCTTCGTGCCGAGCACGCCGGGCCGGGTGGGCATGTACCTGTGCGGCCCCACCGTGTATTCAGACGCGCACCTGGGCCACGCGAAAAAGGAAGTCGCCTTTGACGTGATTCGCCGGACCCTCCTGCACTTCGGGTACCAGGTGCGCTACGTGACCAACGTGACCGATGTGGGCCACCTGCAGGGCGACGCCGACGAAGGCGAGGACAAACTCCAAGCCCGCGCCCGGCTGGAGCGCCTCGAACCGATGGAGGTGGCCGACAAGTACTTCTGGTCTTTCGTGCGCGACATGGACGCCCTCAATGTCCTCAAGCCCAGCATCAACCCCCGCGCCACCGGGCACATTCCGGAGCAAATCAAGCTCATCGAGGAGCTGATAGCGCGCGGCCACGCCTATGAGGTGAACGGCAGCGTCTACTTCGACGTGAGAAGTTGGCCGGAGTACGGCAAGCTGTCGGGCCGCAAGCTCGACGAACAGGCCGAAGGAACGCGCGAAGCCGTGCGCGAGGAAAAGCGCGACCCCCGTGACTTTGCCCTGTGGAAGCGGGCCGAGCCGGGCCACCTGATGCGCTGGGACTCGCCCTGGGGGGTGGGCTTTCCGGGGTGGCACATCGAGTGCAGCGCGATGAGCCTCAAATACCTCGGCGAGGGCTTCGACATCCACGGCGGTGGGCTAGACCTCCAGTTTCCGCACCACGAGGCCGAAATCGCGCAGGCGGAGGCCGCCGGGCACGCCTTTGCCCGTTACTGGATGCACAACAACATGCTTACCATCGGCGGCGAGAAGATGTCCAAGAGCAAGGGCAACTTCACGACGATTGCGGACGTGCTCTCGCAGCATGACCCGATGGTGGTGCGCTTCCTGCTGGTGTCGAGCCACTACCGCTCGGTGACCGAGTTCTCGGAAGAAGCCTTCCAGAGCGCCCAGGGGGGCTACCGCCGCCTCACCGAAGCGCTGCACGAGGTCGAGCGCCGCTTGCCGACTGCCCCGGAGCGCGATGACCCGGCCCTGCGGGAAAAGGTCGCCGCCCACGTTCAGGAGTTCGAGCAGGCCATGCGCGACGACTTCAACACCCCCCGTGCGGTCGCGGCCCTTTTTGGCCTGACGACCGACGTGAACGCAGCCCTGAGCGGCGAGGTGGGCCGCCCGGCCCTGGAAGCCGCCCGCGACGCCTACCGTCAGCTCGGCGGCAACGTGCTGGGGCTGTTCGCGGAAGGCGGCACCGCAGGGCCAGACGACCGCGAAGTCGTGAGCGCGCTGATGGACCTCGTGCTGGAGGCCCGGCAGAACTACCGTCTGCAAAAGCAGTACGCCGAAGCCGACCGCTTGCGCGATACCCTCACCCGCGTCGGCGTGACCGTAGAGGACACCAAGGATGGCCCGCGCTGGCGCAGGTAAGAAGCGGTCAGCTTTCAGCCCGGAATGCTCCCGCTTCAGCGAATGTGTTAGAGCTGATGGCCGAGGGCTGACGGCCAAAAGCTGACTGCTCCCCGCTTTCCCCCGCTACACTGCCCCCATGCTTCCCCTGGTGCGGCAGGTGCTCGACAACTTCAACTTCGATGTGGACCCCGACCTCTCCGAGGAGGAAAATGCCGAGGAGGTTATCAAGAGTGCGGCGCTGCTGTCGGGGGCGGTGGCGGTCGAACCGGTGCCCTTTGCGGACATCCTGCTGATTACGCCCCTGCAGGCCAAGATGGTGCTGCACATCGGCAAGATTTACGGCTTCGACATCACCCCAGAGCGCTCGCGCGAAATCGCGCAGGAGCTGGGGGTCACCGTCGCCTACGGCCTCGTCGCCCGGCAAATCATGCGCGGGGTTGCCAAGATGGCCCTCCCCGTGATTGGCGGCCTTATCACCGCGCCCGCCGTGTACGGCTGGACCTTCGCGCTGGGGCGGCTTGCCCAGCAGTACTTCGAGCGCAAGCGGGCCGGATTGCCCCCCTCCCGGCAGGAGCAGGTGCGCGTCTTTCAGGAAGCCAAGGCGCAAAGCCGCCGGGTGCTCCCCAGTCCGCAGGACTTCTCTGACCTCGCCTCCGAGCTGCGCCGCCGCGCCGAGGAAAAGGGCAAAGAGCAGGGCGGGAGCCGCCGGGACCTCAACTGACCCTCCCTCCCCCCCCTTGACCCCTTCGCCCCGCCTGCGCCACACTTGCCCCAGCGTTGATCCGCAGGAGTAGCGGGAAAGAGCGCCTCTGAGCGAGTCCGGGACGGTGAGAGCCGGACAGGCAGCGGCCCGCGAAGGGCGGCGGGGAGCGAACAACACGGCAAAAGTGCCCGCCCTGGCCGCAGACCGCGGTGGCGGGAACTGGGGTGGAACCGCGCAGCACAGCCCTGCGTCCCCAGGCGGCGAAACGTCCGTCTGGGGACGTTTCGTTGTGGGGGTCTCAGGGTCGAGGGTCCTGGAGCTTAAGAACACCCATGCTGCCGTTCCATAGACCCTTTGACTCTTAAACCCTCCGAAGGAGCCTTTATGCCCGCAACCTCGATGGAAGAACTCGTCTCTTTGTGCAAGCGCCGCGGCTTCATCTTTCAGGGAAGTGAGATTTACGGCGGCTTGCAAGGATTTTATGACTATGGCCCGCTTGGCGTCGAGCTGAAGAACAACATCAAGGCCGCCTGGTGGCGCACCAATGTTTATGAGCGCGATGACATGGAGGGCCTCGACGCTTCTATCATCATGCACCGGCTGGTGCTGCGGCACTCTGGCCACGAGGCCACCTTCTCCGACCCGATGGTCGACAACAAGAAAAATGGCAAGCGCTACCGCCTCGACCACCTCGTCAAAGACCAAAAGGCGGACGTGCAGGCCAAGCTGGCCGAGCTGATGGGTACGGACGCCGCGAACTTTGCGGAACTCGTGGCCGCCCTGAACGCGAACCCCGCGCAGGCGTCGCAAGCGCTCAAGGATGCCGGGGTGCGCGACCCCTTCTCCGGCGAGGTGGGCGACTGGACCGAGCCGCGCCCCTTTAACATGATGTTCAAGACAACCATCGGTCCGATCGCCGATGAAGACTCTTACGGCTACCTGCGGCCCGAAACCGCGCAGGGCATCTTCACCAACTTTAAGAACGTGGTGGACTCGACCTCCCGCCGCCTTCCCTTTGGCATCGCGCAGATTGGCAAGGCGTTTCGCAACGAGATTACGCCGCGCAACTTCATCTTCCGGGTGCGCGAGCTGGAGCAGATGGAAATCGAGTTCTTCTGCGTGCCCGGCACCGACGAACAGTGGCACGAGCACTGGCTGGAGCGCCGCCTGAAGTGGTGGGAAGACCAGGGGGTGCCCCGCGAGAAAATCCAGGTGCTGGACGTGCCCAAAGAGGACCTCGCCCACTACTCCAAGCGCACCTACGACCTGATGTACGACTACCCCACCCTGGGCTTCGAGGAAATCGAGGGCATCGCCAACCGCACCGACTTTGACCTCGGCTCGCACACCAAAGCGCAGGCCGAACTCGGCATTCAGGCCCGCGTGGACGAGAACCACGACTCGGTGGCCAAGCTGACCATCCCGCACCCGGAGACGAACAAGCCCGTCGTGCCCTTTGTCATCGAGCCGTCCGCCGGAGTTGACCGGGCGATGCTGGCCGTGCTGGCCGAGGCCTATACCAAGGAGACGCTGGAAAACGGCTCGGAGCGGATTGTCCTGAAACTGAAGCCCCACCTCGCGCCCATCAAGGTGGCCGTGATTCCGCTCGCCCGCAACCGCGAGGAAATCACGAGCGTTGCCAAAGCCATCAAGGCCAAGCTCCAGAGCCTGGGCCTGGGCCGGGTGCTGTACGAGGACTCCGGCAACATCGGCAAGGCCTACCGCCGCCACGACGAGGTGGGCACCCCCTACTGCGTGACCGTGGACTTCGACACCATCGGCAAGGGCGAGGACCCAGCTCTCACCGACACCGTGACCGTCCGTGACCGCGACACGCTGGGGCAAGAGCGCGTCAATATCAGCGAGCTGGCGAACTGGATTCGGGAGCGGCTGCGGTAAAGCGGTCAGCTTCCAGCCGCCAGCCGCCAGCAGGAACAAAGCGAGAGCGAGAGCTTGTGAGGCCGGGAGCTGGCCGCTGGCGGCTGGAAGCTGTTTACTGCTCCCCCGCCCCGTACTTGCTCTCCAGATACCGCCGCTGCGCCTCCAGCGTGCGGGTGTGCTGGCCCCGGCGCTCGTGGACGACCTCGCCCATGCGGCGGCCAATCAGGTCAAGTTGCGAGACGAGGAGGCGTTCGGCATCGGGGGCATGCGGGGCCGCTCGGTAGGTTTGGAGCAGGGCGGGGAGGTCCTCGCGAGCGGCCTGCCGCGCATCGAAGGCGTCGCGGCTCAGCGTCTCATCGCCGGCGGTCAGGCGCAGGGCGTCGCGGGTGGCGATGATCGCGGCGTGGAAGGCGGGCCGGGCCGCCGGGGGTAAGGCACGCTCGCCGGAGCGCAGCAGCCGCAGCAGCCGGGCCTCGTCGTCGTCGGGAGTGGCCTGCGCGAGCGGCACTTCGGGCGCGGGGGACAGCAAGCGGCGGCCCTGGAAGAAGGTGCGGGCCACGCCCAGGAAGGCCAGGATGAGGGTCACGCCAATCAGCCACCCCGCCGGGTCCCAGCCCAGCGCGAGCAGGAGGCCAAACAGCAGCAGCAGCCCCAGCACGGCGACAAAGCCCAGCACGCTTTGCACAGCCAACCAGGTCAGGCCCTTGGCGCGGCGGCCCAGGTCGGGCGGCAAGGTGGGACGGGGCAGCGCCGGGCGCGGGGCTGCTGCCCAGGCGTCGTCGCCGGGACGGGGGGGACGGGGGGGAAGATGCGCCGACATGGCTCAGGGTACGGGGTGGGGGGCTTCGCGGTTCCCCCGCAGCTCCCGCACCCGGTCCGCGAGCGCTCGCCACGGCTCCAGCCGGAAATGGGTGTGGCCCAGCGGACTCGTCGAGGGCAGCACCCAGACTTCGGCCCCCTCCAGCGGGAGGGGCTGCGGGCCGTAGGGCAGCTTTCCGGTGGGCAGGCCCAGCGTCTCGGCAGCGCCGCGCTTGGAGGTAAAGGCGACGAGGCGGGGGCGGTAGCGCCGAATCTTCTCCCGCAGTTCATCGGGTGCCCACGCCTCAGCGGGAAGGGCCGCGTCTACCCCGCTGTGCCGCTTCGCCACGTCGGTCAGGCCGAGGCCGTACTCCGGCAGCTCTGCGTACTCGCGCGGGGCGAGTTGTCGGGGCGTCAGGCCGACCCCCGCGAGCACCCGCCAGAACTTGTTCTCCGGGTTGGCATAGTACGCCTTCGCGCGGGCGCTGATGCGGCTGGGGGCCGTGCCGACGAGCACCAGCGTCAGCCCTTCCTCGAGCACGTCGGGAACGAGATAGCCCTCCCCCGCGGACGGCTGAGCGCGGACGGCTGACAGCTCAATCATCGTCATAGCGCTCCTCGGCGAAGGGGTCGCCGCGCATGTGGTACCCGTTGCGCTCCCAGAAGCCGGGGCGGTCGCTGTCCATGAACTCCAGGCCGGTCAGCCACTTGGCGCTCTTCCAAAAGTACAGGTGCGGCACGACGAGCCGCAGCGGGCCGCCGTGCTCTGGCGTCAGCGGCTCGCCGTCGAAGGTGTGGGCCAGCAGGTTTTCGGGCCGAGTAAAGTCCTCCAGAGACAGGTTGGTGGTGTACCCGCCCACCGAGTGCTGCATGACGTGGGTCGCGCCGGGCCTGAGCTGAAGGTGCCTCATCAGGTCCACGACCCGCACGCCCGTCCAGGTGGTATCAAGCTTGCTCCAGTGGGTCACGCAGTGGATGTCATAGGTGAGGGTGGTCTGCGGCAGCGCCAGCAGGTCGGCCCAGGTGAAGGTCTGCTCCTCGGCCAGGCCGAAGACGCGCACGACGACCTCTTCCGGGGAGTAGCGGGGCGTGGGGCCGTAGGTCAGCACCGGAAAGCGGGTGGTCAGCGTCTGGCCGGGGGGGACGCGGCCTCCCAGGTCGTCCGCGGGCTTCTTAAAAAACTTGCCGAGCATGACCGCATTTCACCCCGCAGCGCCGGGCGAGGCTATGGGCGCGGGCACCTTTCTCGCCCGAACCGCCCACACCCCGCAGGTGGCTGGCTGTGCCGGGCAGACATTCGTCTGACCGAGGAGGTGTACGCTGGACACCAAAGAGGGGCCAGCTGGAGGCGGCGCACGAAGGCAGGCCGCGAGGCCCCCGCTCCCGAAGAGGCGGAGAGAGCCATGACCGACCACGACCCGAAAATCCGTGCCCGGCACGAGGTGGAACGTGCCCGCCGGGCCGCCCACTTGCACGACCTGCTCGCCATCTTGCGGCGCGAGCGGGGGGACCTGTTGCCCTTTGACTGGGTGCGGCACCTCGCCCCCCAGGGCGAGCATTCGCTGGGGGTGCAAGCGATTCCGGTCGAGCAGATCGCCGGCTCGGTCGACCGCTACCGCGAGTTCGACCGCCATTACCTCCCCCGCGAGCGCCACCTCGACGAGCGCTGGATTGGGGTGCGGGCGGCACAGCTTCAGGGCAAAGAGTTGCCGCCCATCCAGGTGTACAAGGTGGGCGAGCTGTACTTCGTCAAGGACGGCAACCACCGCGTCTCGGTAGCGCGGCGGCAGGGACAGAAGTACATCGACGCCCACGTCATCGAGCTTCAGGTGACCGTGCCCCCCGACGAGGACGACACCCTCCGCGACCTCATCATCAAGGGGGAATACGCCCGTTTCCTGCGCGAAACGCGGTTAAACGAGGTGGTGCCAGGCCACCGCGAGATTCTCTTTACGACGCCGGGACGCTACGACCGCCTGCTGGAGCACATCCGCACCCGGCAGTACTTCCTTGACCGCAAACCGGAGCGGGAGGGGCTGCCCCCGGTGTCTTGGGAGGAGGCGGTCCGCAGTTGGTACTACCGCCTCTACAGCCGGGTGGTCGAGAACCTGGACAAGCACGATGTGATGAGCCGCTTTCCGGGCCGCACCGAGGCGGACCTCTACCTGTGGATTATGGACCACCGCTACTTTCTGACCGAGAAGTACGGCCACGACGTCGGCAGCGAGGAAGCCACCCGCGACTTCGGGGAGCATCACGCCCCGCCCCTCTACCGCCGACTGGGGCAGCGGCTGCGGCTGCGCTGGCAGGGAGGCGCGTAGAGCGCGCTTTGCCTCTACGCGCCACCAGCCACACGCTACGCGCCGCCCAGCACGTACTCCACCAGCGTCCCCACGCCCCACCCGGTCGCTTCGCCGTCTTTCTGGGCGTTGCCCGCGATATCGAGGTGTGCCCAGGGCCGGGTGACGAACTCCTGTAGGAAGAGGGCCGCCTTGATGCTGCCCCCCTGGGGCACGAGGTCGGAGTTGCGCAGGTCGGCGAGCGTCTCCTTCTGGAAGGCTTTGAGGTACGGCGCGTGCAGGGGCAGCTCCCAGACGTATTCGCCCGCCGCTTCGGCACTCGCCTTCAGCCGGGCAGAGAGGCCCGCGTCATTGGAGAAGAGGCCCGCGATGTCGGCTCCCAGTGCAACCATCTTGGCCCCGGTCAGGGTCGCTACGTCCACCACCTCGGTGGCTCCCTCGTCGCAGGCGACCGCGAGGGCGTCCGCCAGGATGAGGCGGCCCTCCGCGTCGGTGTTCACGACCTCGACCGTCTTGCCGTTCGCGGCGCGGTAGATGTCGCCGGGGCGCATGGCGTGGGGGCCGACCATGTTCTCGGCGGCGGGGACGTAAGCGCGGACCTCCAGGCCTTCAGGGAGGCGTTCGCGCAAGCCCGCGAGCACCCGCATCGCGCCCAGAACGGTGGCCGCGCCGCCCATGTCGTTTTTCATGGGGTACATCCCCTGCGCGGGCTTGAGGGAATAGCCGCCCGTGTCGAAGGTGACCCCCTTGCCGACGAGGGCGACCACCCGCGTGACCTCCCCCCGCGCGGGGAGGGTCACCCGAATCAGGCGCGGCCCCGCCGCACTCCCGGCGGCGACGGCGGCAAGCAGGCCCATCCCCCGCGCCTCGATTTCGGCGCTGTCCCAGATGTCCACGTCGGCCCCGTGCTCCTCCAGGCGGCGGGCCTCGCGGGCCAAGGTGACGGGGTTGAGGACGTTGGCGGGCGCGTTCACCAGGTCGCGGGCGAACTGCACCCCCGCGGCGAAGGCCCCCAGCCGCGCCGGGTCCGCGAGGCCAGACACAGTCAGGGAGGCCGGGCCGGGGCGAGCCTCCGCTCGGTAGCGGGCATCCTTGCTTCCGGCGGTGAGGGCCGCGAGGGCGAGCGCGTCCCCGTACTCGGTCGCCTCCACCGCGAGCGTGCGGGCACCGAGGTCGGTCGCCAGCTTCACGAAGGCCGCGCCCACCTCGCGGGCCTGGGCCGGGTCCTCCGGGGTCAGGGCGGCGGCCACGTCCCCCGCCTCGCCGCGCGAGAGCAGGGCGACCTTGCCCGGCTTCAGGGCACGGGCGGCGCGGAGCTGCTCCGCGGCCTCCGGCGTCACGAACGTCAGCGTCAGGTCAGCGGCCTGCGCCCCCTCCAGCGGTCCGGTCACGAGTTGCATGGCCCCCAGTAGAGCACGGGCCGGGAGGATGCCCCCCGCCGTATACTGCCCCTCACTGTGACTGGTTCCATTCAAATCACCGAGGGGGCGCTCGCTTCCCTCATCGGGCTGACCGCGCACGAGGTGCCGGGCGTGGTGGGCATGGCCCCGGCCAACCTCAAGGAAGGCCTCTCGCGCGTGCTGGGCCGCGCCAACGCCCGCGAGGGCGTCGTGGTGACCCGCGAGGGCACCGACTACGCCGCCGACCTCTACGTCGTGCTCGCCTACGGGGTCAACATCCCCACCGTTGCCCAGAACATCAAAGAAAGGGTCGAGCACCTTGTGCGGACCCAGGCGGGCATCGAACTCAAGGCCACGCGCATCCACGCGGTGGGGGTGCAGCGTGCCTGAGCACACCCCTTCCCTCGCCCCTGCCGACCTCGCCCGGATGCTGCGGGTGGCGACCGACTGGCTGGGCGTGTACCGCGAGCAGGTCAACGCGCTGAACGTCTACCCGGTTCCCGACGGCGACACGGGCACCAACATGCACCTCACCCTGCAATCGGTGCGGCGCGAACTCGACACCTGCGACGAGTCGAGCATGGCTTCGGTCGCCCGCGCCATCAGCTATGGGGCGCTGCTGGGAGCGCGGGGCAACTCTGGCGTGATTCTGTCGCAGCTCCTCAAGGGCTTCGCAGAGACGGTGCGCGGGGTGCAGGCCGTGGACGCCGCCACCCTCGCCCAGGCCTTCCGCGCCGCGCAAAAGGCCGGGTACGGGGCCGTGATGAAGCCCGTCGAGGGCACCATCCTCACCGTCGCGCGGGGCGTGGCCGACGGCGCGAACGCCCCCCGCGAGCGCGACACGGTGGACGCGGTGCTGGAGGGAGCACTCTTTGAAGGCCAACGCCTCCTCGACCAGACGCCGGAGATGCTTCCGGCCCTCAAGCAGGCGGGCGTCATCGACTCCGGCGGGCAGGGCTACCTGTACGTGGTGCAGGGGATGCTCGCGGCCCTGCGCGGCGACGCGCTGCCGGAGGCCCCCGAAGTCACGAGCTACGCGGGCGAGCAGTTCGAAACCGAGGAGTTCGGCTACTGCACCGAGTTCCTGATGTCGGAGGCGACCAAGCCCATCGAGGAAATCCGCGAACTGGTGTCGCCCTTCGGAGACAGCCTGCTCGTCGTGGGCGCAGAGGGCTACGTCAAGGGCCACATCCACACCAACGAACCCGACGCGCTGCTGGCGACGGTGGGCCGCTACGGGCGGATGCTCAAGACCAAGGTCGAGGACATGTCCGAGCAGCACACCGAGATTCTGGGCATGGCGGGGGCGGCAGCCCGCGCCGAGGAGGAGGTGCCGCCCTCCGGTCTCGTCGCCGTGGCGAGCGGATACGGCCTCGTCAAGCTGTTCCGCTCGCTGGGTGCCCGCATCGTGTCGGGCGGGCAGACCGCCAACCCCAGCGTGCAGGACATCGTGGACGCGGTGCGCTCGGTGAGCGCCGAGAAGGTCCTTATCCTTCCCAACAACAAGAACGTCCTGATGGCCGCTGAAAAGGCGACCGAACTGATGGAGGGCCGCGCCGTCGTCGTGCCCACCCGCACGCTGGGGCAGGGCATCGGGGCCGCCCTCGCCTTCCAGCCCGACAGCGACGCCGAGAGCCTGCGGAACGCGATGACGGAAGCGGCGAGCCACGTGACCACCTTCGAGGTGACCCGCGCGAGCCGCTCGACGACCATCACGACGAAGGAAGGCGAGACCCTGGAGATTGCCGAGGGCGACGTGATTGGGCTGCGAGACGACGAACTCGTGCAATCGGGCGGCACCCCCGAAGACAGCGTGCTGCATCTGCTGAACCGCAGCTACGAGGGCCAGGAGGTCATCACGGTGTTCGGCGGGCCGCAGAGCACCCCCGAAAGCCTGGAAGCCCTCGCGGAGCGCCTCCGCCACGCCTTCCCGCTGGCCGAAGTCGAGGTGCACACGGGCGGGCCGGACCTGTATGACTATCTGGTGACCCTGGAGTAGGCGGGCGGGAGCAGAGTGGAGGGGCCGGGGCATTGTTCCCGGCCCTTCGCCACTGTTTCTCATGCCGTTGAAACGCAAAGGGCGCACGCTGGGGCATGAAGCCGCGCAAGAACGCGAAGCCGGGAATCGGGGCGGGCCTCGCCATCGGGATTGGGGTGGGGACGGCGTTGGGGGCCGCAACGGGGCACCTGGCGCTCAGCCTTCCCCTGGGGATGATGTTCGGGCTGACGCTGGGGGCAGCCATCGAGCGGGGGCGCAAGAAGAGCTGACCTACCCCACAGCTCTCCCTTCTCCCTCCCCGAAGATATCCAGCGGCAGGAAGGCACTCACCGTGTAGTTCGGCGCGTCCACGACCTGGCTGATTCTCAGGTCCACGCACGCGCTCGACAGCACGTAGGCCTGCTCCAACGTCAGCCCCCGGTCCTGAAGCCGACGCAGCAGGGGGCGCAGGGCGAGGCGAGCCGCTTCCATCAGGTCGGGATGGTGGCCGGTGGTGGCGTGCCAGCGGCGGCTGCTTCCGCCGTGGGTGGGGGTGACGAACTCTGGGGTGGCCAGGTCCGCGCCCCGCTCCAGGCCGAAGCGCAGGGTGACCTGCCCTGCACACTCGATGCCGGTGCCCGACAGCTCGCCGTCCCCCTGCGCGGCGTGCAGGTCGCCTGCCGAGAACAGCGCTCCCAGCACCTCAACCGGGAGCCAGAGGGTGCTGCCCGCCACGAGCTGCCGGATGTCCATGTTCCCGCCCACCCGGCGGGGCGGCGCGGTGGGGTGCGGCCCCGGCTCGCCCGGTGCCACGCCCAGCACACCGGGAAAAGGAGCGAGGGGCACCCGGATGCCCGGCAGGAACTCGGCGTGGTCGCCCGCCCGCAGGTCCCAGAGGTGGGTGTAGGGCGTGAGGCCCTCGGCCCCCAGCGCGGCGTCCAGCAGGCCGATGCCGTCGGGGCGGCACCCGGTCCAGCCCCAGGCGGCGGTGCGGACCTCCAGCACCTCCACCCGCAGGGCGTCCCCCGGCTCGGCCCCCTCCACGAAGACGGGGCCGGTGAGCGGGTGCCCACGGGGGCCGGGGCGCGGCCCGTGGGCGTCCGCCGCCGCGAGCGCGAGCAGCTCCGCCGGGCCGGAGGCGTCCCCCAGCGCCGCCCGCCGCGCGACCCCGCCGTCCGAGGCGTCGAGCGTGTCAAAGGTGACCGTATCGCCGGGGCGCACGCTCAGGGCCGGGGAGAGGGCGCGGTCCCAGACGGTATGGATGTGGCCGGTGCCGAGGTGGTGGTGGGTCATGCGCCCCCACGGTACAGGTATCCTCCGCCCATGCTCGACCCGCACGGTCCCCTCCCTTTTGCGGCTGCCGTCCATCCGGAGGCCCGCCCCGCTCAGCGCCTGACCTGGGACTCGCGTGAGGCTGGCCCCGACGTCGCCTTTGTCGCCCTCCCCGGCGAGAGGATGCACGGCAACCGCTTCGTGGACTCGGCGCGAGCGGCGGGAGCGCCCTTCATCCTGACCGACCTCGACGTGCCGGGGGCGGTCCGGGTGCCCAGCCTGGATGGGAACGGTGCGCGGGAAGCCCTCTTCGCCTGGGCGCGGGCGGAGCGGGCGCACAGTCCGCTGGTGGTCGGCATCACCGGGAGCGTGGGCAAGACCACCGCCAAAAGCTACGCGGCGGCGGCGCTGGACGCGGCGTACATGCCCGTGTACAACACCCTGCCCGCCATCGCCTGCTTTCTCATCGAGCATGGGCGAGGCGGGCGGCCCCTGGTCGTCGAGATGGGCATCGACCGCGTGGGCGAGATGGCCGAGCTGGTGGACCTCGTGCGGCCCGATGTGGGGGTGGTGACCGCCATCGGCGCGGCGCACCTGGAGCAGCTCGGCAGCCTGGAGGGGGTCGCCCGCGAGAAGGGCGTGATTCTGCAAGGGCGGCGGGGCCTGGTGAGCGAGCAGGCCGCTCCCTGGTTTCCCCGCACCCCGACCTACGGCTTCGGGGTGGGGGTTACCCACGCCGGGGAAGGGCTGGTGGTCACCCCGGAGGGGGCGAGCTTCCGCTTCCAGGGGGTGCCTGTCACCCTCCCCCTCGCCTCGCGGGTGCAGGCGGAAGCGGCGGTGCTGGGGCTGGCGCTCGCCGCAGAAGCGGGAGTGCCCCTCGCGGAGGCCGCCGCCCGCCTCGCCGGGGTGACGGTGCCGGGGGGCCGCTTCCGGGTGCATCCGGGCCGCTACACCGTGATTGACGACGCCTACAATGCCTCACCCCTCGCCGTGACCGCCGCACTGGACGCCCTGGCCACCTTCGGGGGCCGCCGCCTCAGCGTGCTGGGGCGAATGCTGGAACTGGGCGAAACCGAGCGCGAACTGCACGCGGGGGTCGGTGCCTACGCCCGGCAGCGGGCCGACCTGACCTACGGGGTGGGGGCCTTTGCCGCCGAGCTGGGCGACCGCGCCTACGCCACCGTGCCGGAGCTGCTGGCCGACCTGCTCGCCGAGGTGCGCGACGGCGACGTCGTGCTCGTCAAGGCCAGCCGGGGCATCTCCTGGACGCCGGAGCAGCGGGCGCGGGAGGGCGTGGGCCTGGACGTGGTGGTAAGGGCGCTGCTGGAAGCGCGAGAAGCCCTGGCGGAGAGCTGACCGCTCCTCTCCCGGCCCCCGGCGCGGAACAATAGCCCCATGCGCCCCCTCCTTTGCCTCAGCCCCCTGCTGTTCCTCGCCGCCTGTGCCCCTGCCTCCACCTCCGGCACTGCCACCCGCCCCACCCTGACGGTGCCCGCCTTCGACGCGGCCTTCTCTCCCGACGGGGTGGCCTGGGTGGAGGGGGGCCGCGCCTGCGTCGCCCGCGCCCCCTCCTACCGGGTGACCTGTCCCCGCCTGCCCGGTCCGGCGGTCGCGGTGGCCTGGAACGACGGCGACGCCTGGGCCGCGCTGCCCGGCGCGGGAACCGTGCTCACGCTCGACCGGGCGGCCCGCTCGGTGCCGGTGGGGCGGGTGGTGGCCCTCTCCGGCACCCGCGCCTACCGCGAGGACGGCACGGCGGTGACCTACGGGGGACAGCCCGCGCGGGGGGTGGCCGGAGCGCCCACGGCAGTCGTGACCGGCGGCGACGGTGAGGATTACGCTCTCGTCGCCGGAACCCTGCGCCGGGTGGCGGACGGGGCGGTGGTAGAGGTCAGCCCGCTGCCCTTCCTTGCCGCTGCGCCGACCGGGGCCGCTACCTTCACCGTGCCGACCGCCGTCACACGGGTGGACCGCTTCCAGCTCACGGGGGGGGCGCTCGAGCGGCTGGACGCCTCCGGGCGGGTGCTGGCCAGCGTGCCGCATCCGCCGGGGCGGGTGGGGCTGGTCGGGGGGGACGTGGTGACCGTCTCGCCCGGCGGGACCGTGCGGGTCTATGGGCTGGGGCTGGAGCCGCTGCGCCGCTAACCCGCGCCTGCCCTCCCCGGCAGGGCACGTCCTTCATGGTTTGGGGGAAGCGCCCGGAATGTCGCCCCCAACGGGCTTAAGAGCTTGTCAGAGTTCGGTGACGGGGGGGGTGGTTGCATGGGCAACGTCCTCGGCTTGAGCATGGCGGGACGCCCGGCCTGACGGGGCCGCGCTCCCCCCACGTCTCCTGGACCGAGTTCGGTGAGAAGCCTTAAATCCGCCCCGCCCCTGGAGGGAGAATGTCAAGCCTGCTCCAACGCCTTACTCGACCACGCCCAGCGGCCATCGGGGTGGAAATCGGAACGAGCGCCATCAAGGTGGTGGCGCTGCGGCCCGGTGCCCCCCCTGCCCTACAGCACGCGGTCATGACCCCCACGCCCATCGGCAGCATGCGCGACGGGCTGGTGGCCGACCCGCAGGTGGTCGCGACCGAGCTGCGCGGCCTGCTCGCCGCACACGGGATTACCGCTCGCCACGCCGTCACCGCCGTGCCCAACGGGTCTGCGGTGACGCGCAACATCCTGGTGCCGCGCATGGAGCGCGGGGACCTCGACGAGGCGATCAAGTGGGAGGCCGAGCGCTACATCCCCTACCCCATCGACGAGGTCAACCTCGACTACGACCTCCTCGACGACCCCGCGCAGATTCCGGAAGACGGCCAGATGGAAGCGGTCATCGCGGCGGCCCCCAGCGAGGCGGTCGCTCGGCAGGTCGAGGTGCTGCGGCTCGCGGGCTTGGAACCCGTGGTCGTGGACCTCAAGAGCTTCGCGGCGTTGCGGGCGTTGCGCGGCAACCTGCTGGGTGAGCACCTGAACAAGACCACCCTGATGGGCAAGAACTACACCGAGCACAGCGAGGTCGCGCTGGTGCTGGAAATCGGCGCGAGCAGCAGCGTCATCAGCCTGGTGCGCGGCGACCGCATCCTGATGGCCCGCAACATCGCGGTGGCCGCCGACGATTTCACGACTGCGCTGCAAAAGGCCTTCGACCTCGACTTCGGGGCTGCCGAGGAAATCAAGCTGGGCTACGCGATGGCGTCGACCCCCACCGAGGCCGAAGAGGACCTGCTCAACTTTGACCTTGCCCGCGAGCAGTACAGCCCCGCCCGCATCTTCGAGGTCATCCGGCCCGTCCTGGCCGACCTGGTGACCGAGGTGCGGCGCTCGCTGGAGTTTTACCGGGTACAGTCGGGCGACGTGGTGATCGACCGGACCTTTATCGCGGGGGGTGGGGCCAAGCTGCGTGGCCTAGAGCAGGCCATCAGCGACGCCTTGGGCTTCCGGGTGGACGTCGCCAACCCCTGGTTGTCGGTGGACACGAGCGCGGCGGGGGTCGACCCCGGCTATCTCCAGGGACACGCCGCCGAGTTCACGGTGCCGCTGGGCCTGGCCCTGAGGGGAGTGCCGCATGGTTGAAATCAACCTGCTCCCACGCGAGCAGCGCCGCAGCACCCGCCCCGACGCTTGGAAGTACGGGACTGCCGCCGTGCTGGGTCTCAGCCTGCTGCTGGTCGCGCTGGGAGAAGCCCGCGTGGGGGGCCGCCTGGGGGCGCTGCGCGACGAACAGGCGCAGTTGCAGGGCGAGATTGCCGCCTTGCAGGGGGCCAAGACCGAATACGACGGGCTGGTCGCCGAGCAGCGCACCCTGGAGGGCGTGACGGCAGTCGCCCAGCAGCTGCGCAGCAACAAGACCTACTGGACCAACGACCTCGCGGCGTTTTCCGCCCAACTGCCCAGCGGGGGCGGGGTGGCCCTGACGTCCATGACGGTCAGGCCCCTGGACGCTGCCGCGCTGGGCAACCTCCAGCAAACGGGCGTTTATGCGGGCAAGAACGTCGTGCGCGAGTTCGACCTGTCGGGTACGGCCCGCAGTCAGCAGTCGGTGGTGAACTTCCTGAACGCTTTCGAGAACAGCCCCAGCTTCGCGGTCAACTTCCGGGGCGTGCAGCGGGAGGGAGACTCCGACCTCTATACCTTCACGGCCTCGGTGGGCTTGGTCGGCGAGCCGCCCGCGACTCCAGCGGACGCGGCGGCTCCGGCTCCCGCCCCGGAGGGCACCCCGGCTCCCGAAGCCCCGCCCGCCGACCCGGTGAGCGGCGGCGAGGACCGCCGCGGAGGCGGCCATGGCTAAGCCTTCTTTTTCCCTGTCCGGCGCTCTGTCCGGGCTGACTCCGCGGACCCTCTTCCTGCTGGCGCTGGCCGGGAGCGCCCTGCTGCTGACGGCCTGGTACTTCGGGCGCTATCAGGCCCGCATGCAGGAAATCACCCTGCTGGAGGGCGAGCTGGAAACCACTCGCCTGACGGCAGACCGCTACCGCGCGGCCCAGCGGGCGCTTCCGGAACTGCGCGAGACCGTCGCCCGCCTGCGGGAAGAGCGCGACCAGTTCCTGCGGGCGCTGCCCCCCACCGCGCAGTTCGGCACGGTCCTCGACGAGGTGCGGCGCAACGTGACGGCGGCGGGGGCCGAGCTGAGCACCTTTACCGTGCAGAGTGCGCCCGGCGAGGGGCTGCCGGGGGGCGTGCGGCCCATCGGCCTGAACCTGGGCGTGCAGGGGCAATACGCCGCCGTGTTCCGGGCGCTGCGGAGCCTAGAGACCATGAACCGCTTTACGACCGTAAGCGGCGTGGGCCTGCAAATGCCCGCCGCCACCTCGTATGACCCCGCCCTGGAGGGCACGCTGAACCTCACCGTCTACACCTATGACCCCAGCGCCGCTGCCGCCTCCGGCACGGCGGCGGAAGCGCCCGAAGCCCCCGCCGCAGGAGGTGCCCAGTGACCTCCCGACCCACCGAAATCGGCAAGCCTCCCCTGCTCTCGCGCGAGATGCGGCTGGTGCTCGCGTTGCTGCTGCTGCTCGCCCTCTTGGGGGGCTGGTTCGTCTGGACCTCGAACCGCGAAGCGGCAGCCCTGGCGGAGGCGCCCGCCCCTACCCCCACGAGCGACCCGCCCGCCGGGGGCGAGGGCGACCCCAGCGCGGGCGTGGCCGCTGCCCCCAGCACGGCGGAGGACCCGGCGGCCCCCGCGCCCGTTGAGCGGGGTGACGAACTGGAAGTCCCCCAGATTCCCGCCTTCGGCAGTGGCGACGCCCCGGAGGAGGCGGACCCTGCGGACGCCGTCCCCACGCCGGGCGGCATCAATCCCGACATCCCCCTCGCCGCGCTGCCGGGCCGCAACCCCTTCCGACCCCTGACCCTGGAAGCCAGCGGCAATGGCAGCGCACCCGCATCCCCGGTGGCGTCGGCCCCTGCGGACACGGGCACGGCCCCGGCGAGCGACCCCGCCCCCATCCCCAGCGGCGGCGGCGGCGGTGCCCTGGCCCTCGCGCCCCTGCCGGGCAGCCGCCCGCAGGCCACCAGGGGAGTCACCGGGGGGAGCAGCGCGGCGCCAGCCTCCGGCGGGTCCGCCCCGGCGACCCCTGCTCCCGCCGCCCGGCCCGCCGGGGCGCTGCCCACCCCCACCCTGCCGGGTGCGGGCGGCGTCAGCGTGACCCGGCCCGCCCCCGTACCTTCCCCATCCGTGACCGCCCCGTCCGTGACCCCCCCGCCCACGGCTTCGACCCCACGCACGCGCCGTTCCAGCGCGGCGACCTCTCCTTCGCCGGCGGCTCCGGCAGCGTCGCGGCCCGCTGGAGGAAGCACGGGGCGCGTCACCGGGACGGTGCCCGCAGCGCCCCGTCCGGCCCCGGCTCCCGTCGCGGGCGTCAGCGTGCCGCGTGACCCCGTGGCCAGCGGCCTGAGCACGCTTCCGAGCACGGCCCTTCCGGCCCCGGCGGGTGTGGCGGTACCCGCACCTGCCCTCCCGCAGCCCGTCACCCAGTTGGGGCTGGAGGGGGAAGCGGGTACCGGCACGGCCAGCCCGCTGGTGACCCTGGTGCAAACCCGCGCGCTGGCCTTTGACGCCGCCGTGCTGGGACCGGTGAACACCGCCATCTTCCGCTCGAAAGACGGCTACGTGGTGGTCTCGCAGGGGCAGACCCTGCCCGATTCGGATGCGGTGGTCCGCGAGGTCCGCGCTTCTGGCGTGACCCTCGAACTCGGCGGCGAGACGCTGGACCTCGGCGCAGCGGGCCAGGAAGAAGAGGCCTCGCCCACAGGCCTGCACGAGTCCCGGCCCATCGTCATCGTCCGGCAGCCCGCCGACACCCTCCCCGTGTGGGGTGACCTCGCCGTCATCACCGAGTTTGACGCCGCGCAAACCGACTCCCCGGCGGACCCCCGCCCCCCACTGGCCCTCGCCGCCCCCACTCCTGACCTCTCCCGCGACCCAGGTGAGCCATGAAGAGATACGTTCTGCTCCTGACCGCCGCGCTCGGCATGGCCGCCGCGCAGCCTGCCGCCCCCGTTCCTGCCACGCCTGCGGGCACGCCCGACCGCCAGCTTTCGAGCGCCGCCGTCACCTTTGACCTGCGGCGGGCGGGCAGCGACCTCACGGCCATGCTGCTGGCCCTCGCCAAAAGCGCCGGGTACGAGATTCTGTTGGAACCCGGCGTTGAGGCCATCTTGCAGGCCAACAGCACGAGTGGTGCGGGCACGGGTACGGCGACGCGGCCTCTTATCACCTACAGCGTGGTCAACAAGCCCTTTAACGAGGTCTGGCCGCTGGTCCTCGACCTCTATGGCCTGAGCTACGAGACGCTGCGGGTCGGCGGCAAGCCCGTTTTGCGGGTGACGGCCCGCCCGGTACAGAAAATCGTGCGCCTGCCCGCTGCCCTGAGTGCGCCCCTGGTCGAGCGGCAGCTCAAGCTGTCATTCGGCAGCCTGAAAGCCGTGAGCCAGAGCACGTCCGCCCAGGGCGCGGGAACCAGCACCCGTGAGGAGACCCGCGAGGAAATCGTCCTCGACTCGCCCACCCTGCGCATCATCGCGGAGACGGCCTCCAACAGCATCATCATTCGCGGCACCAATCAGGAGGTAGCGCAGGTCGAGCGCCTGCTCGCGGACATCGTGGCCGCGCAGCCCGCCAATGTGCGTGCCACCCCCGCCGAGCCGCCCACCGTGCAGCGCATCTACACCGTGCAGGGTCAGAGCGCCGACGTGACTGCCCTGCTCGCGGCCCAGTTCCCCGAACTGCGGGCGACCGCCGTGGGCCAAACCGGGCAAATCGTCATCACCGGACCACAAAACCGCCTGGAAGCAGCCCTCGCGCTGCTGGCGCAGGTCGACCGCGCCCCCGCCCCCGCCCCCGCCGAAGCGCCCACCGCCCAGCGGGTCTATGCCGTCAAGGGCCAGCAAGCCGACATCGTGGCCCTGCTGGGGGCGCAGTTTACTGGCCTCAAGGTCACGCCCGTGGGCCAGACCGGACAACTGGTCCTCACCGGACCGCCTACGCAACTCGACGCGGCCCTCGCGCTGCTGGGGCAAGTCGACCGCCCGGCACCGCCTGTAGCTGAGACAGTACAGCGTGTCTTCCAGCTCGTGAATGCACCTGCTGAAGAGGTCAAAGCGACCCTACTTGGCAAAGCCGCTACTGACGTTACATCGACCAAAACGGTTGTCACCCCTAGCATCGCAACCCGCGACTCAACTACCGTGACCCTACCAGCACAACCGGGTGCCCTCACAAATTCTAATAACGGCGTTGCAACACAAGGCCAAGCCAGTGGGAACGAGACGACCAATGCTCTGATTCCAGAGTTGAGTATTGTGGCCGACCGCCGCACGAACACCCTGATTGTGCGCGGCACGCCTTCGCAGGTCGCGCAGGTGGCCGAACTGATTCCCCAACTCGACCAGGTTGTGCCGCAGATTAACGTGCAGGTCCGCATCCAAGAAATTAACGAGACGGCAGCCCGAACGCTCGGCATGGATTGGAAGGTCAACTTCGGGGGCTTCAATGTGAGCGTGGGCGGCAGCGGGCTGGGGGCCACCTTTGACCCCACCCGGAGCCTGGTGGGCTTCAACATCTTCCCCACCCTGCAAGCGCTGGAGACGCAGGGCTTGACCAAGCGCGTCTATGACGGCAACATCTCCATGCAAAGCGGGCAGCGCTCCTTGGGGACCGGAACGAACTCGCAAAATGCCTCGGCGAACGCGGCGGCTTCCATCAAGAGTGGCGGGCGGCTGGAAATCAACATCCCGTCCAACAGCGGCAACATCGAAAAGCAAATCGATTACGGCCTCAACCTCGACTTCTTTGACCCGCAGGTCGCGCCCGACGGCACCATTACCCTGCGGGTGCGCGGGCAGGTCAACAGCCTCGCGGGGGCGCTGCCCACGACCGAGGTGCCCAACCTGCTGAACTTCACCAACTCCGAAGCCCAGAGCACCATCACCTTCAAGAGCGGGCAGACCGTCCTGATGAGCGGCCTGCTGGGGACTACCGAGTCGCGCACCACGAACGGGGTGCCCCTGCTGAGCAGCATCCCGGTCATCGGCGCGGCCTTCAGCCAGCAGCGCACCGACCGCTCGCAGACCCAGCTGCTCGTCATCATCACCGGGACTGTCGTCAAATAGCCCGCGCCCCCTCCCTGCACGCGCCCTCCCTTTCCGGGGGGCGTGTTTGTTTGGGCAGGGCACGGCGCAGCCTGGCCCCCCGGCGCTAGAGTCCGGGCATGCCTGCGCCTGCGCCTGCTTCCCTCATCCCCGCCCCGGAGTCCCCATGAGGTACCTCACCGCCGGGGAGTCGCACGGGCCGCAACTGACGGCCATCATCGAGGGGCTGCCCGCGCAGCTCCCGCTGGGCAAGGCCGACATTGACCCCTGGCTGCGGCGGCGGCAGGGGGGCTACGGGCGCGGGCGGCGCATGGTCATCGAGACGGACGAGGCGCAGCTTCTCAGCGGGGTGCGGGCGGGCCGCACGACGGGTGCCCCGGTCACGCTGGTGATTGAAAACCGCGACCACCGCAACTGGGTGGACATCATGTCGCCGGAGCCGGGCGGCGAGCCGCGCAAGAAGGCCCTCACCGACGCCCGCCCCGGCCACGCCGACCTGACGGGCGGCATCAAGTACCGTCACAAGGACCTGCGCGACGTCCTGGAGCGGGCCTCGGCGCGGGAGACGGCGGCGCGGGTGGCGGTGGGGGCGGTGGCGCTGAAGCTGCTCGCGGAACTCGGCGTAGAGGGGGCGAACTACGTCGCCAGCCTGGGCGGTATCGAGACGCAGCAGCCCTTCTCGTGGGACGCCTTGGAGGCGATTGAAGCTTCCGACCTGCGCACCCCCGACCCGGACGCGGCGGCGCAGATGCGCGAACGGATTGACCGGGCGAAAAAGGACGGCGACACCCTGGGCGGCATCCTGGAGGTGCGCTTCCGGGGTCTCCCGGTGGGGCTGGGAAGCTACGTGCACTGGGACCGCAAGCTCGACGGGCGCATTGCGCAGGCCTGCCTCAGCGTGCAGGCGATGAAGGGAGTGGAAATCGGGCGGGCCTTTGAGAACGCGGCGCGGCCCGGCAGCGGCGTGCACGACCCGGTCTACTACCGGGAGGGCACCTACGCCCGCGACACCAACGCAGCGGGCGGCCTCGAAGCGGGGATGACGAACGGCGAGGAACTCATCGTGCGCGTCGCCATGAAGCCCATCGCCACCCTGATGAAACCGCTGCCCACCGTGAACGTGGTGACCCACGAGGCTGCCGACGCCGCCCGCGAGCGCAGCGACACGACCGCCGTGCCCGCCGCCGGGGTCATCCTTCAGTGCGTGGTGGGCTGGGTTCTGGCCGACGCGATGCTCGAAAAGTTTGGCGGCGACACCCTGCCCGAACTTCAGGAGCGCTTGCAAGCGGCGCGGGCCTATGCGCGGGGATACTGAAGACCCCTCCACGGGCCACACGCGACACGCCCCCCGCCTAAAGGTTCTCCCTATCCGGTCCCGGCGGGTGACTTGCCCTAGACTGCCGGGCATGAACGGGTTCGGCCTGATCGAGCGTCCCGTCACGTGGGTGGCGCTGGCGGGCTTTATGGGCACCGGCAAAAGCCGCGTGGGGTGGGAACTCTCGCGGGCGCTCGCCCTACACTTTGTGGACACCGATAAGCTGATTTCCCGCGTGGTCGGCAAGAGCATTCCGGAGGTGTTCGAGCAGGAGGGGGAAGGTTACTTCCGCGCTTGCGAGGCGGAGGTCGTCGAGCGGGTGACCCGGCTCGACCACGCGGTCGTGAGCCTGGGCGGGGGGACCTTTATCCACGAGGCCAACCGCCGCAGGCTGCTGGAGCGCGGCCCGGTCGTGGTGCTGTGGGCCAGTCCGGAGACGGTCTACCAGCGCACCCGCCATTCCGAGCGGCCCCTGCTGCGAACCCCCGACCCCCTCTCGCGCATCCGCACCCTAATGACCGAGCGCGAACCGCACTACCGCCAGGGCACCATCCATGTCCACAGCGATGGCCGTCCCGCCGAAGAAATCGTGGAAGAAATCATCGACCGCCTGTGGGCCTGGGCCGACGCGAAGGCCGCCTGGGAGGAACCCGGACCCCTCGCAGAGCGGGCGTCCGACTAGCATGCGCCGGATTGAAGTCGGGGGCGAGCCTCCCTCCGCGGTCACTGTGGGGGCGGGCCTGCTGGGGCGAGTGCGGCTTCCGCAGCGCCACGTCGCCCTGATTCACCCTGCCGACCTGCCGCCCGCCTTCGTGAAGACGGCGCGGGCGGCCCTCTCCCCTGCCGTCACCGTGAGCGTGCCCCCGCGCGACGGGTGCAAGACGCTGGCGGTCTATGCGGACGTGCTCTCGCGGCTGGCGGCGGCGAACCTCCCCCGTGACGGGGCGGTCGTCGGGCTGGGGGGCGGCGCGGCGACCGACCTCGCGGGCTTCGTCGCGGCGACCTACCTGCGCGGGGTGGCCTTTTATGCCCTGCCGACCACCCTGCTGGGGATGGTCGACGCGGCGGTCGGCGGCAAGACGGGCGTGAACCTCCCCGAAGGCAAGAACCTGGTGGGGGCCTTTCATCCGCCCGGTGCGGTGTGGTGCGACGTGGACACGCTGAGGACCCTGCCGCCCGCCGTTTTTCGCGAAGGGGCCGCCGAGGCCTACAAGCACGGCCTGATTGCCGACCCCTCCCTGCTGCCCCGCGTACTCTCGCCGGAGTTCCGGCCCGGCGGAACGGGGCTGGAGGAGACGCTGGCCGACGCCATCGCCGTGAAGGCGGGGGTGGTCCGCCGCGACCCCACCGAGCAGGGCGAGCGCGCCCACCTCAACTTCGGGCACACGCTCGCGCACGCGCTGGAGGCCCACACCCACCACGCCATTCCCCACGGCGAGGCGGTGGCCTACGGAATGCACTACGCGGCGCGGCTCAGCCTCGCGCTGGGCGGGGCCGACCTCACCGGGCACACGCTGGCCTTCTTGCGCTGGCAGCGGCCCGCGCCCCTGCCCAACCTCACCTTTGACGACCTGTGGCCCTACATGGCCCGCGACAAAAAGGCCGACGCGGGGGGCGTGCGCTTCGTGCTGCTGCGGGAGCTGGGGCAGCCGTATCTGGGGCGGGTGCCGGAGGACGTGCTGCGCCGGCAGTTTGCGCGGTGGCAGGAGGAGGTCAGTGGGGAGTGGGGAGTGGTCAGTGGAGAAGGGTGAAGCGTCTCCCCTCCTGGCGTCCTGGGACCCTTCGCGGCGCTCAGGGTGACAGGCCCCGCCCCCAAAACGGGAACAGCCCAACCGCCTGACCCTCCACTTCCCACTTCCCACTGCCCACCGGCCCCTCCCCCTGTTACGCTGCCCCCATGATTCTCGTCCTCAACGGCCCGAATCTGAACTGCCTCGGCCTGCGCGAGCCGGACGTGTACGGGTCCCAGACGCTCGAAGACCTCGAACGGCTGTGCGAGGGCTGGGGCGCGGAGCTGGGCACCGCCGTCACCTGCCGCCAGAGCAACTACGAGGGTCAACTGCTGGAGTGGATTCAGGACGCCGAGGAGCACGGTTTTTCCGGCATCGTGCTGAATCCGGGGGCGCTGACGCATTATTCCTACGCCCTGCGCGACGCCATCGCCGGGCAGCGCCTCCCGGTGGTCGAGGTGCACATCTCCAACGTCGACGCCCGCGAGGAGTTCCGCCACCGCTCGGTCACGGCGGCGGTGTGCCGGGGCAAAATCAGCGGGCTGGGGTTTTTGGGCTACCGCTTGGCGATGGAGGCGCTGCTGGAGGGCGAGGCCCCCTGAATCCCACCCTTGCCCCCCACCCCTGCCCTCTGATACCCTCACCTTTAGTGTTTCGCGCTTGGTAGGGCCGAAACGACCGGGAGGCACCCGGACACGCACGCGCTTTTCCCCCGGCCAGCGCGGGGCGTGTCGCCGCCAAATCCCCTCACACGGAGTTTCACGGTGAAAACCTTCATTCCCAAGAACGACGAGCAGAACTGGGTCGTGGTGGACGCCGCGGGCGTGCCCCTGGGCCGCCTCGCTACCCTGATTGCCAGCCGCATTCGCGGCAAGCACCGCCCCGACTTCACGCCCAACATGATTCAGGGCGACTTCGTGGTTGTGCTCAACGCCGCGCAGGTCGTGCTGACGGGCGGCAAGCTCGACGGCAAGGTGTACACCCGCTACACCGGCTACCAGGGCGGCCTGAAGACCGAAACCGCCCGCGAGGCGCTGAAGAAGCACCCGGAGCGCGTCATCGAGCACGCCGTGTTTGGCATGCTGCCCAAGGGCCGCCAGGGCCGCGCGATGCATGGCCGCCTGAAGGTCTACGCGGGTGAGACGCACCCCCACGCCGCCCAGAAGCCCCAGAAGATTGAGGTCCGCTAATGGCTACTGAACAGTTCTACGGTACGGGCCGCCGCAAGGCCGCTGTTGCCCGCGTCTTCCTGCGTGCGGGCGAAGGCAAGATTATCGTCAACGGCAAGGAGTTCCAGACCTACTTCCGCGGGCTGCTGCGCGCCGTGCACGCCCTGCAAGCCTTCCGCGAGACGGGCACCGCCGGGCGCTACGACGCCTACATCACCGTGACGGGCGGCGGCCCCAGCGGTCAGGCGGACGCCATCAAGCTTGGCATCGCCCGCGCCCTGCTGAAGGTCAACCCCGACTTCCGCGCCCAGATGAAGCCCAAGGGCTTGCTGACCCGCGACCCCCGCGAGGTCGAGCGCAAGAAGTACGGCCTCAAAAAGGCCCGCCGCGCCCCCCAGTTCAGCAAGCGCTGATTCGGACGCGCTTCCCAGAGTCCCCCTTCCGCCGCGAAGGGGGGCTTTTTTGCGTGGGTGTTCTAGACTCCTCCCCGATGAGCCTTCCCCTGATAGAGCTGCGGGCCGTCACCGTGCGGGTGGGCGGGGGAACGCCGCTGCGGGACGTGACCCTTTCGCTGTGGCCCGGCGAGGCGCTGCGGCTGGAGGGGCCAAACGGCGGCGGCAAGACCACCCTGCTGCGGCTGCTTGCGGGGGAGGTGGCCCCGGCAGCGGGCGAGCGGGTCTACCGGCTGGACGGCCAGGAACGGCGCTCGGCGGTGCGGGCGCGGCAGACCCTCGCGGTGGTGGGGCCGGATGCCGAAGCTTTTTACCTGACCCGCGACTGGCTTCAGACGGTGCGCGACGTGCTGCTCGCCGGGTCCGAGGGGAACTCGCTGCGGCTGTGGACGCCCACGCCACCCGCCGAGGCTCGGCTTACCGAAGTGGCCGCGCTGACGGGCGTGTGGCCCCTGCTGGACCGCGACGTCCGCACCCTCAGCCACGGGCAGCGGCGGCGGGTGGGCCTGGCGCGGGCGCTGATGCCCCGGCCCGCCGCCCTCCTGCTCGACGAGTTCACCGATGGGCTGAGTGCTGGGGCACGGGCCGAGCTGGGGGAGGTGCTGCGCGAGGTGCACGGGGCGGGCGTCGCGGTGGTCCTCGCCACCCACCGCCCAGAGGAAGCGCCCGCCCTGCCCTGGCGACGGCTGCGGGTGGAGGGGGGGACGGTGCGGGGGGCCGGGGACACTGCCCTGGCCCTCCCCTCACCCCCGCCGCTGCCCCGGCCCCCCGGCGCGGGCGACCTCGTGCGGTTGCGAAACGTAGAGGTCTACCGCAATGGGCGGCGGGCGCTGGGACCGCTGTCCTGGACCTGGCGGGCGGGCGAGCACTGGCGGGTGACGGGCGAGAACGGCAGCGGCAAGAGCACGCTGGCGCGGCTGATTGCCGGGGAGTTGTCCGCGGCCCTGGGGGGGCGGGTGGAACGGCCCTTTCTCGCCCGCGACCTCCTCACCGAGCGCCGCCGCACGGTGGGGCTGGTTTCCGCCGAGACCAGCGTGCGCCAGCGCCGGGGCTGGACGGGCCGCGAGGTCATCGGCAGCGCGTGGGGCGGGACTGAGGGCTTCGCGCCGGACCTCACCCCGGAGCAGGCGGCGCGGGTAGAGGCCCTCGCCGGACAGCTTGGCGTGACGGAGTTGCTGGAGCGCCCCGCCGACACGCTCTCGCAGGGGCAACTGCGGCGGCTCCTGCTCGCGCGGGCGGTGGCCCACCAACCCCGGTTGCTGATTCTGGACGAGGGGCTGGACTTCGTAGATGCCGATGCCCGCGCCCGGTTCTTGGCCCTGCTGCCGGACCTCGTGCGGGCGGGCACCCACCTGCTGGTGGTCGCCCACCGGGAGGGCGACGCACTGCCGGGCCTCACCCACGGCCTGGAGCTGGCGGAGGGGCGGGTCAGGTGGCTGGGGCCTCTGCCGCCTCCAGCCGGTCCGCCAGCTCCTCCAGGTAAGGCCCCAGCGCCTGCGGCCCGCTGACCCGGTCGTCGGCGTGGGGAGCGAGCAGCGGCAGATGGCCCACCTGCACCGCGTACCCGGCGATTTCGAGCATCGCCACGTCGTTGTCACTGTCGCCAAAGACGACCGTGCGCTCCAGCTCGACCCCCAGCCCCTGCGCAATCAGGGTGAGGGCCGCGCCCTTGTGCGCCCCCGCCGGGGTCACCGTCAGGAACTCGGAGTAGGGCGGCTGCGCCCCGGTGAGGACGAGGTGGGGGTGCGACACCCGCAGCCGGGCCGCAAAGTCGGCCACGCCGGGATGGTAGAAGCCCACCTTCAGGGTGGGTTCGCCCGCTGGGGCCTGCGCCAGGGGCCGCACGCCGCGCTCGACCATCCAGGCTTCGGGGGCATGGCCGGGCGGCAGTTCGGCATAGAGACCGCTGGGCCGAAAGACGACCACGCGGGCTTCCTCCAGCTCGTGCGCGAGGACGGCGGCGAGTTCGTCCTCGCTGAAGCGGGCCTCGCGGTGCAGCTCGCCCTGCAACTCGACCCGGCCCCCGTTGTTGGTCGCCACGGCATCGGGCTGCGCGGCCTCCAGCACCTGCGGCGGGGCGGCGTCCCGCCCGGTAATCACCGCCACCCGCGCCCCCAGCCCCCGCAGCCGCGCGAGCGCCCGGACGGTCGCGGCGGGCACCTCGCGGCCCAGGTCCGGAATCAGGGTGCCGTCGAGATCAAAGGCAAGCAGCAGGGGCAAGCGGCGGGGCCGGGGGCGTTCGGGCGGGCGCGTCACGGAAAAGAGGCTAGCAAGTGGGAGCACCAATAACCCCCAAGCCGCCCACTCCCGGCGAGGGGGAGCGAGCGGCTCGGCGAGGGGCGGGGCTTATTCGCCCAGCGTCTCGACCGGGGTGAAGTCGCTCTGCGCTTCGGTGGCCGTCTCGGCAGGGGCGGCCTTGGCCTGCTGGCTGCGGGCGGCGTCTTTCATCACGCGGCTGCGGTCGCTCTTGATGCGGGCCGCCTTGCCACGCAGTTCACGCAGGTAATACAGCTTGGCGCGGCGCACCTTGCCGCGCTCCAGGACCGTCACCTTGGCGACGAGAGGGCTACTGAAGGGGAAGACGCGTTCGACACCCTCGCCGAAAGAAATCTTGCGGACCGTGAAGCTCTTGCGGCTGCCCGTGCCGTTGATGGCGATAACCACGCCCTCAAAGGCCTGGTTGCGGGTGCGGTTGCCTTCGACGACCTTCGTCTCGACGCGCACGGTATCGCCGGGCTGAAACTCCGGGTGGTCCGTCTTGATGTGCGCCTGCTCGACCGAGCGCAGGATCGCGCCGCGATTGACTTTGACCTGACTCTGCATGTGTCACCACTCCTTTGCCAGCGGACCGCCCCACTTCCCGGCACAGCGTTTCCCAGCACACCGGCACGGGCAGAGACGTTCTTGGTCTGTACGCTCCCGCGCTCACGCGGGGCTGAACCTGAGGAGTATACGCGGCGCGAGGGGCGCAGCTCAAGGGGAAAGCTGACCTATCTAAGCCAAGTCACGGTGAAGGCTCGATGAAGCCATATCCTGGATCGGTGAGCGATTCGCCAACCACCAGAGAGACGGTCCTCGCCGGAGCGCAGCAGGCAGTGAGCCGTCAGCGGCGGCGGCTCGCCGAGGTGCGGGCCAGAGAGCACGTCGGCGCGGCGGGCTGGGCACAGACGAGCACCCTGGAGCAGATTATCCGCGCCGGGCAAGAGGGGCTGGCCGCCACCGACGCGCTGCGGCAGGTCGTGCAGGTGACCACCGAGCAACTGCGGAGCCTGCCCCTCGCCGCCGGGAACGAGCAGCGCCAAGGCCATGCCCAGGCGCTGGCCGAAATCGTGCAAAGCGGCGAGGAGCAAATCACGGCGGCGGCGGCCCTCGACGGCCTCATCTGTCAGGCATTGGAGGAGGTGGCCCGCACCCCCATGAGCGAGGTCAGCGTGCAGTCGCTGCGGCGGATTCATGACCGGGTGCAGGCCCAGCTGAAGGCGCTGAACACCATCATCGAGGCGGCCCGCGCCCAAGCCGACACCCTGGAGCAGGTCGGGCGGCTGGAGCGCCTCAGCGCCGAGCATCAAGCCAGGGTCGAGGCGATTCAGGCCCTGAGTGCCGACCAAGAGGCCAGCTTGCTTGCCGAAGCGGGCGAGCAGATTGTGGAGCGCATTGGCGAACTCGACGCGGCGGGCGAGGGGCAACTCGGTGCACTGGAGCGCATCGCGGAAGCGGCGCTGGACAAGGTCGCCGAGGCGAGCGCCCCCCCCGAACAGCAGGCGGAGGTGCTCGAAGCCCTGGCCCAGACCGCCCAGCAAAAGGCCGAAGCGCTCCAGCCGGACGGCGACACTTCTGCCCAGAAGTAATCAGAGGGTGATCCAGGAGCGCCGCAGCGGAACCGGATGCCCCGGCACCCTTCCCTCGTATTCCAGCACCCCACCATTGGCCTCGATCACCCGCCGCGAGCCGAGGTTGTCTGCGTCACAGGTCACCAGGACACGCTCCAGGCCCAACTCACGCGCCCGCTTCAGCGCCAGCCGCAGGGCCAGGGTCGCGTACCCCCGCCGCCGCGCCGAGGGCCGCACCTCGTAGCCGATGTGCCCACCGAACTCGCGCAGCCGCTCGTTCAGGGTGTGGCGGATGGAGACGCGGCCCAGGTACTCTTCGCCGTCGACCAGCCACAGAGCCTCAGAGTGGACATAGCCTTCCGGCAGCTCACGGCCCGGCTCGAAGCGGCGCAGCGACTCCAGGAAGGCGGGGAAGTCCGCCTCCAGCGCGGCCACGTCCCAGGTCAGGGTCTCGCCCAGGCCACTGCCGTCTGCCTGGGCTTCGCGCACGGCAGCGAGAAAGCTCTCCTGGTACCTCTGGGACGGGAGAACGAGTTCGGGCATGGGGCAGAGGCTAGCGGCTCCGGCACCCTCCACGCCTCTGCCACCTGGCTGAGTGCGCCCGGCCTTCCAGCCCAGCTGCGGGCACTGACCATCCAGACTGGACAATAACGGGGTGGATTGCACTCCCCGCCCCGAACGAGCAGCGCCCCGGCGCGTACAATCGGGCGCGTGAGAGAGGCGGCGTTTGAGACGGTGGACCTGGGGCGGCTTCCCTACCGTGAGGCGTGGGACGTGCAGCATCAGGCCCACGCGCAGGTCGCGGCGGGCGGGCAGCCCCAGCTCCTGCTCGTGGAGCACCCGCCCGTACTGACCCTGGGCCGGGGGGCGCGGGAGGGCCGCAACATCGTCGTGACGCGGGAGTACCTCGCCGCGCAGGGCATCGAGGTGCTGGAAGTCGAGCGCGGCGGCGACGTGACCTACCACGGCCCAGGCCAGCTTGTGGCCTACGCCATTTTTCCGGTGGGCCGCCGGGTGGCCGACTTTCTGCGGCTGCTGGAGAGAGCGACCATCGCGGCGCTGGGGGAGCTGGGGCTGCCGGACGCCCGGCCCAATCCCGGCTACGCGGGGGTGTACATGGAACCCCGCGAGGTCAATGGCCGGGTGTACGAGCAAAAGATTGCTTCCTTCGGAGTGGCAGTGCAGCGCGGGGTGGCCCTGCACGGGCTGGCGCTCAACGTCACGACCAACTTGCAGCACTTTGACCTCATCGTGCCCTGCGGCCTGCAAGGCACGCACATGACCAGCGTGGCCCAGGAGTACGAGCGCCGGGGCCTAAGCCGCGTGGCTGACCTGGGCGCGGCCAAGGCAGCCCTCACGCGGGCCTTTCACACCACCTTTGAGACCTATGACTGGACGCTGCCCACGGCGGCGGCAGGAGGCTGAGACATGACCCAGCAGGGCAACGCGGGGCAAGACCGCGAAGTGAAGTTCATCAAGAACGGTATCTACCGCAAGGATGCAGTGCCGGTGCGCGAAAAGAAGCCGGAGTGGCTGAAGGTGACCATCCCGACCGGGCCGGTGTACGGCGAGGTCCGCAAAATCGTCAAGGAGCACCGCCTGCACACCGTTTGCGAGGAGGCGATGTGCCCCAACATCGGCGAGTGCTGGAGCCGGGGCACCGCCACCTTCATGCTGATGGGGCACGTCTGCACGCGGGCCTGCCGCTTTTGCGCGGTGGACACCGGAAACCCCATGGGCAAGCTCGACCTCGATGAACCCATGCAGGTGGCCGAATCGGTGCGCCTGATGGGCCTGAAGTACGTCGTGCTGACTTCGGTGGACCGCGACGACCTGCCCGACGGCGGGGCGTACCACTTCGCCAAGACGGTGCAGGCCATCAAGAGGCTCAACCCAGAGACGCGGGTGGAGGCCCTGACGCCCGACTTTGGCGGCAACCCGCACTGCGTCGACCTCGTGCTGGAGAGCGGCGTGGATACCTACGCCCAGAACCTGGAAACCGTGCGCCGCCTGACCCACCCGGTGCGCGACATCCGCGCGGGCTACGAGCGGACGCTGGGGGTCCTCCAGCATGCCAAGGAGCGCCGCCCGGACGTGATTACCAAGACGAGCATCATGCTGGGCCTGGGCGAGACCCGCGAAGAGCTGCGCGAGACCATGGCCGACTGCCGCGCCGCTGGAGTCGACGTGCTGACCTTTGGGCAGTACCTGCGCCCGACCATGCACCACCTCCCTGTCGAGCGCTACGTCTCCCCCGCCGAATTTGAGGAAATCCGCCAAGAAGCGCTGGGCTTTGGCTTCCTGGAGGTCGTCTCTGGCCCGCTCGTGCGCTCTTCTTACAAGGCCGAGCAAATCGTGATGGACCGCCCCACGGACCTGCCCGACCATCTCGCGCACCTCGAAGGTCAGGAGCAGCTCAGCCTGCTTTGAAGGACAGCCAGCAGAGGGCGGGGGCCATAGAAAAATGGCCCCCGCCCTTTTGTCGGCGGGCCAGGGAAAAGAAAAAGGGACACAGGGTGACCCCTATGTCCCGCTTGGTACGGAAGGGCGGACTTGAACCGCCGACCTCACGCTTATCAGGCGTGCGCTCTAACCAGCTGAGCTACTCCCGTTTGTTTGCCCTGTCCGCACGGTGGACAAGCGGGAGTGAGTGTAGCAGCGCCTGTGCGGGGTGTCAACGGGGCGGTGCCCGGCCCATGCCCCCGCCGGGGGGTGGCCCGGTGTCAGGATGCCGTGAGAGCGCTCATGCTTCTCTACAGAGGTATGCGCGACTGTCTGCTGCCTGTGCCCGACCTGGCCGTCTCTGTGGGAGGCTCCGGGGCAGGGCCGTTCAGCCGCACCGCCGAAGCCCGCCGCACGGCCTACCAGTGGGTCCTCCCACTGGTGCTCCTCGCTCTTGCCGTGGGCCTGGCCGTTGTCTGGCCGCTGCATCCGGTGCTGGCGGCGCTGTGGGGGGGACTGGCCGCCGTGCTCGTCGTTGCGCTGGTGCTCTCGGCCCTGCCGCGTTGCCCGGTGGGGGTCCTCGACCAGCTGCTGCTGCTGGGGGGCTGGAGCTTTTTGCTGGGGCGGCTGGGCCTGGGGTTATTCGCGCCGCACCTGGCGGGGGGCGGGCCAGCGCTGCTGGGGCTGCTGCTGCCGTGGTTCGTGCTGGGCCTGCTCGCGTCGGGGTGGGTGCTGGGTCACCGCCTGGGGCGGGTGGTGGCCCGCAGCGCCCTGGGGGCCACCGGGGTCATGGGGGCGCTGTACGGCCTCCGGGGGATGGCCGGCACGGACGGCGAGGAACTCAGCCTCGCCCTGCTCGCGCAGCTGCTGCTGGTGGGCGGCTTGGTCCTTTGGGGGCAGGAGAGCACGCTGGCCCGTCCCAAGGGCAACCCTGGCCCCTGGCCTGACCTCCCCCCCCACGAGGCTGACCCGCTGACGGGCCTTCCGCTGCGGCGACCGCTGGAGCGGCGCTTGCGGGCACTGCGACGCCCGGTGGCCGTGGCGGTCGTGGGCGTAGACCACCTGCCCGAACTGGAGCGGGAAGGCGGAGCCGTCTTGGTGCAGACGGTGCGGGCACACCTGGCCCGCACGCTGGCCGCCGCGACCCGCTCCGGCGACCCGGTCGCCTGCTTGGGGGAGGGCACCTTCGCCGTCCTCCTTTCCGCAACCGACCCCGTCGCGGTGCGGGTGGTGGCCGAGCGGCTGCGGCTGCGGGTGGCCTCGCGGCCCCTGGCCGGACGGGTGGTCACCGTGAGCGTGGGCCTCGCCGTGGGCAGCGGAACTGACGCCCTCGCCCGCGCCGAGGCCACCCTGCGGGATGCGCAGGCGGGGGGCGGGCACCGGGTGGAGGTGGCGAGCGACACACGTTGACAGCGCCGGGCCTGAGCGCTTCCAATACAGGACACATGAATCCCTTGCAAAAGGTGGGGCGCGCCAGCGCCCTGGCAGCCCTCACCCTCACCCTGGCGGCCTGCGGCACCCTGAACGGTCCCCGCCACGCTCCAGACACCGATTGGCGCGATGACGCGATTTATTTCGCAATGACGGACCGCTTCCAGAACGGCAACCCCGCCAATGACAACGGGCCGAACCGCAACGCCGGGGACCGCGCTGACCGGACCAACCCGCTCGCTTGGCATGGCGGCGACTTTGCGGGCCTCAAGGCCAAGATTGAGGAAGGCTACTTCAAGCGGATGGGCTTCACGGCGATTTGGATCAGTCCGGTCGTGCTGCAAGTGCCCGCCATCGAGACGGGGTCGGGGCCGCACCGGGGCCGACCTTTCGCGGGCTACCACGGCTACTGGGCCGAGGATTTCTTCAGGGTCGACCCCCACTTTGGAACTCTGGAGGACTACAAGGACCTGGTGCAAACCGCCCACCGCCACGGCCTCAAGATTGTGCAGGACATCGTGGTGAACCACGCGGGCTACGGGGCGAAGCTGGTCGCCGAGAAGCCGGACTGGTTCCGCACCGGGGCGCAGTGCGGCCAAGACGACGTGACCCAGTGCCTCGCCGGGCTGCCCGACTTCCGGCAGGAGGTGCCCGAAGTGACCCGTTATCTCAACGACTTCGTGCGCTACTGGCAGCGCGAGACGGGCATCGACGGACTGCGCATTGACACCATGAAGCACGTGCCGGACAGCTACTGGCGGCAGTTTTTCGCGGCGGGCGGCGCGGGCGACCCCCGCCGACTGTGGTCGGTGGGCGAGGTCTTCGACGGGAATCCGGCGCGGCTGGCCCACTTTATGAATGAACTGGGCGCGCCGAGTGTCTTTGACTTCGCGCTGTATTTCGCCATCAAAGATCAGCTCTCCAGCGCGGACGGTGACCTAGGGCGAGTAGCGGACGTGTTTGCGCAAGACGGCGTCTACCGCGACCCCACCCGGTTGACCACCTTCGTGGATAACCACGACGTGCGCCGTTTTGTCCGTGAGGTCACCGAGCGGGGCGGCACAGCGGCACAGGCGGCGGAGCGGCTCGACCTCGCCCTCAGCCTCATCTACACCTCGCGGGGGACGCCGAGCGTGTACCAGGGCACTGAAATCGCGCAGCCGGGCTTGGGGGACCCCTATGACCATCCGGCGGGGCAAGGCAACCGCGAGGACATGAACTTCGCGGCGCTGGCGGGCAGCACCCTCGACGAGCGCCTGGGTGCCCTGGCGGCTGCCCGGCAGCGCTACCCAGCCCTCACGCACGGTGCTCAGCAGGAGCTGTGGCGACCGGGTGGGGGCGCTCCCCTCCTCGCCTACCGCCGGGTCCTTGCCGGAGAGCGGCCCGTCGTGGCGCTGCTAAACAACGGGGACACCCCCCTGGACCTCGCCACGCTCCCAGGGGGCGGCTTGCCGCTGCTGGGCACCTTCGGGGCGGGGGCGCTGACGGAGATTACCGGGCGTTCCACCAACCTGCGGGTCGAGGGCGGGCGGCTTCTCGGCACCCTGCCTCCCCGCACGCTGCTTGCGGTGGCGGGCACGCCGGGCAGCGCGGGCACCGTCAATCCCCGCCTTCCTGAGGTGAGCGGCGTCACCGCACGGGCCGGGGACGGGGCCGCCGAACTGCGCTGGAGCGCTCCCAGCGACCCCGCCGTCACGGGCTACCGGGTCTACGCCCGCACGGGGGGCGGCTCCGAGCGGCTGCTGAACTTCGCCCCGCTCTCGCGCGAGCAGACCAGCTTTCTGGTGCGCGGCCTGGCCAACGACCAGCAGACCACTTTCCGGGTGGTCACGGTAGACGCGCAGGGGGCCGAGAGCCGGGGCGTGACCGCTACCGCCACGCCGAGCGCGAGCAACACGGTTCGGGTCACCTTCACGGTGGACGCCCGCAGCCAGGGCAACGGCCCGGTCGAGCTGCGGCGCTTTGACACCGGGCGGCAGGTCGAGTACCCCATGACCCAGGTGTCGCGTGGGGTTTGGAAAACCGACATCGAGCTGCCCCTTTTCCGCGAGGTGAAGTTCAAGTTCGGCAATGACCATCCCCGCGCCAAAAACAGCGGTTACGAGGGACCTGACCAGCCCGACCGCTCTTACGTGGTGGGCACGGCGGGGAACACCTACAGCGGGACCTACGACTTCATCACCCGCCCGGTGCCGGGGGCCACGGTCGAGGGCCGGGTGACGGGCGCGGGGCAGGCGCTGGAAGGCGCGCTGGTCGAAGCCACCTCCGCTGACCCGAAGGTGAACTACGCCCTGACTTTCCCGGACGGGTCGTACACCCTCTTTGTTCCGGCAGGGGCGCAGACCCTCAAGGCGACGGCGGAAGGCTACGCGGAGGCAACCCAGCAGGCCACCGCCCCGGCCACGGACGTAGACTTCGCGCTGGCGCGGGCCGGGGCCGCGGGGCCACAGGTCGGCAAGTATCGCATCGACGGCAACCTGAGCGACTGGGCAGCGCCCAAGGTCAGCGTGCAGAGTCCTGGAGAGGGGGTTTTCGGGCCGGACAACAACTGGCTCACCCTACGGGCCGACAGCGATGCGGACTTCCTCTATCTCGCCTACACCTACCGGGTGTCGGGCAACAGCGCGATTCTCTACCTGGACTACCGGGAGGGCGGCGCGGCGCAGGCTGACCGCTTCGAGGCGTGGCGGCAGGCGGCGACGTTCAGCGGGGGCATGGGCGGCGCAGACGCCTTTGTCGCCCGCTACGGCAGTGAGGGAGCGCAGGTCCGGTTGGTCACGAGTGACACCACCACCCCAGAGGTCGCGGCCAGCGGCTATACCGTCGCCACGTCCGGCACCCTGCCCGCCCAGACCGTCGAGCTGGCGATTCCCTGGCGCAGCTTGGGCCTAAGCGGTCCTCCGGCGGCGGGCGTGAACGTGGTCGGCGGCATTTTCGGCGGTCCCGGCTACGGGGCGGGCGACCTCATCCCTGGCCCAGACAGCACGCCGAGCGGTGCGAACACCATCGGCACAGAAGCCGAGCAGCGCCGGGCGACTTTCACGGCCCCGGTCACGGTGCGCTGAGGGTAGACTTCTCGGCAAGGGGGAAGCCTCCCGCGAGGGGCTTCCCCTCTTCACGGCCCAGCTCGGCTGACACAGAGCTGACAAAAGAGCAGAGAATCGGGGAGATTGTCATGGTTTTGTCTAAGTTCATGCCCAAAAATCCGCAGTTCAGCGCCAAGTTCGCTGAGGCGGCCCGCAATGCGCACGTGACGGCGCAGGCGCTTGTCGAGCTGCTGGAGAACTACACCGACGTCGAGGCGAAGGTGAACCGCATCCGCGACCTTGAACATGAGGGCGACCGCATCAGCCGCGAGGTGACCAACCTGCTGGCCGAGTCCTTTATCGTGCCCTTTGACCGCGAGGACATCATCGCGCTCAATCACGAACTCGACGACCTCGTCGATAGCCTGGAGGACGCCGCCCGCAAGCTCAGTCTCTACGGGGTGGAAAAGCCGCTGCCACAGATGGCGCAGCTCGCACGGGTGGTCGAAGGGCAGTGTGCGCTGCTCGCGCAGGGGATGCCCCTCATCGAGAGCAAGGGCCGCGTGCGCGAACTGGCTGCGCTCGCGCAGAAAATCCGGGCGCTGGAAGACGAGGGCGACCTCATCAGTGACCAGGTGCAGCGCGAACTGTACGTGGGGGTCCATGACGTTCCCGGCTTGATTCGGGCGATGCGCGGCGGCGAAATCGTCGACCTCATTGAGGACGCGTCCGACCAGGCCCAGCGGGTGGCCAAGACGGTCGAGAGCATCCTGCTCAAGAACGCCTGAGCCGGGGAGCCGCACGTTTCATGGAAACCGCGCTGCTCGGCTTTGTCATCATCATCGCACTTGCGCTTGCCTTTGACTTCATCAACGGCTTTCACGACACCGCCAACGCCATCGCCACCTCGGTCGCCACCAAAGTGCTCACGCCCCCGCAGGCCATCGCCATGGCGGCCATTCTCAATGTGGTGGGGGCGCTCGCGGGCACGGCGGTCGCCAAGACCATCGCCACCGACATCGTGCCGCAGCAGTTCGCCACCCTAGGCCTGACCGGAGCGGCGCTGCTGAGTGCCATCCTCTGGAACCTCTTTACCTGGTGGAAAGGGTTGCCGAGCAGCTCCAGCCACGCCCTCATCTTCAGCCTGGTAGGAGCGGGGGTCGCGGCGGGCGGGTGGGGCATCATCATTCCCAAGGGCGTGCAAAAGACGCTGACGGGTCTCGTGAGCAGCCCGGCGCTGGGCTTTCTCGTGCCCATCTTGCTGATGGGGGTGCTCTCGTGGCTGGTGCTGCGCTGGATGCGCCCCCGCACGGTGACACGCACCTTCCGCTGGCTGCAAATCGGCTCGGCGGCGTTCATGGCCTTTTCGCACGGCGGCAACGACGCGCAAAAGGCGATGGGCATCATGACCTTTGCCCTCAGCGCGTACCTGGGCACTCAGGTCAGCGAGGTGCCGCTGTGGATTATCCTTTCGGCAGCGCTGGCGATGGGCCTGGGCACAGCGATGGGTGGCTGGCGCATCATCAAGACGATGGGGTTTAAGGTCGTGGACCTCAAGCCCGTCGACGGCTTTGTCGCAGAGGCCAGCGCCGCCGCCATCATCGTGAGCGCCACCCACCTCGGCATTCCGGTCAGCACCACCCACACCATCTCCTCTTCCATCATGGGTGTGGGCACCACCAAGGGCTTTCGCAAGGTCAAATGGCAGGTCGCCGGGCGTATCGTGCAAGCATGGGTGTTCACCATTCCGGTGTGTATCGCCTTGGGCTGGGTCATTCACAAGGTGATGCTGCTGACGCTGGGGATTTAACCCCCTCACCAAAAGGCCGGGAGAGACCGTCACTCTCCCGGCCTTTTGGTGGGGGGCCGCCGTGCGCAGACCCTGCCGGGCGAGGTTCAAGGACTGGGGCGCACGCACACGCTCTCGCCAGGGCAAGCCTGGCCGCGCAGCAGCTCGGCCAGCACCTGCGCCCCGCGCACCACGCCGAGGCTGGGGCGGCTAAAGAGGGCGTTCGCGTCCACCGCCCAGACTTCGGTCTCTGGCTGGGCGGCAAGTTCGGGGCGCTCCAGCAGGGAGCGGGCAAAGGTCTCGTTGTGGGCGAGGCCGTACCCGCAGCACATCACGACGATGACCTGTGGGGCGAGGGCCAGCGCTTCGGCCCAGGTCGTGCGGCCTGACTCGGCTCCTGGGGTGCCCAGCACGTTCACGCCGCCCGCCCGCTCGACCTGTTCGGGTACCCAGTGACCGCCGAAAAAGGGCGGGTCCACCCACTCCAGGGTGAGCACGCGGGGCGCATGCGGGACGGGCTGCACGGCCTCCCACGCCGCCCTTGCCTCGGCGACGAGCGCTGCGCCGCGTTCCGGAAGGCCCGCCGCCACCGCGAGCGCGCGCAGGTCTTCCAGGATGCCCCCTACACTCCGGCCCTCCAAGCTCAGAACCTGCTCGGCGGGCAGGCAGCCCGGCAGATATTGCACCGCTGCCTCGACCGTGCTGGGGGTCACCGCGCAGACCTCGCACACCCCCTGGGTGACGACGAGGTCGGGGCGCAGGCGCTCCAGCAGAGGCCCATCGACCTGGTAAAGGGCGCGGCCCTCACGCACCGCCTCGCTCACGGCCCGGTCTATCTCGGCCTGGGGCGCGCCACTGTCGACGATGGAGCGGGTCAGGACCGGGAGGCCGCGGACGGCGGGATGGTCGCAGGAGTGGCTCACGCCCACCAGCCGTTCGCCCGCGCCCAGGCTGAGCAGCAAGTCGGTGGCGCTGGGCAGCAAGCTGACGATGCGGCGAAGAGGCCGGGAGACGGGAGGGGTCATGCCCGGCAGGGTAGCGGGGCGAGGGTGGTCAGGGCCAGGGAGCAGGCTACCGGGCGTGCGCCCCCGGACGGCTGGCCCACAGCTCCAGCAGGCCGCGCAGGGTGAGCGTCTCGTCATAGTGGTCGATCTCGCGGCACAAGCCCTCCACCGTGCGCGAGAAGCCGCCCGTGGCGACCGCGACGGCAGGCCCCGGCAGCTCGGCGCGGATGCGGCGCAAGAGGCCGTCCACCATCTCGGCATAGCCGAAGACGAGGCCCGCTTGCAGGGCGTGGGTGGTGCTTTTGCCGATGGCGGTGCGCGGGGCCTCTAAGGTGATGCGCGGCAGCTTGGCCGCCCGCGCAAAGAGGGCGTCGGCGCTGAGCTGCGCTCCGGTCGCGAGCACGCCCCCCAGGAAGCGCCGCCCCCGCCCGATGACATCGAAGTTGGTGGAGGTCCCAAAGTCCACGACGACCGCGTAGTCGTGCCCGCCGAGGTACCGCTCGGCCCCGAACAGGTTGGCGAGGCGGTCGGCCCCCACCGCGCCGGGCTGGTCGAGTTCGACCCTCACGTCGGGGAGGTTCTCGGCGCTGACCTCGAAGGCCTCGACCCGGAAATGCCGCCGCAGCGCCAGCGCGTAGTTCTGGCCCAGCGGCGGGGCCACGCTGCTGAGCACAGCGGAGCGGGGCGGGGCGGCCCCCGCGAGCGTCAGGAGGCCCTGAAGTTGCAGGGCGAGGTCATCGGGGAGATGGTCGCGGTTGGTGCGGACCCGCCAGGTATGCGTCAGGGTGAGGCTCTCGTCAGAGAGGCCCAGCACGGTGCTGGTGTTGCCGATGTCCACGGCCAGGAGGGGAAAGGAGGCGGGCACGGAGGGATTGTACGGCTGGTATCCCGCACCCGAACACGCTAGGGTGCGGCCACACACCATTCACCGCACAAGTCACCGTTCCGCTGGAGGTTTCCCTGTGGAAAAGTCGTTGCTGGAGCACCCGCTCGTGCCGCCTACTGACCCCCTGAAGGCCGCCGCCCCTGTCTCGCAGGAGGAGGCCGCCCGGCTGCTCGCCCTCGACCCGCAGGCGTACTGGCTGGAAATCGCCCAGGAACTCACCTGGGACGTGCCGCCGGGCGTGGCGCTGGAGGGCAGCCTGGGAGACTTCCGCTACTACCCCGGTGCGCTGGGGAATGTCAGCGTGAACTGCCTGGACCGCCATCCCCCCGACCGAGTCGCCCTGCGGTACGAGCGGGAGGACGGCCTGCGGGAGACGTGGACGTACGGGGAACTGACGGACGCTGCGGCCCGCTTTGCTGCCGCCCTGGAGGACCTGGGCGTGGAGAAGGGCGACCGGGTGGCGATTTACCTGGGGAACGTCCCGGAGGCGTTCATCGCCATTCATGCTTGCTACCGCATCGGGGCCATCTACTCGGTCATCTTCGCGGGCTTCAGTGCCCAGGCGGTGCGCGACCGGCTGGAGGACGCCCGCCCCAAGGTCGTGGTCTGCACGGACGCCACCCTGCGCCGAGGCCGCAGCGTGCCCCTCAAGGCCACCCTCGACGAAGCGATGACGGGCCTGGACATCGGGCACATTATTGTTGCCCGCCGGGTGGACCCAGATTTCCCGCTGCGGGCAGGTGAACACGACTTCCACGCGCTGATGCAGGGGACCCCGCGCCCCGCCCCGCCCACCCCCCTGGAGGCGAACGAGCCGGGGTTCATCATCTACACGTCGGGCACGACCTCCAAACCCAAGGGCCTCGTCCACGCGGGCCTCGGCTTCCTGGCGGGCGCGTACGCGAACGTGAAATGGGCGCTGAACTTGCTTCCGGGGGACGTGTATTGGTGCACGGCGGACGTGGGCTGGCTGACCTTTCCCATCTTCGCGCTCGTGGGGGGCCTCGCGCACGGGGCGACCCATGTCATCTACGAGGGCAGCATCGACACGCCCACCCCCGCCCGACCGTACGACATCATCGAACGGTACGGGGTGAACAAGGTCTTCACGGCCCCCACCGCCCTGCGGATGCTGCGCCGCGCCGGGGACGCGCCCCTGGCTGGGCATGACCTGAGCCGCCTAGAACTGATTGCTCTGGTCGGTGAGCCGCTCGACCCGGAAACGTGGCACTGGACCCGCGGGAAACTGGGCGAGGGCCGCATCTTCGTGAACAACACTTACGGGCAGACCGAGACGGGTACCGCCTGGTCCAGCAGCATGGTCGGCCTCACGCCCACCCGCCCCGGCAGTTGCGGGCATCCCCTCCCCGGCTACCGCGCCCGCGTGGTGCGGGACGACGGGACGGAGGCGGCCCCTGGGGAACTGGGGGTGCTGACCCTTACCGAGCCGTTCCCCTGCCTCGCCCGCACGGTGTGGGGCGACCATGAACGGTACGTGCAGACGTACCTCTCGGACTTTCCGGGTGCATACGCCGCCTCGGACGCTGCGCTGCTCGACCCCGACGGGCAGTTGTGGGTGACGGGTCGCCTGGACGACGTGATGAATGTCGCCGGGCACCGCATCGGCACGATGGAGCTGGAAGCCGCCCTGATTACCCACCCTGCGGTCAGCGAGGCCGCCGTAGTGGCCCAACCCGACGACGTGAAGGGAGCCGTGCCCGTCGCGTTCGTCGTTCCCCGCGGGGATGCCCAGCTCGGCAGGACGCTGGAAGCGGAACTCGTAGACGCCATCGTGCGCGGGGTCGGCCCCATTGCCCGTCCCGCCCGCGTCATCGTCACGCCCACGGTGCCCCGCACCCGCAGCGGCAAAATCATGCGCCGCCTCCTGCGTGACCTCCTCGTCACGGGCAACGTGCAGGGCGACCTGACCAGCCTGGAAAACCCCGACGCCATCGGGGTGGTGCGGGAGAGGATCGCCGCGGGCTGAACAGCAGGCGCGTGGGCCGGAAAAGCAAAGGGCAGAGGACCGGGAGCTTTGGCCCCCTCTGCCCTGCTCTGACTTTGACCCTCTCCCTTTACTGGAAGCTGCCCAGGTCCAGGGTCACGCTGTAGGCGCAGTTCGTGTCGGCTTCGGTCCGCAGCAGCAGCTCGGCTTTGTCCGAGGCATTCAACCCCGCCTTGAGCGGCTCAAAGTAGTACACCAGGGTGCCCGTCCAGGTGCTGCCCTCCTGCTTCCAGTCGTTGACAAAGGAGCGCCGAGCCGGGGCCAGCAGCTTGCCGTCCGCCCCCCGCAGCCGCACGAGGTAGGCGTCCCGCGCCTTTTGGGTGGGCAGGCCGCGAACCTGCACATCCACCCGCAGCAGGCCGTCGGCGAGCCGCTTTCCGGCGAGGTCCGCCCCCAGCGCTTCGGCCACGCTGAGGTTCTTGAAGTTGTCGCGGGCCTCGACTGCTTGGAAGTAGAGCTGGTCGGCTTGCCCGCTCGCGGTGACGCTCAGGGGGCGGCTGCCCCGGCTGAAGTCGGTCGGCGCGGCGAGCCAGTCGGCGACGCACTTGTCGCCACCATCAAAGGCCCTCACCGCTCCCGCCCCGGCGACAAACTGGCCGTCTTTGACGGTCAGGTCAATCGTCTGGTAGGTGGGCACTGGGTCGCGGCGGCCATACGCGCCGTCGATGACGTTCTTGGCGGTCGTCTCCTCCAGCTTGGGCACCCAAGCGAGGGCCGGGGCGGAGAGCAGCGCGGCAAGCGAAACGAAAGCAAGGTTGCGCATAGTGAACCTCATAACAAAGGGAAATGACGGGAGGCTGACCTGCCGGACAAGACTCAAGCGTCTTTCAGGTACACGACCCGGCAGGCCGCCCCCGCCGAGCGGAACTGGGCAGCGGCAGCGGCACTCAGGACAGCGTCCGTGCGGATTGCCGCGTTGGGAGCGATGCGGGGGGCCTGCACGCGGGCGGCCCGCACGCGGGTGACATTCGGAAAGGCGCTGAGCTGCCCTTCGGAGGTCGCGTAGGTGTGCAGGTTGCCCTCGTTGACGAGCTGAGAGGACACCCCACGCACCAGGGCCGCGTCGGGCCAGAGCTGGGTGCCCGCCTCGTCGTAGACGTAGCTGGTCATGTCGCGATCGAAGCGGCCCAGCCCGCGCACGTCCACGACGACCGTACAGGCGAGGGGCCGGGTCTCGGTGCCGGCCCCCGCGCCCCCACCGCCCCCAGCGCGGGCCGCCTCGCCCCCGCCCGCGCCCCCCCCAGCGGGGCTGACGCTCCCGCCGCGTCCGGGGGCTTCTCCGGTTCCCGCAGAGCCGCCCGCACCGCTCCCGCCCGGTCGTCCGGCGGTGGGGGCCGTACCTTCCCCACCGGGGCCGCTCGCCGCGTCACCCGCCCCCCCGCGCCCGGCAGCAGGGCCAGGGTCGGGGGAAGTGCTGGAGCCGCCCCTAGACCCACCGCCGCTGGAGGCGCGGGGGGTGTCGCTGGGGGCGGCAGGAGCTGGGGCCGTGGCCGCCCCACCCGCACGGGGGGTGGGGCTGGCCGTGCTCTCGCCGGTCCCAGCGGGGGTGCCGGAGGACGGACCGGGGCGGGTGCTCTCGGCCACCGGAGCCGTGGCCGCGCTCCCACCCGCCGTCCCACGGGTGGGCGTGCTGGCCTCGGCGGGGGCTGGAGCGGGAGGGGTCGCCGCCCCCCGACCTCCCGCCGCCTCCGCCGGGGCGGGCGCGGGGGCCGAGGCTCCGGCACGGGGGGAGGCCACGGGGGCCGTTTCCTCGTCCGCCGTTCCCGCCGCCGGACGGGACGTGCGGGGCGCGTCGGGAGCGGTCTCCGGCGGCGTCCGGCTCACGGTGCCCTCGCGCCCGGCGACGGCTTCGGGGGTGCCGGAGGCCTGGGTGCCGCGGGGGGCGAGGGGGGTGTCGGGGGTCACCCCCTGCGGGGCGCGGGCGGCAGCGCGGGGGGCTTCTGCCGTCTCCCCCACGGCTGGGGTGCCCTGGCTGCCGCGTGCCGGGACGCTCTCGCCGCCCGCCTCAGCAAAGGCTTCCCCACCTCCACGGGCGGGCGCGGGGTCCTCGCTATCGGGGGCCGCGCCGCGTGCTGGGGCCGCTGCTTCTTCGGCGGTGGCCGGGGCGGCGTCCTCGCGGCGGGGCAGGCTGGCAACCGTCTCAGCAGACGCCGGGACCTCCGACGCGGCGGGCACCTCGTCGAGGGGAGTGGCCTGGCTGGGGGCCTCCGCCTCCGGCACGAACAGCCCAGAGCCGCTCGGCGCTCCGGCAGAGGGTTCGGGGGCGAGTTCCTGCGGGGCAGCGGCGGGCGCGGGTGCTCCGGCGCTGCCCCGCGCGGGAACCGCCGCGCCCACCGCCCCGCTCGCCGGACGGCTGGGGGCGGGGGTGCTCGCCGCCGCGGGAGCCGCCGGAGCGCTGGGGCGGCGCACCGCTGGCGTGGCGGCGGTCGCGGCGGGAGCGGGCGTCCGCTGGGGCGTGGGGGGCACCTCTGGGGCCGGGGGTGGGGGCGGTTCCACCACGATGGGCGCAGGGGCCGGGGGCACGGGTGCGGTTGGGGGGACTGCTGCCTCCTGCGGCGGCTGCGGCTCTGGCTGCGGCTCTGTCCGTGGGGCCGGGGTCACGGCTGGCCGAGCGGCAGGTATCGCGGGGCGGGTGGGGGGAGTCAGGGTCGCGGTGGGGGTTGGCGGCGGGGCCAGCGCCACCACCTCCAGCGGGGCGCGGTCGGGGTCAGGGGGGTGGTCGGCGGCGAGGGGCAGCTCAGGCCGCAGCGCCAGCAGTCCCAGCAGCAGCCCCCCGTGCAGCAGCAGCGTCACGCCCGCCGCCCGCAGGTGGTCGCGGCGCTCTGGGGAGGGAGCGGAGGGAGGCAGGCCCGGCAGGGTGGTCATGGGGTCACTCCTCCGGGGTGCGGGTGCCCAGCGCGAGCCGCTCGCCCCCGGCTTTCTTAATCTCGTCCATCACCCGCACCACCGTCCCGTAGTTGCCGCGCTCGTCGGCCCGCAGGCCCACCAGCCCGCCCGACGCCTCGACCAGCGGCGCGAGCCGCCCGCCCAGCCGGGTCAGCGTGGTTTCCTGGCCATTCAGGAAAATCTTTCCGGCGCGGTCCACACTCACGATGGGCAACTCCGGCGTCTCCTGCACCGTCTCGCTGGCCCGCGGCAGGTCAAGGGGCAGGGCATTTTGCCGCGCTCCCAAGCTGCTCGTCAGGAAGAAGAAAATCAGCAGCAGCAGCACGATATCGACCATTGGGGCGAAGTCGAAGGTGACCTCGCCTTCGCTCCCCTCGCGAAAGCGCCGCCTCATACCGATTCCGTCCGCTTCCTGAACAGTGGGGACATCACCGCACGTTTCTCTCTCTCCCGGAATGCGTCACCATTCCCAGGCTGCTGCGCAGCCCTGCGAGGCCCTGCGGTCGGGGTTCGGGGTGCCCTCGGAACCCGCCTCACCGCGTGGCCCCTACCGCCGGAACGGCGTCAAAGGTCAGCGCCACTTCCGGCACCGCAGCCCTGCGCCCCCGGCCCGTGAGCCACGCCGGGACCTCCTCGCGCACCCGCTCGGCGGCGGTGGCGATGCGGTCGGCCTTGGCCCGCAGCGCATTGCGGGCCACGTAGGCCATCACCGCCACGACCAGCCCCGCCGCCGTGTTAATGAGGGCCTCGCTGATGCCCGTGGCGAGCTGCGTGGGCGTGGGGGCCGCCGTTTGCGAAAAGACCAAAAAGGAACGCACCATCCCCATCACGGTGCCCAGCAGGCCCAGCAGGGGCGCGACCTGCGCGGCAGTGCCCAGCGCCGAGAGACCCGCGTACAGCCGGGCGTCTTCGGCGAGCAGGGCCGAGTTCATCGCGGCCTGCGCCGCTTCTGGGCCACGGTCGGCGCGGCCCAGCCCCGCCCGCAGCACCTGAGCCGCCGAACCGGGGTGGGCCGCGCGGTCGACCTCTGCGAGCGCCGCCGCTGGACCACTCTCGGCGGTAATCGCCCGCGCCCGCTCGATGAGGGCGGCGGGGTCGCGCCCCAGGCGCGAGAGCGTCTGCGCCCGCACCGCCGCCGTGTAGACGACATACACGGACAGCGCGGCGAGCACCCACAGCAGGGGGCCAGCGGCCCGCAGAAGTTCGACAACGTTCATGGTCCTCACGGGTAGCACGCCGAAACGTGGCAAGCGTGAAAAACACTGACCCGGCCCTCATCCGCTGCTGTCCGCTGCCCGGAGGGCATGCCCGGCCAATCCGCACCAACTCACTCGACTTTACGGCGGGCAATCGGTAGAATGCGCCCACAACTAGGAATCATTCTCAAGAAGAATGACCCCCAAAGGAGCTTCCATGACCGAACAGCCTCACCAACTGGAAATCCGCAACCTTCATGCCGCTGTGGGCGACCAGCCCATCTTGAAGGGCGTGAACCTTGTCGTGCCCCGCGGCGAGCTGCACGCCATCATGGGGCCGAACGGCAACGGCAAAAGCACCCTCGCCAAGGTGATTGTGGGCGACCCCGAATACACCGTGACCGAAGGCGAAGTGCTTGTGGACGGTGTGAGCATCCTGGAGATGGAACCCGACGAGCGTGCTCGCCTCGGCGTTTTTCTGGCGTTCCAGTACCCGGTGGAGATTCCCGGCGTGACCATCGCCAACTTCCTGCGCCTGGCCATGCAGGCCCGCAAGCCGGAAGGCGAGGAGGTGAGCTTCAGCGAGTTTTACGGCAAGCTGACGAACGCCCTCAAGACGCTGGAATGGGATGAGAGCATCGTCGAGCGCTACCTCAACGAGGGCTTTTCGGGCGGCGAGAAAAAGCGCAACGAAATCCTCCAGATGCTGATGCTGGAGCCGAACTACATCATCATGGACGAGACCGACTCTGGTCTCGACGTGGACGCCCTGAAGGTCGTCGCTAAGGGCGTGAACTCGCTGCGCGGCCCCAATCTCGGCGGCCTCATCATCACCCACTACCAGCGCCTGCTGAACTACATCGTGCCGGACAAGGTGCACATCATCGTCAATGGCCGCGTCGTGCAGTCGGGCGGCCCCGAACTCGCGCAGAAGCTCGACACCGAAGGCTACGACTGGGTCAAGCAGCTCGCCGCCGCGGGCGACTGAGCCGGGCCTTTTTTCTGCGCTCTCTGCTCTCAAGGAGCCTCACCATGACCAACCCTGAAGTTGCCAGCATTAACGCGCAGTACGAGTACGGCTGGAGCAATCCGGAGCGCTACGCCGTCAAGGCCCCCAAGGGCCTGAGCCGCGAAGTCGTCGAGATGATTTCGAAGGCGAAGGACGAGCCGCAGTGGATGCTCGACTTCCGCCTCAAGGCGCTCGACATCTTCCTCTCTAAGCCCCTGCCCACCTGGGGCGCGGACCTGTCGGGCCTGAACTTCGACGAAATCTATTACTACATCAAGCCGGAGGGCTACAACGCCCGTTCCTGGGACGATGTGCCGGAGGACGTGAAGCAAACCTTCGAGCGCCTCGGCATCCCCGAAGCCGAGCGGGCGGCGCTCGCGGGCGTCGGTGCCCAGTACGAGAGCGAGATGGTCTACCACAACCTCAAAGAAGAGTGGGAAAAGCTCGGCGTCGTCTTTCTCTCCATCGAGGACGGCCTCAAGCAGTATCCCGACCTCTTCCGCGAGCACTTTGCCACCGTCATCCCGCCGGAAGACAACAAGTTCGCGGCCATCAACTCCGCCGTGTGGTCGGGCGGCTCCTTTGTGTATGTGCCCAAGGGCGTGAAGGTGGATATCCCCTTGCAGACCTACTTCCGCATCAATGCGGAGTCGAGCGGCCAGTTCGAGCGGACCCTTATCATCGTGGACGAGGGGGCGCAGGCCCACTACATCGAAGGCTGCACCGCGCCCACCTACGCGAGTGACTCCTTCCACTCTGGCGTCATCGAGATTGTCGTCAAGGAAGGTGCCCGCTTCCGCTACTCAACCATCCAGAACTGGTCGCACAACGTCTACAACCTCGTCACCCAGCGGGCCGCCGTGTACAAAAACGGCGTGATGGAGTGGGTAGACGGCAACCTCGGCAGCAAGGTCACCATGAAGTACCCCGCCTGCTACCTGCTGGAGGAAGGTGCTCGCGGCGAGGTGCTCTCCATCGCCATGGCGGGGCGCGGCCAGCACCAGGATGCCGGGGCCAAGATTGTGCACTTCGCGCCCAACACCAGCGGCTCCATCGTGTCCAAGTCCATCTCCAAGGATTCGGGCCGCTCTTCTTACCGGGGCCTGGTCAAGATTTACGAGGGGGCGCGGGGCAGCAAGACCAACGTCGAGTGTGACGCCCTGCTGCTCGACGAGGAAGCCCGCACAGACACCTACCCCTACATCGAGATTGAGGAAAAAGACGCCAGCGTGGGCCACGAGGCGACCGTCTCCAAGATTAACGACGAGCAGATTCTGTATCTCCAGAGCCGGGGGCTTTCGGAGGACGAGGCGGCGGGCCTCATCGTGCGCGGCTTTATCGAGCCGATTGCCAAAGAGCTGCCGCTGGAATATGCGGTGGAACTCAACCGCCTGATTGAGCTGGAGATGGAAGGCTCGGTGGGCTGAGCCGCACCCCCCGCCCCTGCGTTCCGGTTTCGTCCGGCGTAGGGGCCTCCCCTGTCCCCTTCCCTCCTTCCGGAGCCGCGCCATGAAACTCAACCACATCAACCTCGGCGTGACCGACGTGCCGCAAGCGGTGGACCTCTTCGGGCGCTATTTCGGGCTGGTGCCTGCGGGGGACGGTATGCCCCTGAACGAGCAGATGGCCTTCCTCCGGGACGACGTAGGAGCGCTGCTCTCCCTGTTCCGGGTGAAGGACCCGCAGTACCCCAAGGTCTTTCACATCGGCTTCTTGCAGGACACTCCGGAGCAAGTCCACGAGATTTACCGCCAGCTCACCGAGGGCGGTTTTGAAATCCCTGCGCCCCATGAGAACCATGGGCGGCTGACCTTTTATTTCAACGCGCCCTTTGGCGTTGTGATCGAGGTCGAGTCCTTTTTGGGCTGACCTTTTTCCTGTTTGGAGGTTCTATGACCCAACCCTTCACTGACCCACTCACCGAATACGGCGGACCCGACTGGCTGCTCGCCAAGCGTCGCGAATCGCTTGACCTCTTCAATCAACTGGAAGTGCCCAACGAGAGCGTCGAAGCCTGGAAGTACACCCGCGTGGACGTGGACTTCGGCGAGTTGCGCCCCCACCCCAAGCGGGAGCGCGTGACTGATACCTCCGCACTGCCCAAAAGCGTGCAAAAGCGCCTGAACAGCACCGATGTGGGCGCATACCTCGTGCTCGACGGCCCGGACGTGGTCTACGCGACCGAGCTGCCCCAGGAGTTGCGCGAGAAGGGCGTGATTTTCACTGACCTCAAGACGGCGGCAGAGCAGCACGCCGACCTGGTGCAGCGCTACCTCTACAGCGTGGTCCCGGCGGAGGTGCCCGACGACACCACCATCGCCGCGCCCGGCACCACCCCCAGCAAGTCGCCCGACCCCAGCGAGGGCAAGTTTTCGGCGCTGGCGGCGGCCCTGTGGACAAATGGGGCCTTTGTGTACGTGCCGCGTGGGGTAGAGGTCGAGCTGCCCCTCGGTTCCTTCCGGGTCATGAGCGAGGCGGGCACTTACACCGCCACTCGCACGCTGGTGGTCGCCGAGGAGAACAGCCAGGTCACCTTTATCGACGAGCAGGACTCAGAAGAACTGCCCGGCACCTACGCCATCGGCGCGGTCGAGCTGGTGGTGAAGGCGGGGGCTCGCCTGCGGTACGTCTCCGTGCAGAACTGGGGCAAGGGGGTGACCCACATCCAGCGTCAGCGCGGCGACGTGGAGCGGGACGCCACCCTCAACAGCCTCGTCGTCACGATGGGTGGCACCCTGAGCCGCACCGAGATGCAAAGCTACCTGCGTGGGCCGGGCAGCGACTCGGAGATGCTGGCGCTGTACTTCGCAAGCGGGGACCAGCACTTTGACCACTACACCCTCCAGCACCACGCCGCCCCGCACGCGCATTCGGACCTGCTGTACAAGGGCGTCAACGCCGACCAGTCGGTAGGCGTCTTTTCCGGCATGATTAAGGTCGACCTGGGTGCCCAGAAGACCGATGCTTATCAGAAGCACCGCACGCTGATGCTCTCCAGCGAAGCGCAGAACTTCTCGGTGCCCCAGCTCGAAATCAATGCCAACGACGTGCGCTGCTCGCACGGCTCGACCACCGGCCCGGTCAACCCAGAAGCTTTGTTCTTCCTGCGTTCGCGGGGCATTCGCCAGGAACTCGCCGAGAAGATGCTGGTCACGGCCTTCCTCGAAGATGTGCTCTCGCGGGTGCCGCTGGCCAGCGTCGTGAAGTACATCGAGGGCATCATCGCGGAGAAGGTGGGGGCGGCCTAGAGGCTGCCCAACCGTCAGCCGTCAGCGGTCAGCTACCGGGAAGGGGGCTGACCGCTGGTTTGTGGCCGGGGGGGTCGTTGCCCGGCTCAGACAGGGTCCCTCTCCCCCAACGAGACCCGCGCAAGACGTCTCTGCGCCGCCGCGGGGTCGTTTCTTCTGGGCGGCCCAGGGTTCCATGTTCTCACAGGGATGCTCCTCGCCCCGCTTCACAGCTCGATGGTGCCGTCTTCCTCGCCCCACCACTGGATGCGCTTGGCATCCACGACGAGCATGACCAGCCCTTCAGTCTCCAGGCCGTCCCCAAACCACTGCCGCAACTCCTCGTGCCAATGGTCTTTCATGACCCGGCGGTCGGTCAGGACGCGGGCCTCGCCTTGCACGGCCACGAACAGGAAGCCCTTCTCGGCGCGAAAACCGAGCTGCACGTGTTTATTGGCCTGGATATCCCGCACCATACGCGAGTTGGCCCAGGTAAAAAAATAGGAGGTGCCGTCGTACTCGACCTCACCATTGTTGCTCATGGGACGCGAGGCCAGCCGCCCGTGGCTGCTCACGGTGGTCAGCAAGCAGAGGTCCATGCCGCGCATCTTGGCCGCCAACCCTTGCATCTTCGCAGAGGTCATGGGGCATGGTAGCGCTTGCCTCCTTCCTGCCGACCTCTAGACTGCGCTCATGAAAGCCTGGGGGGTGGGGGGTGGCCTCATGCTGGTCCTGAGCGGCTGCGGCGAGATTCAGTATCTGGCGCAGGCGGCGCAAGGTCAGCTCGACCTGCTGGGGCGGGCGCGGCCTGTGGCCGAGGTGAGAGCGGACCCCACGACCCCACCGGAAACCCGGCGCAAGCTGGCGCTGGTGGAGGAGGTCCGGACCTTTGCGCTCAGGGAGTTGGGCCTGCCTGACCGAGGAGCCTACCGCAACTTCGTGGACGTAGGCCGCCCTTTGGTCGTCTGGAACGTGTTTCGAGCGCCAGAGTTTGGGGTAGAGCTGCTGACCTCCTGCTTTCCGGTGGCTGGGTGCGTGGGCTACCGGGGGTATTTCCGGGAGGCCTCTGCACGGGCCTACGCGCAAGCGCGGCGAGCAGCGGGCGAGGACGTGCGGGTGAGCGGGGTGACCGCCTACAGCACGCTGGCCTATCCCGACCCCACGCTGATTCGCACCGTGATTCACGAACTCGCCCATCCCGCCGTGTACGTGCCCGGCGATACCGTCTACAACGAGTCGTTTGCCACCACGGTCGAGGAGGAAGGCTGGCGGCGGTGGCTTGCGGCTCGCGGCACGCCCGAACTGGCGGAGGCCGACCGGAGAGCGCGGAAGCGGGCAGAGGCGTTCGAGGCCCTGCTGCTGGAGACGCGGGCAGAGTTGCAGACCCTCTACGCGCAGCCCCTCGCGCCGGAAGAGATGCGAACGCGCAAGGCGGCGGTGCTCTCCGACTTGCAGGAGCGCTACGCGGCGCTAAAGGCGAGCTGGGGCGGCTACACGGGCTACGACGCTTGGTTCGCCGCCGGGGTCAACAACGCGGCCCTCGCGTCGGTCGCGGCGTACGCCGCGCTGGTGCCCGACTTCAGGGCGGCGCTGACACGGGTCGGCGGCGACCTTCCCGCCTTTTACGCACTGGCACGGGCTTGCGGCGAGCGGCCCCAGGCAGAGCGGGCGGGGTGCTTACGGGGGCAAACACCCTAAAAAAAGCTGGGACCCCACGGGGGAATCCCAGCTTGGACGAGCGGGGCAGCTCAGCCCTGGTTGGTTTCGCTGTTGCCCTCGGCAGTCTCGCTGGCCTCGGCCTTGACCTCTTCAATGCTGGCGTCGCCCTCCAGCACGGCGGCGGCAGCCTCCTCGGAGAGTTCGCCCGCGGCGACCAGCCCGGCGACTTGAGCAGCCTGGGTCTCGGCTTCCAGCTCCTCGGCGGTGAGGCGGGGCGGCAGCACGCTGATGACCACGAGGTCTTCGTCCACAGCGAGCTTGACGCCTTCGGGGAGGCGAATCTGCCCGGCGGTCACGTGGTCACCGATGTTCAGGGCGGTGACGTCCACAGTGATTTCTTGCGGAATGCGGCGCGGGCCAGGGGCGATAACGTCGAGGCTATGCACCACGATGTCGACCAGACCGCCCATGACCTCGCCCTGGCTGCGGCCCGTGGTGTGCACGGGCACGCTGACCTGCACCGGCTCGCCGTAGGTCACCAGGTAGAAGTCGGCGTGAATGGCCTCACGGCGGCGCTTGTCCATCTGAACGGCCTTGACCAGGGCCGGGAAGGTCTCGCCGCCTTCCAGAACGATGTCAAAGAGGCCCGTGGTGCCCTGCTGCCGGAAGGCGCGGTCAAAGGCCCGGCGCTCGATGGCAAAGGAGACGTTCTTCTCCTTGTTGTAGGCGACGGCGGGAATCATGCCAGGGGCCAGCTTCTGCTGGCTGGTGCGGGGAATGGCTCTCAGTTCCATGATGGGTGTTTCCTCCGGGGGTCCGCAGTGGCCGCCTCACCCGCTCCGCGTCCCGGCTCAAGGTGCCCAGGGTGGGGGCGGGGGCCATGCAACCCTGGCAGTGTAGCAAACCGGAAGGGGGGCGGAAACGGGGGGCTCCGGAGCGCTCGGCCCTGCCCCCCACCGCTCTGCTAGAATCTGGCCTGTTGCCGAGCGGCCCCTGGCAGACCGAAGAGGAGCGCCCCGGCCCAATCCAAGCGGCACCAAGCGGCACAAGACCCCAGCACGGCCCGCGCCCTCCCGGCAGGGCCGGAAACGAGGAGAACAGACCTATGATTAGCGTGACGGAACTGCGCAATGGCACCAAAGTGGAGATGGACGGCGGGCTGTGGGAATGCCTGGAATACTCCCACCTCAAGATGGGACGCGGCGGGGCCAAGGTGGTCACCAAGTTCCGCAATATGGAAACCGGCTCCATCGTGGACCGCACCTTTAACAGCGGTGAAAAGCTCCAGGACATCTACGTCGAGGGCAAGAAGATGCAGTTCCTGTACAAGGACGGCTCGGACTTCGTGTTCATGGACTTAGACACCTATGACCAGGTGCACCTGCCTCCCTCGCTCGTTGGCGACGCCGCCAAGTTCATGAAGGAAAACACCGAGGTTGAGGTGGCGATGTACGGCGAAAAGCCCCTGAGCATCACGCTGCCCAACCAGGTCATTCTCAAAATCGTCCAAACTGACCCCGGCGTGCGCGGCGACACCGTCTCTGGCGGCACCAAGCCCGCCACCCTGGAGACGGGCGCGGTCGTGCAGGTGCCCCTCTTTGTCGAGCAGGGCACCGACGTGAAGGTCGACACCCGCACGGGCCAATACCTCAGCCGCGCCTGATGCCCCCTTTCCGGAACGCCGCCTCCCTGGTCTGGGGGCGGCGTTTCCTTTGGCCGTTAGACTCGGTTCAGTTCACCCCCCATACGCCTTCTTGCCCTTTCCGGAGGAGCCATGAACCCAGATGACCTGAAAAAGATTCTCGACGCCCTCAAGGCAGCGGATGTGCGCGAGTTCAGCCTGACGACCGGCAGCTTCGCCCTTGACCTCAAGCGTGGCCCGCAGGTGGCGGGCATGGCGGCCCCGGCCCCGGCTCCCACTCTCCCCGCGCCCAGCTTCCCGCCGCCCGCCGCGAGCAGCGCAGCCCCCGCGCCCGCAGAAGCTCCGGCTCCGGCCCCCGTCACTCCTGAGAGCACTCCTGCCGAGCCGCCCGCAGCGGCGGCCCCCCCGGCCAAGCCCGCTTCTGCCGGAACCCCCGTCAAGGCTCCCATCGTGGGCACCTTCTACGCGGCGAGCAGCCCCGACGCGCCCCCTTACGTCAAGGTGGGCGACACGGTGCAGCCCGGACAGGTGCTGTGCATTATCGAAGCGATGAAGCTGATGAACGAGATTGAGGCCGAGACGGGCGGCGTGGTGCGCGAGATTCTGGTGAAAAACGCCGAGCCGGTGGAGTACGGACAGACGCTGTTCATCATCGAGTGAGCCGTCCGCTGAGGGCTAAAGGCTGAAAGGAGTTCCGGCTGTTTCGTGACCACATCGCAAAAGCGCTGCTTTGTTCACGCCATGCCCAGAACCCTTTGTTCTCCTTCTCACTCCGCTCGGCTGCAAGGGTTACAGGTCTACCTTTCTAGCGGAGGACGTATGAAAGCTGAGGGCCGAGAGCTGTGTTCAAAAAAATCCTAATCGCCAATCGCGGCGAAATCGCCCTACGCGTCATTCGCACGGCGCGGGAGATGGGCATTAAGACGGTGGTGGTGTATTCTACCGCCGACGAGAAGAGCCTGCCCGTGCTGCTGGCCGACGAGTCGGTGTGTGTGGGGCCGCCCGCCAGCAACGCCTCGTACCTCAACATTCCCAATATCCTCTCGGCGGCGCTGATGACCGGGGCCGAGGCGATTCACCCCGGTTACGGCTTTATGGCTGAAAACCCCGACTTTGCGGAGATGTGCCGCGAGCACGGGTTGGTGTTTATCGGTCCGACGCCGGAATCCATGCGGGCGCTCGGCAGCAAAGCGGGCGGGCGCGACATCGCCGCGCAAAGCCGGGTGCCCGTCGTGCCGGGAACGGGCGTGCTGGAGGACGTCGACGCCGCGCTCCTGGCCGCCAAGCAGATTGGCTACCCGGTGCTGCTCAAGGCCAGTGCGGGGGGCGGCGGGCGCGGACAGAAAGTCGTGCGGACCCAAGAAGAGCTGCGCTCGGCCTTTGGACAAGCGCAGGAGGAAGCGCGGCTGTACTTCGGCGACCCCGCCATCATCATGGAGAAGTTCTTGGAGGAGTTCCGGCACGTCGAGGTGCAGGTCATGGGCGACGGCCAGGGCCACGTCATCCACATCGGCGAGCGCGACTGTTCTATTCAGCGCCGCAACCAGAAACTGATTGAGGAAGCGCCCTCGACCCTGCCCCAATCGCTGCGGCAGGAGATTCTGGACGCGGGAGTGCGCCTCGCCCGGCACGTGAACTACGCAGGGGCGGGCACGCTGGAGTTCATCGTCGACCGGGACGGCAACTACTACTTCATGGAGATGAACACTCGCATCCAGGTCGAGCACTGCGTCTCAGAGATGATTTCAGGCCTCGACTTCGTGCGCCTCCAACTGCAAATCGCGGCGGGCGAGGGCCTGCCCCTTCGGCAGGAGGACGTGCAGCTGCGCGGCCACGCCATCGAGTGCCGCATCAACGCCGAAGACCCCGACAAGGATTTTCGTCCGGCAGCGGGCAAAATCGACGACGTGCACTTTGCGGGCGGCCCCGGCGTGCGGGTCGACAGTCACGCCTACGCAGGCTACGTGATTCCGCCCCACTACGACTCGCTGATTGGCAAGCTGATTGTCCACCATGACACTCGCGAGCAGGCCATCAGCCGCATGAAGCGGGCACTCGAAGAGACCGTGATTCACGGCCCCAAGACCACCATTCCGCTTTACATCAAGATTATGGACAATCCGTTTTACAAGCGCGGCGCGGTGATGACCAACTTCTTAAAAACGCGCATGGAACTGCGTTAGAAAAAGACGGTCCAGAGGGCGCGGATTGAATCTGCGCCCCTCACTCTTTGCTGCGCAAGGCCCTCTCCTACGAGGGGAGAGGGCCAAAACAGTACTCGTTTGAAACGCTGTGGTCTATCTGTTAAACAAGCCAGCTCACTCGCCGGTGAGGATGTTCTTGTTGCGGTTCTCGCGGTCCTCGATGATTTTGCCGAGGATGAAGAACGTGGGGGGCCAGAAGCCCACGAAAAGGCCGCTCCGCTGCTTTTCTTCGCCTTCTTTATCGCCCGCACCGCCCTCTGCTTTGCCAGCAGTAAAGGAGCCAGCGGACATCGCCATCGAAACAAAGCCGAGCACGTACATCAGGTTGGACAGTTTCATCGTGGGACCTGCCTTTCGAGTAAGACTCTCGGAGCGGGGAACCCTGCCCCGAAGCACGGCCCAACTCTCGCCCGGCCTTTCCTCCCAAAACGTAGAAGGCACCACGTTTTAAACGTTCCGTGGAGCCTTCAACAGGAGGGCTTAAATACTCTGCGCAGGGGCCGGGCGGTCGCTGGCCCCTTCACGCAGCAGAACGAGGTCTAGGGCGAGGAACGGTTCTACGGCATGGGGCGTTCCGCTGGTCGTCCCTTTGGGAGGGTCGTGAAGGGCCAGCCCGTGTTGCTTTTCCCCTCGCGTTGCTTGGCAAACGCTCAGGAATCAGCGCCAGCTGGCCTCACTTATCGAAGCGCTCGTATCCAGCGGCGCTGCGGCGCTGAGCACCGCGGGCGTAGTCGAGTTGCATCTCGACCGCCTCATGACGGCCCTCGGTGAAGGTGCTGACCGGAATCCAGTAATTCAGGCGGTCGTCACCAAGCTGCACCCACAGCCGCTCTTCGTCGGCGGCGTCGCGCCAGAAGGTGACATGCGCGAACTCATTCTTCTCGGCCCAGGCCCGCACGTCTTCCAGCACGCGGGCGGCGCGGGGGTGGGTCAGCTCGAACTCGCGGCCATCCTGCTCGTTGCGGAACTTGATCTCGACCATACTGCCCCCAGGGTACCCGACCGTAGGCTCCGTCATCCGTTATCCTCCGCGCCGATGCGCCCCGCCCCGCTGCCCGCCCCCCTCAAGGTGACTACCCTCAACGTCAATGGGATACGCAGCGCCCTGAGAAAGGGCCTGGAGGGGTGGCTCACCCGCGAGGCCCCCGACGTGCTGCTGCTGCAAGAGGTCCGCGCTGACCCCATGCCGGAGCTGTTCGCAGCCCTGGGGTACGCCAGCGCGTGGTTTCCGGCGCGGAAGCCCGGCTACAGCGGGGTGGCCATCCTGAGCAAGTTTCCGCTGGAAGACGTACGCCCCGGCATGGGTCACCCGGAGATGGACGCCGAGGGCCGGGTTCTCAGCGCGGTGGTGGGCGGGGTGCGATTTGCCAGCGTGTACCTGCCCAGCGGCAGCTCTGGCCCCCAGCGGCAGAGCTTCAAGGACCGGGTGCTGGCCGACTACCACACCTGGACGGTGCAGACGCTCGCGCAGGGCCTTCCGGTCATTATCGGCGGCGATTACAACGTGGCGCACCGCGAACTCGACCTCAAAAACTGGCGGGGAAATCGCGGCAACAGCGGCTTTTTGCCCCACGAACGCGCCTGGATGACCGCCCACCTCGCCGCGGGCCTGACCGACACGCACCGCGCTGCCCTGGGCGAGCGGGCCGAGTACACCTGGTGGAGCAACCGGGGTCAAGCCTACGCCAACGACGTGGGCTGGCGCATCGATTACCTCCTCGCCGCGGGGACTGAGGTTCGGGGGGTGGCCGCCGACCGCGCCGCCCGCCTCAGCGACCACGCCCCCCTGACGGGCTGGGTCGAGCGGGATACCCAACGTAACGGGCAAGCGCCGCCGCCCCGCTGCTCCCGCGTGATAGACTGAGTGCGCTGCCGGGTCATAGGACTGCGCCCCTGCCCCCCGCCTCCGGGCACTGCTGCGGCAGGTGGGAGAGCCGGGCGCGACCCGCGACAAGCGTGAGACCCCCTGCCCCTGGGCGAGAGTGCCGCTTTCGGGCTGCCGCCTGCCCCGCTGCACGCGGCCCTGCCCGGCGACCGACCTCCATATAGAGTCCCACGGGCGCGTCCTGATAGGTGAGGAATGCCCAGAGCAAACAAGGAGCGCGTGGTGCCCGGCGAGCCGCAGCGCACCGCCTCCGAAGAACAGACCAATGCCGCCGAGCTGCCCACCCCTGCGGCGGCGCAGCCCCCATCCCCGGCCCGCCCCCGGCGCGGACGCTCGGCCAAGGTGGCCGCAGCAGCGTCCCCGGAACAGGCAGCCCCTCAAGACCCCCCTGCGGCGGAGGACACGGAGACCCCGCCGCCCCCCCAACCCCGCCGGGGCCGCTCGGCGCGGACAAAAGCAGCTCAACAGGCCGGAGAAGCGGCTGGAGAAACGGCCACTGCGCCAGACTCCGCAGCTCCCGCGGCGCTGGCAGCGCCGACTCCCGACGTAGCCGCCGCCCCCAAGCCCCGCCGGGGCAAGCGGGCGGCGGCCCCGGCCCCCGCGGCTGAAACCGAGCCAGAAGCGCTGACCGCTGCGCCGACCCCGACCGAGCCGGAAGACCCGGCCCCCGCCAAGCCCGCTCGCCAGAGCCGCACGCGGAGCGCGAAGAAAACGGCAGTGCCAGCGGCGGCACCAGCCCCCGAACCCACCGCTGAATCCACCGAACCCGCGGCAACCCCCGCGAAGCCGCGCCGCAGCCGCCGCAAGGCGAGCACCCCCGACGACCTCGGCTCTGCCGCCCCCTCGCCAAACGTGCGGCCAACCGTGGCGAGCGAGCCGACCGACCCCGTGTTGCTGGAGGTGCCCAAGCCTCGGCGCGGACGCCGGGCGAGAGCCGGGGCGGCGGCGACCCCCGAACCCGACCCCGCCGAGACTCCGCTGAATGCGGTGCTGGGCGGCGTGGAATCCGTGGCGGTGGAGGCGGCGGCGACCCCCCAACCCGCGGGGGAAGCGCCCGCCCCGGTGCTGACCCTGGCGGGCGACGGGCAAGCCGATACGCCTGAACCCCTCGTGGACCTCCCGCACGGGACCCCAGACGGGGAGGAGGACGAGGGCCGCGCCGAGGCGACCGCCGAAGCGCCCGATGACCCTGCCCGCAGCCTGGTGGTGGCGCAACTGCGCAAGGTGGGGCGGCCCATCCACGTGCGCGACCTGGAACGCACCTTTACCCGCCAGATGCTCGACCGCTTGGGGGGCTGGCGCGACCTCGAAGCGCTGCTGGACGACCTGACCCGCAGCGGCACCGTGATTCGCACCCGCAAGCGGACCTACGGCCTCCCCGAAGCGATGAACCTCGTGCGGGGCCGCTTTCAGGCGTCGGCGGCGGGCTTCGGCTTCGTGGTGCCGGACAGCGGCGGCGAGGACTTCTATGTTGCCCCTGAACACACCCTGGAGGCTTGGAACGGCGACATCGTGTTCGTGCGGATGGAGGGCCGGGGCGACGGCGGGCGCGGGGGCGGCCCCCGCCGGGGCCAGCGCGGGGACGGCAACCCGCGGGCATCGGTGGTCCGCATCGTGCAGCGGGCCTATAAGCAGCTCGTGGGCACGCTGGAGTTCAGCAAGGGCCACCCCATCCTCAAGCCCGACGACCACCGCGCCCGGCACCGCATCCTGCTGCTGCCGCAGGGGATTGAGGAGTTGCACAGCGGCGCAAGGGTCGTGGCCGAGCTGTACTGGCCCGAACAGACCGGAGAAGACGAGGTCTTTGGGCAAGTCACCCGCGTGCTCGGCGAGCAAGACGACCCCGCCACCGAAACTGAGGCCGTCATCGTCAAGTACGGGCTGCGCGGCGAGTTCCCGGCGGACGTGCTGGAGCAGGCGAATGCCATCCCCACCCAGATTCCGCCCGAAGCACTTGTGGGACGGCTCGACCTGCGCGAGTTCAACATCTTTACGGTCGATGGACGCGACGCCAAGGACTTCGACGACGCCATTCACATCCAGCCCACGCCGGAGGGCACCTTTGTGGTCGGCATCCATATCGCGGACGTCAGCCACTACGTGACCGAGGGCAGCCCGCTGGACAAAGAAGCCTACGCCCGCGCCACCAGTGTGTATCTGCCGGGCCGGGTGCTGCCCATGCTGCCCGAACACCTCTCCAACGGGGTGTGCAGCCTGGTGCCCTTTGAAGACCGCCTCACCCTGACGGCGCTCGTCGAACTCTCGGCGGAGGGCGACATCCTGAGGGTGCAGCTCGCGCCCTCGGTCATCAATTCCAAAGCGCGGCTCACCTACGACGAGGTGCAGGCCTACTCGGAGGCGACCGCCACCCTGCCCGAACACGCCCGGCACCTCGAAGGTGACCTCCACCTGCTGCTCAAGATGACGAGCAAGCTGCGCCAAAAGCGCCTGCGCGAAGGCTCGCTGGACTTCAAGCTGCGCGAGGTCAAGGTGGATGTGGGGCCGGGCGGACGCATGGAGCTGATTCCCATCCGCGAGGAAACGGCGCGGGGGATGATCGAGGACCTGATGCTCCTCGCCAACAAGGTGGTGGCCCACGAGCTGCTGCAACGCGAGATTCCGGCCCTCTTTCGCATCCACGAGGAACCCACCCTCCAGAAGTTCCAGGAGGCGACGAACGCGCTGGCGCGGCTGGGCCTGTCTTTCCCCGGTGGGGAACCCACCCCACAGGCGTACCAGGCGGTCCTCAAGGGCGTGCGCGGCACCGGACGCGAGAGCGTGGTCAACACGCTGCTGCTGCGCTCGATGCAGCAGGCCAAGTACGCGGGCGAGAACTTGGGGCACTTTGGCCTCGCCTTTGACGAGTACCTGCACTTCACCTCGCCCATTCGCCGTTACCCGGACCTGCTCGTGCACCGGGTCCTCAAGGGGATGCTGACGGGCGAGCTGCGGGCGAACAGCCGGGCGGCAAACGAACTGCGTGCCCGGCTGCCGGGGATGGGCGAGCACACCTCCGAGCGCGAGCGGGCGGCAGCGGAAGCCGAGCGCGACCTGACGAAGTACTACCAGGCCAAGTGGGCGCAGGAGCACCTCGGCGAGAGCTTCCCCGGCCACGTGTCGGGGGTGGTCGCCAGTGGCCTCTTTGTCGCCCTGGAAAACGGCGTGGAGGGCAAGCTGCACATCTCGCACCTCGACGACGACTACTACATCTACCTTGAAGACGCACAGATGCTGCGGGGCCGCTCGAACGGGCGCATTTTCCGCCTCGGCGACCCCATCACCGTGACCATCAGCCAGGTCAACCCCCTGGCCCGGCAAATCGATTTCACCCAGGAGACCGATATGGAAGGCAACCCCATTCGCCCACGCGCTCGCCGCCGCGAGGACCGCGAGGCCGAGAAACGCGAGAAGCTGCAAACGGTGAGCACCTCCGCGCCGCGCAAGTTCACCCTGGACGACCCCCAGCCCGCCGCTCCGGCCCCCCGCCCCACGCGGGGAGGCCCGCAGGGCGGGCGCGAGGGCCGGGGGGCGAGTGGCGGCAGCGGCGGCGGGCGCTCTGCCGGGGGCCATCAGGGCGGGCAAAGCGGCGGACGCGGGGGCCGCCGGGTCATCACTCTGGAGCGCCCGCGCAATGAGCACCTGCGCCCGGTAAACATCACCGTGCAGCGGATGTACTTCGGAGACTGGACCGTGGAAAACCTCCCGCCCGACGAGGGGGGCCACGGCGACGGAGGCCGCCGCTTCGGGGCCGACGGACGCCCCGGCGACCGCAGCGGGGGCCGCGGCGCGTACACCCGTGGCGCGAGCGACCGTGGGGCCGTCCGCGACCTCAACGGTCGCTCCAGCAGCGCCCGCAGCGGGGCCGCCCGCGCTGGCCAGCCTCAGGCCCCGCAGGGCGACGCGGGAGCGGGCGGGGGGGGCGGAGACGGCCACCGCCGCCGCCGCCGCCGGGGCCGCCGGGGCGGAAGCGGCACCCAGAGCTAGGCCCAGGCGATAGGCCAGCGGACCGGAGGTTTTCCCCCGGTCCGCTGTCTTGGCTGGCGGCTGCCCTCCCTTACGTCTCGTACGTCCGCGCCACGCTCGTCAGCACGCTGCGGAACTCGCCCGGTGTAATCAGACCCATGCTCATCGCGTGGCTGGCGGCGTTGAGGCTGTCGGCAGCAAGCACGAGGTCCACTCCGGCCTTGCGAACCTCCTCGCGCAGCTTCAGGACACCCTCATCGCGGCTGGCTTCCGTCACGTCGCGGATGTATACGGCGAGCACCCGGTCAGGGTGACGGTGCACGACCTCGGCATAGATTTCGGGGTCTTTCTCACCGCTGTCCCCGATAAGCACGAACTTCAGGTCGGGATACCGCTCAAAGAGACGCTCGATGACTCCATGCTTGTAGCCCCCATGCCCGGCCAGCAGGTCGAAGCCCCAGTTGCGCAGGAACATCGGCCCCAGCGGTATGCGGCGGTAGTCGAGGAACTGCCACAGCAGGTCGAAGAAGTTCCAGGGGCTGCTGGAGACGTAAAAGATGGGGTTGCGGGCCTCGCCCTCGCGGGTGAGCGCCCGGTAGAGCGCCCCCACGCCGGGAAAGGGGAGGCGGGTGCGAGCGTTTCCGGTCAGGGCGGTCATCAGCATGCGCGGCAGGCTGGTCACGTCCGACTGAATCACGGTGTCGTCAAGGTCGCTGATGATGCCGAAGCGGGCCTCCGAGACGACTTGCACGCGGGCGCGAGTGCGGCCCTCGCGGCCTTCAATCTGCAGCTCCGCCTCGTGCCAACCGGGGGCGAACGGCTCTGCGCCGGGCGGGGGGGCAAAGACCAGAGTGAAGTAACCGTCGCTGCCGCTCACGTCGCTCGCGACGGCCCCGCCCAGGGTGCCCGTCACGGGTACCCCACCCACCTCCCGCGAGAGCAGCCGCCGCAGCACGTTGCGGAAGTTGCGCCAGCGGGGGTCCCCCTTGCGGGCCGGGGCCAGGGTGCGGGGCAGCAGCACCCGCCCTTGCAGTTCCACCGTTTGCGGGGTGCCCCACCCCACATAGGGCTGCAAGATGAGATTGCCCCGCGCCCGCCGGGGCTGCACGTATCCGCTCACCGCGTGGTCAAGGGCCAGCAGGCCGCGCTCCAGCAGCGGCAGCGCCCTTTTGAAGGCTGTCTTGGCTGTCTTGGCGACACTCATGTCGGGGTCAGTGTACGGGGGTGGCCGCCCCGCTTGGCCCGCCGGGGCCTGAAGGGAAGCTTGGGGTGGACTACTGCTCCCCCTCCCGGTGGTCATAGCGCCGCCGAATGAGCAGCCCCGATATCCGGTCTCCCAGCGCAGGGAAAAAGTGGTCGAGGGCGGCAAGGAGCGCGTACACGCGCGGCACAATGACCTCGCGCCGGGGGTGCTCCAGCACGTCCGCCACAGCCCGCGCCACAATCTCCGGGCCGGGCATGGGGAGGCGGGCCGAGGCCGTCATCTCGCTGCGGACAAAGCCGGGGGCAATCAGGCTGACCGTAACGCCGCTGCCCCGCAGCTCGCGCCGCAGCCCCAGCGAAAACCCGCGCAGGCCGAACTTGCTCGCCGAATACATGCCGTTGGTGGCCGCCCGCCCCGCCACCGAGCCGATGTTGACGATGTGGCCCCGGCCCCGCGCCCGCATGGCGGGCAGCACCAACCGGGTGAGTTCGATAGGAGCTTCGAGGTTGACCCGCAGCACCCGCAGGGGGTCGGGGTCGTCCCACCACCAGCCGCGCTCGACCGTCACGCCCGCGTTGTTGATGAGCACGTCTACCGGGCCGAACTGCGCTTCCGCCGCCGCCAGCAGCGCCCGGCGCTCGGTGTCCACGGTCACGTCGGTGGGCACGGCGAGCACCCGCGAGCCGGAGGGGTCGAGGCGGCGGGCCAGGGCCGCGAGGCTCTCGGCGCGGCGGGCGGCGAGAACGAGGCGGTGGCCCCGCGCCGCGAGCGCTTCGGCGGTAGCGAGGCCGATGCCGCTGGAAGCCCCGGTCAGGAGGACAGTCTGGGGGGTCATGCCCCGCATGGTAGGCGGTCCTCAGCCGCCCGTCAGCCTCAGCCGCCAGACTGCCGGGATGAACCGGACCCGCGCCCTTCTCCTCTGCGCTGGCCTGCTGGGGGCTTCGGCCCTCGCCGCGCCGCGCCTCGTGCCGCTGCCTGCGCTGCCCGCCCTGCCCGAACTTCAGCCGGAGCCGCCGCGCCCGCAGCCCCCCGCGCCGCTGCTGCCGCTCGACGCCGTGCCCGCGCCACCCCCCCGCCCCTCCCCCACCCCGGCCACCTACCGCCCCCCTGACCCTCTCTTCCCGCGGCAGTGGAACCTGACGGCGGTGGGGATGCCGGGGGCGTGGGCACAGCTGGCGGGCACGGGCCGGGGCGCTCCGGTCACGGTGGCCGTGCTCGACACCGGCTTTGTCAGCACGCCCGAACTCGCCGGGCGGCTGCTCAAGGGCTACGACTTCGTGTCGGACCCGGCGCGGGCCGGGGACAGGGACGGGCGCGACCCCGACGGCAGTGGGGTGGGTGAGTATGCCTATCACGCCGAGGTGATCGGCAACCTGATTGGAGCGGCACACGACGGGCGCGGCATGGCCGGCATCAACCCCCGCGCCCGCATCGTGCAGGTGCGGGTGGCCGGTCAAGACGGCCTTATCGACCCGCAAGACCTCGCCGACGGGCTGCGCTGGGCGGCGGGTCTGGCGGTCGCGGGGGTGCCCACCAACCCCAACCCGGCGCGGGTGCTCAACCTCAGCCTGTACGCGGACTTCATCCCGCTGAGCGGCTGCGACGCCCGCATTCAGGCCGCCGTGGACGCGGTGACGGCGCGGGGGGCACTGGTCGTCGCGGGGGCCGCCAACGACGGGGCCGACGCGAGTGGGTACTCGCCCGCGGGGTGCCGGAACGTCCTGACCGTGACGAGCGTGTCGGAGGGAGGCCAGCGCCCTGGCTATGCCAACTGGGGGCGCAGCGTGGCCCTGGCCGCGCCTGGAGGCGAGCGGGGGCGAGGCATCCTGGCGAGCAGCGTGAGTGGGCCGGGCGGCGAGCGCACCCCGGACGGCACCAGCCTCGCCGCCCCGCACGTGGCGGGAGTCGCGAGCCTGCTGTTTGGCCTCAAGCCCACCTTGACGCCCGCGCAGGTGCGTGACCTGCTGCTCCGCACGGCCACCCCCTTTCCGGGTGGGCGCTGCGACCCCGACCCGCAGCGCAGTTGCGGTGCGGGACTGCTGAACGCGGAAGCGGCGGTCCGGTCTGTCCTGGCCCCCGCCCCCGCGCCAAGTGGGACGCTTCGCCCCGGCGGGGTGCGCTAGGCTAGGGCCATGCTGACCTGGAGGACCCTGTGAATGCTCCCGCTTGGCGCATCTGGCTGGTCGTCGCGCTGATGTGCGGCTGGGGCATCCTGGGGATTCGCTTCTTTCAGCGCGGCGAGACCATCTTCGCGCTGCTGTGTGGCCTGCTGTTTTTGAACAACGCCTACACCCTGTGGCGGCTTACCAGGGGCGGGCGCTAGCTCCCTTCACAGCGCCTCAACGAACACTTCGCCCGCCTCGCGCACCGTGCGGTAAATCCTCACGGGCTTGACGGCGGGCAGCGCTTTTGCCTTCCCCGTCGCCAGCTCAAACTTGGCCCCATGCTTGGTGCAGGTGATGCGCCCATCACTCACCTCGCCGCCGAGCAGGGGAAAATCCTTGTGGGTGCAGTTGTTGCGTAGGGCGTAAAACTCGCCCTCGTAGCGGACGACCACCACGCTCTGGCCGCCCACCGTCACCTCGGTCTGGCTGCCCTCCGGCAACTCGGCTTCTCGGCCCACCCGCACCCGTTCTGTTCCCTCGCTCATCGCCCCGGAGTCTAGCCGCCCGCAGCGGGAGAGGCACGGAGGATCAGGCGCAGGCCCCAGGGGTCGGCGAAGGCGAGCGCCCCGGCTTCTTCCGCAGCGGGAACACCCAACGCCGCGAGCCGCGCCCGCGCGGGGGCGAGGTCAGGAACGAGGATCTCGACCTCACCCAGTCCGGTAGCGGGGGCCAGCGGACGGCCCGCCCCACGGGTCTCCCACTCGTTGAGGCCGAAGTGATGGTGATACCCCCCCCACGAGAGAAACGCGGCCCCGCGCCACTCGGCAACCGGGTGCAGGTCCAGCGCCTGCGCGTAGAAACGGGCAGCCCGCGCCGCGTCCCCCACCCGCAGATGCACGTGGCCCAGCCGGGTGCCGGGCGCGGCCCCACGAAACGGCCCGGCGGCCTCGCCCACCGCGAGCAAGCCGGGCAGGTCCAGCGGCAGGGTGTCCATGCGGACCTGTCCGCCCGCCCAGCTCCACTCCTCGCGGGGGCGGTCGCGGTAGACCTCCACCCCGTTGCCCTCCGGGTCCGTCAGGTAGAGGGCTTCGCTGACCAGGTGGTCGCCCGCCCCCAACCGGACCCCCAGCGCCGACGCGTGCCGCACCCAGCTTCCCAACGCGGCGCGGTCCGGCAGCAACAAGGCCGCGTGAAAGAGTCCTGGTCGCCGCGGCTCCGGCGCAGGCAGGTCGGGGCGGCTTCGCAGCCGCAGCCATTCGGCCTCGCCCACACCCAGTGCGGCTTCTTCTCTGTTCTGGCGCAGCACCGCCAGCCCCAGCACTTCCGCGTAAAAGGCGGTCAGGCGCGGCAGGTCGCGGACCAACAGGGTCACCGCGCCCAACTGGGGCCAGGCGGAAAAGTCCAGAGCAGCAGGGTGGGTCATGCCCAAGTCTAGCCCTGATGCTTTATTTTTTCAACCGCTTGGCTTTTTGAGGCTCGTTTGTCAGGAGAACAGCGTGCTGACGCTCTCGCCCGTGTGGATGTTGGCGATGGCGTTCGCAAAGAGGGGAGCCACGTCGAGGACGGCGAGCTTGCCGTTGGCGGCGCGAATCTTCTCTTCGGGAACAAGCACCGTGTTCGTGCTCGCGACCTGGGTGACGTCGAGGGCGGCAATGCGCTGGATGGCCGGACCGGTGTACACGCCGTGGGTGACGGCGACATAGACGTCCTTGGCCCCCATGCTGCGGGCCACGTTCACCGTCTCGACGAGGCTTCCGGCGGTGCTAATCTCGTCGTCCACGATAAAGACGGTCTTGCCTTCCACGTCCCCGATGAGGGCGCGGGGCCTCACCTCGGTGTCTGAGAGGCGCTCTTTGTCAATCATGGCGAGGCCCGAATCCAGGCGGCGGGCGATTTGCGAAGCCCGCTTGATGCTGCCCGCGTCGGGGGCCAGCACCACCCCCTCGTGGGCATTCGACACGCACTTTTTGAAGTGCTCGCTGAGGACGACGTCCGCCGAGAGGTGGTCCACCGGAATCTTGAAAAAGCCGTGCACCTGCGGGGCGTGCAGGGTCATGGTGAGCACCCGGTCAGCCCCCGCCGCTTGCAGCAGGTCGGCCATCAGGCGGCCCGCGATGGAGATGCGCGGGCTGTCTTTTTTGTCGCTGCGCGAGTACGAGTAGTACGGAATGACCGCCGTGACCCGGCCCGCCGAGGCGCTCTTGGCGGCGTCAATCATCAGCATCAGCTCCATGATGGCGTCGCTGACCGGGGTCGAAAAGCTCTGCACGATAAACACGTCGCCCTCGCGCAGAGACTGCTCGTAATGCACAATCAGATTGTCATTGGTGAACTTCTCAGTTTTGCTTTTGCCCAGGGGCACCCCCAGGTTGTCGCAAATCGCTTGGGCCAGGGGGCGGTTGCTTTGGCCAGAAAAAACCAGCAGCGGCTGGCGGCGGCTTTGGGTGAGGCGCTTGGCGAGAGGACTTTGAGAGACAGTCACAGTGGGGGACCTCCGGGGACGGCAGCGGGGGGGGTGCAAGGGGCTAGGATGTGTCGCCGCGGGGCGCGGGCCGCACAGCAGCATACCCGCCCCTGATACCTTCGCGCAGGGGGCGGGCAGGAGCAGGCACCGTTCCCCTGGCGGGAACACCTCCCCTGTTCTGCTCCCCCGCTTCTCAGCAACGCCTTCAGTCGCCGCGCCCGAACAGCTTGCCCACCTTGCCGAGCAAGCCTTCTTTGTGCTCGCTCACCTCGTCGCCGACCGCGCGAGCATAGGCGTGCAGGGCTTCTTTCGCTTCCGGGCTGAGCTGCGAGGGCTTAGGCACGGTGAGCTGATACTCGACAATCAGGTCGCCCACACCCGACCCCTGGAGCCGGGGCATTCCCCGCCCGCGCAGGCGGTGCAACTCGCCGTGTCCGGTGCCCGGCTTGACCTCCACCGTCTGCGGGCCGTCGAGGGTGGGCACGGTGATTTCGCCGCCCAGCACGGCCTTGGCAAAGCCGATGGGTGCCGTGTAAATCAGGTGCTCCTGCTCGCGCCGCAGCTCCGGGTGGGGCTGCATTTCGATATGCACGTACAGGTCGCCGTTCCCGCCCGGTCCGTGGTGCCCGCGCCCGGCCACCCGAATGCGGTAGCCCTCGTCGATGCCGGGGGGGAGCTTGACGGACACCTGCTCGGTCTTCAGTGTGTGGCCGCGCCCCTTGCAGACCGTGCAGGGGTCCACAATCGTCTGACCCTCGCCCCGGCAGGTCGGGCAGGGCTGCTGGGTTTCCACCACCCCGAAGATGGTTCGCGCCTGCGCCCGCACCGCGCCCACGCCGCCGCAGGTCGCGCAGGTTTTGGGCGGCTGCCCGCCGGGTTCGCTGCGGCGGCCCTGGCAGTGCTCACAGACCGTCAGACGGTCCACCTCGACCTCAATCTCTTCGCCCGCGCGGGCCTGCTCCAGGGTGACGCGCGCCTCGACCTCGATGTCATCGCCACGGGCTGGACCCCGGCGGCCCCCCCGCGCCCCGCTCAGGCCGCCAAAGAGCTGCTCGAAGATGTCCATCGGGTCAAAGCCCATCCCGCCAAAGGGGTCCCCGCCGGGCATCCCCGCCCCCGGAGCCGAGCCGAAGCGGTCGTAGTGCGCCCGTTTCTCCGGGTCCGAGAGAACCGCATAGGCCTCGTTAATCTTGGCGAACTGCTCGGCGGCACCCGGTTCCTTGTTGCGGTCGGGGTGGAACTTCAGGGCCAGCTTGCGGTAACGGCTCTTGATTTCGTCGGCGCTCGCGTCCCGCGACACGCCCAGCAACTCGTAATAGTCCATGATGTCGTTTTGCCGGGCCTGCACCCGACCTCCGACGCCAGGTTAACACGACCCCACTCAAGAAAAGTAGGCGTGCCCGGCCTACCGCCCCGCTTCCCAGTCGAGGAGGACCTTGCCACTTTGTCCGCTCAGCATGGCATCAAAGCCCCGCTGAAAGTCGTCAATGGGAAAGCGGTGGGTCAGGATGGGCGTGAGGTCGAGGCCCGACTGGATAAGGGCGGTCATCTTGTACCACGTCTCGAACATCTCGCGGCCATAGATGCCCTTCAGGGTCAGCATCTTGAAGATGACGGCGTTCCAGTCGATGTCGACCCGGCCCGCCGGAATCCCCAGGATGGCGACCTTGCCGCCGTGGTTCATGACCCCCACCATCTGGGCCAGGGCCGCCCCAGAGCCGCTCATTTCCAGGCCGACGTCAAAGCCCTCCGTCATGCCGAGTTCGGCTTGGGCGACCGCCCAGAGGTCTTCTTTGGCGACATTCACGGCGCGGGTAGCCCCCATGCGGCGGGCGAGGTCCAGGCGGTAGTCATTGACGTCGGTCACGACGACATTCCGCGCCCCTACGTGCCGAGCGACGGCGGCGGCCATCACGCCGATAGGCCCCGCCCCCGTAATCAGCACGTCCTCACCCACAAGGTCAAAGGAGAGCGCGGTGTGGACCGCGTTGCCGAAGGGGTCAAAGATGGCGGCCATCTCGTCGGGAATGTCGTCCGGCAGCTTGAAGGCGTTGAAAGCGGGCAGCACGAGGTACTCGGCAAAGGAGCCGGGGCGGTTGACGCCCACCCCCAGCGTGTTGCGGCAAAGGTGCCGCCGCCCGGCGCGGCAGTTGCGGCAGTGCCCGCAGGTGACGTGTCCCTCGCCGCTGACCCGGTCGCCGATGGCGAAGCCGCGCACCTCGGACCCCATGGCGACCACCACACCCACATACTCGTGACCCACAATCATGGGCACGGGAATCGTGCGCTGCGCCCACTCGTCCCACTTGTAGATGTGGACGTCCGTGCCACAGATGGAACTTTGCTTGATGCGAATCAGCAGGTCGTTGGGGCCGGGGGTGGGCACCGGGGCCTCCACCATCCACAGCCCCTCGCGGGCTTCCTGCTTGCTGAGGGCCTTCATGGTGGTGGGGAGGGTGGGCGTTGGCGCTGGGGCGGAAGCAGTCATGGCAGGGGGGTCCTCGGAGAAACGCTCGGAAAGACTCGGAGAGAAAGGAAAGACGGGAGACGAAGCCGCCAAACAACCCCCGCAGGATACTGCTCGGTCCTGGGTGCAGCGGGGTGCTCCGCCGCGCTAGCCTGCCCGTATGAGCCAGCCCCTGACCCCCCCGCAGCAGTTTCGCAGCACCCAGAGTGGCCGCAATGTCGTGCCGGGCTGGACGAACCTCGTGCCGGAGCGGCCCGACACGGTCGAGATTCAACTCGACCTCAACCCCGACGACTACGGGCGCGAGCACGCCCTCGTGCTGGCCGAATACTGGGCCACCCCCGACGACGTGACCCTGCAAAGCATCCTCCCGGTGCGCGCCTTTCGCGAAGCGGCGGACGGCTGGTGCGTGTTCGTGCCCTCGCAGGGGCGGGTGCTGCTGCGGGCCATCGACCCGCAACCTTCCCCCCCAGTCTTGGCGAGCCAGTGGCTGAACATTGACCCCCAGACCCCGCCGGGAACCGTGGTGAGCGTGGCCATCCAGTTTCCCGGCACGGCGGCGGGGGCAGCCCCGCTCAGCAGCTAACTCCAGGACCTGTCAGCAGCCCCTCTAGCCCCCGGCGGACTGCCGCAAGGGCGGCGGGCAAACGCCACGCGGCCCGGTCGCGGGGGCCGACGGGGTTGCTCACGCCGCGCAGCTCCAGCGCGGGAACACCGGCGAGGAGGGCAGCGTGGGCCACCCCCGCCCCCTCCATCCCCTCGGTGAGCGCGCCGGGGTAGCGGGCGACGAGGGCCTGCGCCCCTTCCCGGCTGCCTGTCACCGTGCTCAGGGTGAGGGCTGGCCCGTACCCCGCCCCCAGCCGGGCGGCGAGTGCCCGCGCCCCCTTCCAGACCTCAAAGGCCCCGGCGTGTGCCCCCGCGGGCAGCACCGACAGCCCCAGCGCACCGAGGCCCAGAAAGGTGGGGCCGTCCCACGCGCCGAGGTCGGCCTGCACGATGCGGGACGAGACCGCGAGGTCGCCGGGCGTGAGGCCGCTGCCCGGATAGGCCCCGCCCACCCCCGCGCTGACGGCGAGGTCGTACCCGCTCCGCCCCAGCGCCGACGCCGTCGCCAGCGCCGCCGCGACCGGGCCGACCCCACTGACGACCACGTCGGCAGGAAGGTCCGCGAGTGGGGCCGCTTCGGCGGCGGTCGCCACAACAATCAAGACGCGCATGGCCACACCCCCATGCCCCCCACGGTAGCGCGGGCGAGCCTGCTCCCCTTCTTCTCAGCTGCCGGGGTGCTCGGCGCTCTTCCCTCGCCCGCGCCGCTGCCGCGCCCGCCACCCCAGCCACCAGCGCCCCAGCACGCCCAGCCCCACCAGCGCCGAGAGCAGCCCCAGCCCCCAGGCCAGCCGCCCCGCCGAGCCGCTGAGCCACACCACCAGCGCGGTGACAGGCAAGGCTCCGGCAGCGGTAGCGACCATAAAGGGCCGGAAGCCCATCCCCGCCGCCCCCGCGACGAGGTTGAGCACGTCGGCGGAGAGCACGGGCATCAGGCGCACCAGCAGCACCCCTTGCAGGCCGTAGCGCTCCGCAAAGGTGTGGGCCGCCGCCCGCGCCCGCTCGCCCGCCAAGGCCCGCACCAGCGGGTCACCGAGCGCCCGGCCCAGGCCGTACCCGGCGGCGGCTCCCAGCAGGGTGCCCAGGTAAACGAGCACGAAGCCCTCGACCGGACCATAAGCGCGGGCCGTCACCGCCGTCATGACCAGGGCGGGCAGCACGGGCACCGCCGCTTGGAGGACGAACCCCGCGAGCAGCGCGAGCGGCCCGGCCCAGCCCAGTTCCTGCACAAAGGCGCGGGTGACCGCCGGGTCGCGGGAGGTCAGGGCCGCCCAGCCCTCGCCCACAAAGGCCCGTGCCTCCGGCGTCAGCCCCAGCGCCGCCAACCCCAGCACGAGGAGGGCGGGCAGCCCCCAGCGCAGCGCCCAGGCCGCTCGGCGGGGCGAGGGAGAAGCGGAGGTCATGGCGGCAGTGTAGAGGGGACGGGTGGGGAGGGGTTCTGTCTGTTTCGTGACCAAACCGGAAAAGCCCCGGTTTGGTCACTCCACGCCCGGAACCCTCCTTTCTCCTCCTCGCTCTGCTCAATCGGAGTTCATAGGAGGCGAGACCTCACTTCTGTCCCGCTATGCTGCCTCCCGATGCACCCTGACCTGCTGACCCGCGTGCTGTCGCTGCTGCCCTCGCCGCCAGGGGCGACCCGCCCGGAGCTGGCCCAGTTCTATGAGCTGCTGCGCGACTACCCGCAGCGCGGCGGCAAGGGCCTGCGCTCGGCGCTGCTGCTGGCCGCCGCGCGGGCGCACGGGGTGCGAAGCGGCACTCCGGCCTGGGAGGGAGCGCAGTGGCTCGCGGCGGCCCTGGAACTGTTTCAGAACTGGGTGCTCATTCATGACGACATCGAGGACGACTCTGAAGAGCGCCGGGGCCGACCTGCCCTGCACCGTTTGCACGGGGTGCCACTGGCCCTCAACGCGGGCGACGCCCTGCACGCTTACATGTGGGCCGCCGTGCACCGCAGCGGCGTGCGGGGCGCTCCGGAAGAGTTCCTGGCGATGGTGCACCGCACCGCCGAGGGCCAGCACCTCGACCTGTGCTGGGTCGAGCGCTGCGAATGGGCGCTTTCCGAAGCCGACTATCTGGAGATGGTGCGCCTCAAAACCGCCCACTACACCGTGGTCGTCCCCCTGCGGCTGGGGGCGCTCGCCGCCGGACAGACCCCCGACGAGCGCTTCACCGCCGCCGGACTCCGGCTCGGCGCGGCCTTTCAGATTCGGGATGACGTGCTCAACCTGCGGGGCGACGCGGCCCACTACGGCAAGGAGATAGGCGGCGACCTGCTGGAGGGCAAGCGCACCCTCATCGTGCTGCACTGGCTGGCGACCGCCCCAGCTGACCAGCGAGCACTCTTTCTGGCGCAAATGGCCCTCCCCCGCCCCGACAAGGACCCCGCCGCCATCGCCCAGATTCACCGTTGGCTCCTGCAGAGTGGCAGCGTAGAGCACGCCCAAGCCCGCGCCGACGCTGAGGCGCATGAGGGCCTCAGCCTGCTGCAAGAGGCCCTCGCGCAGGCCCCCGACCCCTCCGCCGCCCGCGAGCTGGTCGGCACGCTGCGGGGGCTGGCGACGCGGGAGGCGTAGGGGGCATAGGGGGCTTGTGGCTGGTGGCGTGTGGCTTGTAGAGCGAAAAGCGCCAGCGTCCGCCCCTGCCCTCCACAAGCGACAAACCACGGGCTACGCGCCCTCCAGCCGCTCGCGCAGCACCTCAGCGGGGAGCTGGCCCTTTTGCGACCAACTGCGGCCTGCGGCACCGCCCCCCTGGCCCCTCCCCGCTAGACTGGGGGAGTGCAGCTCACGGCGCTCTCCACCCTGAACTACCGGAACCTCGCGCCGGACACCCTGAGGTTTCCGGCGGGGGTCACGGGCGTATTCGGAGAGAACGGGGCGGGCAAGACCAACCTCCTGGAGGCGGCCTATCTCGCCCTGACCGGGCTGACGGACGTCACCCGCCTAGAGCAGCTCGTTTGTGCGGGCGAGCGCGAGGCCTACGTGCGGGCCGATGTGCAGCAGGGCGGCAGCCTCAGCCTTCAGGAGGTCGGGCTGGGGCGCGGGCGGCGGGTTCTGAAGGTCGATGGGGTGCGGGTGAGGACGGGCGACTTGCCCCGCGGCAGCGCGGTCTGGATTCGCCCCGAAGACAGCGAGCTGGTGTTCGGGCCTCCGGCGGGGCGGCGGGCCTATCTCGACGCGCTGCTCTCGCGCCTCAGCGCCCGCTATCGCCAGCAGCTCGCCCGCTACGAGCGCACCGTCTCGCAGCGCAACGCGGCCCTGCGGGCGGGCGAAGACTGGGCCATGCACGTCTGGGACGAGGCGCTCGTCGGGCTGGGCACTGACATCATGCTCTTTCGCCGCCGAGCGCTGACCCGCCTGGCCGAACTCGCGGCGGAGGCGAATGCCGCGCTTGGCAGCCGCAAGGCCCTGAGCCTCAGCCTGCAGGAATCGACCGCCCCCGAAACCTACGGGGCTGACCTGCGCGGCAAGCGGGCCGAGGAACTCGCGCGGGGGGCCACCGTCACCGGGCCGCACCGCGACGACCTCGTGCTGCGGCTGGGCGACTTTCCCGCGAGCGAGTACGCCAGCCGGGGCGAGGGCCGCACGGTGGCGCTGGCCCTGCGCCGCGCCGAGCTGGAGCTGCTTGCCGAGCGCTTCGGCGAAAAGCCCGTGCTCCTGATCGATGACTTCTCCGCCGAACTCGACCCTGGCCGCCGCTCGTTTTTACTGGAGCTGGCCGCCAGCGTGCCGCAAGCCATCGTCACCGGCACCGAGCGCGTCCCCGGCGCGGCCCTGAGCCTGCGGGCACACGCGGGGCGCTTCACCGCCGAGGGGGTCACGGTGGGGACGGGAGCGCTGGAGGTGACGGCGTGAGGCGGGCAGTGGGAAGGAGGCTGTGGGCAGTGGCAAAAGCCAAGAGGCCCCACACCACTGACCCCTCCCCACTTCCCACTGTCAGTGCCGGAGACACCCATGAGTAACCCCCGCCGCCTCGGTGGTCCGCGGGGCCTCTCCGACTTGATGGGGGCCACGCTGGGCAGCGCCCGCCTGGCCAAGGGCGTGCAGCGGGCGCGGGCGCTGCTGCTGTGGCCGCAGGCCGTTGGGCCAGAAATCGCCCGGCTGACCCGGCCCCGGTCGCAGCAGGGCGGCACCCTCTTTGTGGAAGTCCGCGACTCGGCAACGGCGCACCACCTCACCCTCCAGCGGCACCACTTCCTGCGGCGGCTGAACGAGGTGCTGGGCGAAGAGCAGGTCACGGAAATCCGCTTTGGCGTGGGCCGAGTGCCTCCGCCCCCCGACGCGCCGCGCCCAGCGCCCCTGCCCGCGCCCGACCGCGAGCGGGCGCGGGCGCTCGTGCGGGACGTGGGGGGGGAGCTGCACGGGGCGGCGCTGCGGGCGGCGGAGGCCGTGACGCGGGCGCGGCGTTGGCGCGAGGAACAGGGCTGGCGGCCCTGCCCGGTGTGCGGCGAAGCCAGCCGCGAGCAACCCTGCCGGGCCTGCACGCTGACCCTGGAAGACCCCAACGTCAAGCGGGCGGCCCGCTCGCTCACACGTCACCCAGAGCGCCTCGCCGCGCTGCCCGACCGCTTGGGCCACAGCGGCGCGGACGCGGCCCGTTTTCTCGCGCTCGCGGCGCTCGGCGAAACACTGGAGCTGCTCGCGCTGGAGTGCGTGCGCGGGGGCGGCGAGGCCGGATACCGCGAGTTTTTGACCGAGCAGGCCGAGCTGTGGGTCGCCCTGACGCGCCGCGCTCCCCGCCGCCCCCTCACGCGCTCGGACCGCGCCCTGCTGCCCGAACGGGTGCGGGCGGTGCTGGACGCCGGGCGCGGCCCCGCCTAGCCCCCCCGCGTCACCGCCAGGACCTTGAAGCCCCCCTCGCGGCGCAGCTCGCGCACCGGGCCGAGGGTGCGCAGCGCCGCCTCATAGGGCAGCGGCTCGTTGGCGACGAGCAGGAGGGTGCCGCCGGGCGTCAGCCGCCGCCCCGCTGCCGCGATGAACTCGCGGGCCACGTCGAGCACGACCCCGCGTCCCACGTGAAAGGGCGGGTTGGTGAGCACGGCGTCAAAGGTGCGCTCGCCCAGCCCCGCGTCCACGTCGCTGTGCAGGACTTCGCCGGGCAGCCCGTTTGCGGCAAGGGTCGCCTGCGCGCTGCGCACGCTCTGGAGGTCGGCGTCGGCCAGGGTGACCGCCGCGCCGCGCCGCGCCGCCCACGCCCCCAGCACCCCGGTGCCGCAGCCCAGGTCGAGCACCCGCCGCCCGGTGAGGTCCACCTCTTCCAGGACGCCCAAGAGCAGGGCCGTGGCCCGGTCGAGCTTCGCGGCGCTGAACACCCCCGGCAACCCCACGACCCGCAGCTCTCCCAGCGCGTACCCCTCCGGGTCGGGGAGGGGCGGGGTCGGACCGGGGCGGCGCACCAGCCGGGCTACCCGCATCCCGCCGTCGCGAGCGACCGTCTCGCCGCTGCCAAAGGCTTGGGCGGCGGCACGGACATAGCGGTCGTAGCCCTTGTCACGGTCTCCGGCGAGATAGAGGGTTCCGCCGGGGGGCGTGCAGGCGTGCGCCCAGGCCACCTGCGCGAGGGCGTAGGCGTTGCCCCGGTCTCCAGCAAGCACCAGGCCCACGGTGCGCGGGCGCTCTGGCCAGCGCTCCCGCAGGTCGTCGCCGGGCGCGGCGGCTTGGGCGTCCAGTCCAGCTTCCCGCAAGGCCGCCAGCGCCGGGGCCGACCCCTCCACCGCCCGCAGGGTCACGCCGGGCAGCGACCCCAGCAGCCCGCCCCCTGCCGCGAGGTCGAGCACGTCCCCCCGCACCCGGTCTTTGCGCATCACCTGCGCGAGGAGCGCCTGCGCGTCGTCTACCCCTGGAAAGCCGCGCACGCCGGGCTTGGTCAGGGCACGCAGCCCCTCCAAGCGGGGCGGCAAGACCGCCGGGCGCACCTCGAAATAGCCCCCGGCCTCGGCCTGGGCAGGCACCTCGGCGGGGGGCCGAGCCGGACGAGAGAGGCGAACTTTGGGCCTGGGCTTGCGCGTCACGGGGATGAGGCTATCAGCCCTCGGTCAAACGCTGCTGGAAACTGGCCGCTGACGGCTGACGGCTGATAGCTTGCCCCCCATGCCCCCCGTCACCCCCGACTGGTCCTTCGAGCGCGAGCACTGGCGGCGCGGGTATTTCCGGGTGGCCGGGGTGGATGAGGCGGGGCGGGGAGCCTGGGCGGGGCCAGTGACGGTGGCGGCGGTTATCCTGCCCGGCTCGGCGCAGGAGTATCCGTTTCGGGATTCCAAGCAGCTCACGGCGGCGGGGCGGGAGGCGCTGGCGGCGGAGGTCCGGCGGGTGGCCGTGGCCTGGGCGGTCGAGCACGCCTGGCCGGAGGAAATCGAGCGGCTGAACATCCTGGGGGCCACCCACGCGGCAGCGGCGCGGGCACTCGCGCGGCTGGACCCGGCCCCGCAGGCCCTGCTGACCGATTACCTGCGCCTGCGCACGCCCCTGCCGCTGCTGGCTCCCCCCAAAGCCGACGCCCTGAGCTATTCGGTCGCCGCCGCCAGCCTCCTCGCCAAGACCGAGCGCGACCGGGTGATGGCGGACCTCGACGCCGCGCACCCCGGCTACGGCTTTGCGGCCCACAAGGGCTACGGCGCTCCGGGCCACCGCGCCGCGCTGGAGCGGCTGGGGGTCAGCGCGGTGCACCGGCGGGGGTACGCGCCGATTGCCCGGCTGCTGCGGGAAGACAGGGAAGGCAGGCTGCTGCCCTGAGCGGGCGGACGCGGGAAGCAGGCCGAGTTGTCGCCCAGCATGCAGAGTCGAGCGGCGCGGCGGGGCACAGTGACAGGGAGCCGCGGGCGCGGCGCATCGCCGGGCGGCAGCGGGCCGCGGGCGAGCCGCAGGGGCCGGGGCCGGGGCGGGGGCGCGACGGATTTTCCCCGCCAGGGAGGACTGTGATGTCAAACCGCAACCTTGCCCAACTCCTCACGTTGGCCGGAGCCGCTTCTATCCTGGGGTCGATCGTCATCTGGTCCTCGCAGGGCGGCCAGAGCAAGAGTGCCGAGGAACGCGCCCACGGCGAGCGCTTCGGCATCTTTGTGGGCCTGTGGGCACCGACCTTTTTCATCCTGGCCAACCGGGCGGCGGCCCAGGCCCGGCGCGAATCGTAGGCTGCTAGCGAACTTGCGGCACGCCCCGCCGAACAAAGTTGGTGGGGGCGGTGCCGTACACTGCTCCCCGTGACCGAAGGGCCGACCGCCAACATCCGCAACTTTTCCATCATCGCCCACGTGGACCACGGCAAGTCCACGTTGGCCGACCGCATCCTCGAGCGGCTCGGCGCGATGAGCGAGCGCGACAAGCGCGACCAGACCCTCGACACGCTGGAGCTGGAGCGCGAGCGCGGCATCACCATCAAATCCACGCCCATTCGCCTGACCTACCGCCGCGAGAACGGCGAAGAGTACATCTTCAACCTGATTGATACGCCGGGACACGTGGACTTTAACTACGAGGTCAGCCGCTCACTCGCCGCCTGCGAGGGCGTGCTCTTGCTCGTGGACGCTTCGCAGGGGGTAGAAGCGCAGACCATCGTCAACGCGTACCTCGCCATTGACAACAACCTCGAAATCATCCCGGTCGTCAACAAGATTGACCTCCCCGCCGCCGACCCGGAGGGGGCCGCGCAGGAGCTGGAAGAGGTCATCGGCATTCCCGCCGAGGAAGCCATCTTTGCGTCGGGCAAGGCGGGCCTGGGGATTGGCGAGATTCTGGAAGCGGTCGTGGAGCGCGTCCCGCCGCCCTCCGGCGACCCGCAGGCCCCGCTCAAGGCGCTGATTTTCGACTCCTTTTACGATGCCTATCAGGGCGTCATCCTGTTCGTGCGGGTCCTGGAGGGGACCCTCACCCCCAAGCAGGCCATCATGCTCTTCTCGACGGGCAAGACCTTCGAGGTGGACAAGTTGGGCACCTTTTCGCCGGGCCTGGTCGTGGGCGACTCGCTTCCGGCGGGCACGGTGGGCTGGGTCGCGGCGGGCATCAAGGACATCCACGACGCGCAGGTGGGCGACACCCTGACCGAAAAGGGCCGCCCCACCCCCGAACCTTTCCCCGGCTTCAAGCCCGCGCAGCCGGTGGTGTTTTCGGGCCTGTACCCCACCTCCACCGAGGACTATCGCAAGCTGCGCGACGCCCTGGAAAAGCTCAAGCTCAACGACGCGGCCTTTACCTTTGAGCCGGAGACCTCGGAGGCGCTGGGCTTCGGCTTTCGCTGCGGCTTCCTGGGCCTCTTGCACGCCGAAATCGTGCAAGAACGGCTGGAGCGCGAGTTTGACCTCGACCTGATTGCAACGGCCCCCGCCGTGGTGTACCGGGTCACCCTGACCAACGGCGAGGTGTTCGAAACCCAAAACCCCGCCGAGTTTCCCACCCGCGACCGCATCGAGCTTGTCGAGGAGCCGTACATCAAGCTCTCGGTCATGCTGCCCGAAGACTACGTGGGGCCAGTGATGCAGCTCCTGCAAGAGCGCCGGGGCCAGATGGTCACCATGAACTACGTCGGCAAGCGGGTCGAACTGATTTACGAGGTGCCCTTTGCCGAGATTCTCTATGACTTCCATGACCGCCTGAAGTCCATCTCGCGGGGCTACGCCTCGATGGATTACGAGCAAATCGGCTACCGCGAGGGGGAGCTGCGCAAGGTCGACATCCTGGTCAATGGCGAAGTCGTAGACGCCCTCGCCGTCATCGTGCATGAGGACAAGGCCTATTCGCTGGGCCGCAAAATCGTAGACAAGATGGCCGAAGTGATTCCCCGGCAGATGTTCCCAGTGCCCGTGCAGGCCACCATCGGCGGCAAGATTATCGCCCGTGCCACCGTCAAGGCCTACCGCAAGGATGTGCTCGCCAAGTGTTACGGCGGCGATATTAGCCGTAAGAAAAAGCTGCTGGAAAAACAGAAAAAGGGCCGCGCCCGCATGAAGCAAATCGGCACGGTGGAGGTACCGCAAGAGGCTTTCTTGGCGGTCCTGAGCACCGAAGAATAAAGGCATCGCCAAGAAATCCAAAGGAAATGCTGGGGCGCAAGGGTGGCATGAGAGCGCCCCTTCATCTTTTGTCCAGAGGAACCCAAAAAGGGGGGCGGGGTCATTTAAGGTCTGGAGAAGAAAGGGGCAAAGGCGGACGAGCCAGATGACGGACGGCAGCCTTCATGAGTCCCCCCATCCCTGAGAGGAGACCCCCACCGATGACCGACCCCACCCCCCACTCCTGGTTTCTTGCCGAACCCGGCCTCTCTCGCCTCGCCGCTGCCGCCGCGCTAACCCCCGACCAAACCCGGCGGGCGCTGGAGGCGGGGCTGCCGCTGCAAGCAGAGGCGTTACGGGCCGCGCAGGGCACGCACGCCAATGTGCTACGAGAGGCGGCTGGGGCCATTCCCGCGCCCGCCACGCTGGACGCGGCCCTGACCGACCCCGGTGAGGCCGAGAACTACCGCCGAGCCGGGGACCTGCTGGCGTCCGCCGTGCCGGGCCTGAACCCGGCGGGTCCGGCGGAGCGGGCGGCGGCAGCCACTGGCCTCAGCGCGGAATCCCTGCGGCCCCTCTTTACCCTCACGCTGCCGCTCCTGCTGGGTCGCCTGGGCCACGTGGCCGCCGCCAGCGGAACGACCGCCGCCGTGGTGAGCGCGGTGCCCACGGTGGTCGAGGAGGTTGGTGAACCCGTCGCTGCCCGGCCCGTCGCGCCGCCGCCACCCCCCGCCCCCGTCACGACCACCCAGACGGTCGCGACGACCGCCCGCCGCCGGGGCTTTCCCTGGTGGGTGCTGCTCATTCCCCTGCTCGCGCTGGGGGGCTGCTGGCTGCTGGGCCAAAACCGCCAGGCCACCCCCGCCGTGACTGGGACCACCGAGACGGGCACAGCAGCCACTGGTTTTACCGTCACCGAACCCGCCCGCGGCGGTGAAGTGCCCGCGAGCGGCTTTACCATTCGCGGCACCGGCACGCCCGGCGAGGCGTACACCATTCGGCGCGGGGGCGAGGACCTGGGCACCTTTACGGCGGGCGAGGACGGCACCTGGCAAGCCGAGGTCGCCGACGGGGCCGCCGTGCCGGGCGAGCTGCTCTATACCTTCCAGAACGCGGCGGGCGAGCAGGTCGGCGAGCTGCCGGTGGTGGTGGTGGGGGCCGGGGACGTGTCCCAGGGCGAGTTCGCGGTCACCCAGCCGCCCCAGGGGGCCGACGTGCCGGTCACGGGCTTTAACATGCGCGGCAGCGGTCCGGCGGGAGAAACCTACCGGGTGCTGCGCGGGGGCACCGAGGTCGGCACCATCGAGGTGGGCGAAAACGGCCTGTGGAATGTGGACGTGGTGGATGAGGCCGCACCCCTGGGCGAGCAAACCTACACGGTCGAGGACGCGGCGGGCGAGGAAGTCGCCACCCTGCCCCTCAATGTGGTAGCGGCGGACCAGGCCAACGCGGGCAGCGACAGCTTCGGCGCGAATGGCGATGCGAGCGGGGCTGCCGCCGCGGGCAACCTCACCATCGAGGAACCCGCCTCCGGGGCCGAGGTGCCCGCCAGGGGCTTCGAGCTGCGGGGCAGCGGTGCCCAGCCCGGCGCGACCTATCAGCTCTACGAGGACGGTGTGAGCGTGGGCACCTTCCAGGCGGGAGACGACGGCAGCTGGACGGTGGACGTGCCCGGCCCGGCGGCGGGCCAGCGCGAGTACACGGTGGTCGACGAGGCGGGTCAGCGGGTGGCGAGCCTCCCTCTGATGGTGGTGTCGGGAGCAGCCGCTGGGGCCACCTGTGACCAGCCCCTGACCCTCAGCCTCGACGACGGCGAGCGGGTGAGTGCCCCCTTCCGCTTCGGCGGCACCGGCAGCGGCGAAGGCTACGAGGTGCGGGTCTTCCGGGGCGAGCGTCAGATTGGGCGCAAGACGGTTCGGCTCACCGCCGACTGCACCTGGAGCTACCTCAGCCGCCCCGGTGGGCGAGCGGGCGTCGAGCAGGAGGTTCGCTACGAGGTGCACCCGCTGGGAACGGGGGCGGGCAGCACGCCGGAAGCCCAGGTCACCCTGAAGGTCACCGGCAGCGGCGTGAACTTTAACGAGCGGGGCGAGTACGTCGGGCCAACCGGCAACTGAGACGTTCCGTTTCTGAGGGCCGGGCACCCCCCTGTTGGGAAGATGCCCGGCCCTCTCCTGGGCCGCGTTGGTTAAGCCTTACCACGTGGCCATGAGCTGAGACGGGAAGCGAGACTGGACAGGTCCGCGCCGCCCCCTTCCGAAAGGAGCCTTGACCATGCCCCCTTCCCACGAGCCTTCCGCCGCCCTCAACCGCATTCGCCCGCCTGCGCCGCCCATTTCGACTTTTGGGGGCACGCAGGTCCTGCGCCCGGATGTGGTGCGGGTGCGGCTGCCCCTGGTCAACGTCTTCCTGCTGGGTCTGCCCGGTGAGGACTGGGTGCTGCTGGACGCCGGGATGCCGGGCACGGCAGGGCTGATTCGCCGCGCGGCGGGCGAGTTCCATGCGGGCCGCCCACCGGTCGCCATCGTGCTGACGCACGGACACCTCGACCACGTAGGCGCGCTGCGCGACCTGCTGAACACTTGGTCCGTCCCGGTCTACGCGCACCCCCTGGAGTTGCCGCACCTCACCGGACAAGCTCCTTACCCCTTTCCTGACCCCACGGTGGGGGGCACGACCAGCTTGCTTTCGCCCGCGTTTGTGCCTGGCCCCTTCGACTTCCGACCCTCCCTGCGCCCATTGCCGCCAGAGGGCCAGGTGCCGCACCTTCCGCAGTGGCGCTGGCTGCACACGCCGGGGCATACCTCCGGGCACGTCTCGCTGTGGCGAGAAGAAGACCGCACCCTGATTGCCGGAGACGCGTTTGTGACCACCCGGCAGGAGTCGGCAGCAGGCGCGTTCACACTGCGCCCCACCCTGATTCACCGCCCGCCCGCCTACTACACCCCCAACTGGGACGCGGCGCGGGATTCGGTGCGGCAGCTCGCGGCGCTGCACCCCCATCTGGTGGTCACCGGGCACGGCCACCCCATGTCGGGACCGGAGATGGACGCTGACCTCACGCGGCTGGCCCGCAACTTCGACGAACTGGGACGCCCTCGCCGGGGCTGGTACGTGAAGCATCCAGTGCCCGTCGGTGCCTCCCCGACTGGCTCCGACCCCCTCAGGCAACGGGTGCTGGCGACCCTCGCGCTGGGGGCGCTGGCGCTGCTGCTCACTCGCCGCCGCTAATGTCTCTTTCTCCTTCCCTCCACTGGGCGGGCCTTGACGGGCGCAGGACCGGTGTGGGGATTCTGTCAGAGGGGGATTTTTACACTCTGGACCGTGAGCACAGGAGACGCGCAGGTCACCCGGCCAGGGGGCCTTGGGGTCACCGGAAGGGTCGCCCCTCGCCGGGTGGGGTGGGGGCAGGCGGGCACCCTGCGGGCACAGTTCACCCTGGTGATTTTTCTGCTCGCGTTCCTGCCCAATCTGGTGCTGAGCGTCGGGGCAGCGGGCGCGAACGCGGCCCCGGCGCTGGCGCTGTGGCTCACGCTGGTTGCGGCGCTGTGCGGGGGGGTGGGGTACCTGCTCAGCGGGGTGCTGCTGCGCCCGCTGCGGCGGCTCGAAGGCGAGGTCGGCGCGGGCAGCTTCGCGCAGCCCCACCCGGATGACCCGGCAGAAATCCGGGCCTTGCGGCGGGCCTTTACCGGACTGCTGGGGCGGCTTGCCACCGAGCAGGAGCGGCGGGGGGCCTTTATGGCGACGCTGGTGCACGACCTGCGGACGCCGCTGATTGCCACCGGACACCTCGCCCGGTTGCTGGACCAGGGTGCCCTGAGCGCCGAGCAGCGCCGCGAGGTCGCGGGCGAACTGGAACGCGAAAACGCCCGGCTGCTCGCCCTGGTTGCCCAGATGGCCGACGCCCACCGCTTCGAGCGCGAAGAGGTGCAGCTCTCACCCGGCCCCACTGACCTTGGTGCCCTGCTCGCGGAGGTGGCCCGGCGGCTCTCGCCCCAGGCGGGGGCGCGGGGCCTGACCCTCACGGCCAGCGGCAGGGGCCACGCCCGCGCCGACGCTGCCGTGCTGGAGCGGGCGGTCACCAACCTCGCGGCCAACGCGCTGCGGTACGCCCGCACGGGGGTAGAGCTGCGCGTGACCCCGCAGGGGCTGGAAGTCCGCGACGACGGCCCCGGCCTGTGCGCGCCCCTCTCCGAACTCGCCCAGCCCTTCAACGCGCAGCCCACCACCATCGCCGGGCAGCAGTACGCCGCCGGAATGACGGGCCTAGGACTCTTTATCGCCCGCCGGGTCGCGGAGGCGCACGGCGGAGCGCTGGAGTACCGCCGTGACGACACCTCGCCCCTGCCCACCACGTTCTGCCTGCTGTTACCGGAGGTGACCCCTTGAGAATCGTGATTGCCGACGACCACCCCCTCTTTCGCATGGGCCTGAAATACGCGCTACTGCACCAAGGGTTCGATGTGGTGGCAGAAGCCGCCGACGGCCTGCAAGCCCTGGGCGCCTGCCGGACCCTAGAACCCGACGCGGCCCTCCTCGACGTCAAGATGCCCGGCCTGACCGGGATTGAGGTCTGCGAGCGGCTGCGCCAGACCCACCCCAGCGTCGTGAGCATCCTCATTACCACCTTTGCCGAACCCGCCATCGTGCAGGCGGCGCGGGCTGCGGGAGCACGCGGCTACGTCAGCAAGGAGACAGACCCAGAGTCGCTCGCCCGGCAACTGCGCGATATCGTCGCCAACCCCGACATAGACCGCCTGCCGCAGGTTGAGGTGCCCCGCCTCACCCCCCGCGAGTCGGAGGTACTGCCCCTCCTCGCCCAGGGCTATTCCAACAAGGAAATCGCCAAGAACCTCGGCGTCAGCCCCGACACCGTCAAGGACCACCTCGCCCGCCTGTACGTGAAACTCGAAGCCGGGGACCGCACCGAGGCGGTCAGCCGGGCGCGCAGCATCGGCCTGTTGCAGTAAACCACGGTGAACGGAGTGCCCTGTCCCCTCTCCCCTGGCGGGAGAGGGGACAGGTGACCAACTCAATCCTCCTCTAGCCCGCCCACGCTCCCGGCTCCGCTGCGGCCCCTAGCCTGGGGCATGGGCACTGCCTTTTCCCTCTCGGCGCGGGCACGCGGCCTGAAGCCCTCGGCGACGGTCGCGGTCACCTCACGGGCGCTGGAGCTGCGCCGGGCGGGGGCGGACGTGCTGAGCCTTAGCGTAGGGGAGCCGGATTTCGAGACGCCGCCGCATGTGAGGGCCGCGGGCATCGCCGCGATTGAGGCCGGGCACACCCGCTATACGCCCGTCAGTGGCCTGCCGGAACTGCGCGAGGCCGTGAGCGCCAAGTTTGCCCGCGAAAACGGGCTGGAGTACCCGCCGGACGCCGTGACGGTCACGAGCGGCGGCAAGCAAGCCCTCTTCAACGCCCTCTTCGCGCTGCTGGACCCCGGCGACGAGGTGCTTATCCCCGCCCCCTCCTGGGTGAGCTACCCGGAGATGGTGGCGCTGATGGGGGCGGTACCCGTTGCGGTGCCCACGCGGGCGGAGGCGGGCTTTGTCCTCGACCCGGAGGACCTCGCGGCGCGGGTCACGCCGCGAACGCGCCTGGTGGTGCTGAACAGCCCCGGCAACCCGACGGGAGCGGTGTACCCGGCCCCGGTGCTAGAAGCGGTCGCCGACCTGGCTCGGCGGCGGGGGCTGTGGCTGCTCTCGGACGAGATTTACGAGCACTTGGTCTACGAGGCCGAGCATGTCAGTCCCGCCCGCTTTGCCCCGGAACGCACCCTCACCGTCAACGGCGCGAGCAAGGCCTACGCGATGACAGGCTGGCGCATCGGCTACGCGGGGGGGCCACGCGAGTGGATAGCGGCGATGAATGCCCTGCAATCGCAAAGCACGACCGGAGCCTGCACCGTCTCCCAACACGCCGCCCTCGCCGCCCTGACCGAGCACGCGGCGACGGCCCGCTTCGTGGCGGAAGCGCGGGCCGCCTACCGCGAGCGGCGCGACGTCTTGGTCGCGGGGCTGAACGCGCTCGGCCTCACGACCCCCACCCCGCAAGGCGCTTTTTACGTCCTGCCCGACATCACCCGCCTGCACCCCGACGAGCTGGAGGCGAGCCGCCTGCTGCTGGAGCGGGGCGGGGTCGCGGTCGTGCCCGGCACCGACTTCGGGGCACCGGGCCGGGTGCGCCTGAGCTACGCGGTGGGGCCAGGCACCCTGCGCGAAGCGCTGCGCCGCATCGAAGCGGTCCTGAGGGCGAGGGCCTGAAGGCGGAGCGCTTCTGCCCGGAACCCTCCCGACCCTCGCCCCGTACCCTGGGCGTATGACCAATCCTGATGGCACTTACAGTCTGCGCGACTTCTTGGCCCACACCGCTGAGCGCGACCGGCCCGGCGAGGTCTTCGAGCTGGAATCCAGCAAGATGCTGGAGGTGCGGGTGAGTGGCCGCGTCTGGAGCAAGCTCGGCGCGATGGTCGCCTACAAGGGCAACCTGAGCTTCAAGCGCGAGGGCACCCTGGAGGGTGGCCTGATGAAGGCGCTCAAGCGGGCGGTCAGCCAGGAGATGAGTCCGCTGGCCAAGATAGAGGGCCGGGGGGTGGCCTACCTCGCCGACCAGGGCAAGGAGATTCAGATTCTGCGGCTGGCGGGCGAGAGCCTGAACGTGAACGGCAATGACCTGCTCGCCTTTGAGGACAGCGTGCAGTACGACATCACCATGCAGCGCCGGGCGGCGGGCATGGCGGCGGGCGGCCTCTTTAGCGTGCGGGTGCAGGGGCACGGCCTGGTCGCCATCCTCAGCCACGGCAAGCCGCTCACCCTGCGCGTCACCCCGCAAGAGCCGATTTTCACCGACCCCAACGCGACGGTCGCCTGGAGCGGCAACCTCCAGCCGCAGCTGCGCATGGCGACCGACCTGCGCTCCATGTTCGGGCGCGGCGGCGGCGAAACGTACCAGATGGTCTTTCAGGGCGATGGCTTCGTGGTCGTGCAGCCCTACGAGGAGTTTGACGGTGGGCTAGGCGGCGAAGGCGGCGGGGCGAAGAGCCTGGGGGACCTGTTTGACTGAGGCTTGTGGCGTGTAGCGCGTGGCGTGTGGAAGAAGGCGGGAGACGTCCCTCGCGTCTCCCTGTTTTTCTCCACAGGCCGCGGGCGACGGGCCACACGCCCACCCGCTACACTCCCCCGGATGACCTTGATTGTGATGGCGACGGGCGGCACCGGGGGGCACATCTACCCAGCGGTGGCGACGGCGCGGGAGCTGCTGAGCCGGGGCTACCGAGCGCTGCTGCTGGGGCAGCGCGGCGGCATGGAGGAACGCTTTGCCGCCGACGCGGGCCTGGACTTTTATGGGGTGGAGGCGGGCAAGCTCGCCCGCAGCGGGCAGGGCCGCCCCGACCCCCGCGAACTCTGGCGGGCCGCCCGCGGGGTGGCGCAGGCGCGGGCTTTTTTGCGCGGGGCGCAGCCGGGGGCGGTGGTCGGGTACGGGGGGTTTGCCAGCCTGCCGGGCGTGCTCGCCGCGCAGAGCCTGGGGGTCCCCACCGTCTTGCACGAGCAGAATGCCCGCCTGGGCCTGACCCAGCGCCTCGCGGCGGGCCGGGCGCGGGCGGTGGGCACGGCGTACCCGCAGGTCGTGGGCCTCCGCCCCGACAAGGCCACCCAAGTCGGGATGCCCGTCCGCGAGGAACGCCTGCCCCGCGCCGAGGCGCTCGCGCGGCTGGGGCTGCGGGAGGGGGCGCTCACCGTGCTCGTGATGGGCGGCTCGCAGGGGTCGCTGGCGCTGAACAACGGCGTGCCGGACGTGCTGCGGGCGGCGTTCGGGCCGGAGGGCCACACCCCGGACGGCCAACCCGTGCAGGTGCTGCACTCCACCGGCCCGCGCTGGCTGGAGGAGGTGGCTCCCCGCGTGGCGGACCTGCCCTGGTACCAGCCCATTCCCTATGTGGACGCGGTCGCGGCTTGGTCGGTCGCCGACTTCGGGGTCACGCGGGCGGGCACGGGCACGCTGGCGGAGGCCGCCTTTCACGGGGTGCCGCTGGTGATGGTGCCGCTGCCCGAATCGGCAGAAAACCACCAGGTCCACAACGCCCGCAGCGTAGAAGCGGCGGGCGCGGGGCGGCTGGTCGAGCAGGCGCACCTCGAAGGGCAGCTCGGCGGGGCGGTGCTAGAGTGTGCGCAGCCCGGCACGCGGGCGGCGATGCGGGAAGCGGCCCTGGGGCGCTCGCCCGCCGGAGCCGCCGCGCGGCTAGCAGACCTGGTGCTGCGGCACGTCCGCTAACGGCTGCCCGCGTGCCCGCTTTCCTCCCCTTTCACCATGACTGACCCCCCTTCCCCCATCCCCTCTCCCGCTTCTTCCTCCCGTCCGCTCCACTACCACCTGATGGGTATCGGCGGCATCGGCGTGAGTGCCTTTGCGCGGCTGCTCGCGGCCAAGGGGGTGCGGGTCAGCGGCTGCGACGAGCAGGCGTCCGAGTTGACCGAGGGGCTGGTCCGCGACGGCATCCCGGTCGCTTGCGGGCACGACGCCGCCCATGTGGCGGGGGTTGACGTGCTGGTGGCATCCGAGGCGGTGCCCAAGGACCATCCCGAACTGCTGGCCGCCCGCGCCACCGGGGTGGAAGTGCGGCCCCGCATGGCGCTGCTGGGCGAACTGCTCGCGGCCTCGCCCTCGGTGGGCGTCATCGGCACCCACGGCAAGACCACCACGACCGCTATGGTTGCGGTGGCGCTGGCGGGCGCGGGGCTGGACCCCTCGGCCTTTGTGGGCGGCATGGTGCCGGAGTTCGGCTCCAATGCCCGGCTGGGCACGGGGCCTTTCGTCGCGGAGGTGGATGAGTCTGACCGGGGCTTCGCGGCCCTGAGCTGCCAGACGGCGGTGTTCACCAACGCCGAAGATGACCACGTGGGCGGCAACCTGGCGACCTACTGGGAAACGGTCGAAGAGCAGCATGCCGCCTTTGCCCGGTTCGTGGGGCAGTCGGAGCGGGTGCTGTACTGCGCCGACTGGCCGGGGCTGGCGGAGCTGTGCGGCGGGGCCACCGAGCGCCTGAGCTACGGTCAAGCAGAGGGAGCCGACTACCGCGCCCTGGACCTGCGCCCCGATACCGAGGGCACCTTCTTTACAGTGGCCCGCCGGGGGGAGGTGCTGGGAGAAGCCCGCGTGGGGCTACCGGGCACCCACAACGTGCTGAACGCGCTCGCGGCCCTCGCGGTGACCGACCTCTACGGTGGAGACTTCCGGGCCGCTGCCGCCGCGCTCGCCGCCTTTCGGGGGCCAGGGCGGCGCTGGCAGCGGGTGGGCGAACTGAATGGGGCGCTCGTCGTCGACGACTACGCGCACAACCCCACCAAGGTGGCAGCGGCGGTGCAAGCGGCGCGGCAGACCGGGCGGCGGGTGCGGGTGGTCTTTCAGCCGCACCGCTACCTGCGCACCCAGCAGTCCTGGCCCCGGCTGGCCGACGCCTTGATGCCCGCCGACGAGGTGCTCATCCTCGACATTGCGGCGGCTTCCGAACCGCCCATTCCCGGCATTCATGCCACCCTCGTCAGCGACCGGATGCGCGAGGGCGGGCACGCGGGCGTGCGCTACCTCCCCGACCGCGCCGAGGTCGTGCGTTACCTGCGCGAGACGGCGGGCGCGGGGGACCTCATCGTGACGATGGGGGCCGGGGACGTCTGGAAGCTCTCGCGGGAGCTGGCGGCGGGAGAACCGGCATGCCCATCCTGAAGCCCAGCCGCACCGGGGCCAGGGTCGAGCGCCAGCCCCTCGCCCGCTACACCACCCTGGGCGTGGGCGGCGAGGCGGAGGTCTGGTTCGTTTCCGACCATGCCCAGCTCGCCGAAGCGATGGAGGCCCCCTACCGCATCCTGGGCGGGGGCAGCAACCTCGTCGTCGCGGATGAGGGCGTGCCCGAACGGGTCATCCGCCTCACCGGGCCGCTCGCGCAAGCGGACCTCGCCCCCGACCCCCAGCTCAGCACACCGGGGCAGGTCGTGACGGGCTGGGTGGGCGGCGGGGTGCCCCTCCCCGGATTGATTCGCAAGCTCCAGAAGCTGGGCCTGAGCAACCTTGAAGGCACGGTGGGTATCCCCGCGCAGGTGGGCGGCGCGGTGTGGATGAACGCGGGCACCCGCTACGGCGAGACCTTCGACGGCCTGCATAGCCTGGAAATCGTGACGCCGGGGGGCACTCGCCACGTCACCCCTGATGACCTCGCCTGGGGCTACCGCAACAGCGGCATTCCCCGTGGCCACATCGTGACCCGCGTGCGCCTGCGGCTGCGTCCCTCCACCCCAGAGGAGGTCCTGGCGCGAATGGACTTTGCTGACCAAGCCCGCAAGGGACAGCCCAAGATGAAGACACCCGGCTGCGCCTTCAAAAACCCCGGCGGCGGCAAGGGTGCGGGCCAACTCATCGACGAGGCGGGCCTGAAGGGCACCCGCATCGGTCAGGCCATGATTGCCCCGGAGCACGCCAACTTCATCGTCAACCTGGGGGGCGCGACCGCCGCCGACGTGCTCGCCCTCTTGCGCCTCATCCGCGAGCGGGTGGGCGTGCCCCTGGAGCTGGAATACGAGCTGTGGCCCGAAGGGCTGGGGTGAGCGGCCAGCTTCCAGCCGCCAGCATTGAGCGACTCCTGCTGAAAGCGGATAGCTGATGGCCAAAAGCTGAAAGCGGACCACTGGCCGCTACAATCACCCCCATGACCGACCCCGACCCCCGGCCCAGGAACCGCCGGGTCCCCCCGCCCGAACCCGTCGCCGCCGAGCCGCCCGAACCCGCCGGGGACGAGCCGGAACCGAACGCCCCGCCGCCTCCCCGTCCCCCCCGCAACCTGCGCCCGCTGTGGTGGAGTCTGGGGGGGCTGGTGCTGCTGGGTGGACTGGCGGCGAGCTGGTTTCTCTTGCCCATCCGCACGGTGACGGTGACGGGCCACGAGCGGCTTTCCGAAGCGCAGGTGCGGCAGCTCGCGGGGCTGACGCCGGGGTTCGGGTGGCTGTACTACGGGCGCTGGCGGGCCGCAGGGTTAGCGCGCAGTCCCTGGATTGAGGCGGCCACGGTGACCCGGCGCTTTCCGGACACGGTGACCGTGCAGGTGCGCGAGCGGGTGCCCTTTGTGCGCTGGAAACGGCCCAGCGGGGACGTCGTGGCCCTCGCCGAAGACGGCACCGTCTTGCCGGGTGCTCGCAACGTGGTTGGCCTGCCGCTGCTCAGCGGGTGGGGGCCAGACCGCCGCGCCGAGGCCCTCGCCCTGACGCGCGCCCTGCGGCGGTACAATGTGCAGTCGGTCGCCTATACGCCCAGCGGCTTTACGGTGGCAACAACGACCACGACGGTCTGGAGCGGGGACCTCGCCACGCTGCTGAAGTATGCTGAGGCCATCGTGCAGTTTCCTGACCAAAAAATCTACATCTACCCCTGGGGGGTGAGCGTCCAGTAATGAAGGACAACCCGATTATCGTGGGGCTGGACATCGGCACCACCAAAATCACCACCGTTATCGGTGAAGTGGGCGATGACGGTTCCGTCGACATCATCGGCGAAGGCAGCGTGCCCAGCGAGGGCATGAAGCGCGGCGCCGTCGTCAATCTGGAGCGGGTGACCGGGGCGATTCGTCAGTCGGTGCAGGCTGCCGAACGCGTCAGCGGGGTGCGGGTGGCATCGGTCTTTGTCTCGCTGGCCGGAAACCACGTCAAGGCCATCACCAGCCACGGCCTCGCGGCGATTCGCCGCCACCAGCAGATTTCGCAGGCCGACGTCGACCGCGCCATCGAAAACGCCCGCGCCGTGCCCCTCGACCCCAACCTCGAAGTCATTCATACCCTGCCGCAGGAATACGTCGTAGACGGGCAAGAGGGCATCAAAAACCCGGTGGGCATGCATGGGGTGCGGCTGGAGGTCGACGTTCACATCGTCGCCGGAACCGCCGGGCCGCTGATGAACCTGCGCCGCTGCGTGCAGGAAGCGGGCCTGAAGGTAGAAGGCTTCGTGTTGCAAGCCCTCGCGTCGGGCCTCGCTACCCTGGAGGCGGCGGAGCAAGCGCAGACGGTCGTCGTCATCGATATGGGGGGCGGCACCACCGATGTGGGGGTCTTTAAGCGCGGCAACCTCGCGCACTCGGCGTGCATTCCCATCGGCGGGGACCACGTGACCGCTGACCTCGCGCAGATTCTCAAGCTCCCGCACGAGGAAGCCGAAAACGTCAAGCGCCGCTATGGGGCCGCCCTGCCCGACCTCGCTGACCCCGACCTCACCCTCGAAATCACCACCGCGAACGGCTCCACCCACGCCATCAGCGCCTTTGAGCTGTCGCACATCATCAAGCCGCGCCTCAGCGAGATTTTTGGCCTGGTCCGTGACGAGATTGACCAAGCGCTTGGCCCGGTCGAACTCGTCGCGCAAGGGGTCGTGCTGACGGGCGGGGCCAGCGCCCTGCGCGGGATTCCCGAACTTGCCCGCGACCGCTTCCGGCTGCCCGTGCGGGTGGGCAAGCCGCGCGGCATCGGCGGCCTGACGGACATCGTGAGCAGTCCCGCGCACGCGGGGAGCGTCGGGCTGGTGCTGTACGGCATCGGGCAAGACGGCAAGGTGCCGGTGTCGGTGTTGCGCCCGGAAGAACCGGCACCGTCCCCCGCGCCGCCGCAGCCCCCGGCCAAAGCGAGCGCGGACGCCAAAAAGGACAAGGAACCGGGCACCGTCACCGTGGCAACCCCCGCCCCCAGCCAGCCCGCCCCCAAAAAGGACAAGGGCAAGGAAGGCGGCAACCTGCTGACCAAAGTGCGCAGCTTTTTCAAGGACTGGATGTAGCGCCCCCACCGGGGAAGCGCCTCACCTGTGCCGTGCCAACCTGCCAGGTACGGTAAGCTACCCGGAACAGAGCAGAGAGGGGAAGGAACAGCGCCCCTTTCCGAAGGAGACACCATGCAAGCGGCCAGAATACGCGTGATTGGCTTGGGCGGGGCGGGCAATAACGCCGTCAACCGCATGATTGAATCGGGACTTGAGGGCGTAGAGTTCGTGGCGGGCAACACCGACGCGCAGGTGCTGGCCAAAAGCCACGCCGAGGTGCGGATTCAGCTCGGCGACCGCCTGACCCGCGGCCTGGGGGCCGGCGCTGACCCCGAAGTCGGAGAAAAGGCGGCCCTGGAAGACCGCGAGCGCATCAAGGAATACCTCGACGGCACCGACATGCTGTTTATTACCGCCGGGATGGGCGGCGGCACCGGCACCGGCTCGGCCCCGGTGGTGGCCGAAATCGCGCGCGAGATGGGGATTCTCACGGTCGCCATCGTGACCCGGCCCTTTAAGTTCGAAGGACCCAAGCGGGCGCGGGTGGCCGAGGAAGGCATTGCCAAACTCACCGAGCGCGTCGACGGCATGATTGTCGTGAACAACGAGAAGCTCCTGACGGCGGTGGACAAGAAGGTCAGCTTCCGCGAGGCCTTTCTCATCGCCGACCGGGTGCTGTACTACGGGGTCAAGGGCATCAGCGACGTCATCAACGTCGAGGGCATGATCAACCTCGATTTCGCGGACGTGCGCAACATGCTCTCCAACTCTGGCACGGTCCTGATGGGCATCGGCGCGGGCCGCGGCGAAAAGGTCGCCGAGGAAGCGGCCATGAGCGCGATTCACTCGCCGCTCTTGGAGCGCGGCATCGAGGGTGCCCGCCGCATCCTCATCAACGTGACGGGCGGCTACGACCTTTCCATGACCGACGCCAACGAAATCGTAGAAAAAATCCGCGAGGCGACCGGCTTCGAAGACCCCGACATCCTCTTCGGCATCACCCCCGACGAGGCAGCGGGCGACGAGGTGCGCGTCACCGTGATTGCGACGGGCTTTGGAGAAGGCACCTTCCCCACGACCCTCTCCGGCGGCATCGGCATGGGCAAGCCAGGAAGCCGCAGCTCCAGCCTAGAAACCCTGGTGCGCCCGGTGCGCGGTCAGGGCGGAAGCGCTTACGACCCCAAGGACTACGACATCCCCGCGTTCTTGCGCAACGTCGGACGCGACTGAGAGAGCACGCCGGAAAGGGGGGCGACGCGCCGATGGCGTCGCCCCCCTTTCTCTCTAGTTGCTTTGGGTTGGGACTTGCGGCAGTCGGCCAGGCCGCTACACGCTCAGGGTCTTCGCACAGCGGTAGAGGTCGCGGCTGACGTCCTTGCGGCGCTCCCAGGTTTCGCGCAGGGGCGTGTGGGCAATCTCGCCGTTCATGCGGCCCACCATCACCCCGGAGGCACCGTCCATCAGGGCGTAGACGGCAGCTTCTCCCAGGCGGCTGGCGAGCACCCGGTCACTGCTGACGGGCGAGCCGCCGCGCTGGATGTGGCCCAGGATGCTCACGCGGGTTTCCAGCCCGGTTCCGGCCTCAATCGCGTCGGCCACTCCCTGCGCCCCGCCCGGATACCCTTCCGCGACGATGATGATGGAGCTGGCCTTGCCCTTGGCCACGCTTTCCTTGACCGTCTGGACGACACCGCTGGCGGGCTTGGGGTCTTCGGGGATAAAGACCTCTTCGGCCCCGCCCGCGACCGCCACCTCCAGGGCGATGTGTCCGGCGTGGCGGCCCATCACCTCAATCACAAAGATGCGTTCGTGCGAGGCTCCGGTATCGCGCAGCTTGTCCACGGCGTCCAGGGCCGTCTCGACCGCCGTGAAGTATCCAATCGTGTGGTCGGTGCCGTAGAGGTCATTGTCGATGGTGCCGGGTACGCCAACGACTGGGATACCGTGCTCTTCTTGCAGGAGGTGCCCTCCCCGAAAGGACCCGTCCCCACCAATCACAATCAGGCCATCGACCCCCCACTCGCGCAGGTGCTCGGCCCCCAACGCCCGGCCCTCCGGAGTCCGCCAGGTCTTGCTGCGGGCGGTGAGCAGCACCGTGCCGCCGCGCTGGATGGTGTTCGCCACGTCGCGGGGGCCGATGAGGCGCAGGTCGCCGCGGTGCAGGCCGGAAAAGCCCCGGCGCACCCCCACCACCTCGATGCCGTGGTGGGTGGCCGTGCGAACGACGGCGCGGATAGCGGCGTTCATGCCGGGGGCGTCACCACCGCTCGTCAGGACGGCGACGCGTCGAACCCCCGCCGGATTGCCATGCGGCTCGGCGTGCGGCAGGTCGGAGGGAAACACGGAAACAGGGGGCGCTTCAGACATGACAGACCTCAGGGGCGAAGGGATTCAAGGCGACGTGACCCGCAGGGCCAGCGCATAAGCGTCATTTTTACGCAAACCTGCCGCCATCAGCAACGACCGGATTTCGCGGGCCGAGCGGCCCTCGGCGGCCCAGGCGCGTGCCTGGGCTTCGGGGTCAGGGGCAGCCTCGCCGGGCAGGACGCTGCCGGGGGGGCGTCCGGCCACCACCACGACGAGTTCGCCCCGCACCCCCTGGGCAAAGTGCGCGGCGAGGTCGCCGAGGGTGCCCCGCGCCGTTTCCTCAAAGCGTTTGGAGAGTTCGCGGGTCACGCTGGCTGCCCGCTCTGGGCCGCAGGCGGCGGCGAGGTCGGCGAGGGTCGCCGCCAGGCGGTGCGGACTCTCGTACAGCACGGTCGTTTCCGGGCGGGCGGCGATGGCAGAGAGCCGCTCGGCGCGCTCGCGACCCGCCCTGGGCAAAAAGCCCTCGAAGGTGAAGCGGGCGGTGGGCAGGCCAGAGAGGACGAGGGCCGGGACAAAGGCGGTCGGGCCGGGCAGCACCTCGACCGCAATCCCGGCGTCCAGCGCTGCCCGGACGAGTTCCGCGCCGGGGTCGCTGATGCCGGGAGTGCCTGCGTCACTGACGTAGGCGAGGCGGGGGTGCGCGGCCAGCACGGCGGGGGCGCGGTGCATGGTGTGGGCGTCGAGCCGCACGAGGGGGCGGCTGATGCCCAGGTGGGTCAGCAGCGCCCCGGTGCGGCGGGTGTCCTCGCAGGCCACGGCATCCGCCCCGCGCAGCACTTCGGCCGCTCGGAAGGTGAGGTCGCCGAGGTTGCCGACCGGGGTGGGCACCAGCCACAGGCGGGGGGCAGCGGCGTCCGCAGGGGTCAATCCTCGCCCCCGCCCTGGGCAGCTCCTGGCAGGGCGGACTCGGCGGCGAGGCCCGGCAGCGGCTTGAGGCGCACCCGCACCCGGCGGCGGGTGAGCGCACTGGTGATGCGGGCACGCAGCAGCTCGGCCTCGCCCACCGTGACCGTCACGACCGTGCCTTCCGGCAACCGCGCCCCGACCAGCACCACAACGCCGCCCTCCACGATGCCCTTGTACGCCCTCATGGCTTTTACTCTAGAGCTTGTCTTCCCTGAGCAGGGCAGGACGGCTCACGCTTCCCGGCCCCCCTCGCGGCCCTGAGCGCGGCGCTGGCGGCGCTCGGCGCTTGACAAGGCCTCGCGCAGCGCCACGATTTCGCTCTCGCGGGCACCCCCCAACCGGGCATACCGGTCAATGACCTCGGCGGCTTCTCGGCGGCGGCCCAACCGGAGCAGAATCACTCCCAGGTGCTCGCCGCCCACGAAGTAGGCGCGGGGATTGTCCGGGTCGGCGAGCACCTGCGCCCGCGCCGAGGCCAGGCGCTCCAGCGTGACCCGGTGCCGCCCCACCTGCCAGCGCACGAGGTAGGTCGCCAGAGCCAGCGTGACGAGCGCGCCCAGCGTGGCCGCGCTGTACGCCTCCGAAAGGCCGATGGCGGTGCCCAGCCGCACCATGAGCGGAAAGGAAAACGCCAACACGACCAACACGGCGAGGGTCGCGGCGTAGTTCATGGGGTGAGGATAGCGGGTGGCGTATGGCTTGTGGCTTGTCGAGGAAGGAGGGAAGCGTCCCGGCACGTCTCCCCCTTCCTCTTTTCTCCACACGCTACCGGCCCTCTCTAGGGGTCAAAAGTCAGGTCAAGGCATGAGACGTCGGCTCCAGTACGGTGTTTTCTGCGATGAAAGACACCCGGAGCCGACCTACTCAGTCTAGCCTCACTGCCCTGCTCGCTCAGCACTTCCCGCTCGATCCCCGTCGGCTGACCGTCCTGAGTGCTCTGATCCTGGCCGTAATTCAGGCGCGCAGCGTCGTCCTGTACCAACTCGTCCAGATCGTTGACCTCCCCGGCTCGGACGACACGGTGTATCAACGCCTGAAGCGCTTCATGCAGTTCAAACTCCCCGACCTGCTGGTTGCCCGCTTCGTCATAGCCCACCTACGAGACGAGCAGCACCTGCTGCTCGTCCTCGACCGGACCAATTGGAAGCTCGGCCAGCAGGACCTCAACATCCTCCTGCTCAGTGCGCGGTGGCAGACCTTCAGTTTTCCGCTGGTCTGGACGCTGTTGCCCCATGGGGGCAACAGCAATATGGCGACCCGCATTGCCTTGGTCGAACGTCTGCTTCCCCTGCTCCAGGGCAAGCGGTTGTTCCTGACCGCCGACCGAGAGTTCATCGGAGCGGACTGGTTCGTCGCGCTGCGCCGCCTAAGTATCTCGCCAGTTATTCGTCTGAAGGCGGACAGCGTGGTCGAGGGATCCCCAATCTGGGTCAGATTCAAGAAGTTGCAGCCGGGTGAACTGCGGGTCTGGTACAAGCCCGTCCGTGTTTACGGCGTGACCCTGCGCGTTCTGGCCTGCCAGAACGCCTTCGGCCAAACCCTCTTTCTGGCCTACCAGGGCCACGCCGAAAAAGCTCTGAAGCGCTATGCCCTGCGCTGGACCGCAGAGAACATGCATCAAGCCCTGAAATCCAGGGGCTTCTTTCTCGAAAGCACTCACCTCACCAATCCCGCTCGGGTCTCCACGCTCTTGGCCGTGGTCGCGCTGGCCTTCATCTGGTGTTGCCTGGTGGGGGAATTCGAGCAGCAGCGTGACCCGTCACGCTGCCTCAGGCACGGCTATCCGCCCAAAAGCCTCTTCAGGCGTGGCCTCGACGCCCTGCGTGCCTTGCTCAGCAAGCCCCAACGTGGCGCTCAGCGGGCATTTCCCGTCCTCCTCGCTACTTTTGACCCCTAGAGAGCCATTGTAAACATTACTCTTGTGATTGCCTTCGCAATAACGGCCAAAGTTTAAGTAACCGTGCGCCATCGCTCTCCCAGCCTGCATAACCTGGCCACCATGACGGGTAACGCATAGGCCATAATGTCGACACTAGTTGCACTAAACTTAGTATCATTATTACTTGCGCTAAATTCCATGTAAAACTATTTGTAGACTTTAATAAAAGCGTTACGCCCATTATGAACACTATTAGTGAGGCCAAAGGCCCACCCGCTGTAATCCAGAATTGATGATTTATTTTCAGGGTTCCTGTGTAATCACAACTACCATAATAAAAAAAAGTTCTATAAACCTCTAGCGTAAGTCTACCCAAATTTAATGTAAATAGTTTGCCACTTTTCGGTAATCCCAGCTTTATATTTGCTTTACCGGAGTTACTCCAAATCATAGGTAGAGCATGTCCGATTTCATGTATTAGAGTCAATAAGAATTGAACTATTAGATATGTAGCTAGGATACCTATTGAAGACATATAAGCTCCTTATAATGACTAGGCGAATTTACAATGTTTCTAGGATATTTTACTGATGGAGAAGCTCAGGTATGTGTACTGGTCTTCATTCCTCAACGTAGCGGTTGCTCTCACGTATTTGGTGCAGTCTCTTAGACTTAAAACGTGTTTTTCCGTAATAAGTATACATCATTACTCTCTAGGGGTCAAAAGTCAGATGGAGACTTGAGAA
>NZ_KI519502.1:232015-250100 GCF_000482805.1 Deinococcus murrayi DSM 11303 | reverse complement strand
TGGCGTGGGAAAGCCACGTCATCTCCCTCAGACTTGGCCTTACGGCTCGTCCAGCAACTTCCCCCAACCATCCGTTCACGCGCCAAACAAGTCCATCTTCTCGCAGACGCCGGGTTTGGCAGCGCTGCCTTCATGTCAGGGGTTCGAGCGTTGGGACTGGACTTTACCGTGGGGATGCGGGCGGATCGGCTGACCGTGGACGGTCAGCGTCTCAAAGACATCACGGCGCAGCAGCGTTGCGTCTTCCTCCGGGGTCTGTCGGACCTGCCGCTGTGGCTGTACTGGGTCTGGCTTCCCGCCAAACAGGGAGAGCGGCAGGAACAACGCTTTCTCGTCTCCTCCAGGCAGAGGACACCCAGGACTGCACAACAAACAGGTCGACGCCGGTGGAAGATCGAGGCGTTGTTCAAGACCTTGAAGAGTCGTTTCGCTTTTGGGAACTTCGGCCAGAAGACCAAGCTGGGGGTTCTCCGCTACCTCTGTCTCAGCTTGGCCTGTTTTTTGCTCTGTCACTTCGAACATCTGGATCAGCTCGGATCAGGCCAAGCGGAGTCCGCTTGGCCTGACTGGGGCACCCTCGCTCGTCAGGTTCGCCAGAAATTCGTCGGCTGGGTGCCGCTTTTCGAGCTTGAAAGAGAGCGAGAGCAGATTTTAGTCGTCTGGGACGAGAACCAGCACTATGCCGCGTAAACTGAAAGATGTCAGTTCTTCCCTTACCGAAAGGGCCGCCTCCCACTCCGGAGGCGGCCCTTTTTCACGTCCCGCTGGATCTACATCCCCCGCTCGCCCACCGCCTGCGTGTGGCTGACCTCGCCGCTGCGGCCACTCGCGCCGCCGCTGCCGGTCATCAGCAATCCCAGGCCCGTTTCGGTGGCTTCGCTGGCGGGGACTTCGCCCACGATTTCGCCCTCGTACATGACCAGGATGCGGTCCGAGAGGTTCATCACCTCGCCGAGGTCGGCGCTGACGAGCAGCACGGCGAGGCCTTGGTCGCGGGCTTCGACGATGCGGGCGTGGATAAACTCGATGGCCCCGATGTCCACCCCGCGGGTGGGCTGGGAGGCGACCAGAATCTTGGGATTCTTGCGCATTTCGCGGGCCACGATGAGCTTTTGGGCGTTGCCCCCGGAATACTGCCCGGCCCGCAGAGAGGGGCTGCGGGGGCGCACATCGTACTGCTCGCTGAGGCGCTTGGCGTTTTCTTCGATGACGTCCAGCCGCAAGAAGCCCAACGGTCCGGCGAAGGGAGGGCGGTCGTGCTCGCCCAGGATGTAGTTCTCGGCGGTGGTCATGTCCAGCACCAGCCCGCGCTCGTTGCGGTCTTCGGGGATGTGCGAAAGACCGGACGCCCCGACCTCGCGCACGCCGTGTGCCCGGCGACCCAGGTACAGAATCTCGCCGCTCGCCACCGGAGTCAGGCCGGTAATCGCCTCGACGAGTTCGCTCTGGCCGTTGCCCTCCACGCCCGCGATGCCGACGATTTCGCCCGCGCGAACCTGAAAGGAGACATTCTTCACCGCATACCCGTGCTCGCCCGCCACGCTGACCCCGCGCACGTCGAGCGCAACCTCACCGGGCTGGGCGGGGGCCTTTTGCACCCGCAGGCTCACGTCACGACCCACCATCATCCGAGCGAGCGTCTCGGTGGTGGCCCCCTCGGCGGGGATGGTGCCAATCATCTTGCCATCGCGGATGACCGAGATGGTGTCCGAGATGTGCAGCACCTCGTGCAGCTTGTGGCTGATGAAGATGACGGCGTTGCCGCTCGCGGCGTACTGATTTTTCAGGAAGTCAAAGAGTTCCTCGGTTTCGCTGGGGGTGAGCACGGCGGTCGGCTCGTCCAGAATCAGGATGCGAGCACCCCGGTAGAGCGTCTTGAGAATCTCCACCTTCTGCTGAAGGCCGACCGGGAGGTCGCCGACAAGGGCGTCGGGGTTGAGGGCAAAGCCGAACTGCCGAATCAGCTCCGCGACCCGCCGCCGCGCCGCCGCGTAGTCGATGGCGCCGCCCACGGTCGGCTCGGCCCCCAGAATCACGTTCTCGGTGACGGTGAGGGTGTCGACCAGCATGAAGTGCTGAAAGACCATGCCGATGCCCCGCGCAATCGCCTGCGAGGGGTCGGTGAAGTGCACGACCTCGCCGTCGACGACGATTTCGCCGGAGGTGGGCGGCTGCGCCCCGTACACGATCTTCATCAGGGTGCTTTTGCCCGCGCCGTTTTCGCCGCACAGGGCGTGCACGCTGCCCCAGCGCACGCTCAGGGAGATGTTGTCGTTGGCGAGCACCAGGGGAAAGCGCTTGGTGATGCCGCGTAGCTCCAGCGCGAACTCGGAACGGTGCGCCGGACCAGCGGGCACCGGAGAGGGAGAAACCGTCATACCCCCAGTGTAGCGGCCCCGACCCCACCGCCCCGAAACGCGGAACCCGTCACAATGGTAGGGCATGGAACCCTTCTGGTTGGCCGTCACGAACCTGGGCCGTGACGAGGTCTTTATCGTCGTGCTCGCGCTGTACACCTGGCTGGTGAACCCCTGGGGCGGGCGGAATCTGGGCGTGGCTTTCGGGCTGTCCTATCTGGTGAACACGGCGCTGAAGTTCGGCTTCGACTTGCCGCGTCCCTATCAGGACGGCTCGGCGGTGGCAAGTGCGGCGGCGCAGGCGACCGGGCAAGGGCCGGGCCTCCCCAGCGGCCACAGCCAGATGAGTGCGACCCTGTGGGGCGGCATCGCCGCGCAGGTGGGGCGGCCCGGCCTGTGGTTGGCCGCCGCCCTCTTGGTCGGGCTGATTGCCCTCTCGCGGCTGGCCCTGAATGTGCACTACCCCAGCGACGTCCTGGTCGGGCTGGGGCTGGGGGCGGCCTTTGCCTGGCTCGCGGCGCAGGGGCACTTCGCGCAGCCGGGGGCCGCCCGCTGGGTGATTCCGGCGCTGTTGCTGGCAGTCACGCTTTTGTTGCCCGCCGGAACCCCCCGCGAGTACGCGGTCGCGCTGGGCCTCGCGGCAGGCTTCTGGTTCGTGCGCCCGACCTACCAACCGCCGAGGGACTGGACCGGGCGAGCGATGGTCGCCGGGCTGGGGCTTGTGCTGGTCTTTGCGGTGCACTTCGGGCTGGCGGCGGGGCTGGCGGGGCTGGGTGACCTCCCGCTCGTGCGGGCGCTGCGGTACGCGGTGCTGGTCTGGGTGGCGGCAGAGGGCGTGCCCCTCTTGCTGCGGCGCTGGCTGCGGCGGGAGCAAAGGGGTGTGTGACCACCCCTCCCCTGCCCCCTCACCCTGCTCCCCCCGTGGGAGCGGGGTGAACGATGTTCTTGCAAGCCCTGGTTTTCCGGTTTTTGCGGGGCCTCAGGCACTCGCCCGCCCGCGCCCCCCGTTTTTGCCCAGCCGCACCACGTTGGTGATGCCCGGCACCTGCCGAATCGCCCCGCGCACGGCCTCTAGGTCGGCCTGCCCGGTCACGGCCAGGCGCAGCAGGATGTGCGCGACGCCGTCAGCGCCCACGCCCGCTTCTATCTTCATCGGGCTGCGTTTTTCGGCGCTGAGGACGCCCAGCACGTCGGCGAGGAGGCCCTGGCGGTCGGGGGCCACCACGTCGAGGTCCACAATGGTGCCGCCCGGCGTACCCGAATCCCAGGAGGCGGCGACGCAGCGTTCGGGTTCATCCTTGAGGAGGCGAATCATGTTGGGGCAGTCGAGGCGGTGGATGCTGACCCCACGCCCCCGCGTCAGGTAGCCCATAATCTGGTCCCCCCGAATGGGCGTGCAGCAGTTGGCAAGCTTGGTGACGGTGCTTAGGCCCTCGACATACACGCCGCCGGGGGCGGGAGGCCGGGGCGCGGACGCGGCGCGGCGGGCCTGAGCATTGGCCTGTTCCTGGGCGAGGCTGGGCGAAAGCAGCCGCCCCACCACGCTGGGGGTCAGCTTGCCCGCGTGCAGGGCGAGGTAGAGGTCGTCGGGGTTGCGGGTGCCAAGCAGCTTTTGCGTGGCGTCCTCCAGGAGCTTGGTCCGCATCAGCTGGCGCACGGGCAGGTGACGCTTGCGTAAGTAGCGTTCAAGAAGGTCGTGGCCGCGCTCTAGAGCCTCATCACGCTCCTGCTGCCGGAAGTAATGGCGAATCTTGGCGCGGGCCGAGCGCGTGACCACGAAGTTCAGCCAGCCCTGGTTTGGCTTGCTGTTTTTGGCAGTCACGATTTCCACCATGTCGCCGTTTTGCAGCCGGTGCGAAAGGGGCACGATGGAGCCGTTCACCCGCGCCCCCACGGTCGTCTCGCCAATGCGGGTGTGGATGTGGTAGGCAAAGTCCACCGGGGTGCTGCCCGCCGGAAGGCTGATGGCCAGCCCCTTGGGCGTAAAGACCCGCACCCGCTGCGAGAGGATGTCGGTCTTGACAGCGTCCATATAGTCGGACGCGTCGTTAATCTCGTTTTGCAGCTCGCGCAGTTGGGCAATCCAGTTCTCGCGGTCGCGCTGGGCGAGCGAGCTGCCCTGCTTGTACATCCAGTGGGCGGCAACCCCATACTCGGCGACCTCGTGCATCCGCAAGCTGCGAATCTGCACCTCGATGGGCTGCCCGCTTTGGCTGATGACGGTCGTGTGCAGGCTCTGGTAGCCGTTGGGCTTCGGGACTGCGATGTAGTCCTTGAAGCGGCCCGGCAGCGGCGTCCACATCGAATGCACGATGGACACCGTGTGGTAACAGATGCGCTTTTCCCGCGTTTCTTCGGCCCGCTCGCGCCGCCCCTCATCGGTGCCGGGGGGCACTTGCAGCTCGCGGGGGGTCAGAATGACCCGGATGGCGAGGAGGTCAAAAATCTGCTCTAGGCTTTTGCCCTCCTTTTGCATCTTGTTGTGAATGCTCCAAAGGTGCTTGCTGCGGCCCGCGATGTCGATATGACTCACCCAGTCGGGCAGTTCGAGGTCATCTTCGAGGGCCGCCCGAAGCTGCGAGACCGCCTCCTCGATGAGCTGCTGGCGCTCTTCTTGCCGAGTTCGCAGCCGGGTTTGAAGGTAGGCGTAGGCGTCCGGCTGGAGGTACTGAAAGGCGAGGTCTTCGAGTTCCCACTTGATTTGCCCGATGCCGAGGCGGTGCGCGAGGGGCGCGAAAATCTCCATCGTCTCGCGGGCGATGCGGACCTGCTTTTCGGGCTTCATCGCGCCGAGGGTGCGCATGTTGTGCAGGCGGTCGGCGAGCTTAACGACGATGATGCGGATGTCCCCGGTCATGGCGACGAGCATCTGGCGCAGGTTTTCGGCCTGAATATCACGGCCCGTATCGCGGACTTCGGCCTGCTGGCTGCCCTGCTTGGAGAGCTTGGAAACCTTGGTTTCACCCTCCACAATGCGGCGCACGCCCTCCCCGAACTCGCGCTCGATGATTTCAAAGGTCACCCCGTCCACGTCCTCGACGGTGTCATGCAGCAGCCCGGCCATGATGGATTCGGTGTCCATGCCCAGCCGCGCCAGAATGACGGCGACCGCGACCGGGTGGGTGATGTACGGCTCACCACTCTTGCGCAGGACCCCGGCGTGGGCATCCCGCGCAAAAGCGTAGGCCCGCTCCACCCGCTCGCGGTCTTCGGGAGGACGCCCCGCGATGAGAGAGCGCAGCTCGGCCATACCGTGGTCGTCCGCGTCGGGGCCAGGGGGGGTCAGGGCGGGCGGCACCGGGCGCGGTTCGTCCGGGAGGCGGTCGCTCGTGCCGTTGTCGGGGGGAACCTGCACGCCCGGCAGGATAGTGCATCGGCCCCGGCCCGTTGGGAACCGCACGCCCAGAGGCCCGCCCCCTCCGGCCTCTGCTCCCCCCATTCCTGCCGATTTCTGAAGGCTCAGATGCCTTCTGGCCACCTTGCCGTCAGGCCCAGCACGCTACCCTAGGGGGCGTGAACCGGGTCCCGTTCCACCTCTTCCTTTCCGGGAGGGTCCTTTTCGGGAGGGTACCGGAAAGTTCTGTGTTCCACGGCACCCCCGCACTCTGTTACTCGCGCCGCTCGGTGGGAGAATCTCCATGAAAGTTGACCGCCACGAACAGGATGAGGCCCGGCGCGAGCGCATCGCGCGGGTGGCCTTTGAGCTGTTTGCGCGGGGCGGGCTGGAATCGGTGAGTGCTCAGGACATCGCCCGCGCCGCGTATGTCAGCCGCACCAACCTCTACCGTTACTTTCCCTCCAAGGTGCACATGCTGCTCGCCCACTTCGAAAAGGCGGTGCAGGCGAGCCGCGACGACGCCGTCGCCCGGCTGCGGGCCGGAGCGAGTCCGCAGCAGGTGTGGGCGCAGGTCACGGCGCGGATGGCAGACCTGGGGGTGCGCTACCGCCACCTCGCCTACGCGGTAGGACAGGCGGTGCTGGGGGCGCGGCAACCCGCGAGCGGCGCAGGGGGGGCCGACCGGGACGCGCTGCGCACGGCGGTCACGCTGGTCGCGCTCGTCGAACCCGTCCTGATTGCCCTGCGCGACCGGGGCATGCTGCGTGACGGGGTGGATACCCGGCTGGCGGGGGCGCTCCTGGTAGACGCCTGCCTCATCGCACTGCTGCACGGCGGGCACCGCGACCAGCGCGAGGTGTTGCGCGACTGGCAAGACCGCTTCAGCCTGATTCTGCATGGGGCGCTCGCGCCCGGCGTCAGCGTCGGCGAGGCGTTCGCACTCCCCACTTCTCCCAGGGCGGGCGAGGCAGAGACGCAGCAGCCGGAGCGGTAAGCTCGGCGCAGAGGATGAGGGTCAGCCCCCCAGCCGCTCCGCAAACCGCGCCGCCGTCGTCGCCCGGACCTCCTCCAGGGTGGCCCCCGGCATCAGCTCGGTCAGGGTGAGGGCACCGTCTACGAACTCGAAGACCGCCTTGTCGGTAATCACCATGTCCACCCGCCCCCGCGCCGTGAGGGGCAGGGTGCATTCGGGCACCAGCTTGGGTGCGCCCCCCGGCTCGGTGTGGGTCATGGTGACGATGAGGCGGCGGGCACCGCTCGCGAGGTCCATCGCGCCGCCCACCCCCAGCAGCGGCTTGCCGGGCACGGCCCAGTTCGCCAGGTTTCCGGCCTCGTCGACCTGGAGGCCACCCATCACAGCCACGTCCACGTGGCCGCCCCGAATCATGCCGAAGGAGGCCGCCGAGTCGAAGTAGCTCGCGCCGGGGAGGGCCGTCACCGGAATCTTGCCCGCGTTGACCGGGTAGTCCATCGCGCCACCGCCTTCGGGGGCTGGGCCGACGCCCAGCATGCCGTTTTCGGTGTGGAGGATGACCCCGTGCTCCGGGGTGATGAGGTCGGCGACGAGCGTGGGAATCCCGATGCCGAGGTTCACCACGTCGCCGGGACGCAGCTCCGCGAGGGCGCGGCGGGCCATGTGCAGCCGCAACTCGTCGACCTTCTTCGCGCCGCCCCGCACGTCCGCGCTGCTGCCCAGGTCCTCCGGAGTCAGGCTGGCCTGAACCAGGTAATCCACGTACAGCCCCGGCGTATGCACGTGTTCGGGCGGCAGGACGCCAACCTCGACGATTTCCTCGACCTCAGCAATCACCAGGTCGGCGGCGGTCGCCATCAGGGGGTTGAAGTTCCCCTCGGTGAGGCGGTACTGGAGGTTCCCCGCCCGGTCCGCCCGCCACGCCCGCAGGAGGGCCACGTCACCGCGCAGGGCGGGCACGAAGACCATCTCGCGGCCATTCAGGACCCGGACCTCCGCCCCCTGCGCGAGCACGGTCCCCGCCGCCGTCGGCGTGTAGAAGCCGCCGATTCCGGCTCCGCCCGCCCGCAGCGCCTCGGCGAGGGTGCCCTGGGGCAGCAGCTCAACCTCCAGCTCGCCCGCCTGGTACGCCCGCACCGCTTCGGGGTTGGAGGTGAAGTAGGACCCGATGGCCTTCCGGATTTGCCCATTGCGCAGCAGCCGCCCCCCGCTGAGGCCGGGTTCAGAGACGTTGTTGGCGACGTAGGTGAGGTCGCCCGTGCCCGTCTCCGCCAGGGCGTGCATCAGGTGAACCGGGTTGCCCGTCATCCCGAAGCCCCCGACGAGAAGGGTCTGGCCTGGCTTCACGAGGCGGGCGGCTTCCTCCAGCGAGAGGACGGGGACGGTCTTCACGCGGTCACCGTCCAGTCCGGGGTCAGGACGAGAGGGGAGCGCCCCGCCCCCTCCCTTCCCGGTGACCTTTCCATTCCTGCTCCCTGCGGTCGGGTTCCGGCCTTCCGGGGGAAGTCCTGCACCGGAATCACGCCTCCACCCGCTCAATCAGCGCCGCCTCGCCCTGGCCCACGCCCACGCAGAGGGTCGCCAGGCCAGAGCGCCCGCCCCGCCGCCGCAGCTCGTGCGTGAGGGTGGTCACCAGCCGCGCCCCGCTCATGCCCAGGGGGTGCCCCAGGGCGATGGCCCCGCCGTTCACGTTCACGCGGGCCGGGTCGAGGTTCAGCTCGCGGATGCAGGCGAGGGCCTGAGCCGCGAACGCCTCGTTGAGTTCCACGAGGTCCACGGCGGCCAAGTTCATGTCCAGCCGCTCCAGCAGCTTGCGGGTGGCGGGCACCGGGCCGAGGCCCATCACGCGGGGGTCCACGCCCGCCGACGCCGCGCCGACCCAGCGGGCGAGGGGCTGGAGGCCCAGCTCACGGGCCTTCGCCGCACTGGTCAGGACAAGGGCCGCCGCCCCGTCGTTGAGGCCCGACGCGTTCCCGGCGGTCACGCTGCCGCCCTTGCGGAAAGCGGGCTTCAGCCCCGCCAGCGTTTCCGCGTCGGTGGCGAGGGTGAAGGTGTCGCCGTCGCGCTTATATCGGGGGTGCTCATCGGTGTCAAAGACCGTCACCCCTTTTCGCCCCTTCACCTCGACGGGCACGATTTCCTCCCGGAAGGTGCCCGCGTTCAGGGCCGCGACCGCCCGGCGCTGCGACTCCAGGGCAAAGGCGTCCTGCGCCTCGCGGGTGATTTCGCCGCCCGCAATGCCCCCGGCGCGGCTGCGCTCGACGATGTTCTCGGCGGTTTCGCCCATCGCCTCCAGCGGAAAGAGAGCCTCCATCGCGGGGTTGGGAAAGCGCCAACCCAGGGTCGTGTCATAGGCGGTCACGTTGCCATTGGCGAAGGGTTGGCTGCCCTTGCCCATCACCAGGGGCGCACGGGTCATGCTCTCCACGCCGCCCGCGACATACACGTCGCCGTCGCCGTTGCGAATGGCGCGGGCCGCCGTGTTCACCGCCGAAAGGCCCGACGCGCACAGGCGGTTGACGGTCAGGCCCGCCACCGTGTCCGGCAGCCCGGCGAGGAGGGCGGCCATCCGCGCCACGTTGCGGTTGTCCTCGCCCGCCTGGTTCGCGCAGCCCAGGATGACCTCCTCGATGTGGTCGGGGGAGACACCCGCTCGCGCCACCGCCTCCCGAATCACATGTGCAGCGAGGTCGTCGGGGCGCACGCTGGAGAGCGAACCGCGAATCGCCCCGATGGGCGTACGAACGGCAGAGACGATGACCACGTCGCGGTCTTGGAGGGGCTGGGCTGGGGAGGCTGGAGACATGCGCGGACACTTCCTTTCGCAGAAGGACGGGAGAACGCTGGGAGAAGAATCGCCCGCCATTCAAGCGCGGGAGCCGGGCGGATTTCCAGCCGCCCCCGCGTGGCGACGCGGAAGAGCGCTTGTCACTTGCCAGGTCACACACCCTCCGTCCGAGCGAGCTGGTCTGGACGTCCCCTCCCCCGCGGAACTTGACCAGGCCCCCCAAGCTCTCGCCAGGTCCTCTCTGTTAACAGCTCTGCGAGTTCCACGAGGGGAAGGGGGTCAGACCATCAGGCGCTCTTCTGTCCAATGCCCTCAATCATTTGGAACCCGCCTGACTTCGTGGTCACTTCCAGAGGGGGCCGCTGGTATGCTCCCGCCATGAGCGACCCTGCTTCCCCCCGCCCGGCTCTCTCCAGGACGCAACTCCCCGCTTGGCAAGCGCTCGCGGCCCATCATGCCGAGGTCGCGGGGCTGCACCTGCGCGACCTCTTTGCCCAGGACCAGGGGCGGGGCGAGCGGCTGCGAGCTGAGGGCGCGGGGCTGTACCTCGACTACTCCAAGAACCGGGTGACCGAAAAGACGCTGCGCCTGCTGCTGGAGCTGGCGCGGGCGGTGGGCGTGGAGGAACGGCGCGACGCGATGTTCGCGGGCGAGCGGCTCAACCTGACCGAGGGACGTGCCGTGCTGCACACCGCGCTGCGGGCACCGCGGGACGCCGTGGTGAGAGTGGACGGCGAGAACGTGGTGCCCGCCGTTCACGAGGTACTGGACCGCATGGCCGCCTTTGCAGGGGCGGTGCGCTCTGGCGAGTGGCGCGGGGCGACGGGGCGGCCCATTCGCAATGTCGTCAATATCGGCATCGGCGGCTCGGACCTCGGCCCGGTGATGGCGTATGAGGCGCTGAGGTTCTATGCCGACCGGAACCTCACCCTGCGCTTCGTCTCCAACGTGGACGGCACCGACCTCGTGGAAAAGACCCGCGACCTCGACCCCCAGGAGACGCTGTTTATCGTCTCCTCCAAGACCTTTACCACCCAGGAGACGATGGCGAACGCGGCGAGTGCGCGGGCGTGGCTGCTCAGGGGGCTGGGGGATGAGGGGGCGGTCGCCCGGCACTTCGTCGCCGTCTCGACGAACGCCGAAGCGGTGCGGCGGTTCGGCATCGACCCCGCCCACATGTTCGGGTTCTGGGACTGGGTGGGGGGGCGTTACAGCCTAGGCAGTGCGATTGGCCTCTCGCTGATGATTGCGGTGGGGCCGGAGCAGTTCCGCGAGTTCCTGGCAGGCTTTCACGACATGGACGAGCACTTCCGCGCCGCGCCACTGGAGGCCAACCTGCCTGTGCTGCTGGGGCTGCTGGGGGTGTGGTACCGCAACTTCTTCGGGGCGCAGACGCACGCGGTGTTGCCCTATGACGCGTACCTCGCCTCTTTCCCGGCCTACCTCCAACAGCTCGACATGGAGAGCAACGGCAAGCACGTCACGCGGGAGGGCCGCGAGGTGGACTACGACACCGGCCCGGTCGTGTGGGGGCAGCCGGGCACGAACGGCCAGCACGCCTTTTACCAGCTCATCCACCAGGGCACCACGCTGATTCCCTGCGACTTCATCGCTTTTGCCCAGAGCCTCAACCCGCTGCCCACGGCGGGGGGGCCGACCCACCACGACCTCCTGACCGCCAACGTGTTCGCGCAGACCGAAGCGCTGGCGTTCGGCAAGACGCGCGAGGAGGTGCTCGCCGGGGGCGTCACGGAGGCGCTGGCCCCCCACCGCGTGTTTGAAGGCAACCGCCCGACCAATACGCTGCTCGCCGAGCGGCTCACCCCCCGCGTGCTGGGGGCGCTGATTGCCCTGTACGAGCACAAGGTCTTCGTGCAGGGCGTGGTCTGGGACGTGAACTCCTTTGATCAGTGGGGAGTGGAACTCGGCAAGGTGCTCGCCGGGCAAATCGTGCCGGAGCTGACGGCTGCGGAGGAGCCGGAGCTGCGGCACGATTCGAGCACGAACGCCCTGATTCGCTGGTACCGGGCGCGGCGAGCCGGGAGCTGACGCACAGCCACTCAGGCCCCCAGCGTCATCTCCCGCGCGTATACCGCCCGCACCGTGTCCGCCATCTGCGCCGCCGAGCCGCTGAGGTCAAGCAGCCTCACGACCTCGGCGGGGTCGGTGTCGGGGTGGGCGCAGGCCCGCAGCAGGCCGTAGTTCACGACGCACGAGCCGGGGCGCAGGCCGCCCGCCGGACGCCACAGCTCGCGCAGGTGCGGCAGCAGGGCGGCGGCGAAGCGCACGACGTCTTCCCCACCCCGCGCCAGTTCCTTTTGGAGGAGGCCCACCGAATGCACCCCCACGTAGTGCAGCAGGCTCGCCAGCCGCTGCGGGCGTTCGGGGTCGGGCCAGTCGGCGAGGAGGGGCACGCCGAGGGCGGCGGCGATGCGGGTGTCGAGGTCGCGGATGGGCGACGCGCCCAGCAGGTAGGTCATGCTGGGGGCATCGATAAAGACGCTGTCGGGGGTCTGGGCGACCCGGGCGGGCAGGGTGGCGGCGTAGTCGCGGCTGAGGCGGTCAATCGCCATGAACTCCTCGTCGGCCATCTCCAGCAGCCCGGCGAGGCGGTAAAAGCGGCGGCGGACCTCGCGGGGCACGGCCTCGCGGCTCTTGTAGCCCAGGTCGTGCTCGATTTCGGCCCAGGCGTGCTGGAGGATGGAGCGAATCTGCACCTCGTAGGTCAGGCCGGGCAGCTCCGGCACGAGGTCGGGTTCGGCCCGCAGCACGTAGTGCACGCCGAGGTACCCGAAGCGGTCGGGGTCGTGCATCCGCGACTTGTCGTTGGAGTTGGCCCAGTCGACGACGTGGTGTTCTTCCATCAGCCGGGCCACCACGTCCACGTCGCTGGCGAAGTAGGTGATGACCCGCACCCCCACGAGGTCGGTCACGTCCGCGAGCTGCGAGTAGCGCCCCGGCTTGCGCCGCAGCTTGTCCGCGAGGCTGGCGGGCTTCTTGACCCGCCCGGTCACGTGGTGAATCTTGAGGCCCTCTGCCGCGAGGAGCCGGGTCGTGTGGGCCACCACCGCGTCCCGCAACCGCTCGTACCCCGGCAGGGCGGCCTCGTAAGCCCGCAGCAGGTCGCTGTCCATGATGAGGGCCATGATAGGCGGCGGGCGTCACGGCGGGGGCTGACCTGAGGGGAGCATCATGCAGCCATGACCTCCCCCACCATCACTTTCGCAGCCCCTGGCCGCATCCCCTACCCCGGCGGCTGCGTGCTGGAACCCGGCCCCTACGCGCTGGATTACCTGCTGGGGTGGCGCACCGACGTGACCGTCGCAGGCAAGGTGCACCCCGACGCCCCCGTCTTTGCCCTGCTGCGCGAGGTGCGGGCGGACCCCGCCGCGCACGGGGTCACACGCGAGGACGCCGAAGCCGCCGCGAACCGTTTCTTGACGCTGGCGGGGCAGGCCCTCGCCGCCGAGGGGGGCGACCCGGCGTGGCTGGAACGGGAGTTCGCCCAGCCATGAGGGGGGAAGCCGGGCTGCCCGCCGAGTTGTCCCCGCCCCTGCCCGGCGAGGCGCTGCACGCACGGGTGGCCCGCACCCTGCGGGGGGTCATCGTGGCGGGCACCCTGCCGCAGGGGACCCGGCTGCCGGGGCACCGGGCGCTCGCTGCGCGGCTGGGGGTATCGCGCAACACTTTGGTGGACGCGCTGGCGCAACTGGAGGCCGAAGGCTACCTCCAGACCCGCCCCCGCAGCGGCACCCGCGTGGCCGTGCCCGCGCCGCCCCCGGCGGACGCGCCGCCCGCGCCCCTGCCCCTGAGCGCTTGGGCCACCCGCGCCCTGGCGGGGGCCGTGCCCGACGTGGGCGGCGACTACGCCGTCGACTTCCGGGTCGGCCAGCCCGTGCCGGAGCTGTACCCGGCGGGGGCGTGGGCGCAGGCCCTCGCCCGGCAGGCCCGCGCCGCCGAGCACGCCCCCCGCCCCCCCGACCCCGACGCCGAACTCGGCCCGCTGGAGACGCGCCGGGCGCTCGCGGCCTACCTCAATGCCGAGCGGGGTGCCCGCGTGACCCCCGACATGGTGATGCTGACGGGGGGCACCCAGGCTTCTCTAGACGCCCTCGCCCGCGTCTTTCTGGAAGAAGGGCGGGTGGCGGCCCTCGAAGACCCCACCTATCCCGGTGCCCGCGCCGCGCTGGGGGCGACGGGAGCGGCCCTCGTCCCGGTGCCGGTGGACGAACAGGGCCTGAATCCCGCCTTGCTGCCCACGCAGGCCACCCTGCTCTACCTCACGCCGGGGGCGCAGTATCCCACCACGGCGCTGCTGCCCGCCGCGCGGCAGGCAGAGGTGGTGGCCTGGGCGGCCCGCTGCGGGGCCTTTGTGCTGGAGGACGACTATGCCGCCGACCTGCACCACGGCGGGCGGCCCCCGGCGGCGATGCAGGGCCTCGCGCCAGAGCGGGTGCTGCTGTTGGGCAGCTTTTCCAAGAGCCTCGCGCCCGTCACCCGCAGCGGGTACCTCGTCGCCCCGCGCGAGGTCATCCGCGTGCTGGCGGGGACCCGGCCCCTCACCGACCGCGCCCCCGCCACGCTGGACGCTCGCGCCCTGGCCGACGTGCTGGCTTCGGGGGCCTATGCCCGGCACCTGCGGGGGGCCAGGCAAGCGATTCGCCACCGCCACGAGGTGCTGCTCGCGGCCCTGGCAGCAGGCTTACCCGGTTGGAGGGTCACCCCGGCGCGGGCCGGGCTGCACGTGCACCTCACCCTTCCCCCCGGCCTGAGCGAGCCTGAGGCCGTGGGGCGGGCTGCCGCCGCGGGCGTCGCGCTGACCCCCGCCGGGCCGCTCGCGCAACTGCCGCGCCCCCCCGCCGTCCTGCTCGCCTTCGCCCACCTTTCGCCGGAGCGGCTGCGGGCGGGCGTAACGCGACTGGCGCGGGCGCTGGCCCCAAACGCGAGAAACCCAACCGACATTCCCTCGTAAGCTGCCTTACACTGGCCAGGTGCGCCTCCTGCTGACCGCCCTGGCCGCCGCCCTGGCGCTGCTGTACGTGACCCTGGGCTTGCGCTTTGGCTACGTGACCCTCACGCCCACCTGGCTGCTCAATGCCCAGGGCCAGAACCGCTACGTGCTTCAGGTTTACGAGGAGGGCCAGCGCGTCGGCTACCGGGGCCGCTGCGAGGTGCAGAGCGGGCGGGCAGTGCTGCGGCTCCTCGGCCCTGATGGCCGCCAGCTCGCGGGCCGCACCTGCCAGAAGGTCGGCGACCGGCACGAGTGGACCCTGCACCTCGTGGGCGGCGGGCAACCGGGCCAGTATCAACTCGTGGTGGACTTTGAAGCCTACAGCGGACTGCTCGACCTCTCCGAGACGCGGCGGTAGGGCCGCACAGTCAAGCCAAGCCGAGCGAGACCAAACAGAAAAAACCGCCCCCACGCGGGAGGCGGTGTTTAGGGGAGAAACGCTTAAGCCTGCTGCGCGGCCTTGGCCCGGTTGATGGCCTTGGCCAGGCGGCTCTTCTTGCGGGCCGCGGCGTTCTTGTGCAGGGTGCTGCCCTTGGCGGCCTTGTCAATCAGGCTTTCGGCCTTGCTCTGGGCGGCGGCCACGTCCTCACCAGCGGCGGCAGCGGCGATGGCCTTTTTGGTAAAGGTCTTGATGGTGCTCTTGCGGCTGCGGTTAATCAGGCGGCGCTTGAGGCTCTGACGGTGACGCTTTTGGGCGGACTTGTGACGTAGGGCCATGAGGATTCTCCTTCTCCCGCGCTCTGGCGGGGCGGTTCCCGCCCGTGTGTCTCACGCGGGGAACACGATGCGCCGGGCCGCGGCGCTCCCAGCTCGCTGTCTTCGGCGGGGCCGGGGCCGCCCCACCCTGAGGATGGGGGCAACCTGGGGAGCTTAGCGCCCCCCGGCCCCCCGGCGCAAGCGGCATACTGACGGGCGTGACGGACCAGGCAGCACTCTTCCCGGACGCCGAACGGCAAAAGGCCAGAGACGACCTCCTGGCCTATGCCTTTCGGGCGCTCGCGGGCCGTGCCTTGACCGAGGCCGAGTTGCGGACCCGCCTCGCCCGCCGCACCGACGACCCCGCGCTCGCCGCCGAGGTTCTGGCCCGCGTGCAGGAGCTGGGCTACCAAAACGATGCCGGAGTCGCCCGCGCCGAGAATGCCCGCCGGGGAGTGGGCGGCTTCCGGGTTCGGCAGACCCTCAAGCGCCGGGGCATCTCCGAGGCCTTGATAGAAGAAACACTCGCCGCCCGCGACCCCGACCGGGAAGCCGCCGAAGCCCGCGAGCTGCTGGAGAAGCGCTGGCCGAGCCTCGCCCGCAAACGCGACCCCCGTGCCAGCGCCTACGCTTTCCTGGCCCGCCGGGGCTTCGGGGGGGCCGCCATCTGGGCCGCCATCCGCGAGGTCTCCCAAACCGAGCCGCCAGAGGACGCGGAACACGCGGAATAGGGAGCTGGCCGCCAGCAGCGGCGCTTGACACCCCTCCCCCCCCCACGTAAACTACCGGGCGCATCGAACCCGGTGCCGTGGTTGGAGCGGGGCGTAGCGCAGCCTGGTAGCGCACTTCGTTCGGGACGAAGGGGTCGGAGGTTCGAATCCTCTCGCCCCGACCACGTTTCAGGGCCTCCCCTCTCGCGGGAGGCTTTTTCTGTCTTGCTTCCCTCTCCCCCACCCCCTGTGAGCCTGCCCTCATGCGCGTGTACGCCATCGCCGACCTGCATCTTGCGTCCGTGACGCCCAAGCCGATGACGGTGTTTGGGCCGAACTGGGCGGGGCACCCGGAGGCGATTTTCCGGGAGTGGCGAGAGGTGGTGCGCGAAGGGGACCTCGTGCTGCTACCGGGCGACCTCTCGTGGGCGATGCACCTGGATGACGCCCTGGTCGACCTCGCGCCCGTGGCCGAGCTGCCGGGCACGAAGGTGCTGCTGCGCGGCAACCACGACTACTGGTGGCCGGGCATCGCGCGACTGCGGGCGGCCCTGCCGCCGGGCATGCTGGCCCTGCAACACGACGCCCTGCGGGTGGGCCGGGTCGTCGTGTGCGGCACCCGCGGCTGGCTCACACCGGGCTACGAGGAGCTGAGCGCCGATGACGACCGCCTGCTCCGCCGTGAGGCCGAGCGCCTGCGCCTGAGCACGGCGGCAGCGGCCCGGCTGCGGCAGCCCAGCGACACCCTGATTTTGATGCTGCACTATCCTCCCGCCAGTCCGCCCTACCCGCCCAATCCTCTGACCGAGGTGATTGAGGCGGCGCGGCCCGACCTCATCGTCTATGGGCACTTGCATGGGGTGCCTCCCGAACGGGCGCTGCGGCACTGGGCCGGGATTCCGGCACACCTCGTGGCCGCCGACGGGCTGAGATTCCGGCCCCGGCTGCTGCTGGAGGTTCCGGACGCCCCCTAGAGCGGCCCGCAGCCCAATCTTCCGTTTTCGCCGCTATGCTGGCCCCTGGAGGCATCTTTGCAGGACCTGGAGAAAGTTCAAGACCGCCTGGTCGCCGACCGCAAGGTCCGGGCGGTTGCCCAGGCGGGGAGCTACGGTACCGACGACGCTTGGGCCGGAAGCCAGCCCGTGTTGGTGACCTTCGAGCGTGGTCTGCTCTCGGCGCAGTCTGAGACGCGGGCGGGCGTGACCCTTCACCGCTACCCCTACGAGAAGCTCGAAGCGTGGCGCAACTGGGACTTGGCCCGCGAGGAAGCCCCAGTCGCGCTGCTGGCGACCAGCCGGGTGGTCTACGACCCCACCGGGCACTATGGCCGCATCCAGCGCACCCTCTGGACCCTGAATGAGGAGCGCCTCGCCGGGCACCGCGAGGACCTGCTGGGCCGCGCCGCCGAACGGCTGGACACCGCCCGCCGCACCCTGACTGGCCCCGGCCACGGCGTGCAGGAGCAACTGCTCGCGCTGGCCGAGGCCCGAACGGTGGCGGTCGAGTTGCTGTACCCGGCGCTGCTGACCCATATCCACGGCTGGCCAGAGTTCCCACTGCGGCTGCCCCACGCGTGGCGGGCCGCGGCGGGCCTGCACTTTCCCAAGGCGGTCTACCATCTTGATAGCCTCTACGGCTTCGGCGGCGAGGCAGAAGCCCGCCGGGTGCTGCTCGCTACCCGTGGCCTGGGCATGGTCGAGCACGAGAAGCGTGCCCGCACAGCATTTCAGGCCGGGTATTACGACGGCGCGGTGCGGTTGCTGCGCGACGAGGCCGCCCGGCTGCACCGCGCTGACCTGGAGCGCTGGAGCTACCTCAGCGGCCCGCGCCGCGACAAGCTGAGCACCCTGCTGGGTGTCACCGTCAGCCCCCTTGGTCCGGCAGCGCTCAGCTTGGCAGGTGAGCTGCTACAAGACGCGCGAGAAGGCCGGTAGGAGAGGAAGTCGCTTCACGCCCGTGGGGAACACCCCCGCCCAGGCGCTCGGCCAGGCGGTCGAGGCGGACCATCCCCACACCCGTGGGGAAAACCGGCGCGTAGGCCCGCTTAAAAGCGCGGGCAGCGGACCATCCCCACACCCGTGGGGAAAACTACTCGCGTTTCGTGACCTCCCCCCGCTCGTCCGGACCATCCCCACACCCGTGGGGAAAACCTCTACCGGCTGCGCTGGCGCATGTACCGCCGCGGACCATCCCCACGCCCGTGGGGAACACGC
>NZ_KI519502.1:231123-231341 GCF_000482805.1 Deinococcus murrayi DSM 11303 | reverse complement strand
GCAACCGGACCATCCCCACGCCCGTGGGGAACACGGGCGGACCCCGGCGCAATGTGCGGCGGGGAGCGGACCATCCCCACGCCCGTGGGGAACACGGGCGGACCCCGGCGCAATGTGCGGCGGGGAGCGGACCATCCCCACGCCCGTGGGGAACACTGCGCGAGCGGCAGGTGCGCGGCAAACTCCGACGGACCATCCCCACGCCCGTGGGGAACACC
>NZ_KI519502.1:82412-229231 GCF_000482805.1 Deinococcus murrayi DSM 11303 | reverse complement strand
GGGGCGGCCTGACGCCCCCCTTTGCGGACAGGACACCGCAAATGTGGTCGTCCGACCTTCCCCTGGTCAAGCAGGAAAAGCCCATGGTGTACCCTTCTCCTGAGCCGAGTCTCTACTCGAAACCGTCCAAACTTTGGGGCCAGCCCAGTCCGCTTGGCCTGACTGGGGCACCCTCGCTCGTCAGGTTCGCCAGAAATTCGTCGGCTGGGTGCCGCTTTTCGAGCTTGAAAGAGAGCGAGAGCAGATTTTAGTCGTCTGGGACGAGAACCAGCACTATGCCGCGTAAACTGAAAGATGTCAGTCGACCAACCCCGCCTCCATCAGCTCGGTGACAATGGAGCTGATGGCGCTACGCGACAGCCCCAGTTCGCGGGCCAGGTCCACCCGCGCCCGGTCCCCCTGCCACAACCGCCCCAGCAGCAGCAGCGTATGCCGCGCCCGAATGGCGGCCAGGTCGAGGGGAGCAGGAGAATCACTGAGTGTCACGGCCTCTCCTCAGGAAGAGCAGCGAAACGGTGCCCCACGGGCGTGGGCAGTGAGCAACGGACGAGATGAGGCGTCCATGGTGCGCTTCGCCCATTTTGTTTGTCAAATGAACCAATCAACTGGAGGGGAAATAGCGCCCCCACGCCCCCCGAAGGCTCCAAAAGCCGCGGGGAACCGGCGGCCCGTCGGCCACAGGTTCCCCTTCTTGTTCCCCTCCTTGAAGAAAGCTCAGCTCGGTGAGGCCGCGCTGTTCGCCTCGCCCTTGGAGGTGCCCTCCGGGCGCAGCAGCGGAAAGAGCAGCACGTCACGGATGGAGTCCGAATCGGTGAGCAGCATGGCCAGGCGGTCGATGCCCATGCCCATTCCGGCGGCGGGGGGCATGCCGTATTCCAGCGCGAGCAAGAAGTCCTCATCTTGCTCGTGGGCCTCGTCGTCCCCGGCGTCCCGCCTCTGCGACTGCGCCTCAAACCGGGCGCGCTGTTCGAGGGGGTCATTGAGTTCGGAGTAGATGGGCGCGAGTTCGAAGCCCGCCACAAAGAGGTCCGCCCGCTCCGCGAGGCCGGGGCGCGAGCGGTGGGCCTTGACCAGGGGGCTGATGGCGAGGGGCACGTCGGTCACGAAGGTGGGGTTCACGAGCGTGTGCTCGACGTAGTGCCCGAAGAGCTTGTCGAGCAGCTTGTAATCGGGGACCTTGCGCAGTTCGGGATGCTGCGCGTCCGTCCACTCGCGCAACCGGGCGAGGTCGGTGGGGTCAAAGTCCAGGCCTGCCGCCTCCTTGAGGGCGGTCACGAAATCCAGCCGCCGGAAGGGCAGGCTAAAGTCGATGTCGTGCCCCCCGTAACTCAGGCGGGGTTCGCCCCTCACCTCGGTGACGAGGGCATGCAGCAGCTCCTCGACGAGCCGCATCATGTCCTCGTAGTCGCCATAGGCGAAATACGCCTCCAGCATGGTGAACTCTGGGTTGTGGGTGCGGTCGATGCCCTCGTTGCGGTAGTTGCGCCCAATCTCGTAGACCCGCTCGAAGCCGCCGACGAGCAGCCGCTTGAGGTACAGCTCCAGGCTGATGCGCAGGCTGAAGTCGTGCGCCAAGGCGTTGTGGTGGGTGCGGAAGGGCCGGGCCTCGGTGCCGCCGGGCACGACCTGGAGGGTGGGGCCTTCCACCTCCATAAAGCCGCGGGCATCGAGAAACTGCCGGATAAAGCGAATCGCCCGCGAGCGCACCCGGAACGCCTCGCGCCGTTCGGGATTGACGATGAGGTCGAGGTAACGCCGCCGCGCCCGCAGCTCCTCGTCTTGCAGGCCGTGAAACTTGCTGGGCAGGGGATGCAGGCTCTTAACCAGGGGCTGCCAGGAGGTCACCCGGAGAGTCAGTTGCCCGGTTTTGGTGACGAAGGGAAAGCCCGTGACCCCGATGATGTCACCGAGGTCGAGCTTCTTCGTGGCGTCAAAGGCGGCGGTGTCCGCCTTGGAAAAGTGCAGTTGCAACCGTCCGAACTCGTCTTGCAGGTCGGCAAAGGCCGCCTTGCCCATGTGCCGCAGCAGGGTCACCCGGCCCGCGAGGGCATAGGTCTCCTCCGGCCACTCCTGCCCCGGCTCAAGCGTCTCGGCGGGGTGCGCCGCCAGCACGTCGCGGGCATGGTGGGTGCGGGGGTAGCTGTAGGGATGCGCGGCAAAGCCCGCCTCCTGCAGGGCACGCAGGTTGTTCAGGCGGCTGATGGTCTGTTCGTGCAGGCCCTCACGGGCGGGAGAATCCGGTGCAGGGGCGGGGTCCGACATGGGGGCGAGAGTAGCAGAAAGGCCGCCGGGAACAGGGAAGCGCCCGCCCAAACGAGCGGGGTGGGGACGCCGCATTCCGTCCCCACCCAGGCAAGCTGAGAGCTGACCGCTCCCTCAATACTCGATGCTCTGCACCCGGTACTTGACCTGCTTGCCGCTTTCGAGGTTCACCACGAAGGTTTCGCCCTTTTTGCGGCCCATCAGCTCCTTGCCGACCGGGCTGTCCTCAGAGATGCGGGGCAGGCTGCCGCCGAGCACCGTCGCTTCGGGAGCGCTCACGACCTGCACGCGCATGTCTTTTTTGGTGGCCTCGTTGCTGAGGGTCACGATGGCACCGAGTTCGACGCGGCCATCGTTTTCGTGGTCCTCGATGATCGAAGCGCGGGCGAGGGTCTCTTCGAGTTCCTCGATGCGGGCTTCGATGGCCATCTTCTCGCGCTTGGCGTCTTCGAGGCCGGTGTCTTCGGTGTCGGCGCTCGTCTCCATCTGCTCTTGCAGGATGCGGGTGGCTTCATTGAGCCGAGCTTGTTCTTGGGCGAGGGTGCGCTGAAGGCGCTCGTAGCCTTCGCGGGTGAGTTTGACCTGCCGGGGTGCCTGAACCACTGGGAACCTCCGCTGTGGGGGGATGCGTGATGTCGAAAAGAACGTGGGATTTCTGAGAAGTCGCCCGGCATTCTGCCACAGGCCTGCGACAGCGGCAATGCGGGCTGCCTCATCAGGGGGCGGGCACCGTCAGAGAGCGTGCCGAAACCCGCGCCGCGAGCACGACCGCCCCGGTCAAGAGCAGCCCCAGCCCCGCGAGCGCGAGCGGCACCGCCCCCGCCCCCAACGCGGCGACGAGCGCTCCCAGCCCCGCCGGAGCCAGCACGCCGCCCGCTGACCCCGCCACGAGCAGGTAAGGCACCTGCCGGGCGGGCAGCAGCGAAGCCGTCCAAGCGAGGGTCGTGCCGAAGACGGGTCCGAGGCTGAAGCCCGCGAGCACGTAGGCAGCGGGGGCGAGGAGAGGCACGGTGGCCGCCAGCGCCGCCAGGGTCGTGAGCAGGGCCGCCAGCAGCACCAGCCGCGCCGGGGCGACTCGGCCCCCCGCCACGCCAGTCAGCACCCGCCCCAGCGTCAGCCCGCCCCAGTACCCGCTGAGGATGAGCGCAGGGGCCGCAAAGCCCACCCCCGCCAGATGCCGGGCCAGCCACGCCCCGAAGCCGACCTCTAGCCCCACGTACAGCCCCAGCACGAGCGCAAACAAGCCCAGCAGCGGCCCCGGTCGGGCGGCCGGGGTTCCGGCGGCGGGGGGCCGCAACCCCGGCACCCCCCAGAGGCGGGTGGCCAGGACCGTGAGCAGGGCGAGGCCCGCCACCACCACAAAGGGCCAGGCGAGGGACGCACCCCCCAGCCCCAGCACCAGCAGCGGCGCGAGGATGCTCCCCACCCCGAACACCGCATTGACAAGGTTCGCAGCGCGGGTGCCCAAGCTTGCATAGGCAGCGTTAATCGCAGCGCTGATGGTTCCCAGCCCCAGCCCTCCCAGCAGCGCTCCGCCCACCGCGAGCAGCCAGGTGGGGGCCAGAGCCACCGCCAACACGCCCAACGCGAGAATCAGCGCCCCGGCCACGGTCACCGCCCGCACGCTCACGCGCCCCAGCGCCAGCCCGACGAGCGGCGGCGCCGTCGCCGACCCCAGGAAGTGGGCGCTCGCCACCCAGCCCACGGTGGCCGCCCCGACCCCATAGCGCTCCTGAAAGAGGGGAAAGGCGGCCCCATACATCGCCTGCAACACGCCGAGGGTCAGGAAAGCGACCGCCCCCGGCGCGAGGAGGGCGGCAGTCAGACGGGGCGGGGCGGAGGGGGCGGACACGGCGCTCATCGGTGGGGGAGCGTAGCACGTGCCCCGCCCGGAAAAAGGGGGATTACTTGGGCAGGGTCACCAGGCTGACCAGCCAGCGGCCCTGGCCGTCCGCGGTCCACTGGTAGCCCACCGACGGTCCGACCAGGCTGGGCAGCGCGGGCAGACGCAGCAGCAGGTCGCCCCGCAGGGTGGTCACGTCGCTTTGCCAGGCATGCGAGAGCCGGGTGCGGACGGCCCCCACCCCAAAGGCGGCGTCGCCCGGCAGGCGGTAGGTCGCCCCCGCATTCGTCTCGTTGTAGCGGGCCAGGCCAAAGGCGGGCACCGCCACCGCGCCCGTCACGAAGCGCTCGAAGTGGGTCGCGTCCAGGGTCAGACCCGGCAACGGCGACGCATTCAGCACGGCCACCGCGTCCACACTGCCCTGCGCGTCCCGCTGCACTGGGAAGGCAAAGAGCCGCGCTGCCCCGCCCAGATACGTGTTGACCCCCCCGAAGCTCCGGCTATAGCCCGCCGTGCCCTCGGTCTGGGTGTAGGGGACGCCCTCCCCCGCCACAAAGGCCACCCCCACATTGCCCAAGAGCCGCGCCCGGTTCTCCCAGAGCAGGTGCGCGTACCCCGCCGAGAACTTTGTCAGGTGGCCCCCGCCCTGGATGAGGCCCCCGTATTGCAGCCCCCCAGAGGGGTCGTGGGTGACCTCCAGCCGGGGCACGTTGTAAAAGACGCCCGCCGCGAGGGTGGTGTCGTTGATGCGGGTGCTGACGCCCACATCCCAATAGGTCGGTGCTTTCACCACCGACACCCGGACATCCTGCGCCATCAGCAGCGGAAAGGCCCGCACCCCATACCCCGCCTCGGTGGAAATCACGAGTTCGGTGCTCGCAAAGCGCGAGAGGTAGTTGGGCGGCACTGACAAGCCCAGGAAGGAGGAGGTCTGGGCCGCAGCGGTTCCGGCAACCAGGAGGCCCAGGGCGGCGAGGCGGGAAGGCAGCGACTTCACCCCCCCAGTTTGCCCCTTTCCGGCTGGCGGAAGTCTGACGGGCGGGGTGCCCCTCAGCGCTTGATGTTCACAATCGTGACCCCGTGCCCGCCCTGGTTGGCCTCCGCGTCGTGAAAGGACTCGACCCGCTTGTCGGTCTTGAGATAATCGCGCAGCAGCCGCCGCAGCACCCCCTGCCCCTTGCCGTGCACGACCCGCAGCGGGCTTTCCTTAAGGGCGTGGGCTTCTCCGATGGCGGCCCGCAGTTCCTCGACGGCTTCCTCGACGCCCAGGCCGCGCAGTTGCAGCTCGTTCTCAAAGCGGCTGGGGGCGGTTCCGGCAAAGGTGGGGCGCGGAGCCTTGACGGTGGGTTCGGGCTGGAGGCGCACGTCGCGGCGCTTGACGCCCACCTTCATCACGCCGAGCTGCACGACGAGGTCGTCGCCGCGCATCTCCAGCACCTGCCCCTGCGCCCCGTAGGCGGGCACGTCCACCCGGCTACCCACCCGGATGGGGTCGCCGCGCTCCTCGCGGGGGGTGGGGGGGGCGGGGCGTGCCCGCTGGGCGGCGGTGCGCAGCTCGCGCAGCTCCTGCATGACGCGGGGGCGAGCGCTGTCTTCCTGAGCGCGGGCACGCAGGCTGCGGACGCGCTCGATGGCGTCGGCATAGAGCGTTTCGGCTTTCTGGGCGGCTTCGGCCAGCATCTCGTTTCGCCGCGCTTCCAGCGTCTCGCGCGCTTGCTGGGCGCGGCTCCGCTCGGCCTCCGCCTCACGGCGGGCGGTCGCGGCTCGCTCCAGCTCGGCGGCGAGGTCGGCCCGCTCGCGCTCCAGGCCTTCCAACATCCGCTCCATGAGACCCGCGTCCGGTCCCAGCAGTTCTTCGGCCCGCGCCAGCACCTCCCCCGGCAACCCCATCCGCCGGGCGATGGCGAGGGCGTAGGAACGGCCCGGTTGCCCCACCTGCAAGACATAGGTGGGACGAAGGTCCGTCAGGTCAAAGCCCATCGAGGCGTTCTTGAGGCCCGGTGTCTCCAGCGCAAAGAGCTTGAGGGGCGAGAGGTGCGAGGTGATGACCCCCCGCGCGTCCTGCGCGAGCAGCGTCTCAATCAGGGCTTGGGCGAGGGCCGCCCCCTCTTCGGGGTCGGTGCCGCTACCCAGCTCGTCGATGAGGACCAGGGTATCGGGGGCCGCGTGCCGCAGCACAAAGCGCAAATGCTTGAGGTGTGAGGCGAAGGTGCTCAGGCTCGCTTCGATGCTCTGTTCGTCCCCGATGTCGACGAGCACGTCGCGGACCACAGGTAGCCGCGCCGAAGCCGCCGCCACGTACATCCCACACTGGTGCATCAGGACGGCGAGGCCCAGCGTCTTGAGGGTGGCCGTCTTGCCGCCCATGTTTGGCCCGGTGATGAGCAGCAGCTTGGTCTCGCCGAGGGCCAGGTCATTGGGCACCGGGTTCTCGATGAGGGGATGCCGCGCTTCGCGCAGGTCGTAGGAGTGGTCCGCCGAGCGTTCGGGGCGGTTGAGCCGCCAGTCGCGGGCCAGGCGCGCCTTGGCCGCAATCAGGTCGAGTTCGCCCACCGTCGCGAGGGTCATCGGAACTTCGGCGTCCCCCGCGAGCAGGCCCGACAGCTCGGTCAGGATGCGCCGCACCTCGGCTTCCTCGTCGAGGAGGAGGCGGGCGAGTTCGTTGTTCAGCGGGGTGATGGCCGCTGGCTCGACAAAGTAGGTCTGCCCCGATGCCGAAGCGTCCACGATGATGCCCTGAACCTGCCCCACCCGGCTCGCCTGTACGGGCAGCACGTAGCGGTCGCGGCGGATGGTGACGATGTGCTCTTGGAGAACGTCCGCCCACTTTTCCAGGGTGGCCGTCACTCGGTCGCGGATGCGCGCGCGCAGCGGCTCGATGCGGCGGCGCAGGTCGCGCAGGCGGTGCGAGGCGTCGTCGCGCACCCCGCCGTCACGGTCGAGGGCCGTCAGCACGCGGCGCACGAGTTCGGAGTGCTCGCCCAGCCCCAGCGCCACCTCACGCAGCGGGCCACGCGAGTTGGTGTGGATGGCCCGCTTCACGGTCATCGCCCCGTCGAGAGAATAGGCCGCTTGCAGCAGCTCCTGTCCCGCCAGCACCCGCCCTTCCCCTGCCCGCGCATGCAGCTCGCGGATGTCCTGAATCCCGCCGAGGCTGAGGCTCACGCCAAAAAGGGCGTCTTCCACCTCATCGAGTTCGCGGGCGATGCGCTCCGGGTCATCCGAGGGCACGGTGGCCCGCGCCCGCTCCGCGCCCAGCGACGTGGCGCAGCGCTCCGAGAGGGCGTCGCGAATCCGGGGAAAGTCGAGGGCATTCAGGGCGCGGGCGTCAAACGGCATGTCGGGGAGGAGCATAACAACGGCGGCGGCGCAGGAACGTGGGCACTGTGGCTTAGGGCGGGGAGCAGGACGTGGGAAGTGGGGAGTGGGTCGTGGTGGGGGCCTGGACACGCAGAGCTTGCGGCGGAACTCTGGCTCTTCTCGGCCCCTGTCTCCCGGCACGGTGTCTCCGCCCTCGGCACCCTGCTGGCCTGCACGCCGCCCCCCCCATTCCCATCACTTGCGCCCCTCCCCGACCCGCCGGGATGAGAGACTGCCGGGGCACATGCTCACCTGGAACGAGATTCGCACCCGCGCCGCCCAGTTTGCCGGGCGCTGGGGGACGGCCACGCAGGAGAACGCCGAGGCCCAGACCTTTTGGAACGAGTTTTTGCAGGTGTTTGGCATAGACCGCCGCCGGGTGGCCGCCTTTGAGCGCAAGGTGAGGGGCCTAGAGAAGGGCAGCGGGCGGGGCCGCATCGACCTGCTGTGGCCGGGCCTCTTTATGGCCGAGCACAAAAGCAAGGGCCGCGACCTGGAGGCCGCCACCGCCCAGGCCCTGGACTACGTGGCGGCCCTAGAAGCCCACGAGCGCCCGCAGTGGGTGGCCGTGTCGGACTTCGGGCAGATTCGCTTGCAGGAGGTGGCCTCTGCAGAAGCCTGGCAGTTTCCTCTCGCCGAGCTGCCCCAGCAGGTCGAGCGCTTCGCCTTCCTGATAGGCAAGCAGCTGCGGCACGGGCGCGAGGCCGACCCGGTCAATGTTCGGGCGGCGGGGCAGATGGGCAAGCTGCACGGCCTGCTGGAGGCCAGCGGCTATACCGGGCACGCCCTGGAAGTGCTGCTCGTGCGGCTGCTCTTTTTGCTGTTTGGCGATGATACGGGCCTGTGGGACGAGCGCGGCCTCTTTTATGACCTGCTGGCCGACCACACCCGTTCGGACGGCGAGGATACCGGAGCGCTGCTGGCGCGGCTGTTTCAGGTGCTCGACACGCCGCCAGAGCGCCGCCAGGCCAACCTCCCCCAGTGGCTCGCGGCCTTTCCGTACGTCAACGGCGAGCTGTTTCGCGAGCGCATCGACCTCGCCGATTTCTCGCCGGGGATGCGCCAGATTCTGCTGGAGGCCTGCACGCTCGATTGGGGCGCGGTGTCGCCCGCCATCTTCGGCTCGATGTTCCAGGCGGTCATGGACGAGCGCGAGCGGCGCAACCTGGGGGCGCACTACACCTCGGAGGCGAACATCCTCAAGGTGCTGGGGCCGCTCTTTCTCGACGAGCTGCGAGGGCGGCGCGAGGCCGCCAGGGGCAGCAAGGCAAAGCTGCAAGCCTTCTTGGACCTCTTGCCCCGGCTGCGTTTTCTTGACCCGGCGTGCGGTTCCGGGAACTTCTTGCTGCTGGCCTACCGCGAGCTGCGGCGGCTAGAGCTGGACGCCCTCGCCGAGCTGTTTCGCGAGCGGCTGGCGGGCGGGCAACAGGTCCTCGACATCGCCAGCCAAATCAAGGTCAATGTTGGGCAGTTTTACGGCATCGAGTACGACGAGTTTCCGGCGCAGATTGCCCGCGTCGCCATGTGGCTGGCCGACCATCAGGCCAACATTGAAGCCAGCCGCACCCTGGGGCAGAACTTCGTCAACCTGCCGCTTACGCAAGCCGCCCACATCCGGCACGGCGACGCCCTAGAAACCGACTGGGCCGAGCACCTCAACCTAGAGCGGGACGCGCCCCAGCTCGCCCGCCTGTACATCGTCGGCAACCCGCCCTTTGTGGGGGGCAAAAAGATGAGCGCCGCCCAGCGTGCCTATGTGGTCCGCGAGCTGGGCGGGGTGAGGGATGCCGGAGTGCTCGATTACGTGGCCGCCTGGTACGTGCGGGCCGCCCGGCTGATGCAAGCCGTCCGCCGCGACTTTCCGCACCTGCGGGTGGCCACCGCCCTCGTCAGCACCAACTCGGTGACCCAGGGCGAGCAGGTGGCCCCACTGTGGGGCAGCGTGCTGGGGCAATACGGCCAGACCATCACCGCCGCCCACCGCACCTTCAAATGGTCCAACGACGCCCCCGGACAGGCCGCCGTGCACTGCGTCACCGTGCAGTTCGAGCCGAGCGCCCAAGCCGGCCCAGGCCCGCGCCGCCTCTTTACCTACGCCAGCCCCACCGCCGCCCCGCTGGAGGTCCGCGCCGGGCACATCACCCCCTACCTCACCGACGGCCCGCCCGTCATCGTCCGCAAAGCTGGGCAGCCCCTGCGCAGCGGCGTGCCCCCCATCCACTTTGGCAACATGCCCCTCGACGGCGGGCACCTGCTGCTGACCGAACAGGAGCGGGCCGAGCTGCTGGCCAAAGAACCCGCCGCCGCCCCCTTCATTCGGCCCCTCCTCGACGCCCAGGATTACCTCAACGGCGGCACCCGCTACTGCCTGTGGCTGGAGGGGGCTGAACCTGCCGACCTCGCCCGGCTGCCAGAGGTCCGCCAGCGCATCGAAGCGGTGAGGCAGTGGCGGCTGTCGAGCACACGAGAACAGACGCGCAAAAAGGCCGCAACGCCCGCCCTGTTCGGCGAAAATCGGCACCCAGAAGGTCAATACCTTGTCATTCCCGGCTTCAGCAGCGAGCGGCGCGAATACATCCCCATCGGGTATCTCGATTCCGGCACGGTGGTCAATAACAAGCTCTACATGGTGCCGAACGCCGACCTGTACACCTTTGGGATTGTCCAATCGCGGCTGCATATGGACTGGATGCGCTACGTAGGTGGTCGACTTGAGAGTCGCTACAGCTACACGAAAGACATTGTGTACAACACGTTCCCCTGGCCGGACCGCTCGGCGCTGAAGCCCGCGCAGGTGAGGGCGGTCGAGAAAGCCGCCCAGCAGGTGCTGGAGGCCCGCGCCCGGTACCCGCGCAGCACGCTGGCGCAGTTGTACGATCCCATCCTCATGCCCGCCGAGCTGCGGGCGGCACATGCGGCGCTGGACCGGGCGGTCGAGGCGCTTTATGGCCTCAGGGGGAGCAGCACGGAGGCCGAGCGCCTGGCCCTGCTGCTGGGCAAGTACCAAGAGCTGGCCCCGACGCTAGAGAGCCAGGGCCAGCCGCGCCCGCCGGGGCGGGGGCGGAGAAAGCGGGCCTAGAGCACCGCCCAGCCCCCATCTGCCGGGATGATGGCTCCGTTGATGAAGCGCGACTCGTCGGAGGCCAGAAAAAGGACGAGCTGCGCGATGTCGGTGCTCTCCAGATAGGCCGGAATAAGCGCTGCAAACGCCCCGGCGCGGGCGGCTCCGGCGGGGTCGAGGCGGTCTTGCGGCATCGTCTCGGTGATGTTGGTCTTGGTGGCACCGGGGCAGATGGCGTTGCAGCGAAGGCCGCGCTGGGCGTACATCCAAGCGGTCGAGCGGGTCAGGCCGACCAGACCATGCTTGGAGGTGGTATAGGCGGCACCCGCCGCGCCCCCACTGAGCGCGGCGGTCGAAGCGATGTTGATGATAGAGCCGCTGCCCTGCCCCAGCATCTGCCGAACGGCGCGGCGGCTGGTGTACATCGGGCCGTGCAGGTTGATCGCCAGCACCCGCGTCCACACCTCGTCCGTGAGTTCGCCCACGCCCGCCATGTCGTCCATCACCCCGGCATTGTTGACCAGCACGTCGAGCCGTCCGTAAGTCGAGACGGCGAGGTCAATGAGCGCTTCGGCATACGCTTGCTCGGAGATGTCCCCCTGCGAGGGCGTGACCTCGCCGCCCGCCGCGCGCAGCTCCTCGGCAGCGGTTTGCAGCCGCTCGGCGTTCCAGTCGGCAGCCACCACCTTCGCGCCCTCCCGCGTCAAGAGCTGCGCCGTCGCCAACCCGATGCCAGAGGCCGCGCCCGTCACGACGGCGACCTTGTCTTGGAGGCGTGCTTGGAAGCGGTCTTGTGCGTGCATCCGCATCCCTCCTCTGCGGGGGCGTCACCCGGAAGACCTTGCCCCCGTCCGCTTCAGCGTACGCCTCCCCTTTCCCCTTCCCCGCGAGGTCCCCTCTGCTAGCCTGCTCGCCGTGACCGCCCGCGCTCCCCTGCTGCCGCCCACCGAAAAGCCGCGGGTGCTGGTCGAGCACCCCGACTTTTACGTCGTGCACAAACCCGCGCTGTGGCTGACCCATCCGGTGCGGGCGCGGGTCGACGTGCCCGACGTCTTGAGCTTTATGCGCGCCGAGACGGGCGAGCCGGACCTCGCCCCCCCGCACCGCCTCGACCGCGAGACGAGCGGCACCCAACTGCTTTCGCGGGACGCGGACGCGGCGCGGCGTTTTTTTACCCTGTTCAAAGAGCACCTCGTCGGCAAGACGTACTGGGCCATCGTGCACGGGTCGCCCCCCTGGGAGCGGACCACGCTGGACGCACCCCTCGGTGACCTGGGGCTGGGGGGCGGCAACCGCATCGTCATTCGGCAGGCCGTTGTGCCGGATGGCAAGCCCGCCGTGACCGACTTCCGAGTCCTGGAGCGCCGGGGGGCCTTGACCCTGCTGGAGGCGTACCCGCGTTCGGGGCGGCTGCACCAAATCCGTGCCCACCTCGCACACCTGGGCCTGCCGATGGTGGGCGACAAAATCTACGGGCGCGACCCGCAAGCCTTTCTCGATTTCATGGAGGAAGGCCAGACGCCCGAACTCACCCGGCGACTGCTGCTGCCCCGGCAAGCGCTGCACGCGGCCCGCATCGCCTTTCCCTGGGCGAGCACCCAGTTCGCGGCAGAAGCGCCCCTCGCGCCGGATTTGCGGGCGTTCTGGGCGGAGCTGTAGGGGGAGGGGGCCTACCTCGGCCCCACCTCGTACACCGCTCGCCACGGCTGGTAGCTCGTCTTGGTCTGGTCGGTGCGGGTGCCCGACGCGTCGCGGATGGTCCGCGTGATGGAGAGGTCGTAGCCATCTTTGGCCCAGTCCACCTGCCGAACCGCACCGGGGGCAAGCTGCGGGTTGACGACGTACTGCGCGGGCGGGTGCGGGGTGTAGCGGTGGATGACAGCGGGGCTGACGGTGACCGTGCGCGGGGGCTTGATGCCCCACACCTGCACTTCCAGGCGGCTGTTGGCGTCGTCGTTCTTGGTGGCGATAAAGAGGGGGCCATTCGTGTCGTTTTTGAGCCGCAGGTCGAGGCCGGGGTCGTACACGGCAGCCTCAAAGCCCACCTCCGGCTCGTAGTAGCCCACCCGGTAGGAATGCTGGTGCCGCTCCAGCACGGGCAGGCCCGCCCGGTACAGCGCCCGGAAAGCGGTCGTCGAGACCTGACACACGCCCCCGCCCAGGCCCTCCACCGTGCGGCCCCCGCTGATAATCAGACCGCCCACGAAGCCGTTCTCCGGGGTGATGCCGCCCACCGCCGAGAGAAAGCTGAACTCGCCGCCCTGGGGCACCACGTAGCCGTGAAGCTTCTGGGCGGCCACCGCCACGTTGACCCGGCGCTCGCGGCTGCTGCCGTGGTAGGTGCTGGTGCCCGACGCAATGAGTTCGAGCTGCTCCGGAATGGGCAGGTCGGCGAGGCGCAGGGTGGGGCGGCTGGGCTTGGACGCCAACACCACCGAGGTGACGGCGGGGTCGAGCACGGCCTCGCGGAAGGCGGCGTAGGCGACCTGGCGGTCGGTGACGCGGCCCGCCTGCTCCCGCACCTTCACGAGCTGGCCGCCCTCCAGCCGAAAGCGGGCATTTTGCGCGGGGCGGTCTACGGCGTCCGTCAGGCGGTCAAAGGCGGCCCGCAGGGTCTTCTCGTCGGGTTCGATGCCGCGCTCGCGGACCCAGTAGAGGTCTGCGACCTGCAGGGCGGTCAGCGTCCCCCTGCTGTCCGTGCCCTGCAACGTCACGGTGAGGGGCCGCATCAGGCGGTTGCCGCGCTCGACATGGGGCCGGAGTTGCGCGGCGGTGGCGCGGGCGGGCCACTCGGTCACGGGCAGGAGCAGGCGCGTGCGGCTGGGGTCGGCGGCATAGGCGCGGGCGGCGGCGGCGGCATTGGGGCGGCGGCCCGGCTGGTCGGGCTTGAGGGCGTAGCGGCGGGCCACCTTGTCGAAAAAGATGACGGCGTCTCGCGGCTGGGCGGCGAGGTCACGGGTGAGGGCTTCGAGGGCCGCCCGCGCCCGTGCCTCGTCGGCCCGCGCCGCTAAGGGCAGCTCCTGGGTGGGGGCCTGACCCATCCACCCGCGCACCCTCTGCCACAGGTCGCGCTCGCCCGACACCCGCACCGCCGCCGCGACGCTTGCGTCCAGGTCGGGCTGCCAGCCCAGGCGGGTCGCGGGGAGGGTCCAGGTCCGTTCTGCGGCCTGCACCGTTACCTGCGGCACCGCCGGGGGCCGGTCGGCCAGCCGGGCGCGGGCTTCGGCGGGCGTGAGGCCCCCGACGGGCACGCCCCCCACCGAGAGGCCCGGCGCGAGACGGCCCGCATCCCCGGCGGCCAGACCCATAGCGAGCGCGCCGCCCAGCAAGGCGGCGGCGGAAACGGCGATGGCGTACCCCCTCTTCACGCGGCCAGTGTAGCGGCGGGGGCCGCCGGGGGGATGTGGAGCCGGAAGAACGGTTAAGACGGATTCCCCGTATCTATTGCCTCGGCGACGGCCTGAGCCACCTGCTCGCGGCGGGGTTCTACGGGCGCGACGACCCGCTCGCCGCCCTCCAAATCCATCACGAAATGGTCACCGTCGAGGCGCACCCGGCGCAAAATCTGCTCGTCGCCCTCGGTGCGGGTGGTGGCCCGCAGCTCGACATAGGGCTGCATGGGCGTGCGGATGACCTTGGGCGCGAGCACCTCCTCGACCTGAAAGATGCCGCCAGAGTTGTTCATGGTCACGTTGATGAGCACGGGCTTGTTGCGCCCGCGCTCAATGACGACCTGGTCAACGGCGAGGGCACTGATGGAGTGGATGTCCACGCTGCCGAGGGCAAAGGCCTTGCGCCCGCGCCCCTTGGTGATGTCGGTGCCGTCCGCGACCGCCGTGATGCCGCCCTCCAGGGTGAGGGGCACCGGGCTGAGGTCGTGGCAGGTGATGCATCCCAAGATAAAGGAGCGCACCTTCGTTCGCTTGAAGGGGTCGGGGTAGATGGGGCCGAGGATGCGCTCCAAGATGGGCAGCGCGAGCGCGACCCCGTGCGCCTCGTGGCCCACCCGGTGAATCTGGTTGCCGATGTCATGGAGCATCGTGCCCAGAATCACGGCCAAGAAGACGTCGTCGGCGTCGCCCACCCCCGACTCCATGATGTCGGGCCGCACCCCCGCCTCCAGCAGCAGCTCGGTGATGGCCATGCTCGCTGCCCCGGTGATAAAGGCATGAACCCGCCCGTGGTCGTTGTAGCCCAGCTTGCGCATGGTGATGTAGTTCGCCATGTCCCAGTGGGCGAGGGCCTCCGGGTCGCCGCGCAGGGCCTCGTACGCCGCGAGCGCCCTGGGCGCATGCTGAAGGTCGGCGGAGATGGCGGCGTGCGCCTCGGCAATCAGCTTGGCGCGGGGGGTAGCGAACTCGACGCGCGCGCCCGCCGTGCCCTCAGCCCCCTCTGCGGGTGTGGGCGGGGGCGCGGTGTCGAGCACGGCCCCCTCGCTGTGGCGGCCTTCGACGTCCTGCAGGTCGCCCCCCGCCACACTGAGGGTGAACTTGGAGTCGCCCGCCGGGTGTGCGGGGCGCTCCTCTTGCGGCTCCCCCCGCCCCGCCTCACTCACCGCGGAACTCCGGCTTGCGCTTGGCGAGGAAGGCCGAGGTGCCCTCGCGGAAATCCTTGGTCGCGACCAGCATCCCAAAGAGGTCCGCCTCTATCTCTAGGCCCGCTTCGAGCGAGGTATCCAGCCCCCGGCGCACCGCTTCCTTGACGAGCGAGAGGGCAATAGGGGCGTGGCGCACCATCTGCTCGGCGACCTCGCGGGCCTTTTGCAGGGGGTCGTCGGCGACGTAGTTCACCAGGCCCAACCGCAGGGCCTCTTCTGCCGTGACCTGCCGCCCGGTGAGCATCAGGTCGAGGGCCGGACCCGCCCCAATCAGGCGGGCAAGGCGCTGGGTGCCCCCGAAACCGGGAATCAGGCCCAGCGAGACTTCGGGCAGCCCCAGCCGCGCCCCCGGCGAGGCCACCCGCACGTCGCAGGCGAGCGCGAGTTCCAGGCCGCCCCCCAGCGCAAAGCCGTTCACGGCGGCGATGGTGGGAATGGGCAGGTTGGCGACCGTCTGCATGACGTCCTGTCCAGCGAGGGCGAGTTCGCGGCCCTGATAGACGTCCTCCAGCTCGGCCAGTTCGCTGATGTCGGCCCCCGCCACGAACGCCCGGTCGCCGCCCCCGGTCACGATGAGGGCACCGATTTCGGGCACGTCGACGACCGCGTCGAGCGCCTGAGAGAGTTCGCTGAGGGTGTCCGCATTGAGGGCGTTGAGCGCTTTGGGGCGGCTCACCGTCAGCACCGCGAGGGGGCCGTGCTGAGCGAGCTGGATGTTGTGGAACTCAATCTCGTCGAGCATCGTCATGGGTTCATCCTGCCACGCCCGGCGGGGCGGGTCAGCGGGCTTCGGCCCCGGCGAGCCGCACCACGGCCTCTAGCGCCGTCCGCACCATGCGGTCAACGCCCCCCGCGAGCACCTCGTCGGGCACGAGCTGCGGGTCCCCGATATCGTTGCTGCACGCGGTCAGGCACCCTGCCCGCAGCCCGTGCTGGGCCGCCACCAAAAAGACCGCGCTCGCTTCCATCTCGAAGCCGAGCACCCCGCGGGAGGCCCACAACCGGGCGTGTTCGGGGGTGCTGGCATAGAAGGCGTCCTCGGTCATGATGAGACCCGTGTGATGCGGCACCCCCAACGTGCGGGCCGCCGCCACCGCCGCCTCGACGACCTCGAAGCTGGCCGCCGGAGCATAGGGCGCGCCGCCCAGCATCTGCCGGGTGGTGCCGTCGCCCGGCACGGCAGCGGTGGCAATCACCAGCTCGCCCGGTCCCACGCGGGGGGTGGCCCCGCCCAGGGTCCCCACCCGCAGCAGGGTCTTTGCGCCCAGCCGGGCGAGTTCCTCCGCGACGATGGCCGCGCTGGGGCAGCCCATTCCGGTTGTCTGCACGCTCACGCGTACGCCCCGGTAGGTGCCCGTAAAGCCCAGCAACTGCCGGTGCTCGGTGTACAGGCGGGCGTCTTCCAGATAGGTTTCGGCGATGCGCCGCGCCCGACCTGGGTCTCCCGGAAGCAGCACATACTCTGCAACGTCGCCCGGCTCGGCCCGCAGGTGAATCTGACTCATGGGGGCAGTATAGGGACGCCCCTGGGGGCAACCCCCCGCCCCTTGCCCCATCCCGCCTGAGGACCGCGTCAGCTTCCTCATAGGGTGGTGGGGTTTTCTCATCTGAACTTGAGACAAAGCGTCAACTTGAGCTTTCTGAGAAGAATCCATCATGCGCCCAATGGCGCGGGGGGTTACAGTTCATGGCGTCCTCACGGCGTCTTCCTGCGGTGAGGCCGTGCAGCGGGGGCGGACCAGCCGCACCTGCGTGTCAAAGGAGAACTATGCGCAAGTCCTTGATGTTTGCTTCGACCCTGGCTCTCGCTGTGGGAGCTGCCAGCGCCCAGACCAGCACAACGACGACCACCACGACCTCGCAGGTTGTGAACTTTACCGATGTGCCCGCCGGACACTGGGCGAAGGATGCGGTGGACCTCCTCGTGCAGCGCGGCCTGATTCAGGGCTACCCGGATGGCACCTTCCGTGGCAACCAGAACATCACCCGCTACGAAGCCGCACTTATCTTCTACCGCCTGCTTCAGAGCGGGGCGCTGAGCAACGCCACCCTCAGCCAGAGTGACCTCGCCACCATCACCGCCGGGATGCAGGAAGTCGCCACCGAACTGGCCGCCATCAGCACCCGCGTCACCGACCTGGAGCGCCTGAGCGCCGAGCAGCAGGCCCGCATCGCCGCCCTGGAAGAGCGCATCAACGCTCTGGGCACCGCCGGAACTGCGGGGGCCGATGTCGCGGCCCTGACTGCCCGCATCGACGCTCTGGAAACGGCCATCCGCAACATTCCTGCGGGGCCTCAGGGTCCCCAGGGTCCGGCAGGCCCGGCGGGTCCCGCCGGTGCAGCGGCCAACACGACGGCCCTCGAAGCTCGCATCGCGGCGCTGGAAGCTCGCCTCAACCAAACCAACCAGACTGTTCCGAGCACGGGTGGCACCACCACCATCGTGACGCCCCCCACCACCGTCGTGATCGGCGAGACGCCGAGCGGCGCGGCCAACGGCGTGACCCGCGGCGACCTGTACGCGGGCATCTCGGTCGGGGCCAGCTCTGCGGGCAATGGGCCTTGCTACCTCCCGCGGGCAGGTGGCCGGGCCGTGAACTACTGCGCCAGCTTCGGCGGCATGGTGGGCACCACCTCGCTGGTCGGTCCCTTCGGTGCCCGCGTCTCGGCGGACTATAAGCCGGGCCGTAACGCCCTCTCGGCAGATGTGAATGCCACCGTGGGCCTGAACACCGGCACCAACATCCAGCCCTACGCCGGGGTGGGCCTGGGCCTCACGAGCAGCACCTCGCGGGCCAACACGAACACCAACACGACCGACACCTACGTCAACGCGCTCGTGGGCGTCGACTTCCAGGTCACCAACTCCATCGCCGCCTTTGTGGAAGGCAATGGCCGCTACTACCTCAGCAACAAGGGGACGGGCGCCCTCGAAGGCACTACCAACCCCAACGACCGTGGCTTTGCGCCCGCCGTCCGCGCTGGTCTGAAGTTCTACTTCTGAGTCACGAGCAGCAAAAGGGTCCCCTCCGGGGGGCCTTTTTTATTGCGGGTGGGGACGCGGGTCACGCGCAGTAAACTCTGAACCATGCGACTCGTGCAGTTCATTCAGGTGCTGCTGCTGCTCGCGCTGGGGGCGTACCTGCTGCTGGTCGCGCTGGAGAATCCGGTGCCCGTGCGTCTGCCTCTGCCGCTGGGCCGGGGCGAGGCGCTGCTGCCCCTGGGGGGGGCAGTCGTGCTGTTTGCTGGCCTGGGGGCCGGGTATATGGCCCTGCTGCTGCTGCCCCCGCTGTGGCGCTCGGCGTGGCGGCAGGGGCGGGCGCGGCGCGAACGGGCACAGCTCGAACAGCGGCTCACGGCGGCCCTGCAAGCCCGCTTGGGCACCGTCCCTCCACCCGCTGCCCCCGCCCCGGAGGAAGCGTGAGCCGCTCCATTCCGCCCCTCCCGGAAGCCCGCTGGGTGCTGGCTCCTCCCGCCAGCCGGGAAGCGCTGCTGGAGACCATGCGGACCTGGGGCGTTTCGGCACCGCTCGCGCAGGTGCTGCACGGACGCGGCCTGACCCCGGCGCGGCTGGAGCCGCCGCTGCGTCCCACCCCCAACCCGGCCCTGCACGAGGCAGCGCGGCGCATCGTCACGGCAGTGCGGGCCAGAAAGCGCCTGCGCATTCACGGCGATTACGACGCCGACGGCGTGACCGCCACCGCCACCCTGGTGCGCGGCCTGCGGGCGCTGGGGGCCGAGGTACACGGCTTTATCCCCCACCGGCTGCGGGAGGGCTACGGGATTCACCCCGACCGGGTCGAGGAACATGCCGCCGCCTGCGACCTCCTGGTCACGGTGGACTGCGGGGTCACCAACCTGGAGGAGGTCGCGGCGCTACTGGCGCGGGGGGTCGAGGTCATCGTGACCGACCACCACGCCCCCGGCCCCGACTACCCCGCCACCCTGGTGGTCCACCCCCACGAGACGGCGGACTATGACCCGGAGGTTCACAACCTGACCGGGGCGGGAGTGGCCTATCACCTGCTCTGGGCGGTGCACGGGGCGCTGGGCCTCCCCGCACCCACCTCCCTCACGGCACTGGCGGCGCTGGGCACCGTGGCGGATGTGGCCCCCCTGGTGGGCGAAAACCGGGCGCTGGTGCGGCGGGGCCTCGCGGAGCTGGCGGGCACCGAGCTGCCGGGCTTGCGCGCCCTCCTGCGGACCAAAAAGGTCGAGCGGCCCAGCGCCCGCGACGTGGCTTTTTTGCTCGCGCCGCTGCTGAACGCGGCGGGGAGGCTGGGTGAGGCCGACCTCGCGCTCGACCTCCTGCTCACGGAAAGCGAGCACCGGGCGCAGACGCTGGCGACCTACCTGGAGTCGCGCAACGGCGAGCGGCGGGTGTTGCAAGACCGGATGTACGCCGAGGCCCTCGCCCTGGCTGACCCCGACGACCCGGCGCTCGTGCTCACCCACCCCGACTGGCACGCGGGCGTGATGGGAATCGTCGCGAGCAAGCTCCTGGAGACCTTTTACCGCCCGGTGTACATCGTCGCGCAGGGCAAGGGGTCGGTGCGCTCGACGCCGGGCATCAGCGCGGTAGAAGGCCTGCGGCAAAGCCGGGACCTGTTGAAGCGCTTTGGAGGGCATCCTGGCGCGGCGGGGTTCTCACTGGACGAGGCCAACTTTGCGGCCCTGCGAGACCGCTTGCACCGCTACGTGCGGCAGTTTCCGCGCCCGGTTCCGGCGTGGCCGTTGGACGCGCCGCTGCCCGCCCTGGCGGCGACCGGGAACCTCGCGCAGGAGGCAGCGGCCCTCGAACCCTTTGGCACCGGGCACGAGGCCCCGCTGTGGCATGTCCGTCTGCCGCTGTCGGGCACCCGGCTGGTGGGGGGCAAGCGCACGAGCTTGCAGTTCTGGGCGGGCGGGCTGCGCGGCATCAAGCACGGCGAGACGCGGGCCGCTGGCGGCGAGCACGACCTCGCCACCCACCTCGTGCAGGGCGAATGGCGCGGGCAGACGCGGCTGGAGTGGCAGGGGCGGGCGCTGCGGCCTCCGGGGCCGCTGAGCCTGGCGGCGGCCCCGGCCCCGGCCCCGGTGCCGCGCCTCGACCCCCGCGCAGGCATCGAGCACCTGCGGACCGGAGCGAGCGCCTATGCCGACGGCGCGGTCGCGGCCTACCTCGCCGCTCAAGTGCCGGGCCTCCGACTGGTGCCCGCCGGAGACCCGCATCCCGGCGGAGAGCTGATTCTCTACTCACTGCCCGACGAGGCCAGCTTGCGGCGGTGGCTGGGTGGGGGCCGGGTGGCCTTTGCCCTGGGACCCAAGACGCTGAGCGAGCTAGAAGGCCGCCTCACCCCGGCGCACCTTCAGCCCACCGCGGACGAGGCGAACCGGGCCGCCGCCGCCGACGCCTACCGCGACTGGCAGTGGGCACACCTCTACCGGGTGCTCGATGACGAGGGCTGGAGCGCCGCCGTCCATCATCTCCTGGGCCTGGCCGAAGCGCCCGGCAGCGCCCCGGCGCTCGCGTCCGCTCTCGCCGCCGCCGATTGACCGGGGCGGCACCCCCCTCAAGCCTCCGGCTCGTCCTCGTCCTCATCCTCGGCGGCTGAGCCGTCGTGCGCCGGGCGGTCCGCGGCGGCACTCGGCGGGGCCTTCTCCTCCCCGGCGAGCACCGCCTGGGCGCGGGCCAACACGGGGGGGTCGGCGGGCTGAACGCCGTAGCGCTCGGCGAGGTAGGCCGACACCCAGGCCCCGAAGTACCACAGGGCGAGGCTGCCCGCGTACCCGCTGGGGGCCGCGCCGCCCTCAGCCTGGGGAAAGGGCACGTGTTGCACCTCGTCTACCCGTGACTCCAGCACCTCGCGCACGACGTGCAGGGTGGGGTCGGGGTCGCCGAGAATGAGGGCAACCTTGGCGTCTCCCTTCTCGTGCTGGGCCTCGAAAGCCCCGGTCGCCACCGCGAGGGGGTCCCCCAACACGGGCACGGCGAGCGTCTTGCCGACCCGTGCGAGCAAGGATTGCCAGGCGTGGGGCAGCGCCTCGGCGTCGGGGGCGGCGAGCAGCAGGGGCGTGCGGCCCCACAGCGCCCACGCGAGGTCGCGGGCGGGGTTGCCCTCCGTGACCTCCGGGGCGCACTGGTCGCGCAGCGCCGCCAAGAGCGCTTCGGCTTCTGCAGCCTCCCGTGCGTGGCCGGAAGCGTGGGCGAGGTACTGGGCGGCGTGGTAGGTCGCGGTCACGCCGCCCGGCACGAGCACGTCGACGTCGTCGGGGACGCCTCCAGTGCTCACCCGGCGCACGCCCGCCCCCGCCACCTCCGCGAGGTCGGCGTAGTCGCGGGCGGCATCCTGAGCGTCCGCACTGGACACGACGAACTGGGTGCCCGCGCGCGTCAGGGTGGCGGGCAGCAGGGCCGCCGCGAGGTGGGCGGCGAGCGCACCCTCCCCCACTCCAATCAGGCCGTAGGGGCCGGGTTCAGGCCGGGTGGGTCCGGCGTACGAGCCGGGCAAGCGGGTCAGCAGCGAAAACAAGTCCATGCCTCCAGGGTACACCGGGCATGAGAAAGGCCGGAAAAATGTCGCCCAGGCCGCGTTTTTTGCCTTCATGTGCCCTTCGGCAAACGTGCTAGACTCGCCCGCGTGCCGTATCTCCGGACCGCTGCCCGCCCTGGCCGAACCTCTCGGTGCGGGACATCAACAAAACACCACCCCGCAGGGTGGTGCCTAGGTGCCCGCAGGGGGCTGGACTTGGGTGGCGCACTCGACAGGACTCGAACCTGTGACCTTTGGCTCCGGAGGCCAACGCTCTATCCACCTGAGCTACGAGTGCATAGCGCAGGTACCCTAGCACCTTCCCCCAAGGAGTTCAAGTGAAGAACAAAAAAGCCCTCAACGTCTTGCTGGGTGTGCTCGCCCTGCTGCTGGTGGTGGGCATGGCCTACCAGTTCACGCCCAATGTGGGGTCGCTCTTTGGCGGCGGCACCAAGGGCACGCCGGCCATGACCGTCAACGGCGAAACCGTGACCGTGCAGGATCTCGAAGCGTTGCGCCAGAGCAATCCGGTGCTGTCAAGCGCCCAAAGCGGCGTGCTCGCCGACGACTTCAAGGCTTACGTGGTCGCGCAGCAGACCCGGCAGGTGGTGCTGCGGCAGGCGGCGAAAGACATCGCGGTGAGCCGGGCGGACGTCAACGCGGAAGTCGACAAGATTCGTTCCTCCAACGGCCTCACCGACAACAAGGCCTGGACCGACGCCCTCGCGCGGGTGGGCCTCACCGACGCTACCTTCCGCGCTCAAGTCCGCGACCAACTTGCCGTGAACCGCAAGGTCGAGCAGATTAAGGAGGCGGCCCCCGCGCCGACCGACGCCGAGGTGCGCCTGTATTACGACCTCAACCCGGAGAGCTTCCAGACGGACGCCCGCATTGTGGGCCGCCAGATTGTGGTGGCGGACAAGGCCAAGGCCGAAGCCCTGCTGCGCCAGATTCGCGGCGGGGCCGACTTCGCGGCGCTCGCTCGCCAGAACAGCTCCCAGTTCGCGGACCGGGGCGGGGCACTCGGCCCCATCGAAAACGGCCAGCCCCGCCCGGTCGCGCAGGTCGCGCTGCCGAGCGAGGTGGGCGCAGCGGCCTTTGCGCTGACGGAAGGCGGCGTCACCGACGTGGTCGAAAGCGGCGGGAAGTTCTACATCGTCAAGGTCGAGAAGTACCTCGCGCCCACCGTCAAGCCCTTCGAGCAGGCCAAGGCCGACGCCGAAAAGACGGTCGCCGAGCAGAAGAAAAACCGCGCCGTCGAGGAGTGGCTGAGCGGCCTGGAGCAAAGCGCCAAGGTGGAGGTCAGCGACCCCAACTGGAAGGCCGAGAACCCGACGGTCGCGGAAGTGGCCGGAGAAAAGATTCCTTACTCGGCGGTCGTCGAGCAGGTCGTGCAAAACGAGCAGTTCACGTCGCTGCTGGGGCAGGTGCCCGCCGAGCAAGCCGGGCAGCTTGTCAACGGCCTGCTCAAGCCGCAAATCACCGAGCAGCTCATTCAGGCCTACGCCGCCCCGCGGGTCGCGCAAAACCTCAAGTTGCCGCTGACGGGCAGCCGCCAAGAGCAGGCCGCCGGGCTGGTCGCCTACGGCGGGCGCGACGTGAAGGTCACGGACGCCGAGATTCAGGCCTACTACACCCAGAACCGCTCGCAGTTCGAGACCCCGGCGAGCGCGACCGTGGCCGAAGTCAGCTTCCCGAACCAGCAAAAGGCCAGCGCCTTCCGCCAGAGCTTCGCGGGCGGCGACCTGGTGCGGGCGGCGGCGCGGGCGGGCGGCACCGTTTCTGAGCGCGGAGAGGTCAGCGCGGGCAGCGGCTCGCTGGGCGAAGAAGTCGAGGCCGCCGTCTTCGGGGCCAACACCCTCAAGGCTGCCGGGGAAGGCCGCGTCAGCGACGTGGTCAAGGTGGGCGAGCGCTACGTGGTGGCCTACGTGACGGGCTTGCGCCCCGCCGTCACCCAGCCCCTCACGGCGGTGCGCGAGCAGATTCGTGACCAACTGCTGGCGACCAAGCAGGTCGAAGCCGGACAGAAGTTCCTGCAAGAACAGGTCGCCAAGCTCAAGCCCAAGAACAACCTCCAGGCCGTGCTGGACGCGCAGGAAAAGCGCGTGGCCGCGGCAGCCCCAGCCCCCGCTTCCCAGCAGGGCAGCGGCGACGAGGGCAGCACCCCCAACAACGCCACCGACAGCGCCAACGACAACGACAGCGCTCCCGCTACCGAAAACGGGACCCCGGCCAACGAGTAACGGCCGACGGGGCATTCGTCAGGGGCGGCTCTCCAGACCGGAGGGCCGCCCTTCTCCCATGTCCCGCCGGGCGGCGCGGGCGGCTTCCTGCTTCCCGCCCGCTAGAATCCCTCCCGATATGCCGCGCGTCTTTTCAGGAATCCAGCCAACCGGGGACCCCCACATCGGCAACTACTTTGGAGCGATGAAGAACTATGTGCGGCTGGGGGAGGCGTACGGCAAGGACTCCATCTACTGCGTGGTGGACCTGCACGCCATCACCAACCCCGCCGCCTATGACCCCGCTCAGCTCGCGGAGCGCACCTTCGAGATGGCGGTCGCCAACTTCGCGGCGGGCCTCGACCCCAGCAAGGTCACCTTTTTCGTGCAGTCGATGGTGCCGGAGCATCAGGAGCTGAGCTGGATTTTTACGGCCATCACCCCGGTGGGCGAGCTGGAGCGCATGACCCAGTACAAGGACAAGGCGGGAGAACTGGAAAGTGTTCCGGCGGGCCTGCTGATGTATCCGGTCCTGATGGCCGCCGACATCCTGCTGTACAAGGCCGACACCGTGCCCGTCGGCGAGGACCAGACCCAGCACATCGAGTTGACCCGTGAAATCGCCCGCAAGTTCAACCATGCTTACGGCGAGACGTTCCCGGAGCCAAAGGCCGTGTACGCCAAGGACGCCCTGCGGATTCCGGGCGTGGACGGCCACGGCAAGATGAGCAAGAGCAAGGGCGAGGGGAGCACCCTGGGGATTCTCGAACCGCTGGACTCCATCTGGCAGAAGGTGCGCGTGGCCCCCACCGACCCCGCCCGCGTGCGGCGCACCGACCCCGGCGACCCCGACAAGTGCCTCATCGGGGACTATCACAAGCTTTTTTCTGACCAGCCCACCCTGGAGACGGTGTACGCGGGCTGCCGCAGCGCGGGCATCGGCTGCGTGGATTGCAAAAAGATGCTGATGGAGGGCGTACGGCGCGAGCTGGAGCCGCTGCAAGCGCGGGCCGCCGACCTGCGGGCCAACCCCAACTTCGTGCGCGACGCGCTGGAGCAGGGGGCCAAGGAAGCCCGCGCCATCGCCCAACCCGTCATGGAGGAAGTGCGGGAGAAAGTCGGCTTCCTGAAGCTCCGCTAGGAACGTGACTACCCTCGCCCCACCCCCCCCCGTCAGCTTCGTGGTGCGGCTCCCGACCTTCGGGGGCAGCCTCGCGGAGCTGGCCTCGGCCCTGCGCACGGGGCGGGTGGAGCCGGGCGAGGTGGGCCTCCTCGCCCTCACCCACGAGGTGCTGGCGTGGGCGCGGGCGCAGGGGGCAGAAGGGCACGCCGAAGCCCTGCCCGCGCTGGCGAGCGTGATTGCCCTTAAGGCACGGCTCCTGCTGCCCGCCCCGGAGCCGGACCCCGCGCCTGGGGGCGGGTGGGACCCGGACCCGCTGGATGACCTCGTCGAGGGGGTCGAGGCGCTCGCCGAACTCGACGCGCTGGTGGGCTTTCTGGCGGCCCGCCGCCGCGAGCGCGAGGGCCTGATTCCGGCCCGCCCGGTCCCCCTGGACCTCCCCCGCCGCGAGCGCCCCGCGCAGCCCGCCCGCAGCCTCGCCCGACTGGTGAAGGCCGCGCAGAATGCGGTGCGGCAGGTTGAGGTGCCCCTACTCTCGCGTGAGCGCCTGAGCTTAGCGGACGCGCTGGGGGCGCTGCGGGCCTTTGGGCGGCGGCTGCGGACCTTCACCTTCGGGGGCATTCCGGCGGGGGATTGGGGCGAGCGCACGACCTACTTCGCCGCGCTGCTGGAGGGCGTCAAGGAGGGGGCCTTCAGCGCCGAGCAAGAAGAGTGCTACGGGGAGATTCAGGTCACATCCCACCTCGCCGAAGACTGACGGTCAGCTCCCCTCCGGCACCCCGTACCCGTGCCCGGCTCCCTCCAGCCCCAGCATCACGTCGAGGTTCTGCACCGCCGCCCCGCTCGCCCCCTTGCCGAGGTTGTCCAGCCGCGAGACGAGGAGGGCATGCTCCCCGCCGGGGCTGGCGTAGACGAACAGCTCCAGTTCATTGGTCCCGTTGAGCGCCCGCGGGTCGAGGATGGCTTCGGCGGGCTGGCCGTGCTCGAAGGGCATGACCCGCACGAAGCGTTCCCCGGCGTAGTGGTCGGCCAAGGCCCCATGCAGCCGCGCCGCCGTCACGCCGAGCGGCCCCAGGTGCAGCGGAATCTGGACCAGCATCCCCTGCCGCCAACCACCGACGTGGGGGGTGAAGAGGGGCGGCTGGCGGAGGCCGCCGTGCCGCGCCATCTCCGGCTGGTGCTTGTGGGTGAGGGTGAGGGCATAGCTCTTAAATGGCCCCGCCATCGGATGACTGGGTTCATTGGGATGGGCGCGCCCCTCATGGGCGTCCACCAGCGCCCGCCCCCCGCCGGAGTACCCGGAAAAGCCCTGCACGCTGAGGGGGAAGTCGGGCGGCAACAGGCCCGCGTCGGTGAGCGGGCGCAGCAGGGCCACCGCCCCGGTCGCGTAGCAGCCGGGATTGCTGACGAAGCGGGCGGCACGTATCTCGTCCCGGCTCCGCGAGGTCAGTTCGGGAAAACCGTAGGCCCACCCCTGGGCCGTGCGGTGGGCGCTGCTCGCGTCGAGCACCCGCGTGGCCGGGTTCTCGATCATCGCTGCGGCCTCCCGCGCCACGTCGTCATGGAGGCACAGGATGGCGACATCGGCGCGGTTGAGGAGTTCGCGCCGAGCCTCCGGGTCCTTGCGGCGGGCGGGGTCGATGCGGAGCACTTCGAGGTCGCGGCGGCCCTCCAGCCGGGCGCGGATTTGCAGGCCGGTCGTTCCGGCTTCTCCGTCGATAAAGATGCGGGGGGTCATGTCAGTCGGTCTCCGTAACAAAGCCGCACCAGCGGCGCGAGGTCACTCGGGGTGGGGTCACCTGCGGGGGGAGGGGGCCGATGCCGAACGAGCTTCACCCTCCACGGGGCTGCGTCCTCTGGCCACCCTCCCCATCGCGGCGCTACCGAATCACCTCGACCCGGTGCGGCGCGGGCAGGGCCGCCCAAGCGCGGTCGGCAGTGAGGACCATAGCCCCCCGCTCTAGCCCCAGCGCAAGGCAGGCGCGGTCGCCCAGGCTCAGCCCCAGGGCGCGGGTCTGAGGACGCAACTCGGCAGTGGTCAGGGCGTGCGCGGCGGTAAAGGGGATGGTCAGCACTTCGAGGGCCGCCACGTCACGCAAAACGTCATCCGGGCGTTCACCCTTTTCCGCGAACTTGCTGGCAATCTCGCACAGGTTGATGCTGCTGAGAAGGGCACCTGCCAGCCTGCCCTGCACCGCCTGCCAGCCCTCCTCGCGCAGCAGGAATGTCATGACAGCGCTGGCATCGAGGACCACCGGTGCGAAAAGCGTCACTCGCGCTCTGCCGCGGCGTGACGCTCGGTGATGAACTCCTCCAGCAAGCCGGGAAAACGGCCCGCGTACTTTGCCTGAATGGCCTGCTGCCGCACCCGCAGGGGCGTCAGAATCAGGCGGTCTCCGTCCAGCTCAGCGGTCAGGGTTTCCCCCTCCGTCAGCCCGTGCCTTTCCCGAAACTCGGCGGGCAGGACTACCCGGTAAGCTCGGCCAACCTTGACCGTCTCTGCCATGACACGACACCTCCTTCTGACATTGTATATTTTTTTGTCACCAGCGCGGCTTCATCGCGCCCATGAGGTGATAGAGCAGTGCCTTTTGCGCGTGCAGGCGGTTTTCGGCCTGGTCGAAGACGCGGCTTTTGGGGTGTTCGGTCGCTTCGGGGACCGTCTCCTCGCCATAGTGGGCGGGGAGGCAATGCAAGAAGATGCCGTGCGGGGCGATGGTCTCCAGCATCGCGGGCGTGACCTGATAGCCGCGAAAGGCGCGGCGGCGGATGTCGGCTTCGGCCTCCTGCCCCATCGAAATCCAGACGTCGGTGTACAGGACGTCGGCCCCCTCGACGGCGGCGAGGTCGTTCGTCAGGGTGACCTCTACGCCCGCCTTGACCGCGTCCATCAGCACGCCCGCGTTCGGCTCGTAGCCCACCGGGGTGACCACCGTCACGGCGGTTCCGGTCAGGATGCCCATGTGAATGTGGCTGTTGGCGAGGTTGTTGCCGTCGCCGAGATACACTACCCGCCGCCCGCGCAGGTCGGGGCCAAACTCTGCCTCGATGGTCTGGTAGTCGGCGAGAAGCTGCGCGGGGTGCAACATGTCCGAGAGGCCGTTGATGACCGGAATGGCGGCGTGGTCGGCGAGTTCTTGGAGGGTCTGCTGGAGATACACCCGCCCCATCACCCCATCCACCCAGCGTTCGAGGTTGCGGGCCACGTCGCTGACGCGCTCGCGGGTGCCCAGGCCGATTTCCTGGTTGCTGAGGGTGATGGCGTGTCCGCCGAGCTGGTACATGCCCACGTCGAAGGTGGTGCGGGTCCGCAGGCTGGCCTTTTCAAAAATCAGCGCGAGGCTGAGGCCCGCCAAGGGCTTCACGTCCCGCCACTCGCCCCGGCGCATGGAGTGGGCGGTGTTCAACACGGCCCGCAGTTCCTCCGGCGTCATGTCGAGATTGCTCAGAAAGTCGCGCCCGGCCATCACCGGGGGCGGCAGGGTATCGGGAGTCAGGCGGGGGGGGGCGTCCGGCGTCATGGCGAGTAAGTATACGGGCAAGCTGCAAGAAGATGCAGCCCGGCCCCGCCCTAGCGCAGGCGGCCCAAGCCCTTGCGAATGAGGGCGTCGGCGCTCTGGGTAGGGTCAGCGGCGAGCAGTTCGGCGACCACCGCCCGCACCTGCGCCTCGCGGAAGCCCAGCGCGAGCAGCGCTTCGGTGGCGTCCCGCCCCGCCGCCGAAGCGGGGGGGGCCGCCGCCCGCCCTGCGCCGCCCCCCGCTGGTCCGGCGGCGAGGTGTTCGGGCACCTTGTTCTGGAGTTCGAGGACGAGCCGCTCGGCGGTCTTCTTGCCCACGCCCGACACGCTGGAGAGCAGCTTCACGTCCCCTGCGAGCAGGCCCTGGGCCAGTGCCGAGGGCGGCATGGCCGAGAGCAGCGCCAGCCCCAGCTTTGGCCCCACCCCGCTCACGCCGGTCAGGAGGTCAAAGAGGCGCAGGCTATCGGCGTCGCTGAAGCCAAACAGGAGCTGCGCGTCCTCGCGCACGACGTGCCGGATGTTGAGTTCGGCTTCCTCGCCCACCACGAGCTTGCCCAGGGTGGACGCCGGACAGTGGACCTCGTAGCCCACCCCCCCGGCCACGACCACGGCGCTCGCCTCGCGGACCTCGCGCACAGTCCCCTTCAGGTAGGCAATCATCGGGCTGCCCCCCGCTGGTCCCCGGCGGCGCGGCGGGCAGGCGAACAGGCGTCCCCACGGACGGGGAGAATGAATGGGAGCGAGGTTCCTGGCACGCGCCGATTCTAGGGGCCGGGCCAGGGCCACGACCGGGGGAAAGGTGACGGGGCCGAGAGCGCCCCTCCCCTCTTTGCCCCATTTTTCCGTATCCTGACGGGGTTGCCCGGCTCCCCTCTGTGAGAATCAGAGCGTGCCGGGCGGGGGGAGAGAGCCGAGCATGACCAGACCAACGGGGGCCGAGCCGCCCAACTTCTACATCACGACCGCCATTGACTATGCCAACGGTCTGCCGCACATCGGGCACGTTTACGAAAAGATTCTGACCGACGCCATCGCCCGCTACCGCCGCCTCGCCGGGGACCGGGTGCACTTCCTGACCGGCACCGATGAACATGGCGAGAAGATCGCCAAGGCGGCGGCGGCGGGCGGGCAGACCCCACAGGCCTTTGTGGATGACCTCGCGCTGCGGGGCTTCCGGGGCCTGTGGGACCGCCTCGAAATCAGCTACGACGACTTCATCCGCACGACCGAAGACCGCCACAAGCGCTACGTGCAGGAGATTTTGCAGCGGGTCTACGACGCGGGCGACATCTACTTCGCCGAGTACGAGGGCCTGTACTCGGTGGGGGCCGAGCGCTACGTCACCGAAAAAGAACTCATCGAGGGGCCGGACGGCGTGCGCCGCTTCCCCGGCGACAAAGACCCCCCAGAGCGGCGGCGCGAGGCCAACTACTTCTTCCGGATGGAGAAGTATCAGGCCTGGCTGCTGGAGCACATCGAGCAAAACCCCGACTTCATCGGCCCCGCCGGGTACCGCAATGAGGTGCTGGAGATGTTGCGCGAACCCATCGGCGACCTCTCCATCAGCCGCCCCAAAGCGCGGGTGCCCTGGGGCATCGAGCTGCCCTGGGACCCCGACCACGTGACCTACGTGTGGTTTGATGCGCTGCTGAACTATGTCTCCGGCCCGGTCAGCCACGGCCTGAGTGAGGACACCATCGGCAGCGCGTGGCACGTGATTGGCAAGGACATCCTCAAGCCGCACGCGGTCTTCTGGCCCACCATGCTGCGGGCGGCGGGGCTGCCGGTCTACCGCCGCTTGGTCGTGCACAGCCATATCCTCGCCGAGGACGGGCGCAAGATGGGCAAGAGCCTGGGCAACGCGCTCGACCCAGAAGAACTGGCGGCGAAGTACCCCGCCGACGCCATCCGCTACACGCTGCTGCGCGAGGCGTCGCTGGGGGCCGACACCCCCTACGGGGAAGGCATTCTGGTGTCGCGGCTAAACTCTGACCTCGCCAACGACCTGGGCAATCTGCTCTCGCGCACAGTCAGCATGATTGGGAAGTACCGGGGCGGCATCCTGCCGCAGGCGCACGAACCCGGCGAACGCGAGCACGAGATAGAAGCGGCGGCCCTGGCCCTCCCCGGCGAGGTGCTGCGGCTGGTCAATGACCTCAAGGTCAACATGGCGATTGAGGCCGCGATGAACTTCGTGCGCGACCTCAACCGCTACATCGCAGAGAGTGCCCCCTGGACGCTGGCGAAGTCCGAGGCGACGGGGCGGCGGCTCGATACCGTGCTGTACACCGCCGCCGAGGGCCTGCGGGTGGCGAGCGTGGCGCTGGAGGCCGTGATTCCGGCCAAAGCTCAGGAACTCCGCGCCCAGCTCGGCCTGGCCGGGCAGAGCTATCCCCTCGCGGCGGCCTGGGGGCTGACCCCTGCCGGAACCGCTGTGCCCGGAGGCCCGGTCCTCTTTCCCAAGCCGGAGACCGCCGGAGACGCTCCTGCCGCCCCCGCCAAGACTCCCCCCAAGAAAGCGAAGACGCCCATGACCCAAACCCCTGACACGCCCCAGCCCGCCCCGCAGCCCGCCGCCCCCGCCAGGGACCTCATCTCCATCGACGACTTCGCACGGGTCGACCTCCGCATCGCGGAAGTCGTGGAGGCCGAAGCGGTGCCTAAAGCCGACAAGCTGCTCAAGCTGACCGTGAAGCTGGGCGAAGAGACGCGCACCGTGGTCAGCGGGATTCGCCCGTGGTTCGCGCCCGAAGACCTCGTGGGCCGCCGGGTCGTGCTCGTCGCCAACCTCAAACCCGCCAAGCTGCGCGGCATCGAGTCGCAGGGCATGATTCTGGCCGCCGAGGACGAGCACGGCCACCTCGACCTCGTCGGCACGCGGCTGGAGCTGCCGAGCGGCACGAAGGTGAGGTGAGCGGCCAGCTTCCAGCGACCAGCCACCAGCGCGGAGGGGCAGGGGCGAGCGGGCCTGCTGCCCTTCCGCCTTTTCCCACTCACCACTGACCACTTCCCACTGACCATTCCCCCCACCCACTCCCCTACACTGCCCGCATGTTCGTGATTGTCTCCGGCCTGTCGGGGAGTGGCAAAAGCACGGCGCTGCGGACGCTGGAGGACGCGGGCTTTTATGTCACCGATAACCTCCCGCCAGAGCTGTGGGGGGCGATGCACGACCTCGCGCAAGCGCGGGGGCTAGAGCGGGTGGCCGTGAGCACGGACGCCCGGACCCGCGACTTTCTGGGGGCGCTGGAGGCCAGCTACGTGCGGCTTTCGCGCCGCCGCGAGGACCTGCGGGTGCTCTTCCTGGAGGCAACGTCGGAAGTCTTGCTGCGGCGCTACAACCTCTCGCGCCGCGAGCATCCGCTCGGCGAGAACCTGATGCTGGACTTCCAGCGCGAGCGTGAGCTGCTGGCCCCGCTGCGGGCCATTGCCGACACGGTCATCGACACGACCAACCTGACCCCAGCGCAGCTCTCCGAGCGGGTGCTGCGGGTCTGCCGCCTCGAGCAAGACTTTGACCTGCGGCTGCTGAGCTTCGGCTTTAAGCACACGCCGCCCCGTGACGCCGACCTGGTGATTGACGTGCGCTCCTTGCCCAACCCGCACTACGTGCCGGAACTGCGGCCCCGCACCGGGTTAGAAGCGGACGTGGCGGCCTATGTCTTTGCGGATGAAGCGTCCGAGCGCTTCTACGCGGAGGTGCGCGACTTCGTGCGAACCAGCGCCGAGCGGGCGCGGGCGGCGCGGCGGCACGGGTACACGGTCGCGATTGGGTGCACGGGGGGCCAACACCGCTCGGTGGCGGTCGCAGCGCGGCTGGCAAAAGACCTCGCGGACCTGGGGGCGCAGGTTGCCGACCACCGCGACATGCGGGGAGGCGGGGAAGCTTGACCCCCCTGTCCCGTTCCGAGCGGCAGCGCCCCCGCACAGGCCGCGCCCGCCGCGCCCAGATGTGGCTCGCGCCGGGGCTGGGGGTCAAGCGCTGGCTGCTGCTGTTTGTGGCGTGCACGTTCCTGGGGGCGGTGGGCTTTCTCCACTTCACCTGGACCGGGCCGCTGCACTTTGTGGCGACGCGCTGGATTCTGTGGCTCAACGCGCTGACCAAGCCGGAGGTGATGCCCCTCTATGTGGGCGGCATGACCGTGATGGCCCTGGCGCTGGCGGGAGCGCTCACGAGCATCGTGATGCTCAACCGCTCCATGCTGCGCTCGACGGGCACCGCCCCCGACCAGGCGCTCGACGTGATTTATTCCACCCGTACCCTGGCCCGTGGCCCGCGCATCGTGGCGGTGGGGGGCGGCACGGGGCTGTCGAACCTGCTCAGCGGCCTCAAAGTGCATACCAGCAACATCACGGCGGTCGTGACCGTCTCGGATGACGGGGGGTCCAGCGGGCGGCTGCGTGAGGCGCTCGATATGATTGCGCCCGGCGACCTCACCGATTGCTACGCGGCGCTCTCGGACAGCCCGGTCCTCGCCCGGCTGCTGCTGCACCGCTTTGGCCGGGGCGAGGGCCTGGAGGGCCACACCTTCGGCAACCTGCTGCTTGCCACCCTCTCGGAGGAACAGGGGGGACTCGGCGACGCCATGCGCGACGTGCACGAGGTGCTGCGGGTGCGCGGTCAGGTGTTTCCAGCCACAACCACGCCCAGCACGCTGGTGGCGCGGCTCTCGGACGGGCGCGAGGTGCGCGGCGAGAGCGGGCTGGCCGCGCAGGTGGGCCAGGCGCGGGTGGAGGCGGTGCGCCTCGACCCCCCAGACCTCCCGGCCCTGCCCGCCGTGCTGGAAGCGGTTCGCGAGGCCGAGCTGATCGTGCTGGGGCCGGGCAGCCTCTTTACGTCCATTCTGCCCGCGCTGCTGGTGCCGGACGTGGCGCGGGCCATCCGCGAGTCGGCGGCCCCGCTGGTCTACGTCGCCAGCTTGATGACCGAACCCGGCGAGACGACGGGGCTAGGTCTGACCGAGCACGTGGGCGCAGTCACCCGCCACCTGCGGCGCATGCCCGACTGGGTGCTCGTGAACAGCACGCCGGTTCCGCCCGCCGTCCGCGCCCGCTACGCGCGGGAGGGAGCCGAGGTCATCGACCCCAGCGCGGTGGGGCCAGAGCTGCGCGAGCGGCTGCGCCACGCCCCCCTGCTGCACCCCGGCGAGCAGGCCCGGCACGACCCAGACGCGCTCGCAGAGGCGCTCGTGGCCCTCACGTCCCGGCGCAGCGCCCTCTAGATTTCCGGATGAACAGTTCTGGAAGAACGGTGAATCCCGACCGGACTCGCAGAGCTGCGCCAGCAGAGGGAGAAGGAAAGAGGAAGGGGCCAGAACGGATTCTCCGGAATCCAGATGAGCCTCCTTCTTTTTCCTGAGCTATCCTGCCCCCCGTGCTCACGCTGCTGACGGCTACCCTGCTCACGGGGACGCTGCTTTCGGTCACCGACCCCGCTGGGGACGCACGGGGCGACGGCGGCTACGTCTTGCCCCGCCGCCCCCCCGTGCCGGAAGCGGCCCTTGACCTGCGGTCCTTTCAGGCCGAGGCTCGCGGAAGCGGAATGCGGTTGACGGTGGAGCTGGGCGCAGTCGAGAACCCCTGGCAGGCTCCCTCCGGCTTTTCGGCCAACGTGACGGACATCTTTGTGGGGGGCGGCGTGGGCGGCGAGCGCGAGTTGGCCGACTTGCGCCTGAGCACTGCCGGGGGGCAGGGCTGGACCTATCACCTGCGGGTGACGGGCTTTGGCAGCACGCTCGTGCAGGTGGCGGAAGCGGGCGCTCCCCCGGTCACGCTTACCGCTCCCAGCGTTCGGGTAGAGGGCACCCGGCTGGTCATCGACGCGGCGATTGCGCCGGGGCCATATGCCTACTGGGTCACCTCCAGCGTGTACTCGCCCCTGACGCCCGCAGGGGTCTTGCGCCCGGTCACCACACCCGGCCCGGCGGTGCTGCAAGCGGGCCGGGCGGGCGCTCCCGCTCCGGTGGACGTGCTGGCTGCGGCGGGCGACGTGACCCCCTTCACGCGGGGCACCCTCGCCCCGGTGGGCCGCGCCCGCGACCGCCGCGCCCTGACCCTGACGGCGCTGGGGGGGCTGGGCCTCCTCGCGGTGGTCTTGGCGACCCTGCGGTCGCGGCGGCGTCCGGCATGAGCGTTCCCCCCGCCGCGCTGGTCCTGACTGCCGCCGTGCTGTGGGGCCTGCTGGGGATTTTAGGCAAGGGGGCGCAGGAGGCGGGCGTGGGGGCGCTGGAGGTCGCCTTTTGGCGAGCGGCGCTGGGGGGTGTCCTCTTCGCCCTGCACGCAGGACTCACCCGCGCTCCCCTCCCGCGTGGCCGTGACCTGGGGGTCACGGCCCTCTTTGGCCTTGTCGGGGTGAGCGTGTTCTACGGGGCCTATCAGCTCGCGGTGCGCACGGGCGGCGCGAGCCTCGCGGCGGTGCTGCTCTACACCGCGCCCGCCTTCGTCGCCCTGTTGGGCTGGGGCCTGCTGCGCGAGCGGCTGGGCGCACGGGAAGCGTTGGCCGTCGCGGGCACTCTGGGGGGCGTCGCCCTCATCAGCCTGGGCGGGGGCGGAGGCGTGACCGTGACCGGAGCGGCGCTGGGTTGGGGCTTGCTGTCGGGCCTGACCTACAGCCTGTATTACCTGTATGGCAAGGCTTTTTTCGGGCGCTACGCCCCCACTGCCCTGTATGCGGTGGCCCTCCCAGTGGGGGCGCTGGGGCTGCTGCCCTTTGTCACGTTCGGCACGGCGACCCTGGCGGCGTGGGGCAGCCTCGTCGCCATCGCCGTCCTGAGCACCTACCTCGCCTACCTCGCCTACAGCGCGGGCCTCCGGCACCTGCCCGCGACCCGCGCCAGCGTGATTGCCAGCCTGGAACCCGTCGTGGCGGCGGTGTTGGCCGCGCTCATCTTCGGAGAGAGACTCTCGGCGCTGGCCCTGGCGGGAGCGGCGCTGGTGGTCGGGGCGGCCCTGCTGCTGAGCGTGGGGGGACGCCAGGAAAAACAAGAAAAAGAGGCGGCAGCGGTCAGCTCTTAGCTTTGAGCTTTCAGCGGTCAGCCTTGAGCGGTCAGCGGCCCCACTTCTCCCCTCCCCTTCCACATCGCAGCCCTTCCCCCCCTCTGGCCCCCGCCCGCGGCGTAGCCTGTCAGCCGATGAACGGCAAAGACTTATGGACTCTGGCGTGGCGCGGCCTGACCCGCCGCCCGGTGCGGACCTTGCTGACCGCGCTGGGCATCACCGTGGCCGTCGCCAGCATGGTGGTGTTTTTGTCGCTGGGCGAAGGCATCCGCAAGGTCTTCACCGCCGAGCTGGGCGGCATCGGCCCCGACGTGCAGGTGAGCCTCAGCGGATTTTCGCAGGGCTTTGCACCCGCGCCCAATCTGCCCGAAGACGTGGTGGGGCAACTGCGCGGCCTCGCGGACGAGCTGGGCATCACGGCGGTCACGCCCGTGGTGGTCACGGTGCGCGGCAGCCTGGACGTCACCCAAAGCGCGGTGCTCTACGGGGTGCCCGCCGCCGGGGGAATGACCAACATCTTTCCGAATGCGCGGGTGGCGCAGGGCCGGGCACTCACCGGGGCCGACGAGAACGGCCCGGTGGCCGTGGTGGGGGCCAAGACCGCCGAGAACCTCAACCTGACGCTGGGCAGCACCCTCAACCTCAACCGCCGCAGCCGGGTGAAGGTGGTGGGAGTCCTCGCGCCGGGGTCAGGGTTGGTGGACTCGCTGATTTTTCTGCCCATCCGGACCCTGCAAGCGGCAGAGGGCGCGGAGGGCCGCGTCTCGCTCGTCGCACTGAAGCTGGCCGACCCCCGCCAGTCGCGCACGGTGGCCGATACGGTGGCCCAGCGGCTAGACGTGGAAGCACAGACGCAGTCGGACTTCGTGTCCTTTGTGGACCGGGCGCTGCGCATCAGCGACGCGGTCCGCTTTGGCATCAGCCTGATTGCCCTCATCGTGGGCGGGCTGGCGGTGGCGAACACCGTGATGATGGGGGTCTTCGAACGGACCCGCGAGTTCGGAACTCTGCGGGCCATCGGCGCTCGGCCCAGCTTTGTGCGGGGGCTGGTGCTTGCCGAGTCGCTGCTGCTGGCGCTGGCGGGCGGCTTAGGCGGGCTGCTCCTGGGACTCGTCGGCATTGCAGGCGTGAACCTCTACACCCAGGACCTCGCGGGCATCGACGCGGCGGCGCTGACGCCCCGGCTCACGCTTCTCGCGCTGGGCATCAGCCTTCTGCTGGGGCTGCTCTCCGGGCTGCTGCCCGCCCGCAGCGCCAGCCGCCTGAACATCACGCAAGCGCTGGGGCGGGTCTGATGGGCACCCTGCAAGCCCAGGACCTCTCGCGGGTCTACCCCAGCGGCGAGGGACAGGTCACGGCGCTCGCGCTCTTCACCCATACCTTTGCGCCCGGCCTCACGGCGGTGGTGGGACCGTCGGGCAGCGGCAAAAGCACCCTGCTGAACCTGTTGGCGGGCTTCGACAAGCCCACGACGGGACGGGTCCTCGTCGGCGGCACTGACCTGCACGCCCTGCCAGAAGCGGCGCGGGCCGACTTCCGGCTGGCGCACTACGGCTTCGTCTTCCAGAATCACAACCTCATCCCCATCCTGACGGCGCTGGAAAACGTCGAGTTTCCGCTGACGCTGGCGGGAGTGCCCGCTCGCGAACGGCGGGAGCGGGCGCGTGCCCTGCTGGACCAGGTGGGCCTTTCGGGCCGCGCCTCGCACCTGCCCGCGCAACTGTCGGGCGGCGAAGCGCAGCGGGTGGCCCTGGCCCGCGCCCTCGCCAACAACCCCGACGTGCTGCTGGCCGACGAACCGACCGGCAACCTCGACACCCGCACGGGTGGGCGGGTGCTGGAGCTGCTGACCGCCCCCGCCCGCGAGGGCCGCACCGTGGTGCTCATCACCCACGACCGTGACGTCGCGGCCCTCGCCGACCACACCCTGCGGGTCCGTGACGGGGTGGTCACGGCAGAGACAACGGGCGTTCAGGTGTAGGCGAGAGGGGGACCCTTAGTCCCCTCACTCGCCCTGAATGGTCACGCGGGCATCCCGCAGCCACAGCACGCGGCCCCGCGGGTCTTCGAGGCCAACGACGACCTGCACGCCCTCGCCCGCCGTGAGCCGCCCCGCCGCCCCGCTGCCGCTGGTCTGCAAGCAAGGCAGCTCGCCGCAACCCTGACGGCTGGCCCGCGCCGCCGGAGCGGACCAGACGCCCTCGCGGGTGACCACATACACGCTCGTTACGGCGAGGGGCGGCAGGGCTTCGGCCCCGCGCTGCCCCTGCACCCGCACACGCACCCGCAGCGCCCCGCCGCCAAGCTGCGCAACGGCCTCTGCTTTCAGGCGCTGGGGGCCGAGTTGCAGCAACGTGGGTGCCCCCAACAGGTCCCCGGTGGTGGGGGCGGGGGGCGTGCCCAGCGTGCCGCAGGCGGTCAAAGCCGCCAGGACCGGAGCCAGCACCCACGCCCGTTTCATGAGACTAGCTTAACCCAAAGTGGGGGCCATTGGGGTGAGGCGGGGGAAAGCCTCTGGAGAGCGGCCAGCCGCCAGCGCGCCCCTTTTACCAAGCGAGGTCCGGCGAGGTGACCACGGCGTCGGCGGGTTGGTCGGTCAGGAGGGTATAGGTCAGCGTGTAGGTGCCCGGCAACACCCGCGTCAGCAGGATGCTGTCGCCTTCGGCACGAGCACTCACGCCAGCGAGGCTGGGACCCTGCACGCTGAGCGGCCCGCGCACCGCCGCCGCGCTGCCCTCTGCGACGGGCAGGGGGTCAATCAGGCGCAGGTTTTCCAGGGGGCGGTCAACCGTGAGGGTCAGGGTGACCGCGTAGCCCTGGGGGGCCACCTCCACACTCTTGGCGAGGGTGGCCCGGCCTCCGCCCTGCACGGTGCGCGTGACATTGGCCCCACCGGGATTGCGGACGCGCACCGGCCCGGTCACCCGCAGGCCGGACGGCTCGGCGACCGCCTCCGCCGCGTCCGTGCGGCACACCCGCACCGGGACCTTGAGGCGCAGCGGCTGCCCGGCCCCCACCTCGCCGGGCACCTCCAGCGGGTAGTCGCTGGCCCATCCGGTCGGCAGATTCAGGGTCAGGCGAGCAGGCAACCGCTGCGGAAAGTCGGTCTTGAGGGTCGCGGCGAGCTGGGTCACGTCGCAGGCTCCCAGGACGTCGGGGGCGGTCACCAGCGTCAGCTCGGTCCGCACGAGGTATTCCAGCGTGACCCGCGTCGTGCCGCCGTCCGCGACCCGACTGGGGGGAGGTGTGGCCACGGTGCTGCCGGGCAGGGTTCCGGGCTTGACCGCGTACTCGCCGGGGACCAGGGGCAGGGTGGCCGGAGCGGTCAGCGTCCGCCCGGCGACCTCAAAGGCCACGCCGCTCAGGGGAAAGCGCTGGTCGCCGTACACCGCGACCGCTTCCACCGCGAGCTGGCCTTCGGGGGGGCGGGCCACGAAGCGCACCCTGGTCAGGCCCGGCTGGTAGCGAATCTCGGTCGGCGAGACGACGGTGCCAGTTCCCTGCACGACGCTGCCGCTCAGCGGGAGGTATCCCGGCGGCAGGCTGGGACGCACCACCCGTTCGCCGACCAGGGTGTAGCTCGCCCCCGGAATCGCCCGGCCCTGGGGGTCCACGATCTCTACCAGCAGGTGGTTGTCCAGCCGCGCCCCCGCTGGCGGCACGAAGCCCCCCACGCGGGCGGTGATGGCCTGATTGCCTACCCGGAAACCGTAGCGCACCGCGTTGGAATACTGCCGAGTGGTGGGCAGCACCCGCAGGTACACCTGCCACTCGCCCACCAGCTCCGGCGTAATCGTAAAGCGGTCGGTCGCCGTTTGCCCGTTGCCGCTGGGGGTGAGGTTCACCCGCGCCCCGCCGGGCTGCACCACCCAGGTTTCGGCTTCCTGCGGGCCGTCTATGTCGTAGTTCAGCACGCTGAGGGTCTGTCCTACCCAGGCGGGCGGCACGGTGAGCCGAGCGGCCAGCAGCGGCGTCTGCTCGGTGTCGCGGGCATTGACCGAGAAGTCGCTCGTCTCCAGGGCAAACGGCTCGGCCACCCGCAGCGCGAAGGAGTTCTTGCCGTCGCCGCGGCTGCTCACCCGCAGGGTGTAGGTCCCGGCGGGCAGCCCCCCCGCATAGAGGCTCTCCCAGGTGTGCTCGCGGCCCGTCCCGTAGCGCCGCTCCAGGACCGTGCCACCCGGTCCGGTCAGGGTGAAGGTGGTTTCAAACGGCTCGTTTTTCTTGTACAGCTCGTCCCCGAAGTACCCCGCGCCACGCCGCCCATCCACGTAATCTGCGAGGTTAAAGCCGGGGCTATACACTTCCAGACCCAGCGGTTTTCCGGCGTCGCCCGGCGCGACCCGAATGACATAGGTTTCCTGCGCCTGCGGCCAGCGCTCACCCACCGACACCAGCGGAAGGATGCCGCCACTTGGACTCGGCGCGGCAGGGGTCTGGGCAGAGGCGGGCACGGCCAGGAGAAGCGCGGAGAGCAGGAGGGCAGCCGTGGGCAAACGGGGCATGAGGGCAGAATAAAGGGGCGAGGGCGGGGCGAAAAGCTCAAAGGAGCGCTGTGCCCCAGGGGCGGCTTTGTCTCGGCCCTGGCCCTTCTGCGGGCAACTGCTCTAGCATGCGCGGATGCAGTCCCGCGCCGTCGCCCTGATTTCCGAGTCGGCCCTCGCGGGCAACCTCACGGCGCTGGCGCGACGGGCAGGGGCGGCCCTGCTGTTGCCCGTCAAGGCGAACGCGTATGGGCACGGGTTGGCGGAGGTCGCGGCGATGGCCGCCCGGCACCCCGACCTCTGGGGCTTTGCCGTCGCGCTGCCCCAGGAGGCAACGGCGCTCGCGGCCCTCGCCCTCGGCAAGCCCGTGCTGCTGCTGACCCCGCCCACCCCGGAAGAGGTGCGGCCCCTGGCCGACCTCGGCGTGCGGCTCCCCGTCGCCTCGCTCGCGGAGGCCGAAGCCCTGCCCGCGCACGCCCGCGCCCATCTCAAGGTGGATACCGGGATGAACCGCCTGGGCGCGCGGCCCGAAGACGCGGTCCCCATTGGCCGCCGCCTCGCTGAGCGCGGCCTGCTGGAGGGCGTCTATACCCATTTCGCCAGCGCCGACGAGCCGGACCTGACCTTTGCCCGCGAGCAACTCGCCCGCTTCCGAGCCGTGCTCGCCGCGTTGCCCCCGGTGCTCGCGCACGCGGCGAACGGGGGCGGGGTGCTCAGCTTCGGGCCGCTGCCGGGGCTGGGGTTGGCGCGCCCCGGCCTCGCCGCCTACGGCTACGCGCCCCCCCACCTGCGAGGCCGCGCCCCGCTCACCCCGGTGATGACCCTGCGGGCGCGGGTCACGCACCTCCACACCGTCTACCCCGGCGAAACTGTGAGCTACGGCGGCTTATGGCGAGCGGAGCGCGACACCACCGTCGCCACCGTCGGGGTCGGCTACGCGGACGGCTACCCCCGCAACGCCACCGGGCGGGCCGAGGTCCTCGTCAGGGGCGAGCGCCGCCCGGTGCTGGGGCGCATCTGCATGGACCAACTGATGGTGGACGTGACCGGGCTGCCCACCCGCGTGGGCGACTGGGTCGAGGTCTGGGGGCCGGGTGACCTCACGGCCTCGGAGGTGGCGGCCTGGGGCGGCACGGTCGAGTACGAGCTGCTCACGGGGGTGGGGCCACGGGTGGAGCGCCAGGCCGCGCCGTAGGGGGCGAGGTCCGGCGGCCCGTTTGAACCTTTTCGTGGGCAGGAAAAGCTGAAAGCTCAAGCCTGCAGCAATGCTGTCCCCCGCACCGCCTCCACGCTGGCGTATCCCCCCACGAAGAGGGCGACCCGCAGTTCAGCGATGAAGCGGGCCAACCATGCCTCGACCGCCGGGGCGCTCTCCAGCGCTGGCTCCAGCAGAGGCCGCGCCACCGCCACGACCTGCGCCCCCAGCGCGAGGGCGCGGGCGGCGTCGAGGCCCGTGCGAATGCCGCCCGACGCGATGAGGGGCGTGCCGGGCACCTCCTGCCGGGCTTCCCGCAGCGCCTGCGCGGTGGGCACCCCCAGTTCGCACAGCTCTGGCGAGCGCACCTCCCCGTAGCGCACGAGCTGCTCGACCCGCGCCCAGCTCGTGCCCCCCGCCCCCGCGACGTCGTAGGCGGCAAAGCCTGCCCCCCGCAGCGCCCGCAGGGTGGCGGCGTCCAGCCCGTGCCCGACCTCCTTGAGAACGACCGGAAAGGGAAGCTCCGGCACCACCTCTGCGAGCCGCGCCGCCAACCCCGCCCAGCGGGTATCGCCCCCCACCTGCATCGCCTCCTGCAAGGGGTTAAGGTGGATGGCGAGGGCGTCGGCCCCCACCTCGCGCACGGCCCGCAACGCCTCGGCGGCCCCGTAGCCCAGCCCAAACTGCGCCGCTCCCAGATTGCCAATCAGGAGGATGCTGGGGGCGACGTCCCGCACCTGAAAGCTGCTCGCCGCCTCCGGGCGCTCCAGCATCACCCGCTGCGACCCCAGCATCATCCCCAGCCCCAGCCGCGAGGCCGCCCGCGCCAGATTCCGGTTGATGGTGCCCGCCCGCTGCGCTCCCCCCGTCATCGCGCCAATGAGCACGGGCGCGGCGAGGGGACGGCCCAAAAAGGTGGTGCTCAGGTCTACCCCCTCCAGGTCCAGCTCTGGCAGCGCTCGGTAAGGCCAGGGCACCCCGGCCAGGCCCGTGGCGACCCCCGCGTACTGGCTTTCCGGGCGCAAGCAGGCGTCGAGGTGGCGCAGCTTGCGCCCCTGGATATCCCCGTCTTCGGTCACCCCGCCAGCCTACCCGCCGGGGCCGCGGGCGAACGGTCGGGCCGCCCACAGGAGTTGACAGGGTGCCGACCTGGCGCTAGTATTCCTGAGCGCCGAAAGGAACGGCAGTTCCGAGAGGCACACAAGCAGCGGCGCAGCGACGCAGGGTAGAGCAGTCTGGTAGCTCGTCGGGCTCATAACCCGGAGGTCACAGGTTCAAATCCTGTCCCTGCAACCAAAATGAAAGCTCCCCACCGGGGTGGGGGGCTTTTCCTTTTGAAGCGTGGAGCGGCACGCGGCAGCTCGGCGTGCCTCACCCCCGGCCTTAGCGCATGCGGTCGCGGACCTCCTGCAAGGTTTCCTCAAACGCGTCGTCAAAGACGTCTTCGAGGAGCTGGTCGCGGATGAGTTCGTCTTGCAGGGTGGTTGTCTGCTCGCGGGTCCAGCGCACCCGGACCTGCCGAGCGGTGCGGACGTTGCCCTGTCCGGCGACAAAGCGGGCGGCGTGCCGCAGGGCGTCTTCGGGGTCGTCGGTGGGGGCCACGGTCCGCAGGTTGCGCAGGCCGCCCCGGTCGTTGACCAAGGAGCAGGTCACCTCGATGCGTCCGCCCCGGCGGGCCAAAAACACCTGGTCCACCCGCCACATGCTCGTGGCGCGGATGGGTTCGGGGGCCACGCGGGGCGAGCGGCGGCGGGGCATTACGTGGGGGCCTCGGCGTAGGGGGGCGTCCACTCGCGGGGGGCCTCCAGGCCCAGCAGCACCCGGCCCGCTCCCTCCGCCAGGGCTTCGAGTTCGAGTTCGCCGGGCACCACGATGACGGGTGCAATCCAGCTCAGGCGGCGCTCGATGCGGTCAACCACCGCCTCCCAGCGGGCCACCCCGCCCGTCAGCGCCAAGGCGTCGGGCCGGGCCGAGAGCGCCCCGCACTGCTCGCCCACCGCCTTGCACACCTGATGCACGAGAACCGAGGCCGCCGCCTGCACCGCAGGGTCCTCCTCGGCGCGGGCTTCGAGGTCGCGCAGGTTGGCGCTGCCCGTCAGGGCCAAAAAGCCGCTGCCAGACGCAAGCTGCGCGAGCACCTCATGGGTGGGGCGGCCTTCTGCCAAACGCAGCAGGGCGGGGGCGGGCAGGGGTCCGGCCTGCTGCGCCCCCAGGGGACCGCCGCCCGCGCCCTTGCCCGTGGTGTCCACCGCCCGCCCACGGTCAAAGGCGGTCACGCTGGTCGTGGCCCCCAGGTGCGCGACGACCACCCGCGCGTCTTGCAACCGCAGCCCCACCTCATAGGCGGCGCGGCGGGCCACCGCACGGGCATTCAGGGCGTGGAAGCGGGCCTCGCGGGTCACGCCAGGGACCCCCGTCTCGCGGGCTTCCGGCAGCAGCTCGTTGACGCTCTGGGGGTCCACGACGTAGGCCGGGACCCCCCGCGCCTGCCCCAGCCGCAGCGCCAGGACCGCGCCCAATCCGTCGCGGCCCGGCTCGGCGGCGTAGGCGGCCAGCGACGGGGTGACCCGGTAGGTGCCCGCCGCCACCGCCCCCAGCCAGCCACCGCGCCCCACCACCGCGTCTGGAGCGGGCCAGTTCGCCGTGGCCTCCAGCAGGGCCGCCAGCAGCTCGGCAGGGTCCGGCTCGGCGCGCAGGGGAATCTCCGAGCGCTCCAGGCTCAGGCGCAGCTGTCCCGGCAGAGCGGGATTGTCGCCTGGTGAGATGGCCGCGCACGCGAGCTTGACGCTGCCAGTTCCGGGATTGACCACGTGCGCGATCATGAACGCCATAGCCTAGCAGATGCCTCGGCCCGCCAAGAAAGAAGCCCCGCCGGAGGGGCGGGGAAAGCCGCCCCCTTCCCTCTCCCGCTCAGCTCGGCTCAATCAGGCCGTAGTGCCCGTCGCGGCGGCGGTAAACCACCCCGCAGCCGCCCGTGTCCATGTTGCGGAACACGTAGAAGTCATGGCCCAGCGCTTCCATCTGGGTGACGGCATCTTCGGGACTCATGGGCCGCACGGCGAAGCGCTTGGTGCGGACAATCTCTGGGCGGAACTCGGCCACGTCATCGAGGCCCGCATTCACGTCGGCCTCAGCCAGCCCCGGCTCAGGCTGGGGCGGAGCGTCCTGGCGGTGCCTCATATAGCGGGTCTTGAACTTACGCAGTTGACGCTCCAGCACGTCGCTCGCGCGGTCGATGGCCGCGTACATGTCGGCGTGGTGTTCCTCGGCGCGGACGATGCCGCCGGGAACATTGAGTTGCACTTCCACGCGGTTGCGCCGTCCGGCATCCCGCACGTCACGAACCGTCAGGACCACGCGGGCATCGGTGATTTGGTCACTGTAGCGGTCGAGACGCGTCAGCTTTTCCTGAACGTACTCGCGCAGCGCATCAGTAACCTCCACGTTCCGGCCAGACAACTGGTAGATATGCATAGCTCGTCTCCTCTTGCGGGATTCCCCGAAAGGGACTGCGGCCTTTCGGGTACCCGCACTCTAGGCCAGTGCTCCTGCCCCCGTCAGGCGAGGAGAACACAGCCGCCCCGCGCCGGGTGGGATATGGTGAGGGAGTGAGCCGCCTGCTCGGTGGGCGGCGTCACCGATAAGCGCCCACCCCGGTTTGGGAGTGGGCACTGGCAGGCGGATGCAAAACAGTCAGTGGCGGCGGTCGCGCACGCGGACCGGAACGGGCACGGGCTGGGGCTGCGGCGCTCCCCTCAGCGCCTCGCGCAACCAGTCGATGAATTCACGCAGGCCCTTCATGCCCAGAGTCTAGGGGCTAGGCCGGGGGACAGATGCGCCCCCGCTTACCATGCCCCCATTGCGGAAAACTTCACCGGGCACGGCGCGGCAGCTCATCAAAGAGGCCCCGGAGCAGTCACGTTCCGGGGCCGATGAACGGTGCCGTTATTCCGCGAAGCGCCGCAGCACGTCGCGGCTGATGACGAGGCGTTGCACCTCGTCCGTGCCTTCTCCGATGCGGGTGAGGCGGTTGTCGCGCCAGTAGCGCTCGACGGGGTACTCCTTGATGTAGCCGTAGCCGCCCAGCATCTGAATCGCCTCGTCGCAGGCCTCGACGCCTACGGTCGTGGCGAACAGCTTGGCGCGGGCCACGGGCACGGTAAAGGGCATCCCCGCATCCTTGAGGTCGGCGGCCTTGCGGATGAGCAGGCGGGCCGCTTCGAGCTTGGTGTCGAGGTCCGCCAGCCGGAAGGCGATGTCCTGGTTGTGCGAGATGGGCTTGCCGAACTGCTGACGCTCGTTCGTGTAGCGGGCGGCGTACTCAAAAGCGGCGCGGCCCAGGCCCAGGCCCATCGCGGCGATGCCCACGCGTCCGCCATCGAGCACCCGCATCACGTCCTTGAAGGCGTTGCCACGCTCGCCGAGCAGAGCGTCTGCGGGGAGGTGAATGTCCTCAAAGATGAGCTGCGCCGTGTCTGAGGAGCGCAGGCCCAGTTTGTCTTCCTTGCGCCCGATGGAAAAGCCCTGCACCTCGTCACGGTTAAAGACGAAGGCCGAGATGCCGTCGTTCTTGCCCTTGCCGGGGCGGGCGGGGCCGGTGCGGGCCAGCACCACATAGGTGCCCCCCACGCTGCCTTGGGTGATGAAGTTCTTAGAGCCGTTCAGAATCCAAGAGCCGTCGGGCTGCTCGGTCGCCCGCGACTGCATCCCTCCGCTGTCGCTGCCGCTGCCGGGTTCGGTCAGGCCCCAGGCCCCCAGCTTCTTGGCGGAGGCGAGGTCGGGCAGGTACTTCTGTTTTTGCGCCTCGGTTCCGGCAATCAGAATATGCCCCTGGCACAGCGAGTTGTGCGAGGCGACCGTCAGGCACAAAGAGCCGTCGACCGCCGCAATCTCCTCGATGATCATGGCGAAAGTGGCGGTGTCCAGGCCCGCGCCGCCGTATTCCTCCGGCGTCTGGGCACCCATGATGCCCATCTCGCCGAGTTCGCGGACAATCTCAAAGGGAAACTCGCCGCTTTGGTCGCGCTCGGCGGCACCGGGTTCGACCTTGTTCTTCAGGAAGCTCTTCAGGGCCGCGAGGATGGTGCGCTGCTCGTCGTTCTGGGGGGCGAGGTTGGGGTTGCTGGCGGCAGCCGTGCGGTCGAGGGTGCTGGTCATGGGATGGGGCCTCCGGCAGGTCTAAGGTCTAAGGGTCGCAGGGTCAAAGGAGATGGGGCGTCGTTGATGGGAGGTGGGGAACGGGGGTCAGGCGCGGTCGGGGCCTTTCTGAGACCCTGCGACCTGTTGCCCCTTCGGCGGGCGCACGAGCGCCCCTATACCTGGAATACGCCCACCTTAAACTCCTCCTGCACCGGATTCTGGGCGCAGGCTTCCAGAGCGCGAATGAGGCGGTCGCGGGTGTCGTTCGGCTCGATGATTTCGTCCACCCACAACCGGGCGGCGGCGTAGCGGGGGTCGAGTTCGGCGTCGTACTTGGCTTTGACCTCGTCGTAGAGGCGCTGAAGCTCCTCGTCGTCGGGCTGGTGGCCCGCACGCTTGAGGGCCGCGAGCTGGATGTCGAGCAGCGTCTTGGCTGCCGCGTTGCCGCTCATGACGGCGTACTTGGCGCTGGGCCAGGCGAAGAGAAAGCGCGGCGCGTAGGCCTTGCCGTTCATCGCGTAGTTTCCGGCCCCAAAGGAGCCACCCGTGATGATGGTGATTTTGGGCACCACGCTGTTGCTGACGGCATTGACCAGCTTCGCGCCCCGGCGGATGATGCCTTCTTGCTCGGAGTCGCGGCCCACCATAAAGCCCGTCACGTCCGAGAGGAACACGAGGGGCACCCCCGCTTGGTTCGCGTCGAGGATGAAGCGGGCCGCCTTGTCTGCCGAGTCGCCGTAAATCACGCCGCCGACCTCGATGCGGGTGCGCAAGCCGGGTTCGCCGCCCGACTTGAGCTTTTTCTTGATGACGGTGCGCTGATTGGCGACAAAGCCGACGGGGAACCCCCCCACCCGCGCAAAGCCGCACACCAAGGTCTCGCCGTAGGTGGGCTTGAACTCGTGAAACTCGCCGCCGTCGACGAGGGCCGTGATGAGCTGACGGACGTCATAGGTCTGAGCGCCGTCAAAGCCCACCAGCTCGGTGAGGTCGCGCGCTGGGGCGGGCACCACCTCCCTGCGCCGCCGAGCAAAGGGCGCGAGGTCGCCCTGTGCGTACAGGCCCGCCAGGGCGCGGATGCGGGCGAGGGCGGCGGCATCGTCGGGTTCCTTGTAGTCCACCGTTCCGGCAATCGAGGCGTGCATGTCGGCCCCGCCGAGTTCCTCGGAATCCACGACCTGCCCGATGGCCGCCTTGACAAGCGCGGGTCCGGCAAGGTAGAGGCCCGACCCCTCGGTCATAATCAAGGTGTCGCACATGACAGGCAGGTACGCGCCCCCCGCCACACAGTTGCCCATAATCGCGGCAATCTGCGGAATGCCCTTCGCACTCATGCGGGCATTGAGATAAAACACCCGCCCGAAGTCGTCTTGGTCGGGGAAAATCTCGTCTTGCATGGGCAGGTATACGCCTGCCGAGTCCACGAGATAGACGACAGGAAGGTGATTTTCCAAGGCGATGGTCTGCGCCCGGATGACCTTTTTGGCGGTGATGGGAAAAAAGGCCCCCGCCTTGACGGTGGCGTCGTTGGCAACAATCATCCACGGGCGACCGGCGATGGTGCCGATGCCGGTGACGGTGCCCCCGCTGGGGCAGCCGCCCACATCCTCGTACATCTCCCAGCCCGCAAAGGTCATCAGCTCGTCAAAGGGGGTGCCCTCGTCAATCAGCCGGGCGATGCGCTCGCGGGCGGTCAGGCGGTTTTTCTCGTGCTGGCGCTGCTGCGCTTTGGGGCCACCTCCCGCCCGTACCGTCTGCTGATCGGCGGCGAGGCGGGCGAGGGCCTCGGCCCAGGCTCCCGGTGGGGTGGACGACGGCGGCGCCGGAGCGCGGGTGTCTGATGGGGTCATCTGCCCCGGCAGTCTAACAAACGCCCGTTAGGAGTGGTGGGGGGACCCGGTGCTCCCACTGGGTAGACTGGCTCCATGCCCCAGTGGATCGTCTTCGCCCTGATTTCGATGTTCTTCGCGGGGTTCACCTCGGTGATTGCCAAGGTGGGGCTAGACGGCATCTCCGGCGAGCTGGGGCTGACCGTGCGGACCCTCTTTGTGTTCGTGCTCGTGGTGCTGTTTGCGTTCTCCATTGTGCCCGCCGCCGAGTGGCGACTGCTCACCCAAAAAAACTGGCTGTGGCTGGGGCTGTCGGGGGTCACCACTTCGCTCTCGTGGATTTTTTACTACAAGGCCCTCAAAGTTGGGGACGTGGCGACCGTGGCCCTCATCGACAAGGGCAGCGTGGTCGTCGCCATGGCGCTCGCGGCGCTGCTGCTGCGCGAGCACATCACCCCCCGGATGCTGCTGGGGGCGAGCCTTATCGTGGGCGGGCTGCTGGTCATCGCCCGGAAGTAGCCTCCTGCGCGCCGCGCTCTTCCCGCACCGGAGCGCCCGTCTTGGCCCGCAGCTCTTCGAGCGTGACGCCGGGGGCGAGTTCGATGAGCTGGAGACCCTCTGGGGTCACGTCCAGCACGCCGAGGTCCGTGATGATGCGGTCGACAACCCCCTGGCCCGTGAGCGGGAGGGTGCATTCGGGCAGAATCTTGTGGGCGTCTCCCTTGGCGACGTGCTCCATGAGCACGACCACGCGCTGCACGCCCGCGACGAGGTCCATCGCGCCGCCCATCCCCTTGACCATCTTGCCGGGAATCATCCAGTTGGCGAGGTCGCCCTTCTCGCTGACCTGCATCGCCCCCAGGATGGCGAGGTTGATGTGTCCGCCCCGAATCATGGCAAAGCTCTCGGCGCTGGAAAAAAAGCTCGCGCCGGGGAGGGCCGTCACCGTCTGTTTGCCCGCATTGATGAGGTCGGGATCCACTTCGTCTTCGGTGGGAAAAGGACCAATCCCCAAGAGGCCATTTTCGGATTGGAGCCACACCGAGACGCCCTCCGGGATGTGGTTGGCCACCAAGGTGGGCAGGCCGATACCGAGGTTCACATAGTAGCCGTCTTTGAGTTCGCGGGCGGCGCGGGCCGCCATTTCGTCACGGGTCCAGGGCATGAGGCTCCTTGAGGAGTTGGGTGCGGACAGCTTTAAGCTTTGAGCTGTCCGCTTGAGAAAGAGAGGGGCTAGGAAAGGCGGGCGGCTGAGCGCTCAAGGCTATGGCCTCACCGTGCGCTGCTCGATGCGTTTTTCTGGGTGAGGGTTGAGCACCACCCGCTGCACGTAGATGCCGGGGGTGTCAATCTCGTCGGGGTCGAGTTCGCCGACCTCGACGAGTTCCTCGACCTCGGCCACCGTGACCCGGCCACAGGCGGCGGCCAGCGGATTAAAGTTCTGGGCGGTCTTGCGGTAGACGAGGTTTCCGGCTCGGTCGCCCCGCCACGCCTTGACGAGGGCGAGGTCAGCCCGGATGCCGCGCTCCAGGATGTACGTCTCGCCATCAAAGTCCTTGTGCTCCTTGCCCTCCGCGACGACTGTGCCCACGCCCGTCTTGGTGTAGAAGCCGGGAATCCCCGCGCCCCCGGCCCGCATCCGCTCGGCGAGCGTGCCCTGAGGGGTGAACTCCAGCTCCAGCTCGCCGGCGAGGTACTGGCGCTCGAACTCCTTGTTCTCGCCGACGTAGGAGGAAATCATCTTGCGAATCTGCCGGGTCTGAAGCAGCAGCCCCAGGCCCCAGCCGTCTACGCCCGCGTTGTTGCTCACGGCGGTGAGATTCCTCACCCCGCTGTCGCGCAGGGCGAGGATGAGCTGTTCGGGAATCCCGCAGAGGCCAAAGCCCCCCACGGCGACGGTCAGACCGTCGGCCACGATGTCTTGCAGCGCCTCGCGGGCGCTTGGGTAGACCTTGTTCATGTCGGCTCCAGGGTAAATCAGGAGAGGGTCTTGAGAAACTCTTGCAGCAGGGTCCGGAACGTGGCGGGGTCTTCCTGCGGAAAGCCGTGGCCGACGCCGGGCAGGAGGGTCGCCGCCGTGCCCAGCGCCGCCGCCTGCGTCCGCACCAGCTCTGGCGTGATGAGACGGTCCAGTTCGCCCCCCAGCACGAGCGCGGGCAGCCCGGCGAGGCGCGCCGGCTCGACGCTCCAGCTCGCCAGGGCGCGGGCGTTGCCGCTGTAGTGGCCAGGGGCCATCTGAGCTGCGTGCTCCAGCAGGGTGGCGAAGTTGTCCGGGCGGCAAGATGGAAAGAGCGCGCCCAGGCTCAGCTCGCGCAGTTGCTCATGGCCGCGGAGCAGCTCCAGCACCGGGTAATTCTCTTCGGGGGTCACCAGGCCAGAGAGCGGGGCCGACGCCGCCAGGACCAGGCCCGCGTAGGCTTCCGGTCGGCGGGCCACCGCCTCCAGCGCGACCGCCCCGCCCAGCGAGTGTCCCAGCAGCACGGGGTGACCTGCCCCCTGCGCGGCCAGCCAACCTTCCAGCCAGTCGGCGTAAGCGGGAATGCTCACCTCGCCCGCAAAGGCCGTGCCCGCAAAGCCGGGGAGGTCGGGGGCGAGGACGCGCCAGCCCTGGGGCGGGGCGGCGAGGAGGTCAGCCCACCACGCGGAGGAAGCGAAGTTGCCGTGCAGGGCGACGAGGGTGCGCTCAGGCATGGGGCACCTCGCCCGCCGCGGCGAGGTCGGGGGGCGGGGCAGCAGCGGGAAGCGTATCCTCCAGCAACCCGCGCAGCAGCCCTGCGAAAGGCGCAGTGTCCTGGACACAGGCCAGGTGCCCCCACACCGAGCTGTACTCGAAGTGGGTGTGCGCCACGCCCGCCGCCCGGCTCGCGTCTGCAAAGGCCCGCATCTCGCGGGCGGGGAAAAAACCGTCGCCGCGGATGTTCACGGTGAGGAGCCGCAACCCCGCCCCCCGCCAGCGGGCAAAGAGTTCGGGGTAGGGGGTCACCTCCGCGAGGTCATGCGTTCCCACCACCCGCGCAATGTCGAGGATGTGGGCGAGGCTGGCCGCCTGCGCGCGCGCCCGCAGGTAGGCTCCGAAGTCCGCCTCCCGAAAGGCCGCCTCCAGCCCGTCGGCTCCCATGCCAAACAGGGAAATCAGCCGCAGTGCCCCCTCCAGCCCGCCTGTAGGGGCCACGTCGCGCAGCAGCGGCCCAAAGGCGTCACGCAGAACTGGCCCCGCGCAGGGGCTGGTCGCCACCGCCGCTACGCGGGGGGCCAGCTCCGGCGTGCGGGCCGCCCACTGCAAGGCCTGCATCCCCCCAAAGCTGGGACCCATCACCGCGTGCCAGCGCTCCAGGCCAAAGTGCCGCAGCAGTTCCCGTTGCAGGGCGTGGAGGTCAGCGAAATCCCAGGTCGGAAAGCGTTTGCCCCAGGTCCCGCCGCCGGGATGCGGGGTGTCAGGCCCCGTCGTGACGACCGCCGGGTCGCGCACCTGCACGTTGGACAGGGTGTTCAGGGCGACCACGAAGTAGCGGCCCGTGTCCACCGCTCGCCCCGGCCCGATGAGGGAAGCCCACCAGCCGGGGGTGCCGTCCCGCGCTCGGCCTGCCACCTGCGCGGTCCCCGTGTAGTAGTGACAGACCAAGACGGCATTGTCCCGCGCCTCCGTGAGCTGGCCCCAGGTGCGCCCGCCGAGCCGCACCGGGACCACTCCTCCTCCCAGCGTGGCGTTCACAGCCAGCGTGAACGCCGCGCCCTCCCCACTCCCGCCCGCTGCTTCCTCGCGCTGTCGCATGTCGCCTCCGAGGGTAGGGGGGGCACGTTACGGGGCGGTCACACCCCGGCTGTAACGGGAGCGTGATGCCCCCCGGCTACACTCCGAGCCGAACATGAACAAGATGCTTTTGACGGGCGTACTGCTCGCGCTGTCCGGCGCGGGCGCGGTGAAAGTCGGCGCACTCCTGCCGCTGTCGGGCGCGGGAAGCGTCACTGGGCAGGCGGCCCGTAACGGCTACCTGTTGGCGCTGGAGGAAATCAACAAGGCGGGCGGGGTGCTGGGCAAGCCCCTGGAAATCGAGTTCGCCGATGACGGCTCTTCGCCCGCCAAGGCGGTGCCAGAGTTTGTCAAGCTGGTGACGGTTGACAAGGTGGAGTTCATGGTGGGCGGGGTCAGCAGCGCTACCTCCATCGCGGTGAGCGGGCCGGCCAAGCAGTACGGCACCTTCATGGCCTGGATTGGCGCGGCGGCAGTGCCCGTCGAGGACGCCTTTGCCGACCACAAGTACTTCTTTCACTACCACCCCTGGAGCTACTACAACTTCGAAGCCATCCTGGATTACTTTAAGCACCTGCGCGTGACCAAAAAGGCCCGCAACATCGCCATCGCCTACGAGGATGGCCCCTTCGGGTCGGCGGGGATTAACGACACGGTGGCGGCCTTTAAGAAGGCGGGCTTTAACGTCGTGATGACCGAAAAGTTCAAGACCGGGAGTGGCAACTTCGGCCCCATCGTTTCCAAGGCAAAGGCGGCTCGGCCCGACATCTTCTATTGGGTGGGCTACGATACCGACGCCCTGCCGCTGGTGACTGAAATCAAGCAGCAGAACTTGCAGGTGGGCCTGATTTACGGCACACCCCCCTCCTGGCCTGTCGGTTTCGAGAAAAACCGTCTCGCCGAGAATGTGGCGGGCCTGAGCCTGTGGCTGCCGAGCAGCCCCAACGCCCAGAGCCGCGCTTTTGTCAATGCCTACCGCAAGAAGTTCGGCACCGTGACTGAGGAATACTTCGCACCGCTGGCGTACGTGAACCTCAAGACGCTGGCCGCCGCCATCAACCGGGCGGGCAGCACCGACAAGGACAAAGTGGCCGCCGAACTCGCCAAGACGAACACCCCCACCCCATTTGGAACCTTGACCTTTACCCCCAGCAACAAGACCCGCTACCAGGGCTTCAAGGCCGGGAACTGGCTGAGCTTTCAATACCTTGGCGACGACCGCGTACCCGTTTTTCCGCTGAAGTCGGCCAAAAAGACAACGGTCTGGGGAAAGTAGGGGCGAGCCACCTTTAGCTGTCAGCTCTCAGCCGTCAGGCCACGAGCGCAAGCTCCGGCTGAAGCTGAAAGCTGGCGGCTGACCGCCCTCCTCTCTCCCCCTCCCCCTTTTTCTGGAGCCTCTGTTACATGGAACTCTTTTTTCAAACCCTGCTCAACGGCTTGCTGCAAAGCGGCCTCTACGCCCTGGTGGCGTCGGGGCTGGCGCTCGCGGTTGGGGTGGTGGGCATCGTGAACTTCGCCCACGGCGAGTTCTTGATGATAGGCGCGTTTCTGGCCTGGGCGCTGAGTACCTTCCTGGGGGTCGACCCCTTGGTGTCGCTGCCCTTTGCCGCGCTCGCCGTCTTTGGCGTCGGGGCGCTGACCTACCGGGTGAGCATTCGGCACGTGCTCCTCGCGCCCGAACTCAACCAAATGCTGCTGACTTTTGGGCTGGGTATCCTGCTGCAAAATCTCGCGCTGATTTGGCTGGGGGGCAACACCCGCACGGTCACGACCCCGTACCAGGGCAGCAGCCTTTCCCTGGGCGAACTCAGCGTGGGCGGCCCCAAGGCGGTCGCCTTTGGGCTGGCGGTCCTGATTCTGGTGGCCCTGTACGGGGTGCTGTACCGCACCACCCTGGGCCGCCAGATGCGGGCGGTCGCGCAAAATCGCCGGGGGTCGCAACTCATCGGCATCGACGTGGACCGGGTCTACCTGCTCGCCTTTGGGCTGAGCTGCGCCCTTGCGGCGGTGGCGGGCGTGCTCGTCGCGACGCTGCTCTTTGCCTCGCCCACGGTGGGGTTGGTTTTCGCCCTCAAGGCCTTTGCCATCATCGTGATGGCGGGGCTGGGCAACCTGACGGGCGTGCTGTGGGCGTCGGTGGTGCTCGGCGTGTCGGAAGCGCTCGTGCAGACCTATGTGCCGGGGGGCGGCGGCTGGAGCGACGCGGTGTTCTTCCTGCTCATCTTCGTGACGCTGGTCTACCGCTCGTACCGGGGGGCGCGGTGACGCGGCGTATGGAAGGCCGGGCGCTGGACGGGAGCCGCGCCGTGGTCCGCCGCCCCGACGTGCCCCTGCGGTCGCTGCTGCCGCTGGGCCTCTTTTTCCTGCTGGCGCTGGCCTTTCCGTTCCTGCCGCTGGGCGAGCGGGCCGAGTACCTCATGCAGATTGCCTTTTTCACGCTGGTGGCCGGGGTGCTGGCGCTGTCGTGGGACATCCTGGCGCGGAGTGGACAGGTTTCTCTCGCGCACGCCGCCTTTTACGGGCTGGGGGCCTACGGCTTCGCGCTGCTGGGCAAGGTGATGCCCTGGTTTCTGGCGATGCCCGCCGCCGCCCTTCTCGCCGGGCTGATTTCGCTGGTGCTGGGGGCGGTCACGATGCGCCTGAGCGGGATGTACTTTGCCATCGCCACGCTCGCCTTTACGGAAGTCGTGCGGACAATCATCCAGAACTTGCCCGAAGGGGCGGCGGGGGGCGCAAACGGGCTGCTCGTTCCGGCGCTGCTGGGCGGAAATGCGCGGGCGCAGTACTTTCTCGCGTTCGGCATCCTGCTGCTGACCGCGCTCGTCAGCCTGGCCATCCGGCGCTCGCGGCTGCACCACGCTTTTGCCGCTATTCGGCAGGGCGAGGAAACGGCGCGGGTGCTGGGCGTCAGCGTCGTCAAATACAAGCTGCTGGCCTTTTTCATCTCGTCGGTCCTGGCCGCGCTGGGCGGGGTGCTGTACGCGGGCAAGACCTTTTTCATCAACCCGCTGGAGACCTTTAGCCTTGCCAACTCTATCGCGCCGTTGACGACCTCCATCTTCGGGGGGCTGTACACCACCCTGGGACCCATCCTGGGGGCGACGGTGCTGCGGGTGGCCGAGGAAGTCCTGCACAACGCCATCAAAAACGGCTACCTCGTCGTGTACGGGCTGGTGCTGATGCTGAGCATCCTGTGGCTGCCGCGTGGGCTGATGGGGCTGCTGCGGCGGGGCAAGCGAGGGGGGGACGTATGACAGTCATGGCGGCCAGCAGCCAGCTTCCAGCAGCCAGCCAGAGAGACGTGGTGCTGTGGGCGGAGGGCCTGAGCAAGCGCTTCGGGGGCCTGCTCGCCGTGCAGAACGTCAGTTTTAGCCAGTATGACGGCGAGATTCTGGCGGTCATCGGGCCGAACGGGGCGGGCAAGACGACGCTGCTCAATCTGCTGTCGGGGGTGTATCGGCCCAGTTCGGGGCGACTGCACCTGCTGGGGCGCGACGTGACCGCCGAGCCGATGGAGGCGCGGTGCCACGCGGGGCTGGGGCGGGCCTTTCAAATCGTGCGGCCCTTTCCGGAGATGACCGTGCACGAGAACGTGACCGTGGGGGCTTTGTTCGGCAAGCCCGGCGTGAGCCTCGCGCAGGCGCGCGAGCGGGCCTACGACCTGCTGGAGCGCACCGGCCTCGCTGCCCACGCCGACAAGGAGGCCCACGAGCTGACCCTGCTGCAAGACAAGCGGTTGGAGGTCGCCCGTGCGCTGGCCACCGGGCCGCGGGTGCTGCTGCTCGACGAGGTGATGGCGGGGCTGCGGCCAGGGGAAGCGCAGGAGGCCGTGGAGCTGGTGCGGAGCGTGCGCGACAGCGGCGTCAGCGTGCTGTTTATCGAGCACATCATGCCGGTGGTGCGCGACCTGGCCGACCGGGTGGTCGTGATGGACCAGGGGCAGGTCATTGCGGAAGGCACCTACCACGAGGTCACCGCCAACCCGCAGGTGGTCGCGGCGTACCTGGGCACCGAAGAGGGGCTGCACGCATGAACAGACTTTCGAAAAAGCGGGTTTCTCCGGTTTTTCCGAGCGGGGCGAGCAGGAACGGAGGGGCATCCTCGTGACCGCGACACAGATGAATCCGGCGGCAGGCCGCATCCAGGGCCAGGAACTCGTCATCGAGAACTTGGCTGCGGGCTACGGCAAGGTGCAGGTGCTGTGGGACGTGAACCTGCGGGTTGCCCCCGGCGAGTTTGTCGCCATGATTGGGGCCAACGGGGCAGGCAAAACGACCACGCTGCGGGCGGTCAGCGGGGTGGTGAGGCCCTCGGCGGGGCGCATCCGGCTCGGCGGCCAGGACATCACCCGCGCCGCACCCGCACACATCGTGGGCCTGGGGCTGGGGCACGTGCCCGAAGGCCGCGAACTGTTCGGCCTGATGACCGTGCGCGAGAACCTCGAACTCGGCGCGGCCATGCGGCCCGAAGCGCGGGCGATGCAGGCGCAAACCCTCAGCTCCGTCTACGAGCTGTTTCCGCGCCTCGCGGAGCGGGCAGGGCAGCTCGCCGGAACGCTTTCGGGCGGCGAGCAGCAGATGGTCGCGGTGGGCCGGGCGCTGATGGGCCGCCCCTCGGTGCTGGTGGTGGACGAACCCAGCCTGGGCCTCTCACCGCTGATGACCCAGACGGTGTTCGGGGCGCTGAGGGCCGTCAACGAGCAGGGCGTCACCGTGCTGCTGGTCGAGCAGAACGTGGGCCTCAGCCTCAAGCTCGCGCACCGGGCCTACGTGCTGGAAAACGGGCAGGTCGTGAAGGAGGGAAGCGGGGCAGAGCTGCTGGCAGACCCGGCGGTGAGGGAGGCGTATCTGGCGCTGTAGGGCACTCGGTGAAAGGAACCCCTCACCCCCCCAGCAAAAACCGCCCCGTCTCCCGGTACAGCATGTCCACCGCTTCCAGCGAGTCGAAGGTGTGATTGGCACCGGGAATCGCTACCGCGTCGCCGCCGAGCGCCCCAGCGTAACGCACCCCAAACGCGGGCGGACAGACCGCATCGGCGTCGCCGTGGAAGACGCGGGCCACCCCGCCCCAGCGAGCGGCGGCTTCCAGGGGCCTCAGCCGGGGCATCTCCAGCAGGAACTCGCGGCCCAGCGGCCAGCCCCCGTAATCGTGAACGACCGGAGGGGCGTACCCGCCGCGCAGGAAGCCCAGCCACAGTTCTGGCAGCGCGGGTGCCCACAGGGCGAGGCGGTGGGGCCGCACCCGCTCGGCGGCGAGGGCCGCGACCAATCCGCCCATAGAAAAGCCCAGCAGCATCACCCGTTCGGGGTCGAGCATCGGGAGGGCGCGGACATACTGAAAAGCGGCTTCGGTGTCCTCCACCTCGCGGGCGACCGTCATTTCCGAGAAGTCGCCCTCCGACTCGCCGCTGCCCCGAAAGTCGAAGCGCAAGGACGCCACCCCCCGCGCCGCGAGATACCGCGAGAAGAGCGGCAAGAGGCGGTGGTCCCCGGCGCGGTTGCCGGTAAAGCCGTGCAGCATGACCACGCTCGGCCAGCCCAGCGACGGCCTTTCTGCGCCCAGGCCCTGTTCCTGGGGCAGGTGCAGCATCCCGTAAACCCGCTGACCGCCCACCACCCACTGCGCGAACTGTTCCATGCGGGTGATGATGGCAGAAGCGGACGGCCCCCCCTGCTAGCCTGCACCCATGACGAAGGCGAGCAGGTTGGCAAGTGTGACCCTGAAGCCGGGGGCGGTGCGGCGGATTGCGGGCCGTTACCCGTTCGGGCACACGGGGGATATCGCCCAGGTGGGGCCGGGCCTAGAGCCGGGCGAGGTCGTGGACGTGCGGGCACCGGACGGGGCCTGGGTGGGGCGCGGCTACTTCAACCCCCAGGGGGCGACCCCGCTGCGGCTGCTGACCTGGACGCCCGGCGAGACGATTGACCTGAAGTTCTACCGTTTACGGGTGCGGGCGGCGCTGGCGCGGCGCGAGGGGCGCGTCACCGGGACGAACGCCCAGCGCGTCCTGCATGCCGAGGCCGACGGGCTGCCCGGCGTGGTGGCCGACCAGTTCGGGGACGTGCTGAGCGTGCAGTTTCGCAACGCCGGGGTCGAGCGGCACCGCGACCTGATTGTGCGGGCGCTGCGCGAGGAGACGGGCGCAACTTCCGCCTTCGAGCGCAGCGACACGGGCGAGCGCCGCCGCGAGGGGCTGGAGTTGCGCACGGGCGTGCTGTGGGGCGAAGTCCCGGAGCGCGTGACCTTTTTCGAAGACGACCTCACCCTGCATTTCTCCCCCTTCGATGCGCAGAAGACGGGCTTTTTTCTTGACCAGCGCGACAACCGGCGGCTGATGCGTTTGCTCGCAAGCCCCGGCGAAGGTTTTCTGGACGTGTATTCATATACCGGGGGCTTCAGCCTGCACGCGGCGCGGGCGGGGGCCAATCCCGTCGCCATCGACAAGGACCAGGCCGCGCTGGGGGTGCTGGAGCGCGAGGCCCGCGAGAACGGCCTGAGGGTCGGCGTGCGCTGGGGGGACGCCATCGAGACGCTGACCGCTCTGGAGCACGAGGGGCGGACCTTCGGGGCAGCGGTGCTGGACCCCCCCACCCTCGCCAAGCGCAAGGAGGACGTGCCCCGCGCCAAGCGCATCTTCACCGAGGGCGCGGCCCGCGCCCTGCGGATGCTGCGGCCCGGCGGCCACCTCTTGGTGAGCACCTGCGCCCACTACATCCGGGTGGACGACCTGCTCGACGCGGCGCGGGTCGCGGCGGGCGAGGCCGGGTGCGGGGCGGAGGTTGTCGCGATGACCTATCAGCCCGCCGACCATCCCCACCTTCTCAGCGTGCCCGAAAGCCTCTATCTCAAAAGCGTGCTGCTCCGGAAGGAGGCGTAGGGGGAACCCTCAGTCTGCATCCGCCGCCTCCAGCAACACCTGGTCGAGCGCCGCCGGGTTCAGGAGGGTCACGCTCTGGGCATCCGATTTCAGCAGGCCCTGTTCCTCCATGCGCTTGAGGACGCGCATGACCGTCTCGCGACTGCTGCTGGCGCGGGCCATGATGTCAGGGGTCGAGAGCGGCAGCACCTCCGGGCGCGGCACACCGGCTTCTACCCGCACGGCATAAAGACGGCTGAACACATGGGCAAGGGCCACTTCGGTGTTCATCCCAAAGGCAATCAGTTCGTCGTTAAGGAGGGTGACGCGGTGGGCCAGCATCGCGGCGAGGTTCCACAGCACGCCGGGATGACGGCGCAAAATCACCTCGAAATGGTCGCGGTAGAGCATCAGGGTGTGGACCTCGCCCAGCGCCCGCACGGAAGCGCTGCGCTCCTGGCGCGCGAGCACCGCCGTTTCGCCAACCACGCTCGGCGCGTAGAGGTCCCCCAGCACCCGTTCGCGCCCCCCCACCCCGACGCGGCTGACCCGCACCACCCCACGGGTGATGAGGTGCAGCGCCTCGCCCTGAGCATCTTGCTCGACAATCAGCTCTCCCCGGTCAAACAGGCGCGGGGTGACGATGCCAGCAGCCTCACGCACCGCCTCTTCCGGCACACCACGGAAAAGTGGCGAACCCCTCAACTCGTTCAAGCCGCGCATCTCGGTTCATGCTAGAGCATGCGCCCACGCCCCCGCCTTTCCGGGACGGGGTACACCTCCACGAAGAGCGGCAGGGGGCGGGGGCCGCGCTTTCCCCTACGCTACAGTGCCGCCCATGACGAACACCGCTCTTCCCGGCCCCCCCGCGCTCGAAGCCCGCGAGGTCCGGCACGGTTTCGGCGGGCACCCCGTGTTGCACGGCGTCTCGCTGGCAGTGGAGCCGGGAGAGGTGGTGGCCGTCTCCGGGCCATCGGGCAGCGGCAAAAGCACCCTGCTGCACCTGCTGGGCGGGCTGGACACCCCGCAGGGTGGAGAGGTGTGGTGGGCCGGCGAGCGGGTCGACCTGCTCGACACCCAGACGCGGGCGCGGCGGCGAGCCGGGCGAATAGGGCTGGTCTTTCAGCACCACTACCTGCTGGAAGACCTCAGCGTGCTGGACAACGTGCGGGTGCCCGCGCTGCTGCGGGGCGAGGGGGGGGGCGAAGCGCGGGCGCTGCTGGAGCGGGTGGGCCTGTTGGGGCGCGAGCGCGACCTGCCCGGCGTGCTGTCGGGGGGCGAGCGGCAGCGGGTGGCCGTGGCCCGTGCCCTCGTGACCCGCCCCGCGGTCGTGTTGGCCGACGAGCCGACCGGGAGCCTCGACCGGGCGAATGCCGACCGGGTGGCCGAACTCCTCCTGGGCCTGGCGCGGGAGCAAGGAGCGGGCGTGCTCCTCGTGACCCACGACGAGCGGCAAGCGGCGCGGGCGGACCGGTCGCTGCACCTGCTGGATGGGCGCATCGGCGTGTAGGGTGTGACCGGTCGCTTGTGGAGAAAGAAAAAGGGGTGGGAGACGCGATGAACGTCTCCCACCTTCCTTCTACGTGCTCCGGGCCACGCGCCACACGCCCCCTACCACCCCGCCCGCGCGTACATGTCGGGGAGGGGCAGCGCCGCGCCCAGAGCGTGGGCAGCCCGCTGCGGCCAGTGGGGGTCACGCAGGAAGGGGCGGCCCAGCGCCACGAGGTCGGCGTCGCCGTTTTGGAGGATGCCTTCGGCCTGCTGGGGGGTCTCGATCATCCCGACCGCCATCGTGAGGAGGTCGGGCACCTCAGCGCGGACGCGGGCGGCAAAGGGCACCTGATAGAGCGGCCCCGGCGTGATGCGCTGAGCGGTGGTCAGGCCGCCGCTGCTCACATCGAGCACGTCCACACCCTCGTAGCGCAGCCGGGAGGCAAGCCCCACCGTCTGGTCAAGGTCCCAGCCCCCGTCCGCCCAATCGGTCGCACTCACGCGCACAAAGAGGGGCAGGTGCATCGGCCACGCCGAGCGCACCGCCCGGACGACCTCCAGCAGCAGGCGGGTGCGGTTCTCAAAGGAGCCGCCGTACTCGTCGGTGCGGGTGTTCGAGAGTGGCGAGAGGAACTGGTGCAGCAGGTAGCCGTGCGCTGCGTGGAGTTCCACGGCGTCAAAGCCCGCCACGAGCGCCCGCCGCGCCGCCGCCGCAAAGTCGGCGACCACCCGGCGAATGTCGTCCCCGGTCATGGCCGTAGGCACCGGATACGTCTCGTGGAAACGCTCGCCGCCCGGCCCGATGACCCCCCAGCCGCCCGCTTCCGGCGCCACCTGCCCCCGACCCCGCCAGGGCGCGTAGGTGCTCGCCTTGCGCCCCGCGTGCGCGAGCTGCACGCCTATCAAGGAGCCGTGGCGGTGCACGAAATCGGTGATATGGCCCAGCGGCACAATCTGCTCGTCCGTCCACAGGCCGAGGTCCTCCGGGCTGATGCGGCCCTCCGGCGAAACGGCAGTCGCCTCGGTCAGAATCAGCCCGGCCCCACCCAGGGCGAACTGCCCTAGATGCGTGAGGTGAAAGTCGTTGGCCATCCCATTTTGGGCGGAGTACATGCACATGGGCGAGACGACGACGCGGTTGTTCAGGGTCAGGCTGCGGAGCTTCAGGGGCGTGAACAGCAGGGAAGCGGGGGCGTCGGCGGGGGGCGTCGTCATGGGGAAAATCTAGCGCGGCGGGGAGGACGACCCCTCATGCCGCCGCGCCCGCCAGCGCTCGTAGGCGGCCCGCGCCCCCCTCCCGGCTTCCTGCCAGAAAGCAGTTTCCAGCGCGGCGAGGGGGGGGGCGGGACCCGGAGCCGGGCGGCGATAGTCGGTTGCCTCCAGCCGGGCGAGCAGCGCGGGAAAGGTGCGTCCGGACGCCAGCGCCGCATTCAGAACGGCTTCCTCATCGGCCTGAGAAGCCGCCACGACCAGTTCGCCATTCAAGCGGGCGAGGGCCTGGAGGTCGGCCACCGTCGCCGCGTACACCCAGGGGCCATGTTCTCCCAACAGGGCGAGGAGGCCCGACCACTCGCCGCACAAGACGGCGCTGAGCACCTCGCGGGCCGGGGTGTCCGGGTCCAGCCAGGGCCGCACGGTGAGGAGGTCCGTCGCCAGACCGGGTTCGCTCGCCAGTTCCGCCCCCAGCCGCAAGGCGTCGGTGGGCGAGAACACGTCGCGCAACTCGGCAAGGTGCGCGAGGCGGGCGCGGGCTGGGGGCGAGAGCTTGCGCGACCGGGGTCGGGGCTGCCCCAGGGCGGTCCACACGGCCCGGCGCAGCTCGGTTTCCTGCACGTCGGGGAGGGCGGCCCGCACCCCTGCCAGCGAGCACGGCGGGGTCAGCCCTGCTTGGGCGAAAGCGGCGGCCCAGCGGTCCATCTTCACAACGCTCCCCTCCGATTCCAGAACAGCCGGACAGGACACCGTCTGTTCTTCCATCTCCGCGAGGCGCTGTCTTTTGTTTCTCGCTCCGCTCGGGTTCGGCTTCGCCTCACCGCAAGTTCCTCAGCTGCTCGCACTCGTGTAGCTCGCCACGGCTTTCAGCCAAAAGAGGCGCGTGAGCACGAAGGCGGCGGCGGCCACCAGCGGCGAGGCCAGCGCCAGCGCGGGCGTCAGCGTGCCCGTCAGCGCCTGCGCGGGCACGGTCGTGATCAAGGCGACAGGGACCACGAAGGTCAGCAGTGCCCGAATGGGCACCGGAAAGGCCGTGACCGGAAAGCGGGCCGCCCCGAACACCCCGTTAAACAGCTCGGAGGCGTTCTGCGTCTTCACGAACCAAAAGGCCGTTGTCGAGAGCGCCAGCCAGATGCAGTACACGATGACCACCGCCGAGAGGTAAAGCACCGCCGCCCCCGCGAAGCCGCCCAGGGTCACCGTCAGATGCGAGGCGGCGTAGGCAATCAACCCCAGCCCAATCAAGAGGTCTCCCGCCCGCAGCACATTGAGGTGCCGGGTGCTCACTCCGAACTGCGCGTCCAGCGGCTTGAGCAGGGTGAAATCCATGCTGCCGGTGCGGACCGCTTCGGCAATCTTGCTCATGTTGGGCTGGATAAAGACGCTGATGACGCCCTCGGTGAGCATGAAAAAGCCCGTCACCAGCAGCGCCTGATGAAAGGTCCACCCGCCCACCGTGTCCGTCCCCGGCTGCCCAAACAGCACCCCAATGCCGAGGAGGGCCACCCCCACCTCCCCCAGGCTGGCGAGGACCGCTCCCAGGAAGTTGGCCCGGTATTCGAGCTGCGCCGAGAGGGTGGCTCCGGTAAAGAGGCGCAGGAGGCGGAGGTAGCGGGTCACTTGCCCCTCCGCTGCGCGGCTCTGCGAGTCTGGCGCGGGAAGTGGGCAGTGGGGAGTGGGGAGTGGAGAACAAGAGGCAGCCGAGCCACTAACCACGGACCACTCACCACTTCCCACCTCACGCCCCCACCGCCCCGTACTTGCGCAGCCCCAGCCGCCACACGGCCAGCCGCACGAACCAGAACACGACCAGCCACGTGCCCAGCACGATGGCCCCGCGCCCCGCGTCGGCCAGGGACGCCTTGCCCGCCAGCAGTTGCGCCGGGAGGCCCAGCATATAAGGAAAGGGAGTCCACACGGCGATGTTCTGCACCCACCCCGGATAGAAGGCGAGCGGCGCAAACATGCCGCCCAGCGCGGCGTACAGCAGCCACACCACCTCCTGAAAGCTGGTGCTCGATTCAGTCCAAAAGGCGAGCAGCCCCAAGCAGTACTCCCACAGGAAGCGGGCGCTGAAGCCCAACGCTGCCAGCCCCAGCGCCGCGACGTAATGGAGGGGGTCGGTGCTGAAGCTCGCCCCCGACAGCCACGCAAAGAGCAGCATTAGCCCCAGCAGCGCCGGAAAGCGCACCACCCGCTCGGCGACGTGCGCGGCGTAGTGCTCCCACAGGGGGTCGAGGGGACGCAGCAGCTTGGGCGAGAGGGTGCCCTGCCGCACCTGCACGTCGAGTTCCCAGGCCACCCAGACCACCATCAGTTGTCCGGTCAGCCACACGCCCAGAAAGTAGGAAGCGAACTCAGCGGGCGCATACCCACCCACGCGCCCGTCTGGGGCCGCCGCCGCCTGCGCCATCCACACCAGCATCATCACGAGCGAGAGGGTCCCCGACAGCATCCAGATGACGACCTCGGCGCGGTATTCCACCATCTCGGCAAAGCGGGTGGACAAGAGGATACGGAGCTTGCGCCACAGGCTACCCACGCACAGCCTCCTTCCCCCCGAACAGCTCGGCCATCACCGCTTCGATGGGCGGGTCTTCCACCGTCAGGTCAGCCACGTCGAGGTCGGCCAGCAGGCGGGCGGCGCGGGAGCTGACTTCCGCGCGGGGAACAGTGAGTTCGGCGCTCAGGCCGTCCACCTTCACGCCTTCGCCGTAGGCGGCGAGGGCGGCGGCGGTGACCGGGCGGCGCAGTTGCAGCCGCACTGTCTTGCCCCCGCCCGCCCGCTCGACCAACCGGGCGAGGTCGCCGTCAAAGACGAGCTGGCCCCGGTCGATGACGAGGATGCGCCGGGCGAGTGCCGTCACGTCGGCCATGTAGTGACTCGTCAGGATGACGGTGGCCCCGTAGCGCTCGTTGTAGTCGCGGATAAAGGCCCGCACCGATTCCTGCATGTTCACGTCCAGGCCGATGGTGGGTTCGTCCAAAAAGAGGACCTGAGGCCGGTGCAGCAGCGCGGCGGCGAGTTCGCACTTCATCCGCTCGCCCAGGGAGAGCTTGCGAACCTGTTTTTTGAGGATGCCTGAAAGCCCCAGCACCTCGGTGAACTCGTGCATGGTGGCGCGGTACTGTGGGTCGGGAATCTCGTAGATGGCCTGATTGACGAGAAAGGAATCGAGAGCTGGGAGGTCCCAGATAAGCTGCTGCTTTTGCCCCATCACCAGCGTGATGCGGCGCAGGAACTCGCTCTGGCGGCGTCTCGGCTCGAATCCGGCCACACGCACTTCCCCCCCGCTGGGATGCAGCAGCCCCGACAGCATCTTGAGGGTGGTCGTCTTGCCCGCCCCGTTCGGCCCCAGAAAGCCCACCACCTCGCCCGGCGCGAGGTCAAAGGACACGCCGCGCACGGCCTCCACCTCGCGGGACTGGCGGCGCACGAAGGCGCGGAGGCTGCCCAGAAAGCCCGGCTCCTTCTCGTGGATGGTATAGCTCTTGCGCAGGTCACGGACGTGTACGGCGGCGTCCGGGGGGAGTGTGGTCATAGGTGACCTCAGGGTACGCGCTGGCCCGGCCCGCGAGCATGCGGCAAAGCACCTAGCCGCCCCTACCATCCCCGCCCCCGCCCCGTCTGCCCCCCACTTCACTTCTCGTATCGCCGCCGCCCTCTATGCTGCCGCCCATCATGCTTCGTGGCTGGCTCACGGTGGCGGCGGGTCTACTCGCGGCGCTGGCTTCCTTTCCAGCAGCAGCACAGTCGCCCGCCGAAGCGCAGGTTCTCGCCGGGCTGAATGCGGCGCGGGCGCAGGGGGTGACCTGTCCGGCGAGCGGGCGGCGGCCCACTGCGGCTGCGCTGACGGTCAGCGCGGCCCACGCCCTTGCCGCAAGGAACCAAGCGGCGCATATGAGCAGCCGGGCCGGGGTCACGCATGTGGGCGCGGGGGGCACCACGCCGCGCGTCCGGGCGGCCAGCGTCGGCGTACGGGCGGTCAGCGTAACCGAAATCATCTACATGGGGACGAACCCGCAAGGGGCGCTGAGCTGGTGGCTCGCCTCGCCGCTGCACTGCGCGATTCTGACCGACCCCCGCTACACCCACGCGGGGGCAGCGGTCGTTCAGGGGGCGCGGGGCACGGCCTATGTGGTCGTGCTCAGCAGCGAGCCGCAGTAGCGGCTTACCGCGCCGTCCAGCCCAGGTCGAGGTCGAGGACCGCCCCCGTCATCCCCCACGCGGCGGGGCTGACGACGTAGCTCGCGAGGGCGGCCACGTCCTCCGGCTCCAGCAGCCGCTTGATGGCGGCGGGTTCCAGCATCACCTTCTGCTCGACCTCTGCGGGGCTGAGGCCACGGGTCCGGGCCTGGTCCGCAATCTGGCCCTCGACCAGCGGCGTGCGGACGTAGCCGGGGCAAATGGCGTTCACGGTGAGGCCCACCTCGCCCGCCTCCAGCGCCGCCGTGCGCGTGAACCCAATCAGGCCGTGCTTGGCGCTGATGTAGGCACTCTTGAAGGGGCTGGCGACGTGCCCATGAATCGAGGCCACGTTCACGATGCGCCCCTGCCCGGAACGCGTGAGGTACCCCCAGGCGTACTTGCTGAGCAAGAAGGGCGCGGTCAGCATCACGTGGAGCATGGTGTCCCAGGTGTCTTCGGGAAAGTCGGGGATGGGGTCGATGTGCTGAAAGCCCGCGTTGTTGACCAGCACGTCCAGCCCACCGAGCGCCGAGACCGTCTCGTCCACCGCGCGGCGGCAGTCGGCCCGGCGCGAGAGGTCGGCCCCGATAAAGGTCAGGTCATGTTCCCGCGCCACCTCGCGGGCCGGCGGGCGGTCGAGGTCGAGGACCGCCACGCGCAAGCCATCCGACTGAAGCCGCCGGGCGATGGCGAAGCCGATGCCGCTGGTGCCGCCCGTAACGAGGGCGGCGCGGGAGTCTTGAGGGGTCATGGGGGAAGTGTAGGGGGAGGGCGTCACGGGGGCGTTGCAGGGGAGCTATCAGCCGTCAGCAGTCAGCTTTCAGCTATCAGCTCTGCGAGGCTGTCGGCCAAACCTCTTTCCAAACACACGCTCAGAGCTGACCGCTAAAAGCTGAAAGCTGATGGCTGATAGCTCTCCTCTACCGGCTTCCCGTCAGCGCTCGGTACAGGGCCGCCGTCTCCGGCAGGGGCGTCAGGCCCAGCTCGGCCAGGGCCGCCGCCAGGGCCGCGTAGGTGCGGGCGATGGCGGCGGGGTGGGCGCGGGCGTGCCAGGCCCGCATCAGCGCACGGGCGGCGGGTTCAAAGGCCGGGTCGAGGGCCAGCGCCCGCTCCGCGAGCCGGGCGGCGAGGTCGGGGTGGGCGGCCCGCAGCGCGGCTTCGGCCTCCTCGCCCAGGGCCTCCGGCAAGCGGGCGGCGTAGCATTCGGCTTCGGCCTGCACCGGGTCGAGGTCGCAGGGGGCGAGTTCGCCGGGCAGGGCGAGGAGCGCCCCCGCACGGCCAGGCGTGCCGGGGGAAGCGTCCAGCCAGGCCTGCGCCTCGTGCAGGTCGACCGTCAGGTCAGGACTGGAAAGAAGCCGCAGCCAGTCGCCGCGCTCCAGGAAGGTGCCGCTCGTCACGCCCTCTTCGAGCACCTGCCCCAGCGCGTGCAGGGTCACCCGGAAGTTGCGCTCGCCCACCTGCGGGTCCGCGTCGGGAAAGAGGGCTTCTTGCGCGGCCTCGCGGGGCAGGCCACCGGGCGACACCGCCAGCAGCGCGAGCAGGTCGCGGGCGCGGGCGCGGCCCCACTCGCGGGCGGGGTGGCGGTCGCGGGTGACCGCCACCCGCCCCAGCACGTGCACCCGCACGTCCACGCCGGGCAGCGCGTCCGGACTGGGCAGGTCGGGGTACCCCAGCGCCCGCGCCACGGGGCGCAACTCGTTTTGCCGCTCCGGGGACGCCGCCCCCAGCCGGGCGAGCAGCCGGGCGCGGGCCGCCCGCCCCGGCAACGGGGACACCAGCGAGCGCCGGGTGAGCAGGAAGGGGAACGCGGCGACCGCGTCCGCCGCTGCTGGGGCACCCTCCCCGGTCGCCGCGTAGAGGGCGAGCGCCGCCGCCCCCGACCCGAAGCGGTCGCCGCAAGCGGCAAAGGTCGCGTGGGCTGTCTCCAGGCCGGGCCGCGCTCCTGCCGCGTCGCCGCCCTGCCACCGCCCCAGCGCCGCAACGAGCCGGGTCAGCCCCGCCACGTAGTGGTCGCCTCCCACCGCCGCGAGGGCCGCCGCCTCGTGTGCCGCCGCCTCGGCCACGTTCCCGGCGCGGCCCTCCAGGTACGCGAGGCCCAGGCGGGGTTCGACCTGCAAGCGGGGCACCACGTCCTGCGCGAGGGCGAGCGCCGCCGTATACGCGGCCCGCGCCGCGTCCTCCCCCCCGGCGATGGCCTCGGCGTGCCCCAGCCGGGCCTGCGCGAGCGACTGCACGAAGCGGCTCTCCAAGCGCTCGCCTTCCGCCAGCCCTTCGCGGGCGCGGCGGGCGGCCTCTCCCGGCTCGCCCAGCGCGGCGTGCAGGAAGCTGGCGAGCAGCAGCCCCTCGCGGTGGTTCTGCGCGGCGCGTGCCCCGCCCGCCTCACCCCGCGCGGCCTCCAGCGCCAGCTCCAGCGCCCGCGAGAGGTCGCCGGAGCGCAGGGCATACCGCGCCCCTCGCGCCAGCGCCGGGGCCAGCTCCAGCGCTCGCGCGAGGTCGCCCGCGTTGAGGTGGTTTTCCGCCCGCATCCGGGCCACCCGCGCCCGCGTCTCGTCATCCCCGGCGAGGGCCGCCGCCGTGTCCAGTGCCCCCCAAGCATGCTCAGGCTGCACGGTGTCCAGCGCCACCTGCGCTTCTCCCAGCGCCCGCGCGAGGGGGTCCGCCTGCGCGTAGGCAGCCAGCGCCTCCCCGTAGCGGGAAGAGAGCCGCCGGGCGTCGCCCAGAAGGGCATGCAGGGCGGGCGTCCAGGCTTCCGGCGGCAACCGCGTCAAGCTGCGGGCCACCAGCGTAACCCGCCCCCCCTCCAGCCAGCGCCCGCCGAAGTGGGCGAGCAGCTCCGCTGCCCGCGCCGCATTTCCCGCTTGAAGGTGAGCCGCCAGCGCTCGCCGGGGCCGCCCGGTGCGCTCGAAGTACTCGGCCCCCCGCGCTGCGACCTCCCGCGCCTCGCCGGGCGAGAGCAGCCCGCGCAGGTGTGCCCGGAGTAAGGGATGCGCCCGGTACGTCTCGCCCGTGCGGGTCAGGAAGGTGCCGCCGCGCTCCAGCGCCCCCAGCAGGGTGGCGGCCCCCGGCACGTCCAGCACGGCTTCCAGCAGGTCTGGCGAGAGTTCTTCGAACACGCTGCCCCGCGTGAGCAGCGCCCGCAGCGAGGGGTCCAGCGGCCCCAGCACCTCCTGCGCGAGGTAGGTAAAGAGGGTCGCGAGGGGCGCTTCGCCGCCGTCCAGTTCTGCCAGCGCCGAGAGGGGCACCCGCCCCTGCGCCGCTGCCTGCGCCAGAAAGCGGGCGGCGATGGGCCAGCCTTCGGTGAGGGTGTGCGCCAGCCGCACCTCCTCCGCGCTTGCACCGACCCCCTGCGCGGCGAGCAGCGCTCCGAGTTCCTGCGGGGTAAAGGCGAGGTCGGGGGCGCTGAGGCGGCGCAGTTCGCCCTCCGCCTCCAACCGGGTCAGGGCCGGATGCTCCAGCGGCAGCCGCGAGAGCAGCGCCACCCGCCCCCCCAGCAACTCGCGCAGCACGTCTCCCGCCAGCGGTCCGGCGAGGTGCCCGGCCTCGTCGAGGACCAGCAGCGCCCCCGCCGCGTCCAGCACGTCGGCCACCCGCGCGGCCACCCGGCGGGGCGTCGCCCCCGCGTCCAGCAGCGCCCCCGGCCCCTCGCCGCCCGGCAGCCCCGTCACCGCCACCGCCAGCCCCGCCACGAAGACCTGCGGGTCGGCGTCGTCGACGTCCAGCGTCAGCCACGCCACCCTTCCCAGCTCTGGCAGGTGCGCCGCCAGTGCCGTCGTCTTGCCGTACCCCGCCGGGGCCACCACCGCGAGCACCCGCGCCGAGGTCAGCAGCGAAAGCAGCCGGGGCCGCGCCACCGCCCCGCGCACCTGCGGGGGCCGCGCCCGCCGCGCCGAGGCATGTTCGCGCCAGTCCAGGGTCACGGGGAGATGGTAGGGCATGGGGGGCAGGGCGGAGAGGGGGAGCTTTGGGCGGGAAGCGGTAGCTACCAGGAAGGGCAAGCTGCGCTTGCCACCCCCCTCCCCAACCCTCTGCTGCGCAGCTTTGCAAGTCCCCCACAAGGAGGGAGGGAGTGGCACCGCATGGCCATCGCAAAAGCCGTCTTTTTCCTGTGTCAGCCGATCTCAACGTTCTCGCCTTGCGAGTCCACTTTCCAGGCAGACGAGCTGTTCGGCGCGGCAGCGCCGAGGCCTTCCAATGGGGCGAAGCAGGGCGTGGAGGGGGAAACGGGGACGGGGCAGACAGAGTCAGAACAGGGGGAGACGACCTTTGCCCAGCGCAGCGCTGCTCCCCTGCCCCCTCTGCTTCGCAGCTCTACGAGTCTGGGGGGAGGGGCTGGGGGTGGGGGCCAACCGCAATCAAGAAACACTGCTCCAAAAAATCGGCCCCCACCCGAAGGCAGAGGCCCGAAGCCAAAGCAGCGTTTACGCCTCGACCAACCCACTGCGCCGCAGCAGCGCCTCGGCGTCCGGGTCCCGCCCCATGAAATCGCGGTACAGCTCGGCGGCGTCCTTGCTGTTGCCCTTGCTCAGAATCGTGTCCACGTACGAGCGCCCCGTTTCGCGGTTGAAAATGCCTTCTCGCGCAAAGCGGCTAAAGGCGTCGGCGTCGAGCACTTCGGCCCACTTGTACGAGTAGTACCCCGCCCCGTACCCGACCGGACTGGAGAACAGGTGCCCGAACTGCGCGATGCGGGCGTAATCCTCTGGGAGCGCGTAGGGGTAAAAGCGGGCCATGATGTCGCGGGCAAAGGCAATCGGGTCGGCCCCCGGCGCGTCCGGGTCAAAGGTGACGTGCAGCTCCAGGTCCACCGTGCCAAAGGAGAGCTGGCGCATGGTGGCGTTCGCGGCGCGGTAGTTGCGGGCGGCGACCAGCTTCTCGAACAGGTCGTCAGGCAGGCGCTCGCCCGTCTGATAGTGCCGAGCGAAGAGGTCGAGAGCTTCGCGCTCCAGCACCCAGTTTTCCATGAGTTGCGAGGGCAGCTCCACGAAGTCCCAGGCGACGCGGGTGCCGCTGAGGCTGCGAACTTCCACGTTCGACAGGGCGTGGTGCAGCAGGTGCCCGAACTCGTGGAAGACCGTCTCGACCTCGCGCACCGACAGCAGCGCGGGGCGGTCGCCGGAAGGCGGGGTCATGTTGCCGCACATCAGGCCCAGGTGCGGCTCGAAGCCCCCCTTCTCATCAACACTGTCGCGGGGGCCGCCCGTCAAGAAAGCGTTCATCCAAGCACCCGCCCGCTTGGTATCGCGGGGGAACCAGTCGGTGTAAAAGGAAGCGAGATGGGTGCCTGCCTCATCGTGAATGTCGTAGTAGCGCACCTCCGGGTGCCAGCCGGGGGCCTCGGCTTCGGTCACCGTGATGCCGAAAACGCGGCGGCAAAGTTCAAAAAGGCCCGCGAGCACCTGGTCCATCGCGAAGTAGGGCCGCAGCGCTTCTTCGTCAAAGGCGTACTTGGCTTGCCGCTGCTTTTCGGCCCAGTAGGCCACGTCCCAGGCTTCCAGGGGGGGAGCGTCCCCTCCCGCTTGCTCGCGGTAAAAGGCGTCCAGCTCGGCATTTTCGCGCTCAAAAAAGGGCCGGACGCGGGCTTCGAGGTCGCGTTCAAAGGCCAGCGCCCGCTCGCCGCTCCCCGCCATGCGGTCTTCGAGCACGTAGTCGGCAAAGTCACGGAAGCCCAGCAGCCGGGCCTGCTCCCGGCGCAGCCGCAGAATCTCGCCCACGAGGGGGCGGTTATCGCGCCCCTCCCCGGTGCCCACCGCGTTCTGCGCCAGCCACAGCTCTCGGCGCAACTCGCGGTCGTCGGCGTAGGTCAGGATGGGTTCCAGGGTGGGCAGGTGCAGGGTCAGGCGGTGGCCCTGCTGGCCGTGCTTCTCGGCGTCGAGGCGGGTCGCTTCTTGCACGCGCTCCGGCACCCCGGCCAGCCGCTCGGTCGGCACGTACAGCTCAAAGGCGGCGGTCGCGTCGAGGACATTCTTGGCGAAGTCGTTCGTGACCTGCGCGAGGCGGGTGTTGACCTCCAGCAAGCGGGCCTTTTGCGCCTCCGGCAGGTCGGCCCCCTGGCGGCGGAACTCGTCGAGGGTGAGCTTGAGGTGCCGCGCCCGCACGGGGTCGAGGCTCCGCCCCGCTTCCGTTTCCGCGAAGCCCTTTAGCGCCGCCCACAGCCCCGGATGCAAGCTGAGGCTGGTGTAGAACTCGGTCACCTTGGGCAGGATGGCCCGCTTGGCTTCCTGCCATTCGGGGATGGAGACCACGCTGTCGAGATGGCTCACAATCACGCGCACGGTGTCGAGCTGCTCGGTGAGCCGGTCGAGGTCGTCCATGAAGTCGGCGTAAGCCCGCTCGCCTGCGCGGGCGAGGTGCTCGACCCGCTCCTGCGTCTGCGCGAGCAGGGTGTCCACGGCGCTCTCGGCGTGTTCGGGACGAATCTGGTCGAAGGGAATGCGGAAGCCGATATTCAGCAGCGGATTGTCGCTCTGAACGGGTGCAGGCGGCGCTTGGGTCATGGAGGCGAGTATAGAGAGGCTGACGGGGCGGGCACTGCGCCAAACGGCGGATGTCCGGCCACCCGCGCCCTGTGCTGTTCTGCCCTATGGAACGCGCCGCCACATCCATTCACCTCACCTTCCAGCCTGCCGACGCAGAAGCTTTCGCCGCCGCCGTCAATGCCGCGACCCCCGACGCGCCCGTCTCTGCCGCCGACCTGCACCGCCTCGACGCGGCCCGTGCCCCCGGCGAGCACCACACCCGGCGCCTGGGATGGGCGGACGGGGAGGTCGTGGGCGCTCTGGAGACCGAACTGCCCCGCATGGACAGCTTCGAGGGCTGGCTGCAACTCGTCGTCCACACCCTGCGCCCGGACGACGCGGTGCGGGAGGCGCTGTGGGCTGAGGGACTGGAGACCGTCACAGTGGCCGGAGCGCACACCGCCGTCACCCGCGTGAAGGAAGACACCCCCGACCTCCCCTTCCTGCTCGCGCGGGGCTGGCAGGAGCACGACCGGATGTGGCCCTCCACCCTCGACCTGCGAGCGCTGGACTTCACGGCCTTTGCCGACGAGGAGGCGCGGGTGCGCGAGGCCGGGTTCCGCCTCCTCCCCCTGACCGACCTCGGCCCCTGGGACGAGGCGCAGCAGCGGCGCTACTACGAGCTGACCATTGCGCTGCTGGCGGATGTGCCCAGCACCCGGCGCATTGAACCCTGGCCCTTCGAGGTGTGGCAACGGCGGTTCGGAAACGGCATCGAGCGTGAGGGCCTGTTCGTGGCCGTTGCCCCCAGTGGCGAATGGGTGGGCACCAGCCAACTGGCCCAACCTCTCCCCGCCCGGCCCGGCACCCTGCACAACGGCCTGACCGGAGTCCTCCCCGCGTGGCGCGGGCACGGGCTGGGGCTGGCCCTCAAGCTCGCGGCGGCGCGGGCGGCATTGAGCCGGGGCTACACTCACTCGCGCACGAGCAACCACCCGGTCAACCGCCCCATGCTCGCCATCAACGAGCGGCTGGGCTTCGTGCGGGAGGCGGCGACGGTGACGCTGACGCGGGCTTGTGGCGGGTAGCGCGTGGCATGTAGAAGGGGGAAGCAGGGGCTAAGGCTTCCGCGAAACCTCTACAAGCCACACGCCACAAACTACCAGCCCTTCTCCAGCAGCATCGCGTCTCCCAGCGAATAAAACCTGTACTCCCCCGCGAGCGCCGCGTCATACGCCGCCCGGATGCGCTCCTCTCCGGCAAAGGCGGCGACCAGCAGCAGCAGTGTCGAGCCGGGGAGGTGCAGGTTGGTCACCAGGAGGTCGGGCACCCGCACCCGCGTGCCCGGCGTGATGAAGATGCGGGTGTCGCCCTCGCCAGGGTAGACGGTGCCGTCCTCCCTGGCGCTGCTCTCCAGGGCGCGGACGGTGGTGGTGCCCACCGCGACCACGCGGCGACCCTCGGCTTTGGCCCGGTTGATGGCGTCCGCCGTCGGCTCTGGGATGGTGTAGCGCTCCGCGTGCATGACGTGCTCGGCGACGGGTCCGGTGATGGGCTTGAAGGTGCCCGCCCCGACGTGGAGGGTGAGGGCCACGCGCCCCACCCCCCGCGCTTCCAGCCGCGCGAGCAACTCCGGCGTGAAGTGTAGGCCCGCCGTGGGCGCGGCCACGCTGCCCGGCTCGCGGGCGTAGACGGTCTGGTAGCGCTCGCGCCAGGTCTCGTCCGAGTCGCCCGCTGCGATGTAGGGCGGGAGCGGCAGCCGCCCGATGTCGTCCAGGTGGGGCTTGATGTCGTGCTCAAAGCGCAGCAGCCGCGCCCCGTCCTCCAGCACGCCGACGACCTCGGCGCGGTGCTGTGCTCCCCCCGGCTGGCCCAGCCACAGCTCGTTTCCGGCGCGTTTGGCGGGCTTGAGGTACGCCGACCAGACGTTCGGCCCCAGCTCCGGCAACGCTTCCTCGCGCAGCAGCAACACTTCGATTTGGCCGCCGCCTCCGCCTTCCACGACGGGCTTGCGGGCCATCACGCGGGCCGGAATCACCCGGCTCTCGTTGAAGACGAGGAGGTCGCCGGGCCGCAGGAGGTCCGGGAGTTCGCGGAAGATGTGGTGTTCAATCTGTTCGCCGACCACCATCAGCCGAGAAGCGTCGCGCGGCTCGGCCCCCGTTTGGGCGATGCGCTCCGGCGGCAACTCGAAGTGCAGCCGGGCGAGAACAGCGTCGGGGTCGGGCGGCATCTCAGGCCTCTTCCCCACCCGACCTCGCGCCGTTTTTCGGGCGGGCGGGCATGAGCGCGCCCTCCAGGTCGGGGAGGTGGGTAAAGCGGTCGGCGGCGTCAATCAGCCGCTGGGCGGTGTGCTCGCGAAAGGCGATGACTTCAACCCGCTTGCCCCGCTCCTGCAAGACCTCCACGATGTCGGTGAAGTCGCCGTCGCCGCTGCCGAGCACCACCACGTCGAGATGGTCCATCAGCCGCACCATGTCGGCCACGATGCCCATATCCCAGTTGCCTTCGTAGATGGCCCGGCCATCGGGGGCGACGTGGTGCAGGGTGAGGTTCATGCGGCGCACCTTGTACCCCAGCGCCGAGAGCTTGTAGATAAAGGGCCGCGCGGTCGCCTCTCCCTCGCGCTCCACCGTGTACGAAATCGCGTGAATGAGTTCGCGCCCGGCGACCGCCTCGCGCAGGACCGTTTCAAAGTTGACCGTGCGCTCCAGGAGGTCGCGGGCCGAGTGGTAGAGGTTTTGGGTATCGATAAAGACGCCCACGCGGGGGCGAGTCACGACGTACTGCATTGGAAATCTCCTGTTGGGCAACGCTGAAAAAAGAGATGGGGCCAAGGGGCGAGGCCAGGATAGGACACGCCCGTGCGGGCGAGCCGCCGCAGGATAGGGCATCTTCCCCCCTCCTAAGCAGCCCCCTCCCCTCCCCGGTGCCGGGCGGGTAACGTGGAGCCATGACGAAAGAAGCCACCTCCCCGGCGCTGGGCGCGGCCCGCGAAGCCTACGAGTCCTTCCGGGCGCGGGGCCTGACCCTCAACATGCAGCGTGGCCAGCCGTCGGATGCCGACTTTGACCTCTCCAACGGCTTGCTGAGCGTTTTGGGAGAGGACGACTACCGGATGGACGGCCTCGACCTGCGCAACTACCCCGGCGGCGTCGCGGGGTTGCCCTCGGCGCGGGCGCTGTTTGCGCGGTACCTCGACCTCAAGGCCGAAAACGTCCTGGTGTGGAACAACTCCAGCCTGGAGCTGCAAGGGCTGGTGCTGACCTTTGCGCTGCTGCACGGGGTCCGGGGGTCGCGGGGGGGCTGGATACATGAGCGGCCCAAGATGATCGTGACCGTGCCCGGCTACGACCGCCACTTCCTGCTGCTTGAAAAGCTGGGCTTCGAGCTGCTGCCCGTGCCCATGCAGGCAGACGGCCCCGATGTGGAAGCCGCCGAGCGGCTGGCCGCAGGGGACCCGGCGGTCAAGGGCCTGCTGTTCGTGCCGACCTACTCCAACCCCGGCGGCGAGAGCCTTAGCCCAGAAAAGGCGAGGCGGCTGGTGTCGCTGCGAGCGGCGGCCCCCGACTTCACCCTCTTCGCCGACGACGCCTACCGCGGCCACCACTTCTGTGCCGACCCCGGCGAGCACGACGACCCCGTCAACCTCGTCGCCCTGGCCCGCGACGCCGGGCACCCCGACCGCGCCTTTGTCTTTTCCTCGACCTCCAAAATCACCTTTGCGGGGGCCGGGCTGGGCTTTGTCGGCAGCAGCGAGGACAATGTGCGCTGGCTGTCCGAATACCTGGGTGCCCAAAGCATCGGCCCCAACAAGGTCGAGCAAGCGCGGCACGTCAAGTTCCTGGAGGGCTATCCCGGCGGGCTAGAGGGGCTGCTGCGCGACCACGCCCGCCTCATTGCGCCCAAGTTCCGCGCCGTCGACGAGGTGCTGCGGGCCGAACTCGGAGAGGACAGCGAGTACGCGACCTGGCGCTTGCCGCGGGGGGGGTACTTCATCAGCCTGGATACCGCCGAACCCGTCGCGGCGCGGGTGGTCGAGCTGGCGAACGCGGCGGGCCTGAGCCTCACCCCCGCCGGGGCGACCTATCCGGGTGGGGTCGACCCCACCGGGCGCAACCTGCGCCTCGCCCCCACCCGCCCTCCCCTAGAGGAAGTCCGCCTCGCCATGCAGGGACTGGCGGCGTGCATCCGGCTGGCGACCGAGGAAGCGCGGGGCTGACCCTCACTCCGCCCTTGCGCTCTTCCCCGCGCCGGGCCACCATAGCGGGGCAATGCCCACCCGTTATGCCGGAAGCCCTGAAGACCGCGCCGCGCTCAACGCCTACATCAAGCTGTGGCGGGCCGCGCACGCCGTGGAGGGCGCGGCGCACCGGCACCTGGCGGCGCACGGCCTGACGGTCAGCCAGTTCGGCGTCTTGGAGGCCCTCTACCACCTGGGACCGCTGAGCCAGCGCCAGCTCGCGGGGAAGATTCTGCGCTCCAGCGGCAACCTCACCCTCGTCATTGACAACCTGGAGCGCGGCGGCTTGGTGCGGCGCGAGCGCGACCCCCACGACCGCCGGGTCAGCAACGTCTTTTTGACCCCGGCGGGTGAGGCCCTCATCGAGCGGGTGCTGCCGGAACATGTGCGCGCGGTCCGCGAGGTCTTTGCGGCCCTCAGCGCCGACGAACTCGCCCAGCTTGCGGCCCTCTCGCGCAAGCTGGGGCGCTCGCTGACGCACGCTGCCCCCACCGCCCCGGACCCCGCCTGAATCCTGCCCCACCCGGAGGAAGGAGCCTCTCCGGTTCAAATCCAAATGGTTTGACATTGAACTATATTGGGGGCATGACGCTCCCCTCCCCCCTTCCCGGCACCCGCCCGCTGCGGGGCCTGCACCACGTCACGGCGATGGCCCAAGACCCGCAGCGCAACATCGACTTTTACTCGCAAACGCTGGGGCAACAGCTGGTCAAGGTGACGGTCAACTTCGACGACCCCGGCACCCTCCACCTCTACTACGGCGACCGGACCGGGCAGCCGGGCACGGTCATGACCCACTTTCCCTGGCCGGGGGCGAAAAGGGGGGTGCGGGGCAACGGCGAGGTGGTCGCCACCGCTTATCTCGCCCCACACGGCAGCGAAGGGTACTGGGAGGCCCGGTTGCGCGAGCACGGCTTCGCGCCGACCTGGAGTGAGCGCTTCGGGCAGCCGGTCCTGACGGTGGAGGACCCCGACGGCACCTGGGTCGAGCTGGTCTTCGGGGAGGGCGGCGAGGCTCAGCGCTGGCCGGGCAGCCCGGTGCCCGCCGAGCACGAGCTGCGCGGCTTCCACTCGGTGACGGCTTGGGTGCAGGACGCCCAGACGGTGCGCGAACTGCTGGTGGGGCATCTGGGCTTTGCCGAGGAAGGCAGCGAACCCGGCACCGAGGGCACGCGCACCCGCTTCCGGGCAGCGGGCGACGGGGCGGGCCAATCTGCGGGCCAATCTGTAGACGTGGTGGAGCGGCCCGGCCAGCCGCGGGGCCGCTTCGGCACGGGCAGCATTCATCACGTCGCCCTGCGCCTCAGGGACGACGCCGAGCAAGAAGCCTTCCGCCGGAGCCTCAGCGCGGCGGGCTACCGCCCCACGCCCGTGCAAGACCGCCAGTACTTCCGCTCGGTGTACTTCCGCGAGCGGGGAGGCGTGCTGTTCGAACTGGCCACCGACGGACCGGGCTTTACTACCGACGAGGGGATGGAGGAACTGGGGCGGCACCTGCGGTTGCCCGCGCAGTTCGAGGAGCAGCGGGCGAGCATCGAGGCGCAGCTGCCCCGCATCGTGAACCGCGAGTACGGCACGGCGTTGGGGTCATTCCCCATTGCGGGGATTCCAGAGAATCCACCGAGCGAAGCGAGTGGCAATCCCGTATCCCGCGACCTGGGGGCCGCCGCACCCGCCAGCGCCCCGGAAGCGGGGGTGGAGGTGTATACCGCCGGGCGGCCCCCCAGCGAAGCGCGGGTCGCGGCGGTGCTGCTGCACGGGCGGGGCGGCACGGCCCCCGGCATCCTCTCGCTCGCGGATGAACTCGGCCTCAGCGCCTACGCTTACCTCGCGCTGCAAGCGCCGGGGAACTCCTGGTACCCCCGCTCTTTCCTGGCTCCGGTCGAACAAAACCAGCCCTCCCTCGACCGGGCGCTCGCGACAGTGGACGCGGTGCTGACCGAGCTGGAGCGCCGGGGCATTCCGCCGCAGCGGGTGGTGCTGGGCGGCTTCTCGCAGGGGGCCTGCCTCGCGCTGGAGTACGCCAGCCGCACCGGGCGGCCCCTGGGGGGCGTGTTCGCGCTCAGCGGCGGCCTCATTACGCTGGACCGGGGGGGTGACCTCGCGGGCCTCCCCGTCTTCATGGGCGTGGCCCCCGACGACGCTCACATTCCCCTCTCCCGCTTTCAGGAGAGCGCCGCGCACCTGCGCTCGCGCGGGGCGGCGGTCGACGACCGGGTATATCCCGGCCTGGGCCACAGCGTGAACGGGGACGAGCTGAACGCGGTGCGGGCACTGCTGGAGCGGGTCGAGCGCCGCTAGCGCAGCCGCGCCGCGACCGGCACCACCTCCGCATTCGGTCCCTCGAAGCCCGGCGTGTAAGCCCGCACCACAAAGACCGCACGGTTGCCCTGCACGTACACGCGGTCGAGGGCGTAGCGGGCAGCGCACTCGCGCTCTGGCGGCAGCACCCGGTCACTGTGAATGACCTGGTCGCGCACGGTGAGGGTGAATCCGGTGGGGCCTTCGCCGGGCGGGAGCAGGTCGCGCCAGCGGCAGCTCGACGCGAGTGGCTGCACGCGCAGGGCCACGGGCACCGGGACCGTCCACAGCCGCACGGGGCGAATCAGGGTGGTGCCCGCCCCCGTGCCCTCGGCCCAGACCGGGGCCATCACCGGGAAGGTCCGGGCATAGACGGGCTGGGCTGCCCGCGCCGGATTCAGGGCGTGTTGCCGCAGCACGCCCGCTTCCTGCCGCAGCAGCCGCGACACAATCGGGGCAGGGTCGGGGGCTTCGGCCTGGGCTTGGGCGCGGCGCAGCACCGCTCCTGTGGTCGTGCTCAGGACCCACAGCCGGGCGGCCCCGAAGCCGCTGCCGTCCAGGGTCCCGGCCTCCACGACGAGGGCGCGGGTGCCGTCTGGGGAAAAGGCGACCCGCTCCACGTCCAGGCGGTTCCCCGCCTCCGCGTCCCCCAGCAGGGCGAGCGCCAGGCTCAGAAGCAGGCGGCGCACGCGGCCCTCACCGGAAGCGCACGGTGCCCAGCACCCGCTTGAAGAGAGCGTCACTCTTCGCAAAGCGGGCGGCGCTGTCCGTGACCTGGAAGGAGTAGAGGTTCTTCGCGCCGTTGCCGAACCACACCCGCATGCGCAGTTCGCCCTCAGCATGCTTCAGGGCGTAGACGCGCTCTGCGCCACGCACGCCGCCATACGCGCTGTTCTTGCCCCCAATCAGCCGCAGCGTGCCGCCCGTCGCTTTCACGCCCGCCTCGAAGTTGCGAAACTCGGTGCCGAGGTCGGCGTTTTTGCCACCCTTGCCCAGAAAAAGAAAGCGCATCAGGGTCGCGGGGGGCTTTTGGGCCGACACCACGCTGACGCCCTGCGCCCCGTCGGCGGCCTGAAAGCCGTACCAGTCGGCGGGAAGCTGAAGGCTAAAGGGCAGGCGCTTGTCATCGAGAACTTTCAGCGCCTGGCCCGCCGCCGTGACGGGCAGGCTGGCGGCAAGCGAGAGCAGGAGGGTACGCTTCATGCCCCCAGGGTAAGGGGGCCAGGTGAGGACCAATCTCCAGGGGCAAAGCTCAGGAATCCTTTTTATTCGTCTTGCCGCCGCCGCTCTCGCTCCCGTTGCGGCGGCCAGCGCCGTTTTTGTCGTTGGCACTGCCCTTGTTACCACCGGAGTTGCGCTTGCCCTGGCCTTTGCCGTCGTTGGAGTGGCTGCCGTCCTGCGGGTCGGTGTTGCGGGTCATGCCTCTACCGTAGGCGGCGGGGACGGGGAGCAGGTGAGGTGTACCTTGAACTGCCCCTCAGCGGGCCGCCTCCCCCAGACCAACTTGCGATAATGCTGGGGAATCATCCGAGCGGATTTTCCAAGTTGCGCAGCCGAGCAAGCCTCCATCAGACCCCCGCGCCGTGAGCGACCACCGCGACATAGACCCGCCCGGCCCCCGCCGCGGCCAGGGCGTCCCGGCAGGCCCCCAGGGTCGCCCCGGTGGTCAACACGTCATCAACGAGCAGGAGCGCCCCAGCGGGGGACCGCCACCCCGCCTCTGCCTCGAAGGCTCCGGCGACATTGCGCAGGCGCTCAGCTCCGTGCTGCCGGGCCTGCTGCGCGGTGGCGCGGGTGCGGCGCAGGGCGGGCACGCAGGGGACGCCCAGCTCGGCGGCCACCGCCTGCGCGAGCAGCGCGGCCTGGTTAAAGCCCCGCTCACGCTCGCGGGAGGGATGCAGCGGCACCGGGACAACCGCCCGCACCCCCCACTGTGGCGGTACCCCCGCCGCCAGCCGCTCCCCCAACACCGCCGCGAGGTCCCGCGCTCCACCGAACTTCAGCGCCCGCACAGCCCGGCGGGTGACCCCCCGGTACCCCCCCAGCGAGACGAGGTGAGGCACGGGCTGGGGCGAGAGGGGCGAGTGCTGTTCCACACGGGGAGTCAGGCCCCCGCAGCACGCCGAGCACAGCCCGCGCTCGCGGCCCAGTTGCGCGCCGCAGCCGGGACAGGGGCGGGGCAGCAGCGCCCGCAGGAGGTCGCCCAGCGCACTCATCCCGCTCGCCCCGCCTGGGCGAGTTCGTCCACGAACAGGGGCGGCGTGGTCGCCTCCACCCGCGCCCAGACCCCCGCGAGCGCGTCGGGGTCGAGCATGGGGGCAGCCAGGCTCAGGCAACTCAGGTGGTGGGCACACACCAGCCGCACCCCCGCCTCGCCCAGTCGCTCGCGCTCTGCAGAGGTCAGGAGGTCGGCAAAGGCGCGGGGGTCGCTCAGCGCCGGATGGCCGCCCTGCCGCAGCGCCCCGCGCAAAAAGGCCGCCACTTCCGCCGGATTGAGCCAAAAGCCGAACATCAGCTCGTTCGAGAGGGCGTCGAGCCGTCCCATGCCCCCCGGCGGCAGCTCGCCGCGCACCAGCCGCCGGGCAAGGTCCTGGCGCTCGATGCGCCGCGCCGCGTACCCGGCCAGACTGAGCACCTCGCCCGCTGGGGCCAGCCGCCCCCCCACCGCCCGGCGCAGACGATGCGCGAGCACATAGCCCTGATACTCGCGCAGCATCTCCGGCACGCCGCCCTTTGCGTGGTGGGGGAGGGTCACCGCGCCATTGTGCCGCGCCCTTCCCCCACCCGACCGTGAGCCAGGCCGCGAGCCACGCAGACCTGGGGCAGCCGCGCGGCGGGACAAAGGCCACTCGCCCGCCCCCGCCCCGCTCGGTACCCTGGGGGGGTACCCCCGCGCCGTGGCCTCCTGGCCAGCCGCCGCCCGCCGCGTGCCCCCACGTGGCGACGTCTCTTCCCTCCTCCTCCGCTTTTCTCTGGCCTCTTTTTCGGCCCTCTTGCTTTTCTGGAGTGTGATTTCGATGCAGCTTGTCAGGCAGGCCCACCCCTTCGAGTACCGCGACCACCACGGCATTGACCGCTTAGGCCAGGCGGACCTGTGGCGCAGCCGCAGCGGAGAGCGGGCGGTGCTGGTCTTGCGCGGCCTGCCCGCGACCGACCCCGAAGCCCACGGCGAGCGGGCGCTGCGAACGCTCGACACCTCCCTGCTCCCCTACCTGCTGCGGCCTGACGTGCGGCTCAATGTCTTTGTCCTGCACCAGGAAGCGAGCGGGACCCTCAAGGCGCGGGCGCTGGTGCTGCCGCTCAGCGCCTGAGGGCAGGCCCCACGACTTCACTATTCCAGCACGTACCTCACGCCCTCCTCGAAAAGCACCCGCTCGGCCCCGGCGCGGGGCAGGACGGCGGTGCGTCGCCAGGGCATCCAGTCGGTCTGTCCGGACGCCGAGCGCAGGTAGCCGCGCAGGCCGCCTTCCACACTGCGGGCCTCCGCGTGCAGCCAGGCCACCAGGACGGCCCGCAGCGTCTCCGGGTCGCGCAGTGGCCCCGTCAGGCGGGCCGACGGCACCGGAGCGGCGGGCTGGTCGTGGGGAGCGTACAGTTCCACCGTGAAGCCCTCGGCGGCGGCGAGCACGGCAAGGGCCTGCTCACGGGGCAGAGCCTGGGCAAAGGTGACGTGCAGGTCGAGGTCAAAGCCGCGCACACCTTTGTCGGTGCGGCTGGAGGTCGGGGGGCGGGTCATGGGGATAGGGTAGCGGGCCTGCGGGGGCCTGAGCGTCCCGACCTCCAGCCGCCGCCGCTCCCCGCGAATGCTTTAATACCGCCCGTGAGTCTTTCCTCCCGCCTCCCCGGTCCCGCTGTTCCCGAAGGCACCCGCGACGTGCTGCCGCCAGAGTGGGCGCAGCGCGAGCATCTGCGCGGGCGGCTGGCCGCCGAGTTCGCGGCCTGGGGCTACCGGGGGGTGGACGTGCCCGCGTTGGAGTTTGCCGACCCCCGGCATCCGCAAGATGCCCGCGCCTTTAAGCTCATCGACGTGGGCGGCGAGGTGCTGGCCCTGCGGGGCGAGTTCACAACGGCGATAGGCCGGCTGGTGCGCTCGCACTTTGCCGGGGGGCCATTTCCGCTGCGGCTCCAATACGGCGGGCGGCTGTGGCTGCGGGCGCTGACGAGCGAGCTGGGGCGGCTGCGCGAGTTTGCCCAGGTCGGCGTAGAGCTGATTGGCGTGGCGACCCCGCAGGCCGACGCCGAGCTGCTCGCGCTGGGGCAGCGGGCGCTGGAGGTGGTGGGCGTGCCCGCCGTGCTGGAGGTGGGCTATCCCGGATTTGTAGATGCCGTGCTGGAGGACGCGGGCCTCGCGCCCGCCGCCAGAGAAGCGCTGCATGGAGCCATCGACCGCAAGAGCGGCGCGGACGTGGACCTCCTCGCCGCCCGGCACGGGCTGGAGGCCGGGGTCACCCGCACCCTGCATCAGCTCACCGACCTCTACGGCGGGCCAGAGGTGCTCGCGCAGGCGGGCGGCCTCGCGCGGGGCGAGCGGGCGCGGGCGGCGGTGGCGCACCTGGAGGCGGTGGCGGCGCTCGCCGGAGAAGACCTGCTCTTTGACCTCGGCGCGAGCCGCCGCTACGGGTACTACACCGGGCTGACCTTCCGGGCCTACGCGCCGGGGCTGAGTCAGCCGCTGCTGGGCGGGGGGCGCTACGACCTCGGTGGGTTGCCGGGGGCGGGCTTTGCGGTGGGGCTGGAGCGCCTGACCGAGGTGGCGGCGCGGGGCCTTCCCCCCGAACCGGAGGTGGTGCTCGCCCTCGACCGGGCGGGAGCCGAGCACGCCCGCTCGCTGGGGCTGACCGCCGAACTCGCCTGGACGGAGGACCGGGCCGAGCTGCTCGCCTACTGCCGGGCGCGGGGCATTCGCCGCTGGGCGCAGGGCCAGACCCTGCGCGACGGGGAGGGGGCCGCATGACCCCGGCTTCCGCCCGCGGCCCAGAGCACCTCACCCTCGCCCTCCCCAAGGGCCGCATCCTGACTGAGGGGGCGGCGCTCCTCGCACGGGCGGGGTTGCCGCTCGCGCTGCCCGGCCCCTCGCGGGCGCTGCGGCACGAGTTTCCGGGGCTGACGGTGCTGGAGCTGCGCAATCAGGACGTGCCCGTGTACGTCGACCTCGGCGTCGCCGACTTCGGCATCGTCGGCAAGGACGTGCTCGTCGAGTCGGGGCGGGCGGTGTTCGAGCCGGTCGACCTGCGCTTTGCGGCCTGCCGCCTCTCGTACATCCGCGAGGTGGGGGCGAGCGGCCCCGTCTACCAGGTCGCTACCAAGTACCCCCGCTCGGCCCGCGCCTACCTCGCCGCGCAGGGGATTCCCGCCGAGGTCGTCAAGCTGTCGGGCAACATCGAACTCGCCGCGCTGACGGGCCTCGCCGACGCGGTGGTGGACCTCGTGCAGACGGGCGGCACCCTGCGGGCCAACGGGTTAGAGGAACGCGACGTCCTCTTTCACTCCTCGGCCCGGCTGGTCGTCAACCGCGCCGCCCTCAAGCTGCGGCGGGGGCGCTTGCGGCCCCTCATCGAGCGGCTGCGCGAGTTGGTGGCGGAGGGTCAGCAGGAGAACGGACCGTTCGGCCAGGCCGACAGGCGGGATTGAGAACCGCGCGTTCGGGGACGCCGGGGCCGCTTACCCCCTCCCGACCTCCCCCCTCAAGGGGGAGGAGCTGAACAGACCTTGCCCGCCGCGCTCTACCGACAAAGGGCGGCCAGCGGTCCAAACCTCACGGTCCTACGGCTGCCGGGGCCTCCCGCTCCAGCGCCGCCGTCATTCGCTCCAGCGCCCCGAGGAGGAGGGGGCGGCTCGTGGCGAAGTTGACCCGCACGAAGCCCTGATAGCGCTCCGCTTCCCCCTCCGGCGCGAAGAGGGGGCCGCCCTGCACGGCGACCTTGGCCTCCGTGAGCAGGAACTCCTGCATCTCGGCGGCGCGGGGGTGTGCCCGCAGGTCCAGCCAGCCCAGGTAGGTCGCCTCCGGCAGGGAGAACCGCGCCCAGGGCAACCGCGCCTCCACGAAAGCGGCCATCACGTCGCGGTTGCCGCGCAGGTAGGCGACCGTGTCGCGCAGCCACGGCCCCGCCCCCGCCAGCGCCGCCCGCCACGCAGCCACGCTCAGGGTAGAGGGGTGGCCCATCAAGCCGCCCGCCGCCCCGCGCACCCGTTTCACCAGTTCGGGGTCATGGCCCACCATCACGCCGATGCCCAGGCCCGCCGTGTTGTAGGCCTTGGCCGGCCCCGTCAGCGTGACCGTGCGGCCCTGAACGCGGGGGTCGGCGGCAAAGGACTCGAAGGGCACGTCGGAGAGCCGCAGGTCGGCGTGCAGCTCGTCGGACATGACGTGCAGGTCGTGGCGGAGCACGAAGTCGCGCAGCCGCGCCAGCTCTTCTTTGTCCCAGACGCGCCCGCTGGGGTTGTGGGGGTGGCACAGCAGCAGCAGGCGACAGCCGGGGGCGGCGGCCTCCAGCGCGTTCCAGTCGATGTTCCAGCGCCCCCCCGGCCCCTCCGGCTCGCGCAGGGGCGCGGCGGCCACCCGGCGGCCCTGGTTCGTCACCGCCTGGTGAAAGGGGTAGTAAATCGGCGTCATGGTCAGGACCGGTTCGCCCGGCGCACTCAGGGCCGCGACCGCCGCGTAGATGCCGGGCACCACCCCCGGCGTGAAGGAGAAGCCCTCACGCGGCAGCTCCCCCAGGCCATACCCCGCGATCTTGTCCTGGAGGGCGGCGATGAGCCGCTCGTCCCCGAAGAGTTGGCCGTAGCCCAACCCCCGCCCTAGGCGCTCTTGCAAGGCCTCCACGATGGCGGGCGCGACCGGAAAATCCATGTCGGCGACCCACAGCGGCAGCACGTCCTCTGGGTAGTGGGTCCACTTCAGGCTGTCGGGGTGGCGCAGCGCGGCGGGGTCGAGGGAGCTGTAGGCGGAAGCGGCGGGCGGCTGGGGGGCCAGTTCGGGGGTGTCCGCCGGGGAGGGATCCGGGTGGGTCATGAGAGGAGGATACGCTGCTCTCCGGCCCCACCCGCCCAGGCCTTCAGGGCGTCAGTCGGTGGCGGTCGCGCGGAAACGCCCGCGCAAAGCGCACGTTGCCCAGCCCCAGCAGCCGGGCGGTGAGGCGCTCGGCCCCAATGGCAAAGCCGCCGTGGGGGGGCATCCCGTACTTGAAGACCTCGGCGTAGCCCGCGAGCGCCTCCGGGTTGAGGCGGTAGGCGGCGATGGACTCCATCAGCATGGGGTACTCGTGGATGCGCTGCCCGCCCGACGTGATTTCGATGCCGCGGAAGAGCAGGTCAAAGCCCCGCGTGAGGCCCCCCTCCTCCGGGTAGGCGTAAAAGGGCCGGGCCGCGCGGGGGTACTTCGTCACGAAGACGAACTCACTCCCCTCGACGTCGGCGTAGTGCTGCGAGAGGAGTCGCTCGGCCTCCGGGTCGAGGTCCTTGCCGCCCACCGGGTGGCCGTACCGCTCCTCGACGAGCCGCCGGGCGTCCAGGAGGGGGATGCGCGGGATGCGGGCGGGCACCTGCGGCAGCGTGGCCCCCAGCAGGGCGAGTTCGGGGGCCGCGTGCTCGCGCAGCCGCTCCATGATGGCCGCGAGCAGGCGGGTTTCGACGTCCATCACGTCCTCCTCGGACTCGATAAAGCCGAGTTCGACGTCCAGCGAGAGGTACTCGTTGAGGTGGCGGGAGGTCGCGTGCTCCTCGGCGCGGTAGACGGGCGCGACCTCAAAGACGCGCTCGAAGACGCCGACCAAAATCTGCTTGTAGAGCTGCGGACTCTGCGCGAGGTAGGCCGGGTGCCCGAAGTAGTCGAGGGGAAAGAGGTTCGCGCCCCCCTCCGCCCCCGCCGAGACGATTTTGGGCGTGCTGATTTCGGTAAAGCCCTCGGCCCTCAGGTGCTCGCGGAAAGCGGCGACGAGTTCGGCCTGCACCTTCAGGACCGCCCGCTCGCGCAGGCCGCGCACGGTCACGACCCGGTAGTCGAGCAGCGTTTCGGGGTTCACGTGCCATTCGAGCTTGGGAATCTCGACCGGGGGCGGCTCGGCGGCGGGGGTGAGCACCCGGAAGGATTCGACCTGCACCTCAAAGCCGCCGGGGGCCTTGGGGTGAGCGGCCACGCGGCCCACCACCTCGATGCTGCTTTCGGGGAGGGGCAGCTCCAGCCCGCTCCCCACGCACTGCACGGTTCCGGCGCGGTCGCGCAGCACCAAAAACTGCACGCCCCCCAGGTCGCGGCGGGCGTGCAGGAAGCCTTGCAACCGGACGGTCTCTCCGGCGTGGGCAGGCAGGGCCGAGGTCAGGGTGCGGGGCAGAGCTGAGACGGGGACTGGGGTCATGGGGGGCCTCCTGGCTGTGGGCTGGCTCGGCGAAAGGGGAAAAGGGGGAAAGGGAAAGCCCCCGACTCCGGCAAGGGGAGGTCGGGGGCGCGGCGATGCGGCGGCAAGACGTCCCCTACCGGGGGTCGTCATTCACGTTCACGGGGGTGACGCGGGCCGCACTCATGCCGGGAAGTGTAACGGGCGCACCCTGGGGCGTCAACGCGGGGGAACTAGGCAGGGCCGGGGGGGTATCTTCGGAGGCGTGACCCTGGAACGAGAACTTGATGTCGCGGCGCACCTCGCGCGGGAGGCCGGAGCGCGGCTGCTCGCGCACCTGGGGCGGGGGGTCACCGCCCAGCCCAAGACGGGGGCCGACGACCTCGTCACCGCCGCCGACCACGAGGCCTCCGACCTGATTTTGGCGGGGCTGCGCTCGGCCTTTCCGGGGGACGGCCTCCTGAGCGAGGAAGCCGCCGACGACCCGGCCCGGCTGAGGCGCGAGCGGGTGTGGATAGTGGACCCCATCGACGGCACGAAGGAGTTCGCGTCCGGCAGCCCCGACTACGCCGTCAGCATCGGCCTGGCGGTGGGCGGCGAGCCGGTGCTGGGGGTGGTGTATGCGCCCGCGACGGACGAGCTGTTCGCCGGAGCCGTGGGCCTGGGGGTCACGCGGAACGGCGAGACGACCGGGTTCAGCGACCGGGGCGAGTATGTCGTCAGCGTCTCGGACACCGAGTTCCAGCGCGAGCTGCACGCGCACGACCTCCCCGGCATGGCCCCCAGCGGCTCCATCGCCCTCAAGCTGGCCCGCATCGCGGGGGGCGAGGCCGACGTGACCTTTTCCATGAGTCCGCGTTCCGAGTGGGACCTGGCGGGTGGGCACGCCCTGCTGCGGGCGCTGGGCGGCGACCTACGGCGGCGCGACGGGCGAGCGATTCGCTACAACGCCCCCCGGCCCCACCTGGAGCAGGGCATCCTCGGCGGGCGGCCAGACGCGTTGACCTGGCTGGCGGGCGAGCTGGAGAAGCGGGGCCTCCCCACCGCGCACCTCGGTCTGACCCCGGAGGACCCCGCCTGGGCGACCCTCGCGCCGGAGGACCGGGCCGCGCTGCGGGGCAGGGACGGCGTCTGCATCCGGCATGGGGGCGGGCGGGTGCTGGCCCTCCTCGTGGTAGGGGTGGGCGGCGTGGTGGAACGGGCTTCAGGAGACGCCTTTCACCTGGGCCGTCTTTCGCGTGACGTGACGCGGGCGCTGGGGACCCTCCTGCCCGCGCTGGAGGGAGGGCCGCGCTGAGCGGGGACGCTGCCCCTCCGGTGCCCGCCCCGCGCTGGGGCCGGGTCACCCTGAGGCCCCTGCCCGACCTGGGGCCGGAGGAATGGGCGACCCTCTACCGCTTCTTCCGCGACCGCGAACTCGCCGACTGGAACGGGGCCAAACCCATCCGGCTTCCGGAGTGGCTCTTCCGGCGCATCATGCTGGAGGAGGAAGCGACCGGCGAGCGGGCGGGCTTCGGGGTGCTGGACGAGGCGGGGCGGCTCATCGGCAGCGCCGAGCTGTACGACCTCCACCCGCCGCCGCCCCTCCCGGCCCGCATCGGCACCCTGGGGGTGATGATTGGCCTGCGCCCCCTGTGGGGCCAGGGCTACGGGCGCGAGGCGATCAGGGCGCTGCTCGCCTGGGCCTTTGAGGGGCGGGAGGTACCGCTCACGCGGGTGCGGCTGACCACCTTCGGGCACAACCGCCGGGCACAGCGGGCCTTTGCCGCCTGCGGCTTCCGCGAGGTGGGCCGCACCCAGGCAGACGACCACACCGACGTTCATATGGAAATCACGAGAGGAGAGTGGCTGGATGCGCGTGCTGATGCCTGACCTGCCGGAGTTCCGGGCGCTGACCGTGGAGGGCGTGACCCCTCTCCCCTACCGCAATGGAGAAGTGCCGGACGGCGAGGCCGAGGGCGTGGTGCTGTGGGGCGCGAACGCCGAAACACGCTCCCACCTCTTCGCCCAGCCCGGCCTGCGCTGGGTGCTCACGCTCACGGCAGGCATCGACCACGTGCAGGGCGAGCTGCCGCCCGGCGTCGCCCTGTACAACGCCAGCCCCCTGCACGCCCGCGCCGTAGCCGTGCACACCCTCGCGGGGATGCTCGCGGCGGCGCGGGGCCTGCACCGCTTCCGCGACCAGCAGCGCGGGGAACGCTGGCAGCCCCGGCGCGACCTGGGCACGCTGGAGGGTGCGAGCGTGGTCGTGTGGGGCTACGGCCACATCGGGCGGCGGCTGGCCGAGCTGCTGGCCCCCCACGGGGCGCGGGTCACCGGGCTGCGCTCGGCCACCCCGCCCGCCGAGCGGGACGCGGCGCTGGCGGGGGCCGACTGGCTGGTGCTGTTGCTGCCCGACACGCCGCAGACGCGAGGCATCGTGAACGCGGACGTGCTGGCCCGCCTGAAGCCCGGCGCGTGGCTGAGCAACGGGGGGCGCGGCCCCCTGGTGGACACCCCCGCGCTGCTGGCTGCCCTGGAGTCCGGGCACCTCGGCGGCGCGGTCCTCGACGTGACCGACCCCGAACCCCTCCCGCCGGGGCACCCGCTGTGGGCGCGGGAGAACGTGATTCTCACGCCGCACGTCGCCAGCACGACCGCCGACCTCACGGCGCGGGGGGCCGAGTACACGCGGGCCTTTCTGGAAGAACTGGCGGCGGGGCGAGAACCGGGGGGACGGGTCGCGGAGGGGCGGGGGTACTGACCTACCCTCCCAGGTACGCCTGCAAGACGCGCTCGTCGGTGAGCAGGGCAGCGCTCTGGCCGTGAAAGGTCATCTGCCCGGCCTCCAGCACGTAGGTGCGGTGGCTGCGCCCCATGGCGAGGCGGGCGTTTTGCTCGACAAGCAGGATGGTCACCCCCTGCGCGTTGAGCTGGGCGATGATGTCGAAGATCTCGCGCACGATGAGGGGGGCCAGTCCCAGCGACGGCTCGTCGAGCAGCAGCAAGCGGGGGCGGCTCATCAGGGCGCGGGCAATGGCAAGCATCTGCTGTTCGCCGCCCGACAGGGTGCCCGCGAGTTGCCCGCGCCGCTCGCCCAGCCGGGGAAAGCGCCCGTACATCTCCGCGATGTCGCGGCGCACGCTGGCCCGGTCCCGCCGGGTGTAGGCCCCCAGTTCCAGGTTGTCCTGCACGCTCTGGCGGGCGAGCACTTGCCGTCCTTCGGGACTTTGGGCGATGCCCAACCGCACCACCTCATCGGGAGCGGCACGGGTGATGTCCCGGCCCGCGAAGAGAATGCGCCCCCCTCGCGGTCGCACCAAGCGGGAGACGGCCCGCAGGGTGGTGGTCTTACCCGCCCCATTCGCGCCGATCAGGGTCACGACCTCGCCCTCCTCCACCTGCAAGCTGAGGTTCCGGACAGCCTGAATCGCGCCGTAGTGGACGGTGAGGTTCTCAATGTCGAGCAGCGGCGTCATTCTCCCCCCAGGTAGGCTTCGATGACTTTGGGGTCTCGCTGCACGCTCGCCGGGTCGCCTACCGCGATCAGCTCCCCGAAGTTGAGCACGGCCACCCGGTCGCAGAGGTTCATTACCAGCGGCACGTGATGCTCGATCACCAGCACGGTCAGGTCGAAGCGGTCCCGCACCTCGCGGATGAAGGAGGTCAGCGCCGCTTTCTCGGCGGTGTTCATGCCCGCAGCGGGTTCGTCGAGCAGCAGCACGCGCGGCTCGGTGGCCAGTGCACGAGCGATTTCGAGTCGGCGTTGGTCGCCGTAGCTGAAGTTGGCGGCCAGTTCGCCCGCCCGGTCCGCCAGCCCCACCAGGTCGAGCAGCGCCCAGGCCCGTTCTTCGACCCGCGCTTCCTCGGCCCGCGCCGTCCCGAAGACGCCCGCCCACAGCCCCGCCCCGGTACGGACGTGCTGGGCGATCTTGACGTTCTCCAGCGCCGAGAGCGCACGGAAAAGCCGGATATTCTGAAAGGTGCGGCTTAGGCCCAGCGCCGCGACCCGGTGCGGTGCGAGGCCGGTCACCCGCGTGCCCCGGTAGCTCAGGGTGCCCGCGCTCGGCGGGGTAAGGCCCGTCATCAGGTTGAAGAGGGTGGTCTTGCCCGCCCCGTTCGGCCCGATCAGGCCGAAAATCTCGCCCTCCCGTACGCTGAAGCTCACGTCATTCACGGCCACCAGACCGCCAAAGCGCCGGGTCAGCCCCCGCGCCTCCAGGACGGTCGTCGCCTGCACTGGAGGGGCATTCACGGGGTTCTCCTCCCCCCGCGCAGCTCTGCCGGACTGGGCGCAGGCACCGGACGCCGGGGCGGGGGCCTGCGCCGCCAGCGCTCCAGCGCCCCCACGATGCCCTGCGGCAGATACAGGCTCGCCACCACCAGCACCAGCCCGTTGATGACCAGCCGCCAGTCGGCCAGAAAGCGCAGCAGCTCAGGGATGGCCGTGAGCAGTGCCCCGCCCACCACCGGCCCCCAGATGTTGCGCGACCCGCCAATCAGCACAAAGGCCAGAATGGCGATGGACGCGTCAAAGGACCCCTGCCGGGCGTTCCAGGTGTTGAGAAAGGGCGCACTCATCGCCCCCACCACCCCCGCCAGCACCGCCCCGATCACGAAGGCGAGCACCTTGTAGCGGGTCGGCGGCACGCCCATCGCGTCGGCGGCGAGTTCGTCCTCGCGGATGGCCCGGAACGCCCGCCCTACCCGCGAGCGTTCGAGCTGCCGGGCGAACAGCAGGGTGAGCACGAGCAGCGGCCCGAACAAGAAGATGTACTGCCAGCGCTCCCCGAAGCCAAACGCCTGCGGAATCCCGAAGATGCCCACTGCCCCCCCGGTCACCTCCAGGTTGAGGCTCACCACCCGCAGAATCTCGACAAAGGCGATGGTCGCCAGGGCCAGGTAGATGCCGCGCAGCCGCAGGGCGGGCACCCCCACCACCAGCCCCAGCACCCCGCAGAGCAGCGCGGCTGCCAGCCAGGTCAGCGGAAAGACGCCCTGCCCCAGCGTCTCGCGCAGCCCTGCATAGGCCGGGTTGGTGAGCAGGATGGCGGCCACATACCCGCCCACCGCGTAGAAGCCGGGACTGGCGAGGCTGAGCTGCCCGGCCTGAAGGGGAAAGTACAGGCTCAGGCCCAGCAGCCCCGCCTGCACCAGCGTGACGATGAGAAAGCCGTACTGCGCGAGAAAGTCCGCCATCTCAGACCTTTTGAATCTGGGTGCGGCCCAGCAACCCCTGCGGGCGCACCAGGAGAATCGCGAACAGCAGCGCAAAGGCCACCGCGTCCTTGTAGGCGCTGTAGTCGCCGGGCACGAAGGCCTCGGCCAAACCAATCACCAGCCCGCCCACCACTGCCCCCGGAATGCTGCCCAGGCCCCCCAGCACGATGACCGCCAGCCCCTTGAGGCCATAGGTCACCCCGAAATACGGCCCCGCCACTCCGAACGCGGTGCCCACTAGCGTGCCCGCCAGCCCGCCCAGCACGCCCGACAGGAAGAACGTGATGAGAATGAAGCGGTCCACGCTGATGCCCAGCAGGCTGGCCGTACCCGGACTCTCGGCCACCGCCCGCAGCGCCTTGCCGACCCGCGTGCGCCCGATCACGTAGCCCAGCACGGCCAGCATGACCAGGCTGACCGCGAAGATGATGAGCTGCACCGTGCGGATGATGACGACCCGCTCGCCTAGCTGGAAACTCAGGGCGGGGCGCACCTCCCCATAGGCGTTCGCCGGGAAGTTGTAGATTTCGGCCCCCACCAGCAGTTGAATCAGGTTCACGATCACCAGCGCCACGCCCAGGCTGCTCACCAGCGCCAGCAGCGGTTCGGCCCCCCGCGCCCGCATGGGCCGAAAAGCCAGGCGCTCAATCAGGACCGCGATCAGCCCGGCGACCACCGCCCCGATGAGGGTCGCCAGCGCAAAGGTCCAGGGACTGCCCGCGAAGGGGGACCCCTGCGGAAAGAGGTTGACGCCCCGCAGCAGCCCGTTGTTCTCGAATTGCCCGACCACCAGGGTGTAGGTGAAGTAAGCGCCCAGGGTGAAGACGGCCCCGTGCGCGAAGTTGATGATGCCCAGAATGGAAAACACCAGCGTGTAGCCCAGCGCGAAGATGGCGTACACGCTGCCGATGGCGAGACCGTTGAGCAGGTTCTGGACGAGTTGGCTCAGCTCCATGTGACCTCCAGGGCGCGGTCGAGCTTCAGCGGTCAGCCTTCAGCCATCAGCGTCGTTCAGGCTGAAAGCTGACGGCTGAAGGCCTATCTCAGGAAGACAAACGAGCCATTTTTGGCGTCTTTCATCTTGATCTGAGCGACATAGAACTGCTTCTGGATAATCTCGCCGTCCTTGTCGAAGCGCAATTCGCCGAGGGGAGTGTTGTATTTCCCGGCGAGAATCTGCTTATTCAGCTCGACGCGCAGGGCGGGCAGTTCCCAGCTGGTGAGCTTCTTGCGGCGGTCGATCACCCTCAGGGCGTCGGCCATGACCTGCACGGCAGCGTAGGCCTGGGCCGCGAACTGCGGTGGGTCTTTCTTGTACTGAGCGCGGTAATCGCGGACAAAGACCTGATTGGCGGCGCTGGCCTGCGCGGGGCTGTAGGCCTGCGCGATAATCACGCCATCGCAGTACTGCTGGCACACCGGGAAGATGTTGGAGGTGTTCAGGCCGTTGCCGCCCACGATCAGGCCCTTATAGCCCAGTTGCCGCAGTTGCTTGACCAGGTTGCCACCGTCAGCCGCCAATCCAGAGACAATCACCAGGTCAGCGTTGGCGTTCAGGGTGGCGGTCACCTGGGTGGTGAAGTCCGTGTCGGTGGTCAGGAACTTCTGTACGGTCACCACGTCCAGCCCCTGGGCCTTGGCCGTTTCCTGGAAGGTTCCTGTCTCGCTGACCGAGAAGGCGTCGTTTTGCGCATACAGCACGGCAACGCGTTTTATCTTGGGGTCGAGCCGCAGGGCCGTGCGAATCGCGTTGGGGGCGACCACTGCGACCGGAGCCGACACCCGCGCGATGAATGCGCCGATCTGCGGAATGCCCTTGGCGGTGTTGCTCGGCCCCAGCACCGGCACCCTGGCCCGCTCGGCGATGGGGTCGGCAGCAAAAGCCTGCTGCGAGAGCGTCGGCCCCACGATGCCCACCACCCCCGACTTGGTAATCAGGTTCTGGAAGGCGTTGATGGCCGTGTTCTCGTCCCCAGCCGCGTCCTGGAAAATCAGGCGGATGGGCGTGCCGTTGATGCCACCGCGGGCGTTGATGTACTTCTCGGCCATACGCGCCCCGATGACCTGCTCTTGCCCCAATAGAGCGGTGTTGCTCGTCTGCGCGACCGCAATCCCGATGGGGATAGGAGCCTGCACCCTCTGGGCGTGGGCGGCGGTCAGCACTCCCAACAGAACGGTTAAAACGACTCGCTGCATAGGCAATCCTCCTTCTGTGGCTGACGGTGGAGACATGTCGAGGGCCTGCCTGTCCCGGAGCGTTCCCACCTGGAACACCCTGCCTTTCTGAGTTCTGGATTGGTTCACTATTGGGGCGGACGCGGAGGAAGTCAAGCTGAGCGCTGGCGCGGTACGTGGTGGGGAGCGGGAGAGCAGGGTTGAATGGCCGGAAGTCGGGCTTCCTGCCCTCGACCTGCCGCAGCGCTGGTTTCGCTGCGAGGGAAAGCCCATAGTGACCGCAACGGTGCCCGTCGGTGGCTCGCCTTGATGGAGCGAGCCGGTCTTCTGCCCCACACTGCCCTCCAACCAACAGGCCCCCAGCGCGAACGCCAGGGGCCTTGCTGTATCACTTCTTACTTCAGCAGATTCCGGCTGATGACCACCCGCTGAATCTCGTTGGTGCCCTCGTAAATCTGGTTGAGCTTCACGTCGCGCAGCAGCTTCTCGACCGGGTACTCGCCCACGTAGCCGTAGCCGCCGTGCACCTGAATCGCCTCGTTCGCGGCGTCAAAGGCCATGTCCGAGCAATAGGCCTTGGCGATGGCACTTTCCATGCCGTGGGGCAGGTTCTGGTCGACCAGCCACGCGGCCTTGAGGTACATCAGGCGGCCCGTCTCGATGCCCATCGCCATCTGGGCAAGCTTGAACTGGATGGCCTGGAACTGGGCAATCGGCTTGCCAAAGGCCTCGCGCTCCTTGGCGTATTTCACCGATTCGTCGAGCGCTCGCCGGGCGATGCCCACCGACCCCGCCGCGACCGGGATGCGGGTCTTGTCGAGCGTCTTCATGGCGATTTTAAAGCCGTCGCCCAGGCCGCCGAGCTGGTTCGCGCGCGGCACACGCACGTTCTCGAACACCAGCTCACTCGTCAGGGAAGCCCGCTGCCCCAGCTTGTGCTTGATTTTGTTGTAGGACAGGCCGGGCGTGTCCTTCGGGACGACGAGCGCGACGGTCGCCCGGTGCCCGCCCTGGCGGTCGGTGGTGGCAAAGACGACCGTGAGGTCGGCCACGCCGCCGTTTGAAATCCACATCTTGGTGCCGTTGATGACCCACTCGTCACCGTCGAGCACGGCGGTGGTGTGCATCCCGGCGGCGTCCGAGCCGTTGTTGGGTTCGCTGAGGGCAAAGGCCGCGAGGCTGGGCTTCTCGGTCATGGGGGTCAGGAAGCGCTTTTGCTGCTCCTCGGTGCCGCCCACCAGGATGGGCGTGATGCCCAGCTCGGAGGCCATCAGCACCGTGTAGATGCCCATGCAGCCGTAGGCCAGCTCTTCCCCAATGAGGCACTCGTCGACCATGCCCAGGCCCAAGCCGCCCGCGTGCTCCGGAATGGCGACATTGAGCAGGCCAACCTCAAAGGCCTTTTCCACCACGGGCCAGGGCAGTTCTTCCTTCTGGTCGTACTCGGCGGCCACCGGGATGATTTCCTTGCGGGCGAAGTCGCGGGCGAGTTGCTGAAGCTGCTTCTGTTCGTCAGTGAGGGAAAAGTCAATCATGGCGGCTCCTGGGGGGGGTTTTGAACTCGGTTCAAGGTAACACGAGCGGGGAGGGGCGCGGTTGGCCTGTGCCCCTCACTCCACACGCCGCCAGCCACAGGCCACACGCCCTTACAGCACGTCGTCCGCGCTGCCCCGCTTCCTGAGGTTGTTGCGCGTCTTGCGCCAGCGCAGCGCCCTCACGATGGCGGGCGCGGCGGGGTTGAGGCTGAGGTCATAGGCGGGGTACCACACCCGCATCTCCGAAAACTTCAGCTTCATCTTGAAGACGCCGTAGGAATGCTTGCTCTCGTCGAGCACGCGCGGAATGCCCCAGAAGTCAAAGAGCGTGTAGCCCCGGCGCTTGGCGTCCAGCATGGCGTTCCAGTAAAAGGCGTCGGGGGCCTTGGCGTCCTTGTAAGGGGTGCCGTCCTCGCGCAGCCGGTCGTCGCGCACGCTGCCGCCGAAGAGGTAGGCGGTCGTGCCCCCCATCGCCAGGAACAAGCCGCCCGCGAGCGCCCGCCCCTCGGAGCGCGAGAGCACGAGGTAAGCCTCGCCGCCGTAGGCATTGCCCTCGCGCAGCATCGTCTCGTAGTAGGCGCGGGGAAAGGCACCAAGCTGCGCCCGCTCGTTCGTGGCGGTAAAAATCTCCCAAAAGGCCTCGAAATCGTCGTCTCGGCCCGCCACCACGCCGAGCTTCTGGGCAGTGCGGACGTTGCGCCGGGCCATGGAGTGCAACCCCGCGAAGAGGTCGTCTTCGGAGCGGGTGAGGTCCGCGACGATGGTGTGTTCGGGCTGCTCGGTTTCGGCGCGGCGAAAAGGACCGTAGTCGGAGGGCACCACCTCGCGGCCATCGGCGGGGACGGGCTGGGGCGGCTCAATCTTGAGCAGGGCGTCGCCAGGGCGAGCGACCCGGCGCACTGCCTCCGCGACGGCGGGGAGCAGGTCGAGCGACTCTAGGGCCGGGCCGCGCGGGGCGTAGAGGGTCGAGAAGCCGGGCACCAGCCGCTTGCGCAGCAGTTGCAGCGCCCCCACCGTCTGTCCGCCCGGCCCCCGAATCAAGAAGCGCAACGGCTCCTGCCCCAGCGTGCGCCGCGCCTCGCCGTAGCCCCAGCCCTGGAGGGGACTGGTGATGGGCAGCGAACGAACGGCGTCGTCGTACACGCGGGGGTCGGGGGCTGGCACGAGGGTCAGGCGCATCGGGGGGGATTGTAGCAGCGGGGGTTCTGAGGGCGGCGGCCCCCAAGCGCGCTACAGTGGACAGATGCAAAAGAGCTTCCTCACGCTCGCGCTGCTGCTGAGTGGCGCGGCCCTGGCCCAAAGCACGGGCACGCCGAGCACCCCGACCGCTCCGGCTTCCCCAACCCAGGCTGCGCCCGCCCCCGCGGCAGCCAACCCTCAGGCGGTGGTGGCGCGGGTGGGCAGCGAAGTCATCACCCTCGGCGAGTACGAGCGGGCCTTCCGGCTGGCAGTCGCGCGGGTGCTCAACGCGCAGGGGATTCCCTATTCGGAAGACGCGCTGGCGCAGTTTGCCGGGGCGCGGAGCGGGTTCCTGACCCAGTACGCCCGCGACCGGGCCGTGTATCAGCTCGCCCGCCGGGGCACGGCGGTCACGGCGGCGCAGGTCGACGCCCAGCTTGCCGAAACCCGCGAGAGCTTCGACACCGACGCTGCCTACCGGGAGGCGCTGGCGGCGAACGGCTTTGCGAGCGAGGCCGAGCTGCGGGCCGACATCGAGCGCGAACTGGTCGTCGATGCCTACCTGGAAGGGATTAAGGGGCGCCTGACCTTCGGGGACGCCCTGGTGTCCAGCTTCTACAACCTCAACCGCTCGGCCTTTACCCGCCCCGCTCAGGCGTGCGTGCGGCACATCCTCGTGCCCAGTCAGGCGGAGGGCCAGGCCATCTTGCGTGACCTCGCAGCGGGCGGCGACTTTGCGGCCATCGCTCGGCAAAAGAGCCAGGACCCCGGCAGCGCCGCCGAGGGCGGCGACCTCGGCTGCATTGAACCCGGCGAGACGGTCGAGCCGTTTGACCGCACCTCCTTCGCCGCCCCCCTGAACCAGCCCCAGCTCGTGCAGTCCGAATACGGCTGGCATGTCCTCGTCGTGACCCGCCGCACGCCGGCGGGCCTCGCGCCCCTCGCCGAGGTCGCCCCCCTCATCCGCGAACAGCTCGCCCGCGACGCCGCCCAAAAGTACCTCGACTCGCAGCTCGCCCGCATCCCCATCACGACCACTCCGGCGGCCCTCCCGACTCCGCCTACCAGCCGCTAAAATCACGCCGCTGCGACCATGGGGACGCTCCTTGACGTCCCCATGGTTCGTTGTGGGGGTAGGAGAGCACCCACGCCATCACACCTGTGTGGGGGCTAGCTCACAGATGGGTCATGGGTGAGAACCAGCGCTCTCGCTCCCAGAATATTTGGAAGATAAACAGCCTCTTAACTTGTCTTTCTAAATATTTTTGGGGTTTTTACTTTTCAATCGGAAAAAGTGACGGCATTTTAGCGTCTTGTCTAGATGTTTGCATGAAGAAGAGTTCAAGAGCTGTGCTACATCCATGACGTCGGAAAAGTTCGTTCTGCCCTCCGGTGACGCCGGAGGCCCTTTGACCCTATTGCCTGGAGGAAATTTATGACCGCACGCCCCCTGCTCAGCCTGCTCGGTCTCGCCCTGCTGCTCGCTTCCTGCGGCAGCCAGACCCCGACCTCCCAGCTCCCCGCCGCACCTGCGGCGGACGCCTCCTCAGCGCCGCGCCCCACGCGGACGCTGGCCCCCCTGCTGGGGACTGACAACCCGGAGGCCATCGCCGGGCAGTACATCGTGGTCTTTAGCGAGGGCGCGGCACCGAGCAACCTGGGCGCGCAGGACGCGGGCGGCCTCATTCGGGCGCTGAACCTCGACCCCCAGGGCATCACCATTCAGCACCTGTATTCGCAGACCATCGAGGGCTTTGCGGCCCGCCTCAGCCCCCAGAACCTTCAGGCGCTGCGGGCCGACCCACGGGTGAAGTACATCGAGCAAGACGGCGTGATGCGCATGAGCGCGACCCAGACGGGCGCGACCTGGGGCCTGGACCGCATCGACGAGCGTGACCTGCCGATGGACGGCAACTACGTCTACAACTCGACCGCGAGCGGCGTGAAGGCCTACATCATCGACACGGGCATCAACACCGCGCATACCAACTTCGGGGGCCGGGCGGTGTGGGGCACCAACACCACCGGGGACGGCAACAACTCGGACTGTCAGGGCCACGGCACCCACGTGGCGGGCACGGTGGGCAGCGCCACCTGGGGGGTCGCTAAGGGCGTGCAGCTCGTGGCCGTGAAGGTGCTGGGCTGCGACGGCTCTGGCACGAACTCCGGGGTCATTGCGGGCGTGAACTGGGCCGTGAGCAACAAGGGCAGCGGGGCGGCGGTCGCCAACATGAGCTTGGGCGGAGGCTTTAGCCAGGCCGTCAACGACGCCGTGAACAGCGCTGCAAGCAAGAACCTGATTATGGCGGTCGCGGCGGGCAACGAGAACCAGAACGCCTGCAACGTGTCACCCGCGAGCGCTGCGAGCGCGATTACGGTGGGCAGCACCACCAACACGGACGCCCGTTCCAGCTTCAGCAACTACGGCTCGTGCCTGGACATCTTTGCGCCGGGCAGCAACATCACCTCGACCTGGATTGGCTCGACGACCGCCACGAACACCATCAGTGGCACCTCGATGGCGACTCCGCACGTCGCCGGGGCGATTGCCCTCCTCATCGCGGGCGGCAACACCACCAACAGCGCCGTCACGAACGCCCTGCTGGGGAATGCCACCACCGGCAAGGTGACGAACGCGATGACGGGCAGCCCCAACCGCTTGCTGTACGTCGGCAGCGGCGCGACCACGCCGCCTCCCTCGACGGGCACCACCACGACCTACACGGGCAGCGTGAGCAGCCGCACCAGCTCCTATAAACCGGGCACAAGCGGCTTCTCGTACGCGGGCGGCACCCTCAAGGCCACCCTCAGCGGGCCAGCGGGCACCGACTTTGACCTCTACCTCCAGAAGTGGAATGGCAGCGCCTGGGCCGACGTGGCCGCGAGCGAGGGCGCAAGCAGCAGCGAGAGCATCACCTACGCAGCGTCTCAGGGCACCTACCGCTGGGAGGTCTACGCCTACTCCGGCAGCGGCTCTTACAGCCTGACCGAAACGAAGTAATCCGCCCCGACCTCCTCCCCGAAGCCCCGGCTCCCGCCGGGGTTTTTTCGTATTTGACCCCGCCGATACCAAACCATTCTGTCTTGACCGTAATGGTGTTACGTTATAAACTAAACGCATGAAGTTGAGCGATGTTCAGAAACGACTCCAGGCTCCGTTTCCCGCTCATCTGGTGAGCTGGAAGCCGCAAGCTTTTAACAAGGAGCGCACCCGCGCTCTGCTGCTCGCGTACGTGGATGCCCGCGCCGTCCAAGACCGCCTCGACGCGATTTGCCCGGATGGCTGGAGCTTTGAACTGGAAGTCATTTCGGGCGCTCCTCACCCCGCCGTCAAGGGCCGCCTGACGGTGCTGGGCGTGACCCGCGAGGACATCGGCGAAGCGGGGGAAGGCGAGTACGCCACCCTCAAGGCCGCCGCCTCGGACGCCCTGAAACGCTGCGCGGTGCAGTTTGGGATTGGGCGCTACCTCTATGACCTGCCCAAGCAGTGGGTCGACTGGAACGACCAGCGGCGCGAACCCGCCGTCACCCCGGAGCTGCCCGAATGGGCGCGGCCCGACCACGAGCGCAGCCCCGGCGGAGCGCACCTCGTGCAGGCGATGGAGCAGCTCAAGTACGAACTCCCCGAAGACCTGGAGCTTCAGCGCGAGGTCTATAAGCACCTCAAAGCCGCCCTCGGCAGCCTGCACGCCGCCCCCGCGGGCGGACACGGGCGGGCCGCATGACCGGGATGGCGCGGGGAGGCACCGCCCACCGCCCGCGGCGAGCCATCTCGCCCCCCCCCGCGCGGGAGCTGGCCCCCGCCCCGCCCCGGCACGTCGCCGCCGCCATGCTAGGCGTGATGGGTCTGACGCTGCTGGGAGGAGCACTCGCGCAACTGTTGTGAGCCTGGAGAGGGAGGGGGGAGACGGTCACTCACGTCTCCCCCTCCTTCTTTTTCTTTGTTCCACCAGCCACGAGCCACAAGCGACGGGCCAAACGCTACAGGCGCTTTTTCGTCGCCCGCGTCGGCACATGGCTCCAAGGGTCGTCCGGCCAGGGGTGCTTGGGATAGCGGCCCCGCAGCTCGCGGCGCACCTCGAAGTAACTGCTGTTCCAAAACGAGCGCAGGTCCTGGGTGACCTGCACCGGGCGTCCGGCGGGCGAGAGCAGATGCAGCCGCACGGGACGGCGGCCCCCGTCCACGGTCGGCGTCTCGGCGAGGCCGAACAGCTCCTGCAACTTCACGGCGAGGATGGGCGGCGACCCATCCGGGTGGTAGGTCAGGCGCACGCGGGAGCCGCTGGGAACGGAGAGGTGGGTGGGGGCCAGCTCGTCGAGGCGAGCGGGCAGCGGCCAGGGCAGCCGAGCTTGCAGGGCGGGGACGAGGTTCACCCGCTCCAGCTCCTCGCGGGTGCGGACGCCCGTGAGGTGGGGGCCGAGCCACTCCTCCAGTGTCGCCAGCAAGCCGGAGTCCGAGAGGTCGGGCCAACCCTCGTCCGGACGCCACTGCCGCAAGGACTGGGCGCGGGCGCGGAGCTGCTCGGCCTCCGGGGAAAAGGTCAGGAGATGCAGCCCTTCGCTGCGGATGGCCCCGGCGAGGGCAGCGACCCGCTCTCCGGGCGGCAGCCCCTCCAGGGGGCGTGATTCCAAGACCAAGGCCCCCACCCGGCGCTCGCGAGCGGCGACCAGCGCCCCGCTGCGGGTATCCCAGCGCACGGTGTCCTGCCACTCGGCGCGGGCGTCCAGCGCGGCGGGGTCGAGGGGGGCGGCGAGGTGGATGCGGCCCTCCCCGGTCCCCGCGTCGAGGTGAGCCACCGCGAGGGCAGGCGCTGCGGCCAGCGCGTCCCCCTCCGGCAGCCGCGCCCCCTGCCCCCCCGCGAGGAGAAAGCGGCCCCCACCGCCCGCCCGCGCCAGCGCTGCCCGCTCCGGGTAGGCGAGGGCGACGAGCTGTCCCACGGAGGGGCCGTCCGGCGGCGAGTCGTCCGGGCGCACCCCCAGCTCGCGCCGCCACTGCCGCGAGAGGCGCTCGGCCCGCTCCAGGACGCTCACCTCTCCCCCGCCCCGCTCGCCCCGCCGCCAGGCCCGCAGCGCCGCCACCCGGTCCGTCAGGTCAGCCCCCGCCCCGGCGCCGAGCGGGTCGCGTTCCTCCAGCAGCGCAGCCACGTCGGCGGCGAGTGACCCCAGGCCCAGCGCCTGCCCACCGTGCAGCAGGTGCGCGAGGCGGGGGTGGGTGGGCAGCTCCAAGAGCGCCCGGCCCTGCGGGGTGATGCGGCCCGCGGCGTCCAGCGCTCCCAGCTCGCGCAGCACCCCGCGGGCGGCCTCCACGCGGGGTGCGGGCGGGGCGTCGAGCCAGGCGAGCGCCGCAGGGTCGGGGGCACCCCACCCGGCGAGTTCGAGGGTGAGGGGCGCGAGGTCGGCTTCCAGCACTTCGGGGAGGCGGCGCTGGGGCAGCGCCGCGTGGGTGCGCTCGCTCCAGAGGCGGTAGGCCACGCCGGGAGCGGTGCGGCCCGCCCGCCCGGCCCGCTGCTCGGCCCCATCACGGGTGACGCGGGTGGTCACCATGCGGGTCAGGCCCGTGCGGGGGTCAAAGGCCTGGGTGCGGCTCAGGCCCCCATCCACCACGATGGTCACGCCCTCCAGGGTGAGGGACGTCTCGGCGATGGAGGTCGCCAGGACCACCCGCCGCCGCCCCTGGGGGTCGGGGAGGATGGCCCGGCGCTGCTCGGCCAGGGGAAGGTCTCCGAAAAGGGGCAGCACGAGGGCGTCTGCGCCGGACAGCGCCGACATCGCCCCCCGAATCTCGCGCACGCCGGGAAGAAAAGCGAGCACGTCCCCGGTCGGGTGAACGGCCAGAGCTTCCCGCACCGCTCGCGCGACGGCGTCCTCCACTCGCCCCGCCGGGTCCGCCGGGAGGAACTGCACCTCCACCGGGTAGGCCCGCCCCGCGCTGCGAACGAGGGGTGCTCCCAGCCGCTCCGGGAGGGCGGGGTCGAGGGTGGCCGACATGACGAGCACCCGCAGGTCGTCCCGCAGGGCACCCTGCACGTCGCGCAGCAGGGCGAGGGCGAGGTCGGCGTCGAGCGAGCGTTCGTGAAACTCGTCGAGGAGGACCAGCCCCACCCCGCTCAGTTCGGGGTCTCGTTGCAAGCGGCGGGTGAGAATCCCTTCGGTCACGACCTCGATGCGGGTGCGGGCGGACACCCGCGACTCGAAGCGCACGCGGGAGCCGACTGTCCCGCCGACCTCCTCGCCCAGCGTCTGGGCGAGCCGGGCCGCCACCCCCCGCACCGCCGCCCGCCGGGGCTGGAGCAGCACCACCCCCTGCCCCGCGAGCCAGGGTTCCTCCAGCAGCGCGAGCGGCAATCCCGTACTCTTGCCCGCGCCGGGCGGGGCTTGCAGCAAGACGAGCGGGTGAGCTGCAAGCGCCGCCCGCAGTTCCGGGAGCACCTCGAAGACGGGGAGGTCGGGCCGGGTCACGACGCCTCGCCTCCGCTCGGCGGGGGTGACTGCGGCTCGCCGGGCGACTTGTGAAAGGCGGCCCCCGCTCGGCGCACGTCCTCGTGAATCAGGGTGGTATTGAGCGAGATGGCGGCGAGCATGCCGCTCGCGGCGGCACTCATGACGTACTGCGGGGCACCCGTCATGTCCCCGGCGGCCCACACCCCGCGCACGCTGGTCATGCCGTGCTCGTTGACCACGACGCGACTCTTGGCATTCATCGCGCAGCCGAGAGACGCGGGCAGGTGGCTGCGCTGCACCTGGGTGGGGTTCAGGAAAAGGGCGTCCAGCGTCAGGCGCTCGCCATCCCGGAAGCGCACCCGCACGGTGTCCTTTCCCTCCAGCCGCCGGATTGGGGTGGAGACCACCGGAACTCCCACCCGCCGCAGGTCCTCCCGCTGCTCGTTCGTGAGTTCGTCGGGGCCGTTCGTCAGCAGCACGACCCGGTCAGACCACGCCCGCACGCTCAGGGCGAGGTGATGGCCCTCCTGATGGGAGCCGAGCACGCCCAGGGCCGACTCGCGGCTCGGCCAACCGTCGCAGTAGGGACAGTGGTGAACGGTGCGGCCCCAGCGCTCGCGCAGGCCCGGCACGCCCGGCAGCACGTCGCGCACCCCAGTCACGAGGAGCAGCCGCCGGGCGAAAGCCCAGCCACCGTCGTGCCGCAGGGCGAAGCCGCCGTCCCAGGGCCTCACCTCACGGGCCACGCCGGGCCGCACCGTGACTGGGTAGGGGGCGAGGTCGGCCAGCCCAAGGCTCTTGAGCTGCGTGGGCGCGGCCCCGTCCCGCGTGAAGACCCCGTGGGCCGCCCGCGCCGCGGCGTTGCGGGTGGGGCCGCCGTCAAGCAGCAGCACCTCGCGCCGGGAGCCGCCCAGCACCAGCGCGGCATTGAGGCCCGCTGCGCCCGCCCCCACGATCACGGCGTCGTAGCGCTCCACTAGCGGACCCCTGGCCGGACGGTCACGTCGGTGAGCACCGCGTCACGTGGGGCCTCCAGCACGAAGCGGAGGGTCGCCGCCACCGTTTCCGGGGTGAGGTAGGCGTCCGGCTGGTACGCGCCGCCCTCCTGTGCCCGCACCGACTGTTGCATGGGCGTCGCGGTGCGGCCCGGATAGACGGTGCAGACGCGCACGCCGTGAGGGGCCTCTTCCTCCCGCAGGGCGTCCGCGAGCGCCCGCAGCGCGAACTTGCTCGCGGCGTAGCTCGCCCAGCCGGGATTGGCCCGCAGGCCCGCCCCGCTGTTGACGAAGACCACCGCGCCGCGCTCCTCCCGCACGCGGGGCAGCAGCCACCGGGTCAGCTCGGCGGGGGCAACCACGTTCACGGCGAGGGTGTGGGTCCAGGTGGCGTGCTCCTGCTCGGCCACCGCCCCCAGCTCCACCACTCCCGCGTTGTGCACCACGTTCGTCACTCGGCCCAGGGCAGAGAGCGCCGGGGCAAAGGTGTCCGGGCGGGTGAGGTCGAGGGCCAGGGGCAGGGCACCCAGCTCCGCGCACAACGCCTCCAGCCGCTCGCCCCCCCGTCCGTGCAGGATGAGGTCATGCGTCTGTGCCAAGGCGCGGGCCAGCGCCGTGCCGATGCCGCCTGTCGCGCCGGTCACTAGGGTGACGGGGCGGGGGGAAGAGGTCATGGGGAAGAGGCTAACGCACGGAGTGGGGAGAACGCTGCGGCGAAAGCAAGAAGGAGAAACCCCTCCGCAGCAGGGAGGGGGCGAGGGAAGGGGAGGGGGTTCAGTTGCAGACGTTCAGGGGAGAAGCGCTGTTCCGCGGGGCCGCCGCACCCGCCGCAAAGTCCTGGCCGTTCTGGTTGGTGTCCTGGCAGCCGTTCAGCTTGCGGAAGATGCTGTCGGCAGCGCTGGGCGCGGGCGCGGGGGCCGACCCCTCATAGAAGTTGGCGCTCCCGTACCCGACGAGGTCGATGATTTGCGCCTGCTGCGCGGGGGTGCAGGGGGTGCTGCCGCCGTTGCAGGCGAGCGCCGCCGTGGTGTTCGCCAGGATGACCTTGCCCGCCGTGCCGCTCATGTTGGTCGTGCCGCTGGCGTCGGGGGCGGGCAGCGGGGCGTTCCCCGCCGTTCCGGTCGCGAGGCGGACGAGGTAGTACTGCCCCGGCTGGAGGGTCCCGGTCAGGTCGGCAGCCTTGGCGAAGTTCCCCGTGCCCGTCGCGCTGGCGTACTGCACGCTCAGGCCCGCGAGGTTGACTGGGGCGGCGGTGGGGTTAAAGAGTTCGACGAAATCGGACTGGTAGGCCGCGCCCGCCACGTTGCCACCCCCATACACCTGGCTGATGACCAGGTTGGACGGGCCGGAAGCCGCCCCCTGTACCGTCACCGTGAGCGTGCTCGTATCGCTCGCGCCGCTGCCTTCCGCCTTCACCTCGTAGGTGTAGGTGCCGGGCGCGGTGCCCGCCGGGGCCGACACGGTGACGTTAAAGGCCGCGCCGCTCGTGACGGTCGCCGGGGCGCTGACAGTTGGAGCGCCAGTAGTCGGAGCGCCCGGCTGCGGGGTCACCGTCACCGTCAGGGGGCCAGTGGTGTTCGTGCCCGTCGCCGTGAAGCTCTGGGAGACGCTGGGGCCGCCCACCGTGGCGGTCAGGGCCGCCGTTTCCGGAGTCAGCGAGACACTGGCGACCGGGGTGGGGGGCGCGACCGGGGTCTGGGCGGTCAGGTTCAGGCCCACGAGTACGGGGTCGTGGTCGCTGGAGCGGAAGGGGTCGGGGGCGTAGAGGCTGACCTGCTGCGCCGCGCTCTTGAACTCGACGTTGTAGTCCAGCACCGTCGGCTCGTCGGCGTTGATGTGCCACTTGGTCTGCCCGGTGACCTGCCCGCGCAGGCTGCTGCTCGCGAGGGCGTGGTCGAGGCTGCCCCACTGCCCGTCAAACTGGTACGAGTAGGCCGTGTTCGGGAACAGGTTGGCGTAGCCGCCCGCGACGAGGTTTTGCACCGCCGTCTCCTGGGCGTAGGCGTTGAGGTCGCCCATGATGAGGCGGTCGTCTTCGGCAATCCCGGTGGGGTTGGTCGCCAGCCAGTCCACCAGCGCGGCGGTGGCCCGCTCGCGGGCGAGGTAGGCGTTGCCCTGGCCGTCGCCCCGGTCGGCGTCGTTCAGGGCGGAGCAGGGGCTGCCCTTGCTCTTGAGGTGCGCCATGACCGCTGTGAAGCGCCCGCCGTTGTCATTGGCCTGGAAGGTCTGCGCCCAGGTCGGGCGGTTGCAGGTGTCGATGTAGCGGGCGTCCTTGCTCGCATCGAGGATGGCGAGCTGCCCCACGGGCGTCACGCGGGCGGGCTGGTAAATCATGGCGACCGAGATGGCGTCCGAACCGACCTTCGCGCCGGGGTTGACATAGGCGTAGGTATTCGGGGCCGTCGCCGCATTCAGCGCCGCGACGAGGTTGGCCACCGAGCTGTTCGCCCCCCGGTCGAAGTCGTTTTGCATCTCCAGCAGGCCCAGGACCGCCGGGTCCAGCTTGGTGATGGCCGCAACAATCTTGGCCCGCTGGCGCTCGAACTCGGTGCAGGTGTTCGCCCCGCGCGAGCTGCTGCTCGTGCCGTTGGGCGTGCAGCCCGTATTGCTGCTTACCAGGGTGGTGAAGTAGTTCAGGACGTTCATCGAGCCGACCCTGAGGGTGCCGCCCACTGCGGCGGGGGCGTCCGTGCGGGGGTTGGTCGCCTGGAAGAGGGCCGACTCGGCCTGCACCCGGTAGACAAAGGCGCTGCCGCTGCGGTCCCCGAAGCCGTCGTGGTCGTAGTGCAGCACGCCCGTCACGGTGCCGGTGTCGCCTCCGCGCAGGGTGTTCGCCGCGCCCAGCGGCTGCCCGTCCCGCCCGAAGACGGAGGCTGGGTTCTGGGCGGTGCTCCCGTCGTCGACCCGCAGGGTCCGGTTGGGCAGGTCGGCCAGGAAAGCGGCGTAGGCGGCCTGGCTGGGGGCGTTCACCTGGGTGAAGTTGGCGATGCGCTCGGCGGCGAGGTCCACGCTCCCGAAGCGGCCCAGCGGAAAGTTGTTGGTGACCACGCCCGTCGTGGTGACCCGCATCCCCTCCAGGCGCTCGCGCTCGGCGAGGGGCAGGTTGGGCGCGACCGTCACGGGGGCGGGCAGCGCGTAGCCCTGCGCGAGCACGGTGACCGCCGGGTTCGTGAGCTGGGTCAGGGTGAAGGGGGCCGTTACCGTCTCCTCGGAGGGCTGACCCCGGTTGAAGGTGTAGCTGCGCCGGAACTCGGTCACCTGGGCGGTCACCCGCACCCGGTCGCCCGCGCTCAGGCTGGGGCAGGTGCTGCCGCAGAACACGAAGATGCCGTCGCTCGTCGCCCCGTCGCCGTCGGCATCGAGGCCCTCTTCCTGGAGGAAAAAGCCGCTCAGGCCGGGGGTGACCGCAGTCACCACCCCCTCGACGGTCACCGTCTGTCCGGCGAGCGGGCTGGCCGCGTCTCCGCTCGGCGTCGCTCCCTGTACGGCAGCGATATTCGTCAGGGGGGCCGCATTCTGGCCGGGGTTGTCGAGCGCCGTGAAGACGATGCGGAAGGCGAAGGGGTCACGGGCCGGGGTGCCCGACAGCGGAATGCGGGTGGCAAAGGTCACGACCCGGCTGCCGCCCGCCGGGACCGCACCTGCTTGCCAGCCCTCGTGGGCGACCGCGGCGAGCTGCTGCCCGGCGGGAACGGGAACCTGCGCGTCCCCGGTGTTGAGGTTGCCGACGAGGGGGGTGGCGTCGGGGTCCGGCTCGACCGCCCCGGTCGCCGAGTTCAGGCGGCGGGGGGTGTCCACCCGCAGGGCCTGCGCCCGCTCGGAGGCGTCCGAGCCGTCGAAGTAGCGCACGTCCCGAAAGGGCGTCGCGCCCACGGTGGCGTTCTGGCCCTCGGTGTCGATGGGCACCAGGGCGAGGTCAGAGAGGGCCTGCCCGGAGCCGTTCGTCAACCGGAAGGTGGCCCGCAGGTAACGCATCCCGTTTTTCTCGTCGGTAAAGGTGCCGAAGGAGAGCGGCTCGAAGGAGAGGCCCGGCACCTCGCTCGCCTGGGCGCTCAGGCCCGCGGCGGGCCGCACGGTCGCGGTGGGGTTGGCGGTCGTCGCGCCCGTCACGCTGAGTTCGAAGAGGCCCAGGCTGCGCACGGGCGTGCGGGCGGGGGCCGCCCCCGCGGCGGGCGCGCTCGGCAGGCTGGTCTGGGGGGCCTGACCGCAGGCGGCCAGGGCGAGCAAGCCCGCGAGCAGCAGGCGCTTGGGTAGGGTTCGGGAGGATGGGGTCATGGGGTCTCCTGGGAGGGGGAGGGGCGTCAGAAGGGGCCGGAGTTCGCCGAGCCGCCGGGGTTGAGCAGCCCGCCGGGGCCGCCGGGCACGGAATAGGCCAGGGTCACCGCCTGCCAGGGACCGAGGTCCTGTACACGGGGGGGAAGGTAGGGGGCACGCGCCGCAGCGGGGGCGGCCCGCTCGGAGGGGGCGGGGGGGGGGGGGGGTGTCTGCATGGGTCTCCTCTGGCCCCCACCTCCGGCGGGCCGGACAGGTTTTTTTTTTTGGTGAACACTGGTTGCTGACCTTGGACGCCGCGTACACCGATCGTGGCTTCACCACACAGGTGATTGAGGCAGGCGGAGCTTACCTTGTTCCCCTCAAAAACAACGTCAAGGAGCTGAAGGAGTGGGCCGTGCTGGCCTTCAGCTACCCCGTCCAGAACGGCGTCACGGACGTGGAACACCGTAGTGGAGAGGTGTGGGAGCGGCGTACCGAAGTCATCACGGACATTCCCGAAGCTATCTCTCAAGCCCTTCCCGAAGTAAAGACGCTGATCCGCCGCGAACACCGCATCACCCGCCGAAACGGCACTCAGACGAGAGAAGTCCGCTATGCCGTCAGCAGCAGGCTGCTGACGGCTCAGGAAGCGGAGGACTATTGGCGGGGTCATTGGGGGATCGAAAACCGCTCGCACCATCGTCGCGACACTGTCCTTCACGAGGACCGATGCCGTCTGCGCAAAGGTGCTCAAGGACGCGCTGTCCTCAATGGCGTGGTCCTGGCCCTGCTGTCCTCACAGACGCGTCACGTCACCGCACTTGTTCGCCAGCTCCGCCTCAACCCCCTGGCTGCCCTCCGTCTCCTCAGCCCTCAACCGAGTTGAGATAAAAGCCTGCCGGCCCGCTTGACCCCTTGCCGCCGCCCCCGCCCCCCGCGTATAGTTTCCACTTGGTCAAGTGGGGCAGGGCGACCAACAGTTTCCCGAAGGAGACGGCCCGCACCCCAGACGGAAGCCCCACCCAAGCGGGCGCGACCGGACTAAGGAGAGCAGACATGCCCAAGATGAAGACCAAAAAGAGCATGACCCGCCGGGTGAAGGTCACGGCCACCGGCAAGGTCATGGCGTTCAAGAGTGGCAAGCGCCACCAGAACACCGGCAAGAGCGGCGACGAGATTCGCGGCAAGGGCAAGGGCTTTGTCCTCGCCAAGAGCGAATGGGCGCGGATGAAGCTCGGCCTCATTGCGGGGAGGAAATAAACCATGCCGCGCGTCAAGACCGGAACCGTCCGCCGCCGCCGCCACAAGAAGGTGCTCAAGCGGGCCAAGGGCTTCTGGGGCAGCCGCTCCAAGCAGTACCGCAACGCCTTCCAGACGCTGCTGAACGCCGCGACCTACGAGTACCGCGACCGTCGCAACAAGAAGCGCGACTTCCGCCGCCTGTGGATTCAGCGCATCAACGCGGGTGCCCGGTTGCACGGCATGAACTACTCCACCTTCATGAACGGCCTGAAGCGGGCCGGGGTAGACCTCAACCGCAAGGTGCTCGCCGACCTCGCCGCTCGCGAGCCGGAAGCCTTCCGCTCGTTGGTGGACGCCGCCAAGGGTGCCCGCAACGGGTAACCCCCCCTCGGCTGAACGAATGAGCCGCCTCCCGCGTGGGGGCGGTTTTTTATGGGCACGGACCGCTGCGCTGCCCGGAAAGAAAGGCGCAAGAGTGCGGCGGATATTCTGACGCACGATGACCGCTGCGCCGTTGCCCGACCACGAATACGAGCGTTTGCTGGAGCTGGCGCGTTACCAGATTCTCGACACGGCCCCGGAAGCGAGCTTCGACCGCCTCACCCGGCTCGCGGCCCGCGCCCTGCGGGTGCCCGTGGCCGTCATCAACTTCGTGGACCAAGACCGGCAATGGGGCAAGTCCTGCGTCGGCCTCCAGGACACCACCGCCTCCCGCAAACACTCCTTGTGTGCCTGGACCATCCTCGGCGAGGAAGTGCTGGTCATCCCGGACGCGTCCCGCGACCCGCGCTTCCGTGACAACCCGATGGTGTGGGAGGGCGACCTGCCCATTCGCCTGTATGCGGGTGCCCCGCTGGTGACGCCCCGCGGCTACTGCATCGGCACCCTGTGCATCACCGACACGCGCCCCCGCGACCTCGCCCGCGAGGAGCGGGCCACCCTGCAAGACTTCGCCGCCCTGGTGATGGACGAGCTAGAGCTGCGGCGGCATCACCGCGAGTTGTCGGCGCAGGTCGACTGGCAGCGGCGGGAACTCAACGACCTTCAGCAGCAGGTGGCCCATGCCCGCGTGCTGGAGGCCGTCAACGAGCTGCTGGAGCTGCCCCTCAGCCCGCAGGAAGCCACCCTCGCCGCCGCTGCGTTGGTGGGCGAGGCCGTGGATGCCGACTGGACAGGGTTGGTCTCGCTGCGCGGCGAAGACCTCGCCATTCAGGTCGCGCACCACCGCCCGGACCTCAGCCCGGCGCTCCTCGCTTTTGCCGAGCGTCTGCCGCACCTGCCGGGGGGCCTGACCCGCCTCCTGCGGGAGAGTACGGCAGTCACCCACCTCGACGACTACGCCGCGCACCCCGCCGCCCTGCCGGAGGCGGTCGCCGCCGGGCTACGGGCCGCCGCGTGGGTGCCCCTCGGCCAGTTCGGGGAGACCACCTTCGTGCTGGTGGTGGTGCGGGCCGAGCGGGGGCCGCGGGCCGCTTGGCGGAGCACTGACCGTGCCCTGCTCGACGCGGCGGGCCGCAGCGTCCGGGCGGCCCTCACCCGCCGCACGCTGCTCGACGACCAGGGCCGCGCCGCCCGCCAAGACCCCCTCACCGGGGCGGGCAATCGCCTCGCGCTGGAGGAAGCGCTCGCCTCGCGGCAGGGGGCGGGCGGGACGTTCGGGCTGGCCCTCATTGACCTCGACGGCTTCAAGGGGGTCAATGACCGCGAAGGCCACGCCCAGGGCGACCAGGTGCTGCGCGTCTTTGCGGCGGCCCTGCGCGGCGAACTGCCCCCGCCCGCCGAGGTCTACCGCTACGGCGGCGACGAGTTCGTCGTGCTGTTTGCGGACCTCTCCGAAGACGAGCTGCTCGAACATGTCGATATTGCCGTGCTCGCGGCCCGCCAGCTCACCACCCAGCCGTTGGGGGCCAGCGTGGGGCTGGTGGGGGGAGCCGAGGCGCAGGGCGGCGCGGCGCTGCTGTCCCTCGCCGACGAGCGCATGTACCGGGCCAAGCGCCGCCGCCAGCGGGCCAGGCAAGGCCAACCCTCCGCCCGGTGAGGGAAGGGGGCAGCTCTCAGCGGTTAGCCGCCAGCTGCCAGCTGCCAGCTCATCAATGGTGCAGACGCTTTTGCAGCTTTCCAAGAGGTCGCGCCGGACAAGGAGCGTTTAGAGCGTAAAAAACCTCTCCCCCTGGTGGGAGAGGCTGCCCGCTCCATTGTTCAACCGGAGTCCGCATCAAACGTGGTCACTCCCTAGAGCTGATGGCTGGCTGCTGGCCGCTGGCCGCCCTTCCCTCCGCCGCGTCCTATAGGCTGTGGCCCATGAGCGTGATCCTCGGCATCGACATCGGCGGCAGCGGCATCAAGGGCGCACCCGTGGACACGCGGACCGGGCAACTCGTGGCCGAGCGGCACCGCATCCCCACCCCTGCGGGTGCCCGCCCGGAGGACGTGCAGGAGGTCGTCGCCGAGCTGGTGCGGCACTTCGGACAGGAAGAGAAGGGGCCAATCGGGGTCACCTTTCCCGGCATCGTCCTGCACGGCAAGACCCTCAGCGCGGCCAATGTGGACGACTCTTGGATAGGCCTGGACGCCGACGCCCTGTTCACGGAGGCGACTGGGCGCGACGTCTTTCTCGTCAACGATGCGGACGCGGCGGGGGTCGCCGAGGTGCGGTTCGGGGCCGGGCGGGACGTGCCGGGCCTGGTCATGGTCCTGACCTTTGGCACGGGCATCGGCAGCGCCCTGCTGCACAGCGGGGTGCTGGTGCCCAACACCGAGCTGGGGCACCTGTGGCTCAAGGGCGACAAGCACGCCGAGAGCTGGGCCTCCGACCGCGCCCGCGAGCGGGATGACCTGAACTGGAAGGGATGGGCCAAGCGGGCCTCGACCTACCTGCGCCACGTCGAGGCGCTGTTTTCCCCCGACCTCTTTATCATCGGCGGGGGCCTGAGCAAAAAGGCCGACAAGTGGCAGGAGCACGTCAAGCTCGCCCGCACCCCGCTCGTGCCCGCCGCCCTCCAAAACGAGGCGGGCATCGTAGGGGCCGCGCTCCTCGCCGCCGAGCGGTCGCGCTCCGGGCGCTGACGGCAACCCGGCGAGCAGTTCCCCCGTACGGTGACCTGTATGGGATTTCTGAAACGGATGATGGCGGCGGTCGGCGTTGGCGGGGCGCGGGTGGATGCGCGAGTCCAGAACCCGGCGGTGCGGGTCGGCGAGAGCGTGCGCGGCGTGGTGGTCGTGGAGGGCGGGAGCGTCGAGCAGAGGATTGAGCGCCTCAACCTCGGCCTGGCGACTCGCTATAAAAAGGATGACGCTTACGTCACCCACACCCTCTTCTCGCAGCCGGTGGTGCCGGGCTTCACCCTCCAACCCGGCGAGCGGCGGGAGTTTCCCTTCGAGCTTCCGGTGCCCACGGGCACCCCGCTGACCCTGCGCGGCACGGCGGTCTGGCTCGTCACCGATGCGGACATCGCGGGGGCCGCCGACCCCGGCGACAGCGACCAGCTCCAGATTCTGCCTAGCCGCGAGATGGAGACCCTGATAGAGGCCGCTGGCCGCCTGGGCTTCTCGCTCGCCGGAAGCGAGGTCGAGTATCACCACGGACGCATCGTGCAGGAACTGAGTTTCCGGCCTCCCTACGGGCAATCCCGCATCAATGAGCTGGAGATGGTCATGTTCCCGGCCTCCGGCGGCGGCCTCGACGTGCTGCTGGAGGTGGACCGCCAGGCGACGGGCCTCGCCAGCCTCTTTACCTCCGAGTTTGAGCAGCGGGGCCGTTGGCACTTGCCTGCCCATCTCCTCGCCGGGGGGCCGGACGCGGTGGCCCGCGAGCTGGGAGCGCGGGTGCAGGCGCTGGCGTAGGTGGCACAAGTCGGGAGGGGCGCGGCAGAATGCGCCCCATGCCCGCTGACTCCTGGCTGCCCGAACTCCTCACCGCTGACGTCCTGTACACGGGCATCGGGGGGGGGTACGCGCCGGGCGGGGTGGTCGTGTCGGGGGGCGTGGTGGCCGCCACTGGGGACCTGGCGACCCTCCGGGCCAGCTTTCCGCACGCCCGCGAGCGCCGCGCCGGGGCCGTCATCGCGCCGCCGCCCGTCAATGCGCACACCCACCTCGACATGAGCGCCTACGACTTTCAGGCGCTGCCCTACTTCCGCTGGCTGCCGGAGGTCGTCATCGCGCAGCAGCGGCGGCGTGGGGTGGCGGGGGCGCTCGCGGGGGCCGCCGAACTCGCCCGGCTGGGCACGGGCGCGGTGGGCGACATCGTGTGGGCGGGGGACGTGATGGACGCCCTGTTGCCCCGTGAGGACCTGACCGGGGTGCTGTACTTCGAGGTGTTGGGCACCTTTCCCGAACGGGCGGACGCCATCTTTGCGGGGGTGCGGGAGCGGATAGAGCGCTGGCGGCGGCTGGAACGGCCCGGCGGCTTGCGGGTGGGCCTCAGTCCGCACACGCCTTTCACCGTCAGTCACCGCCTGATGCGCCGGGTGACCGAGTACGCGGCGGGCGAGGGCCTGCCCCTCCAGATTCACGTCGCGGAGCACCCCGCCGAGGCCGAACTCTTCCGCACGGGCGGCGGCCCGCTGTGGGAGCACCGCCCGGCGGCCCTGTACCCGGCCACCTTTGCGGAGGTGATCGGGCGCGGGCCAGAACCGGACCTCACTCCGGTGCGCTACCTCGACGAACTGGGCGTGCTGCGGGCGCGGCCTGCCCTGGTCCATATGGTGAACGTGACTCCAGAGGACATCGCGCGGGTGGCGGCGGCGGGCTGCGCGGTCGTGAGCTGTCCGCGCTCGAACGCACATCTGGAGTGCGGTGCCTTTCCCTGGGCGGCGTTCGCGGCGGCGGGGGTGGAGGTCGCGCTGGGCACCGATTCGGTCGCCAGCGGCGGCAGCCTCGATGTGCGGGGCGAGGTGGCCTTTGCCCGCGCGCTGTACCCTGCCCTGGACCCCCGCCTGCTCGTGCGGGCCGCCGTCAAGGGCGGGCACCGGGTCACGGGCACGCGCCCCCAGGTGCTGCGGCGCGGGGACCCCTGGGACGAGCGGTTCGTCTGGTGACATGCTAAACTCTTAGGGTTGCCGTCACGCACACCGACGTGGCGGAGGAGGCCATTATGAAGCAAGACATCCACCCCAAGGCTGTTCCCTGCAAAATCATCTACCAGGGCAAGGTCGTCATGGAAACCCTCAGCACCCGTCCGGAGATTCACGTGGACGTCTGGAGCGGCGCTCACCCCTTCTGGACCGGCGAGGAGCGCTTCGTCGACACCGAGGGCCGTGTGGACAAGTTCAACAAGCGCTTCGGCGACAGCTACCGCACCAAGAAGAAGTGACTGCCGCCCCGAAGGGGGCCAAGCAAAACGAGCAGCGAAAACCCCTCCAGGCCGCCCTGGGGGGGTTCTCGTCAGGTGGGTCCCCCCCTGCGCCGCCCCTCTGCGATAATCCCCCCGTGCTGAAGTCCCCCTACCACGGCGGCCACCTCGAAGTCATCGTCGGGCCGATGTTCAGCGGCAAGAGCGAAGAACTCATCCGGCGGGTGACGCGGGCGGTGATTGCCCGGCAGCGGGTGGCGGTCTTTAAGCCCGCGCTCGACGACCGCTACCACGCGGCGCACGTCGCCAGCCACGCGGGCCGCAGCCTGGAGGCGGTCGCGGTGCCCGGCGCAGCGGCGATTCGGGCGCACCTGCTCGGCGAGGGGACCCTGCTTGCTGACCCCGGCCTCACCCTGCCCGATGTGGTGGGCATCGACGAGGCGCAGTTCTTTGGGCCGGAGCTGGGGCCGCTGGTGCTCGACCTCGCGGACCGGGGGGTCCGGGTGATTCTGGCGGGCCTGGACCTCGATTTCCGAGCCGAGCCGTTCGGCTGCATGCCGGACCTCCTCGCCCGCGCCGAGAGCGTCGAAAAGCTCACGGCCATCTGCACGGTGTGCGGCGCTCCGGCCACCCGCTCGCAGCGCCTGATTGCGGGGCAGCCCGCTCGCTACGACGACCCGGTCTTGCTCGTCGGTGCCCAGGAAACCTACGAAGCCCGCTGCCGAGTGCACCATGCGGTGCGGCCCCCCCGCACCCTGGCGTCCGCTGGAGAGGAGCGACCGGTAGGGCAGCTCTGATACGGTCTCCCCGATTGAATCCTTCAGGAAGGAGATTCAAGCCGGGCACAACGAAAATAAATGAGGAAGAACGGATTCCATCAACGGCCAGGGGCTACGAGTTGCAAAATGTGGAGTGGGTGAGGCTGCCTCATCCACTTGCCGACATCGCTGGCTTCCGGGGGGCTGAGATGATTGAAGCGGGTTCTGACTCTGCCCATCCGCTGGACAGGGACGAGACAGCACGGACACAGCGGCGAATGTTTGGCCAACTCGCGGGAGTGGGGGCGCTGGCCTGCTTGGGCACCCTGGCCTTGCAGTGGCCCGCCCCGCACCCCCGCGACCTGGTGGCGCTGCCACTGCTCGCGGCGCTGCTGCTGGGGCTGCTGGTGGCGGTGCGGGGGGGGCTGGCTGAGCTTGATTCCGGCAGCCCGCATAGAGTTGCTGGCGCTGACGGTTTATTTCCTGGTGGGCTTGTGGCCCTGGCCCGGCAGCGGGGGCGGGCACCTCTCGCTGCTGAGCGAAAGCACCTACTGGTTTCCAGTGCTGTATGCCGGGGCGTTTTTGCTGTTCGCCCCCCGCGAGGCGCTGCGCTGGTCGGCGGTGACATATTTGCTGGCGCTGGGGGTCTGCCTCTACCGCCTCTTTTGGGGACCCGAAGCCCGCAGCATGGACCTCGCTGCCGCCGTGATTCAGTTTCAGTTGGTTGGCCTCATCATGATTCTGATGCAGGCCACCTTTGGGGCGCAGCGCGGACAACTGCTCGCGGCGCGGCAGGCAGCGCGGCAAGACCCCCTCACGGGCCTCGCCAATCGCCGAGCTGGGGAAGAGCGGCTGGCGGCGCTCGCGGAGGCCGGACAGCCCTTTACGTTGGTGGTGTTCGACCTCGACCACTTCAAGGCCGTCAACGACACCCACGGGCACGCGGTGGGCGACCGGGTCCTTCAGATGACCGCCCGGCTCTTGCGGGAGCTGCTGCCCCGCGGCGGGGTCGCGGCCCGCTGGGGCGGCGAGGAGTTCATGCTGATTCTGCCCCCGCTGGAACTGGAGGCGTTGCATACCCTGCTGACCTCGCTGCGCACGCGCCTGGCTCAGGAACGGGTGGACGGGGTGCAGGGCGTCACCGCCTCGTTTGGGGTGGCGACCTCCGCGCCGGGCGAGCCGCCAGGGCAGGTGGTGGCCCGCGCCGACGCCGCCATGTACGCGGCCAAGCTGCGGGGCCGCGACGGGGTGCAGCACGCCGAGCCTGCGTCCCCACTCTAGCCGCGCCCCCGGTTACGCCGAGCCGCGCACGACCAGCCGGGGTTCGAAGCGCCGGGCGCGGGCTGGCCCCCGGTAGCCGCCGAGCCGCCCCAGCAGCAGCCCCGCCGCTTCAAAGCCCATCGCCTCGACGGGCTGGTGCAGGGTGGTGAGGTTCCGGGCCGCCGCCCAGGGCTGGTCGTCGAAGCCGATGACCCGCACGTCCTCGCCCACCTTCAGGCCCCGCGCCCCCGCCTCGTCGAGCAGCGCCCCGGCCAGCAGGTCAGCAGAAGCGAACACCGTGCAGGGCAGGGCGGCTTCGTCAAGCAGTGTGCTCGCGACCGTACGGGCCGCGAGGGAGTCAAAGCTGGCGGTGTACTCGCCGCGCAGGGTCCGCCCACCTCTTCCCAGCGCGGCGAGAAACCCATTGCGGCGGTCCTCAAAGACGCGGGTGGTAAAGAGCTGGTCGAGTTCCGTCTCCACCCAAATCGCGTACAGCTCGCCCGGCAGGGTCGCCGCGTACTCTCCGGCGAGGCGACCGCCCGTCACGTTGTCCATGTAGGCGCAGTCCACCCCCTCGGCGTAGGCATCGACGAGCACGGTGGGTTGCCCGGTGCGAACCCGCCGCTCGGCAAGCAGCGAGGTGAGGTTGTAGGTGGCCATGACCAGCCCATCGGCCTGGTACGCCAGCGTGTGTGACCCCAGGTAGCGCTCTAGCCGCGAGCGGTCGAGCAACGGAAAAATCGCCACGTCGTAGCGGGCGGCCTGAAAGGCGCTCTCTAAGCCGTCGAGCAGCCGCACATAAAACTCGGTGGTCACGACAGGCAGCAGCACGCTGATGGTGTAGCTCTTGCCGCCCGCGATGCGCCGGGCGTGCGGGTTGGGCGTGTAGTCGAGGTCGGCGATGGCCCGCAGCACGCCCTCGCGGGTGACGCCGCGCACCGACGGATGGTTGTTCAGCACCCGCGACACGGTGCCGACCCCCACCCCAGCCCGGCGGGCCACATCCTGAATCGTGGGTTTGCGCGTCACGTCATGCCCACCATAGCGCAGCTGCTGCGGCGTGGTTTCGGCAAGGGCAGGGCTTCTTTCCGTGGGACAAAGCGCCGGATGCGCCCTTCTAGACTCCAGCCATGAACTTCGGTCCTTTGCTCGGCGCTTTGGCCCTCGCCTCGGTCTTGCTGCCCGTTTCGGCAACCGCCAGCTCAGCCAGCCGTCCCGCACCCCAGACTGCTCAGACGACGGTGTCGGCGGTCCGCCTGCCGCTGGTGGTCCGCGAAGCCCGCGTGATGGCCGTGCCCCCCACCGCCACCGAGACCAGTGCGGGGATGGTCTTGCGAAACCTGGGGTCCAAGCCCATCGTCTTGACGGCTTTCCGCAGTGACGTGGCCGCCCGCAACGAGCTGATGACCATGCATCACGACGCGCAGGGGCGCATGGGCATGGTGACCGTGAAGTCTCTCACCGTCCCCGCCCGTGGCGAGCTGGTTCTCAAGCCCGGCGGCGACCACCTGATGCTGATGGGCCTCAAGCGTCCCCTCCGGGTCGGCGAGCGCCTCACCCTGACGCTGGTGACGGCGGACGGCCAGACCCTTACCGTGCGCGCCCCGGTCCAAAAACCCTGAGCTGTAGGACCCCGCCGCAAGAACACTGAGGTTAAACCATGTCGGATGAATCCCGCTCTGTGCCCCCTGGCCCGCGCCCGCGGCCCTGGTACCTCTCGGCGGGGCTGGCGCTCCTCGCGGTGGCGCTGGTGCTGGGGGGAGCATGGGTCTACGCCCGCGTCCAAAGCCCCTTTCCCTTCTACGGCACGGCCTATACGCCGCCCATTCCGGCCCCCGCGTTTCGGGGCACCGACCAGGACGGTCGTCCCTGGACCTTTACCCCTGGCGCGACGGGCCGCGCCACCGCCATCTTTTTCGGCTTTACTCACTGCCCGAACATCTGCCCGCTGACCCTGGCCTACATCGAGCGCGTTCGGCAGGCCCTGTCCGAGGAAGAGCGCCAAAAACTCGACGTCGTCCTGGTGAGTGTGGACCCAGAGCGCGACACTCCGGAGCGCCTCAAGGCTTACGTCGAGTACTTCGGCAAAGCGCAGGGCATCCGCATCCCCGAACCCGCCCTCTCGGAGGTGGCCCGTTCTTACGGGGCGGGGTACCAGAAGGTCGACCTCAAAGGTCCCCAGGACTATCAGGTGAACCACACCACCGCCATCTATCTGGTGGATGCGGGCGGCAAGCTGCGGGTACTGTGGGACTACACCCAACTCCCCGCTGTCGAACGGGTCAAGCGTGACCTCACCTATGTTTTGGAGAACCCGCGCCTATGACCTTGCTTTCCATGACCCTGGCCCCCGCCGACCTGAGTCCCGGCCTCTCCGAGCTGTTGGCCCTGCGCTTTGACCCCCTGGTCTGGCTGCCTGTGCTGGCGGTGTCGGCGCTGTACTTCTGGCACTACGCCCGCGCTCGCCGCACCGCTGGGGGCCGCGCGCGCTGGCCGTGGTGGAAGCCCGTGCTCTTTGTTCTCGGTGCCGTGCTGTTGATGTTCGCGACCCAGTCGGCGGCAACCAACTGGACCCTCAACAGCATGGCCCTCTACATGGCCCGGCTGATGGTGCTGGCCGAGGCGGTGCCCCCCCTGCTCGTGCTGTCGCTGCCCCGCGGCCTCCAGCTTGACCCGCGCCAGCCCTTGGGGAAGCTGCTGGGGGTGCTGCTCGACCCTTGGGTTGCGCTGGCGGTGTGGACGGCGGTCATCATCTTTTGGAACATTCCAGCGGGCTTCAACGCCTCGGTGGTCACGAACACCGCCGCCGCGCTGCTGCCCCTGCTGTACCTGCTCAGCGGGCTGATGGTCTGGGGCGTCATCCTGCGGCCCCTGCCCACGGTGCAGCCCGCCCACATCGGCTCGCGGGGCTGGTTCGGCCTGCTCGCCGCCTTCCCGATGATGGCGGTCGCCAGCGTGTGGCTGTACTCGCGCCAGGTGCTGTACATGCCCTACGTGGGGGCGCTGTGCCTGTGGGACCTCAGCCCCCTGCAAAACCAGCAAATCAGCGGCTGGATCATGATGCTGGCGGGCCTCCCCGCCCTCGCCCTGGCCCTCGTGCAACTGCTCATGTGGCTGATTAAGCTTGCCGACGGCGAACAGGGGGGAACGCCCCCGGCGGTGGGGGATTAGAGAGCAACCAGCGGCCAGTGGCCAGCCGCCAGCACCTCCAAAAAGCCTCGGCGAAAGCTGGGGTGGCGGTGGGCTGGCCGCTGGCCGCCCCAAGTCCTACCGCCCCGCTCGCTGCCGCCGCACAAACTCCAAAAACTCCTCCCGCGAGAGCGTGTTCACGACCTGCCCCGGCGTCAGGCCCGCCTTGCGTGCGGCAGTCACCCCGTAGCGGAGGTCGGCCAGGCCGCCGGGCACGTGGGCGTCCGTGTTCACGGCGAAGGTGAGCCGCCCGCGCCAGCGCAGCGCGTCGCGCCAGTCGAGGTCGAGGCGGTAAGGGTTGGCGTTGATTTCGACGACCGTGCCGTGAACGGCGCAGGCCTCCAGCACCGCGCTAAGGTCCAGCGCGTAGCCGGGCCGCCGCAGCAGCAGCCGTCCGGTGGGGTGGCCCAGGATGGTGACGAGGGGGTGTGAGGCCGCCCGCACCAGCCGCTCGGTCTGTCGGGCGGGGTCCAGGGTGAAGTGGCTGTGGACGCTCGCGACCACGTAGTCGAGGGTCAGCAAGTCCTCGTCGGGGTAGTCCAGCGAGCCGTCCGGCAGGATGTCCACCTCGGCCCCGGCGAGGATGGGGAAGCCCTCCCCCTGAAGCGCCCGGATTTCCTGCACGTAGGCCCGCAGCCGCTCCAGGCTCAGGCCGTTGGCGTAGCTCGCCGCCCGCGAGTGGTCCCCGGTGCCGAGGTAGGCCCCCGCCCCGCCCCGTGCCCGCGCCGCCGCGACCATCTCCGACAGGGTCGCCGCCCCGTCCGACCAGACGGAGTGGGTGTGCAGCATGCCCCGAATGTCCGCTACCGTCACGAGTTGCTCAGGTGGGGGCAATGTCTCCCACACCCCGTCGTGTTCCGGCTCGCGGTATTCGGCGGGGCGCAGGGGGAGACCGAGTTCGCGGGTCACGTCGGCCTCGGTGGGGGTGGAGAGGAGGGTCTCGCCGCGCCGCAACCCCCGCCCGCTGAGGTCGAAGCCCCTGGCTTTGGCCTCGGCCTGCAGGGCTTCGCGGTAGGGGGCGCTCCCACCACACAGCAGGTCGAGCGCTCCGCGGGCCTCGGCGGGGGCGTAGCCGATTTCGACGGGCACCCCATCCACCCGGCCCGCGAGCAGGGGCTGGCCCTCCAGCGGGGCGAGATCCTCCACCGCGCCCCCCAGCCGTGCCCGCACGTCGTCCGCCGTGCCCGTCACCGTCACGCGGGACGTGCGCACCGTCTCCAGCCCCCGGCGCACGTCCCCGGCGGGGCGGGGGTCGAGGCCGCCGAGCTGGGCCAGCAGCCCTTCGACCACCGCCCTCCCGGTCGAGAGGTGCTGGCGGTCTTGCGCCCCCAGCGCGAACTCCACCGCCTCCAGGATGGTTCCGGCACTCTTGGCCCCGAAGCCCTTCAGGGCCGCGACCCTTCCGTCGCGGGCGGCCTCGCGCAGTCCCTCCAGCGAGTCTATTCCGGCGTCCCACAGCGCCCGGATTTTCTTCGGCCCCAGCCCGCGCACCTGAAAGAGGCCCAGCACCCCGGCGGGCACCTGCGAGGCGGCGTCCTCCAGCGGCCCGAAGCGCCCGCCCTGGGCATAGGCAAGCAGCTCGGCGGCGATGCCCTTGCCCACCTTGGGCACGCCTGCAAAGCCCGAAGCGACCAGCGTGGGGATGTCTGTCTCCAGTGCCTCCAGGCTACGGGCTGCGCTCCGGTACGCTTGCGCCCGGAACGGCTCCTCGCCCAGCACGTCGAGGAGGTCGGCGGTGCTCTTGAGGGCCGACACCAGCGCCTTGCGGGTGACCTCAGCCACGGGCTTGCCTCCCCGCAAAGGTGACGACCCGCCCGCCCGCCGCCGTGACCTGCGCGAGCGCGTCCCCAAAGCGAAAGCCGACCTCACCCGGCGCGTGCGCGTCTGACCCCAGCACAAAGGGGATGCCCCGTGTGGTGGCCTCCCGCGTGAGCTGGGGCGAGGGGTAGGCCTCTGCGACGGGCTTGCGCCAGCCCGCCGTGTTGAAGTCCAGGGCCAGCCCCAGCCCCGCCACCACGTCGAGCGCCCGCAGCAGGGCCGAGTCGTCGGGGGCGCGGTGCCCGAACTTTTTAGGAAGGTCGAGGTGTCCGATGGAATCGAACAGGCCCGTCCGCGCCGCCCCCTCCACCAGCGCCCCGTAATGGCGGTAGAGCTGCCCCAGGTCGCGCTCGTCGTACTCGGCAGCGAACTCCGGATTGTCAAAGCCCCATGCACCGAGGTAATGCACGCTGCCAATCACGTAGTCCCAGTCGTGCTCAGCGAGAATCCGCTCGACAAAGCGCTCGGTACCGGGGTGAAAGTCGGCCTCCAGCCCCAGCCGCACGTCGAGCCGTCCGGCAAACTCGGCTTGCACCTCGCGCACGGTGTCCACGTATTCGGCCAGTTGGTCCAGCCGCATCCGCCAAGGCGCGTCGTACCAGGCGGGCATGGGGATGTGGTCGGTAAAGCACAGCCCGGCGAGGCCCGCGTCCAGCGCCGCTTGCGCGTACTCGCGGGGGTGTCCGGTCGCGTGCTTGCACAGCGGCGTGTGCGTGTGAGAGTCGGAGAGGCCAGGGGGAAGGCTCATGGGGCACAGGGTACGCGCTGCGCGGCGGCCTTACCGCACCGCACCTGCCGCTTGCCGCGCTCTGGCCCGGCCCCCCAGGACGTGCAGCGCCAGCCCCGCGAGCACCAGCCCGGCCCCCAGCAGCTTGAGGGCGGGAAAGGCTTCGCGGTAAAAAGCAGCACTCGCTCCCATTCCAAAGACGGGCACCAGCAGCGAGAGGGGCGCGATGCGGGCCGCCCCGTGCCGCTGAATCAGCAGGCTCCAGACGCCGAAGCCGAGCACCGTGTTGCCCAGCCCCATGAACAAGATGGCCGCCCAGAACGCTGGCCCCGCCGCCCTCAGCGCGTGCGCGACTGCGTCCCAGCCCTCCGTCAGCACGGCCAGCCCCGCGAGCGGCAGCGGCGCAATGAGGCTGCTCCAGACCACCAGCGCGAACATGTTGGCTCCGCCCGCCGCCCGCACGAGCAGGTTGCTGACCGCCCATCCCAGCGCCGCGACCAGCGTCAGCCCCAGCCCGACCGGGGTCACGTCCCCGCCCGCGGCCAGGCCGATGACCGCCATGCCGCCAAAGGCGAGCGCCATCCCCAGCAGTTGCGGCGGCGTGACCCGCTCGCCCAGAAAGCGGGCCGCGAGCAGCGCTGTAAAAAAAGCCTGCGTCTGCATCAGCAGCGACGCGATGCCTGCGCTCATGCCGAGCTGTACGGCGAGGTACAGCAGCCCGAACTGCACCACCCCCACCGCGAGGCCGTAGCCCCACAGCAATCGGGCCGGGACCTGGGGCCGCCCCACGAACAGCACCGCCGGAACCGCCGCCGCCGCAAAGCGCAGGGCCGCAACGAGCAGGGGCGGGGCGTCCGCGACCGACCACTTGATGACCACGAAGTTCACGCCCCAGATGCAGGTAATCAGCAGGGCCAGCCCCAAGCTGCGGGCGGGCAGGGGAGAGGACGCGGGGGGCACCGCCGGAGTTTACGCCGAGACGACAAGTGGGGACCGACGGCTGGTCAGTCCCCACCAAGTTCCTCTGCGGGTTTCTTTGCTGGCCCCAGGCGGGGGTGCTCCGGCGGCTCTTTCGGTCAGGGGCGGCGTGAGGGCCGCTGACCAGCCGTTTTACCAGCGGTCGCCGTAGCTGCCCCGACCGCCCATGGGTGCGGGCGCGGCGTTGGTGACCACGACGTTCTTGGCCTGTGGCCCCTTGCCCCCCTGCCCGGCTTCAACCTCGAACTCGACCTCATCCCCCTCGTTGAGCTTGCGAAAGCCGCTGCTCTGGATGGCGCTGTAATGCACGAACACGTCGGGGTTGCCGGGGTGCTCGATAAAGCCGTAGCCCTTCTCCACGTTAAACCACTTCACACGACCTTGAGCCATAACACTCCTTGCATCTTCACCGACCTCACCCAGGCGAGCGGCCCTCTGGGCAGCTGCCGGCAGTGCAGGGGAAGTGGGGAAGACATGGCGATTATCGCACGGCCCGGCTCCGGGAAGAGGCCAAGATGCATGAACGTTCCTCGCGCTCTGGCCCCTATACTCGGTCCAGTTCTGCGCTACGGGTGCCCTCCCCGCTGCGCTCCTTTTCGCCCCTCCCCGCTCGCTCCCCCTCCCGGAGGTCTCATGCCGCTCTATGCCCTCGCCGACCTCGTCCCCGACTTGCATCCCAGCGCGTTTGTGGCTCCCAGCGCGGACCTCACGGGGGCCGTGTCGGTGGGCGAGGAGGCCAGCGTGTGGTTCGGAGTGGTGGCGCGGGGCGACATCGAGCCTATCTTCATCGGGCCGCGCTGCAACGTGCAGGATGGGGCGGTCCTGCACACCGACGAGGGCCACCCTTGCCGCCTGGAGGAGGACGTGACGGTGGGCCACCGGGCGGTTGTGCATGGGGCCACCTGCGAGGCTGGAAGCCTGGTCGGGATGGGCGCGGTGATGCTCAGCGGCTCTCGGCTGGGGCGCGGCGCGGTGCTGGCGGCGGGAGCCGTGCTGCGCGAGGGCCAGGCCGTGCCCGACGGCATGTTGGCTGCCGGGGTCCCCGCCCGCGTGGTGCGTGCCGCAGCGCCGCCCGGCAACGCCGCCCGCTACGTGGCGCAGGCCGCCCGCTACCGCCGCGACGCCCGCCGCCTCGTGCCCCCCGCCGGAGGTGAGCGGTGAGCGCCCCCGGCGAGCTTCCGCCGGGCGGTCCGCAGGAGGTCGTGCCCGAACTCACCCCGATGTTTCCGGGGGCCGCGCCCTTTCTGGCGCGCTTCCTGCCCCACTCGCCGCCCACCCACACGGGTCTGAGCCTGCCCTTTTGCGACCTGCACGCGCTGCTGCGCCACTTCCACGACCAGGGGTGGTACGGCTACCTGCACGCGCAACTTGGCGACCAGCACGCCGCCGTGCTGCTGTACGAGGGCCGGGCGGTGACGGCGGCGTCGGTCAGCGCGGTGGGGGAGGGGGCGCTCGGCGACCTGCTGGCCCTCTACGAGCAGGGCGCGGTCCTGAGCGCCCATCCCCTGGCTCCGGCCCTCGCGCACGCCCTGAGCGGGGTGGGCAGCCGCGCCTGGAGGGTGGACGTGACGGGCGACTTTACTGGGCTGCACGTCTGTGCGGCGGGGGCCACCTTCTATGCGCGGGGGGCGGCGGTCGCGACCCTGCCCGTCTCCCTGCCCTACGAAGGGGCCTTTCCTGCCCCGCTGCGGCCCCAGACGCTGATGCTGCCGCGCAGTCTGGCCGGCTGGGCGCACCACCCCTATGCCCTTACCCTGCGGGGCCGCGACGCCCTGCACCCCATCACCGACGTGCACCCCGCCTTTCGGCAGCGGCACGGAGAGTTGGGGCTGGGCTTCTTGCGGGCGCTGCACGGCGGCCTGACTCCCGCTGAGCACGCCCTGCACGGCGACCTCGCCCTGCACGACCTCGAACCCCTGCTGCGGGCCTTTGTGGCCGAGGGGCTGGTGCGCGGCGAGTGACGTTCGGCCCGGTCTCTCCCGCCGCGCCTGTGCTGGAATACGGGCGTGACCCGGCCTTCCCGACCTTCCCTCTCTTCTTCTGACCTGGCCCTCGCGGCGGGCCGAACGGCGACGCTGGCGGTGCTGGCGGGCCTCTTTATGCTGGCGACGACGCCTTTTTTCGGGCGGCTTCTTCAGGGCCAGACAGACCACCTCTTTCGCAACCTCGCCTACGCCCTCGCGACCGCCGTGCTGCTGTGGCAGGTGTGGCGCGGCAGCGTGTGGGCGTGGCGGCTCACGGTGGGCTTCAGCGTGTTTTCGGGGCTGCTGGTCTTCATCGTGGGGATGCTCGCGGGGGTGAGCCACTGGCAGGGTTGGGTCATCAGTGCGGCGGGCCTGGGGTTTATGGTGCTAGGGCTGTGCTTGGTCGCGGTGCCGAGCATCCGGGCGTTTCTCGATTCGCGCTGGGCAGTGCGGGGGCTGCGATGAGCGGACGCCGCTTTACCGTGCAGGGCACCAACAACGCTTTCGTGTGCCTGCACTGCGGGGCGCAGGTGCAGCCCCTGCAAAACGGTTCGGTTCGCAACCACTGCCCCCAGTGCCTGCATTCGCGCCATGTCGACGTGCTTCCCGGCGACCGCGCCAGCGATTGCGGCGGCGAGATGGAACCCGTGGGGGTCGAATACAGCGGCAAAAAGGGCTGGGTCATCCTGCACCGCTGCCGCCGCTGCGGGCACGAGGGCCGCAACAAAGCCGCCCTCGACGACCCCGCGCAGCCCGACTCCTGGGACGCCCTCGTGGCCCTCAGCCGCCGGGGGCGGGAGTAAAGAAAGCCGTTAGCGACCAGCCGCCAGCTGCCAGCACAGAAAGCCCCAGCACTTGCTGAAGCTTGGGTGGCTGGCAGCTGGAAACTGGCCGCTTTACCCCTTACACCGCACGTCCTTGCCAAAGTGCTTGGCCGATAAGAAAGCGTAGCTGTTGGTGGCGAAATAGTTCTGAAGCGCTGTATTCAGGGCGAGGCGGGTGGAGTCGTTGTCTTCCCGCACCATAAAGCCGATGGGCACGCTCCACAGTTCCGGCCCGAAGTAGACCTTGACCTTGGGATAGGTGCGCTTGATGGCGGGTTCCATCACGGTGTAGGCGAAGGTTGCGTCAACCGCCTTGCTCAGGACCGCGAGCAGGACGTCTCCGGTGGACTTGTAGACCTGCACCTGTTTTTCGAAGGGCAGCTTTTGCACGTAGGAATGCATGATGGACCCCGCGCCCACGCCGATTTTCTTGCCCGCGAGGTCGGTGTGCTTCTGGAGGGCCGGATTCAGCGACGCCACCGACACGCCCGCGCAGGCGGTGGGAACCGTAAAGTCCACTTTGTGCTCGCGAGTGCTCGTCACGCCCAGGGCACCGAGGGCGACATCGGCCCGGTCGTCTTGCAGGGCCTTGATAAGGCCGTCCGCCGCGACCCGCTGCACCTCGACCTTGAGTCCCAGCGTGGCGGCGACCGCTTGCAGCAGTTCAATCTCGTAGCCGCTAAAGCGCGAACCGTCCGTCATAGCAAAGGGGGGGAGGTCGCCGGGCGTGGCGACCCGCAGCACGCCGCTTTGCTGAATCTGCGCGAGGGTGCGGGCTTCGGCGGCGCTCAGGCCGCCCCCCGCGAGGAAGAGGGCCGCCAGAAGGGCGGGTCGGGAACGTCGGGCGAGAAAGAGGGGCAGGTGAGGCATGGGCATGTCCTTTTGGGGAAACCACCGCGCAGGGGCGGTTCGTGGGAAGGTCAGGGCAGGGGGGTGGCGTTCGTCTCCCCGCAGGAGCCAGGGGAACGTCACGTGAAGGCAACCTAAAGAAAGGCCTCTCTCAGAACTCTGACGGCCTGGTCTCGGCTGCGGGGTGGAAAGCCGTATTACACTCGCCCCATGGCTTTGTGGCTGGTGGTGGCATTTATCGTGCTCAGCGCGTCCTTCATCCTGGCGCTTTCGCTGGGGCCGCTGCGAACGGCGGCCAACGTGCGGGTGATTCGGGGGATTGCTGCCGTGCAGTACCTCGCGGCGGCGGTGCTCGCGGGCGCTCGCCTGACGGGGCAAGCATGAGCGGCCCAGCGGCGGCGGGCCTCGGTCCCGCTCATGGCTGGGTGCTGGACCTGCACTTTCAGGACCAGCCCGGCGTGATTGCCGTCTATGCCCTGGATACCGGCGACGGCCTCGCGCTGGTGGACGTGGGGCCGGGCAGCACGCTGGAGGCGCTGGAGGCGGGCCTCTCGGAGCGCGGCGCGGCCCTCTCCGACGTGCGCCACCTGCTGCTGACGCACATCCACCTCGACCACGCGGGCGCGGCGGGTGCCCTGCTGGAGCGCTTGCCCCGTGCCCGCGCCTATGTCCACGAGCGCGGGGCCGCGCACCTTGTTCGGCCCGCCCGGTTGCTGGCGAGTGCGGCGCAGATTTACGGCGACCAGATGGAGCGGCTGTGGGGCGAACTGCGCCCGGTCGACCCGGAGCGCCTGACGGTCCTCTCCGGCGGCGAGGGGTTGCGCCTGGGCCACCTGGAGGGAGAAGCTCTGGCGACCCCCGGCCACGCGGTGCACCACCTCGCCTATCACCTTGGCGACGACCTCTTTGTCGGGGACGTGGGCGGCATTCGCCTCGACGCCCGCCAGACCCCCCGCGCCCCCACCCCACCCCCCGACATCGACCTTCCGGCGTGGCGGCAGAGCATAGAGCAGTTGCGCGGGCGCGACGCCCGCACCCTGGCCCTGGCCCACTTCGGGACCTTCCCGCAGGAGGCGGCCCACTGGGACGGTCTCCTCGCCACCCTAGAGCGCGACGCGGACCTCGTGCGCCGGGGACTGGAGGCGGGCGAAGACCTCGCGGACATCACGGAGGGCTTTACCGGTACCCTCTTCGCCGAGCTGGAGGCCGAAGTTCCCGGCTTGCCAGAGCGCTTCGGCTTCGCGTCGCCCCCCTGGATGGGCGTGCAGGGCCTGGCCCGCTACTGGTCGCGGGTGGCCCTGCGGGGCGTGGGGGCGGGGGGGGCGAACTGATGCGCGTCCTCGTCGTGGGGGGCGGCGGGCGCGAGCACGCCATCGCAGAGGCCTGCGCTCGGCACGGCCACGAGGTGCTGTGTACCCCCGGCAATCCCGGCATGGCGGCCCTGGCGCGGCAGCTCGACAGCCCCCAGGACCCTGGTTCGCTCGCGGCCCTCGCCGTGCGCGAGGGGGCTGACCTGGTGCTCGTGGGGCCAGAAGCCTACCTCAGCGCGGGGCTGGTCGACGCTTGCCGCGAGCGGGGGGTGCTCGCCTTTGGCCCCACGCGGGCGGCGGCCCGGCTCGAGAGCGACAAGGCCTGGAGCAAGGCCTTTATGGCTCGCCACGGCATCCCCACCGCCGCCTACCGCGCCTTTTCCAAATTGAGTGAGGCCGTGGCCTACGCGCAGGGGCAGTCCCTCCCAGTCGTCGTCAAGGATGCGGGCCTGCGGGCGGGCAAGGGGGTCACCGTGGCCCAAAGCCATGCGGAAGCGGAAGCGGCCCTGCGGGATATCTTCTCGCAGCCGGGGGCACAGGCCGTCATTGAAGAGTTCATGACCGGGCAGGAGGTCAGCGTCCTCGCCCTGACTGACGGCGAGCGCTACGCCCTAACCCCCCCCAGCCAAGACCACAAGACGATTGGCGAGGGGGATACGGGTCCCATGACGGGCGGCATGGGGGTGGTGTGTCCCTTCCCGCTGGGAGAAGCGGAGCTGGCCTTCATTCGCCGCGAGATTATCGAGCGCACCCTGGCGGGCTTGCGGGCCGAGGGGTTGCCCTTTTGCGGGGTGCTGTACGCCGGGCTGATGCTCACCCCGCAGGGGCCGCGGGTGGTCGAGTTCAATGTGCGCTTCGGGGACCCGGAAGCCGAGGCGGTGCTGCCCCTTTTGGCCTCCGACCTCGCCCAGCACGCCTCCGACGCGGCGCAGGGTCAGCTCGACCCGGCGCAGGTGCACTTCCGGGACGGGGCCAGCGCAGTGGTCATCCTGGCGGCCCCCGGTTACCCGGCCTCGCCGCAGCTCGGCATCCCCCTGTCGTTGCCCGACCCCGGCCCCGGTGAGGCCGTCTACCACGCGGGCACGGCCCTGATGGGCGGGCGGCTGGTCAGCGCGGGCGGGCGCGTCCTGGCGGTCACGGCCACGGCCCCCACCCTGGAGGCTGCCCTGGGCCGCGCCTACGCCCTCGCCGACCGGGTAGAGTTTCCGGGTGCCCAACTGCGGCGCGACCTGGGGTTCCGGCTGGGCCTGGCCACCCCGGTGGGATTGCGCCCCGGTGCCGCCACGCGCTAGCATCCCGGCTGGCCCACCACCCCCCTGGGGGCCTTAGGCCGATGTGGCGGAATTGGTAGACGCATCCGACTCAAAATCGGACGGGCAACCGTAGGGGTTCGAGTCCCCTCATCGGCACCACTGTTGTTCTGTTCTTCTCGCCGCTTTTCCAACGAGGCCGCCCCATGATTCTGACTCTGTTTATCATCCTGTTTGCCCTGGTTGCGGTGGGGCTGGTGTTTTTCGTGCTGCTCCAGGTGCCCAAGCAGGCCGGATTATCGGCGAGCATGGCGTCGGGTGGCTCGCTGCTGGGGGGTCGCGGCGTTGAGGGGGGCTTGGTGCGGGTCACCAGTGTCTTGGGGGGCCTCTTTATGCTGCTGGCCCTGTTGATTAATGTCGTCTCGCGCTGACCCCTCCCTGACCTGTAGATGAGTCGCCTGAGTGCATAGGCGGCTCTTTTTATTCACCTGTGACGGGGGGCTTGCTGGGTGGATTACTCTCCCTCTTTTGTCCTGGCGGCGTTTTTTGACGTCCTGGTCGAACGTTCACTTGGTGACAATCGCTGACCAGGCCATGAATGGCCTGTGACTAGGCATTCATCGTTGGGCATAAGGGGCTTGACCTTGAGCAAACCTTGTCGGTAGAGTAGCCGCGCTGGAATCCCTCAAATGGCTTAGTTGGACCGCTGCTCCGGTGGTAGGCCGGGCACCGTTTCACATATCCAGATTTCCAGAAGTAGCTCCCCTTCAGGAGGCACCGCATGAAGAAAGCCCTGTTTGTCGCGCTCGCCCTGACCGCCGGTTCTGCCGCCTCGGCTGCTCCCTTCGTCTGGCCCGCCGCCTGGACCGCCGAGCAGAACACCGCCAACAAGCGCGGCGGCGAGTTCCGCACCTTCACCATCTCGGACTTCAAGACCTTCAACCCTTTTACCTCCGCCGAAGCCACCAGCATCCCCGGTACGATGGACGACGGCGCGGGCCTCTTTATCCAGGACCCCCGCAACGACGAGTTCATCCCCTACATGGCGGAGTCCAAGCCCGTGGTCAGCAACGGTGGCCGCCGCTTTGTCGTCAAGATTCGCCAGGGCATGAAGTTCAGCGACGGCCAGCCCATCACCGCCGACGACTGGATCAGCACCTACCGCATCCACACCGACGACAAGGTCGGCAGCAACTCCTTCGACTCCTTCCGTCTCGCGGGCAAGCCCATCACGGTCCGCAAGATCGACAACTACACCCTCCAGTTTGACTTCCCGCAGGTCAGCGCGAGCGCCTACGGCATCATGAGCTACGCGCCCTGGCCTGATCACGTGTTCGGCAAGGCGTACCGCGAGGGCGGCGCTGAAGCCATCAAGAAGATGTGGACGCTGGGCACCCCCGCCAGCCAGATTGTCTCGCCCGGCATGTGGGTCCTGGACTCCTACCGCGCCGGTGAGCGGGCCGTCTTCAAGAAGAACGAGTTCTGGGGCGAGTGGAACAAGGACAGCCGCGGTCAGTCGCTGCCCTACCTGAACAACCTCTCCTACCGCATTGTGGCTGACCAGAACGCTGGCTTGGCCGCGTACCTCGCCGGGCAGATTGACACCTTCGGCCCCCGCAACGCCGACGACCTCGCCCAAATCAAGCGGGCCATCGACGGCGGCAGCCTCAAGGCCACGCTGATTCCCAACGTCAGCCCCCAGGCCACCAGCCAGTGGATCGTCTTTAACTGGAACAAGGCGGGCGACCCCTTCAAGCAGAAGCTCTTCCGTGACGTGCGCTTCCGCCGCGCCATGAGCCACATCGCCAACCGCAAGGCGATGGTGGACCTCGCCCTGGGCGGCCTGGGCACCGAAACCTACTTCAGCGTGTACCCCATCTTCCGCCAGCAGCTCGCGGCGGGCATCGCGGCGGGGGCGCCCCGCTACACCTACAACCTCCAGGCGGCTTCCAACCTGCTGCGTCAGATGGGCTTTACCAAGAAGAACGCCCAGGGCTGGCTCGTCGACGGCAGCGGCAAGGTGCTGGAGTTCAACCTCTCCACCAACGCGGGCAACACCGTCCGCGAGCAGCTGGGCCGCATCTTCGCGGACGAGGCCAAGAAGGTCGGCGTGAAGGTCAACTTCACCCCCATCGACTTCAACAACCTCGTCGGCCAGCTCACCGCCAAGGGCGAGAACCGTCCCTTCGACGCCATCCTGCTGGGGCTGTCGGGTGGCAGCAATGTCTGGCCCTTCGGCACCAACGTGGTGCCCTGCGGCGGCAACCTGCACTCCTACAACAACCCCACCAACGGCGCCTGCCTCACCTCGCAAGAAAGCCTGATGACCAAGCTGTACTACCAGGGTGACGCGACTCTCGATGACGCCAAGCGCCGCGCCGTCGGAGCGCAGCTCCTGAAGGCCGAGGGCGAACTCCAGCCGGTGATTTACCTCGTCGGTGGCAACTACCACGTGACCTTCAACGAGCGTCTTGGCGGCGAGTACCCCCGCAACATGATGGATGCCTACTACGGCAACCGTGCTCTCGCCCTGACCTTCATCAAGTAACCTTCCGCCCGCACGTTTCCGGAGGGGTGGCTCGCAGGTGCGGGCTGCCCCCCACTCGCGTGAACTCTCAGGAGCGCTTCATGATTCCATTTCTCCTGCGGCGGCTGGTCCAGTCCATTCCGACGCTTCTCATCGCCAGCGTGCTGATCTTTTTCGTGATTTCGCTCGCCCCCGGCGATTTTCTGACCCCCGCCAAACTGAACCCCAACATCAGCCCCGAACAAATCGAAATCCTCTCGCGCAACTTCGGTCTCGACCGGCCCGTCTGGGAACAGTACTTCCGCTGGATGGGCAACATGCTGCGGGGCGATTTCGGATTGTCCTTTCAGTACCAGCAGCCTGTGCTTGATGTGATTTGGCCCCGCGTAAAGAACTCGCTGTGGCTGGTGCTGCTGAGCACCGTGCTCTTTTATGCCATTGCCATTCCGGTGGGGGTGTATGGGGCCGTGCGGCAGAACTCGCTGGGCGACAAGTCCATCAACGTGGTGCTGTACTTTCTCCTGGGCTTTCCGAGCTTCTTCCTCGCGCTGATCGTGATTTACTTCATTTTGCAGATTCGCAACGCGACCGGGCTGGACGTGCCCATCGGCGGGATGACGAGCAACAACTACGAGGAGCTATCAGGACTGGGGAAGGTGCTCGACATCCTCAAGCACCTGATTATCCCGGCGACCGTGCTGGCGATTTCGGATGCGGCGGGCCTAACCCGCGTGATTCGGGGGCAGATGCTGGAGGTGATGCGTTCGGACTATGTGCGGACCGCGCGCGCCAAGGGCGTCAGCGAACGCAGTGTGATTTGGAAGCACACCTTCCGCAATGGAATCCTGCCCATCGTGGCGGGCATCGGCGGGCTGCTCCCGGCGGCCATCAGCGGGGCTGGGTTCATGGAGGTGGTGTTCGCCTACCCCGGCGTGACGCCCATGCTGCTGGCAGCCCTGAACACCCAGGACCTGTACCTGGTGGCGGGCTTTACGGTCATCACCACCGTCTTGCTGATTATCGGCAACGCCATCAGCGACCTGCTCCTCGCCGTGGTTGACCCACGCGTGAAGGTGGCCTGAGGAGTCCTTTCTGTCATGACCACGACTTCTCCTACGACCAAGGCTCCCCGTGCCCGCGGCCAGTCTCAGCTCGCGGTGGCCTGGACCCAGTTTCGCAAGAACCGCCTCGCCCAAATCGGCGGGACGTTCCTCATCCTGCTGTATCTGATGGCGATTTTTGCGCCGTTCCTGGCCCCAGACGGGCTGTCGACCTATTCGACGACCAACATCACCCGCTTCCATCCGCCCACCCCGATTCAGTTCCGTGACCCGGAAACGGGGGCCTTCACCCGGCCCTTTGTGTACAAGTACACCCAACAGCTCAACCTGGAGACGTTTGTCAACGAGTACCGCCCGACCACCACCCGCTGCCCGATTTACTTTGGGGTGCGCGGCGATGAGTACCGAATTCTGGGGCTGATTCCGGGGAACATCCACCTGTACGGCACTGGGCAAGAGAACCCTGAGTGCAAGGTGTACCTGATGGGCGGCGAGGCGCTGGGGCGTGACCTCTTTACCCGCATCATGTACGCCTCGCAGATTTCGCTGACCATCGGCGTGGGGGCGGTGCTGATTTCTACGGTTATCGGGCTGATGATGGGGGCGATGGCGGCCTTCTTTGGGGGCGTCGTGGATACCCTCATCATGCGTCTGGTCGAGGTGCTGGCTGCCATTCCGGGGCTGTTCCTGCTGATTCTGCTGCGCTCGGTGTTCCCGCAGGACATCAACCCCATCTTTGCGCTGTACATGATTCTGGGCATCCTGGCCTTTATCAGTTGGGGTGGCCTCGCCCGCGTGACCCGTGGGCAACTGCTGAGTGTGCGTGAGCAGGACTTCGTGTCGGCGGCGCACGCGCTGGGGGCAGGGAGTGGCCGCATCATGGTGCGCCACATGCTGCCCACCATGACCACGTACGTCATTGTGGGCCTGAGCCTGGGCATTCCGGGGGCCATTCTGGGCGAGTCGGGCCTGAGCTTCCTGGGCATCGGGGCGGTCGAGCCGTACGTGTCGTGGGGCAGCCTGCTCGCCCAGGCGCAGGAGGGCGGCTTTTCCAGCATCACCCAGCGGCCCTGGGTGCTGATTCCGGGCTTTTTCATCGTGTTTACGGTGATGGCCTTCCAGCTTCTGGGTGACGGGCTGCGCGACGCCTTTGACCCGCGCAAGCGGTCGTAAGCTCTTCCGGCCCTGTAAGACTTCTGACAGCGCCGTCCCCCGTGAGGCTGGGACGGCGCGAACTTTTGGCGGGGATACCTGTATGATAAGGGGCGTGTTCCGCAACGCAGCGCAGGAGATGGAGGAAAAATGACCCATCAGGGTGAGGTTCTGCTGGCCGTCAACGGCCTACAAACGTACTTCCACACCGACGACGGTGTTGTGAAGAGTGTGGACGGGGTGACCTTCCACATCAAAAAGGGCGAGACCCTCGCGGTGGTGGGGGAATCCGGGTCGGGCAAGAGCGTGACCAGCCTCAGCATCATGCGCCTGATTCCGATGCCGCCCGGCAAGATTGAAGGCGGCGAAATCCTGTTTACGGGCAAGGACGGGGTCCAGAAGAACCTCGTCACCCTGCCGGAAGCCGAAATGCGCCGCATTCGCGGCAACGACATCTCGATGATTTTTCAGGAGCCGATGACCAGCCTCAACCCGGTGTACACCGTCGGGGACCAGATTGGCGAGGCGGTCATGCTGCACCAGGGCAAGAGCAAGCGCGAGGCGCTGGAGGTGGCCACCGAGATGCTGCGGCTGGTGGGCATTCCGGCTCCCGAAAAGCGCGTGCATGAGTATCCTCACCAGATGTCGGGCGGGATGCGCCAGCGGGTCATGATTGCGATGGCCCTCTCGTGCAACCCGGCCCTCCTGATTGCCGACGAGCCGACCACCGCGCTCGACGTGACCATTCAGGCGCAGATTCTGGACCTGATGCGCAAGCTCCAGCAGGAAATCGGCATGAGCATCCTCTTTATCACCCACAACCTCGGCGTGGTTGCGGAGATGGCCGACCGCGTGGTCGTCATGTATGGCGGGCGCGTCGTCGAGGAAGGGGATGTCGTCGAGATTTTCAAGGCGCCGCGCCACCCCTACACCATGGGGCTGCTGAACTCGATTCCGCGTGCCGGGGACGCCGCGCACGTGCCGGGCCAGCCCAAGCAGCGGCTGGAGGCGATTCCGGGCAACGTGCCCAACCCACTGCAACTGCCCCCCGGTTGCCCCTTCGAGCCGCGCTGCAAGTTTGCCATCGAGGCGTGCAGCGAGGCGGTGCCGCCCCTCTTTGATACGGGCGGCGGCCACGTCTCCCGCTGCATCCGCTGGCAGGAGTTCGAGCAGGCCCAGCATGAGGTGAACGCATGACCCGCACGGTAATCACGACCGACCCCGGTGACGTGTCCGTGGCCGCCCAGACACCTGCCGTGGCCGCTGCCCCCCAGACCGCTGAGACGCTGCTGGAGGTCAACAACCTCCAGAAGTACTTCCCCATCCGCGGCGGGTTGTTCTCGCGGGTGGTGGGCAATGTTAAAGCCGTCAACGACGTGTCCTTTAAGCTGGGGCGCGGCGAGGTGGTCGGGCTGGTGGGCGAGTCGGGGTCGGGCAAGACGACCGCCGGACGCGCCATCCTGCGCCTCATCGAGCCGACGGGCGGGCAGGTCATCTTCAACGGCACCGACATCACCCGCCTCTCCAAGGCCCAGATGCGCGACTACCGCCGGGAGATGCAAATCATCTTCCAGGACCCCTTTGCGTCGCTCAACCCACGCATGACGGTGGCGGACATCATCGGCGAGGCGATGCAGATTCACAACCTGCACCCTGGCAAGGAGCGGCTGGAGCGCATCGCCGAACTGCTCTCGAAGGTGGGTCTGCGCCCCGAACACATGCGCCGCTACCCCCACGAGTTCTCTGGCGGGCAGCGCCAGCGCATCGGCATTGCGCGTGCCCTGGCAGTCAACCCCAGCTTCATCGTCGCTGACGAGCCGGTGTCGGCGCTCGACGTGTCCATTCAGGCGCAGGTCGTCAACCTGCTGCAAGACCTCCAGGAAGAACTGGGTCTGACGGTGCTGTTCATCGCGCACGACCTCGCGGTGGTGGAGTACATCTGCGACCGCATCATCGTGATGTACCTGGGCCGCGTGATGGAAATCGCGCCCAGCCGCGAGCTGAACACCAACCCCAAGCACCCCTACACCGAGGCGCTGCTCTCGGCGGCCCCCGTGCCCGACCCCACCGTCAAGCGCCAGCGCATCATCCTGGAGGGCGACATCCCCAGCCCCATCAACCCCCCCAGCGGCTGCGTCTTCCGGACGCGCTGCCGCTACGCCATCGACGACTGCGCCAAAGTGGTGCCGGAGCTGCGCGAGGTGGGACCGGGGCACTTCAAGGCGTGCATCCGGGACGACATTTTGTAAGCGGTCAGCTCTCAGGCGTCAGCTTTCAGCCCTAGAAGCCTCAGCCCCTGCTGGGGCTTTTTTTGGCTGGTGGCTGGTGGCTGGCCGCTTTCTCACCCTTCATCAGCCCCCACCCGCCAAGCTGCTCTCATGAAACAGCTTCTGACAGCGGCACTCGTGGCAGCCTTGGGCACAGCTTCGGCGGCGGACCTCCGCATCTACCCCAGCTTCGCGGAGGTGCGCGAGCCGGTGCGGGCGACGGGAGGCACGCTGACGGTCACGCTGCCCGAAGCGGCCTGGGCAGGCCTGATTCCGGGCACCCTTGACCTCGACGGCCTGCCCTTCACCTCGGCGGTGCAGCGGCAGGAACCCAACTGGCTGGCCTCGCTGGAGGGCAAGACCGTCTTTCTCAAACGGCCAGGTGAGGCCACCCAGCCCGTCACCCTGATCCGGGCGCGCGACCTGCTGGTGCGCGACGCGCAGGGGCGCTACCTGACCGCCCGCTACGAGGACCTCAGCTTCGACGTGGCACCGCCGGTCAACCCCCTCTCGCCCACGCAGACGCTGACCTTTACGCTGCCGGGGGCGGGCGCAGGCACGCTGGCCTACCTGACGCGGGGGGTGACCTGGGCACCGCGCTACACGCTGCGGGCGAGCAGCCAGGGCGCTCAACTCTCGGCGCTGGCCGACATCCGCAACGGCACCGACCTCGCCTACGATGTGAAGACGGCCGAGCTGTATGCGGGGGATGTGGAGGTGCGTGGGCAACCGGTCCCCTTTCCCGGAGCGGCCCTCCGCAACCAGGCCGCCGATGTGGAGACGACGGCAGCCGCCCCCACCATCAACTCCCAGGGTGAGCTGCGCGGCCTGTACCGCTACGCCCTCTCTGCGCCCTTTACCCTGCCCGCCAACAGCGTGGTGACCCTGCCCTTCCTGACGCCCAAGCTGACGGGCTTCGAGCGCTACGCAGGCCTGAACACCTACTTCACCCCGCAGAATACGTCGGGTACCCTGAGCCGCTTCTACCGCCTGAAGGCCGACGAGCGGCTGCCCGGCGGCCTGGTCACCGTGCGCGAGGAAGGCCGCCTGGTGGGGCAGACGAGCATCCCCGAAACGGCGGCGGGTGCCCAAATCGAGTTCAGCCTGGGCAATGACCCCGATGTGCGCTACATGCGGGCCGTGCAGACCGTGAGCAGCGAGCGCAATGCCCAGGGCAACCCAGTCAAGACCACCTACCGAGTCACCTACACCTTCGAGAGCAGCAAGGACCGCCCCGTTCGCGCCGAGGTCACCGAGGTGGTGGGGGGCCGCCGCATCGTGATTGACTCGGCCCCCGCCCGCCAAAACCAAGCCCGCGCCGAACTGCGGGTGGATGTGCCCGCCGGGGGCAAGGCGACGCGCAGCTTTACGGTGGTCGTGGACAACAGCTAGCCCTCCTGCGCCCCCCGTCCTGACACCCTGTCAGCGCGAACCCCCCGTGACCATGAAAACCTGGGGGGGTTCGCGCAAAGCTGGAAGTTGTTTTTGCTAAGGTGAGAGAAAGATAGGGGGTTTCTGTCAGATTTTAAACAGCCGTTCCCCCGCGTGGGTGCCCCCGCTTGCCCGCGCTAGCCTGAGCGAGATGACCCTCAAGGATTGCTGGGAAGCGCACCCCGACGTGCTCGTCACCGACCTGAGCGACGAACTCGTCTTGCTCGACCCCCGGCGGGGCGAGATGTACAGCGTGACGGGCGCGGGAAGTGCCGCGTGGCGGGCGCTGCCGGGCGACCTGGCTCACCTCACCGGGGCCGTCACCGCCGCTTACGACGTGGACGAGGCCCGCGCCAGGGAAGACCTCCGCACGCTGCTCGCAGAGCTGGAGGCCCGCGGCCTCGTCCGGAACTGCCGAACGGGATGAGCGCCGGGGACCCGGAGACCTGGGTCAGCCTCGACGCGGCGGTCGTCGCGGAGGGCCTGGCCCCGGCGGTCGTGGCGGCGCTGCGCGAACGCTGGGAGGTGACGGCCCCCGGCCCGGTGCGCCGCCGCCTCACCTTGCGCGGGGGCACGCTTCCCGCGCCGCCTGGGGGTGCCCCGGACTCCCCCGCCGGGCCGGTTGGCCTCGCCGTGAGCGTCCGGGGCAACGAGGTCTGGCTGGGGGAGCACCTCTACCTGCGGGTGTGGGAGGGGGGCGCGGCCATCACGGTGCGGGGGGACGGCGGCGCGGCCAGCGAGGCCGCCTGGACGCTCGCCCTCGCGGAGGCGCACCGGGCGGGCGGGTGGCTGGCGCTGCATGCGGCGCTGCTGGGAGACGGGGACGGGGGGCGGGGCGTCGCGCTCAGCGGGCCGAGCGGCACGGGCAAGAGCACGGCGGCCCTGCGCTGGGCGGCGGCGGGGGGCGCGGTGGTCGCCGAGGACCAGGTCTGGATCTGGCCGCAGGCGGGGCGGGCGGTGGGGGCCGACCGCTGGCTGCGCGCTCATGAGGCGGGGGTGCGGCGCTTTGCTCCGGGGTGGCTCGCCCGCGCCGAGGGCCACGACGCGCACGGCAAGCTGCGGCTGCCCCTGCCCCAGCCGGGGCGGGAGGTGACCCTCACGGGGCTGCTGGTCTTCGGCCTCCCCGACCCGCCGAGCGGCCCAGAGCGGGTGCGGGCGCTGTGGGAGGCGACCGGAGTGCCCCTCAGCGCCCTGGGGCGGGCGCGGGGAGGGGCGGGGGTTGCGGCGCTGCTGCCCCGCCTGCCCGTGCGGGGGGTCACGCGGGAGGACGTGCTGGAGCGGGCGCAGGAGGTGCTGACGCCCATGGCTCCGGACCTGCTGGAAAGCGAAACACCTCCTGAAAGCGCAGGCGGTTAAGCGGCTCGCCGAAAGCGTCAAACCCCCCCCGGTCATCCTCGACCCAGGCGTGACCGTGCACCCCGCCCCCCCCGCGGGCCACCCCGCTGATGAAGACCACCGGGTGCCCCCGCCGCCGCAGCGCCCGGTAGGTCGCGTACGCGCGGGGCACGCACGCCCCCCGCCACGACCGGGGGTAGAGCAGCCGGGTCAGCCAGGCGGCGGCCCCGACCACGTCCTCCAGGGTGCCCAGCGGCAGGCGGACCGGGGCGGGGGCGGCGGGCGTCCAGCGGGCGAGCGGGCGGCGCGGGTCGCCCCCGGCGCGGACCGCGAGCAGGGCCGCGAGCGCGTCCGGCAGCAGCCGGGGCAGCCAGCGGGCGCGGCGGCGCAGCAGGGTCAGCCGGGCCTGCCACAGCGCCCGCCGGGGCCGCAGCCCGTCCCGGCGCAGGGCGGCCCGCAGCCCGGCGGGGGCCTCCCCCAGCCGCAGGCGACCCTCCGGCGGCCAGCAGCCCTCCCGGAACGCCGCCCAGGTCGCGGCGACCCCCAGCTCGCGGGCGCGGGCGTCCAGCGCGGCCACGTCCCCCCCGAACAGGGCCAGCAGCCGCCGCGCGTCCGCATAGTCGGCGGGTTTGAGGCGGCCCAGGTCCCCCCACAGGCGGTGGAGGGCGAGGCCCACGATGAGCGCGTCCGCCGGGGCGAGCTGCCGCACAGGAATCCCCGCCCAGTCGTGGGGACGGCTCGCCGCCCAGACCGCACGGGTCAGGGGACGAGTGAGCGCCGGGTCCCCCGCCACGACCCGGCGGTGCACGTCCAGCCGCACCGCCCCGCTGGGGCTGTAGAGGTGCGCGGCCTCATGGGTCCAGCGCTCCGGCAGCGCGTGAAAGCCGTCGCTGCGCCAGCCCAGCGCGAGGGCGACGTGGACGGCGCGGGTCAGCACCGCCGGGTCTTCGGGCAGCAGCACGTCCACATCCCCGTAGAAGCGCTCGCCGGGGGTGTCGTATACGAACTCCGCGAGCGCGAAGCCCTTGAAAAGCACCGCTCCCAGGCCCTCCCGCGCCCAGGCCGCGAGCAGGGGCCGCAGCTCGGCGCGAATCGCCGCGTGCCGCGCCCCCAGCGCGAGGTGCCCGCCCCGCAGTGCCCCGCGCAGGGGGTGGTCCTCCGGCAGCCGCGAGCGCACCTCGCCCGCCAGCCCCGCCGCTGTCAGCGCGGGCAGGTCGGGGGCGCTCACCTCCGGCGGGTCGGTGACGAGGGCGCGGCGCAGCACGTCGGGGAGGGACATGGCGGCAGGGTAGCGCAGGGGGACCGGGCATCCAGGCCGTCCGCCCGTGTCACAGTAACCGGGTGCCCCCCCTCGATGCCGTCGTCGTCGGCGCTGGTCCCAATGGCCTGAGCGCCGCCATCACCCTCGCCCGCGCCGGGCTGCGGGTACGGGTGCTGGAGCGCCGCCCCGCGCCCGGCGGGGGCCTGAGCAGCGCGGAGCTGACCCTGCCCGGCTTCCTCCACGATGTGGGCAGCGCGATTCACCCGCTCGGTTTTGCCTCGCCCGCCTTTCGGGAGTGGCCGCTGCACGCCTTCGGCCTCCGGTGGGCGCAGCCGGACGCCCCCTACGCCCAGGTGCTGGAAGACGGCACGGGCGTGGTCGTGGAGCGCGACCTGGAGGCCACGGCGCGGAGCTTCGGGCGGGACGGGGCGGCGTGGCGGGCACTCTTCGGGCCGCTGGTGGGGGGGCTAGAGGCCCTGCTCGGCGACGTGTTGCGGCCCCTTCCCCGCCCGCCCCGGCATCCCCTCCTGCTCGCCCGGTTCGGGCTGCGGGGGCTGCCCCCGGCGACGTGGGCGGCGGCCCTGCTGCGAACGCCGGAAGCGCGGGCGGCCTGGGCGGGGCTGGCCGCGCACGCCAACCTGCCGCTCGGCGCGCCGGGCACGGGGGCGGCGGCGCTGGTGCTGGGCACACTCGCCCATGGGGTGAGCTGGCCCTTTCCGCGCGGGGGGGCGCAGGCCCTGACGAACGCCCTCGTCGGCTACCTGCGCTTCCTGGGGGGCGAGGTCGAGACGGGCGTAGAGGTGCGTTCGTGGCGCGACCTCCCCCCCGCCCGCGCCGTGCTGGTGGATTCCAGCCCCGCCGTGCTCCTGCGGCTGCTGGAGGGCCGGGTGACGCCGGGTTACCGGGCCTGGCTGACGCGCTACCGCTACGGCCCCGGCCTGCTCAAGCTGGACTATGCCCTGAGCAGCCCCGTCCCCTGGCGTGACCCGGCCCTGGGGCGGGCGGGCACCGTGCACCTCGGCGGCGGGCTGGAGGCGGTGGCGCGGGCGGAAGCAGCGGTGGCGCGGGGGGTGGCCCCAGAGCGCCCCTACGTGCTGGCCGCCCAGCACACCCTCTTTGACCCCACGCGGGCACCCGCCGGGGGCCACACCTTCTGGGCCTACGCGCACGTGCCGCCGGGCACGCCGGACACCTACGCCGATGTCATCGAGGCGCAGCTTGAGCGGGCGGCCCCCGGCTTCCGCGACCTCGTGCTGGGGCGGCGGGTGACGAATGCGCGGGCGCTCGAAGCCCTCAGCCCGGTCTTTCGGGGTGGGGACGTGAACGGGGGCCGGGGCGACCTCTGGGGCCTCCTCGCCCGCCCGGTGCCCACCCCCACCCCCTACCGCACCCCCGTGCCCGGCGTGTACCTCTGCTCCAGCGCGACCCCGCCCGGCGGCGGCATCCACGGGATGAGCGGGTATTGGGCGGCGCAGGCGGCGTTGGGGGACGTGTTCGGACGGACGCCCAGCTAAACCTTTCTCGCTTTCAATCCCCCACAAAGGTCTGCCGCACGCAGCTCTGCCCCGGCTCCAGCGGGGGCAATCCGGCTTCCGCCACCTCGCGCAGCCTGCCCAGCACCAGCGCCAGGGTCGGTCCCTCGCCGTACATCTGCACGGCCTCGTCGGTCAGCAGCAGCTCGAAGCCGCGACCGGGTTGCGTGGCCCGCAAAACGCGTCCGCCCGGTTCGGCCAGAACGGTCACCTGGGTTCCGGCGGGAAACCCCTCGCGGGCGACGAGGTCGGCGAAGTCCATCTCAGGCCACCTCCCCCCGCAGGTGCCCCGGCGTGAGCGGCTCGCGCAAGAGGCGAGCGAAGCCGTCCGCGCCTTCCCGTTCCATCCATCCCCGCACCAGGTCGCCGCCCACCCCGTAGGTGAAGATGTAAGCCCGGAACTGGGGCTGCGAGATGAAGCGCAGGGTCTGGCGGGCGCGGGCCTCGCTCGCGGGGGCGTAGTGGCGGATGAAGTCGAGGACCTCGGCCTGCGGGCGTCCGTCCGCGTGCAGCATCAGCGCCGCCGTGCCGCTGACGCCCTTCAGCCCCTCGCGGGCGCGGCCTGCCGCGAGAAAAGCCCGCACGTCGTCGGGGTCGAGGCCCGCGAGGGGGGCCAGTTCTCCCGTCAGCCAGGCTTCGACCTCCTCCCGGTCCATCAGCGCCCGCAGCGCGTTCACCGCGATGCCCTCGGACACCACGCATTCGGGCGCGTTGATGAGCTGGATGGAGTGTTCTCGCCAACCCTTCTCCCGCACCAGCCGCGCTTCCTTGGTCGCGTGCTCGGTGTGGTGGCCGGGGTAGCCCTCGTGGGCGAGGAGGTCAGGCAGGGCGGGCAGAAGCACGGGGAGGTCGGTGTTGAGGTCGATACGGCTTTGCAGGTTGCCCAGCGGCCAGTTGTAGCCGCTCCAGGGCTTGTCCTGCACCAGCCCGACCGAGAAGCCCTCGCCCTGCGGCAGCCCGAAGCGCTCGCGGGTGCGCTCGCGCAGGGCCGCGAGGAGAGGCTCGGCCACCCGCAGGATGTCCCCCACGGGCAGGGCCACCCGCGAGCGCAGGGCTTCTTCCCTCTCCTCCAGGGTGCCGCTGCCGGGCAGCGCCGCATCCAGGCTCCGCAGGGCGGCGTCCAGTTCCGATTCGTCCGCCCGCACGGGGTCGATGTCGTAGAGGCCGCGCACCTCCTCGGCGTAGGGCAGCGTTTCGCCCCCCAGCAGCCGGGTCAGCGTGACCATCGCCCGCACCTGCACGGTCAGGAAGTCGCGCCGGGCGGCGTCCTCCACCCCCCCCACCTCGCCTTGCAGGGCCAGCGCTTCTGCGTGCAGCTCGGCGGGGTCGCGCCAGGTGCGGTCGGCCCACTCGGCGGGGCCGCCGTAGCCGTCGATGAAACCTGGCGCGTGCGCGTCGATGGCGTGGGCGAGGCGGATATAGCGTTCGGCGGGGTCGGGGGCGGGCATGGGGGCAGGATAGGGCAGGCGGCTTCCCCCCTCCCCCCCCCCGCTATCCTCGGCGCATGACCCTCTTTGACCCCCCCGCGCCCCTGGCCGAGCGCCTGCGCCCGCGCTCGCTCGCGGAGGTCGTGGGGCAAACGCACCTGCTGGGACCGGGAAAGCCCCTGACCCGGCTGCTGGCCTCCGGGCGGCTGGGGTCGCTGCTGCTGTGGGGGCCGCCCGGCGTGGGCAAGACCACCCTGGCGCGGCTCCTGGCGGGCGAGATGGGGGCGCACTTCATCCCGCTCTCGGCGGTGTCGGCGGGGGTCGCCGACGTGCGGGGGGCCGTCGCGGAGGCCGAGCGGCGGCGGAGCGGGGGCCAGCGCACGGTTCTCTTTCTGGACGAGATTCACCGCTTCAACAAAGCCCAGCAAGACGCCCTGCTGCCCCACGTCGAGTCGGGGTTGCTGACGCTGGTGGGGGCCACCACCGAAAACCCCTCCTTCGAGGTCAATCCGGCCCTGCGGTCGCGGGCGCGGACGCTGGTGCTGGAGCCGCTCTCGCCGGAGGACCTGCGCGGGCTACTCGAACGGGCGCTCGCGGACCCCCGCGGGCTGCCGGGGGTGACGGCCCAGCCCGACGCCCTCGACCTGCTCGCCCGGCTCGCGGACGGGGACGCCCGGCGAGCGCTGAGCACCCTGGAGGTCGCCGCGACCCTGGCCGACCCGGTCACCCCCGACGCCGTGACAGAGGCCTTTGGCCGCCACCTCCCCGCCATGGACAAGGGCGGCGAGGACTTCTACAACCTGATGTCGGCCCTGCACAAGTCGGTGCGGGGGTCGCACGTGGACGCCTCCATGTACTGGCTGGCCCGCCTCGTGGAGGGCGGGGCGGACCCCCTGTATGTCGCCCGGCGCATCGTGCGGATGGCCGCCGAGGACATTGGCCTCGCGGACCCGCAGGCGCTGCGGCTGGCGGTCGCGGCCCGCGACACGGCCCAGTTCCTGGGCAGCCCCGAAGGTGACCTCGCCCTCGCGCAGGCGGTCGTGTACCTCGCGCTGGCCCCCAAGAGCAACTCGGTCTATGTGGCTTGGAAGAACGCGCTGAAGGCCGTCCGGGAGGGCGAGAACCTCCCCGTGCCCCTGCACCTGCGCAATGCTCCCACCGCGCTGATGCGGGGGCAGGGGTACGGCCAGGGCTACGCCTACTACTTCGACGACCCCCAGGGCAGCTTCGCCCAGGACTACCTGCCCGGCGGCGTGCGGCTGGGCCTTTACGCCCCGACCGGAGAGGGCTGGGAAGCGCGGGTCGCCGAGCGCTGGCGCAAGCTGCGAGAGGCGCATGGGGAGGCAGAAGCGATACCGGACGCGGAGGCTTGAACGCAAAAAACCCCTCTCTCCTGGGGAGAGGGGCCTGGCGAAGCCAGGGGGTGAGGGGTCCTTACCGCTCCAGTTCCGTCCGCGCCCGCTCCCAGTCGCTCACGCGGCTCAGCTCGGCGAGGTCGTCGGGGGTCAGGGTGAGGTCGAGCGTGCCCAGCAGGTCGGTCAGTTGCGCCACGCTGTTCGCTCCGATGATGGGTGCGGTCACGCCGGGCTGGGCGAGCAGCCACGCGAGGGCCACCTGCGCGGGCCTGGCCCCGTGCCGTGCGGCGACCGTCTCCAGCGTCTCCACGATGTCGAAGTTGCGGTCGCTGAAGCGGCCCCGCGCGTTGCCCTCGGCCCGCACGCTGTCGGGGAGGGGGCCGCCCCGCTTGTATTTCCCGGTCAGCATCCCGCCCCCCAGCGGACTCCAGGGCAAGACGCCCAGGCCGTACTCCACACACACCCGCGCAAGCTCGCGCTCGAAGTTGGCCCGCGTGGGCGAGAGCAGGCTGTATTCGGGCTGAAGGCTGACGAAGCTCTCCAGGCCCTTTTTGTCGCTCGTCCACAGCGCCTGCATCAGCCGCCACGCCGAGTAGTTCGAGGCCCCGATGTAGCGCACGTACCCGCGCCGCACCAGTTCGGTCAAAGCCTCCAGCGTTTCCTCAATCGGCGTCTGATTGTCTACCCAGTGCGCTTGGTAGAGGTCGATGTGGTCCACCCCCAGCCGCCGCAGGCTGTCCTCGCAGGCCCGCAGAATCCAGCGGCGAGAGAGGCCCTCGCGCTGGTGGATGCTCTCCCGCCCCTCGCGCCCCCCCTCGCCCATCGGCCCGCGCACCTTGGTCGCGATGACCATGTCATCTCGGCCCCCGCGCGACTTCAGCCAGCGCCCCACGATTTCCTCGGACACCCCGCCGGGATTGCCAGGCACCCAGTTGCTGTAGATGTCTGCCGTGTCGATAAAGTTGCCGCCCGCCTCCCGGTAGGCGTCCATCAGCGCAAAGGACGCGCCCTCGTCGGCGCTCCAGCCAAACTGCATAGAGCCGAGACCCAGGGGAAAGAGGTGCAGGCCGCTGCGACCGAGCTTGCGGTAGGTGGTCATGGCCACAGGCTAACGCCCTCCGCCCGGACACCTCCCCTGACACCCTGTCAGCGCGAACCCCCCGTGACCATGAAAACCTGGGGGGGTTCGCGCAAAGCTGGAAGTGCCTCCCCATCGCTGTTTTTCGGAACACCCCCACCGAGCACGGGTCCAAAACTGGACAGCGC
>NZ_KI519502.1:73326-80950 GCF_000482805.1 Deinococcus murrayi DSM 11303 | reverse complement strand
GTTGCAGCCGTCTTTCGGGACGGCTGAGGATTGAAACTAGGGGTCGGCCAACTTTTCTGGGCCGACCCCCTGTTCTTGCCGTTGTTCTGGGCGCTCCTACACGATTCCTTCCAGGTATGCCCGCGCATCCGCCTTTACGGGCATGAAATAGGCGTGCTGACCCCGCTCCCGCGCAAAGGTAAGGAGGTCAGCGGCAAAGGCGCGGTTCCACTCCAGCGTGGGCTGGAAGCTGCGGGGAAAGACGGCGTGGTTGCGTGCCCGCCAGTAGTTCAGGGAAGCGGGGGTAAGGACCGTGGTCGCGCCCCACCAGACCTCGGCTTCCGGCGGGATGAGGTCGGCATAGGCGGCGAGCAGGCGCAGGTCAAAAAAGGGTTGGGTGAAAAATCCGCAGGCCCCGGCGTCGAGCTTGCGCAGGAGGTAGTCGCGCTCGCGGGCGAGGCTCTGGCGGTAGGGGTCTAGGCCCGCATAGACCCGCACGTGCGGCAGCTCGCGCTGAAAGCGCCGAATCGCCCGCACCGCGTCCACGTCGTACACGCGGGCGCTCATGTCGGCGGGGGCGTCCCCGGTGATGATGAGGACCTCGTCGAGGCCGTGGGCCGCAAGCGCGTCCGCCATCGCGAGCGGACGGTCGGGGTCGAGGTCGACCGCCCGGATGTGCGGAATGGCCCGGTAGCGGGGCCGGGCCAGGGCGCACCCCTGCCAGGACCGGGTCGAGTAGCGGGTGAGGTCCACCACGTTCACCGTGTCCACGTCCGGCAGGTGCCGCGCGACCGCCTCCAGCTCGGCCCGCAGGCCAGAGCGCGAGCGGGGCACGAGTTCGACAGAAATGCGGGTGGGGGAGGGGGTCACGGCACGCCTCCGGCGGTGGGTTGGGGGGGCGAGGCATCGAGCGGTCGAGGGGGGGTCTCGCTCGACTCCTCGACCTCCCGACCCCTCGACTCCCCCGCGTCGTACGCCAGAATCGGCCCCAGCCAGCGCTCGGCTTCCGCCAGGGTCCAGCCCTTGCGCCGGGCGTAGTCCTCGACCTGGTCGCGCCCGATGCGGCCCACGGCGAAATAGCGGGCTTCGGGGTGGGCGAAGTACAGCCCCGACACGGCGGCGGCGGGGGTCATCGCCCCGGATTCGGTGAGCGAGAGGCCGACTTCCTCCGCCCCCAGCAGACGGAAAATGGTCCGCTTTTCGGTGTGGTCGGGCTGGGCGGGGTAGCCGGGCGCAGGGCGGATGCCGACGTAACGCTCCCGGATGAGGTCGTCGTTGGTCAGGGCCTCCTGGGGCGCGTACCCCCAGTAATGCGTTCGCACGTCGCGGTGCAGCTTTTCCGCAAAGGCCTCGGCGAGCCTATCCGCGACCGCCTTGGTGAGGATGCTCTGGTAGTCATCGTGCTGTTCCTCGAAGGCGCGGGCGAGGGCCTCGGCCCCGTGGATGGCGACCGCGAACGCGCCAATGTGGTCGCCCCGCGGGGCCACGAAGTCGGCGAGGGCAGTATTCGGGGTGGCTTGGTCGCGCTGCTGGCGCAGGGTGTAGAGGCGGGTGGTCGGGGGGGCGAGGGGTCGGGGCGTCGAGAACGGCGCGGCCTCGACCACGATGTCATCCCCCTCCCGGTGTGCGGGCCACAGCCCGATGACGCCACGGGCCGTTAGCAAGCCCTCGTCAACGATGCGCCGCAGCAGCGCCTGCGCGTCGTCGAAGAGTCTGCGTGCCTCCGCCCCGCGCACGGGGTCGCCCAGGATGGTGGGGTAAACCCCCTTCATCTCCCAGGCGATGAAAAAGGGCGTCCAGTCGATGTAATCGAGGAGTTCCCCCAGCGGCTGCTCGACCACCGTGCGCCCCGGCACCCGCGGGGCGGGGGCGGCGGCGGGGGCGAGGCGGGGGGCGCGGGCGCGGGCCTCGGCCAGCCCGATGAGGCGCACCTGCCGCTCACCGTGCCGTTCACGCAGGGCCTCGTACTCGGCGCGGGTGCGCTCCTGCACCGCGGCGGGGTCGCTCAGCAGCTCGCCGACCACCCCGACGGCGCGGCTGGCGTCGAGAACATGCACGACCGGGCCATCGTAGGCGGGGGCAATCTTGACCGCTGTGTGGGCGCGGCTGGTCGTCGCGCCGCCGATGAGCAGGGGGGTCTTCAGGCCCCGGCGGGTCATCTCCCGCGCCACCCCGACCATCTCGTCGAGGCTGGGGGTGATGAGGCCGGACAGACCGATGACGTCCGCGCCCAGCTCCTGCGCGGTGTCCAGAATCTTCTCGGTCGGCACCATCACGCCGAGGTCGGTGACCTGGTAGCCGTTGCACGCCAGGACCACCCCCACGATGTTCTTGCCGATGTCGTGCACGTCGCCCTTCACGGTGGCGAGGAGGACCCTGCCCTTGCCCCCCTGCCCCACCTGCTCGGCCTCCAGATACGGCGTGAGGTGGGCGACGGCCCGTTTCATCACGCGGGCGGACTTGACGACCTGCGGCAGGAACATCTTCCCGGCCCCGAACAGGTCGCCGACCACGTTCATGCCGTCCATCAGCGGCCCCTCGATGACCGCCAGGGGCGAGCCGAGGAGCCGATACGCTTCTTCGGCGTCCTCGGTGACGTGGTCGGTGAGGCCCGCGACGAGCGCGTGCTTGAGCCGCTCGGCGACCGGGAGGTCGCGCCAGGCACTCTGGGCCGCGGCCTCGCGCCTCACGTCCTTGTAGCTCTCGGCGAGCGCAATCAGCCGCTCGGTCGCGTCCGGTCGCCGGGCCAGAATCACGTCTTCTACGGCCTCCCGCAGCTCCGGCTCGATGTCGTCGTACACGGCGAGCATCCCCGCGTTCACGATGCCCATGTCCAGCCCAGCGCGGATGGCGTGGTACAGGAAGACGGCGTGCATCGCCTCGCGGACGTGGTTGTTTCCCCGGAAGGAAAAGGACACGTTGGAGATGCCGCCCGACACGAGTGCGCCGGGCAGATTCGCCTTAATCCAGCGCGTTGCCTCGATGAAGTCGAGGGCGTAGCGGTCGTGCTCCTCCAGGCCTGTCGCTACCGTCAGCACGTTGGGGTCAAAGATGATGTCGTGGGCAGGAAAGCCCGCCTCCTCCGTCAGCAGGTGGTAGGCGCGGGCGCAGATTTCGGTGCGCCGCTCCAGGGTGTCCGCCTGCCCCGCCTCGTCAAAGGCCATGACGACGGCAGCGGCCCCGTAGCGGCGCAGGAGGCGGGCGCGTTCCAGGAACTTCTCTGGGCCGTCCTTGAGCGAGATGGAGTTCACCACGCACTTGCCCTGCACGCGCTTGAGGCCCGCTTCGAGAATCTCCCACTTGGAGGAATCCAGCATCAGCGGCACGCGGGCGATGTCCGGCTCCCCCGCGAGGAGGTTGAGAAACTTCACCATCGCGCCCTCGCCATCGAGCATCCCCTCGTCGAAGTTCACGTCCACGAGCTGCGCGCCGCTGACGACCTGCTGCCGGGCAATCTTGAGGCCCGCGTCGTAGTCGCCCGCGAGGATGGCCTTGGCGAACTTCGGGCTGCCCGTCACGTTCGTGCGCTCGCCCACGTTCACGAAGTTGGTGTCCGGGGTCACGCTAAAGGCTTCCAGCCCACTCAGGCGCAGGTAGGGCGGCAGCCGGGGCGCGGTGCGGGGGGGCAGCCCAGCGACCGCCCCCGCGATGGCGCGGATGTGCTCCGGCGTGGTGCCGCAGCAGCCGCCCACGATGTTGACCAGCCCTTCTTCGGCAAAGGAACGCAGGACGGAAGCCGTGTGCGCGGGCGTCTCGTCGTACTCCCCGAAGGCGTTGGGGAGGCCCGCGTTGGGGTGCACCGAGACGAGCGCTTCCGTATTGGCCGCGACCGAGCGCAGGTGGGGCCGCAGCAGGTCCGCGCCCAGGGCGCAGTTCAGGCCCAGGCTAAAGAGCTGGGCGTGCTCGGTGCTGACCGCAAAGGCTTCCGGCGTCTGCCCGCTGAGGGTGCGCCCCGACGCGTCCGTAATCGTGCCCGACAGCATGACCGGAAGCCGCCGCCCGGCGCGGGCGAAGACCTCCTCGGCGGCGAAGAGGGCCGCCTTCGCATTCAGGGTGTCGAAGACGGTCTCAATGAGCAGGAGGTCGGCCCCACCCGCGAGCAGCCCTTCCATCTGCTCCGCATACGCCGCAACCAGCTCGTCAAAGGTCACGTTGCGGAAGTCGGGCCGCTCGACGTCGGGCGAGAGGGTGGCCGTGCGGTTCGTCGGGCCGACCGACCCGGCCACCCAGCGGGGCCGCCCGTCGCGGGCCTCAAACTCGTCCGCGACCTCGCGGGCGAGCCGCGCTCCCGCCTCGTTCATCCCCCGCACCAGGTGTTCGGTGCCGTAGTCGGCCTGCGAGATGGCGTTCGCGTTGAAGGTATTCGTGGAGGCGATGTCCGCCCCCGCCGCGAAGTAAGCCCGGTGCACCTCCCGAATCACGTCAGGCCGGGTGAGCTGCAACAGGTCAAAGTTGCCCCGGTACATCCGCAGCGGGTCCGCGCCGGGCCAGCGAAAGTCGCCCTCCGTCAGCCCCGCTCGCTGAAGCATGGTGCCCCAGGCCCCGTCAAGCACCAGAATCCGTTCCCGCGCGTGGGCGTGAATGCCCCGTGTGTCCGCCATGCCTTTACCTCGGTCAAGCGGGCTGCTCCTGAAGCCGAAGCAGTCCGTGAAGTCTCGAATACGCTGATGTGCCGTCTCTGGGCCATCGCTCCCCCGCCGGGCCATCGTCAGCCGCGTGTGGCGGGGGGCTTTCCCGTGGGGCACCGTGGTCGTGATGGGGACCCGGTTGCCGCGCCGTCACTGGGCGGGAAAATCCCTCCGGCGCTCTGGATGGCCGTGCCGAGCGGGCACGACTGCCGGAAAGATAGCGCGGGGGACGCGGGACAGACTGGAGTGGAATGGACAGGTGCGGTGCGGGAGGGAGAGCAGGCGCGAACCCTACCCCACCACCTCCCGCGCCCGCGGATAGCTCCCGATGATTTTGGCGTAGCTCGCCTTCCTGAGCACCCCCGCGAGGGCTTGCGCGACCGCCGGGTCGTGGGCTGGCCCCTCGATGTCCACGTAAATCAGGTAGCTCCAGGCGCGGTCGCGGCGCGGCCTGGACTCGATGCGCGAGAGGTTGAGGCCCCGCAGTTCATTCAGCGTCTCGACGAGAAATCCGGGGGTGTGCCGCACGGCAAAGACGAGGCTGGTCTTGTGCGGCGCGTCCGAGGGGGCAGGTTCCCGGCGCGAGAGCAGCAGGAAGCGGGTGAAGTTGAAGGGTTCATCCTCGATTTCGCGGGCCAGGATATGCAGCCCGTACAGCTCGGCGGCGCGGGCAGAAGCGATGGCGGCCTCGTCCCGCGCCCCCCGCGCTGCGAGGTCCTGGGCGCTGCCCGCCGTGTCGTGCGCGGCGACAGGTTGCCACCCGTACTGGCGAATCAGTCCGGTGCACTGGTCGAGCGCGGGCTGCTGCGAAACGACCCGGCGGATGTCCGTTAGGCCCACGCCCGGCAGCGCCATCAGGCAGTGGCTGACGCGCACGACGACCTCGCCCGCGACGTGCAGGTCGGTCTCCGCGAGCAGGTCGGTGGTCTGGTGAATCGCCCCCATCAGGCTGTTCTCGACCGGAAGGACCCCGTAGTCGGCCCCGCCACCCTCGACCGCCGAGGCGACCTCGTGGAAGGTGGAAAAGCCCCGCGTGCCCACCCCCGCGTGGGGAATCCCGGCGCTTCCTAGCGCGTGCAGGGCCGCAATCTCGCCGTAAGCCCCCGGATGGCCCTGAAAGGCGACCGTGAGGGTGGCCCCCGCCGCGCCCGGCTCTCCCACGTCCCCGTGCCCCGCTGCCCCGTGCATGGCGGGCAGGCTATCCCACCTGCCGGGGAAGGTTGGGGGCGCGGCATAGACGGGCGGGGGAGGGGGAGCTTCCTCAAGAACGGAAGCGTTGCCTTGCTGGGCCAAGAGAAAAAGCCTGCGCCTTCTGTGCCCACTGCTCTACTCTGCTCTAGACTCAGCGGCGTGCTCCCCGCGACGCCCGACCCCGTGCTCGACCTCGATGCCGCTGCCCTGGCCGCCGCTACCCGCCGGGGCGACCTCACCGCGCTGGAGGTGACCCGCACCTACCTCGCCCGGCTGCGGGCGCACAACGGGCGGCTGCGGGCCGTCATCACGGTCAATGACCAGGCCGAGGCCGACGCCGAGCGCCTCGACGCCCTGCCCCCCCAGCGGCGCGGTCCCCTGCACGGCGTGCCGCTGTTGATTAAGGACAATATCGACGTGGCGGGCCTGCCCACGACCGCCGGAAGCCTGCTGATGACCCGGCACGTGCCCCGGCAGGACGCGCCCCTGGTGGCCCGGCTGCGGGCGGCGGGGGCGGTGATTTTGGGCAAGGCCAACCTCACCGAGTGGGCCAACTTCATGACCCTGGGGATGCCGAACGGGTACTCCGGCGCGGGCGGCCAGACGGTCAACCCCTGGGGCGAGGGGCTGGATACGGGCGGCTCGTCGAGCGGGAGCGGGGTGGCCGTCGCGGCGCGGCTGTGCGTGGCGGCGGTCGGCACCGAGACGAGTGGCTCGATTCTCAGCCCGGCGCAGCAAAACGGCGTCATCGGCCTCAAGCCCACCGTGGGCCTGATTCCGCGCACGGGCGTGGTGCCCATTTCGCACAGCCAGGACACCGCTGGGCCGATCACTCGCTCGGTGCGCGATGCGGCCCTCCTCGCCGGGGTGATGGCCGGACCCGACGAGGCCGACGAGGCCAGCCGCCGTCTCCCGGTCCCTGACCTCAGCCTCCCCGAAGGAGCGCTGGAGGGCAAGCGCCTCGGCGTGCTGCGCGAGTTCGGCCCCCACCTCTCTCCGGCGGAAGCGGCGGCCCTCGCCCGCGCGGAAGCCGCCCTGCAAGAGGCCGGAGCCAGCCTGCAGGACGTGACCCTAGAGACCGCCGCCGAGCTGAGCGGCTGGCGGCTGGAGGTGCTCGTCTACGAGTTCAAGCACGACCTCAACGCTTACCTCGCCGGGGTGCGGGATGGCCCCCGCAGCCTCGCGGAAGTCATTGCCGCCAACGATGAGGACCCGGGACGCCTCCAGCGTTACGGCCAGACGCTGCTGCACGCCGCCGAGGGCACCCGCGGCGACCTCTCCGAGCGGGCCTACCGGGAGGCGCGGACCCGCGACCTCGACCTCACGCGGACGCGGGGCCTTGACCCCCTCTTTGCCCTGGGCCTCGACGCCCTGCTGTGGCCGGGGCTGCGCGGCTCCGCGGTGGGGGCCAAGGCGGGCTATCCCAGCGTGACGGTTCCAACCGGGCTGCATGAGGGTGCCCCGACGGGCGTGCTGCTGACCGGCCCGGCGGGAGGTGACGGCAGGCTGCTCGCGCTCGCCGCCGACCTCAACCGGCGCTTGGGTGGGGTGCAGGTTCCGCCGGACCCGGCTTGACCCCCGGCCCCGCCGCGCCCTAGCATGCGCCCGGTGCGGGCGGTTAGCTCAGTGGTAGAGCTTTCGCTTTACACGCGACGGGTCGGGGGTTCAAATCCCTCACCGCCCACCAACCCAAAACCCACCCCCGGCGGGTGGGTTTCGTCTTGTGGGGGCAACCTGACTACCCTTCAAAACGCGGCATGAGAGTCGTCAGGGTACGCCAGGACGACGGGGATGGGTGCAGCAGCAGGTCTTGGAGATGGTCGAGG
>NZ_KI519502.1:0-72059 GCF_000482805.1 Deinococcus murrayi DSM 11303 | reverse complement strand
AGCCGAGTGCGGCGTTCAGCTCATTCCGCAAGCGCCGGGCCGCTTCCCGGCTCGCGGTCACGCTCAGGCCGTCCGCGTACTGCACCGCTCGGCTCGCGCTTGCCAGCGCCCCCGTCCCACCGGGGTGAAAGGCCGGGGCGAGGTCAGCGGCGGCGGCTCCCTGTGCCCCCAGGCCGGGAAGCAGCAGCAGGGCGCGGGGCATGGCGGCCCGGAAGGCGGCGAGGTCGCCGGGGTGGGTGGCCCCCACGACCGCGCCGACGCTGGCGTACTCGCCCTCCGGTTCCTCGGCCCCCAGCCGCGCCACCTCCGCCGCCACCCGCTCGCTGAGGCCGCCGCCCTGGAGGTCGGCCTGCCCCGGATTGCTCGTCTTGACGAGGACGAAGACGGCCCCGCCGTTGGCCCGCGCCGCCTCCACAAAGGGCGTGAGCGTCTCGAAGCCCAGAAAAGGATTGACCGTGAGGGCATCCCCCGCGTGGCCCCCCGCCAGCCAGCCCTGGGCGTAGGCCTCGGCAGTCGAGCCAATATCGCCCCGCTTACCGTCGAGGAGCACGGGCAGGCCCAGGGTGCGGCTCAGGGCGCAGACTTCCTCCAGCAGGCGGAAACCGGGCAGCCCCAGCGCCTCAAAAAAGGCGAGCTGCGGCTTGACGCAAGCGGCATAGGGGGCGGTCGCCTCCAGCACGTCCAGGGTGTGCGCCCGCAGGTGCGCGAGGTCGCGGTAGAGGTGGGCGCGGGGGTCCAGGCCGACGCACAGCCGCGTTCCCAGGCGGCGGGTGCGGTCGGTGACGAGGGCGGGGAAGGGGGCAGGCATCGGGAGAGACGCTACCAGCTTCCAGCGGCCCGCCGCCAGCCAGGGCTGCCCCCGCCCCTGGCATGCGGCCAAGATGGAAACCTGCGTCCCTGCTCGCGGCTCTGGTAGCCTCCCTCCCATGACCTTTTCCATCGTGGGCCGCGACCCCGCCACGGGCGACCTCGGCGTCGCCGTGGCGAGCAAGTTTCTGGCGGTGGGGGCGCTGGTGCCCTTTGCGCGGGCGGGGGTGGGGGCGGTCGCCACCCAGAGCTACGTCAACCCCACCTACGGCCCCGATGGCCTGCGGCTTCTTGCGGAGGGCCGCTCGCCCCAGGAGGTCGCCGCCGAGTTCGGGCGGACCGACCCCGACATCACGCAGCGGCAGTTCGGGGTTGTGGGGGCAGACGGGCGCTCGGTCACCTTTAGCGGCGAGGGTTGCCACGCCTGGGCGGGGGGCTTCGCGGCCCCCGACGTGGCGATTCAGGGCAACATCCTGACCGGGCCAGAGGTCGTAGGGGCGATGCGGGGGGCGTGGGAAGGGGCCGAGGGCCAGCCTCTCCCCCGTCGCCTCCTCGCCGCTTTGCGGGCCGGGGACGCGGCGGGTGGCGACCGGCGGGGGCGGCAGTCGGCGGCCCTGCTGTGCGTGGGGCCGGGGCGCGGGTATGGCGGCCTCACCGACGACTGGGTCAACCTCCGCGCCGACGACCACCCCGACCCCTGCGGGGAGCTGGAGCGGCTGCTGGGCATTCACGACCTCCTGTTCGGGCGGCCCGAAACCACCCGCGAGCTGACTGGGGACGAACTGGAGTGGCTCCGTGCCCTCCTCATCGTCGAGGACTACGCGACCTCGCTTCCGGCTGGCCCCTGGGACCCGGAGACGGAAGCGGCGGCGTGGGCCTTGTTCGACACCGAGAACCTGGAGGAACGCTGGGTGCCGGGCGGCCAGTTTGACCCGGTGGCGCTGGCGTACCTGCGGGAGCGCTTTGGGGAGAAGCTGTAGGCGCTCAGCTCTCGGCTTTCCGCCGCAACCCCCGGCGGGGGCCGAGGCGGATTGTTTTGCGAACGGCTGGCGGCTCCCAACTGATAGCTTTTTTCCATGCGCCTTTCGGCCACCGATGTCTATGCGTTTCAGGCACTGGGGTACCTGGGCCTCCAGGAGCCGGGCCGTTGGGTGCCCAGCGAGGAAATCAGCGAGGCGACCGGGATTCAGCGGCCCTATCTGGTGCGGATTCTGGCGGCGTTGGGCGCGAAGGGCGTGGTCAAGAGCAAAAAGGGGCTGGGCGGCGGCTACGCGCTCTCGCGCAAACCCCACCTCATCAGCCTGTGCGAGGTCGTGCGGGCGGTCGACGGCCCGGTTGCGCCCCTCTCGTGCATCAGCCTCAACTGGCACGAACCCTGCGTGGAGGAGGACCGGTGCCACGCCCGCGCCAGCGTGTACACCCGAATGCGCGACGCGATGCTCGCCGTATTGCAGGAGTTCAGTGTGCAGGACCTGGTGACCGACGCCCGGCAGGGCGTGAGCTACGGGCACTGTCTGGGGCACCTGCTCAAGCCGAACGCGTAGGGCAGCGCTGAGTCTGCCTCGCAGGCGTGCAGTCTTCCAGACAACCCACATTGTTGACCTGTTTTGTCATTTACTGTATCTCGCACACCGGACTGCCCCCCCGGCAGTCTTCCCCATCCCCTCACCCGGAGTCATCCCATGAGCGACATCGAAGCCCTGAAAAAAGAACTGCCGCCCTTCCAGATTTTCGACCTGATTCCGCAGTACGCCGCGCAGGGATTCATCGACCCCGAACGCACTGACCTGCTGAAATGGGCGGGGATTTACCCGCAGCGCCCGCAGGAAGACGGCTATCTGATGATGCGGGTGCGGGTGCCGGGAGCCGAGTTCGCGAGCGCTACCCTGCGCGAGGTCGCGGCCATCGCCGAGGAATACGGGCGCGGCTTCCTGGACGTGACCGACCGGCAAGCGTTTCAGTTTCACTGGCTGACCATCGACAAGATTCCCCGGATTTTCGAGCGCCTGGAGCCGCTGGGGCTGCACCCGCGGGGGGCTTGTGGCGACACGGTGCGGGCGGTCATCGCCTCGCCGCTGGCGGGCCTCGACGCCCGCGAGGTGCTGGACGTGCGGCCCATCGCCCACGCGATGGAAGGCACACTGACCGGCAATGACGACTTCCAGGACCTGCCGCGCAAGTTCAAGATGTCGCTGACCGGAACCCCAGAGCTGGAGGGGATTCACCTCGTCAACGATGTGGGCTTTCTCGCGCACACGGTGAACGGCCCGGACGGTGAAAAGCAGGTCGGCTTTGACGTGTGGGTGGGCGGCGGGCTGGGGGCCGTGGCCCACCTCGCCAAGCGGCTCGGCGTCTTTATCCGCCCCGACGAGGTGGTCGAGGTGGGCCGCGCCATCGCCGGGGCGTACCGCGACCACGGCTACCGGGTCAACCGCAAGAAGAGCCGCCTGAAGTTCCTGATTAAAGACATCGGCGTGGAGCGCTTCCGCGACATCGTGGAGACGGAATACCTGGGCCGTCAGCTCCCCGACGGCCCCCCCGCCCCGGTCGCCCGCTTCGGCGGCAACGACGTGCTGGGCGTCAATCCGCAGAAAGACGGCCTGAACTACGTGGTCGTGGCGACCACCGTGGGCCGCCTCGACCCCCACAAGGCGCGGGGGCTGGCGGACCTCGCCGACCGTTACGGGAAAGGCGTGCTGCGCACGACCGCTTTCCAGAACATGATGATTCCGCACGTCCGCACAGAAGACGTGGCCGCCCTCACCGCCGAACTGGAGCGGCTGGACCTCGCCCCCAAGACCACCCTGCGCGGCACGACCATCGCCTGCACGGGCACCCAGTTTTGCCGCCTGGCGCTGACGGAAACAAAGGCCCGCACCGCGAGGCTGGTGGACGAGCTGGAGGGGAAGTTCGCGGACCTCGACGTGCCCTTTACGGTCAACCTGACGGGCTGCTCAAACGCCTGCACCCGCTATCAGGTCGCCGACCTGGGCTTCATGGGGGCGCTGCGGGGAGAAGAAGAGGTCTACAACGTGCACCTCGCCGGAAGTCTGGGACAGGCGCAGCGCACCGGAACCAAGCTCAAGGGGGTGGTGCCCGCCACGCGCCTCAGCGAGTACGCGGGCGCGGTGCTGGCCGACTTCCAGGCCAACAAGCTTCCCGGCGAAAGCTTCGTGGAGTACGCCGACCGGGTGGGCCACGAGCGGTTTACGCCGGAGACGGTCCTGGGCGCGGGCCGCGAGCCGACCCCGGAGGTTGTGCCCGCATGACGCCGGTGCTGAACCGCCTCGCAGTGGCGACCGGACGCGTGGTGTGGTTCACCGGGCTGTCGGGCGCGGGCAAAAGTACGCTGGCGCAGGCCCTGCGGGACGAACTCGCGGCGCGGGGCGCAGCGGTAGAACTCTTGGACGGCGACGCGGTGCGCGAGCACCTCTCGCGCGGACTGGGCTTCACGCGGGAAGACCGCGACACCAACATTCGGCGCATCGCCTTTGTCGCGGGGCTGCTGGCGCGGCATGGGGTGACGGTGCTCGTGAGCGCTATCAGTCCCTACCGGGAGACCCGGCGCGAGGTGCTGGCGACACTGCCCAACCCCAGCGAAGTGTTTGTCGACGCCCCCCTCGCGGTGGTGGCCGAGCGGGACGTCAAGGGCCTGTACCGCCGAGCGCTCGCCGGAGAGATTCCGCACTTCACGGGCATCTCGGACCCCTACGAGGCCCCCGAAACCCCAGACCTGCACCTGCGGACCGACCAGCTCAGCGTGGAGGAAGGGGTGCGGCGGCTCCTCGTGCATCTGGGGTATTCGGCATGACCCCTGGGCCACGTGCGCCCCAGGGGGTGGCTGACGACATTGCCGCCCCCGCCTTCCCGCCGGACACCGACCCGCTGGAGGTCACCACCTGGGCGCTGGCCGCCTACCCCGACCTGCTGATGCCGAGCGCCTTTAACCTCAACGGGGTGGTGCTGCTCGACCTCGCCGCGCGGGCGGGCTACCGGGGCGAGGTGGTGTTTGTGGATACGGGCTACCACTTTCCGGAAACGCTGGCGACGCGGGAGCGCCTCGCGGCCCGGTATGGGCAGATGACTTTCGTGACCCTCAACGCGGGCGCTCATCCCGAAGACGGCCAGACCCCGCCCGGCCTCTATGCCACCGACCCCGATGCCTGCTGCGCGGCCCGGAAGGTAGCCCCCCTCCAGAGCTACCTGCGGGACAAGGCCCCCTCCGCCCTGCTCAACGCCCGCAGCCGCGACCAGGCGGCGACCCGGTCGGACATCCCCTTCGTGGAGCTGGGGGGCACGCGGGTCAGGGTCAACCCGCTGGCCCGCTGGACCCGCGAGCGGCTGGAAGCCTACGCCCGCGAGCGTGACCTGCCCGTCAACCCGCTGTACTGGGACGGGTTTCTCAGCATCGGTTGCTGGCCCTGCACCCGCGCCGTTCGCCCCGGCGAAGACGTCCGTGCGGGCCGCTGGGCCGGACGGGGCAAGACCGAGTGCGGCCTGTGGGTGGGCGAGCACCGTCTCTGACTCCCCTTTGCTCGGCCCACAGTGAACCCTTTTCATCCTGCTTTTGAAAGGCGACCCATGACCATCCTCTCCGTTTCTTCCCCCGCCCCCTTGCCTGCGCCGCTGGGGGGCACGCTCGTCCACCGCGTGCAGCGCCCCGGCCATGACGTTGACCTCGCCGAACTCCGGGGGCGGCCTCGGCTGGAGCTGAGCGACCGGGCCCGCGCCGACCTAGAACTGCTGGCGACGGGCGCATACTCGCCGCTGACCGGCTTTCTAGGCGAGGCGGATTACCTCAGCGTGATAGAGCACCTGCGGCTCGCGGACGGGACCCCCTGGAGTCTCCCCATCACGCTGGCGGTGGGGCGGGAAGAAGCCCGGCACTACCGGGGCCAGGTCGTGCTGACGCGTGGGGGCGAGCCGGTCGGTACGCTGGACGTGCAGGAGCAGTACGCGGCCCGCAAGAGCCTGGAGGCCCGTGAGGTCTACCGCACCGAGGACCCGGCCCACCCCGGCGTAGCGGCGCTCTTGGCGGGCGCAGACATCTGCCTGGCCGGGCCGGTGACCCTCTTCACGGTGCCGCGGGGGGCTTTTCCCGGCCATCACCGCACCCCCGCCGAGGTCCGGCAGGTCATCGAGGCGCGGGGCTGGCGCACCACGGTGGCGTTTCAGACGCGCAACCCCATTCACCGGGCGCACGAGTACCTGCACAAGGTGGCGCTGGAACTCGTCGACGGGCTGCTGCTGCATCCGCTGGTGGGCACCACCAAGGGCGACGACGTGCCCGCCGAGACGCGAATGCGGGCCTACGAGGTGCTGCTGGAGGGGTACTATCCGTCCGCCAGGACCCTGCTGAGCGTCTATCCCGCCGCCATGCGCTATGCCGGGCCGCGCGAGGCGATCGTGCACGCCCTCTCCCGGCGCAACTACGGAGCCACCCACTTCATCGTGGGGCGCGACCATGCGGGGGTAGGGAACTACTACGGCACCTACGACGCCCAGGATATCTTCTCGGCCTACCGCCCCGAAGAACTGGGCATCCAGATTCTGAAGTTCGAGCACACCTATTACTGCAAGAGCTGCGGCCAGCTCGTCAGCCCGCGCACCTGCCCGCACGGGGCCGACCATCACCTCGTCCTGAGTGGCACGAAGGTCCGCGAGCGCCTCCGCGCGGGTGAAAGTCTGCCCGCCGAGTTCACCCGCCCCGAGGTGGCCGAGGTGCTGCAGGCGGCCTACGCGGCGCAGGACTAGAGCGGTCACCGAGCACCCCCATCCCATGCCTGCGCTCGCCGCAGGCGTTCTAAAGACGACCGTGCGCCACGTGACACTCTCTCACGCCTGACCTGTTCACTGGGCCTACCAGGAGGGACGAATGACCCGAATCCACATCCGAAGCCTTTCCGCGCTGGCCCTGCTGCTGGGGGTCGCCTCCGCTCAGGGCACGACAACGGTGCGCCTGGGATATTTTCCTAACCTCACCCACGCGCCCGCCCTGATTGGGCTGGAGCGCGGCACCTTTCAAAGGGCTTTGGGGAAGGTCAAGCTGGACGCCCGTTCGTTCGTGTCGGGCACCACCCTCACCGAGGCGTTCGCGGCGGGGCAGATAGACCTCGCCTATATCGGCCCTGGCCCGGCCATCAACGCAGCGACGCGCGGCATGCCCCTCCAGATTATCGCCGGGGCCAGCGAGGCGGGCGCAGTGTTGATGGCCCGTGGAGACAGCGGCATCCGCACCCACGCCGACCTTGCCGGAAAGCGGGTGGCCGTACCCAGCCTGGGCAACACCCAGGACATCAGCCTGCGCCACCTCCTCAAAGAGGAGGGCTTAAGACCCCAGACGGACGGCGGCACCGTGACCATCACGCCCGTCGCCCCCGCCGACATCGCCGCCGCCTTTGCAGGCAAGCGGGTGGACGCCGCGCTGGTGCCGGAGCCATGGGGAGCGCTCCTGCAAGCCCATGGACACCGCCTCATCGGGAGCGAGAAGACCGTGTGGCGCGGCGGGCGCTACCCCACGACGCTGGTCATCGTGAATACCCGCTTCGCACAGGCCAACCCCGCATTGGTCGCCAACTTCCTCAAGGCGCACGCGGACGCCGTGGCCTACCTCAACAAGAATCCGGCGGCGGCCCGCACCTTGATCAACGCGCAACTGGACAAGCTGACCGGACAGAAGATCGACTTACGCGTCTTGCAACGGGCGATGACCCGCACCCGCTTCACGACCGCACTAGACCTTGACGCGCTCACCGAGTACGCCGCCCTCAACGTGGAGGCTGGATACGCCCGCAGCGTCCCCGACCTGCGGAGCTTCGTCAGACTGGGGACCACGCGATGAGCGTTCCGGCCCCCCGCACCGACCCCGTCCCGGTCTCCCCCCGCGCCCCCCGCTGGCGGGTGCTGTCTTGGCAACTGCTTGGCCTGCTGCTCCTCCTGGGCGTGTGGCACCTCGTCACCGCCGTGCTCAAGCTCTATCCGCCCTACGTCTTTCCCAGCCCCGCGCAGGTCTGGACCGAAATCAGCTACGGGCTGTGGGGCACCGGGCCGCAAGACGGCAAGCTGCTCTCGGCCATCGTGGGCAGCCTGCGGCGGGTGCTCACCGGGTATGCCATCGCCGTAGCGCTGGGAGTGCTCGTCGGCCTCCTGATGGGCGCGTGGCGACCGCTGCGGGCCACACTGGGCGCTTATCTGACGGGTATCCAGAGCGTACCCTCCATCGCCTTTGTGCCCTTTGCCATTCTCTTTTTCGGCCTCAACGAGCGGGCGGTGCTGTTCGTGGTCATCCTGGAGGGCTTTATCCCGGTGGCGCTGGCGGTGTCCGGAGCGCTGCTCAACGTGCCCCCCGCGCTGCGGGTCGCGGGGCGGACCCTGGGGGCGCGGGGCCTCTCCCTGACGACCGGGGTGCTGCTGCCCGCCGCGCTGCCCAACGTGCTGACCGGCCTGCGGACCGCCTGGAGCTTTGCGTGGCGGGCGCTGGTGGGCGGTGAGCTGCTCATCAGCGGGGTGGCGTCCATTGGCGAGCAACTGGAGGTCGGGCGGGCAACCGCCAATGTCGCCCTCGTGCTGGCGAGCATCCTCATCATCGGCCTCATCGGCGGCGTGTTCGATGCCGGGTTGCGGGCGCTCGAAGGCCGGGTGCGGCGGGATTACGGGCTGGAGGTGACCCCATGACGGCCCTCAGCCCCGCTCCCCCTGTCCCCGCCGACGAGCCGCCCCAGGGACTGCCCCTCGTGCTGGACGGGGTGACCTACCGCTACGGGCGCACCCGCTCGGCCACCGCTCCGGCGGGCCTGGGGCCGCTGAGCCTCGCGGTGGGGGCGGGCGAGTTCCTGTGCGTGGTGGGGCCATCGGGCAGCGGCAAGAGCACGCTGCTGTCGCTGCTCGCGGGCTTTCTGCGCCCGCAGATGGGGACGATTCTGCTGGGCGACACGCCCGTCACCGGACCGGACCCCCGCCTGACGCTGGTGCAGCAGGAGGCGGCCCTCTTTCCCTGGCGCACGGTGGCTGGGAATATCTCCTTCGGGCTGGAACAGCGCCGCACCCCCCGCGCCGAGCGGGAGGAGCGGGTCGCGGACGCCCTGCGCCTCGTCGGGCTGGAGGGCTACGGTGGGCGGCGGGTCCACGAGCTGTCGGGCGGGCAGCGCCAGCGGGTCAGCCTGGCCCGCGCCCTCGCGCTGCGGCCCCGGCTGTTGCTGCTGGACGAACCCTTCAGCGCCCTCGACGACCGCACCCGCACGGTCCTCGCAGGCGAGCTGCTGAGCATCTGGGCGGCGCGGCGGGTCACGGTGGTCTTCGTGACCCACCACCTCGAAGAAGCCCTGGCCCTGGGGCAACGGGTCATCGCCCTGCGCGGCGGCGAGGTGGCGCTCGACGCCCCGGCGCGGGAACTGAACGTGGCCCGCCTGCGCGAGACGCTGGAGTAGACGCGGCCAATCAAAGAAGCCGGGGCGCGAGGCTCCGGCTTCTTCGCTCTGGGGAGTGTCACTCCGTCTGCTTGTCCTCGCGCACCATCGCTTCTGGCTCGCGGTCGGGGCCAGCGGCGAGCACGCGCTCAAAGGCGGCGACCACCTGGTCAATCTGCTCGCGGGTGATGGGAATGGGCGGCAAGAAGCGCACGACCATCGGCGTAGCGGCCAGGGTCAGCACCCCTTCTTCGTGCTCCAGGGCGGTGATGTAGGGGGCGCTGGGTTCGTGCAGCTCGACGCCAATCATCAGGCCCAACCCGCGCACCTCCTTGATGCGGGGCGAGCGAATGGCCCGCAGCCGCTCCATGAAGTACGCGCCCTTCTCGCGGGCTTGCTCGGCCATGCCCTCGTTTTTCATGGCGCGGATGGCGGCGACCCCGGCGGTCATGCTCAGCGGATTGCCCCCAAAGGTGGTGCCGTGCCCGCCCTTAGGCATCCGGTCGGCGACCTCGGCGGTCATGGCAAAGGCCCCGATGGGAACGCCGCCCGCCATCGCCTTGGCGAGGGTCATGCCGTCGGGGGTCACGCCGTAGTGCTCGGCGGCGAACATCTTTCCGGTGCGGCAAAACCCGGTCTGAATCTCGTCGAGAATGAGGAGCGCCCCCTTCTCGCGGGTGATGTCGCGGGCGGCGCGGATGAACTCTGGCGTGGCGGGGTGCACGCCGCCCTCACCCTGCACGGGTTCGAGGATGACGGCGGCGGTCTGGTCGGTGACGGCGGCCCGCAGTTCCTCGACGTTCCCGTAGGTCACGAAGTCCACGTTCTTGTTGTCCACCGCGTCCCCGAATGGCTCGCGGTACTTCGGCTCCCAGGTAAAGGCGAGCGCCCCCAGCGAGCGGCCCGAAAAGCCCCGCTTCATCGACACGAAGCGTTGGCGGCCCGTCCCAGTGATGGCGAACTTCTTGGCCGCCTCCATCGCCTCGGTGCCGGAGTTACACAGGAAAATACGCTCCAGGCCCTGGGGCAGCACGCCCACGAGTTCGCTCAGGAACTCGGCCCGCTTGTCGTTGGGGAGCGTCTGGGGCATCACCATCAGCTTGCCCGCCTGCTCCTGCACGGCCCGCACCACGTCGGGGTGGCTGTGGCCGATATTCGCCACCCCGTACCCGGCCACGCAGTCGATGTAGGCCCGGCCCGCGTCGTCCCAGACGGTCGCGCCCTGCCCGCGCACCATGACGACCTGATGCTTGTTGTAGACGCCCGAATCGAGGCGCAGTTCGATGTCGAGCCATTTGCTCCGGTTGTGGGTCTTGGTGGTCATACACCCTCCTTGTCTGGGGTCCAGTGTAGGGGCTGCCCGTGAGGGGCCGGGCAGGGGTGTCCAGAGGGGCGGGTCGGGCGAGGCGGGCTGTGGTTCACTGCGGCATGGACAACGTCAACTTCAGCGGCCTGTTTTCCACGTCGCCCCTGCTGGTGCTGACGCTGCTGGCGGCGGGCGCGGCGATGGCGTTTGGCATCGGGCGCGGGCGGCCCGACCTGGGGGGACGGGCCTTTGTCCTGGTGGTCCTGAGCAGTCTGGGGCTGACCCTTCTGGCCAGTTGGTTCACGTTCCGGTCCCTGGGCTTCTCGTCGCAGATGGCCCTCTGGGCGGCAGGCAACATCGTCTTTTCTCACCTCGTGGGGGCCGTGCCGCTGTGGATAGCCCTGCGCTGGATACAGGACATCCAGCGGGCCACGGACGACCGGGGAGGACGGTGACCCCCGCCGCAACCCGCACCCCCCTTCTGCCGTAGAGGAAGCGAGATGCCCAAAACCTTCCACCTCCCCCTCCTCGCGGCGCTGCCCGCCGTCCTCGCGGCCTGCGGCGACGACGACCTGGACCTCGACCGCTACAAACGGACCAAATACACCTCCTACGAGCAGTGCCGCCTCGCCCACCGGGACGCGATAGGGCGCGGCCTGCAACACCCCTGCCAGAAGACGAGCGGCGGTTTTTTCGGGCCGTACATCCTGCTGCGCTCTGGCCTCACCCGCTACGTGGGCTACACGTCCTCCGGCGGAGTGGCCCCCAGCGGCCTGACCTACGACCCCCGCACGGGCAAGACGACCTCCTTCAAGGCACCGGGGGTCAGCCGGGGCGGATTTACGAGCACGGGGCGGGCGAGCAGTTCGGGCAGCGCGAGCTACGGCGGGTGAAGGCCGTGCAACGCCGCACCCTCCTTCCCCGTCCGGACTGGGAAGCCCGGCTGCGGGAGGTCGGGATGACATGGTACGCCCCCACCCCCGAACACCCGGTCCCCTACTGGGGCGAGGAGGGCTATTACGCCTTCACGCCCGGCCAAATCGAGGGGCTGAAACGCGACGCGCAGGACCTCACCGCGATGGTGCTGGAGACGACCGGCGCGGCCATCGAGGGCGGGCGGCTGGGCGAGCTGGGCATCCCCGCCTTCCTGCATGGGGCGGTGCGCGAGTCGTGGGACCGGGACGACCCGACCCTGTACATGCGCCTCGACCTCGCCTACGACGGGCGCGGGCGGGCGCGGCTGCTGGAGGTCAACGGGCAGACGCCAACCAGCCTCGTCGAGGCGGCGGTGTGCCAGTGGCAATGGCTCGAAGACCGCCTGGAGCGCGGCGAGCTGCCCGCCGGAACGGGCCAGTGGAACACGATTCACGAGGGCCTAGGCGAGCAGTGGGTCTACCTGGTGCGCGAGCGAGGGGTGACCCAGGCGCACTTCAGCTCGGCGCGGGAAGTCGAGGACATCGCCACCGTGACCTACCTGCGCGACCTGGCACAGGCGGCGGGCGTCAGCGGTTCTTTCCTCGCGGCGGACGAGGTGGGCACCAGCCCGCAGGAACCCTTCTTGCTGGACACCTGGACGCTGCCCATCCGCAACCTGATGTGGCTGTGGCCCTTCGAGTACGCCTGGGAATCGCGCGACGCCTCCTTTCTGGCGAGCACCCAGACCCGCTTCATCGAGCCGCTGTGGAAGGCCGTCACGTCCAGCAAGGGGCTGCTGGCGCTGCTGCACGAGCGCTACCCCGACTCCGGGCTGGTGCTGCCCGCTTCGCTAGCGCCGGGGCGACTGGGAGGGGAGGTGGTCCGCAAACCGCTGTATTCCCGCGAGGGCCAGAACGTGCAGCTTCCCGGAGAGGCAGCCACGGCAGGGGCCTACGGCGACCTGCCCCTCGTCGAGCAGGCGTATGCCGAACTGCCGAGTTTCCCGGCGGGCGACGGCTCCCGTTACCCGGTCCTGGGCGTCTGGGTCGCCGGGGACGAGGTCTGCGGGCTGGGCATCCGCGAGGGCCGGGGCCGCGTGACGGACAACCGGGCGACGTTCGCGCCGCATGTGGTGACGCCGGGGTAAGCTGAGAGGGCGAGGAGCGGAAATACAAGATTCCGCTCCTCGCCCTTTCTCAAACGATACTTAGTCTATTTCATATAGGCGGAGCCACGCCCAAAAATGGAAACGCAAACGCTTGAGCGATAGCGTGGGTCACCCCTATTTTCGTAAAATTGGAAATTGATGCGGTAGTTCCTCAGTGAGTTGTGTGTCACATCTACAGAGAAAGCAGGGGTTCGGGACCAGGGGGATAACAGGGTGTAGCCATTCATAGGGAATGATGCGGACATCAACACGTTCTGTTCTTTCGCAAGACCCTCGCTGAGGTAGCTTATAGTGGCGAAATATCTTTCGCCACTCACTCTCCTCTTGCCATATAGCTCACCGTAACGCTGCGCCACCTGTTGGCATGACAGTGATTTCTCTTGAATCCATCCCTTATCTATCGCCAGCTCTGTAACCGTGTCCTTCGGAGTTCTTGTTTCTTGAGCCCCGGCATCACAAGAGATAGCTAAAACAATGATAAGAAGCTTCGAACAAGTTTCTAAACTGGAGCAGTACCCCCGCACAGGTTTCAGCAGAGAGGACGGGGTAAATTTCAGAGATGTTTTTAGAGCATTGCTTGATAAGCAGTACTCTAAATAACCCCACCCTCCCCAATGAGTTAATAGCCTAGCAAGCATTCCAACCACTCATTTTTGCCACTTGTCTATTTAGGTATCCACCGTTTTGCGGTTCATCACGATAAACATTAGTTTTGGTCGCACTTCCATTGGAATATACTTTCCATTTATGGTATCTTAGGTAGTATTGGAGATTTTCATCCTTGAAAGACGCACAGATATTCCAGTTGGACGAGTACGTAGCATTGGCGGAAACAGTTACATTTCCGCCAGCAGTTACTCTTGCAATTTTAATTTGTCCTTCGGCGGTCACAGAAATGTTGTAACTACCTGCTACGGTGATTGTCACAGTTTGAGAACGACGAACGTTACGGATTGTGTACCACTTTTTCTGCACTTTCGTATCAGGTCTCCAGTCATACGTAAAACTGTCCAGGCAGTTTACAGGCTCTGTAGGTCCGCTAGATTGGGTATCAGCACTTGTCTCAGGCGCTGACATGTATTCATCCCCACCTCCCGTCTCGCCGCAGTTATTTATGGGGTCGTTATATGTATATCGGTCAATTGTAATGTAATCAGGAATGCCATCTGGAACGACAGATGTTACTTCGTCGTTTGCTGTTTGGAGAGTTACGTCATCAAACGACTCCTGTGCGTATGCCGGAGGAAAGGCAAGGAGCCCAGCGAAGATTACGGCAGCGGAAAAGTTTCTCATAATTGCCTCCATATTGGCAAGGAAGCTTGATCTAGCTTCTTACCTACAGAAATTGTATCCACGTAATATCTCTCATGTATGTCATCTGTGCTTGACAGTGGTGGAGTATTGTGGTAGATTCACAAATCTTCCAAACCTTAGAAGACGATTTAATCAGAGACCTTCGCAGGAAATCTAGTGGTCCCCGCCCAGCCGCTCCGGCGGCGGGTTGAGGTGTGTCTTGTCGGTCCCCTCGGTGGCCGCCTCGGTGTCAAAGGGGTTCTCGTCCGCCAGCCGCTCGACCTCGCGGGCCGCCGCCTCAGAGGTTTCGGGCGTCCATTCGCCGTGGCGGGTCATGGTCTTTTCTTGGCCGGACTGTTTCTTGTCGTCGCTCATCTGCCTCCTCCTTAGAGTCCCAGCCAGTCCTTGGCCGTGTCTTCTGCCGTCTTCCCGACCTCCTCGGCGACCTCGTCGCGGCGGGTGGCCCAGGCCGGGAAGGGGTAACTCACGAGAACCGGGTTGGGCACGTCGGGCTGCGACACCAGCATCGTACCGGGTTGCAGGATGCCCGCCCGTGACCGGAAGCTCTGCGGCAAGAAGCGGTATTCGGGCCGCTCGGCTTCGGCGAGGTCGAGGCGGCCCACCACCCGAATCGCCGCGTTGGAGACGATGCGCCGCTCGACCTCCGAGGCGGTCTGCTGCGCCCCAATCAGGATGATGCCGAGGCTGCGGCCCCGCTCGGCGATGTCGAGCAGCACGTCCTTGATGGGGCTGTCGCCGTCGCGGGGGGCGTACTTGTTCAGCTCGTCGAGGACGACAAACACGGTGTCTTGCCGCCCGGTGCGCTCCTTGTACTCGAAGAGGTCGCGCAGCAGCACCCCCACCACAAAGCTCTGCGCGTGCGCCCCCAGCTTGTGGATGTCCACGACGGTAGTCTGCACGCCCGCTTTCAGGATGTCCGGGCGGTAGGCCTGCGCCCGCTCTGGCGGCAGGTCGCCGCGCACCAGCGGTTGCAGGTGCTTTTGCACCCCGCGCAAGCGCCGGATAAAGGCCCGCAAGGTGCCCTGGTGTTGCTTGAGCACCCATTTGAGGTCGCCCTCGCCGTCGTTTTGCTCCAGCAGCTTGTATTCGAGGTAGGAGATGAGCTGCGCGAAGGTCTGGAGGCGGGTTTGGCCCATGTCGTCAAAGCGCACGTCCTCGGCGAGCAGCGTCTCGGTGTCGGGCTGCCAGTCCTCGACGGTGAGGTAAGGCGCGTCGTCCCCGGCGGCGAGGCGGGCGAGCTTTTCCTCGATGTTGCCGATGACAAAGCCCAGGTTGAGGCTGGCATTGCCGTCGGGGAACACGTAGGGCAGCATCCGCCGCACGCAGAACTCGCGCAGGCTAAAGACGAAAGGGGTCACGCCGCTGGGGCGCTGCTCCACGTCGGGCACGATGACGTCGCCCGCTCCGGCCTTGGGGGGCGCGAGGAACTGCACGTCGCGAAAGGGGGTCATGGGCAGCCCCAGCAGCTCGTAGCGCCCGGCGGGCAGGCCCTTGGCGGCCTGGGTATCCGCCTCGCGCTGGGCGACCTCGCGGTTGGGCTGGTCGAGAAAGAGCAGGTCCTCGCCCTTCACGTTGAAAATCAGGGCGCGGGTGCGGTGGCCCTCGCTCCGGGCATCCAGCACGCCGCTGCGGAAGATGGCGTGCAGCAGGAAGAGGGCGTAACTCGTCTTCGTCGCCACGCCCGAAATCCCGCTGATGTTGATATGGCCGCCCTGCTCGCCGTTGACAAACTGGTAGTTCAGGGGCAAGACCTGCCCATCGGCGAGGAGGCCGCCGGGGAAAGAGCGCTTCATCTTGTCCGCGCTGAGCGCCAGCCGCAGGTCCTCGCCCCGTGCGCGGCGCACCTCGTCGCCGGGCTGGGGGGGAATGAAGTTCTCCGGGCTGACACGGGTGACCTGCACGCGGGCCGCGTAGCTCACTGCAGCTGGCAGCAGGCCCGCCACCACATCCGCGACGTCGCTGTCAAAGGTGACGCCCTCGTGCCGGGTCCGTACGTGGTCGACGATGCCATAAAAGTGCACGGGAGAGCCGTCGGGCTTGCGGGTCTGCACGGTCACCAGGTCGTCTAAGCCCACGCTCGCCCCCGGCGTTACCGCAAACCAAAAGGACACTGGGGTGACGTCCTCGGTACCCAGGACCATGCCCAGGCGCTCGCCCCTCTCGTGGTCCGGCGGAGTCACGACGCCGCTCCCAGTTCGCGGGCGATATGCGCCCGCAGGCGGCGGGTCACCAGGTCGGCGCTCCCCATCGCGCGGGTCATCGCCTGTTCGAGGGCGGCGGTCGGAATCAGGTTCTGGGGGGCGCGGGGGTCCTTGTGGGCTTGGCTGGCGAGGCGGCGCAGCAGCGTCCCGCTGAGGTTGGCGACGGTCCGCACGATGGGCGGCAGGAAGTCGGGGTCTTCCGGGGCGTACATCTCCAGCCGCATCACGCCCGACAGGGGATGCTGATAAAAGGCCGCCTCGCAAAGCCGCACGTACCAGGTAAAGCGGGTCACCCGGCCATGCTCGGAGCGCAGGTGCAAGATGGGCGTGCGCTCGCCGGGCTGGAGTTCGGCGAGCAGTCCGGCTCGGTCGGGGGGCAGATACTGGGTCTGCATCGTCTTGACGCAGCCCACGACCGCGCCCCCCAGGTTCTGGCTGCGCAGGGTGCCGTCTTGCAGGGTGAGGGCGGTCAGGGCCTCGCGCTCGTCTTCCTCGGAAAAGGGCACCGCCGAGGCCAGCCCGTGCGACAGCTCCTGCTCGGCGTGCAGCATGAGCTGTTGCAGCTTGTGCAGGGGCGCGAGGGGTTCGGCGCTGTCGGCGACAACGGGTTCGTACTGCAACTGCCCGGTGTGGGGGTCCCGCGGCGAGAGGCGGCAGGGGTCGACGCGCAGCCCCGGCGCGTGCGCGAGCACCCGTCCGGCCCGCACATCGCGCAGGGTGGCCGGGCGGCTCCCGTGCGGACACAGCTCGACCGCCCCCACCACGTAAGCGCCGAACCCCCCCAGGCCCGCCGCGCCGCCTTCGTCCTCGATAAACACGCGCGATTCCATCCGCCGCTTGCCGTCCACGACGTACACGGTTTGCAGCCGCGCCGGAATGGGCCGGGGCGGGACCGCCGCCCAGCGTGGCGTCTCGATGTCAATGAGTTCTCCGTCAAACCGCTGGAGGCCGAGTTGCCCGCCCTCCATGTCGACGGGCCAGGGGTCGAGGCGAATCCGCATGGGGCGAGTCTAGAGCGTGGACGGGGGAACGGAGAGAGAACCGTGCCAGCCCCCCCCGCGCGGCCTAGTCGCCGTGGTGGCCGCTCAGTGCCCGCAAGCTCGCCTCGTCGGTGAGGGTGATGCAGCGGTAGGCGGGGGTCAAGAGACCGTCGTCGCGCATTTCGCCAATCAGCTTGGAGACGCTCTCGCGAGTGGCCCCGGTGCCTTCTGCAATCAGCTCGTGGGTGGCCCGCACGAAGCGGGTGCCGTCGCCGTGTCGCCCGCCGAGGCTGGATTCCGCGAGATTGAGCAGATAGCGGGCGATGCGCTCGCGCAGCTCGCCGCTTTGGATGTGAACGCCGTCGTTCATCACCCGCTGAAGCTGGGCGCTGAGGCTGCGGGTGACCTCCCACAGCTCGGCAGTGCCGAGGTGCTGCGGGTGCAGGGGCACGACGGACGCATCGGTGAGGGCCGTGACCTGATGGGCGCGGGCGACGCCGTGCAGGGTCTCTTCGCCAAACACGTCGCCGGGCCAGATGTGCCGCACGGTGAGGGTACGGCCCTGGGGGGTCAGGCGCACCGCCCGCAGCAAACCGCTCTCCAGCCGGTAAAGGCTAGGAGCCGCGTCCCCCGCATAGTACAGCGTCTCGCCACGGCGCAGGGGGCGGCGGTGCAAGTCGGTCAGGGGCAGGGTGGACGTGGTCAGGGTGCTGTTGAGGGTCATACGGCGGCTCCTGAGGGCGAGAGGCGAGAACTTGAACCTGACGAGACTGTACAAGGTCTGTTCAAGGTTGAATCCCCCCTGGCCTACCTTCTGAAGGTCCGCTCTGTGAGGAATGCCACGCCAGCGCGAGGGGCAGCTTTGCCCCCGTGTGGGCAAAGGGGGCTGCCGTGTCTAGACCCGTCAGGCGGTGAACACGTCCAGCCCGTCGAGGACGACGCGGGCATGGGCTTCGACCGTCAGGGCGTGGTCGCGGTTGTAGCCCCCCGCCATCATGGTCACGACGGGCACCCCGGCCCGCCGCGCCCAGGTGAGCACCAGGCGGTTGCGGGCCGCGACCCCCTCCAGCGTCAGCGCGAAGCGTCCGAAGCGGTCTCCAGCGAGCACGTCCGCCCCGGCGAGGTACAGCAGCAGGTCAGGCCGAAAGGCTTCGAGAGCGGGGAGCACCTGCCCACGCAGCACCTCCAGGTACTCGCCGTCCGTCACCCCGTCGGGCAGGCCAAGGTCGAGGCTGCTGCGCTCCTTGCGAAAGGGATAGTTGCGCTCGCCATGCACGCTGACCGTCAGGGCGCGGGGTTCGGCACCGAGGAGGGCCGCCGTGCCGTTGCCCTGGTGAACGTCAAGGTCGAGCACCGCCACTCGCCGGGCCAGGCCCTCATCCAGCGCGATGCGGGTCAGCAGGGCGGCGTCGTTGATGAGGCAAAAGCCCTCGGCGCGGTCGCGAAAGGCGTGATGGGTGCCCCCCGCGAGGTTCGCGCCCCAGCCGCACCCCAAAGCGTCGTGCAGCGCGGCGAGGCTGCCCCCGGCGGCGCGGCGGGCACGCTCGACCACCCCCGGACTCCAGGGCAACCCGAAAGCCCGCTCCTCCGCCGCCGTCACCTCGCCCCGCCGCCAGCGGCGCAGCCACGCCGGGTCATGGATGCGGGCGGCGTCGGCCCAGCGCAGGGCAGGCGTGTCCAGCACGGGCAGCAGCCCCCGCACGCGGTCGCGGACCCCCGCGTACTTGTAAGCCGGAAAGCGGTGGCCCTCCGGCAGGGGAAAGGTGTAGGCGGCGGGGGTATAGGCCCGGAAGGGATGGGCAAAACCGGGGTCGGGGGCGGTCACGAGGGACAGTCTGGCGGGGGCGGGGGGCGGCTGCCGCAGCCAGGCGCACCTTCCGGGTGAAGCCCCCGCCCCCTCCCCGCTGTGGTCAAAGGTTGAACAACCCTGGTCCCCTCTCCCCCGCCCCGTCCCTTACCCTGTGGCCCATGACCTCCCCCGCGCCGTTGCCCGCCATCGTGAGTGCCGGAGAAGCCCTGACCGACCTGGTGACCACCGGAGAAGAGGGCCTGTGGCGGGCGCACCCCGGCGGAGCGGGGTGGAATGTGGCCCGCGCCTGTGCCCGGCTGGGGGTCCGCTCGGCCTTTGCGGGGGCGGTGGGCGAGGACAACTTCGGGGATGACCTGGCGCGGGTGGGGGCGAGGGCGGGCCTCGACGAGCGCTTCTTGCAACGGGTCCCGCAGCCCACCCTGCTGGCGGTGGTCTACCAGCTTGACCCGCCCGCCTACCGCTTTCTCGGCGAGAACAGCGCCGACCTGCACTTCGACCCGGCGCGGCTGCCGGAGGGCTGGCTTCGCGCGGCCCGCTGGCTGCACGTGGGTGGCATCAGCCTGGCGCGGCCTCCGCTCGCGCAAAAGCTGCTGGCCCTCGTTGCGGAGGCAAAGGCGGCGGGGGTGCGCGTGAGCTTTGACCCCAACGCCCGCACCGCGCACCGCCACCCGGACTACCCGGCCACCTTCGAGCGGGTCACGCGCCTCTCAGACCTGCTGAAGTTCAGCGACGAAGACCTCGCCTTTTTCTTTCCGGGACAGAGCGAAGAAGACGCGCTGCGGCACCTGCGGGGCCTCAACCCCCGCGCTCCGCTGGTGCTGACGCGGGGCGGGGCCGGGGCCACCCTCTTTCACGCCGCGGGGCGGGTGGACCTCCCCGCCGTCCCCGTGCGGGTCGCGGATACGGTGGGGGCCGGAGACGCCCTGTGCGCGGGATTGCTCGTGAGCGCGACCGAGCAGCCGCAAGCCCTCTGGACCGAGCACCTGCGCTTTGGCCTGCGGGCGGCGGCGGCGGCCTGTGCGCGGCCCGGCGCGTATGCCCCTACGCGGGCGGACCTCGCCGCGCTGCCCGGCTGAGGGAAGCAAAAAGGTCAGGACACCAAGCGCACGTCGTCTTGCTCTTCGGCTTCCAGCATGCGGATAAAGGCTGCGACGTAGTGGGGGTCGAGCTGCCGCCCGGCCTGGGCGCGGAGTTCTTGCAGGGCTTGGGCGCGGGGCCAGGCGGGTTTGTAGGGCCGCGCACTCGTCAGGGCGTCGTAAACGTCAACCACGGCAAAGAGGCGGGCCGCTTCGGGGATATCGTGGCCGCGCAGCCGCGCCGGGTAGCCGCTGCCGTCCCAGCGCTCGTGGTGGTGCCGGACGAGGTCGAGGGTCTCGGCGGGCAGGAAATGCAGGTCTTGCAACAGGTTGTACCCAATCACGCTGTGCGACTCGATGATGCGGCGCTCCTCGGTGTCGAGGGGTCCGCGCTTGTGCAGCACCCGGTCGGGAATCGCCAGCTTGCCGAGGTCGTGCAGGTAGGCCCCCCGCCGCAGGGCCGCAACCCGTTCCTCATCCCAGCCGAGAGCTTGGGCGAGGCGCACGCTGGCACTTACCACGCGGGCCGTGTGGCCGCCCGTCTCATCATCGCGCCGCTCCAGGGCCGCCCCCAGCGAGCGCAGGGTGAGGTCATTGGCGTCGCGCAGCTCGCAGATGGCTTCCCACTGCCCCAGTTGCGCCCCCATCAGGCAGGCGCAGGATTCCACCAGGCCCCGCTCGTCGGCGCTAAAGGGCACGCCAGGGCGGCTGAGCACGAGCAGGCCCAGATCATGGCCGCCCCCCGTGACGGGCACGCTGAGGTGCTCGCCCCGTGCCTCCGGGGGCAAGAGGGCCAGCACCTCGTCGGCGAGGGCGTGGTCGGCTTGCACGCTGTGGCTGTCGCCCGCCGGAAAGATGGGGCGGTGGACGTACTCGGCAAAGGCACCCCGCGCCCCCAGCACCTGCGGCAACCCACGGACGTACCCCACATACGCCAGGTGCGGGGCAAAGCCCAGTTCCGCAACGAGCGCCACGCCCGCCCGCACGATGTCCTCGGCGCGGTTGGCCTCCACCAAGCGCCCACTGCCCCCCTGCAAGGCCGCCGCGACCTGCCGCAGCCCGGTCACCTCACCCGTTAAGGCGCTGTCCCGCAACCCCAGCGCCCCCAGCCCGCCCACCAGCAGCAGGGCACCCAGCAACCCCGCGAGGCTCAGGCCCGCCCCCCACACGGCGGAGAGCAGAAAGGTCGCCACAAACCCCAAAAGCGGCACCCACCGCCAGCGCCCCCCCAGCGGCCAGGTTAGGGCGCAAAGCGCCACCGTCAAGCCGGCCAGCAGGAGGGTCTGTCCGGTGCTGGCCGCCCACAGCAGCCCGCCTCCCCCCACGGCGAGTCCCCACATTCCAGCCCACCGCTGCCCCTTCACATTCCGGAGTGTAAAGGCTCTCTGAGGATTTGTCTGGACTGGATTTGAGTTGTTAGATTTTCGTCAGAAAGCCGCAGGGGCGCAAAGGAGTCTTATTCCTCCCTCCCCCCGCGCCCCTGCCGCTGCCACCCGCGTTCAGGCGGGCTGCAACTCTACCGGGCGGTTGTGCGCGTCTACAATCACGACGCGGGGCGTGAGGGTGCGGGCTTCTTCCTCGCTGAAGTTGCCGTAGGCCGCGATGATAACGAGGTCGCCGGGCTGCACGAGGTGCGCGGCGGCCCCATTGATGCCAATCACGCCGCTGCCGCGCGGCCCGCTCAGGGCATAGGTGCTCAGGCGGTGGCCGTTGGTGACGTTGTAGATGTCCACCCGCTCGTTGGGCAGGATGTCCGCCGCATCGAGCAGGTCCTGGTCGATGGTCACGCTGCCGACGTAGTCGAGGTCCGCTTGGGTGACGGTCGCGCGGTGAATCTTGGCCCTGAACATGATGCGTTCCACAGCCGGGCATTGTAGGGGGTCCGGGCAGGGGGGGGCGTGAGGGGAGCAGCTATCGGCGGTGAGCCTCCAGTCGCCAGCGGCCAGCCGCCAGCCCGACCAAAGCTTCAGCTCCTCGGCCAAAGCCCCCGGCGTTGCTGGGAGATGACGGCTGGCGGCTGGCCGCTATTCCGGCAGCGTCCCCTCCACAAACACTGTCTTCTGGTCCGTGTAGTGCACCTGTCCGGCAGGAGCGCCCCTGGGCCGCCACACGTGCTTGATGCGGGTGTAGTCCACCGGGACGTTGGAGCTGCCCCGCGCCCTGGAGTGGGCCGCCGCCAGCCGCGCCGCATACAGGATGTCGGGAAGGTCAAGGTCGCGCCCGCCGGAGCGCACGAGGACATGGCTGCCGGGATAGCCCTGAGCATGAAACCAGTGGTCCATGCTGCGGCCCAAGCGGTGTGTGAGGACGGCGTTTTCCTTGTTGTTGCGCCCAACAAGCACCTCGAATCCCCCCGGCGTGGTGTAACGGGCACCGTAGGGACTCTTTTCCGGGCGCTCCTGCTGCAAGGTGGCAGACAAGGCTTCCAGCTCTTCCAGGGTGGCGGTCTCCAGGTGCGCGAGGCGGGCGCGGGCTTCTGCCAACTCCGAGCGCAGCGTGGGTTCACGCTCTGCCAGCCGCTCGTAGACCTCCTCGCGCCGGCGAGCGCGGGCGTACCGCTTTTCGGCGTTCTGCACGGCGCTGAGCTGAGGTTCGAGGGCCACCGGGACCTCGCCGCTGCCGTCAAAGGCGGGCAGGAGCACCGAGGCGGCCCCTGGCGCGACCGTGTGGGCATAGGCCATCAGCAGGTCGGCCTCGGCGCGGTCCCCGGCGGCGGCTTCCAGGGCCTGCTCGGCGCGGGCCACGTCCGCGAGTTGGTTCTCCAGCAGGGTGACCCGTTTCTCTAGCGGCTCGCGCAGCGCCTTGCGGAGCTGGGCGGCCTTTTCGGCACGGGCGGCCTCGCGGGCACCGCCCTCCATCACGCCTTCTGCGACGCTGGGGTCGGCGACCAACGAACGCACGGCGTCCAGCACCTGCGGCCAGCGCTCGCCGGGGGCTTCGGCGGGCGACAGCCCCGCTCGGCGCACGAGTTCGGCCCCCAGCAGCGGCCCCAGCCCGTCGAGCCGCTCGCGCCAGCGACCCAGGGGCAGGGCAGCCAGCGAGCGGGCCTCCTCTGGAGTCAGGGTGCGGGGGTCGAGCTTGTCGTAGGGAGGAGGCGGGGTGTACTCGCCCCCAGAACGCACCGTGCGGAAGCGGTTGCGACTCCCGGTGATTTCGCGGGCGGCCAGCAGGATGCGGCCCGCAAAGCCCTCGCCCGGCTCCAGCACCAGCAGGTTGGCGTTGCGCCCCGTCACCTCAAAAAGGAGCCGGGTGGGGGGCTGGGGCACGAAGCCTTCCTCTCCGGCAAAGTGCAGCGCGAACACCCGGTCCAGCTTGAGCTGCTCGGCCCGCGTGAGGTCGCCGCGCACCCGCGCCGCGAGGAAGCGCTGAAAGCCGTTGTGCGGGTCCCCGCGCAGCCGCTCGCGCGTCAGGAACACCACGGGCTGCGGCGGGCGGTAACTCAAGACGAGGTTGCCCACCCCGTCGAGCAGCAGCGCCGCCGTCGTCTCGTCGGGAAAGACCCAACCCAGCGTGCGGGCGGGCAGGTGCGGGGCAAGGTCCCCCAGCACCTGCGCGAGCATCAGCCCTTCCACGGTTGGGCCTCGGAACGGGGGCACAGGGAGCGGTTCACGGGGGGCATGCTAGCGGCTCTGCCCGCCCGCCGGGCCGGAGGACGCTTCTCCTGCCTGCTTCAGCGCTCGGCCCAGTACGGGTAAGCGATTTCCAGGGCCGCTTGCCGTTCGCCCTCTTCTCCTTCCTGGGGCTGGAGGTACACCTCGCGGGCGGGGCGAGCCAGAGTCTTGCCGTGCTGCTTGAGCCAACCCGCCACCTCGTCGTGCGCAGTGAGGATGGCCTGCACCTGCCCCCGCTGCGCTCCGGTCAGCGTGGCGTAGGCTTCGCGGAAGGCGGGTTCGCGCCGCACCGTCATGCCTTGGCCCGGCGAAACCTGGCCGAGAAAGGGGATGCAGACCTCGACGGGGCCATCCGAGTCGGCGCTGACTTCACCGTAAAAGAGGGTGTAGGGTGCCCCGGCAAACGGGGCGTCCTGGGCCGCTAGGTGGCGCTGCAACTCCTGAAACGTGCGGGCAATGAACGCGGGCAGCTCACCGAGATGCACCCGCCCCCGCTTGCCGATGACCTGGAGGGGCGGCACTTCCCGTTCCTGAATCTCAAACATCTGGGTCTCCTTTTGGCCGAAATAGCCCGTGAGGTACGCGACCAGACTCTCCTTTTCCCGCATGCCGCGCTGCAAGCCTTGCCAATACTGTGCCAGCAGCTCTGCCCGGTCCGCGCCGGGTGCCCGCAGCAGTTCCTGAATCTGCGGCAGGGGCATCTCCAGCCGCCTGAGCAGCCCAATCAGACGGGCCTCTTCGAGCTGACCCGCCACATAAAAGCGGTAGCCACTCGCCGGGTCCACCTGAGCCGGGCGCAGCAGCCCCAGCGCGTCGTAAAGCCGCAGCGCTTTGGGCGACAGCCGAGAAAGCCGCGCGAAGTGACTGATGGTGAGGAGCGGTTCTGGGAGGTCGGTCACCGCGCCAGTCTGGAGGTTGCCCCAAGGGCAGAGTCAAATGGCCTCCTTTTCAGCGGAGGGGGACAGTACACGGAGGGCGGGGACAGGCCCCCCAAAGAAGCCTGTCCCCGCCCTAAAGAGTTCCAGCGTTAGAAGAAGTTTCCCAGCCGGAAGTAGAACTTGCCGCTGCCGTTTTGCGGGCTGTAGCCGTAGTCGAAGCGCAGCGACGGGAGCCGCGCCCCGCCGAGGCCCAGGTTCAGCTGCACGCCTGCCCCGACGCCGTACTTGGCTTCAAAGCCTTCGCCATCGTTCCAGGCGTCGCCGATGTCGGCAAAGAGCACCCCGTACACGCCCTGGGTAAAGGAGTTGGTGAGGTTGAAGTCGTAACGGTACTCGGCGCTGGCGGTGAGGTAGTTGGTGCCGAAGAGCTGGTTGTTGTCCAGGCCGCGAATCTGCCGGGCGGCGACCGGAGTGCTGCCCCCGCCCACCGTGAAGCCCTCGCCGCTGGGGGCGTTGCCCTGGAGGGTGCCGCCGTTGACGCGCACCGCGACGGCCTGCTGCCGGGTCTGGATGCCCAGGCCCTTGTCGAGGGTGCGGCCCAGGCCCAGGTAGGTGCTGGCCCCGGCTTCCACGGTGGTCCAGCCCACCGGGCGCGTGCCCTCGGCCCCGAAAGCGTAGGTGGCCCGCGCATCGGCCCGCACGCCGCTGGAGGGGAACTCAGCGTTGTCCCGCGAGTCGTAGGTGGTGCCCGCCGTAAAGGCCGTGGTGCGGCTGGTCTGCGGCAGGGCGGCCTGCGCTTGCGCGTCGGTGTACCGGGGAGGCGCGGCGGTGGTGTCGCTTTCCTTGACGGGTTCGAGGAAATAGGTGCGGTAGTTGTAGGACGCCCCCAGCGAGACCCGCAGGTTTTGGTTGATGCTGCGGCCCAGCGAGACGCCGAAGCCCGTGTTGCGGGAGGTGTACTCGCGCCCGGTGTCCACGGTGACGTTGCCGCTACGGTCGGCGAGCGGCAGGTTGCCCGATACGTTGCTGTACAGATCGGCGCTCAGGCTGGTGCGGTTCTCGCGGAAGTCAAGGAAGTTGAGGTCCAGCCAGGGAATCGTGTAGGACACGCTGCCGAAGAGGTTTTGCCGAGCGTCGTTTTGCTGCGCTCCCGCCCGCACCGTCAGGTTCTGGCCCAGCCCGAAGAGGTTGGGGTTCTCGTAGGAGACGTCGCCCGCAAAGCCCGTGAGGGTGTCGTATTGCAGGCCCAGCGCCACCGGGATGCCTTGGCCGCTCTCGGCGACCGTGAGGACGTAGGTCACGTTTTCCGGGTTCTGGGGGTCACTGCGGACATCGGTGCCCACAATCTGGACGTACCCCAAGCGGCTGACCCGCGCGAGGCCCGCCCGCAGCTCGTTGAGGTTAAAGAGGCCGCCCGCCGGGGCCAGTTCGCGCAGAATCACCCGGTCCTGGGTGCGCTTCTGGCCCTGCCACTGAAGTTCGTACCCGGCGAGGCGCACCTCGCGGATGTTGAAGGTCAAAACGCCGTCGCGGAAGGTGATGGCGTCGCGGGTGCTGATTTCGTACCCGGCGCGGCGGTAAACGTCCCGCAGCGCGAGGAAGTCCTGCTGGGCCAGCTGGGGCGAGTACACGTCCCCGACCTTGGTCCTGATGGCGGCGGCCAGGGTCGCGGTGGGCACCTGGGTGTTGCCGGTAAAGGCAATCGAGCGCACCGGACCGCTCGCCACGTCCGCGACGCCGAAGTACACGGCAACCTGCGCGGGGTTTTGGGGGTCGGCTTGCAGGGCAAAACCCACCGGGCGCCCGGTCGCGTTCGAGAGCGTGCGCACGTCGGCCCGCAGCCGCTCCAGCGAGAGGGGCTGGCCAACCTGGGTTTGCAGGGTGACCCCCGCCGGGCGCTCTATCCCGTCAAAGTTGACCGCGACGGCTCGGCCCTCGATGACCCGCACCCGCAGCACCCCGTTTTCCAGGGTGGTGGCCTGCACGTCGACGCCGCTTTGGACATACCCGGCTTCCTCGTAGGCGCGGCTGAGGGCCTCGACCGCCCCGTAGTAGCCCTGCGGAGTAAAGCGCTTGGCGTCATACAGCGGCTTAAAAATCTGGGTGACCCGTGCGGCGGGCAGCAGGGTCACGCCCTCAACCTCGACCCGGCTCAGAGGGGCGGTCTCGTCGACCACGAAGGTGACGTCGACCGTGCCGTCCGCGTTCACCTTGGTCTGGGCGCTGATGCTGGGGGTAAAGGGAAAGCCCTCCGAGCGGTAGTTCTGCGCGAGGGCCTCCCGCGCCTGCTCGATGCGGGCGTTGTTCAGGGTCGCGCCAGGAGCCACGTTGAGCAGCTCGGCGATGCTCTGCTTAAAGCCCTCGGCGGGCAGGAAGGTCAGCCCGGTCGCCTCGACCTTGCCGATGGTGGCGTTGGGCGTCACGGTGATAACCAGGGTGTCGCGGCCACCGACGGTCCGCAGTTCGGCCACGGCGGTGCGGAAGTACCCGGTCCCCAGCACGTCCTGCTCGACCTGACGCAGGTTCACGCTGGAGAGGGGCGCGCCCGGCTGAACGCTGAGGGTGGCCTTGACGTAGTTGGCAAGCAGCTCGGTCGTGCCGTTCACGACCACGTCTTGCACGGCGGCGGCCTGCTGCGCAGCGGCGGGCGCGGCGAGGACAAGGGTCAGGGCAAGCGTGTGGGGGTGTCGCATGTGTCTCCTAGTGTGGCACAGCCTCACGGCCCCGTTTCCCCTTCAGCGTGGCGGGTACTCCCCGCAGGCCGAAACGAGAAGGCGCGTGGGCAGGCGGCTGCCCCACCCTTTCCGCTGGCGAGCTGAGAAGGATGAAGGGTTCTTGACGCGGCCTGCACCTCGCGGCCCGGCCCCGCTGGTCGGGCGGGGGCTTGAGCTGAGCGGCAGAAGGGGCCACAATGCCCGGCGTGACCCAATCCACCCAGGGGCAGGCCGGAAAAAGCCGCTTGCGGCCCGGCGGCGGAGAAGAGCCATGACCGTTCCAGCGGTGCTGGCCGCCATTCGCGCTGCCGAGGCTGCGGCGGGGCGGGCACCGGGCAGCGTGCGGCTGGTCGCGGTCACCAAGGGACAGCCGCTGGAGGCCATCGAACGCGCCGTGCTGCCGTACGCGGCCCTGCAACCCGGCGGGCTGCCGCTGGGCGAAGGCCGCGCTCAGGAGCTGCGCGACAAGGCGGCGCAGCGGCCCGACCTGGAGTGGCACTTTATCGGGCCACTGCAACTCAACAAAGTCAAGTACCTGCGCCCGGTCACGCTGGTGCATTCCCTGGAGGCCACTCGGCAGGCCGAAACCCTCGCCGACGCCGCCGCCGGGTGGGGCCGGGCACCCGCCGTGCTGCTGCAAGTCCACAACGGAGAAGCGCAAAAGCACGGCATTCCCCCCCACGACCTGCGCCGAGTCTACGGGGAGGTGGTCGCCACGGGCCTCACGGTGCGCGGCTTGATGGTGATGGCCCCGGAGGGCGACCCCGACGCCGCCCGGCGGGTTTTTCTGGAGACGGCGCAGCGGGCGCAAGACCTGGGTCTGCCCGAACTCAGCATGGGCATGAGCGGCGATTACGAGCTGGCCATTCACGCGGGCGCGACCCTGGTGCGCGTCGGAAGGAGCCTTTTTCTATGACGACCTCCCCCCTTACCGAACAGACTGTGACCCCCGCCGAAACGCCCCTCCTCAGCGGCCCCCTGCCGCAAGGCCACGAGGCCCTCACCCCCCTGGACATCACCCACCAGACCTTTGGCCGCCGCGCCCTAGGCTATGACCGGGGAGCGGTGCGGGCCTTTTTGGAGCGGGTCGCGGGCCGCGTCGAGGCGCTGCTGCACGAGCGGCAGGCCCTGCGTGAGCGCCTGAGCACCCTGGAGCGCGAGTTGGAAGAGCGCCGCCAGTCCGAAGATGAGATTCGCCGGGCGGTCGTGGCTGCCGAGCGTATCGGCCACGACCTGCGTGAGAACGCCGCGCGGCAGTGCGAGCTGATGCTCTCGCAGGCGCAGGCCGAGTGCGAGGCCCGGCAGCAGGCGGCGGAAGCCCGCCTCGCCGAGTTGGAAGCCGCGCACGCGGCCCGCATGCACGAGCTAGAGCTGAGCTACCGCGACCGCCTGGCCGAGCTGGAGCAGCGGCACCATGACCTCACCTTGGAGCGCGACCGCGCCCACGCCGAGCGCACCACCTATCTGGACCGCGCCTACAGCGAGCGCCATGCCGAACTCAGCGCCCGATTGAGCGCCGTCCGGAACGAGTACGCCCAGTTTGTGAGCCAGTACCGCGCCTTGATGCAGTCCTTTTCGGAGCTGAGCGCCCGGCACCTCCCGGCCCCCGACGACGCCCTCCCGACCACCGCCCCCGTGACCATCCTGCACGAGACCGCTCCCCTGGGGAGCGAGGACGTTCGGCGCGGCGAGGGGGGGCGTCTGCCGCTGGTCGAGCAGACCTTCGCGTGAGGGCGCGGGTGGGGGAGCTAGGGCGTAGCCTGAACGCATGCCCCTGCCCCCCGCCGAAGCCCTGCCCGAAGTCACGCTGCCGCTGACCGACCCCGACTTCGTCCGCGACCCCTACCCCTGGCTCGCGGAGGTGCGGGCGGCGACCCCGGCCTTCTCTGACCCGGCGCTGGGGCGGGTCTTTCTCACTCGGTATGCGGACATCGCGGCCCTGCTGCGCGACCGCCGCTTCGGGCGCTCGGTGCTGCACCGCTTCTCGCGGGACGAGCTGGGCTGGCCGCCGCCCGACCCCCGGCAGGCCGCGTTTGACGCCTTTAACAGCAACCACCTCCTCGACGCCGAGCCGCCCAAACACACCCGCTTGCGCTCGCTGGTGGGCCTGGCCTTTACGCCGCGGCGGGTGGAGGCGCTGGGGGGGCGCATCGAGGCGCTGCTGTCCCGTCAACTCGCGGCCCTGGGCGGTGCAGGCGGCTTCGACCTCGTGTCGGGCTATGCCGAGCCGCTGCCCGTCACCGTCATCGCCGAACTGCTGGGGGTGCCGGAGGCTGAGCGGCACCAACTCCGGCCCTGGTCGGCGGCCATCGTGCGGCTGTACGAGCCGACCTACACGCCCGCCGAGCAGGACGCGGCGGAACGGGCGGTGCGCGACTTCGGGGCCTTGCTGCGGGACCTGGCGCGGGCGCGGCGGCGTGCGCCGAGGGACGACCTCATCACCGCGCTCGTGCAGGCCGAGCAAGCAGGCGACCGCCTCACTGAGCAAGAACTCATCGACACCTGCATCCTGCTGCTGAATGCCGGGCACGAGGCCAGCGTGAATGGTCTCTCAGCGGGGGTGCTCGCCTTGCTGCGGCAGCGGGAGCACTGGGAGACCTTGGTGGCCGCCGCTGGGCAGGAGGGCAGCCTTCCCCTCTTCCGGACGGCGGTGGAGGAACTGCTGCGCTACGACACACCCCTCCCCCTCTTCGAGCGGTACGTGCTGGAGGCAACGGAGGTCTGCGGCGCGGCGCTGCGCCCCGGCGAGAAGGTGGGGCTGCTGTACGCGAGCGGCAACCGCGACCCGCAGCGCTTTGAGCGGCCTGGCGAGCTGGACCTCCGGCGCGACCCCAACCCACACCTCACCTTTGGGCTGGGGCGACACTACTGCCTGGGGGCACCGCTGGCGCGGCTGGAACTCGCCCTGAGCTTGCGGGCGCTGGCGCGGGCCTATCCGGGCTTGCGGCTGGCGCACCCGGACGCCGAGCCGGAGTATGTGGGCGGCTTTGTCATCCGGGGGCTGGCCCGGCTGGAGGTGGTCGCGGGATGACCCGGCGGCCCGGCGACCACCGCGCTGCGTGGCGGGTCACCCTCGGCAACGTCGTGTTCAACAACGACACTCCGGCGGGGCGGGCCTTTGACCTCGTGCTTATCGTGCTTATCCTCGCCAGCATCGGGGTGGTCATGCTCGACAGCGTGCGGCCCTTTCGGGCGGCGTACGGCCCCGCCCTCAAACAGGCTGAGTGGCTGCTGACCCTGCTGTTTTCGCTGGAATACGGGTTGCGGCTGTTCACGGCGCGGCACCCCTGGAACTACGCCCGCTCCTTTTTCGGGGTGGTGGACCTGCTCTCCATCTTGCCGGGGTACCTCGCGCTGCTGTTGCCGGGGGCCGAGACGCTGCTCATCGTGCGGGTGCTGCGGCTGCTGCGCATCTTCCGGATTCTCAAGCTCGCCCGCTACCTCTCGGAGGCCAGCGTACTCAGCGCCGCGCTGCGGGCGAGCGCGGCCAAAATCACGGTCTTCTTGGCGACAGTCCTCACGCTGGTGACCATCATCGGGGCGCTGATGTACCTGGTCGAGGGACCGGCCAACGGCTACACCAGCATCCCGACCAGCATCTATTGGGCCATCGTCACCCTGACCACCGTGGGCTACGGCGACATCGCGCCCAAAACGCCGCTGGGCAAGGGACTGGCCTCCCTCGCCATGATTCTGGGCTACGGCATCCTGGCGGTGCCGACGGGCATCGTGACGGTCAACCTCGCCCGCGCCCAAGGCCTCCAGGACCAAGCCGGACCCCCGCGCCGCCCCGCCCCCCGCAGGTGCCCCCGCTGCGGCCTGGAGGGGCACGACCCCGACGCCCGCTTTTGCAAACGGTGTGGGGAAGGGTTGCCTAGCGCGTGAGGAAACGCCACCACCCTGGAGCCAGCTCCCCTGCCTGCGCCTCAGCCTCAGCTTCTGCCGACTGGCCGCACGCGAGGAGGGCGAGCACGCGGGCAGGGCTGCGGGGGGCCGAGCGGGCGAGGGCTTTCTCGGCGGTGCGCCCCGCTTTTGGCCCGGCCCCCAGCGCCCGCTGCGCGTGGGCGAGCACTGCGAGGAGATGCGCGTCCGCCTCCTGTCCGGTCAGCTCGGCGACCTTCAGCCCCTCCGCCAGGGTCCGCAGGCTGAGGCGGGGATCAGTGGGGAGGAGCAGCTCGCCCAGCAGGGTCGCGGCGGCGACGAGCGCTCCGGCGTCCCCCTCCTGCCGCGCCAGCAGGCGGGCCTGCACGGCGAGGGCTTCTGCCCCCGATTCTCCCGCCAGCGCCCCCGCCCGCGCCCGCAGCAGGGCGGGCCGGGCCGCGTCGGACAGGGAGGCAAGTTCGCGCCGAGCCTCCGCAACCGCCCCCAGGCGCAGATGAGCCGCCGCACGGATGAGCGGGTCACGGCTCCAGGCGAGCGCGAGCCGGGGCCGTCCGCGCTGAAGGGCGAGGGCGGCGGCGGCCTCAGCGGGCCACCCTGGAGCGGCAGCAAAGGCGCGCTGGGCCTGGTCTTCCCCCTGGTCGAGGGCGGCAGCGAGGCGGGCGGCGTCCATACCGGGTCAGGATACGGCCCGCCTGCGGGGGAGGAAGGAGAGAAGAAGGCCCTCAGGCACTCAGGGCCATATCCAGGCCCAGAAAGCGCCACAGCGAGCGCCGGGGCACCCGCAGGCCTTCGGGGTGCTCGATGGCGGCGAGGCGACCATCCCGAATCCAGCGGCGCACGGTGCGTTCGTGGGTGCCGGTATAGTCGGCGACTTCGCGGACCTTCAGGAGCTTGGGCATCGTCTGGAACTGTTCGGCGAGCGTCAAGGCAAACCCCCCCTCAAGCACAGGGGGCCGCCCGCAGGCAGCCCCCAGACGTTGATGTTGCGACAGAGCGCCACGCACGGCACCGGGCGCTCCGCCACCGGGAAGGTGGGAGGCGGGCACAGGCGGGACGCGCAAGCTGTTCAAGGTGCCCTGAGGGTACCACGCCCCCTGTCAGTGGGGGGTCAAGTGTGAAGGGGAGCCTCAGCCCCGGCCCTCCCCGCGCTAGCCTGCACGTCCATGAGCCTGCTCACGCAACTCTCCGGCACCCTCATCAATGTCGGCGCGGTCCTCGCCGGGACCCTGGTCGGCCTGCTGCTGGGGGGCCGCTTGCCAGAGCGCACCCAGCGCACGCTGCTGCAAACGCTCTCGCTGGTGACCCTTTTTATCGCGCTGGGGATGGCGGGCGAACTGAACCGGGTGTCGGGCGGGCCGATTCCGGGGGTGCTGCTGGCCCTGCTGGGGCTGGCGGGGGGCGCGGTCATCGGCGAGGCGCTGGGCATCGAAGAGGGACTGACCCGGCTGGGCGAGACGCTGCGGCAGCGCTTCCGGGGCGGGGGCCGCTTCACGGAGGGTTTCGTCGCCGCCAGCCTGCTCTTTTGCATTGGGCCGATGACGGTCGTGGGCGGGCTGCAAAACGGGCTGACCGGGGACAACGCGACCTACGTCCTCAAAAGCACGCTCGACGGCATCGCGGCCCTCGCGCTCGCGGGGGCATACGGCATCGGGGTGGGCTTCAGCGCCCTGACCGTGCTCGCCGTGCAGGGGGGCATCAGCCTCGCGGCGGGGGCCTTTGCCGCCGGGCTGCTGGGGGGCGCAGACCCGGCAGTCCTGAAGACCAACCCGTACGTCCTCCTCGTGACCGGGATGGGCGGACTGATCATCGTGGGCATCTCCTGGAACCTGATGCTGGCGGGGCTGGGCTGGGAAGACCGCCGGGTGCGGGTCGGCAGCCTGTTGCCCGCGCTGGTGCTGGGGCCGCTGCTGCTGTGGGGGGCGGAGCGGTTGTAGGGCATGTGGCTTGTCGCCCGTGGCGGGTGGAGGTTCAAGACTCCGGCGTCCGGCCTCGCCAGCCCGTGTTCCTCGGCACCCCGAAGACGAACATCGGCGCGAGGAAGAGCAGGCTGCCGAAGACGAGGAGGAGCGTGCCCACCGCCTCCGCCCCGCGCGGTGGCAGCAGCAGCAGGAGGGGGGCCAGGGCCAGGGCGAGCGCCGCGCAGGTCCGCGCCGCCCGCACCCGCCGCCGTCCATCCGGGCCGGGGAGGGCGAAGGCGAGGGCCAGCACCACCAGCATCAGGACATGGGCCGCCCCCAGGGTGACGTGCATGGCCCCGGTCACCCCCAGGGGCAGCGGGGCGACGAAGGCTCCTCCCAGCGCCGCCATCACCAGGGTGACGTGCCGCTGGGCCGGGGTCGCGCTGCCGAAGCGCGAGGACGCCCACAGCAGCGCCGTGAGGCCCAGCCCCAGCAGCGGTAGGGTCAGCAGTTCCGTCTTCGGGCCGAAGCGGTCGGCCTCGCCCGCCGCGTTGAAGTGCAGGGGGACCTGTTCGGGGAGGGAAGGCAGCGCGAGCAGCACCCCCACCAGCGACAGCAGCGGCATCCCCACTGCGACCCCCAGCAGCACCCGTTCTGGGCCGGAGAGGGCCGGGAGGTGCCGCCGCGCCCCCGCCACTGCCGGACGCCGCTCCGGGTCAGCGAGGTACTCGCGGTAGGACAGGCGGTGCAGGCTGACGAGGACAGGCAGCAGCAGGAGCAGCATGCCCACGGGCAGGACCCAGGGCACCAGCAGCGGCGCGGGCGTCAGGGCCGCGAACGCCGCGTAGACCAGCCCCAGGGTGACGACTGCCCGCGCCGCCTCCCGCTGGGTGGCGTACCAGGAGCGCTCGGAGAGCAACGCCCAGCGGGTGCGGAAGCCGAACCACAGCCCTGGCCGGGCGCGGGCGGTCGCATTTCCGGTCACCACCAGGCCCAGACCGACCGCCACCGTCAGCGCCCGCTGAAGGTCCCACCCGAAGGCAAGCGCGGCGGCGGCGACGGCCCCTTGCAGTACGAGCGCCTGGGCAGTGGCGTCCGCGACCGGGCGGTGCTCGCGCTCCAGCCTGCCGAGGAAGGCCACCAGCCCGCCCAGCACGAGGGAAGATACGCTCAGCGGCAGCAGCATGAGCCGCTCGCCCCCCGGCAGCCGCGTCCAGGCCAGCGTGAGCAAGACGAGCGCAGTCAGCGTTCCTGACGCCAGCAGGGGGTCAACCCGGCTTCTGCTCACCTTCCACCTCCTTTCCCGCCGGGCCGAAGAGGTCCAGCAGGTCGGCGAGCACCTCCTGAAAGACCGTCGTGTTCAGGCGGTAGACCACCTGCGTGCCGCGCTTTTCCGTCCAGACCAGGTCGGCGGCCCTGAGCACCGCGAAGTGCCCACTGAGGGTGCTCTTGGCGACCGGAAAGAGCCGGGCCAGCTCGCCCGCCGTGCGCTCGCCGCCGCGCAGCTCGCGCAAGATGGCGCGGCGGGTGGGGTCGGCCAGGGCGCGGAAGACCTCGTTGGGTCGGCTGAGGGGCACGGGCCGCTTCCCTCCCCTAGCGCAGCGCCCCGCGCAAGAACTCCACCACCGCCGTGACCACGCCGCGCTCCAGCGGCAGTTCGGCGTCGCCGTAACGGGCGAGGTTTCCGGCGGGGTCGAGGGGAGCGGGCACGAGCACGTGATTGACTCCACGGGCGAGGTGCAGCCGGGCGGCGGGCTGCGCGGCGGCGAGGAGCCGGGCGTCTTCGGGGCGCACCTGGAGGTCACGGTCCCCCTGCACGACCAGGGTGGGCAGATTCTGCGCGGCTATCAGGCGCTGCGGGTCGTACTTCAAACTGCTCGCGAGGTAGGGCTGCACGCTGGGCCGGAAGAGGGGGGCGAGCACGGGCGAGACCTCAGCCACCCGTTCGCCGCGAGCCAGGGCGTCCAGAATCCGGTTCGATTCCTCGACGAGCGCGGGCGGGTTGGCCGGATTCTGCCCCAACTGGCGGCGGATGGTCGTGCCGATGTCCTCGCCGGGGGCCGCGAGCAGGACCACCGCCCGCGCCGGGGTCTGCCCCTGCACGGCAGCGAGCGCGAGCAGCCCGCCCTCGCTGTGCCCTATGACCGCCACCGGGCCGAGGCCAGGCTGCGCGGCGAGCCAGGTCAGCCAGGCCCGCGCGTCGTTCACGAAGTCGTCAAAGGTGAGGGCCTCCTCACGCGGGTCGGCGGGGGTGCTCGCGCCGATGCCGCGCTTGTCGGGCCGCAGGGTGGCGATGCCCCGCGCAGCCAGGTTCGCGGCCAGCTTGCGGTAGGTCCCCCCCGGCCCCGACAGCGGATTGTCTCCGTTGCGGTCGGTAGGGCCGCTTCCGGCCAGGATGAGCGCGACGGGAGGCCGGGCGTGCTGGGGGCCGTCCGGCGTCTGAAGGGTGGCGGCCAGCCGCGCTCCGGGCACCTCCAGCGTCACCTCGCGGCTGGCGGCGAGGGCGGGCGCAGCAAAAACAAAAAGGGCGGCGGTCAGGGCCAGCCGTCGGGTGAGTCGCATGGAAACCTCCGGGGGAGCTAAGCTTCTTCGGTCATTCGCCAACGACCGAACAAAGGATAGCACGTCAGGCTCTGGTCAGCCCCAGCTCATGGGGGGGCCAGGATGGCCGGGGACGCTTGACTCCCCCTTGAGGGAACCGGACTAGACCCAGGGCTATCAGTGCTTCGTCAGCTTCGGCCCCTACGCTGCCCCGCATCTGAATCCCGCACCACCCTGGAGGTTTTTCCCATGCGTCATTCCATCACTGCGGCCCTGACCCTCTCCGCCCTGCTGGGCACGGCCAGCGCCCAGCCCCGCCTCAGCGCCCAAAGCATCATCGTGAACCCCGCGCAGCCCACGCTCGACGTGCAGGTGTGGGTGAACAAGGACGCCAGCGGCACCCGCAACCCGGTCTACCGGGTGGGCGAGCGCATTTCCATCGGGGTCAAGACGAACCGTGACGCCTACGTCTACCTGTTCAACGTGAACGCCAGCGGGCAGATTGACCTCTTCTTCCCGAACACCTACGAAGAGAACAACCTCGTCCGGGCGAATGCCCCCCGCACCCTGCCGGGGCGGAATGCGAACTACACGCTGACGGTGGGCGGCCCGGCGGGGCAAGACCGCTTGCTCGCGCTGGCGAGCACCCAGCCCCTGAACCTCAACGACGTGGCCCGCTTCGTGGAGGGCGAGAACTTCGCGCGGGTGCAGGTGCGTGGGCAGGACAACCTCGCGCGGGCACTGAGCATCGTGGTGCGGCCCCTGCCCGCCCAGAGCTGGGTGACCGACGTGGTGACCTTCCGGGTGGGCACGGCGGCACAGGGCAACGGCGGCAGCGCGACGGGCACCGTGACCGAGACGCCGAACGCAGCGATTCCCGTGTCGACCGCTCCGGCTCCGGTTCAGCCCGTTCCCGTGCAACCGGCCCCCGTCCAGCCCGCGCCCACCCAGCCCGTGACCCAGATTCAGCCCGGCGAGAAGCCGGACGGCTCCTTCGACACGGCGATGGTAGAAGCGTATGCCCGCCTCAAGGGGCCGGAGTCGCTGGGGCAGGCGACGAGCTACGCCGTGCCCTGGGGCGACGGCCTGTGGCAGAAGTTCCGGGGGGTGGCGGCCTACGGCGACGCCGTGATGCTGCACGCGAACGGCTCCAGCCGCGCCTACGCGGTGCACGGGCGAGTGCTGGAGCGCTACCTCGCCCTCGCGCAGGTGGAAAACGGCGGCATCCGCCCGCCCAGCCGCCTGGGATGGGCCGCCGCCGACGAGAAGGTCGTTCCCCGCAACCCCTACGGCACGACCGGGCTGTACGCCCTCTTCCAGAACGGGGCGCTGTACTCGACCGAGAAGTACGGCACCTTCTGGCTGCAAGGGGCCATCCTGAAGACCTATCAGGGACTGGGCGGCTCCGGCTCGTTCCTGGGCTTTCCCACCCGTGACCAGTACCTGCTGAATGGGGCCTGGGCCGCCGACTTCGAGGGCGGCAGCCTGCGCACCGTGAACGGTGTGGTCAAGGTGTACCGCAAGTAAGCCTCCTCCCCGCGCCGGGGGTGACTGGCCTTTTCCCGCCCCACTCCCGGCTGTGTCTCCCGCGCCCCCGGCGTGCTCGCCGGAGGACGGGTCCGAATAGGCCGCGTGGTGGGTCGGCGGCGACGTTCCGCCCTCCCCCGCGCCCCCCTCCCGAAGCCGCATTTGATGTGAATCCAGCAACAGGCGAGCGCCCCCGGCCCGAAGTGGTGGGGGCGCTCGCCTACGGACCTCAACTCAGCTTGGCCTTGAACTCCTCGTACCCAAAGGTCTTGACCCGCTCGTAGCGCCCGTCCGCGTGCAGGATGCCGATGTCGGGGTGCTTGACGCCGTTGAAAAAGGTCGTTTTGACCATCGTGTAGTGAATCATGTCGTCGAAGACCACCCGGTCGCCAACGCGCAGCTCGCGGTCAAAGACGTACTCGCCCACCACGTCCCCGGCGAGGCAGGTCGTGCCGCCGATGAGGTAGGGGTGGCCGCCGCCCGTCTCGGTGGCCTCGCGGTGCTCGTCTGACGGGGGGTCGCCCGCGCCCAGGATGCGGGGGCGGTAGGGCATCTCTAGGACGTCGGGCATGTGGGCCGACACCGAGATGTCCAGCAGGGCGATGTCCTTGACGTTGTGCACCACGTCGAGCACGCTGCTCACCAGCCAGCCCGTCTGCCAGCCGAAAGCCGAGCCGGGTTCGAGGATGACGTGCACGCCCCATTTCTCGCGAAAGGCCCGCACCACCCGAATGAGGCGTTCCAGGTCGTACCCCTCGCGGGTCATCAGGTGGCCGCCGCCGAAGTTGACCCACTTCATGCGGGGCAGGAACTCGCCGAAGTTGCGCTCCAGCACCTCCAGCGTGCGCTCCAGCGTGTCGGAGTCCTTTTCGCACAGCGTATGGAAGTGCAGGCCGTCAATGCCCTCCAGCAGGTCCTCCCGGAACTCGCGGCGGGTCACCCCCAGGCGCGAGAACGGCCCGGCGGGGTTGTAGAGGTCCGTCTCGACCTCGGCGTATTCGGGGTTGACCCGGAGGCCGACGTGAAGTTGCCTTCCCGCCGCCCGCGCCGCCTCAACCTGCGGGCGAAAGCGCTCCCACTGGGAAAAGGAGTTAAAGACGAGGTGGTCGGCCAGCTCCAGAATCTGCGGGAAGTCCTCCTCACTGTAGGCGGGGGCATACACGTGGACCTCGCCCCCCAGCTCCTCACGGGCGAGCCGCGCCTCGTTCAGGCTGCTCGCGGTGGCCCCGGTGATGCCGTACTCGCGCAGGAGGGGGAAGGTGCTCCACATGGCAAAGCCTTTGAAAGCGACGATGATTTGCGCCCCGCTCTCGCGCTGCACGTGCGAGATGAGGGCAAGGTTGCGCCGCAGCCGCGTCTCGTCGAGGACAAAGGCGGGGCTGGGAATGCTCGCCCAGTCGATGGAGTCCACCGGGGTCACGGCGGGGAGGTGAAGGTCGGTCACGGTCATGGGGGACAGGGTAGCGCGGGGAACCGTTCTGGCCCGCACCCCCCCAGCCCGCGCCGGGCCTCAGCGTGCCCGGTAGATGGCGAAGGTCTTGGCCGGGAGGCTGAGGGTGAGCAGGCCGCCGCTGCTCGTGGCGGTGGCGGGGGCACCCTGTCCGGCGAGGTCGTCGAAGGTGCGGCTGGCGAGATAGGTGCGGTCCGCCGAGCTGATGGCCGTATTCGCCCCGATATTCACGGTGACGCTGGCGCTGGCGGGGGAGTTGTTGAACGCCACGACCAGGCGGCTGCTCACCGTGCTGTCGCTGTAGCCCCGGTAGAAGGCAAAGACGTTCGTGCCGCCGTTGGGCCGCCACAGCTCGGCGTAAGAGCCTTTCCACAGGCCGGGGTTATTCCGGCGCACACCCGCGAGCTTTTGCACCAGGTTGTAGGTCAGGCCCGGATTGGGCAGGAAGCCGCTGTAGGTGCCGCTGCGCCCGCTGCTCGTCCAGGCCCAGGACGGCATGTCGCGGCGGTTGTCGGGGTCCGCGCCCCCATACATTCCCAGCTCGTTGCCGTAGTAGAGCTGCGGAATCCCCGGCAGGGTGAAGAGGGCCGCGAGGCCCAGGTGATAGCGGCGGCGAATCTCGTCTTCCGGCACCCCGTAGCCCGGCTCGTTGAGAAAGCGCGGCACGTCGTGGTTGTCGAGCAGGTTGACGGTCAGGAGCGCTCGGCTCAGACCCAGGGTGCCGACAGAATCCTGCACGCTCCCCGCGACCGCATCGAGGCTCCCGCCCTTGGCAAAGGCGCTCACCAGGGCGTTGCGCAGCGGAAAGTTAAAGGTGCTGTCGAAGCCCGCGTCGAGGTAGGGCTTGAGCTGCGAGGCCCCGCCCGTGAGGAACGCTTCGGCGAGCAGGAACGTGTTTGGGCGGCTGGCGAGCACGCCGGGCACCCAGCTGCCCTGCCAGTAGTTCAGGGGGACGTGCTTGGCGGTGTCCATGCGGATGGCGTCGATGGCGTAGGCGCTCGTCCAGTTCTTGCTCAGGGTGGTGAGGTAGGCCGCGACCGTGCTGTCCTCCTGCCGGAAGTCGGGCAGGCCCGCCAGGGGGCAGTTCACGTCGTCCCCCGAGCAGTCCGGGTGGAACCAGCCGGGATTGGAGCGGGTGACCGCCGCCCCGTACCCGGCGTGGTTGACGACCATGTCCATCATGTAGCGCATCCCATTCGCGTGCAGGTCGGCAATCAGGCCGCTCAGGTCGCTCGCGGTCCCCAGCTTGGGTTCGACCGCGAGGTCGCTCGGATTGCGGAAGTCGGGCCAGTACCCGTGGTAGCCGCACGACGCGCCGGACGTGCGCGGATTCACCTCCGGCACCTGGGCGTAAACCGGGGTGGTCCACAGGGTGCCGACCCCCAAGTCCTTGAGGTAACCCAGCTTGGACCGCAGGCCCGCGAGGTCGCCCCCGTGGAACTTCGTCGGCCAGGCGGGGTCGAAGCAGTAGGGCTGCCCCGCGTTGTCGTTGGCCACAGAGCCGTTGTGGAAGCGGTCGGGCAGGGCGAGGTAAATCACCTGCTGCCGCCAGCTGTCGGCAGCACTGCTGCTCAGCGCCTGCGGGGCGAGGGCGGCGAAGGCAGGCGCGTCGACCTGCGGAGTGAGTCCCTGGGAGGTGGGGAGCTGACCACAGGCAGCGAGCAGGAGAAGGGTCAGAGCGGCGAGGGGGGCAGCGGGGCGGGACATGGGTGACTCCTTCGGGGGCAGGTTCAGGGAGAGTAGAGACGCTGACGAGGCCGCCAGACGGATGGCCCCGGCGACAGATGTAGCAAACGCGCTGTGATGGGGCTGTGGCGTACCCCGACCCGCGTCAGCCCCTCCCCTCAGCCCGCCACGAACCGCAGCGCGTCCTCTGCCCCGCCCGCCGGGTCGAGGAGGGGCACCACGGTGCTCACGCTGACGCCCGCGGCAAAGCGCACGTCTTCTTCCAGCCCGATGCGGGCCAGGAACGCGCCATGAGCGCTGCCCGCGAGCACCTCGGCGGGGTTGCCGAAGCTGCGGCGCACGGTCAGAGCGATGCGTGCTCCGTCGTCAGTGGCAAAGTCGCCCATCGCGAGGAGGTATTCGGCGAGCACCCCGGCGGCGTACACGTCCTCCATCCCGGCGCGGCCCCCGGTGCCGGCGCACACGATGGCGATTTCCTCGGTTGCCAGGGCGCGGGCGCGGCGAGCGGCGGCGTGGGCGTTCGTGAGCGCCGCGAGGAGGACATGCTTGCCGGTCGCGGCGGCGAGGTGCGCGGCGGCGGTGCCGTTGGTGGTGTTCATCACGACCGTCTGCCCGGCAAAAGTTCCGGCGGCGACCTCCACCGGGCTGTTGCCGAGGTCAAAGCCCGCGGGGGGCAGGCCGCCGCGCTCACCCGCGAGCAACACCCCTGCCCCCTGGCGGGCGAGCGCCGCTTCCAGGGTGGCCGTGAGGAGGAGCGCTTCCGCCCCGCGCTCCAGGAAAGCCACGGCGGTCGTGGTCGCCCGCAGCACGTCCACGACGAGCACCACATCGGAATACGCGCCGTGGGGGAGCAGGTCGACCCGCAGCCTCATGCGAGGGCCTCCCGCAACCGGGCGAGGCCCGCCGCTGCCCCGTCTGGCCCGAAGACGCTGCTCCCCGCGACGAGGCAGCTCGCCCCCGCCTCCGCGAGCAAGCGGGCGTTGGCGGGGGTGACGCCACCGTCCACCTGAAGCTCGGCGGGGCTGCCCAGCTCGTCCAGCCAGCGGCGCAGGGTGCGGACCCGCTCCACGCTCTCCGGAATGAACTTCTGTCCGCCGAAGCCAGGATTCACACTCATCACGAGCACGAGGTCCACGTCCCCCAGCACCGGGCGCACGGCTTCGAGGGGAGTGCCGGGGTTGAGGGTCACGCCCGCCCGCTTACCCAGTTCGCGAATCATCCCCACGGCGCGGTGAAGGTGCGCGGTGGCCTCCACATGCACGGTGAGGCCGTCCGCCCCGGCCCCCGCAAAGTCGCGCAGGTAGCGTTCGGGGGCCTTAACCATCAGGTGAACGTCCATGGGGAGGGGGGAAGCCCGCCGCGCCGCCGCCAGAATCGGCACCCCGAAGGAGATGTTGGGCACGAAGTGGCCATCCATCACGTCCACATGCGCCCAGTCGGCGTCCGCGATGGCCTGCAACTCCTCGCCCAGGCGGGTGAAGTCGCAAGACAGGAGGCTGGGGGCGAGCTTGACGGCGCGGGGAAAAGCGGTCACCCGGCCATGTTAACCCTTCTCATGGTGGGGCCGCTTCCCTCGGCGGCGGGGGTGGGAAGCGCCCGCTTGCCCGGCCCTCTGGCCCCCAGCGGTGGCATCATGCGGGAAACGATGACCCCTTCTTTCCCCCTTCTGGAGGCTTCCCGCCCATGACCGTCCCGCCTGAACCACCGACTGACACGCCCCCTCAGACGCCGACCGACCTCTCCGCCTGGAAAGCCCTCGCCCAAAAGGACCTGCGCGGCGCGGACCCGGCGACGCTCAACCGCGTCACGCCCGAAGGCCTGACCCTGCGGCCCCTCTATACCGCCGCCGACGTGCAGGGCCTCCCCACCGACACCCTGCCCGGCCTGCCGCCCTTTATCCGTGGTCCCCGCGCCACCATGTACGCGGCCCGCCCCTGGACCATCCGCCAGTACGCGGGCTTTTCGACTGCCGAGGAATCGAACGCCTTTTACCGCCGCAACCTCGCCGCCGGGCAAAAAGGCCTCAGCGTGGCCTTTGACCTCGCCACCCACCGGGGCTACGACTCGGACCACCCCCGCGTGGTGGGCGACGTGGGCAAGGCGGGCGTGGCGATTGACAGTGTCGAGGACATGAAGATTCTCTTTGACGGCATCCCGCTGGCGGAGATGTCGGTGTCCATGACGATGAACGGGGCCGTACTGCCCGTGCTCGCCGCCTTCATCGTCGCGGGCGAGGAACAGGGGGTGCCCCGCGCCCAGCTCTCCGGCACCATCCAGAACGACATCCTCAAAGAGTTCATGGTGCGCAACACCTACATCTACCCGCCAGAGCCGTCCATGCGGATTGTGGCGGATATCATCGCGTATACGGCGCGGGAGATGCCGCGCTTTAACTCCATCTCGATTTCGGGCTACCACCTGCAAGAGGCGGGGGCCAATGCCGCCCTGGAACTCGCCTACACGCTCGCGGACGGGCTGGAGTACGTGCGGGCGGCCCTCGCCAGGGGCCTCAGCGTGGACGAGTTCGCGCCCCGGCTCTCCTTTTTCTTCGCGGTCGGCATGAACTTCTACACCGAAGTCGCCAAGCTGCGGGCCGCCCGGCTGCTGTGGTCGGAGATTATGGGGCAGTTCGGGCCGCAAAATCCCATGAGCCGCGCCCTGCGAACCCACTGTCAGACGTCGGGCTGGTCCTTGACCGAGCAAGACCCTTACAACAACGTGGTGCGCACGGCGATTGAGGCAATGGCGGCGGTCTTTGGGGGCACCCAGAGCCTGCACACGAACGCCTTTGACGAGGCCATCGGCCTCCCCACCGACTTCTCGGCCCGCATCGCGCGGAACACGCAGCTCATCCTCCAGGAGGAGACGGGCATCCCGCACGTCGTCGACCCCTGGGGCGGCTCGTACCTGATGGAGAGATTGACCCACGACCTCGCCCAGAAGGCCCGCGAGCTGATGCGCGAGGTCGAGGAACTCGGCGGCATGGCCAAGGCCATCGAGTCGGGGGTGCCCAAGCTGCGCATCGAGGAGTCGGCGACCCGCAAGCAGGCCCGCATCGACCGGGGCGAAGACGTGATTGTCGGCGTGAACAAGTACCGCCCGGCGGCAGAGACGCCCGTCGAGGTGCTCGACATCGACAATGCGGCGGTGCGGACCGCCCAGCTCGCGCGGCTGGAGCGTCTGAGGGCCGAGCGCGACGGAGAAGCGGTGCGCTCGGCCCTCGCCGCGCTGGAGGACGCCGCCCGCACGGGCGAGGGCAACCTGCTCGCCCTCAGCGTGGAGGCGATGCGGGCGCGGGCGACCGTGGGCGAGGTCAGTGACGCGCTGGAGCGGGTCTGGGGCCGCCACCAGGCCGAGGTGCGCACCTTGTCGGGCGTCTACGCCCAGGGCTACGAGGGCGACGAGGGCTTCGCGTCCTTGCGGGCCGACATCGAGGCCTTTGCCGAGGCCGAAGGCCGCCGCCCCCGCATCCTGGTCGTCAAGATGGGCCAAGACGGCCACGACCGGGGGGCGAAAGTCATCGCCACGGGCTTTGCCGACCTCGGCTTCGACGTAGACGTCGGCCCCCTCTTTCAGACGCCGGAGGAAGCCGCGCGGCAGGCGGTCGAGAACGACGTGCACGTCATCGGCGTGAGCAGCCAGGCCGCCGGACACAAGACCCTGATTCCGCAGCTCATCGCGGCGCTGCGCGAGCAGGGGGCCGGGGACATCCTCGTCGTGGCGGGCGGGGTGATTCCGCAGCAGGATTACGCGGCGCTGCGGGCGGCAGGGGTGGCGGCCATCTTCGGGCCGGGCACGCCCATCCTGACTTCGGCGCGGGAGGTGCTGGGGCTGCTGCGGGGGCGGGCGGGTCAGGCCGGTGCACAAGCTGCGCGGAGCTAACCCCTCATGAAACGCCTGCTCCTCCCCCTGCTCTGCCTCGCGCCCCTCGCCGCCGCACAAGCCCCCCACCTGCCCCCGGTGCCGGGCCTGCCCGCCCGCACGGTGACGGCCCGCCCCGTCGTGGTGGGGGACCTGCGAACCTGCACCGTGGAGGACCTGCGGCTGACCGTGGACCGCGGGGGGCGGGTGCGCTTCCTGACCCACGGCCACCGCTTCCCCGACAACACGCTCGTGGTGCGCCAGAGCTACGACCGCGCCGGGCGACTGGCCGGGGTCCGGGTCGAGTGGAACGGCTTTGCCGGGCGGCTGCTGGACGTACGGGGCGTGTTCGACGCGCGGGGCCGCCTGGTTCGCGAGACGGGGGAGCGCCGCGCCGGGGTGACCACGCCGCTGCGGAGCTTTCTCCAGCCCGTGCCGAGGAACGCAAAGTGTTGATGGTTGGTCATGCCTGAGCATCCCCTCGCCCCTCCCCTGCTCGCGGGCGACCGCCGCGCCCTGGCCCGCGCCATCACCCTGACCGAATCCACCCGGCCCGACCACGAGGCGCAGGCGCAATCCCTCCTCGCGGGGCTGCTGCCGCACACCGGGCGCAGCATCCGGGTGGGCCTGACCGGGGTGCCGGGGGTGGGCAAGAGCACGCTCATCGAGGCGCTGGGGCTGCACCTCGCGGACGCGGGGCACCGGGTGGCCGTGCTCGCGGTGGACCCGTCGAGCGCCCGCACGGGCGGCTCTATCATGGGCGACAAGACGCGGATGCCCCGGCTGACGGTTCACCCGAACGCCTACATCCGCCCCAGCCCCAGCCGGGGCACCCTGGGGGGCGTGGCCCGGCGCACCCGCGAGGTGATTTTGCTGTGCGAGGCCGCCGGGTATGACGTGGTCCTCGTCGAGACGGTGGGCGTGGGCCAGAGCGAGACGCAGGTCGCCGCGATGACCGACCTCTTCGTGCTGCTCACCCTGCCCAACGCGGGGGACGAGCTTCAGGGCATCAAGCGCGGCATCATGGAACTCGCGGACCTGTGCGTGGTGAACAAGGCGGACCTCGACCCCAAAGCGGCCACCCGCGCCCAGACCGAGCTGACGGCGGCCCTGCGGCTGCTCACCCCGCGCGGTGCCCCCTGGCGGCCCCGCGTCCTGCAAGCGTCGGCGGCGACGGGCGCGGGCATCCCAGAGCTGTGGGCGGCGGTGGAGGCGTACCGGGGGACGGTGGACCTCGCCGCGAAGCGCCGCGAGCAGACGGGCGCTTGGTTTGACGAGTTGCTGCGCGAGGCGGCGTGGCGGGCCTTTCAGGCGGGGCTGGACCCCGCGCGGCTGCGCGAGCTGCGCGGAGAGGTGCTGGCCGGGAGGCAGACACCGGTGCAGGGGGTCCAGGCCCTGCTTTCCTCTGTTCCGGCCTAAAGGAAGGCCGCCCCCAACCCGAAGCGGCCCCCTTCGCTGCCCCCCCCTCCCGTTACTTGATGGTCCCGTTCAGTCCGTTCGGGTAGAACCCGCCACGCCGCGCTCCGGGGGCGAGGTACACGATGTTGAGCACCTCGCGGGTGCTGCGCCCGTAGCCCACGGCGTTCGCATCGGCGGGAGCGAAGACGGCGTTGCCCCGCGCGTCGCTGAGGCCCGCGTCCTTGCCGCCGCCGACCTTGCCACGCAGGTTGCTGATGGCCTGCACGACCTGGCCGACGTACAGCCCCGCCGCCGCACTGACCTGCCGCTGTTCGTACAGCATGGAGCGCACCGCGCCGCCGTGATACGCCTCGACGGCCAGGATGCCCGCCGCCGCCTGGAGATAGGCGGGGTTGGTGATCAGCGGGGCCGCGCCCGTGTAGGCCGTCACACCCACGTCCTCGAAGATGAAGGCCCCGTGCAGGAAGAAGAGGTCGTTCGCGTAGGGATTGAAGCCCTTGATCGCTCCGCCACTCGCGGCCTGCCCCGCTGCGTCAAAGGCCCCCGCGAGGTCGAGGACCGGGCGCGGCGCGGCGGCCTTGCCCAGCGCCCCATAGAGGAACTTGACGTGCTGGAACTCGTCTTCCGCGATGGAACGGGCCAGGGCCTGCACGTTGCTGTCCTTGAATTGCATCCCGCGCGTGCGGTCGAGGCTGGCGGGCAGCCGAATCTCCGCTCCGCCCCCGATGGCCCGCAGCTCGTTCACGCGGCCCACGGCGGCGAGGTAAAAGGCCGCCTCCAGATATTCCAGATTCAAGGCGAAGTTCAGCACGTCCACGTCGATGTTCTTAGAGGGCGCGGCCAGCACCGAGCTTCCGGCCAGGCCGAAGGCGGCGGCCCCCAGGCCAAGTTTGCCCAGGGTGCCCAGGGCAGCGCGGCGGTTGAGGGGGGTGGGGGCAGCAGCGGTGTCGTCGTGGGTCATGGCATTCCTCCGGGAAGGGGCCGAGTGTCTCTCGGTCCGGTCAACGGGGAATAAGCGGCTTAGCCCAGGCTGGATGAGGAAGCGGCCCCGCCGAGCAGCTGCATGAAGATCACATGATGGTCCTCGTGAAAGCGGCGCGGAGTCCGCAGGGCGAGGGCGAGGGGCACCGGGCGGGCGGAAAACGCGGCGGGTACGGACCCCCGGTACACGTGCGCGGTCGTTGGGGCGACGAGGGCGCGGGCGGGGTGGGCGAACTCTGCGCCGCCCGTCGCCGTCTCGCCAGGCGGCAGCACCCGCCCCGGCAGTTCCCACAGGCCAACCCCGATGGGGTCGCGCCGGGTGTGCAGCCAGACCCTTCCCCCCTCGACCCTCAGCCAACGTTCCTCGTGCAGGTGGGTGCCGGGGGGCAGGGCGGCGCGGGCGGCCTCCACCGCCGCCCATTCGGCCCGCAGGCGGGGGTAGGCGGGCGTCCGCGCAAAGCGGGTGAGGAACACGCGCACCGCCTCCGGCACCCCCGGCGGCAGCGCTCGCCCGGTCAAGTAAGCCGCCCGCACGTCGGTCGCGTTCAGCCCCGGCACCTCCGGCACGGGCAGGCGGCCCCAGCCAGGAAACCAGCGCAGGTAAGCGGTGCTGGCGTCCTTTTCAAAGCCGACGAGGGACACCGGGGCACCCTCCCCCAACGCCTCTGCCGCCGCTCGCCGCACGTCTGCCGCCCAGAGTTCGGCGTCGAAACGGTCGGCCAGGGGGCGCAACGTCACCCGGCGCACGTCGGCCCCCGCCTCCCGCAAGGCCCGCCGCAGCATCCCCGCCCGCTCGGCGGCGCTGAAGGGGTTTTTGACCGAGCGGGCGAGGTTGGCGCTTCCCAGCAGCACGAGCAGGTGCGGGGCGTGAGCCAGCGCGTGCCCCATGCTCGCCAGGTGCGCCGCGTGGGGGGGCTGAAAGCGGCCCACATAGACGGCCCCGCTCAAAGCTGGAGGTGCCCGCGCAGTTCTTCCGCCACCCGGTCGCGCAGCGCCGCCACGTCGTCCGCCAGGCCCACCCGGTAGACGTGCGGGTTGAGCAGCCGCCGGGTTCCCGCCGGAAGCCGGGCGAGGTCGGCGCGGGCGCGGGCCTGAAGGTCCGGCAAGGGTTCAGGAGCGTGGGTGCGGTCTCCCCCCTCCATCACGACCTCGCGGGCGGGCCGCCAGTCCAACCCCCCCGGCACCCGCGAGAAGCGCAGCGGGTTGACGGGGTCGCTCACCCGGTCGCCGGGGCGCGGGGCCTCGCCCAGGGTGAGGGCGTCGAGGGCGTAACTGCCGTCCGGCTCCAGCGCCCGCCACACGGCCTTTTCTCCGGGCAGGCTGGATTTGCGCGGCTCGCCGGTCAGCTTCATCTTGGGCACGCCGCCGAGCTGAGCGAGCTTGTAGACGCCGCCCAGCGCCCCGCCCCCCTCGCCACCTGCCGTGACGAGCTGGGTGCCCACCCCGTAGACGTCGACCCGCCCGCCTTCGGCGATGACCGACGCGATCACCGACTCCGAGAGGTCGTTGCTGGCCACAATCTTCACGCCAGGAAAGCCCGCCTCGTCGAAAGCGGCCCGCACCCGGCGCGACAGGTAGGCGAGGTCGCCGCTGTCGAGCCGCACGCCACGCAGTTCAAAGCCGCGCTCGCGCAACTCGCGGGCGACGGTCAGGGCATTGGGCAGGCCGCTGCGGAGGGTGTCCACCGTGTCCAGCAGCAAGACGGTGCTCTCCGGATACAGCTCGGCATAGGCGCGGAAGGCCGTCAGCTCATCGGGGAAGCTCTCCACCCAGGCGTGGGCGTGGGTGCCGCTGACGGGCAGGCCGTAGCGCCGCCCCGCCTCCACGTTGGAGGTGCCCACCGCGCCGCCCACGTAAGCGGCCCGCGCCGCGCTCAGCGCCCCGTCTGGCCCCTGCGCCCGCCGGGTGCCGAACTCGACGACCTGCCCCCCGTGCGGGCTGCTCTCTGCCACGAGGACGCAGCGGGCGGCTTTGGTCGCCACCAGGGTCTGAAAGTTCAGGGTATTGAGCAGCGCCGTCTCGATGAGCTGCGCTTCCCACAGGGGCGCGTGGACGGTGAGCAGCGGCTCATGCGCGAAGACCACGCTGCCCTCGCGGAAGGCCGTCACCCTCCCGGAAAAACGCCAGTCGCGCAGTGCCCGCAGGAAATCGGGGCGAAACTGGCCCAGCCCCCCCAGGTAGGCAAGGTCCTCTTCGGAGAAGCGCAGGGTTTCTAGCCCCTCCAGCGCGGGTTCCAGCCCGGCCCACACCGCGAAGCCCCCCTGAAAGGGCAACTTGCGGAAGTACAGGTCAAAGACCGCCTCCTGCGTGTGCAGGCCGCGCTGCCAGTAGCCCTGCATCATCGTGAGCTGGTAGAGGTCGGTCAAGAGGGGGGTGGAAAAGCCGAGCGCCGTCATGCGCCCCCCTCCGGCAGGGCGCTGTCCCGGAGCTGCTGGCCCCGCGTCTCTATTCCAATCAGCCAGGCAAAGAGGGCAGCCCCGGCAAAGCAGGCCGCGAAGAGGCCCAGCGCGACCGCGAGCTGCCCGGTCAGCAGCAGCGCCCCCAGCGACGGCGAGAGCAGCGAGGCCAGGCGAGCCATGCTGCTCACGAAGCCCATCCCGGTCGTCCGCAGCGGGGTCGGGAAGAGTTCGGGCGTGTAGGCGTACAGCGCCCCCCACGCCCCCAGCAGCGCGAAGGAGAGCAGGGCCGACGTGCCCAGGACCGCCCCCGGTGTGCCCGCGAGCAGGAAGAGGAAGGCCGCCACCGACGACACCGCGAGGAATCCCGCCAGGGTCCCGCGCCGCCCCACCCGCTCGACCAGGTACGCCGCGAGCAAGTAACCCGGCACCTGCGCGAGCGCGAGCAGCAGGGTGGTGCGGTACACCGCGCCGAGGTCCATTCCCCCCGCCCGCAGGTAGGACGGCAGCCAGGTGAAGATGCCGTAGTAGCCCAGGCTGAGGCCGAACCACACCAGCGCCAGCAGCACGGTGCGCCGCCGCAGCGCCCCCGCGAGGAGGGCCGCCGGGGAGACGCGGGGCGCGGGGGGCGGGGCTTGCAAGGGCAGCTCTGGCAGGGCGGTGCCGTTCGCCCGCGCCACCCGCGCGAGGGCCGCCCGCGCCGCGGCGTGTTGCCCCCGCGCCAGCAACGAGCGGGGCGAATCGGGCACCCCCAGCCGGGCGAGCAGCCCCACCAGCCCCGGCAGCGCGGCGAGCGCGAGCAGCCAGCGCCAGCCCTCGGCGGGGTCAAAGAGGGTGCTCAGCCACCACGCCAGCCCCGCGACCGCCACCGTGCCCACCGCCCAGAAGCTCTCCAGGTACACCAAAAAGCGCCCCCGCCAGCGCGCCGGCACGAACTCGGCCATCATCGCGTAGTCCACCGGGAGGGTGCCCCCGATGGCAAACCCGGTCAGGAAGCGGGCCAGGGCCAGCCACCCCACCGACGGCGCAAAAGCCCCCGCGAGGCCAAAGACCACCCCCAGCGCCACGGTCGTCAAAAAGACCGCCCGCCGCCCGATGCGGTCGGCCAGCCAGCCCCAGAAGAGCGCCCCCACGAACATCCCCGCGAAAGTGGCCGTGAGCAGTCCCGTCGCCTGGGGCGAACCGCGCTCCAGCCCAAAGGCCGCCGAGACGCCCGGCAACGCGAAGCCCATCAGGAGGACCTCCATCGCGTCGGCGGCCCAGGTCAGCCCGCAGATGGCGAGCAGCCGCCACTGAAAGGGACCCAGGCCCAGGCGGTCGACCGCCGCGTCAAGCGAGAGGGCGGAGGCTCCAGCAGTCGGCAGGGGGGGAGCAGCGGTCATCGCCGCCGAGTGTACGTGACAGGGGGCACAAAGTGGGCGGGGAGCGGGACCTCTGTTCCCCACGCGGTTGCGCGGGCGCTAGCCTGGGGGCATGGCGACCCTGCGCGACCACATCCGCCGTGAGCTAGGCGTCCTCCCCGACATCGACCCCGCCGCCGAGGTGGAGCGCCGGGTGACCTTTCTGGCGGACTACCTGCGGGCGGCGGGGGCACGCGGCTTTGTCCTCGGCATCAGCGGGGGCCAGGACAGCACCCTGGCCGGGCGGCTGTGCCAGCTTGCCGCCGAGCGGGTGCGCGGGGAGGGGGGCGCGGCCACCTTCCTCGCCGTGCGGCTGCCCTACGGGGTGCAGGCGGACGAGGCGGATGCCCAGCGAGCGCTGGCGTTTATTCGGCCCGACCGCACGGTGACCGTGAACATCAAGGCGGCGGTGGACGCCTCGGCGGGGGCGGTGGCCGACGCGCTCGGCCAGCCCCTGCGCGACTTCGTGCGCGGCAACGTCAAGGCCCGCGAGCGGATGGTCGCCCAGTACGCCCTCGCCGGGCAGGAGGGCCTGCTGGTCGTGGGCACCGACCACGCGGCGGAGGCGCTGACGGGCTTTTTCACGAAGTACGGCGACGGCGGCGTGGACCTCACCCCCCTGACGGGGCTTACCAAGCGGCAGGGGGCGCAGCTCCTCGCGCACCTCGGTGCCCCCGAAGCCACCTGGCGCAAGGTGCCCACCGCCGACCTCGAAGACGACCGCCCCGGCCTCCCCGACGAGGTCGCGCTGGGGGTCACCTACGCGCAGATTGACGCCTACCTCGAAGGCCGCGAGGTGCCGGGGGACGTGGCCGCGCGGCTGGAGCGGCTGTACCTGGCCACCCGGCACAAGCGCACCACGCCCGTCACGCCCTTTGAGGACTGGTGGCGCGAGGACGGGGGGCGCGAGGGCTAATCCCCCTCCCGCGCCGCCCGCAGCAGCCAGACGCCCAGCAGGTTAAAGGCGACCACGAAGAGCAAGGACCCCAGGGCCGCCGTCCACTCGCCGCGCCCCAGTTGCCACACCAGCGCCATCCCGCCCCCCAGGTTGAGGGTGACCAGCAACGTGATGAGGAGGGCCGTCATGCCCCGCCCTTCCATTCGTCGGCCCGGCTTTGCGCGTCGGCGGCGGCCCGCTCGTCCCCGGCTTCGCGGAAGAGGGCGGCGGACTCCTGATAGGCGGCCCGCGCCCCGGCCTGGTCCCCCTCATGCGCGGCGAGGTCCCCTCGCGCCCGGTGCAGGCAGCCCAATGTCATCGGATCGTCGGCGGCATGGGCGTCCGCCAGGGCTTCTTCCAGCGCGGCGCAGGCCTGCCCGACCTCCCCCAGCGCGAGGTGGCACACGGTAAGTTCGTACCCGTTCACGGCGCGTTTCCAGGGCTGCTCGGTTTCCGGCAAGGCCCCGATCAGCGCCCGTTCCTCCGCAAATAGCCGGAGTGCCGCCCGGTGCTCGCCCGCCAGCCGCTCCACCATGCCGAGCTGGTGCACGGCGATGTGCTCCCAGGGGTCGCCCGCGTGGGCCTGCCGCAGCCGCCCGTAGACCTCACGCGCTCCGGCGGGGTCGCCCGTGTAGGCCAGCACGTACCCCAGCGCCATCTGCCCCTCGCGGGAGGCGAGGAGGTCGGGGTCAGCCTCCAGGCGCTCCCGCGCTCCCTCCCAGTCCTCGCGCCCTACAGCGGCCCAGACCTCTGGCAACATGGCTCAGGATAAGGCGCGGGAGGCCGGGCCTAGCCCGCAAGTGCGGCGAGCCGCTCCAGCAGCGCCGCCTTGGGCACCGCCCCGACCACCGTGTCGGCCACCTCGCCGCCCCGCATCAGCAGCAGGGTGGGGATGCTGCGAACCCCATAGCGAGCCGCCGACTGCGGGTTTTCGTCGACGTTGACCTTGACGACGCGCACCTTCCCGGCGCGTTCGCGGGCGACCTCCTCCAGCACTGGCCCCATCACCCGGCAGGGGCCGCACCACGGTGCCCAGAAGTCCACGAGGACGGGCACCGGGGCCTGGATGTCCTCCTGAAAGGTGGCGTCGGTGCCGTCGTGCAGCCAGGGCAGGGCCGACCCGCAGCGGGCGCAGACGGGCACCTGCCCGGCGGGAGGAGCAGCAACGCGGTTCTTGGCCCCGCACGCGGCGCAAGTGAGGAGATGGCTCATGGCCCAGAGAAAGCAGACCGCACCGGGGGGGATGGTGCTCCGGCTCACGGGCCGCGCCCCGGCTGGGGTACGCTGCCGGGCGTGATTGACCGCTACCTGACCCCGGAGATGAAGACGCTGTGGAGCGAGGCGAGCAAGTACCGCGCCTGGCTGCGGGTGGAACTCGCCGCGATGGAGGCGCAGGCCCGGCACGGCGAGGTGCCGCCCGCGGCCTTCCACGCCCTGAGCGCCCGAGCCGCCGCCGACCCCCTCGACGACGCCTTTGCCGCGCGGGTGGCCGAAATAGAGGCCGTCACCCGGCACGACATCGTCGCCTTTACCCGCGCCCTGACCGAGCGCTACGGGGAGGAAGCCCGCTTCATCCACCACGGCCTGACGAGCACCGACGTGGTGGACACCGCCCAGAACCTGCTGCTGGACGAAGCCCTGGGCCTCATCGTGGCCGACGTGGAGGCGCTGCGGGAGGTCTGCCGCACGCAGGCCGTCACCCACAAGCACACGCCCACCGTGGGCCGCACCCACGGCATCCACGCCGAGCCGATGACCTTTGGGCTGAAGTTTCTGAACTGGATGGCGACCTTAGGCCGCGACCTGGAGCGGCTGCAATCGGCCCGCGGGCGGGTGCGGGTGGTCATGCTGTCGGGGTCGGTGGGCACCTACGCGCACGTCTCCCCGCAGATTGAAGAGGAGGTCGCCGCCGCCTGGGGCTGGCAGGCCGCGCCCGTCACGAACCAGACCCTCGCCCGCGACCGTCATGCGGAGGTGCTGTCGGCCCTCGCCATCCTGGGCACCACGCTGGAAAAGATTGCGGTCGAGATTCGTCACCTCCAGCGCAGCGAGGTGCGCGAGGCGATGGAACCTTTCGGCAAGGGACAGACGGGCAGCAGCTCAATGCCCCACAAGAAAAATCCCATCCTGACCGAGAACGTGACTGGCCTCGCCCGCCTCCTGCGCGGCTACCTGACGACCGGGCTGGAGAACGTGGCCCTGTGGCACGAGCGCGACATCTCCCACTCCAGCGCCGAGCGGGTCATCTTGCCCGACGCCACGAGTGCGGCGAGCTACGCGACCCGTCGCCTGACCGGGGTGCTGCGGGACCTGGTGGTCTTTCCAGAGCGGATGCTGCGGAACCTGAACGACCTCGGCGGGCTGGTCTTTTCCCAGCGGGTGCTGCACGCCCTCATCGACGAGAAGGGCCTGAGCCGCGAGGCCGCCTACGACCTCGTGCAGCGAAACGCCCTGCGGAGCTGGGAGACGGGCGAGGGCCTGCGCGAGTTGCTGGCGGCGGACGCGGCGAACCCGCTCTCGGAGGCCGAGCTGGACGCCGCCTTTGACCTGAACTGGTACCTGCGGCACGTGGACGCCATCTACGCCCGCTTCGGGCTGTGAGGGGGAGCGGATGAGCGAGAAGGTCTCGGTCGCCCTGCTGGGGGGCGACACCCCCCAGGGGGCCGAGTTCCTGCGGCTGGCGCTGGGACATCCCCGGCTGGAGGTGACCGGGGTGAGCGCCCGCGCCCAGGCCAGGCAGCCCGTCGCGGAGCGGTACCCCACCCTGCGCGGGGTCACCCGCCTGAGCTTTTGCGCCGCCGCCGAGCTGGGAGGGGCCGACGTGCTCGTGCTGGCGGACACGGTGGAGGATGGCCCGCAGGAGGGCACCCGCCTCACGCTGGACCTCACCCGCCGCCGGGTGACCGAGGCCCTGACCCCCGGTTCGGGCTGGGTGTACGGCCTCCCAGAGCGGACGCGCTCAGCGCTGCGCGGGGCCACGCAGGTGGCCGCCCCCGGCGACCTCGCGACCGCCGCCGTGCTGACGCTCGCGCCGCTGCTGGAGCGGGGGGTGCTGCTGCCGCGTGGCCTGCGCCTGACCGAACTGCGGGGAGCGTCCGCGCCCGCCTTTGGGGTGGGCCATGACCAAGCCACTGAAATCGCCCGCGCCCTGCCGGGCCGCTTCCCACTGGAGTTCACGGCGGCGGGGCTGCCGGGTTTGAACGGGCTGCTGCTGCTCGCCGAAGCCTGGGTACCCGACGGCTACAGCGACCGCGACGTCTGGAGCGCCTTCCGCGAGGCCTATGCCGGCGAGGCGTTCGTGCGGCTGTTGCCGGGCGACCCCCCCGACCCCGCCCGGCTGCGGGGCACCCCCTTCCTCGAACTGGGGGCCACCCTTGACCTCGACTCCGGGCGGGTGCTCCTCACGGCGGCGCTCGACCCCAGGGGACGCGGGGGGGCGGGCCAGGCCCTCCAGAGCCTCAATCTCGCTCTGGGCTGGCCGGAGGGCACCGGGCTGGGGTTTACCGGATTCCTCCCCTGACCCTCACGCCGGATGGGGCGGCACCCGCACAATGCTGAGCATGTAACGCCCCAGCGCCTGAATCGCCAGGTAAAAATGGGCGAAGTCGATGGGCTTAACCACGTAGCTCGCCGCGTGCGCCTGGTAAGAACGCAGGATGTCCTCGTCGGCCTGGCTGGTCGTGAGGACAATCACCGGGATGGTCATGAGGGAAGGGTCACGCTTGAGGTCCTCGAGCACCTCCAGCCCGTTCTTGCGCGGCATGTTGATGTCGAGCAGGATGACATCGGGGCGCGGGGCCTCCTCGTAACCCGGAGCGCGGCGCAGAAAGTCGAGGGCCTCGACCCCGTCGCGGGCCACATGCAGGCGGTTGGAAACCCCCGCCGCCGCAAACGCTTCCTGGGTCAGGATGATGTCAGGTTCACTGTCCTCGACGAGCAGGATTTCGATGGGGGTGGCGCTTGCCGGGGGCTGGAGGGGGTCTGCCGTACTCATGGTGCACTCCTCTGTTCTCTCGCGCCTCAGTCTGCGCGTTGGCCCTCTTCCCCACGCTGAGGGGCGCTTCACACGGGCGAAAGGCAGCCTTGACCTCGCCTTGACGGTCGTGCCCGCTGAAGCCCGCGCTGGCCCTGCCGTACCCTGGGCGCATGAACCTCTTGCAGGGTGCTTTTGGCGGCACCAGCTTTCCCGACCCCGAACAGTTGCTCGCGGACCTGAGCTGGGCACAAGCCTCCCGGACTCTCCCCGGCGTGCCCTACACCCTGGCTGGAGTGCTCGCGCACCTCGCGGTGACGGCGCGGGCCAGCCTTGACCTCGCGGCGGGGCGGGCGGCAGCGTGGCCCGAAGCCCTCGACGTGTGGCCGGAGGTCTCGGACGAGTCGGCTTTTGTCACCCTCCTCGCCCAGCTGCGGCTGGGGCTGACCGAGGCCCGCGCCCTGGCCGACGCGCCTTCGGAGCGGGCGCGGGACATCCTGACCGACCTCGCCGCCCACAGCGCCTATCACTGGGGTCAGGTCGCGCTGCTGCGGCGGGTGCTGGGTGCCCCCCCGCACAGCGAGAACGGCGGGGCTGTACCCTGAGCCATGACGAGCGAACCGCAGGTGGTCCACAACGAGGCCGAGCGCCGCTACGAGCTGCGTTCGGGGGATGAGGTGCTGGGCTTTGCCGAGTACCGCCCGGCGGGGGAAGCGCTGATGTTCAGCCACACCGAAATCGACCCCGCCCACGAGGGCAAGGGGTTCGGCTCGCGGCTGGTGCGCGGCGCCCTCGACGACGTCCGCGCCCAGGGCCGGGGGGTCGTGCCGATGTGCCCCTTCGTGGCCTCGTTTATCCGCGAGCACCGCGAGTACGTGGACCTGGTGCCGCCGGGACAGCGCGGGGTGGTTGGGCTGTAGGAGCGGGGGATTACGCCACTTTTTCTATCTAAGTCGTCTCCGGCCTGAGCGTTGGGCCGCCTTCGTTCAGGTCGGCCTCGGCCCGCTGCTTGAGGGGGTTGCGGGCAGTGAGGGCCGTTTCCGCCTGAGAGCCAGGTACAGTGCGGGCACCCGGCACTGGAGCGGGGAGCAGACGCCCCCCCAGCGCGAGCAGGTCGGCGGTGAGCTGCGGGGCGAGGGCCTGGGCGTAGCGCAGCAGCAGCGCGGGACCGCCCACCATCGTCTCCGCGTCGCCGCGGACCAGGGCGTCCACGATGCGGCGGGCGGCTTCGGCAGCGTCCAGCGAGAGCACGGGCAGGTTGTCGACCGTGGCAAAGAGGGCATATTCCTTTTCGGCCTGCCCGGTCACCCCGGCGTGGCGGGGGCTGCCCGTGCGCATCAGGCCGGGGCAGACGGTGGTGACGCCCACCCCCTCGCGGGCGAGTTCGGCCCGCAGCGCCTGCCCCAACCCGGTCACGGCGAACTTGCTTACCGAGTAGGGCGCGAGGTGCGGCACCGCCACCTTGCCCCCCACGGACGCCACGATAAGGACCCGCCCTCCCCGCGCCCGCAAGAAGGGCAGCGCGGCCCGCGTCAGCCGCAGCGGCGCGAGGGCATTGACCTCCAGCGACTCGCGGAAATCGTTCTCGGCCATGTTCTCCAGCGGCCCGACGGTGATGATTCCGGCGTTGTTGACGACCACGTCGAGGCGCCCGTGGTGGCGGTTGGCCTCCTCGACGGCGCGGCGCACGTCGGCCTCTGCGGTCACGTCGCCCGTCACGGTGTGCACGGCGGCCCCCCGGCCCCGCAGGTCGGCGGCGGCGCGGTCGAGGTCGGCGGCGGTGCGGGCCAGCAGGGTGAGCCTGGCCCCCCGCGCCGCGAACTCGCGGGCCAGCGCCAGGCCGAGGCCCCGCGCCCCGCCGCTGATAAGCACGCTGCGCCCCCGCAGGTCAAAAGGTGGACTCAGCAGGCGGCGGGCGCTCAGCAGGCCCACCCCGGCGGCCAACAGCAGACGCTTGGGCACTCTCATGCCCTGAGTGTGCCCGCCTCCCGCGCCCAAACTGCCTAGAGTAAAGGCATGGACAATGCACCGGCCCCCACCCTCTTTGAGCGCATCATCGCCCGCGAGCTGCCTTCGGACATCGTGTACGAGGACGAGCGCTTCATCGCCATCCGCGACATCGCGCCCAAAGCCCCCATTCACCTGCTGGTGATTCCGAAACGGGTCACGGCCCGCCTCGACGAACTCACCGACCCCGCCGAGATGGGCGAGCTGTGGCTCACCGCCGTGCGGGTGGCCCGGCAGCACGCCGCTGACTTCCGGCTCGCCGTGAACTGCGGGGCCGGGGCCGGGCAGATGGTCTTTCATACCCACATTCATGTCCTGGCCGGGTGGGACGGAGCACCAGAAAGCGACGTGCCGTGACGTTCCAGCCCTTTGAGGCGGTCCTCTTCGACCTCGACGGGGTGCTCGTCGACAGCGAGGAACTGGCGAGCGGGGTGTGGGTAGAGTTGCTCGCCGAGCATGGGCTGACGCTGGACCGCGCCGGGTTCCTGCGCCGGGCGGTGGGGAGCAGCCACGCGGCCCTCCTGGACTGGCTGCGGGCCGAGTACGGCTGGGAGCGGCCAGAGGGCTTTCTCCCCGAACTGGGCGCGCGGTTGGCCGGGGCCTTTCACGCGACCCCCGCCATCGAGGGCGCTGCCGACACGCTGCGGGCGCTGCGGCACGCCGGGTTGCCCTTTGCAGTGGCGAGCAACAGTCTGCGCTCGCGGCTGCACCTCAAGCTGGAGGCGGCGGGCCTCGCGCTGCTGGTGGGCGAGCACGCCTACGACCCCGCCCATGTAGGGGGAAGGGGCAAGCCGCTACCCGACCTCTACGCCCACGCCGCCGAGCGGTTGAGGGTCTCCCCCGCCCGCTGCCTCGTCGTGGAGGACAGCGTGACGGGCGTGCGGGCGGGGGTGAGCGTTGGGGCGACCGTGTGGGGCCTTCTCGCGGGCGGGCATGTCCACCCCGACAGTGGGGCGGCGCTGCGGGAGACCGGAGCCGCACGCGTGCTGGCGGGGCACGGGGAGCTGCGGGCGGCGCTGGGGCTGACGGTCGTGGCGTAAGGACAGGGGGGATGTCTCCCTTGACTTCAAACTCTACATAAGTCGAAGATAGGCTATGCCCCGATCCCCGAACGTCAGTCCGCACACCCGCGCCGTTCTCCAGACGCTGCTGACGGCGCACCCCGCGCCCAGCTACGGCTACGACCTCAGCCGGGCGACGGGCTTGAAGAGTGGCACCCTCTACCCCATCCTCCAGCGGCTGCACGCGCAGGGGTATCTGGCGGCGGACTGGGCAACCTCGCCGCACCCCGGCAAACCGCCGCGCCATATCTATACGCTGACGGCAGAGGGGCTGCGGCTGGCGCGGGAGAACGGGGAGAGGCGGGCGGCGGGGCCGCTGAAGGAGGGGCTGGCATGAGACCGGACGAGTGGCAAAAGGCCATGGAGCACGAGGCGGCGAGTGTGGAGGATCAGGGGTGGGCGCGGGAGACGAGGCGGGCGGCCTGGCTCCTGGGATGGCCGCGTGCCGTGGGCGTGAGCGCGGCTGTCTTTGCGGCACTGGGCTGCGGTCAGGTCACCGGACTCCTGCTCTGGCCGCAGGCGCAGGCCTGGCCCCACCTGTGGACGGCGACCATGCTGGCAGTCGGAGCGCTGTCGCTGGTGCTGGGCCGGTGCGGTGTTCGCGACTGGGCAGTGGCGCTGGGCACAGCCGCCTTCCTGCCCGCCGCGTGGATGACCGTGCTGACGCTGCAAGCCCTCTGGCCGACCCAGGCGCCGATGACACCAGGCTTCTCCGACGACAGCTTCCGAATAGCCGTGCTGATGGTCATCGCTTGGAATGGGGCTGGACTCGCCCACAGGCTGTCCGACCTCCGGCCCCCGCGCCGCAAGCGTCAGGCCACATGACCCTCTACGCCTGGCACCAGGCCATGCACTACGAAGCCGACGCCTCCCCCGACCCCACCTGGGCCGCCAACACCCGCCGCGCCGCCCGCCGCCTGCGCTGGAGTCGCCAACCGAACTGGGGCCGTGGCTGGCGCTGGTGGGCGCGGGGATGGCAGCGCTTCTCAACCCGGACCAACGTAAAATGACCCCATGACGGACGCCGTCCCAAAGGCCATGAGCGAGGCTGAGTACCTCCGCACCGAGCGCGAGAGTCCCCTCAAGCGCGAGTATGTGGGCGGCTTCGTATACCCGCTGCACGCCCAGGCGGGGGCGAGCGGGGAACATGTGCGCATCAGTCTCCGGATTGCGGCGGCGCTGCTGCCTGACGCCGACCGCTTGGGCTGCCGCCTCTACCAGTCGGACATGAAGCTGTACGTTCCGGGCGACGCGAGCTACTTCTACCCGGATGTCATGCTGGTCTGCGGCGGGGATGTCCCTGACCGCTACTACGAAGTAGCGCCCTGTTTCCTCGCCGAAGTCCTCTCCGGCAGCACCGCCCACAACGACCGCCGCCACAAGTACGCCGCCTACACCGACATTCCCAGCCTCCAGACTTACCTGATTGTGTCCCAGGAAGAGCGCTACGTGGTGGAATACCAGCGCACGCCGGGCGGCTGGCAGATGCGCGAGCACCGGGGGGGGGGCGAGGCCAGCGTGCCCTGCCTGGGGCGCACGCTGCGGCTGGAGGAAATCTACCGGGGCGTGCTGGAGGGGTAGTTCCCTGGCCTCACACCACCGGCAGCTCGGTCATGCCGCCCTCTTCCTCGCGGCCCTCCATGCGGGCGGCCACGGCCCGTCCGGTGGGCGTTTGGGCGAGGCCCCCTTCCGCCGTTTCGCGGAGTTCGGGGGGCATCAGGCGGCCCACCGAGGCCATCGCGCCGACCACCTCGTCGGGCGGGATAAAGGATTCGAGCTGCGCCAGGGCGAGCTGCGCCGCGCTGACCGCGTGCACCGCGAAGAACGCGTTGCGGCTCACGCAGGGCACCTCCACGTAGCCCCCCACCGGGTCGCACACCAGCCCGATGGTGTTCATCAGGGCGAGGGAGGCGGCGTGGACGGCGGCGCGGGGGGTGCCCCCCAGCAGCTCCACGATGGCGGCGGCGGCCATCGCGGCGCTGGAGCCAATCTCGGCCTGACAGCCCCCCGCCGCGCCGGAAATGTACATCCGCCCGCTGATGGCCTGGCCCACCCCGGCAGCGAGAATCATGGGGTCAACAAGCCGCTCGTCGGGAAGGCCAAGGTGGTCCGCCACGCCGAGCAAAGCCCCCGGAATGGTGCCCGCGCTGCCCGCCGTAGGCGCGGCGACAATGCGGCCCATGCGGGCGTTTTCCTCATTGACGGCCATCGCGTAGGCCTGCACCCGCCTCAGCAGAGGGGCGTTCAGCGCGTCCGGGGCGTCCCACAAGCCTTTGGCGTTCCAGCCCACCATCCCGGTGATGCTCTTGGCGTCCGAGGCCAGCCCCCGCTCGATAGAAGCCCGCATCTCTCCGATGCGGCGGCGCATCTCGGCGCGAACCTCGGCGGGGTCGAGGCCCGTTTCGGCGCAGTCGCGCGCCAGCACCCACGCGGAGGCGGGGGCGGGGGCGTTCATCAGGTCGTGCAGGGTGGTCATGGGGGGAGCCTCCTCCGGAGGGGTCGAGGGGTCGGGGGTCGAGCGGTCGAGGGGCAAGTTCTTGACTTCTGGACCTCTCGACGCCTCGACAGCGGCGAGAGCCGCTCTCAGCCGTCCATCAACTTGGGCAGCAGCCGCACCCAATCGGCGTCGGGCCAGCGGCGCAAGAACGCCAGCGCTTCGGGGCTGAGGGGGGCGTCGAGTTCGATGGCAACGAGGGCCTGCCCGCCCCGCGCCGCGCGGGTGCAGGTGAGAGCAGCGATGTTGACCCCATCGGCGGCAATCGTGGCCGCGATGCGGGCAATCATGCCCACCGCGTCGGTGTAGCGCATCAGCAGGGTGGGGGCCGCCCCGCTGAAGTGCACGCCCAGGCCCTGCACGTGGGTCACCAGGATGACGCCGCCCCCCGTCGAACTGCCCTGCACGGTCACCCGCTGCGTCTCTCTCTCCACCTCGATGTGGGCGGTGTTGGGGTGCACGTCGCCGAGGTCCACGTCACGAAACTCGACGGTCAGCCCGGCAGCCTGCGCTTCCTGGAAGGCGCGGGGCAACCGGGGGTCGTCGGGGGCGTAGCCCAGCAGCCCCGCGACCAGCGCGAGGTGGGTGCCGTGGCCCCGGCCCGTCTTGGCAAAGCTGGCGTGCAGCCCGATGGTGGCCCGGCGCGGGGCCTCGCCCAGCAGGTGATGGGCAACCAGCCCCAGGCGGCAGGCCCCCGCCGTATGGCTGCTGCTCGGCCCCACCATCACCGGGCCGATCATGTCGAGGAGGGACATAGGGGCAGTATAGGCAACCCCCATGAGACGCGTCCGGAGCACGGGGACGGGGGAAGGCCGCCGCCCCACCCGGAGCGGCGGCCCATGTGGGACGGCCTTACTGGTCTTCGCTCCCGTCCGTCATGTCCGCGAGGTTCTCGCGCAGCTCTTCGAGCTTGTCCTGTCCGGCTCCCTGCGAGAGACCGTTGGCGTCCATGTTGCCGGTCGCGCCCTGCATGCCTTCCTCGACGAGTTCGGTTTGGTTGGTCGCGTAGGTGTGGCCCTGGTCTTGGGTGGGGTCGCTGCCGTTGCGGGTGCGGTTATCGGTCATGTCCCAGGGTGGGCCGAGCGGGGGCAGGGGCGGATGTGGGGGAGGTGGCGGCAAGTCTTAATCCAGCGCCGAGAGGAGCGCCCGGCCACTTGCCCCCGGCTGCCCCAGCGCGGCGCGGGCAAGAGGGAAGCGCACCCGGTTCGGCACGTGAGCGAAGAGCCGCAGCATGGTGCGGGCCAGTGCCCCCGCCTCCGTGCGCGGGGCGAGAAAGCTGTGCCACTGCGCGGCGGGCAGGCGAAAAAAGGCGGAGAAGAAGTCCGGCAGGGCGTCCCCCGGCAGCCCTAGCAGCGCGTCTACCCCCAGCAGGGCGACCTCACGGGCGGCGCGGCGCTGGGGGGGCCACAGGGCTTCCCACCCGGCGCGGGCGGCGGCAGCGGGACCGCACGTGGCGAGCGTGTCTGCGACCGCCCCCGCCACTACGGGCGCGTCCGCGAGCGCTCCAGCCACCTGAAACCCGCTCACCGGATGCACCAGCCCCGCCGCCGACCCGAACGCCAGCCAGGGACCGGGCCGGGGGGCCGCCGCGTTCATCGGAAAAGCGACCCACTCGACGTGCTCGACCTCCTGCGGGGGTGTTCCCTGCGCGGCGAGGCGGGCACGCAGACGCTCACGCAGGAGGGAGCGGGAGAGGCCGGGCCGGGCGATGAGGCTGGTTTCCTCGACGAGATAGCGGTCCCCGCCCAGGTGCATGGTGTAGAGAAAGGTCGGCGCGGCGCGGACCTCGGCGGAGGGGAGGTGCCCGGCGCGGTAATCCATCCACACCATGCCGCCGGGTGGGCCAGGGGGACGCTCAAAGCGGGCGACCAGCCCGTAAGCCGTCTGGAGGGCCGCACCCCCCGGACGAACCGGGGCCGCCAGACCTCCGCCGTGCCCCCCCGCGTCCACGACAACCGCTGCCCGCCACGTCTCGCCGCCCGCCCCGCGCACCGCCCAGCCCTCCCCCACCCGCTCTGCCCCGGTGACCCGGCCCCGCGTCCAGCACAAGCTCCCCCCCGCCCGCGTGAGCAAGCCCTCCAGCAGCCGGGCATTGTCGAAAAGGGCGTAGGGCCGCACCAGGGGCGTGGCTCCGGCCCCAGTGTAGACGCGCACGTCGCTCCAGACCTGGGCGAGGGCGGGGCGGGCGGGCGCGGGCACCTCGTCCAGCCACGCCCCGTAGGTCGCCGGAAAGGGGCGGGGCGGGTGGGGGGCCACCAGGCGCACGCGCAGGCCACGGGCGGCGCACTCGGCCCCCAGCGCCACCCCCGCCGGGCCGCCCCCCACAACGAGCACGTCCGTTCCCCCCCCGGTCATAGGCCGCAGGCTAGCGCGGGTCGGGGGCGCGGGAGTGTGGGGGTTCCTGCGGCCCGGCTCAAGGTCCGCTCAAGCCCGACTGTGCCCCCTGCGCCAGCCCCGCTGTCCCAGGCCCGCTAGCCTCCTCCCTATGCTTGTCCGTCTGTTTTCGCCCCGCCGCCTGTGGCCCGGTCTGGGCCTCCTCGCCCTGGGCCTCGGCCTGAGTGCCTGCGCGGTCCGCAGCACCGGAGACGGTGCCCAGGGCCTCCTCAATGCCCTGGTGAGCACCCGTGGCCTGGAGGTTACCCGCGACGAGCGGTACGGCCCCGACCCCCGCAACGTGCTCGACGTGTACGCGCCGCCCGGCGTGCAGAATGCCCCGGTGGTCCTCTTTATCCACGGCGGTTCGTGGCAAGAAGGCGACAAGGCGGGGTACGAGTTTGTCGGCGAGAGCCTCGCGCGGGCAGGGTACGTGACGGGCGTGATGAACTACCGCCTCGCGCCGCAACACCGCTACCCGGCCTACATCCAGGACGCCGCCGCCGCCCTGAGGTGGATGCGCGACCACGCGGGCAAGTTCGGCGGCAACCCCGACAACCTCTTTGTGACCGGGCACTCGGCGGGGGCCTTTAACGCGGTCGAGACGGTCGTCAACGAGCGCTGGCTGCGGGAAGCGGGCGTGCCCACCAGCGCGGTGCGCGGGGTGGTGGGCATCGCGGGGCCGTACTCCTACGACTTCCGCTCCTTCCAAAGCCGGGTCGCCTTTCCGGAGGGCAGCACCCCCGACGAGGTCATGCCCGACCGCCACGTCCGCCCGGATGCGCCCCCGCACCTGCTGCTCGTTGCGGAAAATGACACCACCGTTCACCCGCAAAACGCCCTGAACATGGAAGCCGCCCTGCGGCGGGCCGGGGTCCCGGTGACCCGCACGGTCCTGCCGCGCCTCAACCACATCACCGTGGTGGGGGCGCTCGCCCGGCCCCTGACCTTTCTGGGGGGGACGCGGCAGGCGGTGCTCGACTTTATCGAGAACCACCGTTTGCGCTGAGCGCTTAGCCCCGCTCGGTCTGAGCGACCGCCCGCGACGGCACGAGTTGCCGCCAGCTGTGCACTCCGCCCACCTGCACGGTCACAAAGCGCTCCAACGCCCGCCACAGCGCGGGCCGCTCGTCTTCCGGGACGGGGTGCTCCATGCTGGCCCGCACGGGGCGGCGCACGGCGTTTTGCAGGAAGTCCAGGCTGGCGGGGGGATAGGCGGGCAGGCTGGCGCAGCCGCCGCACAGCAGTTGGCCCCCCAGGGGGTCGGGGTGTGCGGGGTCAGGAGCGCCGCAGCGGGCGCAGCGGGCGGTCTGGAGGACGAAGCCCGCCAGCCCCAGCAGCTTATGGCTCATGACCAGCGCCACCCATTCGGGGTCGGGCTGGTGCGAGATGCCGCGCAGCGCCCCGGCAAAGAGGTCAAACGCCTGCTCCGAGAACTCGCCCTCCTGAAACAGGGCGTCGGCGAGTTCGGCCATCAGGTGCGCGAAGGCGTAGCGCTCCGGCTCGGCCAAGCGGGGCAGCGCCCCTTCCAACACCGCCTGCTGCACGGTGGCGAGGTCGGCCTGCGGGGTTTGGTAAAGCTGCACGCCCACGTGATGAAAGAGGTTCAGGCGGCTCCTCAGCGCCCCCCGCACGCCCCCCCGCGCGATGGCCTTGACCTTGCCCTGGGGGGTCAGCAGCGTCACGATGATGTCCCCGGCAGGCGTGACCCGCCGCCGAATCACGACCCCGCTGCGGTTGGCGCTGCGCATTCTCACAGCCAGGAGTCTAGAGCGGCGCAAAGGGGGCGGGAGGGACGGGGGGCACGGTTGGGGGAAGCAGCCAGGAGCCAGCCGCCAGCGACCAGACACTCTAGACAGCACGAGGCTCGCGCTCTGGCTGCCCTCCTGCTGGCTGCTGGTCGCTGGTCACTGGCCGCTTCCCCTGGGTGCCGCGTCCCACCTTCCGCCCCCGGCCCCCTCCCGTACACTCGGCCCCATGAGCGACACGCCCCCCAAGAACCACAGCGCCCGCGACGTGTTGCGGGAACTGTTTCCGGAGTCGTACCGCGAACTGTTCGGAGAGGCCCAGGAGCAGGATTCCCCCCCCACCCTGGGCCTTTACCCGGTGGCTGACGGGCGGCTCGCGCTCGTGCAGGGGGGTCAACTCGCCGAGTTTAGCCCCCTTGACCCCAAGGGCAACAAGGCCCTGCACTGCGACCTGTGCCACTTCACCCGCTCGCGCCAGGAGGCGGCCTTTTACCGGGTCACGGTGGCCGCGCGGCGCACCCGCTACGTGACCCTGTGCTTGGACACAGCAGCTTGCCAGCGCCGGGCCGGAACACGTGGCTTGGCGCAACTTGCGGACCGCATCTTTCCCATCGAGCCGAGCTACGCGGACTGAGCGCGGCCTGAGACGGAGGTTCTCCGCCGCCCATGGGTACTTTTTGCGGCGCTGCGAGTTCCGGGGGGTGGGAGTGACCTCCAGAGCAGCAGCGCAAGCCGGGAGCCAACCGGCCAGAGCCTGGTCAACTTCGCGTCCCCAGCGCCCTGTACACCCTGTACTCTGCGGGGATGGAAGCGCTCTGGGAGGAGGTGCGGCTGATGCAGGGGCTGCTGGTCGCATTTGTTCTGAGTGGCCTCATCGGCTGGGAGCGCGAGCGGCTGGGCCGGGGTGCGGGGCTGCGAACTTACATCCTCATCGGGGTCAGCGCGGCCCTCTTCGTGGTGCTCGCCGACACGCTCATCGTGCGTTTCGCGGATGACTCCGAGCTGGTGCGCTTTGACCTGGTGGGGGTGCTGGGAGCGGTCGTCAGCGGGGTGAGTTTTCTGGGAGCGGGGGCCATCTTCTCGGACCGTAGCAGCGGGCAGGCCAAGGGACTCACGACCGCTGCCGGGATGCTGGCGACTGCCGGGGTGGGCGTGGCCTGCGGCCTGCACCTGTACGTGCTGGCGACTGGGGCGACCCTGCTGTTTCTTTTTACCCTGGGCATCCTGGGGCGGCTCACCGACCGCCACAAGCACGAGGCCAGCGACCGGGGCTTCTGACTTTCGTCTCTCGCGCCGCTCGGCCTGAACAAGAAAACCTGCTGCACCGGAATCCGGATGACCCCAGCCCACCCGCTGGGCCACCCCTCCCCTCACCCACCCAGGGTGCCCGCCGATTGGATACAATATCCAAGTGCCTTCCTCTTTCGAGCGCCCTTCCCTGGTGCGGGACGGGGTGTATGACCACCTGCGCCGCGCGGTGCTGGACGGCGAGCTGTTGCCCGGCGAGCGCCTGGCCGAGGCCGAGCTGTGCGGGCGGCTGGGCGTGAGCCGGACCCCGGTGCGCGAGGCGGTGATGCGCCTGACGCAAGAAGGACTGCTCGTCGCCGAGGCGAATAGGGGGGTGCGGGTGCGCCAGCTCAGCGCCGAGGAAGCCCGCGCCACCTACGTGGTGCGCGAGGAACTCGACGGGCTGGCGGCGGCGCTGGCGGCGGCCAACCACACCGCCGAGGACGCCCGGCACCTGCGGGAGGCACTCGCCCGGCTCGGCGCGGCGGGGGCGGAGGACTACCGGACCCAGACCCGGCTGGACCTCGCCTTTCACGCGGCGGTGACGGCGGCGGCGCACAACCTTCCCCTCGCGGAGCTGGCCCGCAGCCTGGAGCAGCGGGTGGCCCTCATCAAGCACCAGACCCGCACCTACAACGCCCACCCGGACACGGCGGCGGGGCACGCGGCGATTCTCGCGGCGGTCCTCGCCCGCGACGCGGCGGCAGCCCGCGAAGCCGCTCGGCAGCATGTCCGCACCTTTGCCCCCCTCGTTCTCCAAGACCTCGGAGCCTCTCATGCTTGACCAGCTCTACCGCAAGGCCGTCCTGACCGTCTCAGGACAGAAGTTCGTCGAAGACCTCGTGCGCTCGCGTGGGTGGGGCATGGCCCAGCGCTTCGTGGCGGGCGAGGACACCGCCTCGGCCATCCGCGCCGTGCAGGACCTGGCCAGAGACGGGATTCTCGGCAACCTCGACCTGCTGGGCGAGTTCGTCGCGACGCCCGCTGCCGCCAACGACTTTGCCGAGAAGGTCCTTCACCTCCTGGACGAGGCGCACGCGGCGGGCCTGACCCCCTACGTCAGCGTGAAGCTCTCCAGCGTGGGCCAGGGGCAGACCGCAGGCGGCGAAGACCTCGGTCTCGTGAACGCGCGGCGCATCGTGGGGCGGGCCAAGGCGTACGGCGGCTTCGTGTGCCTGGACATGGAAGACCACACCCGCGTCGACCAGACCCTCGCGCAGTTTCGGGTGCTCGTGGGCGAGTTTGGGCGCGAGCATGTCGGCACGGTGCTCCAGAGCTACCTCTACCGCTCGGAGGCCGACCGCGACAGCCTCGACGACCTGCGGCCCAACCTGCGCATCGTGAAGGGCGCGTACCTCGAACCCCCCAGCGTCGCCATGCCCCACAAGGCTGATGTGGACGCGAGTTACCGCCGCCTCGTGTACGCGCACCTGAAGGCCGGGAACTACGTCAACGTCGCCACCCACGACGAATCCATCATCGAGGACGTGAAGATGTACGCCCTCGCACACGGCATCAGCAAAGATGCCTTCGAGTTCCAGATGCTCTACGGCATCCGCCGCGACCTGCAACAGGCGCTCGCCCGCGAGGGCTACCGGGTGCGGGCCTACATCCCCTACGGGCGCGACTGGTACCCCTATTTTTCGCGCCGCATCGCGGAGACGCCGCGCAACGCCCTCTTCGTGCTGCGCGGGATGCTCAAGGGCTAAGAGGGCAGCGGGCGTGCTCTATCCCGACCCCGGCCATATCAACGGCTTTTACCTGGGCCAGTTTCTGGGGATGCTGAGCTGGCGGCCCGGCCAGGCGGGGCACCCGCTGACCTACCTCGACCCGGACAGCGAGGTGGGGCTGGACACGCTCGCGGCGCTGCTGCTGCCGCACCTCGACGCCCTGGGCGAAGCGCAGGAGGCGGCGCTCGCCCGCACCTGGGCCTCCGCCCTGCACGAGTTCGATGACCGCGACCTGGGCTGGTTCCTGCTGGGCCGCCTGCCCGAACCGCCCCGGCACCCCCGCGCCTTTCTCGCAGGTCTGGCCCGCCGCCTCTTTCCGGGTGGCCTCCCCGACCCTGACCCCCACGCCCGGCGGCTCGACCGCCCGCAGGATTCCCTCTTTGAACTGCTGCCCCCCCACTCCCCCGGAGGACCCCATGATTAAAGTTCAGGATTACCGCCCGCAGCCCTTTACCGACTTCACCCAGCCGGAGAACATTCAGGCCTACGAGCAGGCGCTGAAGAAAGTCCGCGCCGAACTCGTCGGCAAGCACTCCCCCCTCGTTATCAATGGCGAGCGGGTGGACACCGCCGAGCGGCTGACCTCCCTCAACCCTTGCGACACCGCAGAGGTCGTGGGCACGACCGCGAAAGCCACCATCGAAGACGCGCAGCGTGCCCTGCAAGGGGCCTGGCAAGCCTGGGAGAGCTGGAAGCGCTGGGACATGGACGCCCGCGCCCGGATTCTGCTGAGGGCCGCCGCCATCCTCAAGCGCCGCCGCCTCGAAGCCTGCGCCCTGATGACCCTGGAGGTCGGCAAGAACTACGCCGAAGCCGACGTAGAGGTCGCCGAGGCCATCGACTTTCTGGAGTACTACGCCCGCAGCGCGATGAAGTACGCGGGCTTCGGGGCCGCCGAGACGACCTGGTTTGAGGGCGAAGAAAACGGGCTGCTGTACCAGCCCATCGGGGTGGGCGTCTCCATCAGCCCCTGGAACTTCCCCTGCGCCATCTTTATCGGAATGGCCGCCGCGCCCATCGTGGCCGGGAACTGCGTGGTCGCCAAGCCCGCTGAGGACGCGGGCCTCATCGCAGGCTTCATGGTCGACATCATGCTCGAAGCGGGGCTGCCCGCCGGGGTGCTTCAGTTCCTGCCGGGGGTGGGCAAGGAGGTCGGCGAGTTCCTCACGACCCACCCCAAGACGCGCTTCATCACCTTTACCGGGTCGCGGGCGGTCGGTCTACACATCAATGAGGTCGCCGCGAAGACGGTGCCCGGCCAGAAGTGGATTAAAAAGGTCATCCTCGAACTCGGCGGCAAGGACGCGATGATTGTGGACGAAACCGCCGACCTCGATGTCGCCGTCACCGCTGCCCTCCAGGGGGCCTTCGGCTTCAACGGCCAAAAGTGCTCGGCCATGAGCCGTCTGATTGTGGTCGACGAGGTCTACGACCGGGTGGTCAACGCCTTTGTGGAACGCGCGAAGGCCCTGCGAGTGGGCACCGCCGAGGAGAACGCCCCCGTCACCGCCGTGGTCAACCAGATGAGCTTCGACAAAATCAGTGGCTACCTGGAGCTGGCCCCGCAGGAAGGCCGAGTGCTGCTCGGCGGCCAACCCCTGGGCGAAGCGAACGGCAAGAAGGGCTATTACATCCAGCCCACCGTGGTGGGCGACGTGGACCCCAAAGCCCGCCTCGCGCAGGAGGAGATTTTTGGGCCAGTCGTCAGCGTGCTGCGGGCGCGAGACTGGAATCACGCCCTGGACATCGCCAACTCGACCGAGTACGGGCTGACGGGCGGCGTGTGCAGCACCAAGCGCGAGCGACTGGAGCAAGCGCGGCACGAGTTTGAAGCCGGGAACCTCTACTTCAACCGCAAGATTACCGGGGCCATCGTGGGGGTGCAGCCCTTTGGCGGCTACTTCATGAGCGGCACCGACTCCAAGGCGGGTGGCCCGGACTATCTGGCCAACTTCTTGCAACTCAAGAGCGTGACCGAGCGCTGGTAAGGGAGCGGTCAGCGGTGGGGGCGGGGCGTCTTTGGGCGGCCCGCCCTCCTCCGTTGTAGGCGGTGCGAGGGGGCGGGCGCAACAGGATAGACGGCGGGGCGGGCCTGCGGGGCGAACTTGCACCCACCTACCGGAGCGTGATGCGCCCTGGACATTCAAACGGGCGTGTTTTTTGACTCTCTCCAGAGCCATCTAGACAGGGAGGCGACCGGGGACACACGGGACTCTGCTCTTCTTCACACACTTCAACTTTCGGGACATTCATCCCCACCAAGCCCCGCCGCGTGGCGGTGGGTGGGTCGCTCCCTTCTCCCGTCCCCGCTGAGGTTTCCATGACGCACACCCGCACCCTGCTCGCCGCCACCCTCGCCCTGACGCTCGCCGCCTGTGGGCAGCAGGCCCAGGTCCCGGCCCCCGTGGCTGGGGCGCCCGCCCCCGCTGCCGACGAAGCCATTCCCGGCGCGTACCTGGTGGGCTTCCGGGAGGGCGGGCTGGGTGCCCAGAGCCTCTCGGCCCAGGACCTCGCGGCGCAAGCGCAGCTTCAGGCGCAGGCGATTGCGGCGGCGGGGGGCGTGCTGACGAGCCAGTGGGCCGACATCAGCGCGGCGGCGGTGCGCCTCAGCCCCGAAGCGCTGCGGAAGCTGGAAGCCAACCCCCTGGTGGAGTACGTGGAACCCGACCTGAGGCGCGTCGCGCAGGGGCGGCGCAGCGGGGGCACGGACGCCGGAGCGGGGGGCGGCGGCCTGAGCGCCCAGGGCCTCTCGGCGCAGGCCACGCCCCTCTATACCCCCAGCGGCGAGTACACCTGGGGGGACAATGCCCTGCGGGTCGCGGACCTGCGGGCGGCGGGCCACACCGGGGCGGGGGTGGCGGTGTGCATCGGGGACACCGGGATTGACGGCAACCACCCGGAGTTCGGGCGCAAGCTCAGGGGCTTTAAGAACTTCACGGGCGAGGCCAACCGCAATGACCCCTACGCCCTCAATGACGTGAGCGGGCACGGCACCCACGTCGCCGGGACCATCTTTGCCCAGTACGGGGCGGGCACCGGGGCGAGCGGGCAGCAAAGCGGGATGGACGCCAACGGCGTGGGCGGCGTGGCACCGGGGGTCAACCTCTACATGGCCCGCGTGCTGGGGGACGACGGCTCCGGCTCGTCGAGCGGCATCATCAACGGGGTGAACTGGTGCGCCTCACAACTCAAGAGCCAGGGCGGGACGGAAAGCAAGGTCGTCATCAGCCTGTCCCTGGGCGGGGGCCGCGCCAGCCAGACCGAGCAGCGGGCCTACACCAGCGTCTATAACAAGGGTGCCCTGATTATCGCGGCGACGGGCAATGACGGAGCCGCCGTGTCCTACCCCGCCGCCTACACCAACGTAGTCGGCGTGGGGGCCATCGACAGCGCCGAGGCCAAGGCGGACTTTTCCAACTTCGGTTCGCAGGTAGACCTGGTCGGCCCCGGCGTGAGCGTGCTGAGTTCGGTGCCGCTGGTGGTCTGCTCCCCGAAAACTGGACGGTCAGGACTAGAGACTCAGGCTCGCCCCCAGCCCTAGGCTGGAAAGCGAGGCCACACCTATGAAAACCCGTCAGTTTTCCGAAGCCCAGATCGTCAAGCTGCTCCAGGACGCCAAAAAGGGCGAGAAGCCCGTCGAAGAGCTCTGCCGCGACCTGGGATGCAGCACCGCGTCCTACTACGCCTGGAAGAAGAAATACGGCGACACCAATGTCGACGAAGCCCGCAGGCTTCGTCGTCTGGAGAAGGAAAATGCCCGTCTCCTGCGGATCGTCGGCCAGCAGCGCCTCGAGATCGATGCGATGAGGGACGTGATTCAGAAAAAGCGGTAACGCCCACTGAGAAACGTGCCGTGGCAAGGCAACTCGTCACGGCACGGGTCAAGCCCGAACGGGCTTGTTTCCTGGTGGGCCTGCCCAAATCCACCTGGCATTACCAGACCAAACCGCGCCAGGACGACGAACTCCGGCAACGCATCCGTGAGCTGGCCCTGCTCCATCCACGGCGGGGCTACCGGTTCATTCACGCCCTGCTGCTTCAGGAAGGACGACACCTCAATCGGAAGAGGGTTCGGCGCATCTGGCGTGAGGAGGCGCTAACGGTGGGGGCCAAGGTCCGCAGGAAGATCCGCACTGGCACGTCCATTCCCATGCAGGCGGAGTTCCCCGTGGTCTGCTCCCCGAAAACTGGACGGTCAGGACTAGAGACTCAGGCTCGCCCCC
>NZ_KI519501.1:222875-252555 GCF_000482805.1 Deinococcus murrayi DSM 11303 | reverse complement strand
CGAGGTCGCCCGGGAGGGAGCACGGCGCTGGGCTATTGAGTCGTTTTTCAAGGAGGCCAAGCATAGCTTCGGGTTGAATCGGTTCGCGTTGCGAACCGCTCAAGGGCTGGACCGCTGGGTGCTGCTGGTCTTCGCTGCCTTTACCTTGTCCATGCTCTGCCGAGCCGACACCCTCTCATTGGAACAAGCGGCGGAAGTTGCCGCTCGGGTGGCTCTGCCACTGCTGGTCGTTCAGCGATTCGCGGTCCAGGTCTGGCGAGAGGAAGAATTCCTGCGCCAGCACGGCTATTCACTGACCCTATCCAGGTGCAAAACCTAAGTTCGTCCTTAACCGCTCCCGACCTGGCTGGGTCATGCTCAGCTATGGCACTTCCTGATGACCGTGACGTTCTTCCGGTAAACCCGGCCTTGCGGGTGCGCGAGGACGCGCCCCACGTCTCTCACACGCCCGCCGAGCAGGGGCCAGCTCCCGCCGACCTGGAGGACCGGGCGGCCCCCGCCGTGCCGCCGCCCACCCGCGAGCGGCTCAGCGCGCAGGAGGTCGCGGCCCTGCTGGGGCCGGGTGACGGAGCGGACCGGGCCGCGACCGAACGCCGCCTGGAGGCTGCTGAGGGCCTGGACCCGGACACCGAAAGCTGAGCCGGCCTCAGCCCCGGTGCGGCTCGTTGCCGCCGTGCTCGGAGGGCACGTCAATCGTCGGGTGCCGCTTCTCAAAGCGCACGCTCAGGACGCCCGCCGTGAGCTGCGCTTCGCCGGAGCCGGGCACAACCGCTTCGGGAAACGGGAGGGTGCGGCGAAAGGTTCCGCCGGGGCGCTCGCCGGAGAGCAGCCGCAAGGGGACGTCGCGGCGTCCCGCGACCGTCACCGCCCCGTCTTCTTCTTGCATCTCCAGGCTCTGCGGGTCTACGCCGGGCACGTCGAGCAGCAACCGCAGGTGGGTGTCCTCGTCCACCCAGTCGGCGGGCGGGGTCCAGGCCCCCAGGGTTCCCAGCGTCTCAACCTCCTCCCGCAGGTTCATCAGCTGTCGCAACCGGGCGAGGACGGGTTCGTTCATGCCCCCCACGGTAGCACCGGGCCATAAACTTGCGCGTGTGAAGCCCTCTGCGATGAGTCGTAGACGAATCCGAGCGAAGCGAGAAGCAGGAAATCCCGGCTGGCGGCGGTGGAAGACCGTCGGGCGGGTTGTCCGGACAGTCTGGAACCAGAGCAAGTCGGGATGACGTCCGCCCCCCTCCGTCCCATTCCCATCCTGACCGCGCCCACCGCCGCCGGGAAGAGCGCCCTGGCCCTCTCCCTCGCGGCCTCTCGCCCGGTCGAGATTGTGGCAGCGGATGCGTTTACCGTTTACCGGGGGCTAGACATCGGGACTGCCAAGCCGAGCGCGGCGCAACGGGCCGCCGTGCCCCATCATCTGCTCGACGTGGTGGATGTGACCGAGCGCTATGACGTGGCCCGCTACGTGCGCGAGGCGGAAGCGGCGCTGGCGGAGATTCGGGCGCGGGGCCGGGTGCCGCTCGTCGTGGGGGGCACGGGCTTTTACCTCTCGGCCCTCGTGCGTGGCCTGCCCCTCACCCCGCCCGCCGACCGTGCGGTGCAGGCCGAGGTCGAGGCCGAGCTGCGGGAGCGCGGGTTGGCGGCCCTGCTCTCGGACATGGCCCGCGTCAATCCGGGGGAGGCGGCGCGGATGCAGGGCAATCCCCGCCGGGTGGTGCGGGCGCTGGAGGTCTACCGCCGCACCGGGCGCTTTCCGGGCGAGTTCGGCCATCGCCCGCCGAGCTTCTCGTACCGCGTCTTCGCCTTTACCCCACCTCCGCCAGAGCTGGAAGCCCGCATCGCGGCGCGGGTGGAGGAGATGCTCGCGGGCGGCTGGCCAGAGGAAGCGGCGTGGCTGGCCGCCCAGGTGCCACCGGACACGGCGCCGCGCCCCACCGTCTGGCAGGCGCTGGGGTACCCGGAAGCGCTCGCGGCAGCGCGGGGCGAACTCTCGCCGCAGGAAGCCGCTCGCCGCATTACCCTCGCTACCCGGCGCTATGCCCGGCGCCAGCTCACCTGGCTGCGGACCCAGCTCGGCGCGGAGGTCGGCGGACCGGAGGAGACGGCAGCGGCCCTCGCCGGATTCCTGGACGTGGAGGTCCGCTCAAGTCCGGGCCAGGGGGCGCGCGGCTAAACTGAACGGGTCACATCCATCCTCGTTGGACCCGCAGGAGGCCCGCCATGAAACCACGCGTTCTGGGAATGATTCTGGCCGGGGGGCAAGGTTCGCGCCTGTCGCCCCTCACCCTCAAACGGTCCAAGCCCGCCGTCCCCTTCGGCGGCAAGTACCGCATCATCGATTTCGCCATCAACAACTTCATCAACTCCGGCGTCTTTTCCATCTACGTGCTCACCCAGTACAAGGCTCAGAGCCTCACCGAGCATATCCAGCGTGGCTGGCGCTTCGGCACCTTCCTTCAGGACTACTTCATCACGCTGGTGCCCGCGCAGATGTACCGCTACGAAGAACTCGGCGCGGTGTGGTACCGGGGCACTGCCGACGCCGTCTATCAGAACCTGCACCTCGTCGACAACTTCGGGGCCGACTATGTGGCGATTTTTTCCGGCGACCACATCTACAAGATGAACGTGGAGCACATGCTTCAGGCGCACATGGGCGCCCGCGCCGACGTGACCATCGCGGCTTACCCGATGCCCCGTTCGGAGGCGCACCGCTTCGGCGTGATGCATGTGGGCGACCGGGGCCAGGTGACCGAGTTTCTGGAAAAACCCGCCGACCCGCCCGGTATGCCCGGCGACCCCGACCAGAGCCTGACGAGCATGGGCAACTACATCTTCTCGCGCCGGGCGCTCGAAGAGCTGCTGCACACCTCCATTGGCGGGCAGCATGACGGCTTTGACTTCGGGCAGGACGTGATTCCCAGGGCGCTTGCGGACGGCTACGCGGTGCAGGCCTATGACTTCCACAAGAATCCCATTCCGGGGCAACAGGGGCCGAACCTCTACTGGCGCGACGTCGGCACGCTCGACGCCTACTTCGACGCCAGCCTTGACCTCGTGAGCGTGAATCCGGAGTTCGACATCTACAACCCGCAGTGGCCGCTGCGGACCAGCAGCGAGTTCTCGCCGCCCGCCAAGTTTGTCCACGAGGCCGAGGGTCGCAAGGGGCAGGCCTTTAACTCCAGCCTCGCCGGGGGCGTCATCGTCAGCGGCGGGACCGTGCGCGACTCCATTCTCAGCCGCAACGTGCATATCCATTCGTACTCGCTCGTCGAGAGCTGCGTCCTCTTTGACAATGTGGTCGTGGGACGGCATTCGCACCTACGCCGGGTGATTGTGGACAAGGACGTGACCATTCCGCCCGGCACCCGCATCGGCCTCGACCACGAGGAAGACCGCGCCCGCGGCTTCACCGTAACCGAGCGCGGGGTCGTGGTGGTGCCCAAGAGCTACACGTTTTGAGCGGTTCTCTGCTCTGCGCGGGGAGACTGGACCGAGAAAGACGCCTGGCCTTCCCCACAAGAGGGACGCCGTCAGCCCTCTTCCGCTATCCTTCCCCGGATGGACGTGGGCGCGGAGGTCGGGGGGCGTTACCGCTTGCAGGCCCTGCTGGGCGAGGGCGGCAGCGCCCGCGTCTACCGCGCCGAGGACCTGCGGCTGGGCCGCGAGGTGGCCCTCAAGGTGCTGCATCCCCACCTGCCCGAAGGCGACCGCGCCCGCTTTCTGCGTGAGGTCCGCACGCTCGCCCGACTTTCGCATCCCGGCGTGGTGCCCGTCCTCGACCTCGGCGAGTGGCCGGGGGAGGGGGGCAGCCCCCCCCGGACCTTTTTCACCATGCCGCTGCTGCAAGGTCCCATCACGGCGCTGGGGCCGCTGGAAGATTCGCCCGCCTCGCTGACCCCCTTTCTCACGGCGGCGGGGTTCGCGTCGCGGGCGCTGGGTTTTATTCACGCTCAGGGCATCGTGCACCGCGACCTCACGCCGGGCAACGTGCTGCTCGACGAGGCACGGCTGCCCCGGCTGATGGATTTCGGGCTGGTGGCCCTCTCTGAGCACAGCCGTCACCTCACCCGCAGCGGGGTCACCCTGGGCACGCCCGCGTACATGGCCCCCGAACAGGCGCGGGGGTCGGGGGTGGGGCCGCGCAGCGACCTCTACGCGCTGGGGGCGGTGCTCTACCGGGTGGCCTGCGGGTCGCCGCCCTTTGTCGGCGACAGCGACCAAAGCGTCCTCTTTCAGCATGTCTACGAGCCGCCCCCCGACCCCCGCGACCTCAACCCCGCCGTGCCCGACGCGGTGGCACGGGTGCTCCTCGCGCTGCTCGCCAAGAATCCGGAAGAACGGCCCGAAAGCGGCGAGGCCGCCGCGCACCTGTGGGCGCTGGCCCGGCGCGAGGTCTGGACGGCGCACGCCCGTGGCCAGTACCGGGGCGGGCGCACCCGCACGGGCGAGCACCCCGACGGCCCCGCCCGCGTGGGGGGGCTGACCGAGGCCTGGAGCGTGCCCCTCCCCGGCGAGGTGACCTGGCCCGCCGCCGTAGTGGGCGACGGCGACCTGCTCGCGGTGGGCACGCGGGGCGGACAGCTCGTCCTCATGCACACCTCCGGGCGGCCCTACGCCACGCATGCCGCCCGCGACGAGGTGACGGCCCCGGCAACCTTTGTGGGCGGCGACATTCTGTACGGGGCGTGGGACGGCAAGCTGCGGCGGGTGCGGCTGCGCGGCGGCGAGCCGGTCTGGGACTATCAGGCCCGCGCCGAGTTCACGGGTGCCCCGACCCTGTGGGGGGGGCGGGTCCTCGCCGCCAGCCGTGACGGGCACCTGCACGCCCTGAATGCCCGCAGCGGCGACCTCGCCTGGGCGTACCGGGCGGGGGGGCCGGTCGCCGCCTCGCCCCTGGTCTGGGCGGGCGCGGCGCTGCTGTGTGACGAGAACGGCTGGCTGCACGCCCTCGACGCCCGCACGGGCACTCCCCTTTGGAAGGTCGAGGTCGGCACCGTCCACGCCACCCCCGCCCTGCGCCCCACCGGGCCGGGCCGCGCCATCCTGCTGGTCCCCACCTGGCCCGGCGAGGTGCACGCCCTTTCGCTGCGGGCGGACGGGGGCCGCGCTGCCCCCGACCCCACCGAGCCGACCCTGTGGACCTACGACCTGGAGGACGAGATTTGGGCGGCTCCCGCGCTTACCGAAGGCCTGGCCCTCGTTGCGGGCTGGGGGGGCACCGTGCGGGCGCTGCGGCTCGCGGACGGCGAGGATGTGTGGTCCTTTGCTCTGGAAGGCCGGGTCACCGCCAGCCCGGTCGTGAGTGCGGGGCTGGTCTTCCTCGCGTCCGAGGCGGGTGAACTCGCCGCCCTCGACGTTCAAACCGGGGCCGTGCGCTGGCGGCGGCGCGAGCGCGAGGGCGTGCAGGCGACGCCCCTCGCCGCCGCCGGGACGCTGTACGTCGCCTTTATGAACGGCACCCTGCGGGCCTACCGCGAGGGGGAAGAGACGCAGGAACTCTCGCCCCCGTGACGTTTGGCTGAAGGAGCCGGGCGTACACTGGCGGCTGGAGGTACTCCATGCCCAGTATTGGACCCGCTGAACTGCTCGTCATTCTGGTGATTGCCCTGCTCGTCTTTGGGCCGCGTAAGCTGCCCGAACTCGGCAAGAGCCTCGGCGCGGGCATCCGCGAGTTCCGCCGGAGCACCCAGGGCCTGAAAGAAGAACTGGAAGGCAGCCTGCGCGAGCCGCCCGCCGCGGCCCCCGCTCCCGCTCCGACCCAAACCGTGGTCGCGCAGGCCGTGGTGCCCCCCGTCGTGACCGCCGAGGCCGCCGACGCCGCCCCTCGCCCCGCCGCCGACGTGCTGCCCCCCCGCTCGTAACCTGCTCGGCCCGCGCTGCAGTGACCGTATCTGCGGCGGGACAGCATGGGCGCGGCTGTTAGATTGACCGGGTGACGCCCCCCGCCCCGCTCCCTTGTCGCCCGTCCCTTTCCGGCGGGTCCGGTGTGGTTCCGCGCTCGCCCCTGGGCCGCTTGGAGGCCGCCTGATGCTGGCCCGCGCCCGCAGCGTGGCCCTCATTGGGGTGGAAGCTGTGCCCGTCGAGGTCGAGGTGGATGTTTCGCCGGGCTTGCCCGCCTTTACGGTGGTGGGCCTCCCCGACCAAGCGGTCAGCGAGGCCCGTGAGCGGGTGCGGGCCGCCGTGCGCAATGCGGGTCTGCCCTTTCCCGCCGCCCGCATCACCGTGAACCTCGCCCCCGCCGACCTGCGCAAGGAAGGGCCGCTGTATGACCTTCCCATCGCGCTGGGGCTGCTCGCCGCGCAGGAGTTGCTGCCCGAAGCGGCCCTGCGCGGCCTGGTCTGCGCCGGAGAACTCGCCCTGGACGGGTCGCTGCGGCCTATCGCGGGGGCCGTCAATGTGGCCCTCCTGGCCGCGCAAGAGGGGGTGCCCGCGCTGCTGCCGGGGGCCAATGCCGCCGAGGCCGCTCTCATCGACGGGGTGACGGTCTATCCGGCAGACACCCTGCTCGCGGCGGTGCGGCACCTGAGCGGGGAGGCGGCGCTGACCCCCGCCTCCCCGCCGGAAGCGGCCCCCGACGAGGACACCCCCCTCGACCTCGCCGACCTCAAGGGCCAGAGTGGGGCCAAACGGGCGCTGGAAATCGCTCTTGCGGGCGGGCACAACCTCCTGATGGTCGGCTCGCCCGGCAGCGGCAAGACGATGCTGGCCCGCCGCGCACCGGGCTTGCTGCCGCCCCTCACCCGTGCCGAGGCTCTGGAGGTCACCCGAATCCACTCTGCCGCCGGACTTCTGACCGGACGCGGCGGGCTGGTGGCGCGGCCTCCCTACCGCGCCCCGCACCACACGGTCAGCGACGCGGGCCTCATCGGGGGTGGCAGCGTGCCCCGGCCCGGCGAGGTCTCGCTGGCGCACCGAGGGGTGCTCTTTTTGGACGAGTTTCCGGAGTTCTCGCGCAAGGCCCTAGAAACCCTGCGCCAGCCCCTCGAAGACCGCGTCGTCTCCATCAGCCGGGCGCGGGCCACCGTCACCTACCCGGCCAACTTTCAGCTCCTGGCAGCGATGAACCCCTGCAAGTGCGGCCATTTTGGGGACCCCGAACGGGCCTGTACCTGCACGCCGACCGAACGCGCCCGCTACGCTGGACGCCTGAGCGGACCGCTCCTCGACCGCATCGACCTGCTGTGCCGAGTGCCCCGGCTGACCGTGGACGAGCTGACCCGTGCCCCAGAAGGCGACTCCAGCGCCGTCGTGCGCGAGCGAGTGGCCGCGGCCCGCGCCCGAATGCTGGCGCGGCAGGGGAGCCGCAACAGCGACCTCGCTGGGCAGGCCCTGCGGCAGCACGCCCGGCTCGCCCCCGGCCCGGAAGCTTTCGCGCGGGCGGCGGCCCGGCAACTGGGTCTCACCGGGCGCGGCTTTGACCGGGTGCTGCGGGTGGCCCGCACGGTGGCCGACCTCGCGGGCCAGGACGAGATTGCCGAAGCCCACCTTGCCGAGGCGGTCACCTACCGCCCCCGCGAGCTGCTGGCCCTGGGCTAAGCGGCTCAGCTCGTCTCTTCGTCGCCGTCGCGGTGGGTGCGGGCCGTGCGGTCATCCGCGTCGCCCCCGCGTTCCAACAGCTTCTCCGGGTTGACGATGGCGGGGCTGGCGCTTTGGTTGCTGTTCACGATGGCGGGGAAGGCGGCGGCATCATCCTCGCGAACCACCTCGCCGGGCCGCGAAGAGTTGATGAGGTTGCCGCTCTCCTGTTCGATTTCCTCGACGCTGCGGCCTAGGGGCGCGTCTCCATAGCGGTTGTCGGTCATGGGTCAGTGTGGGCTGCGGCGGGGGCACGGCGGGTGAGGGGGGGGTAGAGGGGCGTTAAGCAGCGGGCAACCCCGCTCGGTGCGGCAGTCTGTGGCCCGTAAGCCGCTATCCTGCCGGGCAAGGTGAGAACACAGTGACGAGCGAGCGAGTGCAATCGGCCCTGCGGGGCCTGGGAGTTGGCGGAACGCCCCTGGCCACCCTGGAGAAAGAAGACGCCCTCTTCGTGCTGTTAGAGGGCCTGCTGATTTATCAGGATGCGGACGGCACTCGCCGGGTCACCCTGCGCGACCTCAACCGCATCCACAGTGACGGTGACGGCCTCCTCAGGGTCGAGACGCCCGCTGGGACTGCCCTGACCGCCAGCCTGCTGGGATTTGACCCCGCCGAGGTGCAGGCCTTTTTTCCGCAGGTGCGCGACGCGACCGCCCGCGCCAAGAACCTCCCGACCGCTCCCCTCCCCGCGGCGGGTGGCTTCAAGACCTTCGGGTCTGCACCCGCTGCCCCCGCCCCGGCCCCCAGCCGGGTGACGACGGTGACGGCAGCCCCCGCGTCCGCCCCTGGGCCAGCCGAGGCTCCGGTTCCTCCGACCCGCCAGCAAGCCGGAGCAGCGGCCCCAGCGGACCAACCGGAGCCAAACCCGCCCGCCACACCCCTGAAGGCCCCCCCCCTGCCCCTCGCTGCCCTGCCCGTGCTGGCCGAGCGGGCGAATGCGGTGCATGCCCTCGTGGGGCGGCTGCGGGTGCTCGCGGTGGTGCTGGGGCTGGCGGCAGTGGGGCTGGCGGCGGTGCAGTACCTCAACGAGCAGCCCTTCCAGGGGCTGTGGACCCTGATTGCGGGCGGGGTGGGGAGTGTGGCCCTCTTCATCTTTGCGGACGTGACCCGGCTCATCGTCACGCTGGCGCGCGCCGTCGCCGAGCAGCCGCGCGCGCCGGACGCGGACGCTTAGGGCGCGTTTTCCCGCCTGCCTCCTGCCCCCACATGGACCCAGTCACCATCCTGCTGCTGCTCTTTGGGCTGGCGCTGCTGCTCTTTGCGACCGAGTGGCTGCCAGTGGACGTCACCGCCCTGCTGCTCCTGGCGGCCCTGCTGGTGCTGGGGCTGCTGCCCGCTCGCGAAGCTTTTGCGGGCTTTGGCAGCGACACGGTTCTTACGCTGGCGGGCCTGTTTATCCTCACGCAGATGCTGCTGCGGGCGGGGGTCATCGAGTGGATTGGTGCGGCGCTGGCCCGCCGAGCGCGGAACGCCGCCGGAATGGTCCGCGGGATGCTCGCGACGGTGGCGGGCGTCAGCGCCTTTACGAGCAATACGGCGACCACCGCCGTCTTTCTGCCGCTGGTGACCGGGTTGGCGCGACGGGCGGGCCTTGCCCCCAGCCGGGTGCTGCTGCCGCTGGCCTACGCGAGCATCCTGGGGGGCACCGTCACTGTGATTGGCACGAGCACCAACCTCGTCGTGTCGGGGGCGCTGCCGGGGGCGGGCCTCAGGCCGCTGGGCTTTTTCGAGCTGGCCTGGGTGGGGCTGCCGGTGGCGATTGTAGGTCTGCTGTACCTCTTTTTTGTGGCCCCCCGCCTGCTGCCAGAGCGCGAGGCCGCGCTGGAAGCCGCCCTGCGGGACTACCTCGCGGACCTCACGGTGGCCCCCGGCAGTCCGCTCGCCGGGCAGACCCTGCGCGAGTCGGGGCTGGGCCGAGACCACGGCCTGACGGTGGTGGCGGTGCGCCGGGGCGAGGAGACGATTTACGCCCCCGGCCCCGATTTCCGGGTTCAGGAACACGACACCCTGGCGGTAGAAGGCCCCCCAGAGCGCATCCTGGCGGGCAAGAGCACCCTGGGGGTCTTTTCCAAGAGCGAGCAGAAGTTGCAGGTCGATGGCGCGGCCCCGGTGCGGCTGGTCGAGGCGGTCGTGTTGCCCGGCAGCCTCCTGGTTGGCCGCACCCTGCGCGAGGCCCGCTTTCGCGAGCGCTACGGCCTGTCGGTGCTGGCCCTGCACCGCCGTGCCCGAACGGTCGAGCGCCTTGGTGGGTTGCGGGTGCAGGTGGGGGACGTACTCCTGATTCAGGGTCCCCCCGACCGCATCGGCGGCTTAGGCGACCACCTCACCGTTCTGGGTGACCTCACGGGTGCGCAGCGCGACCTGCGCCGTGCTCCCCTCGCCCTGTTGCTGTTTGGCGGTGCGGTGGTCCTGGGGGGGCTGGGGGCTTGGCCCCTCAGCGTGGCGGTTGTGGTGGCCGTGGCGCTGGCGCTGGCGCTGCGACTGGTCACCCCGGAGGAAGCCTACCGCTCGGTGGAATGGCCGATTATCGTGCTGGTGGCGGCCATGCTCGCCTTTGGGACGGCCTTTGAGGAAACTGGGGCGGCGGGGGTGCTCACCGGGGCCATCTCCGGGGTGTTGGAGCCATTGGGGCCGTATGGGTTGCTCGCGGCTCTTTTCACGGTGACGGTGGCCCTCACTCAGCCCATGAGCAATCAGGCGGCGGCCCTGGTGATGCTGCCCCTCGCCATCGGCACGGCGGAAGCGCTGGGCTACGACCCCCGCCCCTTTGTTATCGGCGTGACCGTTGCGGCAAGCAACTCCTTTATCACCCCGCTGGAGCCGTCGTGCATGCTGGTGTATGGGCCGGGGCGCTACCGCTTTCTCGATTTCGTGCGGGTGGGGACGGGCCTCACCCTGGTGACGCTCGCGGTGTCCCTGCTCGTGATTCCGCGGGTTTGGCCGTTTTAAAGGCGGGGCCTGAGCTTGAGCAAATATTTCTGTGTGGGCGGCCCCGCCCTGGGGGAGGGGAGGCGCAGGGGGCGCGGCTGTTATGCTGCCCCTATGAGTTCAGACCGCAGCCCCGCCCCGATGACCTGGGTTTTCGCTCTGCTGGCGCTCGGTGCCCTGGTCGGAATCGGTACGGCGGCGGCGCTCCTGGCCCGCAAGGACCGCCCCCTGCCCGACGACCCTGACGCGCCGCTGTTTATCTGAGGCGCGGGAGAGGGCGGGTTAGCCCCCCGCCGCCAGCCGCTCCACCTGCCCGGCAAGCACCTCCGGGTCCCGCGTCGGCAGGTCGCAGGCGTGGCCGATGCACACGTAGGCGGTGCCGCCCCCCGGACGCCCCTCCAGCACGGGCAGCCCCTCGCCCCGTTCGGCGGGGGCCAGGGCCGCGAAGGGCAGGGGAAAGCGGGCGAGCACCCGCTCCAGCCCGGCGCGTTCGGCGGGCGTGCCGATGAGGGCAATCTCGACGTGGGGGGCCTCCAGGAAAGCGGCGGCCTGCCATAGTCCCCCCATCCCGTGCGGGGCGGCGAGCATGTCCGCCGCGTAGGTCTGCACGGTGCGGCGGGCCAGGGCCTCGGCCTCCTCGTCCCCGTAGAAGCGGCCCATCCACAGCCCCAGCAGGGCGGCGGCGGCGTTGTCGCTGAGGACAGCGGCGTCAAAGGCCTCGGCCTGCCGAGTGAGCAGGGCCTCGGCGTTGCCCCCGGTCGAGCGGAAGAGGCCCGCCTCCTCGTCCCAGAAGTCGCGCCGCACGATGCCCCACAGCTCCCGCGCCCACTCCAGATGCCCCAGGTCGCCGCCCGCCTGGTACAGCGCGACGAGGCCGAGGGCGTAGAGGGCGTGGTCTTCGAGCAGCCCTTCGACGCGGGCCACCCCGTCCTTGTAGGTGTGGCGCAGGGTGCCGTCCGGGAGGCGCATCCGCCCCCGCACGAACTCGGCGTTGCGGCGAGCGACCTCCAGATAGTGCGCCTCGCCCAGAATCCGCCCCGCGTCCGCAAAGGCCGCGAGCGCCAGCCCGTTCCACGAGGTCAGCACCTTGGTGTCGGTGCCGGGCTGGGGCCGCCGCTGCCGGGCCTCGAAGAGCCGCATCCGGGCGGTGTCCAGCCGCTCCAGCAGGGCGCGGGGGTCCTCGCCGAGGTCCCTCGCCAGCGCTTCCGGCGGGGTGGGGACGTGCAGCACGGTGCGGCTGCCGTACTCCGGGCGGTGCGGGTCGAGGAAGTTGCCCTGTTCGGTCACCCCGTACACCCGCAGCACGAGGTCGGTGTCGGGGCCGTCCCCCAGCACCTCGCGGATTTCTTGGGGCGTCCAGGTGAAGGTCAGGCCCTCGACCCCCTGCGTGTCGGCGTCCTGGGCGGAATAAAAGCCGCCCTCCGGGGCGAGCATCTCGCGCTCTAGGTAAGCGAGCGTCTCGCGGGCGAGGCGGGTGAAGGCCCCGCCCCCCGTTTCCAGCTCTCCCGCGTACTGGGCGGCCCGCAGCAGCGTGCGCGTGAGCTGCGCGTTGTCGTAGAGCATCTTCTCGAAGTGGGGCACCAGCCAGCGGTCATCCACCGAGTAGCGGTGAAAGCCGCCACCGAGCTGGTCGTAGATGCCGCCCGCCCCCATCCGCCGCAGGGTGTGCAGGGCCATGTCGCGTCCGTCTTCTCGCGTCAGCAGAAAATCCAGCGTGGTCGTCCCCGGAAACTTGGGGGCACTTCCGAACCCGCCCCGGTCAGCGTCGTACACCCGGCGCAGGTTCTCCACCGCGCGGGGCAGGAAGTCAGCGGGGGGGGCGTCCCCCGTCCCGCGGGGGCGGCTGGCCTCGCGGAGATGTTCGGTCAGTGCCCCGGCGTTGCCCAGCAGCCGTTCGCGGTCTTCGCGCCACGCCCGCGCCACGGTTGCCAGCAAGCGGCGGAAGCCGGGCATCCCGTAGCGGTCCTGGGGCGGAAAGTAGGTGCCCGCGTAGAAAGGTTCGCCCTCCGGTGTCAGGAACACCGTCATGGGCCAGCCCCCCTGCCCGGTCATGAGCTGGGTGGCGGTCATGTACACCCGGTCCACGTCGGGGCGTTCCTCGCGGTCCACCTTGACATTCACGAAGTCGCGGTTCATCTGCGCCGCCGTCGCCTCGTCCTCGAAGCTCTCGTGGGCCATCACGTGGCACCAGTGGCAGGTCGAGTAGCCCACCGAGAGCAGGACGGGCACGTCGCGGCGGCGGGCTTCCGCGAAAGCCTCCGGAGACCAGGGCCACCAGTCCACCGGGTTCTCGGCGTGCTGAAGGAGGTAGGGGCTGGTTTCCTGCGCGAGGCGGTTCATGGACCCAGGGTAGGGCGCGGCGGGTGAGGGTGGCCGTGAGGGGCGAGGGGAAAGGCTTCATGGGTGCTCAGGGGCTGGGGCGTCTTGATTGCGGCCCCGCCCCCACCCCTAGCCCCTCCCCCGGAGGTGGAGGGGAGCAGCGCTGCGCTAGGCAAAGGGTGTCCCCCCATTTCCCGGCGTTGCTCGGCCCGCCCCGGTTTCCCCCTCCACGCTTTCCTTCGCCCCATTGGAAGGCCTCGGCGCTGCCGCGCCGGAAGGCTCCGCTGCCTGGAACGTGGACTCGTAAGGTGGGGACGTTGAGACCGGCTGACACAGGGAAAAGAGGGCTGTAGCGAGAGCAGGTCAATGTTTGCCCCTCCCCCCTTGCGGGGGACTCGTATGAGCTGCTTGCAGAGGCTGGGAGGGGGGTGGCAGGCAACGCCTGCCCCCGCTGGTGGCTGATTGTTGAGAGCTGGCCGCCCCCCTACACTCCCGCCAGCAGCCGCTCCACCTCCTCCAGCGCCGTGTAGTGCGCGATGCTCGCCCGCACCACCCCCCGCGGGTACAGGCCCAAGTCCTGGAGCGGCTGCACGGCATAGAAGTGCCCGGCGGCCACGTCCACCCCGCGCTCGCTCAGGCGGGCGGCGGTCGCTTCGGGGGCTTCGTCCCGGACCCGGAAGGCGACGGTGCCCACCCGGCCCTGGGGGGTGCGCGGGCCGTAGACGGTGACGCCGGGCGTCTCCAGCAGCCCGGTCAGCAGCCGCTCGGCGACCGGGCGCTCCAGCTCCGCGATGCGGGCGGAGGCGGCCTCCAGCGCGGGGCGGCTCAGGGTCTCGTGGCCGCCGAGTTCGCGCAGGTAGTCGAGCGTGCCCAACCACCCCGCGAGCAGCTCAAACTGGGGGGTGCCGTGCTCCAGCCCGGTGATGTCCCCCTCCAGCACGAAGCTGAGTTTGGGCCAGGCGAGATGCGGGCGGTGTTCGGGCGACACCCACAGCGCCCCCAGGTGCGGCCCCCAGACCTTGTAGGGGCTGAACATGACGAAGTCCGCGCCCCAGGCCCGCACGTCGGGAAAGGCGTGCGGCGCGGCGTGCACGGCGTCCACCACCGTCCAGGCCCCCGCCGCCCGCACCTGCGCGGTCACCGCCGGGATGTCCACCGTGACGCCGAGGGCGTTGCTCGCCGCCGTCACCGCCACCAGCCGGGTGCGCGGCGAGAGCAGCGCGGCGAGGTCGCCTGCGTGCAGGGTCATGTCGGGCTGCCGGGCGTGCCAGACTTTGACGGTCACGCCGACCCGTTCCAGCTCGCGCCAGGGGCTGGCGTTTGCCTCGTGCTCCAGGCCGGACAGAATTACCTCGTCCCCCGGCCCCCAGCGCCGCGCAAAGGCCGCCGCCAGCCGGAAGGCGAGGGCGGTCGCACTCGGCCCCAAGGCCACGTCCTCCGGCTCGGCATTCAGGAAGAGGGCGGTCGCTGCACGGGCGCGGCCCTTCAGCGCCAGAATCTCCCGCCCCGGCTGGTGCCCTGGCATGGCGTTGGTGGCTCCGTAGCGGGTGAGGTGCTCGGTGACGGCCTCGATGGCCCGCCGCGGCAGCAGCCCGCCCGCCGCATTGTCGAGGTAGGCCCGCCCGGAGGCGAGGGGCGGGAACTGGGCGCGGAGGACGGCGAGGGAGGGAGGGAGGGGGGTCATGGGGGCAGTGTAGGGCGCGAAAAGGCCTGGCCTCCCGCCGTCCCAGGTCGCGGGGTGGCTGGGGCCTCGGCGGAGGCTCAAGCCCATGCTCATACGCCCCGGCCCCCAGCGGGCGTAGGGTGCGCCCATGACGACCGCTTCTCAACCCCACCAGCGCCCCCTGGGCCGCACCGGCCTTTCCGTCACCGAGATTGGCTACGGGGCCTGGGGCATCGGGGCCGACATGTGGAAGGGTGCCCAGGACGACGAGAGCCTCGCGGCCCTGCGGCGCTACGTGGAACTCGGCGGCAACTTCATCGACACGGCGATGGGCTACGGCAACGGCCATAGCGAGCGCCTCGTCGGGCAGGTCGCCCGCGAGTACCCCGGCACCCTCGTCGCCACCAAGGTCAGCCCCAAGAACATGGAGTGGCCCGCCGCCCCCGGCACGACCGCCGACGAAGCCTTTCCCGGCGAGTACGTCGTGCGGATGACCGAAGCCAGCCTGGAGCGCCTGGGCCTCCCCGCCATCGACGTGCAGCAGCTTCACGTCTGGAACGACTCGTGGCTCGGTCAGGGCGACTGGCAGGAGGCGGTCTCGCAACTGAGGCGTGACGGCAAGATTCGCGCCTTCGGCATCTCGGTCAACGACCACCAGCCGAACAACGCGGTCAAGGCGGTCGAGGCGGGCGCGGTGGATACCGTGCAGGTCATCTACAACGTCTTTGACCAGTCGCCGCAGGACCGATTGCTCGACGCCTGCCGGATGCACGGGGTGGGGGTCATCGTGCGGGTCGCCCTCGACGAGGGAAGCCTGACGGGGACGATTACGCCGGAGACGACCTTCCCGGAGGGCGACTGGCGGCACACTTACTTCGGCGGCACCCGCAAGGCCGAGTTGCAGCCCCGGCTGCGGGCCATCGAGCGGGACCTGGGCATTTCCACCGCCGAGCTGACCGAAACGGCCCTGCGCTTCGTGCTGAGCCATCCGGCGGTGAGCACCGTCATCGTGGGCATGCGCAGCGTGCGCAACGTGGAGCGCAACCTCGCCCTCGCGGATGGTCGAGGCCTCCCCGCAGAGCAGGTGCAGAAGCTCTCCGCCCACCGCTGGGACCGCAACTGGTATCTCCCGGCGGAGGGCTAAAGCCGCACGGGCTTTCCAGCGCTACTCGGCTTCGCTGAGGACCGCGCCGCCGATGTCCTCCAGCGCCCGCACGAGGAGCACCTGGGCTTGCGGCAGGCTCAGCACCAAGAGGTCACTCAACACCCCTTCCTGGCCCCTTGAGGGCTGCACGCTGAGGCCTCCCAGGGCGGGGCGCACCTCCAGCTCGGTCCCGGCGGCCCGCAGCACGAGGTGAGGGTCGCGGGGGAGCCTCAGCCGGGTAAACGTCCCGTCCTCCGGCAGGGTGGCTTCGCCCCCGGCCATTGGAAGGGCGCTGCGCGGTACCCCCGTCTGGGCCGCGAGCAGCGCCGCTCGCAGCCGCCTGACAGCGCGGTCGCCCAGCCCCAGGCCCGTGCCCGCCTCTTCCAGCAGGGCGTCCCACTCCTGCGGGCCGAGGCGGGCGGCGCGGGCGTGCAGGGCGGCGGCTCCCTTGCGGGCCACCGTGAGCAGGGCGGCGGGAGGGGCGGCGGCGTAACGGGCAGCGGCGGACGGCCCCAGGGCGGAGACATCGACCACTGCTCCCCGCAGCAGCCCCGCGACCGCTCGGGCGAGCCGCAAGCCCGCGTAGCCCTCCTCCGGGCGCAGCAGGGCCGCGACCAGCCGGGCTTGCGCCGCGAGGTCCGCCAGGCCCGGACCCGGCGGGCGAAGCCACTCCAGACGCAGGTAATCCCCGCTGAGGCTCAGGCGCAGGGCGGCGTCTTCCGGCAGCAGCGGCCCCAGCGCCAGCGTCTGCACCCGCTCGGCGGCGGGGCGGGCGGGGTGCAGCAGCGCGACCTCCTGGCCGCCGGGACCCTCCACCCGCAGTTGCCAGCTCGCTCCCACCCGCTCCCAGGAGAGGTGCAGGCCTCGCCAGCGGGCCGCCCGCCCGCCCGCGAGGTGCACGGTCAGGGTGTCTTCCTCCGGGTCGGGAGGGGCCGCCCGCGCCGCACGGGGAGTGACGGCATAGAGGATGGCTCCCGGCGGCAGGGCGCTGCCGGGGTCGAGGCGAGGCGCGGGTGCCCGCTGCATCAGGGCCTCCAGTTGCCGCCGCACCTCGGCAGCGGCCTCGCGCAGGAGGGGGCGCTCGTCTTCAGCTGGCCCGGTGGGCCGCGTTTCTCGCAGCGCCCGGACGAGTTCGGCCCGCGCTGCCGGGGCCAGCGGCTCGCGCTCGGCGGCCCGCAGGTGCGCGGCGAGCACGTCCGCGTCGGCGTGTCGGCGCAGCGGCTCGGCCTCCAGCGCGAGGAGCGCCGCACGCAGCCGCCCCCATCCCCCAGAGGGGTCCAGCAGTTGCGCGGCGACCGCGTGCAGCAGGTCGCGGGCCACCGACGGGCGGTCCAGCGCGGCGAGCGGGTCCCCGGCGGCGGGCACGGCCACCGCCCCGCTCTGGCCCCGCGCTTCCCGCTCGGCGCTCTCGGCGGCGGCGTGCAGAACCCGCAGCGCGGGCTGGCCCCGCTGGGCGAGCCACTCGCGGCCCCGCGCTTCCAGCTCGGCCCGCAGCTCGCGCTCCCAGCGCAGGCCACCCAGCTCAGCCCAGGCCCGGACCTCGGCGGGGTCGGCGGGGGGCAGGGGGTCGGGGGTCCCCACGGCTTGCGGCTCCGGGGCGGCGGCGGGTGTCTCGGCGGGGGCCTGCTGCGCCGCGCGGTAAGCCCGGTAGAGGCGATCTGCGGTCCGCAGGCGGCGGGCCAGGGCAGGGTCAAGGGGTGCCCCTTGCAAGCGGGCACGCAACTCGCCCAAGGCCCGCATCCCCCCCCTGGGGCGGCCCCCCGCCCGCACGTCGGCCACCCGGTACTCATACAGCTCCACGAGTTCGGCCCACACGGTCTGCTGCGTCACGGTCCCACTGTAGGGGAGCAACTCTGACAGGATTCAGACCCCCCATATCCCCCGGCTCCCCCAGCTTCGGCAGCGACGTTGAGCCGTCTGTGCGGGCCAGGGTCCGCTATAACGGAAGCCGCGATGCCGCCCTGCCCGCCCCCCCCCGCCTGCCCTCCTGCTCTGCTGCTGCTCGCCAGCCGGAGCCGCCCTTGACGCCCGACGCGCTGCCCGGCGGCAGCTTGCCCAACCTGCTGCTGCTCGCGGGGCTGTTTGCGGCGGGGTTGGGGCTGTTCGTGCGCCTGCCAGAGCGGGCGCTCGCGGTGCTCGCGGCGGTGCTTGCGGCGGTGCTCGCGGGGGGGCTGCTGGCCCTCGGCCTGGGGGCCGGGACCCCCGAACGGGCGCAGGCGGCGCTGGTGGCGGCGGCGGTGCTGCTAACGGGCGTGCCGCTGGCGGTGTCGGGCGGCAGTGCGGCGCTGTTTCGGCGGCGTCCGGTGCGGGTGCAGCGCACCGAGCGGGCCGCCCCGCCCAAGGCGGCCACCCCCCTCCCCGACCTGCACTTTCAGGATTACGAGGTGCTTGAACGGGTCGGCATCGGCGGCATGGGCAGCGTCTACCGCGCTCGGCGGCGCTCGGACGGGCGCATGGTGGCCCTTAAGGTTCCGCAGGACAAGTACCTCGCCGACACCAAGTTCGTGCGCCGCTTTTACCGCGAAGCCGAGGTCCTCAAGCGCTTCAATCACCCCGGCATCGTGCGGGTCTATGACTTCCGCATGGAGGAACCGGAGCACTACATCGCCATGGAGTTCCTCGATGGCGAGAGCCTAGAGACCCTGATGGACCGCGAGCGCTTGCCCTTTGCGCAGGCTGTGCAGGTCGTGCGGGCGCTCGCCGACGCCCTGCGGCATATCCACATGCAAAACGTCGTGCACCGCGACATCAAGCCCGCCAACGTGATGGTCCTCAAGGGGGCTTTTCGGGACGGGCGGCTGCGCGAGGGCGGCGTCAAGCTGATGGATTTCGGCATCGCGGTGGGCAAGGTGCTTACCCGCCTCACCATGACGGGGGCGCGGGTGGGCACCCCCATCTACATGGCCCCGGAACAGGCCAAGGGGGGGCGGGTCGATGCCCGCAGCGACGTGTACTCGCTGGGACTGCTTGCCTACGAACTCGTCACGGGCGAAACCGCCTTCAAGGGCAGCTACGAGGCCGTCGTGCACCAGCAGGTCTTTGAGGCCCCCAAACCCCCCAAGCAGGTGCGGCTGGAGGTGCCCGGCAAGCTCAGCGACCTCATCCTGCACATGATTGAAAAAGACCCCGCCCTGCGGCCCACCCTCGACGAGGTGATTGCCCGCATCGACGCCGGGGTCTTGGAGGACGAAACCTTTACGGACCCCTGGGCACTGGCGATGGGGGTCGAGGAACGCCGCGGAACCCTGCGCCTGCTCGACCTCTCTGGCAAGCTGCGTCTTAGCCTGCGTGACGGCCCCGGTCCCGCGTCGCTCGCGACCGGGCGGGAGAAAGAGGAAACCAACGCACCCACCCTGCCCGTCGCGCCCCGCGCCCTGGCCGCCAGCGACGCGGGGCACCTCTACGCCGCCGTGCTCGACTACGGGCGGGCGGGCACGACCGGCTTGATTCGCCACTTTGCCCCCGACGGCACCGAGCTGGGGACTTTCGGACGCTACGGCCTGGGCGAGGGCGAGCTGCTCGACCCCATCAGCCTCGCCTGGGCGGGGGGGCAGCTCTATGTCCTCGATGGCGAGGCGCGGCGGGTGAACATCTATGGCCCGGCGGGAGAGTTCCGGGGGGCCTTTGGCGGGCGCGGAACCGGGCCGGGTTCCTTTGAGGCTCCGCGCACGCTGGCCACGACGCCGGGCGGCGAACTGCTGGTGCTGGACGTGGGGCGGCGTGAGGTGGGGCGCTTTTCGCTCGCGGGCGAATACCGGGGCCGCTACGCTTTCCGGCTCGACCGGACCTCCGAGGCCCTGCGCGACCTCGAAGGCCTGGCGGTGGGGGCCGACGGCACCGTCTACATCGTGGACGGGGTGGCCCGCAAGGTCCGGCGCATCGACCCCAGTGGCACGCCGGGCGGGGCCTTTGCCCTCGAAGAGCTGGTGGGGGAATCGGCCACCGCCCCCTGGCTGCTGCAATCCGGTCCCGAAGGCCAGCTCTATGCCGTGCGGCAGGGCGGGCAAATCCTGCGAACCTTCAGCGCGGCGGGCGATCTGCTCTCCAGCCGCGACATGTACTCCCCGGTCCTCGCACTGACGCTGCTGCCCCGGCCCCAGGGGGGTGAGCAGCCATGAGCCGCCTGCCCGTGCTCACCCTCTACACCCGCCGGGGCTGCCACCTGTGCGAGCAGGCCGAGGAGCGGTTGCGCCTCCTGGACTTTGCTTACCGCCCAGTGGACGTGGACCTTGACCCCGCCCTGCGTGCCCGCTACGGCGACGACGTGCCCGTCCTCGCTCTCGGCGAGCGGGTCCTTCTCAAGGGCGTCTTGAGCCGCGCCCGCCTGAGCGAGCTGAAGCTGCGGCTGCTGCGGGAGGCGGGGGAAAACAGGTGATTTGAGCGGTCAGCCGTCAGCGGTCAGTTTTCAGCACCGGAAGCAAAAGCCTTTGCCTTTGCGCCTGCTGCTGACGGCTGAAAGCTAAAAGCTGCCCACCCCGCGCTACCATGCCCGCATGAGTTGGCTCGACCGTCTGCGCCAGGGCCTGAGCAAAACCCGGCAGCAGTTTCAAGACGCCGCCGGGGACCTCGGCACTGACCTCCAAGAAACCCTCACCCGCCTGGACAGCATAGAAGACCTCGAATACGCCCTTATTGCCGCGGACGTGGGCCGGGCGGCCACCGAGGAAATCCTCGCCGACATCCGCAAAAGCGGCAAATCCAACCTGCAAGACGCGCTGATGGAGGCGCTCACCCTGCAACTCGAACCCGACCGTCGCCGGGCGCAGTTTCGGCAGCTCGGCTTCACGCCGGACGCCCGCCGCACCGTCGTCGACCCGCGCGGGCACGTGGTCATGGTGGTGGGCGTCAACGGGGTCGGCAAGACGACCACCATCGCCAAGCTGGGCGAGTACTACCTGGGCCGCGGCAAAAGCGTGATGTTCGCTGCCGGGGACACTTTCCGGGCGGCGGCGGGCGCGCAGCTCGGCGTGTGGGGCGAGCGGCTGGGCATCCCGGTCGTGGGGGGGCCGGAGGGCGGGGACCCCGCCGCCGTCGCCTACGACGCTGCCGCTGCCCGCGCCGCACGGGGCACCGACCTCCTCTTTGTGGACACCGCCGGGCGGCTGCACACCAAGCACAACCTGATGGAGGAGCTAAAAAAGGTCCGCCGGGTCATCGACAAAGCCGACCCCGGTGAACCTGCCGACGTGTGGCTGGTCCTCGACGCCGTCACCGGGCAAAACGGCCTCGCGCAGGCCAAGAAGTTCCACGAGGCCACGCCCCTCACCGGGGTCATCGTCACCAAGCTCGACGGCACGGCCAAGGGCGGCATCCTGATTCCCATCGTCCGCGAACTTGGCGTGCCCATCAAGTTCATCGGGGTGGGGGAGGGGGCGCACGACCTCCAGCCCTTCGATCCGCAGGCGTTCGTGCGGGCGCTCTTTGACGTGGAAGTGCCCAGGGACTGACCCCCCTCCACCCCCCTATCCCGCCTCCTCTCTTGCCTCTACTTCGCGCCGTAGCATGGCGGTCTATGCCCGCCCACCGCACCGCGACCATCACCCGCACGACCGGAGAAACCGACCTCACCGTTCGGCTCGACCTCGACGCTTCCGCCTACGACCCCCCCGCGACCGGGCACCCTTTCTTCGACCACATGCTCGACGCGCTCGCCCGGCACAGCCGCCTCGGCCTCAGCGTGCGGGGCACGGGCGACCTGCACATCGAACCGCATCACCTCATCGAGGACACCGGCATCACGCTGGGGCAGGCCATGACGCAGGCGCTGGGCGACCGACGGGGCATCGAGCGCTACGGCTCGGCCTTCGTGCCCATGGACGAGACGCTCGCGCACGTGGTCGTCGACCTGTCGGGCCGGGCGCACCTCGCCTTCGAGCCGGAGACGCTGGACGTGTGGGGCACGGCGGGTGGGATGACCCATTACCACCTGCGCGAGTTTCTGCGAGGATTTTGCAATCACGGCGGCGTGACCCTGCATGTGCGGCTGCTCGCGGGCCGGGAAGCGCATCACGTCATCGAGGCGGTCATGAAGGCGCTGGCCCGCGCCTTGCGCGACGCGGTGCGGGTGACCTCCGATGACCTCGTCTCGACGAAAGGAGTTCTGTGAGCACCCCTGAAGTCCTCCTCCTCGACTACGGCGCGGGCAATGTCCGCTCGGCGGCCAAGGCCCTGGAGCGTGCCGGGATGCGGGTTCGCGTCTCGGACAACCCCGCCGACGTGCCCCAGGCCCCCGCCCTTGTCGTGCCCGGCCAGGGCCACTTCCGGCAGGTCATGGAAGCCTTTGACCGCCACGGCTTTCACGGCCCGGTCACAGACGCGGCGCGGGGCGGCGTGCCCCTGCTGGGCATCTGCGTGGGGATGCAAATGCTGCTCTCGGAGTCCGAGGAAGCGCCCGGCTTGCCCGGCCTGGGCTTGGTGCCCGGCACCGTGCGCCGCTTTGACCCCCAGCCCGGCCAGAAGGTCCCGCAGATGGGCTGGAACAGCCTCGACAAGGTGGGCGATTCGCCTCTGCTGCGCGGCCTCGCCTGCCCGGCCTACGCCTACTTCGTGCACTCGTACTACGTGCCCCTGGACGTCGAGGTCGAGGCCGGAGCCGTAACCGAGTACGGGGTGCCCTTTTGGTCGGCTTTTAGTGTAGGCAACCTGCACGCGACTCAGTTCCACCCCGAAAAGAGCGGGGCGGTGGGGCTGGCGATTCTGGAGCGGTTCCGGCGCTACGTGTTGGGGGGGGAGACCAGCGACCCGCCGCCAGCGGCCAGCTCAACCTGAAGCTCAAGCGGCCACCGAACCACGCCCCCCGCCTGCCAACGTGCCGAAGGGAAAGAAGGGTCCGGCTCGGTGCGCCGGAGCTTTCTATGCCTCAAGAAGTCCCCTTTTGCCTTCGGGGCTGGAGAGGGCTGGGGGCTGGCCGCTGGCCGCTGGCCACTCCCCCCGCTACACTCGCCCCCATGAGTGTCCCCCCCCTGCCCCTGCCCCTCGACCACGCGCACCTGCAAAAGCTGGTGACTGCCGACCTGGTGCGCCCTGACCACCTGTTGGGGGCGCACCCGCTGCGCCAGGGAGGGGTGGAAGGAGTGCGCTTTGCGGTGTGGGCACCGCAGGCCCAGCATGTCAGCGTGGTGGGCGATTTCAACGGCTGGAACGGCGACGCCCATCCTATGACGCGCCTCGACTTCGGGTTCTGGGGGGCGTTCGTGCCGGGGGCTTCGGTGGGGCAGCGCTACAAGTTCCGGGTGACGGGCGCGGATGGGCGCACGGTGGATAAGTCGGACCCCTACGGCGGGCAGATGGAGCTGCGCCCGAACACCGCCAGCGTGGTGTGGCAGCCCGCCTTCGAGTGGACCGATGGCGCGTGGATGGCGGCGCGGGGCGTGGGCTATGACCGTCCGGTCAGCATCTACGAGGTCCACGCGCCTTCCTGGGCGCGGCGGGACGATGGCAGCTTCCTGAACTACCGCGAGCTGGCGCAGCGGCTGGCCGACTACGTGACCTGGCTGGGCTATACCCACGTCGAGCTGCTGGGCGTCATGGAGCATCCCTTTGACGGCTCGTGGGGCTACCAGGTCACGGGCTACTACGCCCCCACCAGCCGCTTGGGGACGCCCGACGACTTCGCCTACCTCGTCAACCACCTCCACGAGCGGGGCATCGGGGTCATCCTCGACTGGGTGCCGGGGCATTTTCCCACCGATGAATCCGGCCTCGCGCACTTTGACGGTGCCCCGCTGTACGAGTACGCCGACCCCCGCAAGGGCTATCACTTCGACTGGAATACCCACATCTTCGACTATGGCCGCCATGAAGTCGTGATGTTCCTGATTGGCTCGGCCCTCAAGTGGCTGCAAGACTTTCACGTGGACGGCCTGCGGGTGGATGCGGTCGCTTCCATGCTGTACCTCGACTTCTCGCGCTCCGAGTGGGTGCCGAACATTCACGGTGGGCGCGAGAATCTGGAAGCCATCGCCTTTCTCAAGCGGCTGAACGAGGTCGTACACCATATGGCCCCTGGAGCCGTCATGATTGCCGAGGAGAGCACCTCCTTTCCCGGTGTCACGGCCCCCGTTCCCTTTGGCCTGGGCTTCGATTACAAGTGGGCGATGGGCTGGATGAACGACAGCCTCTTTTACTTCGAGCAAGACCCGCTGTGGCGCAAGCATCACCATCACAAGCTGACCTTTTTCAACATGTACCGCACCTCCGAAAAGTTTGTGCTGGCGGTCAGCCACGACGAGGTGGTGCACCTCAAAAAGTCGCTCGTCATGAAGATGCCCGGCGACTGGTACGCGCAGCGGGCGGGGTACCGGGCTTTTCTCGCCCTGATGTGGACCACCCCCGGCAAGAAGCTGCTCTTCATGGGCCAGGAGTTTGCCCAGCCGACCGAGTGGAACCATGACGGGTCGCTGCCCTGGCACCTCGCCGAGCACCCCGACCACCGCGGCATCTTGGAGCTGGTGCGGCGGCTCAATGCCCTCTACCGCGAGCGGCCCGACCTGCACGTCGGGGACACCCTCGAAGGGGGGATGCTGTGGGTGAGCGCCGACGATACGGACACCAGCGTGTACGCCTTTCTCCGCCGCGACCCGGTGGGGGGGAGCTGGAGCCTTATCGTGGCCAACCTCACCCCCGTCTACCGCGAAGGGTATGCGGTGGGCGTGCCCCAGGGCGGCAACTACCGGGTGCTCCTCTCGACGGATGACGGCGAGTTCGGCGGCTTTGGCACCCAGCAGCCCGACCTCACGGCGCACGAGGAAGGCTGGCACGGCCAGACCCACCACCTGCGGCTGAACCTGCCGCCCCTGAGCGTGCTGGTCCTGGAGCCGCAGGCATGAGCGCCCCCCGACCCGGCCCGGACCCCCTCGCCGCCCTGAGCCTGCTGCTGCTCGCGGGGGTGGCGGTGCTGCTGCTCGTGCCGTTGCTCGGCGGGCCGCTGCCGAGTCCGTATCTGGTCGTGGGGCTGCTCGTGGCCCGGTTGGTGATTCAGATTCTGCGGGCGCGGGGGCGGCCCGACCTCCAGCGCCCGGCGGCGTGGGCCTTTGACCTCCTCCTCATCGGCTTGCTGCTGTGGGTGGCGGCCAACCGGGGGTAGGCAACCTGCGGCCTGGCTCCGCCGAAGCACGGAACGGGGACAGAGGCCAGAAGTTGTCTAAACGCCAGGGCGAGCGGGCCGCCGAGCCGGGCGCTATCTTCTCCCCATGACCTTCCTCGGTGCGTGGTGGTGGCCCAGCTTCGCCTGGGGTTGACGCGCCGTTTTGTTCTGAAGTCCCGACGCGCCCAGGTGGACCCCCCACCGGGCGCGCTCTTCTGTTGTTCCCAGGAGACCTCCCATGACCCAGCCCCTCGCCGTTGCCGTGCAGGACCTCAATGCCGACCTCGACACGCCCGTTACCGCCTACCTCAAAGCAGCGCAGGGGGAGGCCGTCAGCTTTCTGCTGGAGAGCGTGGAGGCGGGCGAGCGGCTGGGCCGCTACTCGTTCATCGGGGTGGGGGAGGTGGGCCGCTTCACGTACCGGGACGGCAGGGTAACGAGTACGGGCGTCTTCGGCGATTTTAACGGCCCGGAGGCTGACCCCCTCGCCCGGCTGTACGCGGCGGCGACCCGGCCCGCGCCCGTCCCGGAGGGGCTGCCCGCCTTCACCAGCGGAGCGGTGGGGTACGCGGCCTACGACCTGGTGCGGGCCTACGAGCGCCTGCCGGACGCCAATCCCGACGAGCTGAAGCTGCCCGACGCCCTCTTTATCGCCCCCCGCGGCCTGGTGGTCTTTGACCACCTGCGCCACCGCCTCAGCGTGGTGGCGACCGCCCCGGCGCAGGCCGCTGCCGACGCGGTGGCCGCAGAACTCGCCGCTCGGCTGCGCGGCCCCCTCCCCGACGTGCCGGGCCGTACCCCGGCCCCTGCGCCCCGCTTCCGCAGCAACTTCACCCCAGAGGGTTTTATGGCCGCCGCCAAGCGGGCGCTGGAGTACGTCCGCGCCGGGGACATCTTCCAGGTGGTGCCCTCGCAGCGCTTCAGCGCGGAGCTGGGCGAGTTGCACCCCTTTGCCCTCTACCGCGCTCTGCGGCGGGTCAACCCCAGCCCCTACCTGGGGTACCTCGCCCTGGGGGAGGTCACGCTGGTGGCCTCCAGCCCAGAGAGCCTTCTGCGCTCGGACGGGCAGCGCTTGGTCACCCGGCCCATCGCCGGGACCCGGCGGCGCGGGGCCACCCCGGAGGAAGACGAGCGCCTGGCCGCCGACCTCCTCGCCGACGAAAAGGAGCGGGCCGAACATCTGATGCTCCTCGACCTGGGCCGCAACGACCTGGGCCGGGTGAGCCGCATCGGGAGCGTGCGGGTGCAAGACGCCTTTGCGGTCGAGAAATACAGCCACGTCATGCACCTCGTCTCCACGGTGACGGGCGAGCTGCGCCCTGGCCAAACGCCCCTGCACGCCCTCGCCGCCGTGTTGCCGATGGGCACCGTATCGGGCGCCCCCAAAATCCGGGCGATGGAAATCATCGACGAACTCGAACCCGTGCGCCGCGGGCCGTACGGCGGAGCCTTCGGCTACATCGCCCACGACGGCAGCCTCGACATGGCCCTCACCCTGCGGACGATGGTCGTCACGGGCGGAAAGCTCCATATCCAGGCCGGAGCCGGAGTGGTCGCCGACAGCGACCCCGCGAGCGAAGAACGCGAGACGCGCCAAAAGGCGGCGGCGCTGATGCGGGCGGCGGAGCTGGCTTCACGGGGCTTGTAGCGTGTGGCGCGTGGCTTGTGGACGGGGGAGGGGGTCGTGACGGAAAGCGGACCGACGACAGTGAGGCGGTTGGAAATCTGGCAAGAGGGCATGGCCCTCGTGGAGGCCGTGTACCGAGTGTCCGCCTCGTGGCCCAGGCGAGAGGTGTACGGTCTGACCTCACAGGCGAGGCGGGCCGCCGTCTCTATCCCTACCAACATCGCCGAGGGGGTCGGGCGGGGGAGCAAGCCGGAAGCCGCCCGCTTCGCCCGAATAGCTCTGGCGAGTGCTGACGAGCTGCACACCTTGCTGGAGCTGTCCTCCCGCTTGGATTTCTCTCCACCAGACGCTTTGGCCGACGTTTTCCCGGTCCTCGACCGCCTGACTCGCCGCCTCTCGCGTTTCATTCAGTATCAGGAGACCTCGTCATCATGACCACTGCCTCGACGCGCCACACGCCACACGCCACACGCCTCCTCCTCATCGACAACTACGACTCTTTCACCTACAACCTCGTTCAGGCCCTCGGCGTGCTGGGCTGCGAGGTCACCGTGTGGCGCAATGATGCGTTCAGCCTGGAGGACGTCCGCGAACTTGCCCCCGATGCCATCGTCGTCTCGCCCGGTCCCTGCACCCCGCGCGAGGCGGGGCAGAGCGTGGCCGTCATCCGCGAGCTGGGGCCACAGGTGCCCACCCTGGGCGTGTGCCTGGGACACCAGAGCATCGGGGCGGCATTTGGGGCGCGGGTCACGCGGGCGGGGCAGCCCGTGCACGGCAAAACCAGCCCGCTGCGGCATGGGGGCACGGCTCTCTTTGCCGGGCTGCCGGACGGGGTGCCTGTTGCCCGCTACCATTCGCTGGTGGTGCGTGACCTGCCCGCTGACCTGGTGCCCCTGGCCTGGACCACCGACCCCACCGAGGAGGTGCTGATGGCCCTGCGCCACCGCGAGTATCCGGTTTATGGGGTGCAGTTCCACCCCGAATCGGTGGCCACCGAGGGGGGCCTCACCCTGCTGGGCAACTTCCTGGAGCTGGCGCGGGCGCACCGGGCCGGGGCGGGCGCGTGATGGCCCCGGACCCCCGCCTCCTGCACCTGCGGCTGATGAACGGTGAGGCCCTCTCGCAAGCCGAAGCTGCCGCCTTTATGCGCGAAGTGATGGAGGGGAACGTCAGCGGGGTGCGCCTCGCAGCGGCGCTCGCGGCCCTGCGGGTGCGCGGCGAAACCCCCGAAGAAATCGCGGGCTTCGCACAGGCGATGCGCGAGCAGGCCGTGCCGGTGCAGGTCGAACCGCGAGACGTGCTGCTCGACGTGGTGGGCACGGGCGGCGACGGGGCGCACACCTTTAACATCTCCACGACGACCGCCTTTGTGGTGGCTGCCGCCGGGGTGACCGTCGCCAAGCACGGCAACCGCGCCGCGAGCAGCCGGGCCGGAAGCGCAGATGTCCTCGAAGCGCTGGGGGTCAACCTCGACGCCCCGCCCGAAGTCGTCGCAGACGGTATCAGTCGCCTCGGCATCGGCTTTATGTTCGCCCGCAACTATCACCCGGCCCTGCGGCACGCCGCGCCCGTCCGTGCCGAACTCGCCGCCCGCACCGTCTTCAACATCCTGGGACCGCTCTCCAACCCCGCCGGGGCCACCCACCTTGTCGTGGGCGTTTTCAAGCCAGAGCTGACCCGCACCCTGGCCGAGGTGCTGCGGCTCCTGGGGGCGCAGGGAGCCACCGTCGTGCACGGCAGCGGCCTCGACGAGTTCACCGTCTGCGGCCCCAACACGGTGACCGGGCTGCGCGGGGGCGAGGTCATTGACCGCCTGCTGCATCCGGAGGAAGCGGGCGTGGACCTCCACCCCAAGGAAGCCATCGTGGGCGGCACCCCCGCCGAGAACGCCGACATCACCCGCACCCTGCTGCGGGGCGGCGGCACCCCTGCTCAGCGCGACGTGGTGGCCCTCAATGCGGGAGCTGCCCTGCGCACCGCCGGGCGCGTCCCCAGCATCCGCGAGGGCGTGCGGGAAGCCCGCGAGGTCATGGCGAGCGGCGCGGCCTGGGACCTGCTGGAGCGCTACGCCGCCCACACCCAGCGCCACACCCAGCGGTAGATATGTCACCCTGACCCCATGCAGCCAGGACACCCCGCCGCAACCGTGCAGGAGCGCGAGTGGGGCCGCACCCCCCAGGGTGAGCCGGTCACCCTCTTTACCCTCCGCGTGCCAGGTGGCCTGGAAGCTCGCCTGAGCAACTACGGTGCCGTGCTCGTGGGCCTTCTCACTCCCGACCGCGACGGGCGGCTCAGTGACATCGTGCTGGGCTACGACGCCCCAGAGCCGTACTTTGACCGGGCCACCGCTGCCTTTTTCGGGGCCACCGTCGGGCGCTACGCCAACCGCATCGCCGGGGGCCGCTTTTCCCTGGATGGGCGCACCTATCAGCTTGCCCGCAATGACGGCCAGGGCACCCTGCACGGCGGCGAGCGCGGCTTTGACCAGCAGCTGTGGTGGGGCGAAGGGTCGGTCAGTGCAGAAGGCCCCCGCGTCACCTTCACCCGCGTCAGTCCGGACGGCGAGGAAGGCTACCCCGGCACCCTCCGCGTCCGGGTGACCTATACCCTGCGGCCCGCAGGTGCCCTTCAGCTCGACTATGAGGCCGAGACGGACGCGCCCACGGTCCTGAACCTCACCCACCACAGTTACTGGAACCTGTCGGGCGACGCTCGCCGCGACATCCTCGCCCACGAGCTGACCCTGGCCGCCGACGAGTTCACCCCGGTGGGCGAGACCCTCCTCCCCACGGGCGAGCGCCGTGCCGTCGCGGGCACCCCCTTCGATTTCCGCGAGGCCCACCCCATCGGCGCACGGATAGACACCCCTGACGAGCAACTGCGCTTTGCAGGCGGCTACGACCACAACTTCATTCTGCGTGACGGCAGCGCTCCAGCCGCCCTCCTGTCTGACCCCGGCAGCGGTCGGTGGCTCGCCGTCTTCACCGACCAGCCCGGCCTTCAGGTCTACAGCGGCAACTTTTTAGACGGTTCGCTGGTTGGCAAGGGGGGCCAGCGCTACGGCCACCGCTGGGCCGTTTGCCTGGAAACCCAGCACTTCCCCGACTCGCCCAACCAGCCTGCCTTTCCCTCCACAGTCCTGCGCCCCGGCGAACACTTCCGCTCGCGAACGGTGTACCGCTTCTGGTCGGGGTAAGGAAGCTGGCAGTGGTCAGCGGTTGGCGATTAGCCTTCAGCAGTCAGCTATCATCCGTCCCGAAAGACGGCTGCAACGTGAAGCTCGCCGCGAGAAGATGCGTGAGGCGGGCGTTTCAATCCTCAGCCGTCCCGAAAGACGGCTGC
>NZ_KI519501.1:125029-222260 GCF_000482805.1 Deinococcus murrayi DSM 11303 | reverse complement strand
ACGGGTCACCTCCCGGATGCGTCCAGGACGGCTTCCCGGAACCAGTTTGCGCGAACCTCCCCCGCGCTGTCCAGTTTTGGACCCGTGCTCGGTGGGGGTGTTCCGAAAAACAGCGATGGGGAGGCACTTCCAGCTTTGCGCGAACCCCCCCAGGTTTTTATGGTCACGGGGGGTTCGCGCTGACGGGGTGTTAGGGGAGGTGTCCGGATGGGGGCGCTATTCTGGCGGGCGTGAGCGCTGGCCTGCCAACCCAATCTTTTCGCGTGACAGGCCGTGTGGGGCGGGTGCGCTTTCGTGCGGAAACGGGCTTTACGGTGCTGACGGCGGTCCTGCGCAACGCGGAGGGCGAGGACCCCGACGCGACCGTGATTGGGGTGATGCCTCCCCTAGATGCCGGGGACGCCTTCAGCGCCGAGGTGCTGATGGAAGAACACCGCGAGTACGGCCACCAATACCGGGTGCTGAACATGGTGCTCGAAGCCCAGCCCGCCGACCTCACCGAAGCGGGGGTGGCGGCCTACCTCGAAGCGCGGGTGGGCGGGGTGGGCAAGGTGCTCGCGGGGCGCATCGCCAGGGCGTTTGGGCCAGCCACCTTCGACGTGCTCGAACAGGAGCCGGAAAAGCTCCTTCAAGTGCCCGGCGTCACCCAGTCCACCCTGCATAAGATGGTCTCCAGTTGGAGCCAGCAGGGGCTGGAGCGCCGCCTCCTCGCCGGACTCCAGGGCCTGGGCCTCTCCATCTCCCAGGCGCAGCGGGCAGTCAAGCACTTTGGCGAAGCGGCGCTCGAACGCCTCCAGGCTGACCTCTTTGCGCTGACCGAGGTGGAGGGCATCGGGTTTTTGACCGCCGACAAGCTGTGGCAAGCGGGGGGCGGGGCAAGCGACGACCCCCGCCGCCTGACCGCCGCCGCCGTGTACGCCCTCCAGCAGGCCGGGCAGCAGGGCGGGCATTCCTTCCTGCCCCGTGCGCGGGCCGAGCGCGGCGTGATGCACTACACCCGCGTGTCCGCAGAGCAGGCGCGGCTTGCGGTGGACACGGCGACCGAGCTGGGCCGCCTGTGCGATGACCCCACGGGGGAGGGCGACAGCCGCATCTACTTGCCCCAGGTCCTGCGGGCCGAGAAAAAGCTCGCCCGGCTCATTCGGACCCTGCTGGCCACCCCGCCCGCTGGGGAAGAGTGGACGGTGCCGCCGGGGGCCGCGAGGGGCCTTTCGGCACAGCAGGCGGAGGTGCTGGACCTGCTCGCCGAGCATCGCCTGGTCGTGCTGACGGGCGGCCCCGGCACGGGCAAAAGCACGACCACGCGGGCGGTGGCCGACCTCGCCGAGCGGCTGGGGCTCGAAGTGGCCCTCTGTGCCCCCACGGGCAAGGCGGCCCGGCGTCTGGGCGAGGTGACCGGGCGGCCCGCCTCTACCATCCACCGCCTGCTGGGGTACGGCCCGGCGGGGTTCCGGCACAACCACCTCGAACCCGCCCCCTACGACCTCTTTATCGTGGACGAGGTCAGCATGTGCGGCGACGCGCTCATGCTCTCGCTGCTCGCCGCCGTACCGCCGGGGGCGCGGGTGCTGCTCGTCGGGGATACCGACCAGCTTCCGCCCGTGGATGCCGGGATACCTCTCCTGGCGCTCGCACAGGTAGCTCCCACCGTGCGCCTCAGCACGGTCTACCGCCAGGCCGCCGAAAACCCCATCATCCGGGCGGCGCACGGCCTGCTGCACGGCGAGGCCCCGGCGTGGGGCGACCCCAGATTGGCCCTCACCGAAACCGAACCCGACGCGGGTGCTCGCCGGGTGGGCCTGATGGTCCGTGACCTCGGCGGCCCAGCGCAGGTGCAGGTGCTCACCCCCATGCGCAAGGGGCCGCTGGGGGTGGATATGCTCAATGCGCAGCTTCAGAGCCTTTTTAACCCCGGCGGGGGCGGCGTCCGCATCGCGGAGGGCGAAGCGCGGCCCGGCGACGTGGTGGTCCAAACCAAAAACGACTATCAAAACGAAGTTTTTAATGGCACCCTGGGCACCGTCCTCAAGGCCGAGGGGAGTCGCCTCACCGTGGATTTTGACGGCAACATCGTGGACCTCGGCGGGGCCGAGCTGTTTAACCTGCAACTCGGCTACGCCCTCACGGTGCACCGGGCGCAGGGCAGCGAGTGGCCCACCGTCCTCGGCGTGCTGCATGAGGCCCACATGCCCATGCTTTCGCGCAACCTGGCGTACACGGCCCTCACCCGCGCCCGCGAGCGCTTCTGCGCGGTGGGGTCGGCCTCGGCCTGGGAAAAGGCCGCGGGCAGGCAGCGCGAGGAACGCCATACGGCCCTGCTGGAGCGGGTGCGGGGGCAGTAGGGAAGGGCGTATACTCTTTGTATCTACAAGGAGGCGTCATGAGGGGACAGATTCAGAAGTGGGGAAACAGCCTGGCGCTGCGGATTCCCAAACGGCTGGCCCAGGAAGCCGGACTGGGGCAGAGTATGGCCGTGGAGCTGAGGGTAGAGGGAGGCCAAATCGTCATCACCCCTTTGCGCCCCGCCCGTTATCAGCTTGACGAGTTGCTGGCAGGCATCGGGCCGGGGCAGCTTCACGGGGAGACCGACTGGGGCAAACCGCAGGGCCAGGAAGAGTGGTGAACGAGGCCCCGTACGTTCCTGAGCGTGGGCATCTCGTCTGGCTGAACTTCACCCCCCACGCCGGACACGAGCAGGGGGGGCGTCGCCCGGCCCTGGTCCTGACGCCTGCGAGCTACAACGGCCTGACCGGGCTGATGATCGCCGCGCCTGTCACGAGCCGAGTCAAGGGTTATCCGTTTGAGGTGTCTTTGCCGGAAGATGGAGCGGTGCGTGGGGTCATCCTCAGCGACCATGCCCGCAGCCTGGACTGGCGGGCGAGGCAGGCCGAGTTCGCCGCATTAGCGCCGGAAGCCGTGTTAGAGGAGGTGGGCGGGAAGCTGGGGGCGCTGCTGCTTCTGGCCTGAAGCTGCCCTGCGGTCCCCCCTCCCGTGCTACCCTGTAATCCCGGAGGCCGAGCGCCCCGGTTTTTTGTTTTGGCTCCTCGGTGGGGGCGGGCGCTCGTGGTCAGGCATGAAATACATCTTCGTGACGGGCGGCGTGGTCAGCAGCCTTGGCAAGGGCGTGGCGAGTGCGTCTCTGGGGGCACTCCTGCGCGCGCGGGGTTACAAGGTCACGGCGGTCAAGATTGACCCCTACATCAACATCGACGCGGGCACGATGCGGCCCTACGAGCACGGCGAGGTTTTTGTGACGGCTTCTGGAGCCGAAACCGACCTCGATATCGGCAACTACGAGCGCTTCCTCGACCTCGACATTCCGCCGGGCAGCAACATCACGACCGGGCAGGTGTACCTCGAAGTCATTCGCCGCGAGCGGGCCGGGGACTACCTCTCGCAGACGGTACAGGTTATCCCGCACGTCACCGACGAGATTAAGCGCCGCATCCGGGCGGCGGGCGAGACGGCGGGGGCCGAGATTGTCCTCATCGAGGTGGGCGGCACGGTGGGCGACATCGAATCGCTCCCCTTCCTGGAAGCCATTCGGCAGTTCCGCTTTGACGAGGGTGACGAGAATGTCCTGTACCTGCACCTGACACTGGTGCCGTACCTGGGCACGTCGAACGAGTTCAAGACTAAGCCCACCCAGCACTCGGTGGCGACCCTGCGCTCGGTGGGCATCAGCCCCGACATCGTGATGGTGCGCTCCAAGGAGAAGCTCCCGCCGGACATCACCCGCAAAATCGCACTCTTTACCTCGGTGCGCGAAAACCGGGTCTTTTCGTCCTACGACGTCTCGCATGTCTACGAGGTGCCGCTCGCGCTGGAAGAACAGGGCCTGGGCAAGGCGGTCGAGGACCTGCTGGGCCTAGAGCGCACCCATCCCAACCTCGGCGTGTGGCAAAACGCGGTGCGGACGATCAAGCACCCCTCCCGCGAGGTCACGGTCGCCATTGCGGGCAAGTACACCGAGATGCCCGACGCCTACCTCAGCCTGCTGGAGTCCCTCACCCACGCGGGCATTGCCAACGACGCCCGCGTGCGGGTGAAGTGGGTCAACGCCGAGGAACTGACCGGGGGCGACCTGGAAACGCAGCTCGGCGACGCGGACGGCATCCTGGTGCCCGGCGGCTTTGGCATTCGCGGCATCGAGGGCAAGATTCGGGCCGCCGAGTACGCCCGCACGCGGGGGGTACCCTACTTGGGCATCTGCCTGGGGATGCAGGTCGCAGTCATCGAGTACGCCCGGCACGTCGCGGGCCTCGCGGGGGCTAACTCCGCCGAGTTCGACCCCTACGCCCCCCACAAGGTCGTGGACCTGATGCCCGAACAACTGGAGGTGGAGGGAATGGGCGGCACCATGCGCTTGGGCGACTGGCCGATGGACCTCCGCGCCGGGACGAAGATTGCCGAGTTGTACGGGGTGCCGGGGGGCGGCACTGTCAAGGAACGCCACCGCCACCGCTATGAGGTCAACCCCGCCTACGTCGAGCCGCTTCAGGCTGCTGGGCTGACGATTAGCGGCGTAACCCCTGGCGTAGCGGGGCGCGGAGCCGGACTTGTCGAGAGCATCGAGATTGCGGACCATCCCTTTTTCGTGGCGCTGCAAGCTCACCCGGAGTTCAAGAGCCGCCCGATGCGGCCCAGCCCGCCCTTTGTGGGCTTTGTGGCGGCAGCGTTGGGAGGCGACCAGCGACCAGCCGCCAGCAGCCAGCCGGAAAAGGCGGAAGCCTAAGCTGACAGAGAGACAGAACAGAGAGACAGAGAGGAAGAAGCCTCAGCGAATGCTGGGGCTTTTTTCTTGCTGGCCGCTGGCCGCTGGAGGCTGGAGGCCCAGCGCGTCCAGCGCTGCCGCCACCTGTCCCGCCAGCGCCTCCAGCTCCCCACTGTTGTCCAGCACGAAGGTGGCCCGCCGGCGCTTTTCCTCGGCGGGCATCTGGCGGGCGTCGCGGGCCAGGACTTCCTCGCGGCTCAGGCCAGAGCGGGCCATGACGCGGGCGACGCGCACCTCCAGCGGGGCGTCCACCACGAGGACGGCGTCCATCTGCCCCTCCAGGCCCCCCTCGAACAGCAGGGGGACGTCCTGCACGACCCACGCTTCCCCACGGGCGGCGGCTTCCTGTTCCAGCGCGAGCATCCGCGCCCGCACGCGGGGATGAAGGAGGCCATTGAGCGCCGCGAGCTGCGCGGGGTCGCCGAAGACTCGCGCCGCGAGCGCTCCCCGGTCGAGGTCGCCCCCCCGCACCACGCCGGGAAACGCGGCCTCCAGCTCGGCGAGGACCGCCGGGTCGCGGGTCACCTCGCGGGCCACCTCGTCGGCGTCGAGCACCGTCAGGCCGCGTTCTTGCAGCAGCCGGGCCACCGTGCTTTTGCCCGCACCGATGCTGCCCGTCAGCCCCAGGCGGCGCGGGTGGGGGTGGTGGAGAGGGGACGACACAGACATGCGGGCAGTGTAGGGCCGTCAGGTACCCGTCACCCCGCCCTCCTAGGCTGCCGGAAGCACAATGCTGCTCTTTCTCACTGTCCCCCCTTTTGCCCTCTCACACGCGCTTCACCCCGTGTCGGGCGAGCCACCCTATGCTGAGCGCCGCCCGCCCGCCTTGACTGCTGACGGCAGCTTGCACCCCCATGACGCCGGTGTTAGCCTCACCCCTGGAGGTTTCTGAGTGAAACGACGTACCCTCGGCCCGCTGCTCGCGGCGGCCACTCTGTCTGCGGCGCTGGCCCAGACCCAGACGCCGCCCAGTTCTCCGGTGCAGACGCCTCCGGCAGCTCCGGCGACTGCGCAGCCCGCCGCGCCCCGCACGACCCCTCTCCCCGCCGCGAACTACGTGGCGTTGGGGAACTTCTACTATGGCCGGGGCAACTTTGACCAGGCGTACGTGGCGTTTCGGGCTGCCGCCGAGATCGATCCGCGCAGCAGTGACGCCCTCTTGGGCCTGGGGCGCTCGCAGGTCAAGCTGCGGCTGTACGCGCCCGCCATCGAGACGCTGCGCCGCCTGACTACGCAGGACCCGCGCAACCTCAGCGGGCACCTTGCGCTCGCGCAGGCTTACCAGCAGCAGTTTATTGGGGCAGGGGACCGCGCCAGCGTGTCGGGCAACCTCGCCCAGGCCCTTGCGGTCCTGGCTCAGGCGGAGGCCCTCGCGCAGGCCAGCCCCGAAGCCGAACGCAACCTCAACCTCAGCAAGGTCTGGAACGAGCGCGGCAATGTGCTGCGGCTCCAGGGGGCGGCGACGCAGGCCATCGAAGCCTTTAAGCAGGCGAGTGCCCTGAACCCTGACAACGGCTTGATTCTTTTTAACCTCGGCGACATGTACTACGCCACCGGGAACCTCGTGGCGGCGCTCGACAGCCTTCAGCGGGCGGTCATCACCGACCCCGCCGACGCCTACAACCGCGCCTACTACGCCAAGCTGCTCGCCCTGAGCGGCAATCTCACGGCGGCCAAGCCCGAAGCGGCCCAGGCCGCGCGCCTCGCGCCGAACAACCCCTACGCGGTCGGGCAGTACGGGGTTGTGAGCTACCTCAGCCGCGACCCCGTGACGGCGCGGGCGCAGCTCACGCAGGCCGTCAAGCTCGACCCGCTGCGCTACCCGGAGTTCTATTACTACCTCGGACGCCTTGACCTCGACGCCGGGGACCTCAAGTCGGCCCGCGAGAACCTCACCCGCGCCGTAGCCCTTGGCAGCACGACCGCCGAGTGGATTTATTACCTGGGCCTGAGCTACGAGCGGGGGGCTGGGGCCATCGCCCCCGACCGCATCAAGGCCCGCGAAAACTACGAACGGGCGCTCAAACTCAGTCCCGACTACGCTCTGGCTCGCGAGGGCCTGGCCCGCCTCCGCTAACTGCCGCCCCGGCTGTGGCCCCCTGTCTTCCCGTGAACAGGGGGCCACAGCTCGTCTGAACTTTCCCTTAAGCCCAGCGAGGGCGGGAGCGCGGCTAAGATGAGGACCGCTTGCCGCGCTTTCCGGTCGCCGTGGCCGGGGGGCGCGGCCCGAAAGGAGTTCAGCATGCCCTACCAACTTCCTGACCTGCCCTACCCTGAAGATGCCCTGGAGCCGCACATCGACGCGCGGACGATGAACATTCACCGCACCAAGCACCACCAGGCCTACATTGACAACGCGAACAAGGCGCTGGAAGGTACGGAGTTTGCCGACATGCCCGTCGAGGAACTCATCCAGAAGCTCGACCAGGTGCCCCAGGACAAGAAGACCGTGCTGCGCAACAATGCGGGCGGCCACGCCAACCACAGCCTCTTTTGGCAGGTCATGACCCCGCAGGGCCAGGGCCAGCCCACGGGCGAGCTGGCGCGGGCCATCGACGAAGCCTTTGGGTCCTTTGAAGCCTTCAAGCAGAAGTTCGAGGACTCGGCCAAGGCCCGCTTTGGCTCTGGCTGGGCGTGGCTCGTCGTGCAGGATGGCAAGCTGGCGGTCGTCTCGACGGCCAACCAGGACAACCCGCTGATGGGCGAGGGTGTCGCGGGCGTGAGCGGCACTCCCATCCTGGGCGTCGATGTCTGGGAGCACGCCTATTATCTCAACTACCAAAACCGCCGCCCCGACTACCTCGCGGCCTTCTGGAACGTCGTCAACTGGGACGAGGTTGCCCGCCGCTACGCTGAGGCGAAGGGACAGTAAGCCCCTTCCTCCGGCAGCCCCAGGTCATGCGCCTGGGGCTGTTTGCTGCCCCTCCAGCCCGGCCAGCCACGCCCCGGCCTCCCCCGGCCCCAGCAGCCGCGCCCCCCGCTCCGGGCCGAACCACGCCAGCAGCGCGAGGAGGTCGCCGCCGTGGTGTTCCTCCAAGCTCCCGAAGATGACCTTGTGGTCGCCGTCCGCGAGGTGCAGCAGCCCGGCGGCGGGGAGGGTGAGGCGGGTGCCCACGGGCAGGGCCTCGCCCAGCCACACGGCGTCCACGTCGCTGCCGTCGGCGGGGTTGGGGAGGCCGGGCAAGCAGCCGTAGTTCACCGGGGCAGCCCAGGGTTCCCGGCGGTAGGGCACGACCTCGCCGCCGCGCCAGACCCAGCGGTCGACGGTGCCCCGCGTCCACTCCACCACCCCCGCCCACTCGCGGGGGGCGCTCATGGCCGCACCTCGTACAGCTCGACCTGCCGCAGCACGGTGCCGCCGAAACTCAGCGCGGCGCGGTAGGCCCCCGGTGTGGGAGCACTCAGGGTAAAGCGGGCCTCCCGCTGCGCGGCGTCGAGGTACACGCTGTCGCGGCCCAGCTCGCGCCCGCCGTCAAACCACACGACCTCCAGATAGCCCGGCTCGAAGCGGCCCTCCAGCCGCGCCCGCAGCTCCAGCTCCTGCCCGGCGCGGCGCAGGCTGGCCCCGGTGATGCGGGCAGGTAGCGTGACCTCGGCCACGGGCGGAATCAGCGGCACAAAGTTGTAGCGGCAGCTCGCCAGGGCGGGGGCGAGCAGCAGCACGGTCAGCAGGAGGCGGGGGGACATGGGGACATTGTAGGGAGGGGCCGTGAGGGCAGGCCCCGCCCTACACCCCGGTCGCCACGATGGCCCCCAGCAGCGCGACCGGGGCCGTCTCCGCCCGCAGGATGCGCGGGCCGAGGGTCACCGCGACCGCCCCCCGAGCCGTCAGGGCCGCGACCTCCGCTTCCGACAGGCCGCCCTCCGGCCCGGTCAGCACGGTGACCGGAGCCTCCCAACGGAGGTGGTCGGTCAGGCGCTCCTGGCTGCCGGGTTGGGCGACGAAGAGTTGGCCCTCCCAGCTCAGGCCCGCCAGCTCGGTGGGGGCGAGCACTTCGGGCGTCACCGCCCGGCGCGATTGCTTGCTGGCTTCCTCGGCGACCCGGCGCAACCGCGCGAGCTTTTGCCCGCCCATCTCGCGGGCGTCGGCGTGGCGGGTGACCAGGAGCTGGACGCGGGCCACCCCCAGTTCGGTCGCGGCCCGCACCACGTCCGCGAGCTTGTCTCCCTTGAGCAGCGCCACGGCCAGCGTGACGGGTTGCGGGGTTTCGGCAGCGCCCTCCACCCGCTCCCCCAGGGCGAGGACCGCGCGGCCCTCTTCCAGCGCCTCCACGGTGGCCTCCGCCTCGGCCCCCTGACCGTCGAAGACGCGCACCCGGTCGCCGGGCCGCAGCCGCAGCACGTGCAGGTGCCGGGCTTCCCGCGGCCCCAGGGTCATCTGGGGGGCGAGCGCCGGAACGCGGACGCGGTGCCGAGCCACCTTCAGCCCCGCCGCCGGGCGGTCAGGAGCGCCCAGTCCCCCTCCACGGTTTCGCGCAGCTCCGCGAAGCCCTCCCGTGCCAGCGCCGCCCGCACCAGCCCCAGCTTGTCCGCCAGGATGCCCGTGAGCACGGCCACGCCCCCCGGCGCGAGGTGCTCCGCGTACTCGGCGGCGAGCAGGTCATGCAGCTCAGCGTAGAGGTTGGCGACCACCACGTCGTAGGCGTCTACGCCCTCTTCCGGAAAGGTCAGGGGGCTGAGGCCCAGCGTGCCCTCCTCAAAGCGCACCTGCGAGGGGAGGAGGCCGTTGACCTCGGCGTTCTCCCGCGCGATGGGCACGGTCAGGGGGTCAATGTCCACCCCGTAGGCAAAGCGTGCCCCCAGCCGCGCCGCCGCGAGCGCGAGGACGCCGCTCCCGGTGCCCACGTCGAGGACCCGTGCCCCCGCCGCGCCTGGCCCCCGCGTCTCCAGCCCCAGGTCGTCCAGGGCCTCCACCGCCAGCCGGGTGGTCACGTGGTGCCCGGTGCCAAAGGCCATGCCGGGTTCGATGACGAGGGGGAGTTGGCCCGCCTCCACCTCCTCCCGCTGCCAGGGGGCCACGATGGTGACCCGGCCCGCCCGCACCGGGCGCAGGGTGCGGCGAAACTCGGCTTGCCAGTCCTGGTCGGGTTCCTCGTGCCACTCGCCGTCCGCGACGGCGGGGGGGAGCAGCACCCGCTCGCTGAAATAGACGCGGATGGCTCCGGCCCGCTCCTCCAGCCCGGTCGCGCCCGCCTCCCACAGAAGGTCGAGGTCGGGTTCGCGGGTCTGGAAGGTGCCGGGGAGGTGGTACACGAGCATGGGGCAGAGTGTAGCGGGCGGGGGGGCTTGTAGCTTGTAGCTTGTGGCTTGTGGAGGGCCAGGGCCGGAGCCAGCGCTCTACAAGCCACACGCCACAGGCCATGAGCCTCTACACTCTCCCCCATGAAACTCGCCATCGTCGGCGTCGGGAAGCTGGGCCTGGCCCTGCTGGAAGGGGTCTTGTCGCGTGGGGTGCTGAGGCCTGGAGACATCGGCCTGCTGGACGCGAACGCGGGCCGGGCTTCGGACCTCGCCTCGCGCACGGGCGCGGTGCTCATCGGGGCGTCCGACCTGCGCTTTGCCGAGCGGGTGCTGGTCAGCGTGCAGCCGCGGGTCTTTCCCGAAATCAGCGAGCAGCTCGCTCAGGAAAATGTCGGGTACATCAGCACGATGGCCGGGGTCAGTACGACCACCCTCTCCCGCCGCTTGGGCACCAAGCGGGTGGTGCGGGTGATGCCCAACCTCGCCGCCACGATTGGCCGCAGCCAGACGGCGATGACGGCCCCGCCAGAAGCCGCCGCGTCGGGCGACCTGGAGTTTGCCCGCTCGCTCTTCGGCGCGGTGGGCGACGTGTACGACCTCCCAGAGCACCTCTTCAACGCCTTTACGGGCATGAGCGCTTCTGGCCCTGCCTACGCTGCGCTGGTGGCCGAGGCGCTCGCCGACGGCGGGGTCCGCATGGGTCTGCCCCGTGCGCTCGCCCACGAACTCGCGGCCAAGGTGCTTGTCGCCAGCGGCGAGCTGCTGCGCGAGCGGGCGCACCCCGGCCTGCTCAAGGACGAGGTCGCCAGTCCCGGCGGCACCACCATCGCCGGGTTGGAGGTGCTGGAGGCGGCGGGCGTGCGCGGGGCCATGATGCGGGCGGTCGTGGCAGCAACGCGCCGCGGGGCAGACCTGGGCAAGGACCAGGAGTAGGGGAGGGTAGGCCCTGAAGCCGCTGCCCCACGCGCTCGCCGTCCTGCGGCACCGCCCCTTTGCCGTGCTGTGGGGCGCACAGACCTTTTCGGGGCTGGGAGACGGCATCTTCCGGGTGGCGCAGGTCGCCCTGCTACTGAGGCTGACCGGGTCAGCGGCGGCGCTGAGCGGGCTGCTGCTGACCGCGGTGCTGCCGGGCATCGCCCTGGCGCTGCTGGGGGGTGCGCTGGCCGACCGGGTGGACCGCCGCCGCCTGCTGGTCGGGGCGAATACGGTTCGGGGGCTGCTGATGGCCGCCTTCGCGGGGCTGGCCCTGGCGGACGCCGTGCAGCTCTGGCACCTCTACGCACTGGCGCTGCTCTACGGCGGGGTGAGTGCGCTGGCGAATCCGGCTTTCGACGCCCTGCTGCCCGCGCTGGTGCCCCGCGAGCGTTTGCAGGAGGCGCAGGCCCTCTTCCTGCTGGGGGACAACGTGGCGGCCATCCTCGGCCCGGCCCTGGGCGGGCTGCTGCTGGCCCTCGCGGGGGCCGGGGGCGCGGCGGCGGTGAACGCGCTGTCGTTCGGCGTGCTCGTCGCCGGGCTGCTGAGCCTCAGGGTGGGGGCAACTCCGGTTCCCCCAGGCCCCCGACCGTCCGTGTGGGCCGATATCGGCTCCGGCCTGCGCTACGCCCGCACCCAGCCTGCCCTGCTTTCCCTGCTCACCCTCTTCGCGGTCATCAATCTGAGCGGCGCGACCTTGGCGGTGGCGCTGCCGCTGCTCGTCACGGAGACGCTGGGCCAGCCCGCCGCCACCTACGGCCTCTACCTGACGGCGATGAATGTGGGCATTCTGGGGGGTGGAGCGCTGATGGGCGCGGTCCGGGTCCGGCGGCGCGGGTTGGCGATTCTGGGCAGCCTCTTCGCGGCAGGGCTGCTGGGCTACTTGCCCCTCGCGCTCTCGCGGGAGGTGGGGGTGGGCCTCGTCGCCGTGCTGCTCATTGACGGTCTGGCGATGGTGTCCAACGTGCTGTATCCGGCCTGGGTGGGCACCCACGTTCCCGACGGGTACCGGGGACGGGTCTTCGGGCTGACCTCGCTGGTGGGGTACAGCCTGGTCCCCGTGGGCTTTGCCGTGGCGGGGGCGGCGGCAGGCACGCTGGGACCACCGCCTGCCCTACTGGGGGCCGGATTCCTCCTGATGACCGTTGCCGGGTTGGGGCTGCTGGTGCCCGCGCTGCGGCGGCTGGAGTAGGGGAGCCTCCCCCTGACCGCTGAGAGCTGACGGCTGACCGCTAAGTGCTCCCCCCCACCCCTATACTGCCCCCCGTGCCCGGCCCCGAAGTTCTGCTCTACGGCCTCCCGCTCGCGTTTCTGGCGGGTTTTATCGACGCGGTGGCGGGGGGCGGCGGCACGATTACGCTGCCCACGCTCTTTTTCATGGGCCTGACGCCCGCGCAGACGGTCGCTACCAACAAGCTGCTCGCCATCTTCGGGTCGGGCAGCGCGACCGTGCAGTACTGGCGCAAGGGCCATGTGGAGCGCGGGCTGGTGGGGCGGCTGATTCCGCTCGCGCTCGTGGGGAGTGCACTGGGGGCCTTTCTGGTGCAGTTCGTGGACCCCGCCGCCTTTCGTACCCTCGTCGGCGTCGTGATTCTGGGGGTGGGGGCGCTGGTGCTCGCGAACAAGCGCTTTGGCCTGGAAGACCGCTACCCCGGCCTGACCGCCCGCACGCTGGCGCTGACGCTGCCGGGGGCCTTTGTGGTCGGGATGTATGACGGCTTCCTGGGGCCGGGGACGGGTACGTTCCTGATGTTCCTGTTTGCGCTGGCGGGTTTCAATCTGGTCCGGGCCAGCGGCAACGCCCGCACGATCAACTTCGCAACCAACCTCGGCGCGTTCCTGTTTTTTCTGCTGGGCGGGCAGATGGTGTGGTGGATTGGGCTGCCGATGGGCGTGGCGAACGCGCTGGGAGCCACCCTGGGCGCGCGAATGGCGATGCTGCGCGGCAGCGGCTTTGTGAAGGTGATGTACGGGCTTATCGTGGTGCTCGTGGCGGGGCGACTGCTGTTCGGGTAGGGCGTGTGGCGTGTGGTTGGTGGCTTGTAGATGGCAGAAGCTTCAGCCCAAGCTTGGACCTTCCACCAGCTACAAGCCACGAGCCACACGCCCCCCAACCGTGCCCCCGCGCCCCCTCCCCCCGGCCCGCACGCGGCAGAATCCGGGCATGACTTCACCGACTGGCGGGCAGACCGAACAGGCGATTTTGGCGGGCGGGTGCTTCTGGTGCACCGAGGCCGTCCTCAAGGACGTGCGCGGGGTGCAGGAGGTGGAAAGCGGCTACATCGGCGGCCACACCCCCAACCCCGACTACCGCAGCGTGTGCAGCGGCACGACTGGGCACGCCGAGGCGGTGCGGGTGACCTTTGACCCCACGCAGGTGAGCTTCCGCGACCTGCTGACGCTCTTTTTTGCCACCCACGACCCCACCTCCCTCAACCGCCAGGGGGCCGACGTGGGCACCCAGTACCGCTCGGCGGTCTTTCCGCTCAGCGGCGAGCAGGAGCGGGTGACCCGCGAGGTCATCGCCGAACTCACCGCGCAGGGGGTCTTTGACCGCCCCATCGTGACCACGATTGAACCCGCGACCACCTTCTATGTCGCCGAGGACTACCACCAGGACTACTACGCCAACAACCCCAATCAGCCCTACTGCCGGGCGGTGATTGCGCCCAAGGTGGCCAAGCTGCGCCAGGAGTACGGCGAGCGGCTGCGGGTCTGACGGTGGGCGGGCTTGGGGCGGAGCTGCTCTACCGCCCCAGCCGCCTCTCGATGTCGCGCCGCAGCCGCCGCGCCAGCGGGTAGGCGAGCCAGCGCTCCAGCTCCTCGCGGGGGGGCGGGGGCGCAAAGTGCAGGTCGAAGGTCTGGGCGATGGTGGGCGCTCCGGCGGGGCTGCCCTCGCGAGTCACCGGGTCGCCCGCGCCCACGTCGCCGCCCGACAGCACGCGGGCATAGAAGCCGGGCCGCCGCGCTGTGGCGAAGCGCTTGACAAAGCTCGCGTCTCCCATTCGCGCCCCCAGCGTCGCGCAGGGAATGCGGGGGGCGGTCACCTCCAACCGTACCTCGCCCACCCGGAAGCGCTCTCCGACCGCGACCCCGGCGGATTCCAGCCCTTCCAGCAGCAGGTTTTCCCCGAAGGTGCCCGGCTCCAGTGGCTGGCCCAGCGCCTCCTCCCACCAGGCGTAATCCTCGCGGGTGTAGACGTAGACGGCTTGGTCGGGGCCGCCGTGGTGCTTGCGGTTGAGGATGTGGTCGCCGTCCAGCCCCGCCGCCGTGACCCGCACCCGACCGGGAACCGCGTGCTTGCGGATGCCGCTGACGGTCTGCCGCGAGCCGACCTGGAGGGCGGTGGGCTGGCCCACGTGAACGCTCCGAAGCTTCATGCAAGGCAGGCTAGCGCCCCAGCGGGGGGCCGTGGGGGCATGGTGCGCCGCCCCCCGATGCCTGCTCCCGCCCCCGCGCTAGGCTGCGGTCCTATGCGCCCCCGTCTGCCCCGGCCCCTGCTGGGTGGCCTGATTGCCCTCCTGATGACGCTTCCCGGTGCGGCAGCAGCGCAGACGCAGACCACGGCACCTGCGGCCCCCCGCGCCCCCGGCCCGCTAGGGCTGAATCTGCCGCCCCCCGACCGCGCGGCCCTCGACGGTCTGGGCCTGAACGCCTGCCCCCCGCCGACCGCCCGCCTCGATCGCCTGCTCTACGAGCGCACCTGGGGCGAGGGCGCGGCCCTGAGCTGCGGCAACCGGGTGGAGGGGCTGCTGCACCTTCCGCAGGCGGACCCCGCCTACAGCGCCCAGCCGCGCACCCCGCAGGGGGGGTACGACGAACTGGTGGCCGAGCTGGGGCGGACCCAGCGCGAACTGGTCATTGCCAACATGATTTGGGACGAGGGGCCGGACGCGCCGGGAGCGTCGGTGGCCCTTGCCATCGCTCGGCTGCGCGAGGACCTCGCCGCGCACCCACAGCGGTATCCGGCGGGGCTGACGGTGCGGCTGCTCTTCGGCAACACGGTGCGGGCCAGCGCCCCCTTTGACCCCCGCGCCAACATCTACGCGGCGGCTGAACATCTGCTCGCGGCGGGCGTGCCGCTGACCGGAGACACGGTGCCCGGCTGGCGGCTGGAGATTGCCAGCTACGCCTACACCTACCCCCACAGCCACATGAAAGTCATCGTGCAAGACGGCGAGCGGGTGCTGGCGGGGGGTTTCAACATCAGCATCAACCACCTCCCAGGGGACGCGCCGGGGGGCCGGGGCCTCGACCTTGCGGACGTGGGGATGTGGGTGCGCGGCCCGGTCGCGCGGAATGCGCTCGCCGCCGTGCGCGACACCTGGGAACACAGCCGCCTGCTCACCTGCTCCCGGCCTCCGCGCCCCGGCCTGCTGCGGCGCGACTGCTCGTTGGCGGCGGGGCCGTCCCCCTGGCCGCTGGTCTGGCCTGCCCCGGCGACACCGGCAGGCACCGCCCACGTCTACCCCCTCTACCGCCGGGCCGGGTTTACGGGTGCGGACGAAGCCCTCACCGAGCTGGTGGGGGCGGCCCGCACCCGGCTGGACATCGTGCAGTCGCAAATCGGCGGGACTGCGGGCTGTCTGGGCGAGCTGTCCGAGGTGGCGGGCTGCTCCCCGTTGCGTCAGCTTCCGGTGTGGCGGGCGGTCGTCTCGGCCATCCGCGACCACGGCGTCTACGTGCGGCTGCTGCTCGATTACGACACTGCCTTGCAAGCTGAGACGCTGGGCCTGCTGCGGGCGCTGCGCCTCGAACTGCGCGGGTTGGGGCTGGATGACCACCTCCAGACCCGCTGGTACGGCACCGCGGGCGGCACCCACACCAAGATGATCGTGGTCGACGGCGCGATGCTGGTCGTCGGCAGCCAGAACCTGCACTTTTCCTCGTTCGGGCGGGCGGGCCTGGTCGAGTACTCGCTGGCGACGAGCGACGCGGGGGCGCTGAGAGAAGCGCAGGGACTGTTCGACTTTGAGTGGGCGCGGGGCACGGCGATTCGCACGCCGTGGTGGTTGCCCGCCTTGCCGGGTGGGGGGTAGGGGGGCGGTCCGCTCTCAGCCGTCTGTTTGGGACTTTCCCTCGCCTAGCGCATCGTGCGGGGCAGCTCCTGGGTCGGCAGAATCTTTTTCGGCTCGCGGAACTCGATGTTCTCCCACTCGCCTTCCTCGATCACCGTGAGGGCCGGGTTCAGCGTCCGGAAGTGCGCGACCACCTCCTGCACGAGGTCGTCGGGGGTGCTCGCCGCGCTGGTGATGCCCAGCGCCCGCACGCCCGTGAGGTCTACCCCCGCGAGGTCCGCCGCCGTCTCCAGCCGCTCGGCGCGGCCACACAGGTCGCGGGCGAGTTCCAGCAGGCGCATGCCGTTGCTGGAGTGCGGGCTGGTGAGCACCAGGAAGGCGTCCACCCCCGGCGCGATGGCCTTCACCGCGTCCTGGCGGTTTTTGGTGGCGTAGCAGAGGTCCTCGCTGGGCGGCACCACCAGTGCTGGGAAGCGCCCCTTGAGGATGTCCACCGTCCGCCGGGTGTCGTCCACGCTGAGGGTGGTCTGGGTGAGCACGACCACCCGGTCCGGGTCGGGGACTTCCACCGTGTGGGGGTCGTGCAGCCCTTCGCCCGTCTTGCCGAGAACCCCCACCACGATGGTCTGTTCGGGTGCCTCGCCCCGCGTGCCGATGACCTCCTGATGCCGGGCGCTATCGCCGATGAGGAGGATGGTGTAGCCCTCGCGGGCGTACTTCTTGGCCTCGGTGTGGACCTTGGTGACGAGGGGACAGGTCGCGTCGATGGTGGCCAACCCCAGCGCCCGCGCCCGCTCGCGCACCGCCGGACTGACCCCGTGGGCGCTGAAGACCACCGTCTCGCTGCCCTGCGGGAGGGCCGAGATGTCGTCGAGGCTTTCCACGAACTGCACGCCGCCCTGCCGCTCCAGCCGCTCCACGACGGTGTGGTTGTGAACGATGGAGTGGTAGACCGTGACCGGCCCCGCCTCCTGCCGGGCGGCCTTTTCCACCGCCCCAATCGCCATGACGACCCCCGCGCAAAAGCCGCGCGGCTTGGCGAGGTGAATGCGTTCAATCATTGGGGCAGCCTCCCGGTCATGGGTCCAGTGTAGGGGGCAAAGGGGAGGGCAAATGGGCCGTCCACCCTCAGCTTGCCCCCTGCTGATGGCTGACGGCTGAGCACTTCAATCCACCACCTCGAACCCCAGCCGCTCGGCCTGCTCCACGAAGAAGTTGATGTTCTCGGTCAGGGTCTGCGGCCCCAGGCTCTGGCGGTGGTGCTCGCCCGTCGCGGCGATGATGAGGGTCTCGGCGAGGCAGGCGGGCACCGCGCCCTCGCCAAACTGGAGGTCGATGTTGCTCGTCATGCCGCCGGGGGGCCGCACCACGCCGCCGGGAATCACCCGCACGCCGGGCACGTTCAGCACGCTCTCGTGCACGTCGGCGGGGCGGCCCTCGTCGAAAATCCAGGCCCCAGGCTTGACGTGTTCGGGGAAAATCACCGGGTTGGGGTCCGAGGTCGCGCTGAAGATGAGGTCGGCTTCCTTCAACGTGTCGTAGCTCGTCGTCGTGACGATTTCGGTGTCCTTTGCCGCTCGGCGCAGGGTGTTCGCGCTGCGCTCCAGCCGCTCCGGGTCGCGGCCCACCATGATGACCTTGCCGACCTGCGGGGCGATGGTCCGCGCGATGCCAAAGGCGACCACGCCGTTAGCCCCCACGATGCCCGCCGTGGCCTGCCCCAGGTCGCGGCCCGTCTCCTCGAAATGCCGCAGGATGCCCGGAATCGCCGCTTTGATGGTGCCGCTGGTGTACGCGCCGCCGTTCGTGACGGTGATGCCCGGCACCGCCGCCTGCACGTCCACCCCCTTGTTGCCCACCACGCTCCAAAAGGCCCCCAGCCCGAAGACCTCCGCCCCCAGCTCCTGCGCCAGCCGTGCCCCCTCGATGGCCCGCCGGGTCGCGAGGTCGGGTTGGTCGCGGAACACGTCGGGGAGGAGGGGGCTGCTCAGGAGGTAGCAGCGGATTTCCTTGCCCTCCAGCGTCTTGATGCCGTGCAGCTCGCCCACCTTCATGGGCCGCAGGTTTTCGGCCATCCGGCGCACGCTGGCCTCGCTGATGACCCCCCGGTCGACGAGGGGTTTCATCCAGGCAAAGCGGCGCGACTGCCAGAAGTTCTCCAGCGTCATGGGGTGAATCATGAAGGCCGTGACGACCTGGTCGGCCCGCTTGCCTGCGACGGGCACGTCCGCAAAGGCCCTCGGCTCAGTGCCGTCGAGGATGCGTCCCAGGTTCTCCTTGAAGCGCCATCCCGCCGCCACCAGCAGCCCCAGCGCCCCCAGCTTGGCCGGAATGCCCAGCGGCGACACGGCCACCAGCACGGCAAAGGCGAGCAGCCCCAGCAGCGTAGCCCCGCTCGCGTAGCCCCAGTAGCCCAGCGCGGCGGCGTACACGACCACGGGCAGCACCGTCAGCCACAGGCTCAGGCCCGACACCGCCAGCCCCGCGAGCACCCCCAGCAGCACGAGGTTGCCCCGCCCCCGCGGCGGCGTCTCGCCGTACAGGAAGCGGGGGGGGTTGAGGTGCCCCAGGTACGCCGCCAGCCCCGCGAGCACGCACACCTCCGGCGACCCCAGCGCCGAGGCCATCAGCACCGCGAGAAAGCCCTTGGCCGCGTCCAGCCCCGCACTCGCCGCCGCCGGGCCGGGGCCGACCCGCCGCAGCACGTTCTCCACGCCGAGGTTGTAGGCGCTGTTCACGCGGGGGTCTATTCCCATTCGCCGCAGCAGCCAGTGGCCCAGCGGCAGGCTCCCCACCAGAAACGCGAGCACGAGGAGCAGGGCCGACAAAAACGCCATGCGGGGCATTCTAGCCGGGTTGGTGGGGGAGAACAGGCCGGGCCGGATACCCGCCCTTCTCGCTGCTGTGCCCTGGCCGCACCTTCAGCTCTGGGCGGACGTGGTGCGCGGCGTGGTTCGCGGCGACGGCCGCCTGCGCAAAGGCCACCGCCAGCAACTTGAAGTCGCCCCCCGACCGCGCGAGGTCGCCCACCACGTACACGCCGGGCAGTACGGTCTCGCCGCCGGGACCGTCGGGGACATACTCGCCCTGCCAGTCCAGCGGCCAGCCCGCAAGAGGCGAGAGGTCGGGGAGGTAGCCGTTCAGGACGAGCACGGTGTCGGCGGGCACCTCCCGCGCCTCGCCCCCCAGGGTCAGCACCGCGCCCGCAGGGGTCAGGCGCTCCAGCACGGCGGGGGCGAGGACCTCCAGCGTGCCCGCCGCCCGCGCCTCCTCCAACGCCGCGAGTGTCTCCGGCTCGCCCCGGAATCCGGCCCGGCGGTGGGTCAGCGTCACCCGCGCCCCCGCCGCCGCGAGTTCGGTCGCCGCACGGGTCGCCTGCGGCACGCCGCCCACCACGAGCACCTGCCGCCCCGCGAGGCTGGCCGGGTCGGGGAGGTCGGCCCGCACGTCGGGATGGGTGTCGGCCCCGGCGAGGCGCACCTCACGCGGCAACAGCGCCCCCAGCCCCGCCGCCAGGATGACCGCGCCCGCTGGGTAGGTGGCCCGGTCGGTGCCGACCCGCCAGCCCCCCGCCAGGTCCGGTGTCAGCGTCCGGGCCACCTCGCCGGGATGCACGGCCACCCCCAGCGGGGCGAGCTGCGCCTCCAGTTTCCGCACCAGGTCGCCCGCCCGCGTCCGGGGATTTCCCGGCGCGTCATAGACCACCTTGTCGGGGTAGAGGGCCGACAGTTGCCCGCCCAGCTCGCCCCGCGCTTCCAGCAGCCGCACGGTCAATCCGCGCCAGCCTACGTAAAAGGCGGCGTACAGCCCCGCCGGACCGCCCCCCACCACGAGCACGTCTGTCCGCGTCTCCCCCTCACCGTTCACGCCGGGGAGTATGGCAGAGGGCGACCCGACCAAACGCTCCGGCGCTCGCCATCGGGCCGCGCAAACAAGAGGCGGCCCCTTCCGCCCCTCAGAAAAAGCGGCTCACGTCCCGCACCACCACGAACACCATCAAGAGCATCACCAGCGCGAAGCCCGCGAGGTTGATGGCCTGCTCTTGCGAGAAGGTCAGGGGGCGGCCCCGCAGCGACCCCACGAGCACCAGCAGGATGCGCCCGCCGTCCAGCCCCGGAATGGGCAGCAGGTTAAAAAAGGCGAGCGACAGGTTGAGCAGTGTGGCGATTTGCACGAGCGCCCAGAACCCCAGGGTGGCCGCTCGGCTCACAATCTCGGCGGTGCCGATGGGGCCGCTGACGTTCTCGTCGCGCGAGAGGTCCAGCGTGAAGAAGCGAGCGAACAGGCCCCCAAAGGCCCGCAGAATCTGCGGCACGGCCTCGGCGGTGGTCGTGACGGCAGTGGCAAAGGCGACGGGCACGGACGCGGGCCGCACGTCGGGGCCGTAGCTGATGCCCAGCAGTTGCCGCTCGCCCCTCACGCGGGCCTGCCAGTCAAAGGCGACCTCGCGCACCTCCTCCCCCCGCTGCACGGTCAGCGTCTTGGGGCCGCTCGTCGCCAGAAAGTCGCGCAGGCTCTCCCAGCCGGGGCGGGTCTGGCCGCCTACCGTGCGCGTGTCGGGGATGTCCTGCCCGCCTAGCGCCACGATGACGTCTCCGGGCCGCAGGCCCAGCGCCTCGGCGGGCGAGCCGGGCCGCACCGACTCGATGCGGGCGCGGTCGGGGGCGGGCACCCCCTGCGCGGCGAAGGTGGCCGTCATCAGCCCCAGCGCCAGCACCAGATTGGTCAGCGGCCCCGCGAGCAGCACCGCGACCTTGCCCCAGGCAGGCAGCGCCGCAAAACCCCGCGTGGCCGCTCGGTAGCCGCCCCGCCCGTCTTCCTCCGGGGCCATGCCGTCAATCTCCACGTAGCCCCCGATGGGCAGCAGGCTCAGCCGCCACTCGGTGCCGCGCCAGGCTCGCTGAATGAGGACCGGCCCCATCCCCACGCTAAAGGACTTGACCGCCACCCCCTGCCACCGCGCCAGCGCGTAGTGCGCCAGCTCGTGCAGAAAGGTCGCCACCCCGATGAGGAGCAGCGTCCACAGCAGCCCCAACGGCGTGAGGGCCGCCGCGATGCTCTGAAGGACGTTCACGCCCGCACTCCCCGGCCCAGGCCCGCGGCCAGCTCCCGCGCCCGCGCCGTCGCCCAGCGGGTCGTCTCCTCCAGCGCGTCCCAGCTCAGCTCGCCCTGGGGTGTCTCGTCCAGCACCCGCTCGATCAGCCGGGGAATATCGGTAAAGCCGATGTCCCCGGCCAGGAACGCGGGCACGGCCACCTCGTCGGCAGCGTTCAGGGCGGCAGGGAGCAGCCCCCCAGCTTCCCCGGCCCGGTACGCCAGGCCCAGGCAGGGAAAGCGGGCGTGGTCCGGCTCGCGGAAGTCCCACTGCCCGGTCAGCGGCCACCCCCGGTGCCCCGCCACCTCCGGCCCCCGCCGCGCCCCCTGCACGTCGCCGGGGCGGGTCATGCCGGTGGGGGCGGCGTCGATGGCGTAGGCGATGGCAAGCCGCATGTCGGTCGGCCCGAACTGCCCCTTGAGGCTGCCGTCCCGGAAGCGCACCGCCGCGTGCAGCACGCTCTGCGGATGAACGACCACGCCCACCTGCGAGAGCGGCAGCCCGTACAGGGCGGCGCATTCCATCACCTCCAGCCCCTTGTTCATTAGGGTGGCCGAGTCAATCGTGATTTTCTGGCCCATGTTCCAGGAGGGATGCTTCAGCGCCTGCCCCGGCGTCACCGCGCTCAGGTCCGCCGGGCCGTCGCGGAAGGGGCCGCCCGACGCCGTGAGAATCAGCTCGGCCACGTCCTCCAAGTGCTCGCCGGTCAGGCACTGAAAGACCCCCGTATGCTCGGAATCGACCGGCACCAGCCGCCCGCCCCCGCGCCGCGCCGCCGCCCAAATCAGCCCTGGGGCCGTGACCATCGCTTCCTTGGTCGCCAGCGCCAACGCCCGCCCCGCCTCCAGCGCCGCGCGGGTGGGCGCGAGGCCGGGCAGCCCCCCGATGGCATTGACGACCACGTCGGCGGGCAGGGCCGCTACCTCCGCCGGGTCCGCGACCACCCGCACCGTTCCGAAACGGGCGCGGGCGTCGGCATACGCTTCGGGGGCCACGCCCACCACCTCCGGGCGAAACTCGCGCACCTGCGCTTCGAGCGCGTCCAGATTGCGTCCTGCTGCCAGCGCTCCCACCCGCCAGCCGCGCTCCCGCGCCACGTCCAGCGTCTGCGTGCCGATACTTCCCGTACTGCCCAGAACCGTGAGCTTCACCCGAACAGGATGGCGCAACGCCGGGAGGTGGATAGTGGGAAGTGGCCCGTGGCAGGAAGAGGAAGTGGGAGCGTGGGCCTCTGCCCCAGCTCCCACTCCCTCCTTCCCACTCCCCACTTACCGAGGAAACAGACTGATGGTCAAAAACAAATAGGTCGCCGGAACCGCAAACAAGAGCGAGTCGAGGCGGTCCAGAAAGCCCCCGTGGCCCGGCAGGCTGCTGCCCGAATCCTTGGTCCGGAGTGCCCGCTTGAGCAGGCTCTCGGACAGGTCGCCGAGCTGCGAGGCGCTCGCGACCAGGATGGAGAGCAGCAGGGCGTCGAGGGGCGAGCCGAGCTGGGTGAGCTGGGTCATGGCCAGCACGACCACGAAGCTAAAGGCCAGACCGCCGATGGCCCCCTCCACCGTCTTGCCGGGGCTGACCTCCGGGGCCAGCTTGCGCCGCCCGAAAAAGTGGCCGCCAAAGTACCCCCCGATGTCCGCCGCAAAGGTCGCCAGCAGCGGCAGGGCGAAGTACAGCAGGCCCGTCTCGGCGTCCGGCGTGTAGCGCAGCAGCAGGAAATACCCCAGCAGCCAGGGGATATACAGCAGCCCGAACATGGAGTACACCACCCGCTCCAGCGGTCGCTCGCCGGGGCGCATGACCTCCACGACGAGGAGATACCCCAGCGCGACCGTCAGCACGACCTCACGCCACGACCCGCCCTCCCACGGGGGGGCCGGAATCATCGGCAGGCTCGCCACGATGAGGGCCGCCCCGAACACCCCCAGGGACACGCGCCGCACGTCGATGTCGTTGCGGTCGAGCATCCGGATGTACTCGAACAGGCCCATCACCGCCACGAAGACGAGCGCGGGCAGCAGCGCGACCCACCCTATCCACACGACCACGCTGACCACCGCAAACCCCACCACCGACGTGAGGACGCGGGTGCTCAGCGATTCCACGGGTATCCCTGACTGGCCCGCTGCCCGTGGCTTGTGGCTTGCGGAAGGTCTTCAGTGCGCTTCCACGCGCCACACGCCACATGCCACACGCCGCTCACCCTAGGATTTCCTGCTCCTTCTTCTGGAAGGTGCTGTCCACCCGCGCGATGAACTCGTCGGTAATCTTTTGAATCTCGGCCTCGCCGCGCTTGATGTCGTCGTCACCGATACCCTCCAGCTTCTTGACTTCGTCGAGCGCGTGTTTGCGAACATTGCGCACCGCGACGCGGGCTTCTTCGGCGTAGCTGCGGGCGTTCTTGACCAGTTCCTTGCGCCGCTCTTCGGTCAGCATGGGCAGACTGATAAAGATGGCGTCTCCTTTGTTGTTGGGGTTCAGACCCAGGTCACTATCGCGAATCGCCTTTTCGATGGGGTTCAAGGCCCCCCGGTCCCAGGGGGTAATCACCAGCGTGCGGGCGTCGGGGGCGGTGATGCTCGCCACCTGGTCGATGGGCATGGTCGAGCCGTAGTAGTCCACCATGACCTTTTTGAGGATGCCAGGATTGGCGCGGCCCGTGCGCAGCACCGAGAGGTTGTTTTCCAGCGCCTCGATGGCCTTGCCCATGCGCTCGCGGGCGTCGGCCTGGATAGCTTTCATATCTGCCATGAGGAAGTCTCCTTTGCGGGGGATTGTACCGGGCGGGTGCGCGGCGTGTGGCGTGTGGCTTGCCAAAAGCCTGAGCCAATGCCCCTGGCCTTCTCCATGCCACAGGCCACACGTCACTAACTCCGAATCAGCGTGCCGACCCGCTCGCCCCGGAACAGCCGGGCGAGGTTGCCCTCTCCGAACAGGTCGAACACCACGATGGGCAGCCCCTTATCCATGCACAGGGTGATGGCGGTGGCGTCCATGACTTCCAGTCGCTGCTCGACGACCTCCTGATGGGTGAGTTGGTCGAAGCGCCGGGCGTCCGCGTGCTTGCGGGGGTCTTTGTCGTAGACGCCGTCCACCTGGTTTTTCGCCATCAGGACGACCTCGGCCCCGATTTCCAGCGCCCGCAGGGTGGAGGTCGTGTCGGTCGTGAAAAAGGGCGCTCCGTTGCCGCCCCCGAAAATCACCACCCGGCCCTTTTCGAGGTGGCGCATCGCCCGGCGGCGGATGTACGGCTCGGCCACCGCCTGCATCTGGATGGCGGACATCACGCGGGTGGGCTGCCCGGCCCGCTCCATCGCGTCTTGCAGGGCCATCGCATTCATCACGGTGCCCAGCATCCCGATGTAGTCGGCGGTCGCAGCGTCCATGCCCTTCCCGTTGCGAGCGCCGCGCCACAGGTTGCCGCCCCCAATCACGATGGCGAGTTCCACGTCGGTTCCGGCGCGGGCCTCCGCGATGCGTTCGGCCAGCGCCGAGGCCGCCTCAGGGTGGATGCCGAAGCCGGACTCTCCGGCCAAAAACTCACCGGAAAGCTTGAGCAAAACGCGTTTGAACATAGATGAACCTCAGAAGGGGAATCCAGCAAAACGCCCAGCCGGGCCGGGGGAGGGCCGCTGGGCGTCGGGAGAAAAAACAAGCAGGGGCGGCCAGAAAGGGGGGAGGGGAGGGTGCAGAAGAAGGGCGGCTGTGTTCGCCGCCCCCCTTTTCCTTTATGCGCCGATTTCGAAGCGCACGAAGCGCTTGATTTGGGCACCGTCCAGGTACTTCGCCACCGTGAGGCTCTGGTCCTTGACGAACTTCTGCTCCGGCAGCACCTTCTCCTCGTAAAACTTGCCAATCTGCCCGGCGACGATTTTCTCCACGATTTGCTGGGGCTTACCCTCGTTGAGGGCCTTGTTGGTGAGAATCTCGCGCTCCTTTTCGATGTCCTCGGCGTTCACCTCGTCACGGGTGAGGTACTGGGGCCGCTCGGCAGCCACGTGCAGGGCCACGTCCTTGGCCTGCGCCTCGGTGCCGCCCGCAAGCTGAACCAGCACGCCGATCTTGCCGTTGGAGTGAACGTATCCAGCCACCTGCTCGCCCTCGCCCGCCTCGATGTAGGCTACGCGGTTCAGCACCAGGTTCTCGCCGATCTTGCCCGCGGCGGCAGCAACAGCCGTTCCCACCGTTTCGCCGTAATTCAGGGGGAAGTTCTTGAACTCCTCCACGTCGTTGGTCTTCGCGTCCAGCGCCGCACGCGCGACCTGCTCAACCAGCGCCTGGAAGTCAGAGTTGCGCGCCACGAAGTCCGTCTCGCTGTTCACCTCGACCATGGCGGCGCGGTGGCCATCCACCACAAAGCGCACCAGCCCTTCCTTGGCTTCGCGGTCGGCCTTCTTGGCGGCCTTGACGATGCCGCGCTCGCGCAGCAGGGCAATCGCCTTTTCTTCGTCATTGCCCGCATCGGCCAGAGCCTTTTTCACGTCCATCATGCCCGCGCCGGTGAGTTCGCGCAGCTTCTTGATCGATTCCATCATGGTGGGTCCCTCCTGAGAGTGGATGATTGCTGAACAGTGGGGGCGCACCGAACCTGTGCCGGACGCCCCCGAATGTGCCGAGTGGCCCTGCTGGCTCAGCCCGCGCGGCCCTGGGTGGAGGTGAGTTGGGCGGTGTCGCCCTCGTCACCCTGCTCCGCCGCGTCCAGGTCGGCGTTGCCTTCTTCGACACGCTCGCCGCTGACGTCCTCACCGCCGCCCCGCGCCTCCACAATCAGGTCGCCGATGCGGTGGGTGATGAGCTGGATGCTGCGAATCGCGTCGTCGTTGCCGGGCACGATGTAGTCGATGACATCGGGGTCGGAGTCCGTGTCGGCCAGCGCAATCACCGGAATGCCGAGCTTGTTGGCTTCCTGCACGGCGATAACTTCCTTGGTGGGGTCTACCACAAAAATCGCGTCGGGCAGGCGGGTCATCTTGCGAATGCCGCCCACAAAGCGCAGCAGGCGCTCGCGCTCGCTCGCCAGGGCGATGCGCTCAGCCTTGGGGCGGTCATTGATGCGCTCAGACTCGAAGAGGTCATCAAGTTCATTCAGGCGGTCAATGCGGGTGCGAATCGTCTTGAAGTTGGTCAGCATCCCGCCCAGCCAGCGGCTGGTGACATAAGGCATCCCGGTGCGGCGGGCTTCCAGCTCCACGATTTCCTGCGCCTGCTTCTTGGTGCCCACAAACAGGATGACGCCGCCGCGCTCGGAGAGGTCCTTGATGTAGTCAAAGGAGCGGTCAATCTGCTTGAGGGTCTTTTGCAGGTCGATGATGAAGATGCCGTTGCGCTCGGCGAAGATGAAGCGCTTGAACTTGGGGTTCCAGCGCTTGGTTTCGTGCCCGAAGTGCACGCCCGCTTCGAGCAACTGCTTCATGGAGATGTACGACATGGGGACTCCTGAACGTTGGTGGGAACAGTTTGCCTTCCTCGTGCCAGCCTTCCTGAGTGACGGTCTTGCGGCCAGACCCGGACGCGACGTTCCAGCGCGTGCGGGCAAGGGTCACGGGGGCACCCAAACGGGAAGTGTAGCAGAAGTGGAAAGCGCGTGGGGCCGCTCGGTTCGCTCAAGTGCTGAGAGTGCTGAGCGGGGGCGGGCGACTTTCGGCGGACGCGCCCGCCCCCGCCGCAGGTGTTAGGCTCCGCCCCGACATGGACTGGTTTTACGCCATCATCTACGGCATCGTCGAGGGCATCACCGAGTTCCTGCCGGTCAGCTCGACCGGGCACCTCATCCTCACCGGGAACCTGATGGGGGTCCCCTGGAGCAAGGAGGTCAAGGATGCCTTCGAGGTCGTCATTCAGGGCGGCGCGATTCTGAGCGTGCTGATGTACTACTGGCGCGATTTCCTCAAGATTCGCCACATCGGGCGCGACCGCGAACAGCAAACGCTCTGGACGGGCGTGCTCGTCGCGACCATCCCGGCGGTGGTGCTGGGGCTGCTCTTCGGAGACCTGATTCAGGCAAACCTCTTCAACCCGACCGTGGTGGCGTGGGCACTGATTGTGGGCGGCGTGCTGATGTGGCTTATCGAGAGCCGCCACACCCCGCCCCAGGTGTCGAGCACTGAGCACATCGGCGTGCGGCGCTCCTTTTTTATCGGCGTGCTGCAATGCCTCGCGCTGCTGTGGCCGGGCTTCTCGCGCTCGGCCAGCTCGATTCTGGGCGGGATGGTGCTGGGCCTCGACCGCCCCACCGCGACCAAGTTCAGCTTCTACCTCGGCGTGCCCACCCTGGGCGGGGCGGCCCTGCTCAACCTGGTTCAAGACCGCGAGGTGATTTTCGGCGAAATCGGCCTCCTGAACGTCTTGCTGGGCGCGGCGACCTCCTTTGTCGTGGCTTACCTCGCCATCGGCTGGCTGCTGAAGTTCGTCTCGACGAACAACTTCAAGGGCTTTGCGGTGTACCGGGTGGTGGTGGGCGTGGTCATCCTGCTGCTCGTGGGGGCCGGGCGGCTGTAGCACAATGGAGAGCGTGTTCCCCGGCCCGCAGGTCACGTATCGCCCCTTTTTAGAGGGCGTCTACCGCGTGTCGGCAGGGCTGTTTCGCCTGGGGACGCAGCCCATTCCCTGGCGGGAGGACGGGCGAGCAGAGGAGCACACCTTCGCCCTCGACCGTGAGTACGCCCGTTTCATCGCGAGCAAGGTGACCGTGCACCGCCGCGCCCTGCACGCGTACGCGGGCGAGGCGGGCCTGACGCCAGAGCTGCGGGAGGCGGCCCTCACGTTCGTCGCCCGCACCCTCGCTGCCGAGAGCGGGGGCGCGATGACCTGGGACGGCCAGCGCTTCACCAACCGGGCGCTGGGCTGGTCGGCGGACCTCGGCCTGCGCTGGGGCAGTGTGGAGGCGCTGACCCGTTTTGACGCACCGCTCGCTCCTCTCGTCGCCGGGGTGACACCCCTTCAGGCCCTGGATTTCCTCGCCCTGAACACCCCGGAAGACCTCGCGGTTCTGGCCCGCGACCCGCGAGGCGGGCGCGACTGGCTCGCCGCCGCGCACGTCCTCTCGCCGGGGCACTGGGACCCGCGGGACAAGCTGGGTCGAGACTTTGTGGCGGTCCATGCCCCGGTCGCGGGCAGCGGGCCGATGAACGCGACCGCGCCGCGGCTGCTGGAGGCCGTCATCTCGCGTGGTCCCTTCGTGCGCTTCGCCTGGGGGGTCGCCGTGAGTGACCGCCTCGACCAGCATCCCGCCGCGCCCCCCGACGAGGACCGGGCAGCCACGGCCCGCTTTGACCCAGAGCGGACCTTTGTGCGGGTCGAGCGGCAGACGCTGACCGGCTTTCCGGCAGCGCGCGGAGCGCTGTTTACCATCCGGCCCTATCTGTATCCGCTGCGGGAGGCGGTCGCCACGCCGGGGCAGGCGGGGGCGCTGGCCGCCGCCCTGCGCTCGATGACGCCCTCCCAGGTCGCCTACAAGGGCCTGGCTCACCTCCTCCCTGGCCTGCTGGAATGGCTGAACGCCCAGCAAAGCCTCAAGGAGTCGGAGGTCAGCCCTGCCCTACACTCCGGGGCGTGAGCCTATCCCGTTTGCTGCCTTGGGGAGTCCTGTGGGCCGCCGCCCTGCTGGGGGGGTGCGACGTGCCCGCCGCCGCGCCGCAGGTGGGGGCGGCAGAGCCGGGCCTCACCCAGACCCGCGCCCCCGCCCCCGCCCGGTCTGCCCGCGACCCCCTGAGCGGCCTGTCCTGGATAGAGGTCCGCGAGCTGCCCCCGGAGGGCCGCCAGACCCTGCGGCGCATCGCCTCCGGCGGTCCCTTTCCATACCGCAAGGACGGCAGCGTGTTCGGCAACCGCGAGCGCTTGCTGCCGCGCCAGCCACCGGGCACCTACCGCGAGTACACCGTGCCCACCCCCGGTGAGTCTGACCGGGGGGCGCGGCGCATCGTGTGCGCGGACCGTCAGCCGCCGACCGCCGAGTGTTACTACACTGCCGACCATTACTCGTCCTTCCGGCGGATTGCCCCGTGGTGAACGTCTTTCAGGCTCCGCCCCAGGGCATCCAGACCGCCCCCCACGACCCGCGCATCCTCGCCGCCGGGCATCAGGTGACCCTGCGCGAAATCGACTTCAGTGACGTGCGCGACAAGGAGAGCTTGATGCTGGCCTTCTTGCGTGGGCTGGCCCTCTCCGAGACCTTTGGCCGCAACTGGGACGCCCTTTACGACGTGCTCACGGACCCGCAGGTGTGGCCAGAGCGCTTGGCTCTGCTGCTCACCGACTATGCCCATTTCCGTGCTCGGCAGCGCCAGCTGGGAGCGCCACTCGAAGCGGTGCTGCTCGACGCGCAGGCCGAGGCCGCCCGGCAGGGGCGCTCGCTGTGGCTGCTCGCGGAGGAACCGACGTCGGACCCCCGCGCCTGGTGACCCCGCCCTGCTATCCTCCCTCCCGATGAACGCCCGCCCCACCCGCATCCTCGGTATTGACACTTCCTGCGACGACACGGGCGTGGGCGTCGCCGAACTCACGCCCGATGGCCGCGTGCGGGTGCTGGCCAACCGGGTCTGGTCACAGACGGTCCATGCGCGGTACGGCGGCGTCCTGCCCGAACTCGCCAGCCGCGAGCACGTCGAGCGCATCGATGCGGTCACCGGGGACGCGCTCGCCGAGGCCGGGCTGACAGGAGCGGAGGTGGACGTGGTCGCGGCGACCTCTGGCCCCGGCCTGGTGGGGGCGCTCCTCGTCGGGCTGATGTATGGCAAGGGCCTCGCGCAAGCGCTCGGCGTGCCCTTTTACGCCGCCCATCACCTGGAGGGCCACATCTTTGCGGCGGCGTCGGAGGCGGAACTCGCCCCCCCCTACCTCGCGCTCGTGGTGTCGGGCGGGCACACCCACCTCTTTGACGTGCCCCGTGAGGGCGAATACGTCCTCGTGGGAGCCACCCGCGACGACGCGGCGGGCGAGGCCTTTGACAAGATTGCCCGGCTTGCGGGGCTGGGCTACCCCGGCGGTCCCGCCATCAGCGAGGCGGCCCGCCGGGGCGACCCGGAGGCCGTCCCCTTCAAGGAACCGCTGGCAGGGCAAAAAGGCTTTGACTTCTCCTTCAGCGGTCTGAAGACGGCGGCCCTCCTCGCCCACCGCGCCGGGGCCAAGCCCGAAGACCTCGCGGCGGGTTTCGAGCGGGCGGCAGTGAACTTCCTGCTGAAAACGACGCTGCGAGCGGCGCAGGCCTATGGCCGGGACACGGTCGTCGTGTCGGGTGGGGTGGCGGCCAACCGCGCCCTGCGGGAGGCGTTCGCGGCCAGCCCGGTGCGGGCGGTGTTTCCCGGCCAGGGCCTGAACACCGACAACGGCGCGATGATTGCGCTCGCGGGGGCGGCGGCCTTGCGGGCGGGGCGGCCCCCCAGCCCCCTCAGCGAGGGCGCGGTCGCCTACGCACCGCTTGCGGGCGCCTGACCCCCCCTACCTCGTGTTGAGGAAGTCCAGAATCGCCCGCGCAATCGCCACCGCGATGCGCTCGCGGTAGGCCTCCTGCGAGAGCTTGGCTCCCTCGACCGGGTTGGAGCCGAAGCCAATCTCAATCAGGATGGCGGGGGTGGTGGGGTTGCGGATGACATAAAAGGCATCGGTGAGAACGCCGCGGTTGAGAGCACCGGTCGCCTGCACGAGGTTGGCCTGGACTTTTTCGGCGAGCTGGCGCGAAAAGGAGAGCTTGGCCTGGGCGAGGAGGTCACCCAAGAGGTTCTGGGCGCTGTTGGTGGCCTGGCGGGTGAGCTGCTGACCAATCGAGCCGCCGCCGTTTTCCTGGATGGCGAGGCTGCGGCTGCGGCCCGGCATGGGCTGGCCGAAGTAGTACGTCTCGACCCCGTGCGCCGCCGGATTGGTCGAGGCGTTGACATGGATGCTGATGAAGGCGGCGGCCTCATCGGTCTTGGCGAGCCGCGACCGGGCGTCAAGGTCGAGGGCCTTGTTGGGGTGGAGGTGACGGTCCGTTTCGCGGGTCATGACCACGTCCACCCCGTGCGCTTGCAGCTCGCGGCGCACCCGCAGGGCCACATCCAGATTGACCGCCGCTTCCTGCACCCAGCGGCTTTGCATGCCGGGGTCGTTGCCCCCGTGGCCGGGGTCCAGGACCACGCGGGGCCGCATGACCTTGGCCGTGCTCGCGGGGCGGGTCACGGCGGCGGCGGGCTTGGGGGCCGCCGCGGGCGCGGGCGGAGTTCCGGCCCGCAGCGCGTCGATGACGAGCCGCGCGGGTTGCCCTCCTCCGGCGGGGAGCACCTCCACCCGCGCCCCCGCGAAGCCCGCGGTGAGGGTCAGGGTGACCGTATCGCCGCTGACGCTGTAGGCGCTCAGGCCTCTCACCGTGAGTTTGCCTGCGGCGGCGGGCAGGCTGAGGCCGAGTTTGACGGTGACCGTCTGGCCCTTGACAGAGGTGGTTGCGGTCGTCACGCGGGGCAGGTCGAAGACAGCGCGGGTGTAGCCGTCGTGCGCCCACACGCGGGGCGCCGCCGAGGCAGCGGGCGCGAGCAGCAGCAGCGGCACGAGGGGAAAGAGGGGCTTCACTGCCGCCGAGTGTACCCCCCAGTTCCGGGAGGAAAGATGAAGAATCCGGCAGGCTGAAGGGCGTCTGACGCGGGCGCTCACCGTGCTCAGGGGGGGGCCGCTAGGGTGGGGCCATGAAGCGTATCCTCTTGCCTTTTCTCGCCGCCCTGACGCTGGGCACGGGGGGGGCCGTCACCTTTGGCGGTCTGAACGTAACCCCCCGCGGGGCGCAGCACCTCAACCTCGACACCGGCGCAACCGAGTTTCCGTCGGGCGGCACCGTCACCGACAGCAAGGGCGGCGTGCGCCTGAGCGCCGAGCGGCTGCAACTCTTTCCCGGCGAGCGCCTCAGCGCCCAGGGAGTCACCCTGACCACCCAGCAGGGCGGCACCCTGCGGGCCGCGAGCCTGACCTATGACCTCCGCGGCGGTGTGGTCACCGCGACGGGTACCCCCACCTACAGCGACGCCCGCATGAAGGGCCTGAGCGCCGAGCGGATGGTCCTGAACGTGAAGACGGGCTTCGTAAGCGCGTCCGGCGGGGTGCGGGCGCAGACGCCCCCCCTCAGCGCCGCCGCCCTCGCCTTCGATGGCCGCACCGCGCAGACCGTGCTTGCGGGTCCGGCCCAGCTCAGCGTCAATGGCCGGACCCTCAGCGCGGGAACGGGCGGCCACCTGCTGCTGACCTTCAGCGCCCAGCGCCTGCTGCGGGCCACCGCCCAACCCGACGCGGGCACCCTGAAGCGCTTCGCGCCCTACCTGAAGTAAGCCCCTGCCTCCAGGGGCCTCAGGGCTGCAAGTCGCGAAAGCCCAGCACCTCGCTCACAAAGAGCCGGGCGAGGTGCGGGTCAAACTGGCTGCCCGCGCCCCGCAGAATCACGCGGGCGGCCTCGCGTTCGCACCAGGCGGGCTTGTAGGGCCGCGAGCTGACCAGCGCGTCAAACACGTCCGCGACCGCGACGATGCGGGCCGCGAGGGGAATGCGGCCCCGGCGCAAGCCTGCGGGATAGCCGCCGCCGTCCCACCGTTCGTGGTGGTGGCGCACGGCGGCAACCGCAGCGGCGGGCAACGGCAGGGGAGAGAGCAGCTCGGCCCCCCATGCCGGGTGCTGCTGCAAGAGCGCCCGTTCCCCGGCGCTGAGTGGCCCGGCCTTTTCCAGCAGCTCGCCGGGCACCCGCAGTTTGCCGAGGTCGTGCAGGGCGGCCCCCCAGCGCACCGCCCGGACCTGCGGGGCCGAGAGGCCAGCGGCCTGGGCCAGAGCGATGGCGAGGGTGACCACCCGTTCCTCGTGGCCCTGGCCCCCCCCGGCTTGCACGGAAGCCAGCAGCGAAACCGCCGCGTCGAGCGCGAGGTCTGGCTCGTCGGGGAGGCGGAGCATGGCCCCCCTCTGCCCGGTGCCCACTCCCCACTCGGCGAGGCGCAACAGCACCTCCCCCATACCCCGCTGTATCGCCCTGGCCTGGTTCTTGCGGGGATAGCCAGGCCAGACCACTGGAGAGAGAGGCCAGCGCCGGGCAAGCATGAACATGAAGGTAAGGTAAACGCCGGGGTGTGAGGAAGGGGTGATGAGTCGCGGCGCTGGGGGAGGTCCGCCCCGCCCCTGCGGGTTCCGTCCACTAAGGTTGGGCCATGTTGCGTGTGCTCTTTGTGGGGGACGTGTACGGTCAGCCGGGGCGAAGGCTGCTGGGGCAGCATTTGCCGGGGCTGCGGCCAGAGTTCGATTTCATCATTGTGAACGGGGAAAACGCCGCTGGAGGCTTTGGCCTGCACCGCGAGGCAGCGGCGGCGATGCGGGCGGCAGGAGCAGACTGCATCACCCTGGGCAACCATGCCTGGCATCACAAGGACGTCTTTGCCCTGATGCTTGACGAGGAAAAGTTCCCCATCGTGCGGCCCCTCAACTATGCCGACCCCGGCACGCCGGGGGTGGGCTGGCGTTCCTTTGACGTGAAGACGGCGGCGGGGGGCACCGAGCGGCTGACGGTCGTGAACCTGCTGGGACGCGTCTTTATGGAGGCGGTCGCCAACCCCTTTCGGGCGATGGACGAGCTGCTCACGCGGGACGACCTCGGCACCGTCTTCGTGGACTTGCACGCTGAGGCGACGAGCGAGAAAGCGGCCCTCGCGTGGCACCTCGACGGGCGGGTCGCGGCGGTCATCGGCACGCACACCCACGTGCCCACCGCCGACACGCGCATCCTGCCGGGGGGCACCGCCTTTCAGACCGATGTGGGCTTTACTGGGCCGCACCGCAGCGTCATCGGGGCTGACCCCGAAGGCCCGGTGCAGAAGTTCCTGACCGAGCGGCCCTGGCGCTTTACCGTGGCAAGTGGTCCGGCAGAGTTCAACGCGGTGCGGCTGACGCTGGCAGAGAACCGCGCCCATGCCGCCGAGCGCTACCGTTACGTGGAGGAGGACTGAGATGGCGCTGAATCACGACGTGAACCTGCTGGGCCGGACCCTGGGGCAGGTCTTAAAGGAGCAGGAGGGCGAGGCCTTTTTTGACCTCGTCGAGCGGGTGCGGGCGCTGGTGCGGGAGGTGCGGGCCGGGGGCGACGACGCGGAGTTGCATGCGCTGCTGGGGAGCCTCGACGCAAGCACGGCGGCCAACCTCGTGCGGGCTTTTGGCTGGTACTTTCAGCTGGTCAACCTCGCCGAGGAATACGAGCGGGTGCGGGTGCTGTCGGGCAAGCGGGGGGTGCGGCCCCAGAGCCTGGAAGAGGCCCTCACCGAGCTGCGGGCGCAGGGGGTCACGGCGGACGAGGCCGAAGCGCTGCTGGCGCGGCTGAGTCTCGGCCTGACCTTTACCGCCCACCCCACCGAGATGCGGCGGCGCACGGTCCGGCATCACCTCGTCGAAATCGCCCGCGCCCTGCCGGACCTGGAGGGCGAGGACGCGCCGGAAGAGATTGCCGCCCACGTCGAGGCGCTGTGGGGCACCCCCGAACTGCGGCGGCTGCGGCCCACCGTGCAGGACGAGGTTAAGGGAGGGCTGACCTACCTGTCGTCCATCGCGCGGGCGCTGCCTCTGTTGCAGCGCGACCTCGCGGGGGCCTTTCGGCGGGTGTACGGGCGAGAGACGACAGCGACCCTCCCGCTCTCCTTTTCCTCGTGGATGGGCGGCGACCGCGACGGCAACCCCTTCGTGACGCCGGAAGCCACCCGCGAGGCGCTGGCCCTGCACCGCGAGCGGGCACGCGAGCTGCTGCTGCCCCTGCTGCGCCGCGCCTACGCTGACCTCAGCCAGGAGGAGCTAGAAGGCGGAGGCGAGACCTTCCGGGCCGAGCTTCAGGCCCTCTACGAGGCGGTGCGGTCGGGGAACGCCCCCGACCTGGTGCCCCGCTTGGAGGCCCTGCATGAACGGCTGCTCGCGGAGGGCCAGCGCCGCAGCGCTGAGCGGCTGCTCGCGCCGCTCCTGACGGTGGCCCGCGTCTTCGGCACCCACCTCGTCAGCCTGGACATCCGCGAGCACAGCGGCCAGACCGAAGTGGCGGTGGCCCGGCTGCTCGCGGCGGCGGGGGTGGAAGGCGACTACCTCGCCTTGCCCGAACACGCCCGGCAGGAGGTGCTCACCCGCGAGCTGCGCTCTCGCCGCCCGCTGTGGCCCGCCGGAGAGCCGCTTCCGCCCGAACTGGAAACGGCGATTGGCCCCCTGCGTGAGGTGCAAGCGGCGATGCGGGCGAGCGGTCCCCGCGCCTTTGGCCGCTACGTCATCAGCATGGCCGAAAGCGTGAGCGACGTGCTCGAACCGCTGCTGCTCGCGCGTGAGGTGGGCGTGCGGGTGCTGCCGGTGCCCCTCTTCGAGACGCTCGCCGACCTGCGCCGCGCTCCGGGCGTCGTCTGGGAGTTGCTCGCCCTGCCGGAATACCGGGCGGTGTTGGGCAGCGATGTGCAGGAAATCATGCTGGGCTACTCCGACTCCAACAAGGACGCGGGCTTCCTGGCCGCCAACTGGGCCTTGCACGAGGCGCAGCGCCAGCTGAGCGAGGTCTGCCGCCGGGCGGGGGTGCGCTGGCGCTTTTTCCACGGGCGCGGCACCTCCATCGGGCGGGGGGGCGGCCCAGCGGCGCGGGCCATCCTGGGCCAGCCCGCCGGGACGATTGACGCGGGGTTGCGCCTCACCGAGCAGGGCGAAGCGCTGGCGGACAAGTACAGCCATCCGGTCCTCGCCCGGCGCAACCTCGAACAGGCCCTCTACGGAATGCTCCTGGCTGCCGCCCGTCCCGCCGCCGCCCCGCCCGCCGAGTGGACCCAGGCCCTGGGCCGGGCGGCCGAGGCAAGCGCCGCTGCCTACCGGGCGCTCGTCGACGACCCCGATTTCCTGCCCTTTTTTGAGGCCGTCACCCCCATCCACGAGATTTCGCGCCTGAACATCGCCTCGCGCCCGGTGCGGCGGCCCGGAGCACCCACCTTGTCGAACCTCCGCGCCATCCCCTGGGTGATGAGCTGGACGCAAAACCGCGCCAACCTTCCCGGCTGGTACGGGTTGGCCGAGGGCCTGCGCGAGATTGGCCCGGAGCTGGCCGGAACGATGTACCGCGAGTGGCCCTTTTTCCGCTCGGTCCTCGACAACGCGCAGATGAGCCTCGCCAAGACCGACCTCCTGATTTTTGAGGAATACCTGCGCCTGACCCCCGCCAGCCCGCTCGCCGCGCGCCTGAAAGACGCCTATGCGGACACCGTGCGCCTCGTCGAGGAGGCAGTCGGGGCCGAGCTGCTGGCGGGCGAGCCGCGGCTGCGCGAGAGCATCCGCTTGCGCAACCCCTACATCGACCCCATCCACCGCATCCAGGCCGAGCTGCTGCGCCGCGCCCGCGCCGAGCCGGGGGGCGAGGAAGCCTTCGAGCGCCCGCTGCTGCTCAGCCTCCAGGGCATCGCGGCGGGGGTGCGGAATACAGGGTGAGGAGCGGCGGGGGAGACACTGCCCTGCTCTTGCTAGAGCCGTCTCTCTCCTGTGTCAGCCGTCCTCAACGTTCCTACTTTGCAAGCCCACGTTCCAGACAGACGGGCCGTTCGGCTTGGGGAGCGCCGAGGCATTGCGTTGGGCGGGAGGATGGCGTGGAGGGGAAAACAGGGACGGGCTGAGCGAGGCTGGGAGATGGAGGGACGACCTTTGCCTAGCGCAGCGCCGCTCCCCTGCCGCCTCTGCTTCGCCGCTCTACGAGTCTGGGGGGAGGGGCTGGGGGTGGGGGCAGGGCCGCAATCAAGATGCCCGGCCAGACACCGCCACAGCAACCCAACCAAGCCCCACGCGCTACCCTCTCCCCATGCGCCCCCTCTTGCCCCTCACCGCTCTGCTGCTGGCCTCCGCCGCCCCCGCCCAGACCGCGCCCCCCCTGCCAACGTGGGAAGGGCAAATCATCTACCAGGTCATGCCCGACCGCTTCTTTGACGGCGACAAGACCAACAACGCGGGGGTGGACCGCAGCAATCTGCGGGCCTGGCACGGGGGCGACCTGCCCGGTCTGACCGCCAAGCTGCCTTACATTCAGCAACTCGGCGCGACGGCGATTTGGCTCACGCCGATTTACCGCCAGCAGGCGGTGAACTCCTTTGACACCGCCCCCTACCACGGCTACTGGCCCGCCGACTTCCGCGACGTGGACCCCCACTTCGGCACCCTCGCCGACTTCGGGCGGTTCACGGCGGCGGCCAAGGCGGCGGGGATGCGCGTGGTCCTCGACCAGGTCATCAACCACTACGGGTACGCGGCCCCGGCGGTGCGGCAAAACCCCGCTTGGTTTAACGGCGAGGCCCAATGCGCGGCGACCCAGAACCGCGACGTGGATTGCCCGCTGGCCGGGCTGCCCGACCTGCGCCAGAGCAACCCGGAGGTGCGGCAGTTCCTGCTGGAGAACGCCGACTTCTGGCGGCGGCAGGGGGTGGACGGCTTCCGCTACGACGCCATCAAGCACGTGGAAGGGCCATTCCTGCGCGAGCTGCTGAGGCGTGACCGCGCCGCCGGGACCTGGACGCTGGGCGAGTGGTACGACGCGGATACGGGCACGGTGGCCGAGTGGCAGAAGGCGGGCTTTGACAGCCTCTTTCTCTTCAGCTTGCAGGGCGCGATGCGCCAGAGCGTGATGGGGGGCGGCAGCCTGACGAACGTGGCCAGTGTACTCGCCCGCCAAGACGAGCTGCCGCGCCCCGGCGAGGTGGCCCTCTTCCTCGACAACCACGACGTGCCGCGCTTTGCCCAGGGGTCCCTCTTCGAGGACGAGGGGCAGGCCCGCACCCGCTACGGCCTGCGGGCGCTGATGACCTTGAAGGGGGTCCCGGTGATTTGGCAGGGCACCGAAATCGCCATGCGTGGGGGCGGCGACCCCGACAATCGCCGCTCGATGCGCTTTGAAAACGAGTGGACCCCCGCCGAGCGCGAGGTCTTCCGGGCCGCGCAGGGGGCCATCGCGGCCCGCAAGGCCAGCCGGGCGCTGAGCGTGGGCACGCAAAGGCTGCTGCCCGTGCCCGCCCGCCTGGAAGACGACCTGCTCCTCCTCGTGCGGCAGAGCGGCCCAGAGCGTGTGCTCGCCGCCTGGCACGGGGGCCGCGAGCGCAGGACGTACTCCATTCGCCTGAGCACCCTGGGGCTGGGGAACGGCACCCAGACCCTGACCCGCAGCCTTTACGCCGGACAAGACGCCAAACTCAGCGTGAGCGGGGGCTGGCTGCACCTCAGCCTGCCGGGGAGAGACGCGGCGGCCTTTACGCTGAGGTGAGCTGTGAGCCGTGAGCGGTCAGCCGTCAGCTTTCGGCAACAAGCTGCCAGCGACCAGCAGCCAGCAGAAGGAGGGACTGGGCGGAGCGGCTGATAGCTGACTGCTGACGACTGACCGCTCCCTTGCACTACCATGCAGCGCGATGCGCTCTCCTCTGCCCCGCGCTGTCCTGACTCGGCTGGAAACCGGGCGGCTGGTGGTCCTCAGCGCGCTGCTGGGCGGGCTGGTGGGGGCGCTGTGCGTGGGGCTGCGGCTTGTGCTCGAGCAGGTGTTGGAGGCTGGGGCGTGGCTCACGGGCTTTTCGCCCCCCGGCACCCCCGGCGAGGGCGGGCTGCTGATGGCCTTTGGGGAGGCGCTGCCCTGGGGCCTGCTCGCGCTGCCGCTCGTGGGGGTCGCCTACGTCTGGCTGGTGGGGCGTGAGGACGGCGACCCCCTCAACCAGCTCGTGCGGGGTGCCCACACGCGGGGCGATACGCCCAGCCTGCCCACCCAACTGCGGACGCTGGTTGCCACCCTGCTGGGCCACGGGGCGGGGCTGCTGGTGGGGCGGGACGCCCCCTACACCGTGCTGGGCGGGCTGGGAGCGCGGCTGCTGGGCCGGGCCACCCGGCTCGACGCGGTGGAGACGCGCAGCCTCACCCTGGCGGGGGCGGCGGCGGGCCTGGGGGCCGTGCTGCACGCGCCCCTCGCGGCGGCGGTCCTCGTGGCTGAGGTGCTCTACCGCCGCTTCGAGTTCGAGTTCGAGGTGCTGATGCCCTGCGTGCTCGCCTCGGTTGCGGCCTATGCGGTGTACGGGCTGGCCTTTGGGTTTCTGCCCCTGCTGAGTGTGCCGGAAGTTGGCGTGCCCACCCTGGCGGGCGTGGGACCCCTGGCGGGGGTGGCGCTGGGGGTCACCCTCGCGGGGTGGGCGGCCCTCTTGGTCTGCCGTACCGTCCCCGACGACTGGACGCGGGGCTGGGCGCGGCTGGCGCTGGGCGGGGCCTTCGGGTGGCTCACGGCGGCCATCGCGTGGTGGGGCACCCCCGGCGTGCTGGGGGACGGCTCCGGCTGGGTGCAGGTCGGGCTGTCGGGCTTTCTGGGGCAGGGGGCGCTGGGCGAGGGCGCGTGGCGCTGGCTGCTGCTCGCGCTGGGGGCGCGGCTGGCCTTTGGCGGAGGGGTGCTGCCCTCGGTAGGGGTGGGCGGGCTGCTGGGGGTGGGGCTGGGGTCGCTGCTGGGGGCGGACCCCACCCTGGCCGCGCTCGTGGGCATCGTCGCCTTCGTGACCGTCACGCTGAACGCGCCCCTCGCTGCTGCGCTACTGGCGGTGGCTTGGGGCGGCGACGCCCTGCTGCCCGCTGCCCTCCTCACCGCTGGCCTCGCGCACGCCCTCAGCGGCGAAACGGGCCTGCTGCCCGCGCAGGTGCGCTCGCGGGCACAGAGTTCCGCGCCGCTGCCCGTGCTGCTGCCGGGGGCAGGGGCGGTCACCATTCGCCGCGCTCCCGCGCCTCCGGCTCCCCTGCGGCCTCTGCACGCCGCCCCGGAGGAAGCAGCGGTGGGGGGGGGCCTGCCCCCGCTGGAATCCGAGCAAGAACTCTACCGCCGCCCGGTGCCGCGCAGTTGGGCGGGTGCTCGCCTTTCGGTCCTCTCGCTGCCCCCCGGCGTGGAGGTCGTGGGGGTGGTGCGCGGCGGCACGGTGCGGGTTCCGCGCCCGCAGATGCGCCTGACTGCCGAAGACGAGCTGGTCTTCCTGGCCCGCCCCGACGCCTACGCCGCTCTGGAGGGGGTGCTGCGGCTGCCGGGGGTGTGAGGGGAGCTTTCAGCGGTCAGCTTTCAGCAACAAGCTGCCAGCGACTAGCGACCAGCAGTCAGCAGAAGGAGGGACCGGGCGGAGCGGCTGACGGCTGATAGCTGACGGCTGACGGCTTCTTTCCTCCCCCATAATGCCCCGGTGACGCCTGCCCCGCCCCCCGCCCGCACGCCCTGGACTCCCAACGAACGCCTCGGCCTTCTGAACGGCTGGCTGGTGTCGGTAGGGGACGGCTTTTTGAGCGTGTCGGTGGTCGTGGCGGGGTTTGCAGCGCGGCTGGGAGCACCCAACTTCGTGATTGGCCTGCTGCCCGCCATCGCGGGGGGCGGGTGGATGCTCCCGCAACTGCTTGTCGCGGCGCGGGTGCGCTCGCTGCCCTACAAGCTGCCGGTGTACCGCTCAGCGGCGCTCGTGCGGCTGCTGACCTACCTGGCGATGGTGGTTGTGGCGGCCACCCTCGCGGACCGCCCGGCCCTGTGCCTCACCCTCTTCATCGGCGCGATGCTGGTGAATGCGCTTGCGTCGGGGGTGGCGGGCTTGCCCTTCCTGGAGGTCGTCAGCAAGACGGTGCCTTCCGAGCGCCGCCCCCGCTTTTTCGCGGCCCGCAACCTGTGGGGCGGGCTGCTCGCGTTCGGGGCAGGGCTGGCCGTGCGAGGGATTCTGGGGTCGGACCTCGCCTTCCCCTATAACTACGCGCTGCTCTTCTTGCTGGGGACGGTCGCCTTTACGGTGGGCTACGGCGTCTTCGGGCAGGTGCAGGAGCCGCCCGACGAGCCGCTCCCGCCCGGCAACCTGCGGGACGAGCTGCGGGCGATTCCACAGACCTTGCGTGACGGGCACTTCCGGGCCTTTTTGCAGGTGCGGTTGCTGCTGGCGGCGGCGAGCATGGCTGAGCCATTTTACGCAGTGTACGCCCTGCGCGACCTGCACTACCCGGCGGCCACCCTGGGCACCTTCGTGATGGCCCTGACCGGGGCCGCGCCCCTCTCCAACCTGCTGTGGCGGCGGGTCGCCGAGCGCAAGGGGTCGCGGCGCATCATCCGCTACGCCAGCGTCAGCGCGGGCCTCGCGCCCCTCACGGCCCTCGCGGTGGGGGCGCTGGGGCTGCCCAGCCTCGCTTATCTGCTCGTGTTCGTGCTCTCCAGCGTGGCCGTGCAGGGTTTTAACCTCGGCCACACCAACCACCTCCTCAACATCGCGCCGCCCGACGCCCGCAGCCGCTATATCGGCACCCTCAACACGCTGGTGGGCGCAGCCCTCTTTGCCCCGGTCGCGGGGGGCCTCCTCGCGGACGCGGCGGGCTACCCGGCGGTATTTGTGCTCAGCGCCGTTCTCTACGCGGCGGCGTGGTGGGGGTGCGGGCGGCTGCGGCGGGACGCTTGAGAAGGGATAGCGGCCAGCAGCCAGCGACCAGCAAGGGCTACTTTGGCTGGCGGCTGGTTGCTGGCCGCTGAAAGCTTCTCAGTGCCCCAGAATCTTGCTGAGGAACACCCGCGCCCGCTCGTGCTGGGGGCCTGAATAAAAGGCTTCGGGGGTGGTGTCTTCTACAATCTGTCCGGCGTCAAAAAAGAGGAGGCGGTCGGCAACCTCACGGGCAAAGCCCATCTCGTGGGTGACGACGAGCATGGTCATGCCGGAGCGGGCGAGTTCCTTCATCACGTCAAGCACTTCCTTAATCATCTCCGGGTCGAGCGCCGAGGTCGGCTCGTCAAAGAGCATCACGCGGGGGTCCATCGCCAGGGCGCGGGCGATGGCGACCCGCTGCTGCTGCCCGCCGGAGAGCTGCGCGGGAAACTTGCTCGCCTGCTCCTCGATGCCGACCCGCCGCAGGAGGTCCAGGGCGCGGCGCTCGGCGTCCGCCTTGGGCACCCGGCGCACCCGCGTGGGCGCGAGCGTCACGTTGTCGAGCACGGTGAGATGCGGAAAGAGGTTAAAGGACTGAAAGACCATCCCGACCTCGCGCCGCACCGCGTCGAGGTTGCGTGCCCCCTGAAGGGGAATGCCGTCCACGACGATGCTGCCGCTGTCGTGTGGGTCGAGGGCATTGAGGGTGCGGATAAAGGTGCTTTTGCCGCTGCCCGACGGCCCGATAATCACGACCACCTCGCCGGGCTGCACGGTCAGGCTGACCCCGCGCAGGGCGTGGAAGGCGCCGAAATGCTTGTGCACGTCTTGGGCGACGATGATGGGGCCGGGAGAGGCGGGCTGGCTCATGGGGGCAGTCTAGCGGGGGGCGCTTGTCCCCCTGTCCCTTTCGCGCCGCCCCGGTGCTAAGCTGCCTGCACCCTCACGTTTGTTCTGGCCCCCGCTCGCTTGCCGCCTGCGGGGAGACCCCACAAGGAGACCCCATGAAGTATCGCCAGCGCCTGCTGACCACCGCCCTCCTGGGCACCGCCGCCCTCGCCGCCGCGCAGGGCACGACCTTCCTGACCATCGGCTCCGGGGCCACCACCGGGGTGTATTTTCCGGTCGCCACCGGCATCGCCAAGCTCATCTCAGACGCCAATACAGGTGTTCGCGCCAACGCCCGCTCGACGGGCGGCAGCGTCTTTAACATGACAGCGCTGGGCACCGGAGAACTCGACGCCGCCGTTGCTCAAAACGACATCGTGTATTACGCCTACCGCGGCACCGGTCTGCCCGCCTTTCAGGGCAAGGCGAACACCAAGATTCGTACGATGGCGGTCCTCTATCCGGAGGTGCTGCACGTGGTCGCCCGCAAGGACGCGGGCATCAACTCCATCGCGGACCTCAGGGGCAAGCGCGTCGTCATCGGCGACCTCGGCTCCGGCACCGAGCAAACGGCCCGGCAGGTCCTGGAAGCTTACGGCCTGAGCTTCGACGACCTTGGCCAAGCGCTGCGGGTGTCGCCCGCGCAGGGCATCACCCTGATGCAGGACAAGCGGGCCGACGCCCTCTTCTACACCGTCGGGGTGGGCGCGAGCGCGATAACCCAGATTGCCCAGACCACCGACATCAAGATGGTGCCCGTCGCGGGCAACCAGGCTGCCGCCCTCATCAAGAAGTACCCCTTCTACGTCCGCTTCAATATCCCCGCCCGCGCCTACCGGGGCGTGGGGGCCACCGTCCCCAGCGTGGCGGTGCAGGCCACCTTGGTCACGACCACCGACGTGCCCACCGACGCCGTGTACAAGGCGATGCAAGCCGCCTTCGGCAACGAACAGGCCCTCAAGGCGCTGCACCCGGCCCTCGCCCAGAACTTCTCCTACACCAAAGCCGTTCAGGGCCTCCCCGCCCCGCTGCACCCCGGAGCCGTCCGCTTCTTCCGCGAAAAGGGCGTCACCGTCCGCTAAGCCTTGACCTTGGGGCCAGCCGACCGATTGACTGCGGGGCTGGCCCCCTTCTTTCCCCCTGAAATGAGGACCCTATGAGTGACCCCACGCGGCCCGTCTCGACGGACCCGGCGCTGGAGCTAACGGAGGGCGAGCGCCGCGCCCTGGAGCTGGTCGAGGCCAACGAGACGGGCGGACGGCAACTCTCCGGCTTGCCCAAGATGCTGGTAACCCTGGTTGCGCTGGCTTGGTGCGGCTTTCAGATGTACGCCGCGCAGGTCGGCACCCTGGACACCCTGCTGCTGCGGGCCACGCACCTGGCCTTTGCCTTTGCGCTGGCCTATCTGGTCTTTACCCCGCGCAAGACGCCGGGGCGGGCGCAGCGGGGGGTACCCTGGTTCGACTGGCTGCTGGGGGCGGGGGCGGTGGGCACGGCCACCTACCTGATGGCCCAGTACCCCACCATCGCGGGCGTGCAGGGCGGAGCGCTGAACTCGACCGATGTCTGGGTGGGCAGCGCCCTGATTGTGCTGCTTTTGCTCGCGGCGTGGCGCACGGTCGGCATCGCCATGCCCATGGTGGCGAGCGTCTTTATCCTCTACGCCCTGACCGGGCCGCGGGGCCTGATTCGCAGCGACCTGGGGCCGCAGCTTCAGCTCCACGCCGGGCAGACCTGGCCGCAGGTCGTGGGGCAGCTCTTTGCCAACACCGAGGGCATCTTCGGGACCGCCATCGGCGTCTCGGCGCAAATCGTCTTTCTGTTCGTGCTGTTTGGGGCCGTCTTCGACAAGCTGGGGGCGGGCGAGTGGTTTATGCGGGTGGCGCAGGGGCTGCTGGGCGGCTTTCGGGGCGGCCCGGCCAAGGCAAGCGTGCTCTCCAGTGCCCTGAATGGCATCATCAGCGGCTCGTCGGTCAGCAACGTGGTCACGGGCGGCAACATCACCATCGGCACGATGAAGCGGGTGGGCTATTCCGCCGAGAAGGCGGGGGCCATCGAGGTCGCCAGCTCCAGCAACGGCCAACTGATGCCCCCGGTGATGGGGGCGGCGGCCTTTATCATGGCGAACAACCTCAACATCGAGTACCGGACCCTGATTTTGGCAGCGGCGGTGCCCGCCTTCTTGTGCTACGGGGCGCTGCTCGTCGTCACCCACATCGAGGCGCTCAAGCTGGGGCTGCGCGGCCTCCCCCGCAGCGAGCTGCCGCCCGTAGGCGCGACCCTGCGGGCGGGGTGGTACTACCTCATTCCGCTGGCCTACCTCATCGGCACCCTGACCCTCAACCCGGACGCCACCCCAGAGCGGGTCGCCCTGAACACCATCTTCCTGATGATAGGCATGATGCTCGTGCAAGAAGCGTGGCGGGGGCGGCGGGAGGGGCGCGGCCTTGGGCGCGGGCTGCAACGCGGCGGCCAGCAGCTCGTCGAGGCCGCCGAGAGCGGGGCCAGAAGCATGATTGGCATCGCCATCGCCACCGCCGCAGCGGGCATCATCGTGGGCATCGTCACCATCACCGGGCTGGGCTTTGGGCTGGCCACGATTGTGGAGACGGTGAGCGGGGCCTTCCGGGGCTTGTTCACGGCGCTGGGGGGGCTGCTGCCCTTTGTGGACCCCGCCTCGGTCGTGACGGTAGGGACCATGCTCGTCGTGCTCGTAATGGCGCAGCTCATCGCGCTCATCCTGGGCATGGGCCTGCCCACGACCGCCAACTACATCCTGATGAGTGCGCTCATCGTGCCCATCATCGCCCGCCTCGCGGGGCTGGACACGAGCAACCCGGCGCAGATGCTCCCGGTGCACATGTTCGTCTTCTACTTCGGCATCATGGCGGACTCGACGCCGCCCGTGGCGCTCGCGGCCTTTGCCGCCGCCGCGATTTCCGGCGGGAATCCGGTCGCCACGGGCGTGCAAGCCTTTCAGTACGAGCTGCGAACGGCGCTACTGGCGTACATGATGTTTTTCAACCCGTCCCTGCTCCTGATTGCGGGGAACCGGATTGGCGGCCTGCCCTGGACCGAGGCGCTGCCAATGATTTTCTTCGCCTTCCTGGGCCTGGTGGCTTTTAGCGCCGCGACCCTGCGCTACCTGCACCGCCGCACGAACCCCGTGCAGACGCTCGCCCTCCTCGTCGCCGCCCTCCTCCTGATTGCCCCCACCGCCCTGGTCTGGAATCTCGTTGCCCTCGCCCTCTTTGCCGGGGTGTATTTCTGGCAAAAGGCGGGCAGCCGGGATGAGCCGCCGGGGGTGGCGGTGGCGTAGGAGCTGTCAGCGGTCAGCCTTCAGCTTTCGGCAACAAAAGCCTCAGCAAACGCTGGGGCTTTTGTTGGCTGGTGGCTGGTCGCTGGCTTCTGGCGGCCTTTACCGCGTCGCAATCCGTACTCGCTTTTCGAGCTGGTCCGTAAACAGCGTCATCACCGTGGTCAGGGCAAGGTAGACGCAGGCCACCGTTGTCAGCACGGGCACGGGCTGGAAAGTTTCGCTGGAGACGCGGTTTCCGGCGAGGGTGAGTTCGAGCAGCGAAATGACCGAGGCGAGCGAGGAGTCCTTGAGCAGCGCCACGAGGTTATTCACCAGCGGCGGTACGACCACTCGCATCGCCTGCGGCAGCACCACCGCGCTCATGGTCTGCGCTCCGCTCAGGCCCAGGGACCGGGCGGCCTCAGTCTGGCCGCGGGCGATGGCCTGGATGCCTGCCCGGACCACCTCAGCGTTGTAGGCCCCCACATTGAGCGAGAGGGCAATCACCGCCGACCAGAACTCATTGAGTTCGAGGTTCAGCCCCAGCGCCTGCAAGAGCAGTGGAAGCGCGTTGTACACGAACAGGATTTGCACCAGCAGGGGCGTGCCGCGAATCAGCCAGATGAAGAAGCTGGCGGGTGCCCGCACCAGCCACAGGGTGCTCGTGCGCTGAATCCCCGCCACCACGCCAATGAGCAGGCCAATCAGCCCGCTGACCACCGTGAGTTGCAGGGTCATCCGCGCTCCTTCGACGAAGAAGTCGGCGCGGGGGCCGATGGGGTCGGGCATCTGGCGCAAAATCAGGGTGATGACGTAAAAGAGCAGCAAAAACGCCGCCGCTGCCCCCGCCACCCACCCCAGCAGGGCCAGCCCGCCCAAGGGTTTGCGGGAAGGGGCCGTCACGCGGCGCTCCGGCAAGCATCAGCCCCCGCGGGGGCCAGGAAATGAAGCACCTGTTGCATTCCGCGATGATGCCATAGGGAAGGGGGGAGGGGAGCCGCCCTGGCCCCGCCCTCCCCCCCCGCCGCGCCGGGCTTAGCGGCAGCGCACGTCCTGCCCGAAGTACTTTTGGCTGAGTTTGGCGTAGGTGCCGTTTTGCTGCGCCTTGGCAAGCGCGGCATTGAGTTCCTTGAGCAGGGAGCTGTTGCCCTTTTTCACAGCCATCGCCACCCGCTCGTTAAACAGCAGGTCACCCTGTTGGAGTTTGCCCTTTTGGGCTTTGACGAGGTCAATCCCGGTGAACTTGTCGCCCACCCAGGCGTCGACTCGGCCCGCCATCAGCGCAGCTTGGGCGGCGGTGTCGGTGGGGTAGGTCTTGACGTCGCCCACGCCGGGCACCTTGCGGACGTTATCCAAGTAGGTCGTGCCGACCTGCACGGCCACGCTCTTGCCCCGCAGGGCGGCGGCGGTCAGGGGGCCACCCACCCTGGCGACGATGGCCCCGCCCGTGCAGTAGTGCGGGTTGGTAAAGTCCACCGCCTTCGCCCGCTCCGGATTCACCCCGTGGCTGGCAATCACAAAGTCGTAACGGCCCTGGTTGAGGCCGATAAGCAGGTTGTCAAAGGGCTGGGTCGTCCACTGCACCTTGAGGCCGAGCTGAGCGGCCAGGGCCTCGGCGAGTTCGACCTCAAAGCCCGTGAGCTGTTTACCCTTCAGCATATTAAAGGGCGGAAAAGCTCCCTCGGTGGCGATTTTGATGGTGCCAGACTGCTTGATTTCGGCCCAGGTGCGGGCCGTCGCCGGGGCGGCGACCAGCGTTAGGGCCGTCAGCGTAAGCAACGCTCGTTTCATGGGTGAACCTCCGGAAACGGTCGGGAAGGCCGCAGCCCCCGCCCTCTTCGCCAGGAAGATAGAGCATGGTCCGCTCATTTGAAAGCGACAGACCCCCACTTGCCTTTCTGGGGGAAAAGATGGGGGTCTGCAGCTTTCAGAATGGTCAGTCCTTACTGGAAATCACGGTGACGGTGGGGGCGTCCGAGCTGAGCTGAGTGCCTTGCGGGGCAACTTGTTGGGAGGCCAGGGCCGCGGGGGTGCTGTGCTGTGCCCCAGCACCAGCCCCAACTGTTGCCGGGTACTCGTACCCTAGGCCCTGGGTGTCGGCCTGACCCCGCTTGCCCGTCGGGGTGCCACGGTCGATGGCAAGTTCGGTTTCGTGGTCAAAGGCGTGCAGGCGGGTCTGGTCAATGAGCAGCTCGATGTCGTCGCCCACATCGAGGGTGGCCTGCCCCTCCACCTTGGCGGTGAGCTGCTGGCCCTGCACGTCAATCACCAGGTCCGTCTGGGCACCGAGTGGCTCGACGACCAGAACCTGCCCACGCAGCACGTTCTGGCCGTGCGGAATGTCGCTGTACCCCTTGAGGCCCACGTGTTCGGGGCGAATCCCCAGGTAGACCTCGCGGCCCTCGTAAGCTCGCAGGCTCTGGGCGAGGCGGCCCATGGGCGCGACCCGGCTGCCGCCGACGACGAAGTCGCCGCCCTCGACCCGTGCGGTCAGGAAGTTCATGGATGGGCTGCCGATAAAGCCCGCCACGAACTTGTTCTGCGGGAAGTCGTAGAGGTTCATGGGGGTATCAACCTGCATGATGACGCCGTCGCGCATCACCACGATGCGGTTGCCGAGGGTCATCGCTTCTACCTGGTCGTGGGTCACGTAGATGATGGTGGCCCCCAGGCGGCGGTGCAGTTGGCTGATTTGCGAGCGCATCTCCACGCGCAGCTTGGCGTCAAGGTTGGAGAGCGGCTCGTCCATCAAGAACACCGACGGCTCGCGCACGATGGCGCGGCCCATCGCCACACGCTGGCGCTGCCCGCCCGAAAGCTCCTTGGGCTTGCGCCCCAGCAGGTGCTCAATCTGGAGGATGCGGGCCGCGTCGCGCACCCGGCGGTCAATCTCGTCGCGCGGCGTCTTGCGGAGCTTGAGGCCAAAGGCCATGTTCTCGTAGACGTTCATGTGCGGATAGAGCGCGTAGTTCTGAAAGACCATCGCGATGTCACGGTCCTTGGGGGGCACGTCGTTGACCACCCGGCCCCCGATGCTCAGCACCCCGTCACTGATGTCTTCCAGCCCCGCAATCATCCGCAGGGTGGTGGACTTGCCGCAGCCCGACGGCCCCACAAACACCATGAACTCGCGGTCCTCGATGCGGAGGTTGAAGTCTTTCACCGCGTGATGCTTGGTGCCGTAGCGCTTGTTGATGTTCTCCAGAACGACTTCTGCCATAGGACGCTCTTTCTCCTTACGCCCCTGCTCTCGCCCGTGAATGTGCCCCCTGAGCGGGAAAGCGGGTCGGGCGACCGGGGTTCGCCTAGAACCTGGGTGAACGCTGACGCCAACTGGACAGAGGTAGTGTACTCCGCAGGCAGGGCGGCCCGCACCTCCTCCTGCCCTCGCCGCCTCAGGAGCGGGGCGGCTCTTTGGAAGCTCCCAGCGCTTCTTCGAGTGGGAGGTCGCCGCGCTCGGCCCGCTCGCGACGTTCGGCTTCACGGCGCTCCTCGGCCTCGGCTGCGGCGTCCTGGTCCGCCGCGAGCTGCTCGGTGAGTTGGCCGCCAATCAGGGCGAGCGCCACCGCATCGGACACGTCGGGCCGCTCGCGCAGGTAGAAGTGGTTGTAAACGGCGCGGATGATGATGAGGAAGGGCACCGTCAGAAAAGCCCCCACCAGCCCGAAGACGCTCCCAAACAGCAGCACGCCCACCGTCACCGAGAGCGGATGCAGCTTGGCCGCCCCGCCCAGCAAGAAAGGCGCGAGGACGTAGCTCTCTATCTGCTGAATCACCAGCGAAAAGAGCGCTACATACAGGGCCTTTTGGGGGTCGTCGGCGAGGGCAAAGAGGATAGGCGGAATCACCGCCACGATGGGGCCAATGTTGGGCACGAGTTCTCCCAGCGCCGCGATGAGGCCGAACACCAGCGGGTTGGCGACCCCCAGCAGGGACAGCCCGATGGCCGTCGCGGTGCCCATCATCAGCATGATGAGCAGGGTGGCCCGGCCCCACGCGCCCATCTCGCCCAGAATCTGCGCCAGGGCCGCCGTCGCCTGCACCCGGAAGCGCGGCGGCACCGCCCCCAGCACCCCCCGGATGAGCGGCGCAGGGTGACTCAGCACAAAAATCACCATCACCAGCGTCAGCAGGGCGGTAAAGAGGCCCCCCACCAGGCTCAGCCCCAGCCCCAGCACCGACCCCGCTGCCCCGGTGGCCCAGCCAGCGGCCCGGTTGCCCAGCTCGGCGAGCACGTCCTCGCGCAGCAGGGGCGCGAGCTGTGGGTAGCGGACTAGGGCGCTCTCGGCGCGGCGCTCCAGCTCGCTCAGGTCGGTGGGCAGCGACCGGGCGAGGTCCACGACCTGCGCGGCAATGGGGGGCAAGGCCAGCCACGCGGCGGCTCCCACGGCCGCCAGGGCCGCCCCCACCGTCAGCAGGGTCGCCACCCCACGCGGCAACCAGCGCTCCAGCACCCGCACCGCCGGATTGAGCGCCGTCGCCAAAATCACGGCCAGTGTAATCGCCAGGAGCGGCGCGGCCACCCGCCCGAAAAAGCTCAGCAGCAGCAGCACCGCGACCACGGTCAGAGCGGTCGGCAGCAGATTGGTGACCTGAAGGGCGGCGCGGGAAACGGAAGAACGGGTCAAGGGTAACCTCCTGGCAGGGGGACTTTCGGGGGGAGAGGGCACCCCGGCCCTGCCATCTTCTCACCGCTGGACCTCCAATCCTGACAACTGGAAAAAAGAGAAGGAGGGGGAGTCTTGGCCTCCTCCTTCCCCCCCACGCTCGCTGCGGCGGGCCTACGCCGCGCCCTGAGCGCCAAACTGCATGCGGAAGATGTACTTCGTGACCTCGCCCTTGAGGGTGTCAATCATGTCGTTAAACATGTTCGTGGCCTCGAACTTGTACTCGGTAAAGGGGTCACGCTGGCCGTAGCCGCGCAGGCCGATGCCCTGCCTAAGCACGTCCATCGCGTGCAGGTGCTCTTTCCAGTGCTGGTCGACGAGTTGCAGCAGCACGTAGCGCGAGAGGCTATTGAGCAGCGTCGGGCCGAGTTCTTCCTTGCGGGCGTCAAAGGCGTCGGCCACCGCCCCCAGCAGGTGCGCGTGCGCGGCTTCGGGGTTCATGCCACGCAGGGCCTCAAAGTCGTAGCCCTCCAGTTGCGGGACGGCGTCCAGCATGTTGGTCCGCAGGGTTTCGAGGTCCCAGCTTTCGGGCGCTTGGTCGAGGGGCGCGTAGTAGGCGAGCTGCATCTCGGTGAAGTCGGCAATCATGCCCTCGGTCGACTCCGCGACGTCCTCGTCGCTGCCGAGCAGCACCTCGCGGCGCTGGGCATAGATGACGTCGCGCTGCACGCTCATGACGTTGTCAAACTCCAACAGCTGCTTGCGAATGCCGAAGTTGCGGTCCTCGACACGCGCTTGCGCCTTTTCGATGGCTCCGGTGACCATCTTGGCCTCGATGGGCTGAGAGTCGTCCATGCCCAGGCGGTCCATCATGGCGACCACCCGGTCGTTGGCAAAGAGGCGCATCAGGTCGTCTTCAAAGGACACGTAAAAGCGGCTGGAGCCGGGGTCGCCCTGGCGTCCGGCGCGGCCCCGCAGCTGGTTGTCGATACGGCGAGACTCGTGGCGCTCGGTGCCGATGATGTGCAGTCCGCCCAGTTCCTGCACCCGCTGGCGGTCGGCGACCGTGTCCTGCTGAAGTTGTTGCGCCTGCCGGATGAAGTCGGGCACCATGCCGGGAATCGCCATGCCGAGGCGCTCGGCGTCCGGGTCGCCGCGGCTGATGGCCTTGATAAAGGCTTCCGCTTCTGGCGCGAAGCGGCTGATACCGAAGTTGGCCTCAATCGCTTCGCCCATCAGGAACTCGGCGTTGCCCCCCAGCATGATGTCGGTGCCGCGCCCCGCCATGTTGGTGGCGATGGTGACGCTGCCGCTGCGGCCCGCCTGCGCGATGATGCTGGCTTCCTGCGCCTCGTACTTGGCATTCAGGACCGCGTGGGGAATCTGCGCCTCGCGCAAAAGAGCGCTGAGTTGCTCGCTGGTATCGATGCTCGCCGTACCGATAAGGATGGGGCGGCCCGTGGCGTGTATCTCGCGCACTTCGTTGACGACGGCCCGGTACTTGCCCATTCGGGTGCGGTACACCAGGTCGTCGGCGTCCTTGCGAATGACGGGCTTGTTGGTGGGAATGACCAACACGTCCGAGCCGTAGATGTCGAGGAACTCCTTTTCCTCAGTCTTGGCGGTGCCCGTCATTCCGGCAAACTTGTCGTACAGCCGGAAGAAGTTCTGGTAGGTGATGGTCGCGAGCGTCTGGTTCTCGTTTTCAATCTTGACGCCCTCTTTGGCTTCAATCGCCTGGTGTAGCCCCTCCCCGTAGCGGCGGCCCGGCATCGAGCGCCCGGTGAACTCGTCGATGATGACGACCTCGCCCTCCGCGTTGACGATGTAGTCCTTTTCGCGGTGATACAGCTCACGCGCGCGAATCGCCTGCACAATCATGTGCGCCTTGTCCATGTTTTCCGGGCTATAGAGGTCGCCGAGCGAGAGCAACCGCTCAATCTTGGCGATGCCCGCCTCGGTGAGGTGGACCTGCTTGCCCTTTTCGTCGATGGTGTAGTCGCCGGTCGGCTCGGCCCGCTTGCCGGGTTCGGCGGGTTCGCCCCGTTGCAGGCGGCGAATCAGCTTGGCATAGAGGTAATACTGGTCGGTCGCCTTTTCCGCCGCGCCGGAGATGATGAGCGGGGTGCGGGCCTCGTCAATCAGGATGGAGTCCACCTCGTCGACGATGGCGTAGTGCAAGGGCGTGTCCGCCCGCAACGAGAGCTGCTCGCGGCTTTGGGCCATGTTGTCGCGCAGGTAGTCAAAGCCCAGCTCCGAGTTGGTGACATAGGTGATGTCGCAGGCGTAGGCGGCCTGCTTTTGGTGGGGCTGGAGGTCGCGGCTCGCCAGGCCCACCGTCAGGCCCAGCGTGCGGTACAGCAGGCCCATTTCCTCGGCCCCGACGCGGGCGAGGTAGTCGTTCACGGTGACGAGGTGGCAGCCCTTGCCCTCCAGCGCATTCAGGGCGAGGGCCAGGGTCGCGACCAGCGTCTTGCCTTCCCCGGTGCGCATTTCCGCAATCCGCCCCTGGTGCAGGGCCGCCCCGCCGATGAGCTGCACGTCGTAGTGCCGCTTGCCGATGGCGCGGCGGCCCGCTTCCCGAATCAGGGCAAAGGCCGGAACGATGACGTCATCGAGGCTCTCGCCGCCCTCCTGCACGCGCCGCCGTAGGGCCATAAATGCTTCGGCGAGATTCTCGATTTTCATCGTTTCTTCTTCCAGCGCGTTGACGGGTTCCACAATCGTTTTCACGATTCGCGCCACGTCGCGCTGGTTGTTATCGAACACCTTGTTGAGGACACGGAACATGACACGCGAGTATAGCGCGTGCTCGGCCCCCGCCGCGGCAGAGTTCAGTAAGGAGCGACTAAGAAACTTGAGCGTTGGCGGCTCAGAAGGCGGGGCGGCGGAGCGCCGTCGCCGCTACCGCCGCCCCTTGACCAGCCAGGCGTGTTCCTCCACCCCAGCGGCCTGGTTCGCGGCGCGAGCCATCACAAAGAGGAGGTCAGAGACGCGGTTGAGGTAAACCTGCACATGCTCATTGATGGTCTCCTCGTGCGCCAGGCGGATGACCTCGCGCTCGGCGCGGCGGGCGACCGTGCGGGCCACGTGCAGGGCCGCCGCGACGGGCGTGCCCCCCGGATGCACGAAGCCCGTAAAGGGCGGTGCACCCTCCTGGTAGCGGTCGATGAGCGCTTCGAGGTAGGCAACGTCCTCCGCGTCGATGCGGCTGAGGTTCTTCCCGTAGGGACTCTCTTGCCGAGTGGCGAGGTCGGCGCCGAGGTCAAAGAGCGCGTTTTGGAGGTACTCCAGGTCCGGGTCCAGCGTCTCTGGCCCCGGCGACCCTACCCCCAGCGCCCGCGCCAGTCCCACCGCCGAGTTGAGTTCGTCCACCGTGCCGTAGGCCTCGACCCGCACGTGCGCCTTGCTGACCCGGTCGGCCCCGTACAGCCCGGTAGAACCGCCGTCGCCCGTCTTGGTGTAGAGCTTCATGGGGCATAGGGTAGTGGGTTGTGGGGAGTGGGGAGTAGGCAAGGGGGCTTAGGCCTCAGCCCAAGCCCCCTCTTCCCCTTCTTTACGCGCCCCTCTCCACTGCCCACTGACTACTGACCACTCCCTAGCTCCCCGCGCCGCCCCGTCCGTTCCGTCAGCTCGCGCACCCGCGCGGCGAGGTCGGGCGTGAGGTCGCCTTCCCGGAAACGCCACGTCCAGTTGTGCGGCCCGGTCGTGCCCGGCAGGTTCATGCGGGCCTCGGTGCCCAGGTTCAGCAGGTCCTGAAGGGGCACCACGGCGAGGTTGGCGCGGCTGCCAAAAGCCAGCTCGGTGAGCTGCCAGGCGAAGGTGTCCTCGCGGGGGTCCGAGTGGGTGTACACCCGGAAGTTGTGCCGCTCCTGCTCGGAGGCTGACCCCCACCAGCCCCGCGAGGTGTCGTTGTCGTGGGTGCCAGTGTAGACGACCTGATTTTCGCGCAGGTTGTGCGGCAGGAAGTCATTCACTGAGAAGTCGCCGCCCCCAAAAGCGAACTGCAAGACCGCCATCCCCGGCAAGCCGAGGTCGTCGCGCAGAGCTTCGACGTCGGGCGTAATCACGCCCAGGTCTTCCGCGATGACCGGGAGTCCGCCCAGCGCCCCCCGCACTGCTTCCAGCATCTCGCGGCCCCGCGCCGGGACCCACGCGCCGTGAATCGCCGTCTGTGCTGGAAAAGGAATCTCCCACGAGGCCGCAAAGCCCCGGAAGTGGTCGATGCGGATGAGGTCGTAAAGCCGCAGGCTGCCCTGAAAGCGGCGAATCCACCAGGCGTACCCGTCTTCTGCCATCACGTCCCAGCGGTAGAGCGGATTGCCCCACAGTTGCCCCGTCTCCGAGAAGTAATCCGGCGGCACGCCCGCAACGACCGTGGGCTGACCGCGGTCGTCAAACTTGAAGACCTCGCGCTCGGCCCAGGCGTCGCTGGAGTCGAGGGCCACAAAAATCGGAATGTCCCCGATAATCTGCACGCCCCGTTCGCGGGCGTACTCGCGCAGCGCCCCCCACTGCCGGAAAAACAGGAACTGCCCAAAGGCTACCCGCTCGGTCTCGGCGGCCAGCCGCTCCTGGGCCGTCGCCAGCGCCCCCGCCTCGCGGTCCCGCAGTTCGGGTGCCCACTCGTTCCAGGGAGCGCCGCCGTGCTCGTCCTTGAGGGCCATGAAGAGGGCGTAGTCGGACAGCCACCCCGCCTCCTGCTGCTGGAAGGTAGCGAACTCGGCCCGCAACCCCGGCACTTCTCCTGCGGCGAAACGGGCGTAGGCGCGGCCCAGCATTCGGTTGCGCCACACGTACTGAAGGCCAAAATCCACCCGCTCGGCACGGAAGTTCGGCTGGTCCGCGAAGTCGGCCTCCGCGAGCAGCCCTTCTTCGCGCAGGACCGCGAGGTCGATGAGATAGGGATTTCCGGCAAAGGCGCTAAACGCCTGATACGGGCTGTCGCCGTACCCGGTGGGGCCGAGGGGCAGCACCTGCCAGGCCCGCTGCCCAGCGGCCACCAGCCAGTCGATAAAGGCGCGGGCCGCCGTCCCCAGTTCGCCGATGCCGTAGGGTCCGGGCAGGCTGGTGGGGTGCAGCAGCACGCCGCTGGAACGTTGCAGAGTCATGGATAAGCCTCCAAAAGGGGGTGGGGCGGGGAAAGGAACAAGCTGGAAGCACTTCCAGCGCCGTGGGCCGCATTGTACCCATTCATCCCATTCCGCCCCACCCTATGGGGTGCTCGGCCTTCAGCGGAGCAGGGGAAGAGCGCCGCCAAGCAACCGGGTTCTGGGAGCGGAGCCGCGCCCCGCTCAGCGGTACGTGACTTCCAGAACCTCGAACTGGACCGTTCCCTTGGGCAGCGGCACGGGCACCACGTCCCCCTCGCGGCGGCCCAGCAGGGCCTGACCGATGGGGCTGGCGTCGCTAATCTTGCCCTTGAGGACGTCGACCTCGTAGGTGCCCACCAGTTCAAACTCCCGCTCTTGGCCCCTTTCGTCGCGCACCCGCACGCGGGCGCCAAGGCCGATGCCGCCGGAAGAGTCCTCGGCCACAATGAGGGCGCGTTCGAGCTGGTCTTCAATCTCCAGGATGCGGGCCTCGTTCTCGCTTTGCTGCATGCGGGCCTCGTCGTAGGCAGCGCTCTCGCGCAGGTCGCCGTCCGCAATGGCCGACCCCATGTACTCGCTAATCTGCTCGCGCCGGGTGGTCTTCAAGAACTCCAGCGTCTCACGCAGCTTGTCGTAGCCGCGCTGGGTCATGGTGATGCGCTCTTTCGTCATAGCGGCCCAGTATAGGAAAAGCGGCGGGGGAGTGGGGAGACGCCGCCGACCCTCGCCGGGGAGGCCCCCTCCCCGCGGGCAGGTGCCCCAGGCGACCCTAGAACCCTGACCCCGCCCGCGTCACCATCAGCCGGACCTCATGCGGGCTGGTGGCCGCCGCGAGCGCCTCGTCAAGGTGAATCAGCCCGTGCTGATAGAGCTGCACGAGATGTTGGTCAAAGGTGTGCATCCCGCGGATGTTGTCCTCCATCAGGGCGCTCTTGATAAGGGGGGTTTTCTCCTCATCCTTGATGTAGTCCTGAATCAGCGGCGTATTGAGCAGGATTTCGGTCCCCAGCACCCGGCCCGCGCCGTCGGCTCTGGCCAGGAGGCGCTGGCTGACGATACCGACGAGCGATTCGGCAAGTTGCACCCGCACCTGGTCGCGTTCGTGGGGGGGGAAGAAGTCGATGATGCGGTTCACGCTGCGAATGGCGTCCTGGGTGTGCAGGGTGGAGAGCACGAGGTGCCCGGTCTGCGCCGCCGAGAGCGCGGCTTCGACGGTGTCCTTGTCGCGCATCTCCCCAATCATGATGACGTCGGGGTCTTGCCGCAGGGCGTACTTCAGCGCGGTGCGAAAGTCGCGGGTGTCGGGGCCGATTTCGCGCTGCACGACGAGACTTCTGGCGTGGCGGTGCAGGTACTCGATGGGGTCTTCGATGGTGATGATGTGCCGGGCGTGGGTGCGGTTGATGTGGTCGATGAGCGCGGCGAGGGTGGTGCTTTTGCCGCTGCCCGTCGGCCCGGTCACGAGGACCAACCCCCGTGGCGCGTCTGCCAAGGAGCGCAGCACGTCGGCGGGCAACCCCAGGGTGTCAAAGCTGGGGATGTGCTCGTTGACGGTGCGCATCACGATGCCGACCACTCCGCGCTGCTTGAAGACGTTGCAGCGGAAGCGGCCCAGCCCCGGCACGCTGTAGGCGAGGTCGATTTCCTGGCCGTAGCTCACGTCCTCCCACTGTTCGGGCGAGAGAATCGCCTGCGCGAGGGCGGAGGTGTCGGCGGGCATCAAGACCTCTTCGCCAAAGGGCCGCAGCTCTCCGTTCAGCCTCCCGACCGGAGGGCTGCCGACCTGAAGGTGCACGTCGGAAGCCCGGCGGGAGACCATCTCGCGCAGCAACTCTTCGAGGGTCAGCATCCGGGGGCCGCCTCCGCAGCGGCAAAGAGGGGCAGATTGTCAATCAGCCGGACGCCAAACAGCCGGGCGGCCACGAGCACGCGGGTCATGGGGTCATTCTCCACGCGGGGTCTTTCGCGCATGTCACCGTCCACCACCGCGAGGTAGTCGAGGGTGAGGTCCGGTTCCTGGGCCAGCACCGCAAGGCCCGCCCGCCGCAGCGCCGCCGTATCCCGCTCGCCCGCCGCTGCCGCCGCCTGCACCGCCCGCAGCGCCCGGTACAGCACTGCCGCCCGCGCCCGCTCTGGGGGGGTGAGGTAGCTGTTGCGGCTGCTCAGGGCCAGCCCCGACGCCTCGCGCACGGTGGGCACCCCGACAATCTCGACGGGCACCGCGAGGTCACGCACCATGCGCCGCACCACCGCGAGCTGTTGCCAGTCCTTTTCCCCGAAATAGGCCCGCTCTGGCCCCACGAGGTTCAGCAGCTTGAGGACCACCGTCGCTACCCCCTCAAAGTGGCCGGGCCGCGACTCGCCCTCCAGCACCTCCGCCACGCCCCCCACCCGCACGGTGGTCGCGTGGCCGGGGGGGTACATCACTCCCGCGTCTGGGTGAAAGAGCAGGTCGGCCCCCGCCCCCCCCGCGAGCGCGAGGTCACGCTCCAGGTCGCGGGGGTAGCGCGAGAGGTCCTCGTTTGGCCCGAACTGGGTCGGATTGACAAACACGCTGACCGCCACCACGTCGCACTCGGCGCGGGCGCGGCGGATGAGTTCGGCGTGCCCCCCGTGCAGGTACCCCATCGTGGGCACGAACCCCACCCGGCCCCGCCCGGCGAGCGCGGGCCGCACCCCGGCAGGGTCGCGCACGAGCTGGGGGGTCAACCCCGTCTCCCGTCGAGGCCCAGGGCACGGACCACAGCGTCCAGCAGCCAGGAAATCACCGCGAGCACCAGCGCCCCCACAACCGCCGCCCCGAAGCCCGCCACGTCCAGCGCCGTCACGCTCGCCACCAGCCACAGCACCACCCCGTTCACCACCAGGGTAAAGAGGCCCAGCGTCAGCACGTTGACCGGCAGGCTGAGCAGCAGCAGCACCGGGCGAATCAGGGCATTCACGATGCCGAGCACGAGCGCGGCGAGCAGGATGCTCACCCCGTCCGCCCCCGGCGCGAACCTGACCCCGCCGTACACCCGTGTCACGAGGTACAGCGCCAGCGCGTTGACCAGCAGCCGAATCAAAAAGCCCATGCCCGGAGGATAGACCGGGCGCGGGCTTCCGGGGGACTCCGCTTACGCCAGCCGCACGACCCGCGCCTCGTGGGGCCGCAGCTCCGCTCCCGCCTCCGGCGTGTCGCCCCGGCTGCTCAGCAGCGTCTGGCCGGGGCCGACCTCGACCGCCCGCGCCTCCGGGCCGAAGTTCAGCAGTACCGCCAGCCGCTCCTCCCCCAGGGTGCGCTCGTAGGCGAAGACGTCCGCGTGCCCGGTCTCCAGCGAGCGGTACTCGCCTTCCACCAGCGCCGGATGCTCGCGCCGCAGCCGGGTCAGCGCCCGGAAGTAGTGCAGGTCGCTCGCGGGGTCGGCTTCTTGCGCGGCGACATTGACCTCCCGGAAGTTCTCGGCGACCGGCAGCCAGGGCGTCACCCCCTGGGGCGCAAAGCCCGCGTTTGGCGAGGCGTCCCACTGCATCGGGGTGCGCTCCGGGTCGCGGCTCGCGCTGGGGACGTCGGGCTGCTGGAGGCCCGCCGGGTCGACCATCCGGTCCGGCGGCACCGGGACGTTCTCCATGCCAATCTCGTCGCCGTAGTAGGCGGTTGGGGTGCCGCGCAGCGTGAGCAGCAGCGTCTGCGCGACCCGGTACTGCTCGGCCCCCACCCGCGAGCGGAAGCGGTGCTGGTCGTGGTTGCCGAGCACCCAGTTGGGCCAGGAGTGCGCCTCCCGGCAGGCGGCGTCGTAGCCATCCACAAAGGCGCGAATCTCGCGGGCGTCCCAGGGGGTCAGGATGAGGTGAAAGTTGAAGGGCAGGTGCGCGAGTGGCTCTGCGGGGGTGCCGCTGTAGCGCAGCAGCTGCTCGGTGGGCAGGTAAATCTCGCCCACCATCATGCGGTCCTCGAACTCGTCAAGCACCTCCCGCATCATCCGCACATAGCGCAGGGTCTGGGGCTGGTCGTTGGTGTAGATGTGCAGCGTCTGTGCGTACTCAATCATGCCGGGCCGCCAGTCGGGGTTGGGCGGCTCGTCGAGGAAACGCTCGTCCTCGGCGAGCAGGTTGAGCACGTCCACCCGGAAGCCGTCCACCCCCCGCCGCAGCCAGAAGCGCAGCACCTCCAGCATCGCGGCCTGCACGTCGGGGTTTGCCCAGTTGAGGTCGGGCTGCGACGGCAGGAACTGGTGGAGGTAGTACTGCCCGCTTGCCTCGTCGAGCGTCCACGCCGGGCCGCCGAAGTGCGACTTCCAGTTGTTGGGCGGCCCGCCATCCGGAGCCGGGTCGCGCCAAACGTACCAGTCGCGCCTCGCGCTGTCGCGTCCGGTCAGGGCCTCCCGAAACCAGGGATGGTCGCTGGAGGTGTGGTTGGGCACGTAGTCCAGCATTACCTTCAGGCCGAGGCGGTGCGCTTCGGCCACCAGCGCGTCAAAATCCTCCAGGGTCCCGAACAGCGGGTCAATGTCGCAGTAGTCGGCCACGTCGTACCCGAAGTCACGCATGGGCGATACGAAGATGGGGGAGAGCCACACCGCCTCCACCCCCAGCGAGGCCACGTAGGGCAGCCGCCGGGTGATGCCGCGCAGGTCGCCCACCCCGTCGCCGGAATCGTCCTGAAAGGAGCGGGGGTAAATCTGGTAGATGATGCCGCGCTGCCACCATTTCAGTTCGCTGGGCTGTGGGTCGGGGGAGGGTTGGGTCATGTCGCCCAGGGTAGTGCGTGTGCAGGCTGCGGACGCCGCGTGTCTACTCAGGGCGGTGAGGAAGGGCCGCCCCAGCCCCTAGCGGTGAGCCTCAATCACGATGGTGCCGCCCTGCAAGCGGGCGAGTTCGGCCCCCTCGTTGCCCTCCAGCCGCTTCATGTTGCCCAGGCCGCCGCCTTCCGGGGCGCGGGCCACGGCGTCCCCGATGCGAATCTGCGCCGAGGCGATGGGCCGCGCCCAGACGATGGCGTCCGCCTTGCCGCCGTATCCGGCATGGACCACCCCGCGCAGCGCCCCCATCACGATGACGTCGCCGCCCGCGACGATTTCGGCGCCTGGATTCACGTCGCCCAGGATGACCACGCTGCCCCGGTACTCGCCGCGGAAGCCCGCGCGAACGCCGTGGGGTAGGATGACCGTGCGGGCGCTGCCTTCCTCGCCCTCGGCAGTGGGGGCGGTCACGGTCACGCGGGGGGCGCGGACCCGGCCTGGCGTGCCCCCCGCCTCCCGAATCGCGGCAAGCGCGGCTTCGAGGGCGGCGGGGTCGGCGTCGCCCGCTACCTCCAGGGTGACGTGGGCGGCAAGCAGCTCGGCACGGGGCGAGAGGGCCTGCGCCACACTGCTGGCCGTGTCGCCCGGTTCGAGAAGGAGGTTTATGCCGCCCAGCGTGCCGCGAAGCTTCATCGGCGCTACTTTACTCGCCCGCAGGCGGGGGAGCTTCACACTCGGCCCATGGGGGGCCAGCATGGTATAGAATGTGGCCCATGCTGATTTTGGAGGGCACCCTTGGTGCAGCTTGATCCCGGCGCGGTCGTTGAGGGCCGCGTCACGCGCGTGACCGACTTCGGGGCGTTCATCCAGTTCGAGAACGGTGAGACGGGGCTGGTCCATATCTCGCAAATCGCCCACTCCTTCGTTCGCAACATCCACGACCACGTCCGCGAAGGCGAGACGATTGAGGTCAAGGTGCTGGGCCGCGATGAGCGGGGCCGCCTCGACCTGTCCATCAAGGAGCTGTTGGAAGAACCGGAGGAGCTGCCCCGCCCCCGCGCCATCGGTCGCCAAAGCCCGCAGTTCGAGGCCAAGCTGCGCTCCTTTATGCGGGACGCCAAGGAGCGCACCACGGGGGGCGGCGGCAAGCGCGGCGCGCCTGGCGGCAAGCGCCGCAAGTAGCCCCCCTGCCGCTTCCCCTCCGAACACCCGCCGCGCTTCCCCGCACGCCGGGTGTTTTTCCTTTGCAGGAGGTACCCAGATGACCCAAGAGACGCCAGCGGACCTCATCGTGGTGGGGGCGGGCCTCGCCGGGCTGGTGGCCGCCGCCGAAGCTGCCGATGCCGGGCGGCGGGTGCTGCTGCTCGACCAGGAGGGCGAACAGAACCTTGGCGGACAGGCCTACTGGTCCTTTGGGGGCCTCTTTCTGGTGGACTCGCCTGAGCAGCGGCGGCTGGGCATCCGCGACTCGCGCGAGCTGGCCTGGACCGACTGGCTGGGCACGGCGGGCTTTGACCGCCCCGAAGACCACTGGCCCAGGGCCTGGGCCGAGGCCTACGTGGACTTCGCAGCGGGCGAAAAGCGGAGTTGGCTGACGGGGATGGGCCTGCGCTTCTTCCCGGCGGTGGGCTGGGCCGAGCGCGGCTTTCAGGGGGCGGGCGGCCCCGGCAACTCGGTGCCGCGCTTTCACATCACCTGGGGCACCGGGCCGGGTGTGCTGGAGCCGTTCGTGCGGCGGGTGCAGGCGCACGCGGCGGCAGGACGCGTCCAGATGCGCTTTCGTCATCGGGTGCGCGGCCTGATGGAAGAGGGCGGCGCGGTGGTCGGCGTGCGCGGCGACGTGCTGGAGCCGTCGGACGTGGGCCGGGGCGAGGCGAGTTCCCGCGTCGTCGTGGACGACTTCGCCTTGCGGGCGGGCGCGGTCATCGTGACCTCCGGGGGGCTGGGGGGCAACCTCGCCAGGGTGCGGCGCAACTGGCCGGCAGCGAGGCTGGGACCGCCCCCGGCTTTCCTCCTCAGCGGGGTGCCCCAGCATGTCGACGGCGAGTTGCAGGCCCAGGTCGCCGCCCAGGGGGCCAGCCTGATTCACCCTGACCGCATGTGGCACTACACCGAGGGGCTGCGCAACTGGAACCCGGTCTGGCCGGGGCACGGCATCCGGGTGTTGCCGGGGCCGAGCAGCCTGTGGCTGGACCCGACCGGGCGGCGGCTGCCGCACCCGCACTTCCCCGGCGCGGACACGCTGGGCACGCTGTCGTACATCACCCGCCAGGGCTACCCCTACACCTGGTTTTTGCTCAACCGGACCATCCTCAAAAAGGAGTTCGCCCTCTCCGGCTCCGAGCAAAACCCCGACCTGACGGGCCGCGACCTGCGGCGCACCCTGGGCCGGGTGGGGCGGGCGGTGCAAGCTCCGGTGCAGGCTTTTCTCGACCACGGCGAGGATTTCGTGACCGCCCCCGACCTGCCCGGCCTCGTCGCGGGCATGAACCGCCTCACCGGAACGGACCTCGTCGACCTCGCCACCGTCGAGCGCGAGGTGCGCGAGCGAGACCTCCAGGTGGCCAACCGGGCGGGCAAGGACCCGCAGCTCGCGCTGGTGCGGGGGGCGCGGGCACTCGTCGGCGAGCGGCTCTTGCGGGTGGCCCCGCCCGCACCGCTCCTCGACCCCGCCCATGGCCCCCTCGTCGCTGTCCGCATGAACATCCTGACCCGTAAGACGCTGGGCGGCCTGGAGACTGACCTCCAGGGCCGGGTGCTGCGGCCTGGCGGCGACCCCATCCCCGGCCTGTACGCGGCGGGCGAGGTCGCAGGCTTCGGCGGCGGCGGCATGCACGGCTACCGCTCGCTGGAGGGGACTTTCCTGGGAGGGTGCCTCTTTTCCGGGCGGGTGGCTGGCCGGGCGAGCGCAGCGTCGGTGTAGGCTGGGCCGTTCACCCATAACAGCCTCCCCGCGCCCCTTTAACCGCCGCATAACCGCCCTGGGGCAGACTCGCCCCATGAAGAAGAACCTCTCGCTGCTGGCTCTGACGGGCACCCTGGCCCTCGGCACGTTTGTGGGCTTTGAACTCTCTGAACGCACCAGCGCTCAGGTCACCCGCAGCGTGCCCGTCCCCTCGGCCCCGGCGACCTCCGGCACCCCCGCCGCCCAGGCCGCCCGCACCCAGTCCGAGCTGAACACCGTGGAAGTCGTCAAGGCCCGGCAAGACGGCGTGGTCTATATCGAGGTCACCGACCGGGGCGGTGATACCAGCCCGCAGGCGCAACTGCGGCGCGACTTGCAGGAGCGCTTCGGCTTTGAGCTGCCCCAGCAGGGGCCGCAGCAGAGCGCGGGCAGCGGCTTTTTTGTAAACGCGCAGGGCGACATCCTGACGAACAACCACGTCGTGGAGGGAGCCGACGAAATCACCATTCGGCTGCATGGTCGCCGGGAGTCCTACCGGGCGAAGGTGGTGGGCCGCGCGCCCGACTTTGACCTCGCCCTCATTCGCGCCGAGGGCCTGCCCGCCGGGGCCATCCAGCCCATCCCGCTGGGGCAGATGGACGGGCTGGAGGTGGGCCTCAAGGCCATCGCCCTCGGTGCCCCCTTCGGGCTTCAGTTCAGCGTCTCGGAGGGCATCATCTCCAGCCTGGAGCGCACCGTTCCGGTGGGGGCCAAGGGGGTCGCGCAAAACGTCATTCAGACGGACGCGGCCATCAATCCCGGCAACTCCGGGGGGCCGCTGCTGGACTCTGCGGGTCAGGTCATCGGGGTGAACACCCAGATTCTGACCGGGGGCGTCGGCCAAAGCGCGGGCGTGGGCTTTGCGATTCCGGTGGACACCGTGCGCCGCCTGCTTCCGCAGCTTCAGCGCGGCGGCGAGGTCAAGACGCCCACCCTGGGCCTGGGTTTCCGGGATGTGGCGAGCTTCACCGCCGAGGAGCGTCAGCGGGCGGGCCTGCCCCAGCAGGGTGCGTTGGTCCTGCAGGTCTATCCCGGCAGCCCCGCCGAGCGGGCCGGATTGCGCGGCAGCAGCGCTTCCGCCGTGCTGGATGGCGACGTCATCATCGCCGTAGACGGCCAGCCGCTGGAGGACGCCGCCGACCTACCCCGCGCCGTGATAGGCAAGCAAATCGGGGACACCCTGCGCCTCACCGTGCGGCGCAGCGGCCAAACCCGCGAGGTGACGGTGCCCCTGCAAGCCTTTGCCCTGCCCGAAAGTGGGGAATAACCCATCGGGGGAAGAGGGCCGGGGGCGTCCGTGCCCCAGCCCCCTCCCCGTACTGTCCTCACTCCACCGGAAACGCCTGGTCCAGGGCCTCCAGCAGCGCCTGGGGATGGTCATAGACGGGGTCGTGTTCCTCCACCCCCGGATGCCCGCCGCAGCGCAGCAGCACGCAGGGCACCCCGGCTTTGCGGGCGGCCTCCGCGTCGTAGGGGGTATCGCCCACCATCAGCGTGGCCTCAGCGGGCAGGCCCAGGGTGCGTAGCCCGGCCTGGACGAGGTCGGGGTCGGGCTTGCTGTTCTCCACGTCGGTGCTGCTGACGCGCTCTAGCTCCAGGTCGTCGAGGCCAATCTGCCGCAAGAGGGCGTCTACGACCTCGGCCTCGCCGCTTGTCGCCAGGACGACCCGCAGGCCGCGTGCCCGCAGGCCCTCGACCAGGGCGCGGGCGCCGGGGGTGGGCCGCAGGTCGGGGATCAGCTCCTGAAAGTGCCGGACCCAGCCTTCGGTCATCCGCTGGCCCCGCTCGCTCTCGGCGTCTAGACCAGTCAGCTCTGGCACCAGCTTGTCACCGCCCATCCCGATGAGGGGAAAGATGGCTTCCGGCGACTTCTCAAACCCCTCATCGCGCAGCGCCGCTGCCCAAGCGCGGGCGTGCGCGTGGTTAGAGTCAGCGAGGGTGCCGTCAACGTCGAGGAGAACGCCGCGCAAGCGTTCCGGACTCAGCAGGTCATGGTGGGTCACCGCGCCAGCCTAGGAGTGGGGACGGGCCAGCTGCCTCGTGGTTTCCTTGAGCGTCCCTTGAGCCAGCCGCAAGACTTGCGTCAGAGAGCGGGGGAACCGCACACTGCTCTCATGACGCGTGCTCGCCGTGCTTCTTCGTCCGCTGACCTCCCCGCCGCCCCGTCCGGACTGGTGGTCGTCACCGGTGCGGCGCGGGGCATTGGCCGCGCCATCACCGAACTGTATGCCGAGCGGGGCCACCGGGTCCTGGGGGTTGACCTCACCTTGCCGCCCGCCCTGCGGGGGCACCTGCGCCTGCGCGCTGACGTCAGCACCGCTGCCGGGCGCGAGCGCATCGTGCGGGTGGCGCGCGATGAGGGCGGGGTCGCCGTGCTCGTCAACAACGCGGCCTTTCAGGGCGCGCCCGGCAGCGTGCTGGAAGTCAGCGAGCGGGGCTGGAGCCGCACCCTCAGCGTGAACCTCACGGCCCCGCTGCTGCTGACGCGGGCTTTGATTGACCTGATGCCGCCGGGGAGTGCCGTGGTCAACGTGGCCTCGGTGCAGGGCCTATTTGCTGAGCAGAACAATGCCGCCTACAACGCGAGCAAGGGCGGGCTGGTCAACCTCACCCGCGCCATGAGCCTCGACCTCGCCCCGCGGGGTGTGCGGGTCAATGCAGTTGCTCCCGGTGCCATCGCCACCGAAAGCGTGTTGGCCGCCATCGCCGACTCGGATGACCCCCAACAAACCCGCCGTGACTACGAGGACCTTCATGCCCTGCGGCGGCTGGGCGAGCCGCGTGAGGTCGCGCAGGCGGTGTACTTCCTGGGCAGCGCGGAAGCCAGCTTCCTGACCGGGGCCATCGTGCCCGTCGACGGCGGCATGACCGCCAGCTTCATGATGGCGGGGCGGCCCGTCTAGGCCTACGCCAAAGCGAGGAGCGAAGCCACTCATGCTCCGCCCCTCGCTGAGAACTCCGGTGAACATGGGGAAGGGGGTGGGTCAGCTCCGTTCCTGCTCGCCTCGCCGCCACCCCAGCAGCACCACGATGAGCGTGAAGGCTATCATCGCCAACACGGGGATGGTGAGGACCGAGTTGAGGCCCGCCAAGCCGCCCCCCCAGACCGGCCAGTGCACGTCGCAGGGGACAGCGTTGTTGGCGCTGCACACCCGCAAGACCGGAATCACGCCCCAGTCTTCCAGGTTCTGAATCAGGGCGATGAGCCAGCCGACGGCGGCCAGCGGCAGCGCGTAGGTCCGAATGCCCAAGTCGCCGCGCAGGGCCGCCAGCCCCAGGAGCAGCGCGAGCGGATACATGGCAATCCGCTGGTACCAGCACAGCACGCAGGGCGCAAAGCCCCGGACCTCGCTGAAGTACAAGCTGCCCAGGGTCGCGACCAGCGCGACGACCCAGGCGAGGTACAGGCGGTTGTCGCGGGTCACCGGGCCTCAGTTCTGGGATGCCGCGTCGATGGCCCGGCCCACGGTCGCCGCGTCATAGCTGTCCAGCGCCCGGCCATTGACAAAGACGGTTGGGGTGCCCCCCACGTTGGCGCGGCGGGCCTGCGCCGTATCTGCCTCCACGGCAGCGGCGGTCTCGTCGTTGTCCAGGCAGGTGGAAAACCGCGCTTGGTCGAGGCCCTCGACGTTTTGCGCGAGTTCCTTGAGACGCGACTTGGAGGCCCAGACTTGGCTTTCCGGTCCCTGCGCCCGGAAAATGATTTTCGACAGCGCGTCATAGGCTTCGCTGCCGCCCTGCACAAACGCGCATTCCACAGCCTGGGCCGCGAACTTGCTGTCGTTTTCGGGCAGGCGGGCGGCCTCGGCGAGGAAGGGGAAGTTCATGGGTACCAGCCGGGCCTTGCCCGTATCGAGGTACTGGGCGCGAATCTGGGGCAAGAACTCTTCTTCAAAGCGCTTGCAGTTGGGGCACTTAAAGTCTTCAAAGACGACCACCGTGACGGGCGCGTCCGCTTGTCCCAGGATGGGTTGGCCCTGCAGGTCGAAGTTGACGGTCTGTCCGTTCCCTCTGTCAGAGTTGCCGCGCACCGCGTACACGGCGAGGGCGATGAGAAGGGCGGCGATCAGGGTACCGATCACCAGCACCGTGCGGTTCTGGTTGTTGCCTTGCAATCGGGTCACCCCTGGAGTCTAGAGCAACTCGCCCCCGGATGCGGCAGGCCCCAGGCCCCGCCGAGGTGGAGCGCTCAGCCGGGCCGCGGCGCGTCGGGTGCGTCGGCGGGAGGGGGGTCGGGAAACTCAAAGGTCACGGCGGCCAGGGGGACCGCAGCGGCGGGCGCTGTACCCTGCCGGTGCCGTTGCTGCGCTCGCGCTCGCCGCCGCAACAGCGCTGTGGTCACCTGCCGCAGCAGGCTGACGCCCAGCCCCACGGCCATCCCCAGCAGGGCGCTGCGCAAAAAGGCGGGGTCTTCAGGCAGGGTCAGCCCCGCGTCCAGCTTGCTGCCGAAGCGGGCCACCGCCAAGAGCGGCAGGGCAAACATCGCTGCCGCAAAGGGGAGCACAAACGGCCCCCCGGAATGCTTGACGAGGAGGGCCGCCAGCAGCGCTCCCCCCACCAGCGGCACGATGACGCTCCATCCGGCAGGCTCCGGCGCGGGCGCGACGAAGGCCAGCCCCCCCAGCAGCACGCCAAGATACCCGAACCACCCCCCGAACTCGTCGGCGAGCAGGGTGAGGAGCACCCACGCGAGCAGCAGCGCGGGCCACGCGCCGGGAGTCCACATCAGCCAGGCGAGCAGCCCCAGCAGCGCCCAACCGCCCAAGAGCCGCAGCCCCGTGCGCAGGCCAGAGCGGTCCCGCGCCGGGCGAGTCGCCGGAGCCTGGGGCGTCCCGCTCACGCGGCCCCCGCTTTCTTGCCCCGGCCCCTGCGGGCGGGCGCAGTCGCGACGAGGTCAGCGGGCGCTTGACCCCCAGCGGGCACGATGCCCGGCACCCGGCGCAGGTACTCTCCGGTGTGGCTCGTGGGGTGCGCGGCCACCTGTTCGGGGGTGCCCGTCGCCACAACCGTGCCCCCCCGCACGCCGCCTTCCGGTCCCAAGTCGATGATGTGGTCCGCGCACTTCATCACATCGAGATTATGCTCGATGACCACCAGGGTGTTGCCGCCCTCGGCGAGTCGGTCGAGCACGCCGAGCAGTTTGCGGACATCCTCGAAGTGCAGGCCGGTCGTCGGCTCGTCAAGGATGTAAATCGTCTTGCCCGTCGCCCGCTTGGACAACTCCGAGGCCAGCTTGATGCGCTGCGCCTCGCCGCCAGAGAGGGTCGTCGAGGGCTGCCCAATCTTCATGTAGCCCAGCCCGACGTCGCACAGCAGGCTCATTTTGCGCTCGATGGCGGGAATCGCCTCAAAGAACTCGCGGGCCGCCTCGACCGTCAGGTCAAGCACCTCGGCGATATTCTTGCCGCCATACTTCACCTCCAGCGTCTCGCGGTTGTAGCGTGCCCCCTTGCAGACCTCGCAGGGCACGTAGAGGTCGGGGAGGAAGTTCATCTCGATTTTCATCACCCCGTCGCCCTTGCAATGCTCGCAGCGCCCGCCCTTCACGTTGAAGGAGAAGCGGCCCGACTGGTACCCGCGCCGCCGCGCTTCGGGCGTGCGGGTAAAGAGGTCGCGGATTTCGGTGAAGACGCCCGTGTAGGTGGCCGGGTTGCTTCTGGGCGTGCGCCCGATAGGGCTTTGGTCAATCTCAATCACCTTGTCGAGGTGCTCCATGCCCTCGATGCGCTCAAAGCGGCCCGGATTGGTCTTGGCACGGTTGAGTTCACGGGCCAGCGTGGCGTGCAGGATGTCGTGAATCAGGGTGGACTTGCCCGAGCCGCTTGGCCCGGTCACAACCGTCATGGTGCCCAGCGGAATCTCGACGGTCACGTCCCGGAGGTTGTGCTCGCGGGCACCCACAATCCGCAGCTTTTTGCCATTGCCCCGGCGGCGCACAGCCGGCACTTCAATCTTGAGTTCGCCGCGCAGGTACTGCCCGGTCAGGCTGGCGGGGTTCTCGCGCACCTCGCCCGGCGTGCCCACCGCCACAATCTCGCCGCCGTGCACGCCCGCGCCCGGCCCCATATCGACGAGGTAGTCGGCCTCCAGCATGGTGTCCTCGTCGTGCTCGACGACGATAAGGGTGTTGCCCAGGTCGCGCAGGTTCTTCAGGGTCCCAATGAGGCGCCCGTTGTCCTTGGGATGCAGGCCGATGGACGGCTCGTCGAGCACGTACAGCACCCCGGTCAGGCCCGACCCCACCTGGGTCGCCAGCCGGATGCGCTGGGCCTCGCCGCCCGACAGCGTGTTCGCGGTGCGGTCAAGGCTGAGGTAATCCAGCCCCACATCCACCAAAAACTTCAGCCGGGTGCGAATGGCCCGCAGGATGGGGGCCGCCACCGCCGCCCCAAACTCGCCCAGCCCGTACTCGTAGCGCCGGGGGGCGTGCGCCCGCGCCGTGCCGCCGAGGTGCTCTCCCAGGTGCGGGGCGATGGCGTCGTGGTCCAGCGTGCCCTCCTGCAAGCGCCCAAAGTAGGCGTCGGCCTCCAGCACGCTCATGCCGCTCGCCTGCGCGATGTTCAGGCCGCCCACCCGCACGGCCAGGATTTCAGGCTTGTAGCGGGTGCCGCCGCAGGTCGGGCAGGGGCGCAGCTCCATCAACTCTTCGAGCTTCTCGCGCATGTACTCGGACTCGGTGTCGGCGTAGCGGCGCTCCAGGTTGGGCAACACTCCCTCAAACTCGGTCATGAAGCGCAGCGTCTCCTTGCCCCCCCGGCGGTACACCACCTCGAACGGCTCGCCGGGGCCGTAGAGGACAGCTTTCTTCGCCGCGTCCGGCAGGTCGCGCCAGGGGGTCTTCAGGTCAAAGCCCAGGTGCTCGGCAAGCGCCTTGAGCTTGTCCCAGTAGTAGACGCCGCCCCCCGTGCCCTTTTTGCTCCAGGGCAAAATCGCGCCCTCCGCGATGCTCAGGTGCTCGTCGACCACCAGGTCGGGCGAGAACTCGTTCTTGTGGCCCAGCCCGGCGCAGTCGCCGCAAGCCCCGTAGGGCGAGTTAAAGGAAAAAGAACGTGGTTCGAGTTCCTCAAGCACGCTGCCATGTTCGGGGCAGGCGAAGCGCTCGGAGTACAGTTCCTCGTGGGCGCTCCCGCCCTCACCCGCTTCGGGCAGCAGTACCCGCAGCAGGCCCTCGCCCCGCCTCAAACCGAGTTCCACGCTCTCCGCGACCCGGCTCCGGTCGCTCTCGCGCAGGGTGAGGCGGTCGACAACCACGTCCACGTCGTGCTTCTCGAACTTTTCCAGCTTGAGCTTCTCGGCTTCCTCCAGCTCGTACAGCACGCCGTCGACCCGCACCCGTGAAAAGCCCTCACGCCGCAGGTCCGCGAGCAGCTTGCGGTACTCGCCCTTGCGCCCGCGCACCACCGGAGCGAGCAAGATGGCGCGGGCGTCCGGGAACTGCGCGAGCAGCCGGGCTGTGATTTCGCTCGGCGACTGCTTCTCGATTTTGCGCCCGCACAGGGGGCAATACGGGGTGCCCACCCGCGCATACAGCAGGCGCAGGTAGTCGTGAATCTCGGTCACGGTACCCACCGTGCTGCGGGGGTTGTGGCTGGTCGTCTTCTGGTCGATGGAGATGGCCGGGGACAGCCCTTCGATGCCGTCCACATCGGGCTTGTCCATCAGGCCCAGAAACTGCCGGGCATAGGCCGAAAGGCTTTCCACGTAGCGGCGCTGGCCTTCGGCATAGATGGTGTCAAAGGCGAGCGTGCTTTTGCCGCTGCCCGATACCCCCGTGATGACCACGAACTTGTCTCGTGGCAGCTCCACCGTGACGTTTTTGAGGTTGTGTTCGCGGGCGCCGCGCACCACCAGATGCTGGTTTTGCAAGCTGGAAACTCCTTTGGGGCGGCGGCCTACCGGCACGGGCCAGCGCCGCCGGGGGATTCTGCTGCGTGCGTAAGGACGGGTCTGCCCTTCGCTCTGAAACGGGCCATTCTAGCACCTGCTTGCGGGGGAGGGGGCAGGGCAGGTGCGGGGGGAAGAGGCCAAAGCGAACCGGGCCGCCCCGGAAGGAAGCGGCCCAGGAGGAGGGAGGGGAAAAGCCTCAGCGGGTGCTGGGAACCTTAATCTCGCCCTTGATGATGCGCTGCTTGATGGCCTCGACGCGGGCAATCTGGGTGCTGGGAATCAGGGCGCGGTTGTACTGGTCGACCGCGTAGCCGACGCCGTTTTCCTTGAGACCGAAGCGGCGCTCGCCACCCTTGAAGCGGCCATTCTTGACGTCGTTAATCAGGGCGTACACGGCGTTGTCCACCCGCTTGAGCATGGAGGTCAGGCCGTGGTTCATCGTGGCGGGGTTGCCGTCAAAGTCGCCGAGGTAGTTCTGGTTGGAGTCTACGCCGATGAAGAACATCGGGCGAGTGTTGCCCGCGCAGGCCTTGGTGTACGAGGCGCTCTTGCGGACGTTGGCGAAGTTGTTGCTGTTAAACTTCACGCCCGCAGGCAGGTTGGCCGCCTTGAGGCACTGGGTCTGCTTGACGTAGTCGATGACCCCGTTGCCGCTGCCGCCCGCCGCCGCGAAGATGATGTCGGCCCCACGCGAGCGCATGGAAGCCGCAATCTCCTTGGCGCGGCCAGGGTTGTTCCAGGCGTCGGGGGTGGTGCCCACGTACTGAGCGATGACGCGGGCCTTGGGGTTGGCAGCGAGCACGCCCGCCCGGTACCCCGCCTCGAACTTGTGGATGAGGGGGATGTCCATGCCGCCGACAAAACCCACCACGCCCGTCGAGGAGTTCAGCCCGGCGAGGTAGCCCACCAGGTAGCTGCCTTCTTGCTCGGCAAAGACCATCGAGGCGACATTCTTGGCCGGGGACACGTCGTCAACCAGGCCGAAGTACAGGTCGGGGTTTTCCCTGGCGACCTGGGTGATGCTGGCGTTGTTGGCAAAGCCCACGCCGATGGTGAGGTCAAAGCCCTGGTTGGCGAAGTTGCGGATGCCCTGGATGGTCTGGCTGGGGTCGGACGGCTCGAAGTCGTTCAGGCGAATGCCCAGGTTCTTCTGAGCACGCACGCCGCCCTCATAGGCGGACTGGTTGAAGCTCTTGTCAAACTTGCCGCCCGCGTCGTAGACCATACCGACGCGAATGGTCCCCTGGGCCGCAGCGAGGGAGGCCGTGGCGGCAACCGCCAGGGCGATGGTCACAACTTTCTTCATGTTTCCTCCGGTGGAGTGGAACGGTGCAGTGCTATGGGACCCAGCCTCAGCCTTCAGCGGATGCTTGCGTCATGCGGCTCCTTGGACCCAGCCCAGAGTATACGGAATCCAGCGGGTGTCTAGACCTGGAGATGGGTCACCTTTCCGCCCCGCCTACCCTCCGATGGGTGAACGTAGCCTGAGGGACCCTTAGGACAAGCTTGGCCTTTTCTTGAGCGGCAGGAGCGGTGCAGACGCGTCTCCCTGTGCTCAGCGCCCGCGGCAAGACCCCAGCGGCGAATGCTCTAGGCTACCCTTTATGACCGAGGCCGCTCCCGGCACCCCCCCCAGCGTCCCCCCCAGCGAGGCGACCCAGGCCGACTACCTGGCCCTGCGTGCGGAGGTCGAGCGCCACGCCCGCGCCTACCACGAACTTGACGACCCGGAGATTCCCGACGACGAATACGACCGGATGGTTCGCACCCTGCGCGAGCTGGAGCAAGCGCACCCCGAATGGGTGGGGGAGAGCACGCCCACCCAGACCGTCGGCGGGGCACCGAGCGCGGCCTTCTTGCCGGTGACTCACCCCACTCCGATGACCAGCCTCGACAACGCCTTTAATGACGACGAGCTGCGCGAGTGGCAGGAGAAGCTGGCCCGCGCCCTGGGGCTGCTGCCTGACATGGACGATTTCACCTACACGGGCGAACTCAAGGTGGACGGTCTAAGCGTGAATCTGTACTACGTGGATGGGGTCTTGCAGTGGGCCGCCACGCGGGGCAACGGTCAGGTGGGCGAACTCGTCACCGAGCAGGTCCTCACTGTGCCGGGCATTCCCCGCGAGCTGCCGGGGCTGCGGGGCGAGCTGGAGGTGCGCGGCGAAGTTTACCTCTCGCGGGCCGACTTTGCCGCTTACAACGCCCGCGCCGAGGAACTTGGCCTGCCGCTGCTGAAAAACCCCCGCAACGGGGCTGCCGGAGCACTCCGGCAAAAAGACCCGGAGGTGACTCGCTCACGCGGTCTCAAGGCGGTGTTCTACGGCCTGGGCAAGCGCGATGGGGTGCCCGTGCGCACCCAGACCGAGCTGCTCGCGTGGCTGGCGGCGCAGGGCTTTCCGACAAGCGCCCACGCGGAAACCTTGCGCGGCATCGGGGCCGCCACCGACTACCACCGCCGCATGACGGCGCAGCGCTCCTCGTTCGAGTTTGACGCGGACGGCACCGTGCTCAAGCTCGATTCTCTCGCCCTCCAGGAAGAGGCGGGCTTCACCAGCCGCGCCCCCCGCTGGGCGGTCGCCTACAAGTTCCCGGTCGAGGAGGTCGAGACGGTGCTCGAAGACATCGTCATCAACGTGGGCCGCACCGGGAAGCTCGCGCCCCTCGCGCACCTCGCCCCCCGCCTCATCGAGGGCAGCACGGTCAGCCGCGCCACCCTCCACAACGAGGATTACATCCGGAACCTGGACCTGCGGATTGGCGACACCGTCGTCGTGCGCAAGGCGGGCGGGGTGATTCCCCAGATTCTGCGGGTGGTGCTGGACAAGCGGCCCCCGGAGGCCCAGCCCTATGTTTTCCCAACCCACTGCCCCGAATGCGGGCATGAGGCGGTGCGGGGGGGGGGCGACGCCAACACCTACTGCCCCAACCCCGCCTGCCCCGCCCAGCAGTTCGAACGGCTGCGGCACTTCGTGAGCCGGGGGGCGATGGACGTGCGCGGGCTGGGCGAAAAGCTGATTGGGCAACTCCTCGCCGCCGGGCTGGTGCGCGACGCCGCCGACTTCTACCACCTCACCGCGGCGCAGCTCGCCGCCCTGGAGCGCAGCGGCGAGAAAAAGGCCGCCAACGTGCTGGAGCAACTGGAGGCCAGCAAAACCCGCCCGCTGTGGCGCCTGATTCACGCCCTGGGCATTCCGCACGTCGGCGAGCGCGGGGCGCAGGCATTGGCCCGCGCCTTCGGCACACTGGACGCGCTTCTTGCGGCCACCCCAGAGCAGATTGAGGCGGTGCCCGGCATGGGGGGGGTCCTCGCGGAAAGCGTCACCGCCGCCCTCGGAGACGAGACGATGCGCGACCTCCTGCGCCGCTTGCGGGAAGCCGGGGTCGCCCCGGTGGAGGAGGCGGCCCCGCGCGGTGACGCCCCCCTCGCTGGCCTCACCTTCGTCCTCACCGGAACCCTCTCGCGTCCCCGCGAGGCGCTCAAGGCCGAGCTGGAGGCGGCGGGTGCCCGCGTTGCGGGCAGCGTGACGAAAAAGACCTCCTACGTCGTCGCGGGTGAGGAGGCGGGGGGCAAGCTCACGCGGGCGCAGGAACTGGGCGTCCCGGTGCTGGACGAGGCGGGGCTGGGGGCGCTGCTCGCCGAGCGGGGCGTGTAGCAGGTGGCTGGTCGCGTCTGGGCCACCAGCCACTCGCCTCCCCCCCTCCCCCAGCTACACTGTCTCCCGATATGGACGTAGACATCAGCAAAAGTGTCCTGACGGACATCGCCGCCACGACGCTGGACGGCATCGAGGGCGTGGAGATCGCCGCCGCGCCCCTCAAGGTGGGCGAGGTGCTGCGCTCGCAGGGGGGGCCGCGCCGCCCCCGCGCCCTGCGGGTCACCCGCGAGGGCAACCAAGTCACCGTAGATGTCGGCCTGAACGTGGAGTATGGCCGCAGCCTCGTTGGGCTGGCGCGGCAAGCACAGGGGGCGGTGTGCGAGAACATCGAGCTGATGACCGGGCTGAAGGTGCGGGCCGTCAACGTCAGCGTGCTGGGCGTGACCCTGCCGCGTGAGGGGGCCGCTTGACCCGCCGCCGCGACCGTGCCCAGCCGCCCCTCGGCACCCGCCGTGCCGCCCGCGAGTTCGCCTTCCGGGTGCTGTTCGAGGCCGAGCGGGGGGGCGGGGCCGGGGCGGGGCTGCCCCTCGGTGCCATCTTCACCCGCGCCGAAGGGGCCATGCGCGAGGGCGACGACACCTTCCCGCCCCTCAGCGAGGAGGCGCTTGCCTTTGCCCGGCAACTCCTGGAGGGCTTAGAGACCCGCCGCACCGAGGTCGACGACCAGTTGCGCCGCACCATTCGCGGCTGGGACTTCGGGCAGATGGCCCAAACTGACCTCAACGTGCTGCGGCTGGCGACCTACGAGCTGCTCTACACCTCCGAGCCGCATCCCCCCGTCATCGAGAGCGCGGTGCGCATCGCCCGCAAGTTCGGCGGCGAGGATTCGGGCCGCTTTGTCAACGGGGTGCTGGGAGGCCTCAGCCGCACCCTATCGGGGAACCGGGACGCGTGACCGCGCAGCTGCTGGCCGGAGCACCCGCCGCCGCCGCCCTGCTCGCGGCCACCGCTGAACGCGCCCGCGCCCTGTCCCGGCCCCCCGGCCTCGCCCTGGTGCGCGTCGGCGATGACCCCGCCTCGGCGAGCTACGTGCGTGGCAAGGACCGCCGGGCGCGGGAGGCAGGGCTGCGCAGCACGGTCTACGCCCTGCCGGAGGAAACCTCGCAGACCGAACTGCTCTCCCTCCTCGCCGACCTGAACGCGGCCCCTGACGTGGACGGCATCCTGGTGCAACTTCCCCTCCCGCCCCACCTCGATGCGGCGGCGGTGCTGCGGGCGGTAGACCCCGCCAAGGACGTGGACGGCTTTCATCCCTGCAATGTGGGCGAGCTGTGGTCGGGGCGGCCCGGCCTGACCCCCTGCACCCCCGCCGGGGTGATGGCGCTGCTGGCGCACTACGGGATTCCCGTCGCGGGCCGCCGAGCTGCGGTGGTGGGCCGCAGCCTCATCGTGGGCCGACCGATGGCCGCGCTGCTGCTGGCCGCTGACGCGACGGTCACGCTGGCCCACCGCCAGACGCCCGACCTGGGGGCGGTCACGCGGGAAGCCGAGCTGCTCGTCGTGGCGGCGGGGCAGCCGCACCTCATCACGCCGGAGATGGTGCGGCCCGGCGCGGTCGTGGTGGATGTGGGCATCAACCGAGTCGTGGACGGGTCGGGAGCCGCCCACCTCACCGGAGACGTGCATCCGGCGGTGGCGGGGGTCGCCTCCGCCCTCACACCCGTGCCGGGGGGTGTCGGCCCGATGACGGTCGCCGCTCTGCTCGCCAACACCGTCGCCGCCGCCGAGCGCCGGAGCGCTCTTCCTGTTTGCCCATGACCCCTTCTCCCCTCGACGACCTGCTGGGCAACCGCTGGCTGTGGACGGCGGTGCTCGCCTCAACTGGAGCGCAGGTGCTCAAGGTGCTCCTCATTTTGCTGCTGGAGCGGCGCTGGCGGCCCGAAGCCTTTATGGAGACGGGGGGCATGCCCTCAAGCCACTCCGCGATGGTGGCGGCCCTGACGACCGGGGTGGCCCTCACCCAGGGGCTGGGCAGCCCCCTCTTTGCCGCCTGCGCCGTCTTTGCCCTCATCGTGATGTACGACGCGACGGGCGTGCGCCACTCCAGCGGCATGCAGGCCCGCTTGCTCAACGACCTCGTCGAGGAGCTGCGAACCGTCGTCCGCGAGGGCTTCGCGCCCCTGCCCCTGCGGGTGCTGCTGGGGCACACCTACCTCGAAGTGCTCGTGGGCACCCTGCTGGGGGTGGGCATGGCGTGGGTGGCCTTCCGAGTGCTGTAAGGGTCACCCGGCACCCACCTCACACCGCCGTCAGTCCCCGCACCGCCCCCTCGATAAGCTGCGCGAGGCGCTCCCGCGTGAAGGGCCGTTTGCCCTCCAGCAGCCCGGCCTCGCCCGCGTGCAGGTGCCAGTGCTTCGAGCCGCCCATGAGACGCAGCGAAATGCTCTTTAGGTCCACGTGCCGGGGGCTGACCGCCGCCACCAGCAGGGGCTGCCCCCCCGCCGTGAGGGCCACGCTCATCACCGTGGTGGGCAGGTCATAGGGCCGTTCCATGCGGTAGATGTAGTCGGGAAAGTCCGCGACCTTCTGAAAGCCCAAGCCCTGCGCCGCCGCTTCCGCTTCCAGCCACGAGAGAAGCTCGACCCATCCCGCGTACAGCCGCCCGTCATCTGCGTGTGCCATGTGTGGGGGCAGGATAGCAAGTGGCCAGCGGCCAGCCGTCAGCGGTTAGCTCCGGTCCGGGCGCCCCCTCGACTGCGGAGCTTTACAAGTCATCCCAAGCTCTCGCAAGGCCTCTCTGCAAGCAGCTCTGTGAGTCCCACAAGGGGAGAGGGACAGAACATCAGGCGTTCTTCCGCCAATCCTCTAGGTCCCAGCCAGGTGGCGGATGCCTCGGCCCCCCACCCCGTGATTTCCTGCTGGGCATGAGGCGAATCGTCGTTATCGGCACCACCGGGAGCGGCAAGACCACCCTGGCCCGTGCGCTCGCCGGGCGGCTAGGGGTACCCCACGGCGAGCAGGACGCCTGGAATCACCTCCCCGGCTGGCAGGAGGCCCCGCGAGAGGCGTTCCGGGCGCGGGTCGCCGCCTTCACCGCCGGGGACGCCTGGGTGATGGACGGGAACTACTCCAAGGCCCGCGACATCGGGTGGGCGCGGGCCGACACGCTGGTCTGGCTGGACTATCCCGGTCAGGTCGTGTTCTGGCGACTGCTGAGGCGCACGCTGCGGCGCATCCTCACTCGCCAGGAATTGTGGAACGGCAACCGCGAGCGCCTGTCTGCACAGCTCACCCGCGACGGCATCCTGGCCTGGTTTTTCCGCACCCACTGGAAACGCCGCCGCGAGACGCCCGCCCTCCTCGCGGCATACCCGCATCTGCGGGTCGTGCGGCTGCGGTCGCCGGGGGAGGCGGCGCGGTGGCTGGCCTCTCTCAGCCCTGAAGCAACATCCTCCCGCCCGCCGCGTCCAGCGTGACCTCGCCGCCCGGCAGCGTCTCGCCGCGCAGCGGGTCCCGCCACTCGCCCGCCGGGAGGGTCAGCGTCACCGGGTGGGCCTCCGGGCGGCGGCTGGCGACGACCACAGCCCGCTCGACCCTTCCCACCGCGTCCGTGAACTCGCGCAGGAAGGCGAGGGCGTCCGCTTCCGCGTGCACAAAGCGCAGGGTCCCTTCCTGCAAGACCCGCGTCTCTCGCCGCAGCCGAATGAGCGCCTGTACCCGCGCCCGCAGCTCCTGGTCCCAGGTCGCCTCGTCCCAGGGCATGCTCTCGCGGCACCAGGGCATCATGCCCGGCTGGCGCTGGCTGAGGCCAATCTCCGTGCCGTAGTAGGTGCAGGGCACACCGGGATAGCCCATCAGCAGGGTGAAGGCGGCCAGGAACCGGGTCCGGTCTTCCCCTAGCCGGAACAAGGCCCGCCCGATGTCGTGCGACTCAATGAGGTTGAACATGCTCAGCGCGACGGGCGGCGCGAGGACGTGCCAGGCGTCATGCAGCAGCTCGGCCAGCTCCGTGCCCTCCAAGCGGCTGGGGCGGCCATAGTGGTCCTCGCCGCTCAGCCACTGCATCACCGGGAGGCCAAAGCCGTGGTAGTTCATCGCGCCGTCCTCGCCCTGGCCGTCAAGGGCGTGTTCGGGGTCAAAGAAGCGTTCGCCAAAGACGTAAGCGTCGGGACGTTCTTCGCGGGCGGCCTGCTTGAGGGCGCGGTGCAGCGTGAGGTTGTCCTCGTCGCTGCCGCCCGTCCCAATCATGTGCGCCACGTCCAGCCGCCAGCCCGCCGCTCCCCGCCGCAGCCATTCGCGGACCACGCTGCGCTCGCCGTTCAGGAACTCGGCGACGGCTTCCGGTGCCCGGTAGTCAATCTTGGGCAGGCTGGGCAGGTCGAAAAAGGCGTGATAGGGCGGCTTGCCTGGCTCGTCGCGCCAGGTAAAGAGCGCCCGCTCTGGGGCCGCTTCGCTTTCCAGCGCCGCTCGGAAAAGGGCGTGCTCATTGCCGACGTGGTTGAACACCCCGTCGAGCACCAGCCGAAAGCCCCGCGCGTCCGCCGCCGCTCGCAGCTCGTCCCAGGCGGCGTCCCCGCCGAGGTGCGGGTCGACGTGGCGGTAGTCGCTGATGTCGTAGCGGTGGTTCGACGGCGAGACGAAGATGGGCGTGAGCCACAGCGCGTTCACGCCGAGGTCTTCCAGATAGGGCAGCGCGTCTTGCACTCCTCGCAGGTCGCCCCCGTAGTGGGCGTGGATGTCGCCCTCTTTCGTGACCGGGGAACCCCACGCGGCCTTTTCGACCGGGCGGCCCTGATAGAGGTACTCGCCGTCCCGCACGTCATTGGTGGGGTCGCCGTTGCGAAAGCGGTCGGGAAAGACCTGGTAGAACACGCTGCGCCAGGCCCACTCGGGCGCCCGGTGTCCGGCGAGGTACCCAAACCAGCTCCGAAAGCCCCGCCGCACCCGGTGCAGCCCCAGCGCGGTGAGGTGGAGCTGGTCGTCCGGCAGCCTCAGCGTCCAGGCGTAGCGCACGCGGGCGGCGTCCAGCGGCAGCTCGGCCTCGAACCAGCGGCCCTCCGTGCCGGGTGGCCCAGCCACCTCGGTCGCCTGCACGCTCTCGATTTCGCCCACCCGCACGAAATCGAGCCAAGCGCCCGTCACGTCCCCGACTCCGGCCCCCGCCACGCGCAGCCGCAGCCGCACGCCCCCCTCGCCGACCCCCGCCCCCAGCCGCGCCGTGTAGCCGGGGGTGTGGTCGTGCCAGGCACTGATTCCTGTTTTGTGGTCGTTCATCTCGTCCTCCATGCTGTTCGCCGAGCACGACCTCTTCTCTGTCGCTGCGGAAGAGAGGTCGTGCCCGGCGGGGAGCAAGCGTTGCCTTCGGGTTTGTGCGCAGTCTGCGTGGGCGGGTGGCGGGTGGTCAAGGGGGGGGTACCCCCCCAGTGGCGTCAGGCCGCTGTAAGAACTGATGAGAAAACATGATGTATGCGTCGACAAACCGCGTTGCTGGCTTCTTTGTCTCTCCTCCTGGCCGGTTCCGCCCACGCCATCGGGTTTACGGTGGGGGTGGCGTTTGACCTGGGAGGGCGCCAGGACGGGGGCTTCAACCAGACGGTCTTCCAGGGCGTGCAGCGGGTGATTGCTGAGACGGGCGGACAGATCCGCACCTTCGAGCCGGGACAGCTCAGCGAGGTGGGCCGCGGCATTCCTGGCCTGGTGCGTGCGGGGGCCAAGGTGGTGGTTGGAGTGGGGTACGCCAACAACGCGGCCCTCACGGCGGCGGCAGCGGCGGCCCCCAATGCCCGCTTTGTCCTGGTCGATGACCTGCCCAAAGGACCCAATACGGTGGGCCTGCGCTTTCGCGAGCACGAGGGCAGTTTCTTGGCTGGATATCTCGCGGGTAAGCAGACGGCCACCGGGCGAGTGGGCTTTATCGGCGGCACCGACATCCCGGTGATTCGGCGCTTCCGAGCGGGCTTCGAAGCGGGGGTGGCCTTTGCCTGCCCCGATTGCCAGGTGACCTCGCAGTTTGTCAGCGACTCCAGCGCGGGCTTTAACCTTCCCGGCATCGCCAAAACGCTCACCGCGCAGCTTCAGCGCAACGGCAACGACATCATCTACGCGGCGGCGGGGGCGAGTGGCCGGGGCGTGATTGACCAAATCAAGGCGCAGCCCTGCCTCAAGGCCGCCAACCTGCCCCCCGACCTGAAGTTCCGCGCCGACCCCTACGCGGCGGTGCCCAAGAGCGCAGCCTACCGCAAGGCCTGTGCGGGCGACAGCCGTCCGGTCTTTTTCATCGGGGTGGACACCAATCAGAACGCGCTCGGTGACTTTGACGGCAACCCCGCCACCATGAACCACGGCCTGACCTCCATGCTCAAGCGGGTGGACAACGCCGTGTACGCGGTGGTCAAGGACGTGGCGATGGGACGACCCTGGCGCAGCGGCGACCGCTCCTTCGGCCTGAGCAATGGCGGCATCGGGCTGGCCTTTGACCGCTATAACGAGGCCTTGATTCCGGCATCCCTCAAGACCAACCTCAAGAAGCTCGAAGACCTCATCGTGAGGGGCACGGTCAAGGTGCCCACCCAGTAGCCCCCGCCGCCAATGTCCCGCCGGGGCGCGGGTAAACTGCGCCCCATGAGAGTGCCGCGCCGTCAAACTGTGACCACCTGGGTGGGTCGGGTGCCCGTGGGAAGCCAGCATCCCATCGTCGTGCAGTCCATGACGAACACCGACACCGCCGACGCGGAGGCCACCGCCCTGCAGGTCGCGCAGCTCGCCCGCGCCGGGTCCGAAATCGTGCGCGTGACGGTCAACACCCGCGAAGCTGCCGCGGCCATCCCAGAGATTGTGGAGCGCCTGCGCGTGCTGGGACTGGAGGTGCCCATCGTCGGGGACTTTCACTACAACGGGCACATCCTGCTGGCCGAGTTTCCGGAGACGGCTCGGCTGCTCGCCAAATACCGCATCAACCCCGGCAATGTGGGGGCCGGGCAGCACCACGACGCCAACTTCGCCACGATGATTGAGGTGGCCAAGGAGTACGCCAAGCCCGTCCGCATCGGCGTGAACTGGGGCAGCCTCGACCAACAGGTCCTGGCCCGCCTGATGGACGAGAACGCGGCGGCGGGCAACCCCAAATCCACCACCGACGTGACCATTGACGCGATGGTGACCTCCGCCCTGGAGTCGGCCCGCTACGCCGAAGCGCTGGGCCTTCCGCACGACAGAATCATCATCTCGGTGAAGGTCAGCTCGGCTCCCGAACTGTGGCAGGTCTACCGCCAGCTTGCGCCTCTGTGTGACTATCCCCTGCACCTCGGCCTGACCGAAGCGGGCATCGGCATGAAGGGCATCGTCGCTTCCAGCGTGGCCCTGGCCCCCCTCCTCACCGAAGGCATCGGCGACACCATTCGCGTCAGCCTCACGCCGGAGCCGGGAGCGCCGCGCAAGCTGGAAGTTGAGGTCGCCCAGCAGATTCTTCAGAGCCTGGGCCTGCGCCAGTTCCTGCCTCAGGTCACGAGCTGCCCCGGCTGCGGGCGCACGACCTCCACCTTTTTCCAGCACCTCGCCGGGCAGATTCAGGACTACATCCGCGACGCCATGCCCGAATGGAAGGAAAAGTACCCCGGCGTCGAGGAGATGCAGGTCGCCGTGATGGGCTGCGTCGTCAACGGCCCCGGCGAGAGCAAGCACGCCAACATCGGCATCAGCCTGCCCGGCACCGGGGAAGACCCCCGCGCCCCCGTCTACCGGGACGGCAAGCTGCTCACCACCCTCCGGGGGCCGCGCATTGTGGAGGACTTCAAGGCGCTCCTTGACCAGTACGTCGAGGAGCGGTACGGGCGGGGGAGGGTGGTCGTCTGAGTTTTCATGCAACCCTGTTAGCATGAGGGCATGACCGCCAAAGAGACCGAACTGAAGGTGATTGGTGCCAGCGGGCAGATTTCGCTGGGCAAGGAATATGCCGGGCGGACGGTGCTGGTCGAGCAGCCTGAGCCGGGCGTCTGGCGCATTCGTACCGCGACGGTCATTCCCGACAACGAACGCTGGCTGCACACGCCTGAAATGCAGGCGAAGCTGAAGGAAGCGTTCGAGTGGTTGTCCCAGAACCCAGGCCGTGAAACCACCCCTGAGGAACTGGAAAGCCTTCGCGACGCGTGAGCGCCGTTCGCCTGGACCTCAACGTCCCCACTTTTCAACGGGACCTGTTCGCCCTGGAAAAGGCTGAGCGCCATGCTGTGCTGAACACGCTGGCCCGGCTTCACCGCCTGGACTGGGAGACGCTCTACCGCGCCCCCGGCCTGAACTGGGAAAAGGTGCATGCTCAGGCGGGACCGGGCGGCGAAACGCTGTACACCCTGCGGGTCAGCCAGAAAAGCCGCCTGCTGTGCACCCGCACAGGAGACACCCTGCACTGCATCTCCATTCACCCCGACCACGACAGCGCTTACGGGCGTTAGCCTGCTCCCATGAACCTCTGGGGACCCGGTGCATTCGAGAACGAAGTTGGCGCGGCCTTTGCGGAGGAGGTGGCCCAGGACGGGGCCTTTGCCCTCGCCGAGGCCTTTGACGTGGCCCTCGACCCCGACACCGATTTCCTCGCCGCCGAGGAGGGCTGGCGCACCCTGGCCGCCGCCGAGGTGCTCGCCGCCGTGCTGACGGGCGACACCTCGCGCCTGACCGACGCGGAGCTGCGGGCCTGGGTGGCCGGGGCAGAGGCCACCGAACTGGGAGAGCTGCGGGACGTGGCCCAAGCGGCGGTCTCGCGGGTGCTCGCCCCGGACAGCGAACTGCCGGAGCTGTGGGCCGATGCGGAGGACGAAGCGGCGTGGCGGGCTGAGGTCGAGCGGGTGCGCGGAGCACTGGGGTGAGGTGCCGAGCCGGGCGCCCCCCAGCGTGCAGGGCGCGGTTCGGCGGCTCGGCAGAGGTGTGCTAGCCTCATCCGTTATGAGCCGCGCCCCTCTGAAATCCGCCCGCGAGATTGAAGCCATGCGCCGTGCGGGGGCGCTCGTCGCCGAGACGTTCCGAGTGCTGGAACCCCATGTCCAGCCCGGCGCGACCCTGGCCGACCTCGACCGCATTGCTGAAGAGCATATCCGGGGGGCCGGAGCGACCCCTGCTTATCTGGGCTACGGCCCCAAGTCCAACCCCTTTCCGGCGACCATCTGCGCTTCTGTCAACGAGGTGATTTGCCACGGCATTCCCGGCCCCCGCGAACTCCAGGAGGGGGACATCATCGGGGTGGATATCGGCGTGTACCTGAACGGCGTGTACGGCGACGCCTGCTACACCTACACGGTGGGGCAGGTGCGCCCGGAGGTGCAAGCGCTCGTCGACACGACCCGCGAATGCCTCGCCGCCGGGCTAGAGCAGGTGCGGCCCGGCGGACGCACGGGCGACATCGGCCACGCGATTCAGACTTTGGCCGAGTCGCGCGGTTACGGCGTGGTCCGCGAGTACACCGGCCACGGCATCGGCAAGCGCCTGCACGAGGAACCCACCATCTATCACCACGGGGTGAGGCACACCGGCCTCAAGCTTCAGCCCGGCATGGTCTTTACGGTGGAACCCATGATTAACCTGGGCCGCCCCGAAACCCGGCTGCTCTCCGACGGCTGGACAGTCGTCACCGCCGACGCGTCGCCCAGCGCCCAGTTCGAGCATACGGTAGTCGTGACGCCCAAGGGCCACGAGATTCTGACCCTGTAAAGGGCTGCGGGCCAAAGGGCAGCTCTCACCCGAAAAGAGACCCCCCTGAGCGCGGCGCAGGGGGGCAGGCTTGTAGAAACAGGGAGGCGCCCTATTCCGCCAGCGGGAAGGCTTCGACCCCGGTGGGAATCAGCCAGCCCCATTCGTGCAGGTAGTGGCCGAATTCGTCCAGGAGGGCAGCGGCGAGGGGGCGTTCCGGCGCGGGCAGGGACTCTAGCCACGCTTCGCCTGCCGCCGGGGCATAGGCCTGCAGCGGGACGGGCGAGCTGCCCCGCTCTTCCAGCCAGGCCTCCAGCGCCCCAAGCAGCGCCTCGTATCTGGCCCGCCGCCAGGGGGTTTGCCGGGTGACCTCGTTCAGAAAGTCGGCGGCGGCGTGCTCCAGCAGGGGGGTGCGCCCCACAATCCAGGGGGCACGCGGGCGGGAATGGAGGGTCATGCCTGCCACCCCGGAAATCCCTCGATGGCGACCAGGGTGGGGCGCGGAATGCGGGTACCGGGTTTTGCCGCAAAGGTGCTCGTGAGCTTGTCCAGGCTCTCGCTGTCCTCGCCAGGGTGCTGCACCGCCAAAAAGAGCGTCTTCCCGTCGGGCGACCAGACCGGGCCAGTGAGTTCGGCGTCGACCGGCCCGATGGCAAAGCGGTGTGCCCTCCCCGCTCGCGGCCCCTCCGTCGGAAAGAAGAACATCGCGTTGTTGCCGTGGAAGGCCTTGATGGGGTTGGTGCCCAGGTCCGAGTTGTCGGTCACCATCCACAGGTTGCCGTAGGGGTCAAAGACGAGGTTGTCGGGGCTGGCAAAGCCGCTCTGGGGGCCACCCACCGCAAAGACCTCCCACAGGAACGTCGGCGCGGCGGCGTCTCCGTTTTCGCGGAACTTGATGATTTGGCCGAAGTAGTTGCCGTGCTTGGCGTTGTTGGTGAGCGCCACGTAGACCTCACCCGTGCGGGGGTGAATCTCGATGTCCTCCGGACGGTCGACCGGGGTGCCCCCCACCGCGAGGGCGCTGGCCCGCGCGTCCGCGAGCACGTCGGCCTGCCCACTAAAGAGCGGTTTGCCGTCCGCGCCCTTGGCCTCCCGCAGCTTGGGATTCTTGTCGTAGTCGAGCAGAATCCAGCTCCCGTTGCCGAAGTTGGCGACATACAGGTCGCCTTCGGCGAGCAGGTCGCGGTTCGCGTTGCGGTTGCCCGGCTGGTAGCGGCCCCGGCTGACGAACTTGTACACGCAGGCGTCTTGCATGTCGTCGCCCATGTAGCCCACCACCCGGCCATCTTTGGTCAGGGTCACGGCCACGTTCTCGTGCCGGAAGCGGCCCATCGCAGTGCGTTTCTTGGGTCGCCACGCTGGGTCAAAGGGGTCAATCTCAGTGACCCAGCCCTGGTGCATCGCCTCGTAGCCGCTGCCCGCCCAGGCGCGGGCATAGCCGTCCACGTTTTCCTCGCAGGTCAGCAGGGTGCCCCAGGGCGTCTGTCCCCCCGAACAGTTGCCCACGCTGCCACGCACGGTCGTTGCCCCCTTCACCACGGCGCTGCCGCGCACGGGTCCGGTCAGCTCAATCTCGGTCATGGCGTCGATGCGGCGGTTGCGGGGGTCGGGCACGATTTTCCAGCCGCCTTCCTCGCGGCGCACCCGCACCACGCTCACACCCACGGCCTTCATCTCGGCCCGGATTTGCTCTGGGGTGCGCTCGCGGGTGTTGCCCCCCACAAACAGCGGGTTGACGTATTCGTGGTTGATGGTGAGCAGCGCGTCGGTCGAGGAGCGCCCACCCTCCAACATGTCGATAGGGAAGTACCCCACGAAGTCGTGGTTGAAGCCAATCTCCCCCCCGTCTGCGGTAAAGACCTCGCCCCAGGGGGCCAGCAGTTGCCAGCGGTAGCCGAAGGGCAGGGTCAGGGTGTCGGCGTTCCCCGCCTCAATCGCCCGGAAGGGCGGCAGCGTGCGCGGGTTGAGGGGAGCGGGCGGCGCGTCCACCGGAGCGCCGTTGTTGGAGAGGGCCTCCGCCTCGCTGATGCGCAGCGGCAGGGTGACCGCTGCCGTGGCCGCGACTGTCCCCAGGGCACCCCGGCGGGTGAGCTTGCGGTCCAGTAGCCGGTGCCAGAGACTCGTTTCGGCCTTGCCCTGCGGTGTCGAGGTGGTCATGGCCCCAGCCTGCCAGCCCCGCGTCACCGCAGCTTCAGCGGGGCGTCAGCTCTGCATCAAGCGGCTGGGGAGGCTCCGCATCCATTGGTCTGCTCGCGGTCAGCTTGACGCTCCCAGCGCCTCACTCAACGCCGCGAGCAGCTCGCCCGCTTCGCCGTCCGTGATGCTCAGCGGCGGCCCCAGCAGCAGGTGGTCGCCGCGCACGCCGTCCACCGCCCCCGTGCCGGGATAGGTCACCAGGCCGCGTTCCCAGGCCGCCGCCGCGACCCGCCCGGCCAGGCCCGGCGTCCGGTACGCCTCCCCGGTCTGCGGGTCGCCCAGCACCACCCCCAGCAGCAGGCCGTGCCCGCGCACCTCCAGCACGTGGGGATGCCGGGCCTGGAGGTCGCGCAGCCCCGCCAGCAGCCGCCCCCCCTGTGTCCGCGCCCGCTCCGGCAGCTCCTCGCGCTCCAGGATGTCCAGCACGCTCAGGCCTGCCGCCACGCTGACCGGGTGGCCGGCGTAGGTAAAGCCGTGCTGAAAAGCCCCCGACCCCTCCATCACCGTGCGGTAGACCTCCGGCGAGGCGGCGAGGCCCGCCAGCGGCGCGTATCCGGCGGCCAGCCCCTTGCCCAGCACCACGAGGTCGGGGGTCACGTCCTCATGCAGCCGCACGGCGAGCGGTGCCCCGCAGCGGCCCATCCCGCTCATGACCTCGTCCGCGATGAAGAGGACCCCGTACTCGCAGCAAATCTCCGCGATGCGGGCGTGGTATCCCGGATTCGGGGCCAGCGCGGCGTCGGACGCCCCCACGACGGGTTCGCCGATGAAGGCGGCGACCGTGTCCGGCCCCGCTTCCTCCAGCACCGTCCGCAGCCGCTCGGCGTCATCCTCGCCGGAGAGGGTGGGGTCAGGTTTGGGCATCTTGGGCCACGCGACCTCGTTCATCAGCGGGGCGTACATCGCCCGCCGCGCCCCCATCCCCGACGCCGCGAGCGCTCCCAGCGAGGCCCCGTGGTAGCTCGGCACCCGCGTGACGACCTTGTAGCGCCCCGGCTCGCCGCGCTCGACGTGGTACTGCCGCGCCAGCTTGATGGCGCTCTCGTTCGCCTCCGAGCCGCCCGACACCGCCCAGAAGCGGAAGCCGGGCAAGCCCAGAAAGGCGGTCAGCCTAGAGGCGTACTCCTCCAGCACGTCCGACGTGAACTGCGAGCCGTGCACAAAGGGCAGCGTGCGGGCCTGCCGCGCCATCGCCTCCGCGACCTCCGCCCGCCCATGCCCGATGTTGGCCACCAGCGCCCCCGACGAGCCGTCCAGCCAGCGCCGCCCGCCTGCGTCATAGAGGTACACCCCCTCTCCCCGCACGGCGGTTGGAGAGGGCTTGCGCGAACGGTAAAAGACGCTGGAGTTGGTCACGGGGAGGGAGTCCTTTCGGGGGTTGGGAGTCGAAGGGAGGGGGGAGGGCCAGCCACCCCGGCGCGGCGCGGCTGGCGTCACCCACGTTCAGTTCGGTGACGCTGCCTGTTGCTGGTCGCTGGCGGCTGGAAGCTGGCCGCTGCCCTCACCACGTGTCCCCACCCCCCGGAGGCGGCCACGCCCCCAGCGCCTGCCGCACGGTGACCACCTGCCCGAAATGGTGCGCCGTATGCAGGGCAAAGTCGGCCAGCAGCTCCCCGATGGTCTCGTCGTGGTTGACCGGGTTGGCGAGGTCGGGGCGGGCCGTGTGCGTGTCCACCCGCGCGAGCAGCTCGTAGAACTCGGCCTTCACGCGGGGCCAGTCTGCTGGGGTCACGGCGGGCCAGGTGTCGGCGGCGTGCGCCGGGTAGGGCTGCGCTTGCCCCAGCTCGATGATGTCCAGCATCCAGCGGTTCCACCAGTTCACGTGCGCCACCAGCTCGGCCACCGAATGCGGCAACCCCTGGGGACGGCGGGTCGCGGTATCGGCGTCCAGCCCGCTGAGAGCCGCTTCCACGCCCACAAAGGCCTGACCGCCCCGGAAGAGCTTCGGCAGCAGCCGGGCAAAAGCGAGCTGGGCGCGTTCGGCGCGGGAGGGGTCGTCGTGTGGGGTCATGGGGGGTATTGTCGGCTGCGCGGGTCGAAGGGTCAAAGAGGGGGAGGGTCTAAGGGGGACGGGGGTGGGGGTAGGAGGGCGGCCCGCTTCCACCTGGCCCCGAAGAGACCTTCGACTCTTCGACCTTTAGAACCTTAGACCCTTGGGCTGCGCCGCAGGCGCTAATACCGCTGCGCCACCGTCTTCGTCTGCACGAACCAGAAGAGGTAATCCGGCCCCCCCACCTTCGCGTTCGTGCCGCTCATGCCGTAGCCGCCGAAGGCGTGGGTACCCGACAGCGCCCCGGTGCACTTGCGGTTGACGTACAGGTTGCCGACGTGGATGCGCCGCCGCGCTTCTGCAATCTTGCGGGGGTCGCGGCTGTAAAAGGAGGCGGTGAGGCCGTACTCGGAGTCGTTCGCCAGCGCGATGGCGTGTTCCCAGTCGCGTGCCCTGGTGAAGCTCAGGACCGGGCCGAAGATTTCCTCCTGAAAGAGGGGGTCACGCGGGTCCACGTCTGCAAAGATGGTGGGCTGCACGTAGCCCCCCTCGGCCTCGCCCATGTCCGCCCGCTCGCCGCCCAGCACCAAGCGGGCGGTGGCCTTGCCGCGCTCGATGTAGCCCATGATGCGCTCTGCGCTTTTCTCGTGAATGACCGGGCCAAGGGGGGCGTTCTCCTCCGGCGAGCCCATCTTCAGCTCTCGCGTCAGCCGCACGACCTTTTCCAGCAGCTCGTCATGCACGCTCTCCTCGGCAATCACCCGGCTGCACGCCGAGCACTTCTGCCCGGCGTACCCGAAGGCCGCCTGCACGATGCCGAGTGCTGCGGCGTCGATGTCGCCGTCCGCGCAGACCACCGTGGGGTCTTTGCCGCCCATCTCCGCAATCACCCGCTTGAGCCAGCGCTGGCCGGGCTGCACCCTCGCGGCCCGTTCGTAAATGCGGCAGCCAATCGCCTTGGAGCCGGTAAAGGCGATCATGCGGATGTCCTTGTGGTCGACCAAGGGGTCGCCGAGCACCTCGTTGGTTCCGGTCAGGAACTGGATGACGTTCCGGGGCAGCCCCGCCTCGTACAGCAGCTCGACGAGCAGCAAGCTCGACAGCGGCGTTTCGGAAGCGGGCTTCCAGACCACCGTGTTGCCCGCCGCAATCGCGCCCAGGCTCATGCCCAGCGGAATCGCCGCCGGGAAGTTCCAGGGGCTGATGACCGCGACCACGCCCAGCGGCTCGTACACGGTCGTGACGTGCTCGTCGGGTATCGGGTAGACGGCTTTGCCCTGCGCCCACCGCAGCGTTTCGCGAGCAAAGACCTCAAAGTGGTCCACGCACTCGGCCACTTCGCCGTCGGCCTCGGCCCAGTTCTTGCCGTTTTCCAGGCCCATCACGGCGTTGAATTCCATCCGCCGCGCCCGCAGCAGCTCGGCGGCCCGCTTGAAGATGGTCGCCCGCTGGAGGGGGTCGGAGAATCGCCAGTCTTCAAACGCCTCGGCGGCGCAGCGAATCGCCTCCTCACGCTGGGTTGCCGAAGCCTGCGGAAAGTGCCACACCACCTCGCGGGTGTCGGCGGGGTTGCGGACCTCGAAGGTGCTGTCGCCGGGCACCGCCCGCCCGCCGATGTAAAGCGGAAAGTGCTGGCCGACGTACCGCTCCCGCACCGTGCGGTAGGCGGCCCGCTGCCGCTCGGCTACCTCCGGCTGACTGAAGGCGAAATACGGCTCGTGTTCAAAAGGAAGGAAGCCCTCCAGCAGCGTGTTCGTCATGGTCCTGTGCCTCCTTGTGGATGAGGCGAGCCTAACACGCCCCCCACAGGCGCACCAACCCGCTGTCAGTCGGCAAAAAAGGGCTGAAAAGTCAGCCCCGGCGGGCACTCCTGGACCCCACTCACCTGGCAAGTGAAAGGTGACGAGGAGAACCAAAAAACGCCGGACCCCAGGTCACTCCCAGGGTCGGGCGGTGGTCAGCAGAGGTGGGGTTAGGCGGGCTGCTGCCGAGCGGCTTTGGCTTCCTCGGCGAGTTGGCGGCGCAGCACCTTGCCGACCGCCGTCTTGGGCAGCTCGGCGCGGAATTCGACGCTGCGCGGGACTTTGTACGCGCTCAGCTCCCGGCGGCAATGCCCGATGATGTCGGCTTCGGTGGCCTCCTGCCCAGGCTTGAGCACCACGACCGCGTGGACACTCTCGCCCCGGTACGCGTCGGGCACACCCACGGCGGCGGCTTCGAGCACCGCGGGGTGCGCGGTCAGCACTTCCTCGACCTCGCGGGGGTAGATGTTAAAGCCCCCCGCGATGATGAGGTCTTTCTTGCGGTCCACGATGCGGAAGTAGCCGTCGTCATCCATGACGGCCATATCGCCCGTCAGCAGCCAGGTCTGGCCCTGCCACTCGCGCAGCACCTTGGCGGTTTCGTCGGGGCGCTGCCAGTAGCCCTTCATGACCATCGGGCCAGCCACCCACAGCTCGCCGACCTCGCCGTTCGGCACGGGCTGGCCATCTTCGCCCATCACCACGGCATCCACCCCCGGCATGGGGAGGCCGATGCTGCCTTCGCGTTGGTCGCCGAAAATCGGGTTGGTGTGGGTGATGGGGCTGGCCTCGGTCAGGCCGTAGCCCTCAACGAGGTTGGCTCCCCCGGTAATCTGCCGGAAGCGCCGGGCCGTCTCCAGCAGCAGCGGCGCTGACCCGCTGATGCAGGCGCGAATGCTGGTGAGGTCGTGCCCCGGCGTGTCGGGGTGGTGGTTGATGGCGTTGTAGAGGGTGGGCACGCCGGGAAAGAGGGTCGCCCCGCTCGCCGAGATTTGCGAGAGCACCATCTTGATGTCGCGGGCATTGGGCACGAGGGCGATCGTCGCCCCGATGAGCAAGCTGAGGTTCATCGCGACCGTCATCCCGTAGACGTGGAAAAAGGGAATGGCGGCCAGGGTGACCTCCTGCCCGCTGCGCAGGTCGGTCATCCACGCGCGGGCCTGCTCCGCGTTGGCGATAAGGTTGCGGTGGGTCAGCATCGCGCCCTTGGGGACGCCCGTCGTGCCGCCCGTGTACTGGAGGAGGGCCACATCATCGGGGCGCAGGGTCACGGGCTGCGGGGTGCCCTCCTGCCGCACGAGCTGGGTCATGGAATACACCGACCCCCCGGTCTTGACATTCACCCACGTCCCCTCGCGGCGGGCCTTGAGGGGATACAGCACGTTTTTGGGGAAGGGGAGAGCGTCTTGAATCCCGGTCACGATGACCCGCTGCACCGGGACCTCCCCGGCAATCTGCTCGTAGCGCGGGTAAAACGCGTCGAGCAAAATCAGCGTCTCGCTGCCGCTGTCCTGAAGCTGGTGCCCCAACTCGTGCGGGGTGTACAGCGGGCTGGTGTTCACCACCGTGGCCCCGGCGAGCAGCGCCCCGTAAAAGCCCACCACGAACTGCGGGCAGTTGGGCAGCATCAGGCTGACGCGCTCGCCGGGCTGAACGCCGATTTTTTGCAGCGCCGCCGCGAAACTCAGGACCTGCCCCCACAGCGCCCGGTAGGTCGTTTTGGCCCCCAGGAAGGTCAGGGCGGTGCGGTCCGGGTACTGCTCTGCCGTGCGCCGCAGCAGGTCGGGCAGAGTGTCATTGCTCGGCGTGAACTCGTGCGGCACACCTTCTTCGTAGTGGGACAGCCAGGGTCTCTCCATGCCGGTCTTTCACGCTCCTTGCGCGCCCCCCGCCGCGCCAGGGCCGCTGCGACGGGGGCAGCGGGCGGGCAGGAACTGCGCCTTGAAATTAGACTCAGTATAGCCTCATTTCGCTGCCCTGCGCTTCCCCTGGGGGCATGCCACACTGGTCCGCATGACCCCGCACCGCCGCTACCTGCAAGAAGCTCTGGCCCTTGCCCGCGAAGCGCAGGCGGCGGGCAGCGCTCCCGTCGGAGCCGTGCTCGTCAACGCGCGGGGCGACATCGTGGGCCGGGGTCGCAACCGCGTCAGCGAGGCCCAGACGCCAGAGCACGTGGGAGGAGCCAGCGTCGCCCACGCCGAAATGGACCTCTTTTTTGCGGCGGGCAAGTTGGAACGTCCTGCCTCGCTGACCCTCTACACCAGCCTCGAACCCTGCTTGATGTGCGGCGGGGCTTCCGCGCTGTTGGGGTTAGGCCGAATCGTGTGGGCCACCGATGACCCCTGGGGGGGGTCGGGCCGCCTGATAGCCTGGAGCGACCATCCCGCCATGCAGGCAACCGAGGTGGTCCGCTGCCCCGACCCTGAGCTGGAGGCCGAGGGTGCCCGCCTCTTTGCTCCCGAAGCCAAACGCGCCTTTCCCGCGGAGGGCTGGGCGCTGTGGCGCGAGCGTTACCCTGCCGAGACGGCGGGGGTGGAATGACCCTCCTGGTGGTCGGCAGCGTGAATGCCGACCTCAGCGTGCGGGTGCCCCACCTGCCCGCCCCCGGCGAGACGGTCCTGGGGGGCGACGCGCAGGTGTCGCCCGGCGGCAAGGGCGCAAACCAGGCGGTCGCGGCGGCCCTCGCTGGGGCGCGGGTGTCCTTCTGCGGGGCGGTCGGCCAGGACTCCTTTCGGGAGGTGGCCTTGCGCGGCTTGATGCGGGCGGGGGTGGACCTCACCGACCTGCACACGCTGGACGCGCCCACGGGCCTCGCTCTTATCACGGTCGCGGGGGGCGGCGAGAACGCGATTGCGGTGGCCAGCGGAGCCAATGCGCGGCTGACGCCTGGGCACCTGCCCGCAGACTTCACCCCCTACACCCACCTGCTGCTTCAGGGCGAGCTGCCCGCCGACGTCACCCGCGAGGCGGCGCGGCGCGGCCAGGCGGCGGGCTTGACCGTGCTCTTCAATGCGGCTCCCGTGCAGGCTTCCGCCCCAGAACTCCTTCCTGACGTCACCCACCTGCTCGTGAACGAGACCGAGCTGGCGGCCCTCGCGCCCGTTGGGGGTGGGGCAGAGGCGCAGGCGCGTGCTCTGCTGGCAACCGGGCTGCGGGCCGTCACCGTGACGCTGGGGGCGCAGGGCAGCCTCACTGTGACCGGGGAGGAGACGCAGGTGCTTCCCGCCCACCCGGTCGCTCCCGCCGATACCACCGGGGCGGGGGACACCTTCGCGGGGGTGCTGGCCGCCGAACTCGCCGCCGGGTGGCCCCTCTGGGAGGCGCTGCGGGCGGCGGGCGTCGCCGCGGCCCTGACCTGCACCCGCCCCGGTGCGCAGGACGCGATGCCCCCGCGGGCCGAGCTGGAAGCGGCGCTGGGGCGCTAGGCTGACGCCGAGATGCTCCGCTACCGCACCTTTAACGAGGCCGATTTCGAGGCCCTTCGGCAACTCGACCTCGCCGCCCAGCACGCTGCTGACCCCGGCTTTGACGCTCTGCCGGAGCGCGAGCGGGCGGGCCGCCTGAGCACCAGCCACGCTGCCCTCAAGTTCTACGAACGCAGCGAACATTCCTTTGTCGCCCAGGGCGAGGGGATGACGGGCCTTGCCGGGGCCATCTTCGCCCAGCATGTCTGGCAGGGAGACCGCCCCATCGTCCTCGTGCGGACGGTGCTGCTGTCGCCCGGCGCGCCGGAGGAAACGGCAGCGGGCCTCCTCCATGCCGTCGTCAAGAGTGCCTACGACAGCGCCGTCTACGAGGTGCATTTCCCCGTGACCCCCGCGCTGGAGGGAGCTGCCGATCAGGAGGAAGCGCACCTCGTCGGCGGGTATGGGGTCTGTCACCTCGGTACCCGTGCGGCGACCGCACCGGGCACCCGTTTGGGCGGGGCGGGGGGCGCGGCATAATGGCCGCCATGACCGCCAAACCTGCCCGTGTCCTGCTCGGCGTGCGCGGCCTGACCCGTGAGTCGGGCGAGCGCGTCGCCGGGCATCTGCGTACCCTCCCCGGCGTCGTCCAGGCCATCCCCGACGAGGGCCAGATTGAAGTCCACTACGACCCCTCCCAGCACACGGTGATGGACCTCGTGCGGGCCGTGCGCTCGCAGGGCTTCCTCGCCGGGATGCTCTGAAGGGCCTCTATGGCCCTCGGTTACGTCGGCGTCCTCACCGTCCGGGTGGAGATGCCCTGGGTGAGCAACCTCAAGGAAAAACGCGCCCTGGTGCGCCCGGTTGTCGAGCGCCTCAAGGCCCGTTTTCCCCTGACGGTGGCCCGCCTCGACGGCCTTGACGCCCACGACTGGGAGGTTATCGGGGTGGCCACCCTCAGTAGCGACTACGGTTGGGTCGAAGAAACCCTGCGGATGGCTGCCGACTTCATCGCCCGCGAGGGGGAATACCGGGTCGCCTGGGAGGACACCGAGATTACAGTGCTCGGCGGGGGAGAAGAAGAGGCGGAGGGGACCCCTCTCCCCAGGGAGGGGGGTCCCTAGCGCCCTGCCCCCGCCTGGCTTCCCAGCGCCGACTTCAGGGCGTCGAAGGCGGCGGGACGCTGCAAGACGCGCCAGTTCAGGACGCTTGCGCCGCTGAGCTGCGCGACCTTGCCTTCGGCGCAGTCGTAGGCGGCGCTTTGCTTGCGCATAATCGGCCACACGACCGCCGCCGCCCGCCCCGCGACGTCGCGCCGGGGCACCGGCCCAAAGAGACGCGAGTCTTCGCTGCCGCCCGCGGTGCGGTTGTCGCCCATCACGAAGTAGTGGCCCGGCGGCACCGTGAGTTCGGGTTGGTCGGGCACCAGGCCACCGATGCTGGAGGTCGCTGCGTTCGCCAGCGGGCTTCCGGTATCCCAGCAGCCCTGCTCGCGCCAGTAGTCGGTGGTCCAGCTTTGGTCGAGGCGCGTGCCGTTGACGAAGACCTCGCCGTTCTCGATGCGGATGCGGTCACCGGGCAGCCCAATCAGCCGCTTGATGAGGAAGGGGCGGTAGGTCCACAGCCCGAAGGGGGCGGGCCGGGTGAGGTTGGGGGCCTTGTCGGCGGCCTCCCGCGGGGGCTTAAAAATCAGGATGTCGCCCCGGCTAAAGTCGCCGACTCCCGCCTTGTGCAGCCACGTCTCGTATTTGGGCACGAAGACCCGCTCGCGGTCACGCAGGTTGGGCATCATGCTCACGCCGTCCACGCCCACCAGCGTCGCCAAAAACTGGGTAATCACCACCGCGAAGACGATGGGTTCCAGCACTTCCTTCCACAGTTTGCCCAGCGGACCGCTCCCGGCCCCTTTCAGTTTCGTCATGCGGCTCCTTTAACCCGCCGCGCAGGATAGCAGGGCGCGCTCCAGTCTCAGCCCCCCGCCCCCACGAGCGCCCGCACCCGCGCGAGTTCGGCCCGCGCCGCCGCCTCGCCCGCCTCTATCGCCTGCGCCCCCCGCCGAAAGGAGGGCAGGTCGATGTCGCCGAGGTTCGGGCGCAGCAGCACGTCCGGGCGGTAGAGGCTGAGGCGAGCGTCGGTGAGTTGCGCTTGCATGATGTCGACGGCCCGCCGCAAGGAGCGCACGGGGCCTAGCCCCCCCGCCGAGCGCCACCGCCGCCGCTCTGGGAGTTGGAGCGGTTCGGGGGCGGTGACGTCTACCGCCACGACGTGGTGCACTCCCAGAAAGTACGCCGCATCCACCGGCACCTGATTGAGAATGCCCCCGTCGGCCAGCAGCATGTCGCCGTAGGGCACCGGGGGGGTGGCTCCCGGATAGGCCGCCGTTGCCCGCAGAGCGGGGTACAGGTCGCCCTCCCGCAGGTACACCATGCGCCCGGTCAGGACGTCCGTCGCGGTGACGGCGAGCGGACGCTCCAGCGCCTCAAAGGTGGGCGGGAGGTGCTCGGCCAACCACGCCTCAAAGGCAGAAGCCTTGAGCAGCCCTTTGCCCAGCCGCCAGTCAATCAGCCGCCGCCACGACACGGTCTGCGAGACGCGCTGCAACTCGTTTGCGCTCGCCCCCGCCGCGATAAAGGCCGCGACCAGCCCCCCCATCGAGGTGCCCGCGAGGACCTGCGGCGGCAGCCCCGCTTCCTCCAGCACCCGCCACACCCCGACGTGCGCCAGGCCGCGTGCGCCGCCGCCCCCCAAGACCAGTCCATACCCCGGCATGGGGGGATTGTAGGGGGCTGCACCTTCCGGAGGCCTTTGGAGTACCGTGGAAGGCAAGATGCCGCTGGCAGGACAGGTCGTCGGAGAAGGGGTGCGCCTCGTGCGGCCCCTGGGGCGCGGCTCGCACAGCGTGGTGTATTTCGCGGTCGATGGGGGGGGACAACCCCGCGCCGTCAAGATTTTTGACCCGCATTTCGCTGCCCACGCGGGGCGCGAGCTGGCGTGCGGGGAGGGCCTCGACCACCCCCGGCTGGTGCGGGTGCTCAGCGCCGTCAGCGTGGAGGGTCGCCCCGCTCTGTTGCTGACCTACGCCCGCGGACGGGTGCTTTTTGCCCGCTATGCCCGGCGACCCGCCCTCACCTCCGAGCGCCGCGCCTACCTGCTGACGCTCGCGCACCTGCTCGGTGCGCTGGGACACCTGCACGGGCGGGGCTTGGTGCACCGCGACGTCAAGCCGGAGAACATCCTCGCCGAACCTGACGGCAGCGCCACCCTGGTGGACTTCGACTTGTCGGGTCCGGCGGGCGAGACCTTTAGCGCCCCCACCCGCTTGGGCACCGCTGCCTTCCAAAGCCCAGAGGCCCGCCGGGGCGAACCGCTGGGGCCGGAAAGCGACCTCTACGGGGTCGGCATCCTGCTGGGCTGGGGCCTGCACGGGGCACTGGGACCCCTGGGCGTGCCCCCACCCCCCGCCGCCGACCCCCTTGACCCCCTGCTCGCCGCCCTCACCGACCCCGACCGCTCCCGGCGGCTGGGGGACGCGGCGGCGGCGCGGGAGTGGTTGCTGCGGCTGGCGGGGCTACCGTACTAGAAGCTGCCAAGAACAGGGTCGAACTTAGGGTGCGTGACTCTGAAGACAGCAGAATGGGTGGGTGACCCGGCGAGGCTACCCCAGCGACGT
>NZ_KI519501.1:2500-125019 GCF_000482805.1 Deinococcus murrayi DSM 11303 | reverse complement strand
GTTCTACTCGGCCCGGCACGCCCAGGTGGTCCTGGATGGCTACCGGGAGTTTTTCAACGCCAGGAGGCCACATTCGTCGCTGAGCTACCGGACCCCCGACGAGTTCGCTCGGCAGGCCAGGGGGCGGCCTGACGCCCCCCTTTGCGGACAGGACACCGCAAATGTGGTCGTCCGACCTTCCCCTGGTCAAGCAGGAAAAGCCCATGGTGTACCCTTCTCCTGAGCCGAGTCTCTACTCGAAACCGTCCAAACTTTGGGGCCAGCCCAGGGTCTTTCCTCAAAACCCCAGCGGCGCTCCAAACTCGTCCCCGCTGGGCGGCTCGGAGGGCGGAGGGTCAGTGGGGGGCAACATCTGCCCTTCCCCCAAGCCGCTGGGGTCCTCCGGCGCGGGCACCGGCTCCGGCAGGGGTTCGGGGGCCAGTTCCTCCGGGGGAGGCGCGATGAAGTCGGTGGGCGGCAGCGGCTCCGGCTCCGGCGCGGCGGGGGCCTCCGGGGGGGCCACCTCTTCAGGAAAGCTGTCCGCAGGCACTTCGGGGGGCACTTCGGGGGGCACTTCAGTGAGCGCTGCGGCGGGAGGCTCGGTGGGCGGGGGGGGGACGGGGTCCGGCGCGGGGGCCGGGACGGGTTCTGGGGCTGGAGCGGGAGCCGGAGCCGGAGTGCGCCGCCCGAAGAAGCCGCCCCCGCTCCTCCCGCTGCCGTCGCGGGCCACCGGGGGCTGGTCGGCTTCCTCCTCGCGGAAGGCCATGTTGACCTGCCGCACCACCCGGTAGGTGATGCCGCTCGGCTCGGTAAAGGGGACGCGCGGCTGTCCGGCGAGCGCCCCCGCCACCGCCTGCTGCCACACCGGGGTGGGAATCTCGCCGCTGTAGGCCCAGCCGGGGAGCGGCTCACCGTTCTCCTTGCCGACCCACACCGCCCCGGCGATGAGGGGAGTGACCCCGGCGAACCACAGGTCCTTGACGTCGTTGGTGGTGCCCGTCTTGCCGCCCACGTCCCAGCCGGGAATCTGGGCGCGGGTGGCGAGGCCGCCCTGAGCGGGGGTCAGGTCGTTCACGACCCCGCGAATCATGTCCAGCCCCAGCCAGGCCGTCCGCACGTCCCAGACCCGCTTGGCCTGAGGGGCTGGGCGGCTGTAGAGCACCTCCCCCTTGGGTCCCTCCATCCGGCGCACCAGGGTGGGGGCGTAGTACAGGCCCCCGTTGGCAAAGGGCACGTAGGCCGCCGCCATCTGCAGGGGGCTGGCCTCCAGCGTGCCGATGGACAGGGACAGCCCCGCGTCGGGGGGCGGGGTGAGGCCGAGGTCGCGCAGTTTGGCCTCGAACGCCGGAAGGCCCAGCTCCTGCGCGATGCGGACGGTCGGGAGGTTGAGGCTGTGGTCGAGCGAGTAACGCATCGTCTTGTATTCGCCCGTCCAGTACCCGTTGTAGTTCTTGGGCTGGTAGCTCCCGGTCAGGGGCGCGTCCAGCACGGTGTCACTTTGCTTCCAGCCCTGCTCTAAGGCGAGGGTGTACAGCAGCGGCTTGATGGAGCTGCCGACCTGCCGCTTGGCCTGGGTCGCATTGTTCCAGTCGGCGGGGCGTCCGCCCGTGAGCTTCTGGCCGACGAGCGCGAGGACCTCGCCGTTCTTCGGGTTGAGGAAGGCCATGCCCAGCGTCGCGCCCTCCGGCAACTGGGCATTCAGGCTGGCCCGCTCAGCCGCCCGCTGTGCCTGAAGGTCCATCCCGGTAAAAATTTTGCCGCCACCGTACAGCGCTTTGCCCGTCACGCCCGCCCGCTTCAGCTCCTGCTCGACGGCTTGCAGGTAATGAAAGGCCGTCTGGGCGGGGGGCGGAGGCATGTTCTCCTGGAGCCTCTCTGGGCGCTCCAGCACCGCCGAGCGCAGGGTGCCGTCCTCGTTCCAGCCGATGCGCCAGCCCGCCGGGTAGATGGGCGTTTTCCAGGCGGCGTCGGCCTCGGCACGGGTGACCGCCCCGTCTTCGACCATGCGGTCGAGGATGCTCTTCATCAGGGGGCGGTAGGCCGCAAAGTCCTTGTAGCGGCGGTTGGGCGCGGGCACGATGGTCGTGAGGTACACGCTCTCGGCGAGGTTGAGGTCCGCGGCGTCCTTTTTGAAGTAGGCCCGCGCCGCCGTTCCCGCCCCCACGATGTCGCGCTGGCCACCGTCTCCCCAGTAGATGACGTTGAGGTACGCGGCCAGAATCTGCTCCTTGGAGAAGTTGCGCTCCAGTTGGTAGGCGAGCACCGCCTCCTTGAACTTGCGCTCCAGGGTCCGGGCACCCTCCAGGTCGTGCAGCAGCGTGTTTTTCACGACCTGCTGGGTGATAGAAGAGCCGCCTTCGAGGTCGTTAAAGAGCACGCCCTTGAGGAGGCCGCGCACGATACCCCGGTAGTCGACGCCCCGGTGCTCGAAGAAGCGGCGGTCCTCGCTCGTCACGATGGCCTTTCGCAGCCAGGGGCTGATGTCGTTGAGGGCCAGCAGGTCGCGGTTCACGCCCCGCCCACCCCCCAGGCTGGGGGTCAGGGTGCCAACCAGTTCGCCCTTGCGGTCGTACACCCGCGTCTGGCCGCTGAGTTCCAGCACGTCGAGGGTCTGCACGCTGGGCAGCTCGCGCCCCCAGGTCCACCACAGGCCGCCCGCCCCCGCCGTTCCCAGCAGCAGCAGCACACCCAGGCCCGTAAAAAAGCGCATGGCCCTACTCTAGTGGGCCGCCGCGCCCCTACGGGAACGCGCGGCACGGTCGGGAAGAAGGGACGCAAAACCACTCATCGGCCCCCAGCCTACGCCGGGCAGATGAGGCGGGCGTCCTCCGGAAGCATGACGCCCTGGGGCGGGGTGGGGGGGCACGCTGGGGGCATGGCCCGGTTCCTGCGTCTGCTGGCGCACTTCACGGCTGTGCAGGCCCTCTGCTGCACCTTCGCCTTGAGCGTGGTGGGGCTGCTGGCGCTGTCCAGGGCGCTGCCGCTGGAGGACTGGGGCCTGGCCCGCTACGACTTCCTGCTCCTGGGCTGCCTGCTGGTGCAGGGGGCGCTGGTGTGGACCCGCTTCGAGACGCCGCGCGAGGCGCTGGCGCTGCTGCTCTTTCACGCGCTGGGCTTTGGGCTGGAGGCGCACCGGGTCGCGCTGGGGGCCTGGGCCTACCCGGAGGAAGCGGTGGGCAAGGTCCTCGGCGTGCCCCTGTACGCGGGCTTCATGTACGCCAGCGTGGGCAGCTACGTCGCGCAGGCGTGGCAGCGCTGCGAGTTGCGCCTGAGCGGGGAGCCGCCCCTGACGTGGCAAGTCGGGCTGGTCGGGGCGACTTACGCCCATTTCCTGCTCAGTGCTGGGTTGGAGGTGCGGCTGGGGCTAACGGCAGCGCTGCTGCTGGCTCACCGCCGCACGCGGGTGGGCTTCACGGTGGGGGGCGAGCGCTTGGCGATGAGCCTGCCGCTCTCGCTGACGCTCATCGCCGCCTTCGTGTACCTCGCAGAGAACGTGGCGACCGGGCTGGGGGCGTGGGTGTACCCCCATCAGGCCGGGGGCTGGCGGCCCGTCCACCCCAGCAAGTGGCTCGCGTGGGCGCTGATGCTGACGCCCGCCGTCCTCATCGTGGCCCGAATGAGAGCCGGGGAGGGGCGGGCTGCGAAGGCGGGGCGCTACCCTATCCCCCATCCCCCCGCTCGCCGCAGCGGGCGAAGCGAGACGCCATGACCCAGACCCTCCCCTCCCCCACCCCTGCTCCCCAAACCGACCTCCCGCGTCTGTTCGCCCCCCTCGTCAAGGGCGCAGCCCAGGCCATCACCGACTACCGCATGATTGAAGAAGGCGACCGGGTGATGGTCTGTCTGTCGGGGGGCAAGGACAGCTACACGCTCCTTGACATCCTGCTCGACCTTCAGCGCCGCGCTCCGGTCGACTTCGAAGTTGTGGCGGTGAACCTCGACCAGGGGCAGCCGGGCTTTCCCCAACATGTGCTGCCGGAGTACCTCACCCGGCTGGGCGTGCCCTTTCACATCCTGACCGAAGACACCTATTCGGTCGTCAAGGAAAAGACGCCCCAGGGCAAGACGACCTGCGCCCTGTGCAGCCGCCTGAGGCGGGGCATCCTCTACGCTCATGCCCGCAAGATTGGCGCGACGAAAATCGCCCTGGGGCACCACCGCGAGGACATCCTGGAGACGCTCTTCATGAACCTCTTCTTCGGGGCGCGGCTCAAGGCCATGCCCCCCAAGCTCCAGTCGGACGACGGCACCAACGTGGTCATTCGCCCGCTGGCCTACCTCGCCGAGCGGGACATCGAGCGCTATGCCGTGGCCAAGGGCTTTCCCATCATCCCCTGCAACCTGTGCGGCAGCCAGGAAAACCTTCAGCGCCAGGTCGTGGGCGAGATGCTGGCGGGCTGGGAGCGTGACCATCCGGGCCGCCTCCAGAATGTGCTGCGCGGGCTGACGCGGGTCACGCCGAGTCACCTCCTCGACCGCGACCTCTTCGACTTTGCCTCCCTGAGCGTCCAGCCTGCCGAGGGCGACCGGGGCTTCGACGGGGAGGAGTACCCCCAGCGCGAGTTTCTGGCGGGACTGAGCGAGCTGGAGATGCTGGGGTGAGGGTGCGCCAGACGGTCTTCTCCACCCCGCGCCTGACGCTCACGACCTGGGCAGAGGGCGACCTCGCCGACTTCCACGCCCTGCACGCCGACCCGCGGACGATGCGCTTTTTTCTCAGCGGCCCCTACGACGCGGCGAAAGCGGCCCGGCGACTCGCCGACTTCCGGCGGGAGCAGGCCGCGTGGGGATGGACCAAGTGGCGGGTGGAGGACGCGCCGGGGCGCACCGTGGGACGCGGCGGCTTCGGCCTCTCGGAGGACGGCCAGCACCGGGAGCTGGGGTACCTGCTCGCCTTCGCGCACGCGGACAACGGGGCCAGCCGCCGCGTGCTGGAGAAGGTGGGATTCACCCTCACCGGGGAAGAAGACTGGCGCGGCATGCCGCACGCCTTTTACCGTCTCGCGGCCCCCTGAAGCTCAGAGCAGCCGCCCCTCCTCCCCCTCCCCCGGCTCCGGGGTTTTCACGGGCACCCCCCGCGCCCTCAGCGCCTCGCGCAGCATGGGGATGTTCTTCAGGGCGTGACCCCTGGTCGTGTTCTGGAAAAAGACGTACAGCTCGGAGAGGTCCCCTTCGACGAGCGCGATTTTTTCGGCCCATTCGTTCATCTCGGCGCGGGAGTACAGGTAGTCGTGGCGCTCGGCGGCACTCTGGCCCTCCCACCAACTGCCCTTGTTGCGCCCGTGCAGGCGCAGGTAGCCCACGTCGGTCGTGACGTGGACCTGGGGTTCGGGCATTCCGCCGACCGGGGGATAGTCGGGGCTGACCCAAATCAGGCCGTACTCGGCCATGCCCTCGCGGACCTCCGGCTGGTCCCAGGAGGCGTGGCGCAACTCGACTGCCAGCTCGTGCCCGGCGAAGCGTTCAGCCAGCCCCAGCAGGTACTTGCGGTTGTCGGCGGTGCGGTGAAAGGAGTAGGGAAACTGCGCCAGGTACGGCCCCATCACCCCGGCGTCGCGCAGGGGCTGGGGGCTTTGCAGCATCCGGTCGAAGTCGGCGTCGCTGGGGGCGCGGTCGTGGGTAAAGACCTTGTTCAGCTTGACGGTGAAGCGGGTGCGCCCGCCCGACTTGCGAACCATCCCTTCAAAGGCCTTGAGGCCGGGAATCGCGTAAAAGGAGCTGTTGAGTTCGGCGGCGTCAAAGTGCTGCGAGTAGGTCTCCAGGTAGGCGTCTTTTTTCACACCCTCGTACAGCAGGCCGGGGGCCGCCCAGTCGTCGTTGGTGTAGCCGCCGCAGCCTATCCAGACACGCATGGGGTCAAGGTAGCGTGCAGGCCGCCGAGCGCATCTGAAGGTCAGCTTGAGGATGCGCTGGCGGCTGGAGGCTGGCCGCTCTGACTTCAGCGCAGCCGGGGCCGCACGTTCAGCTGCGCCCAGAAGTCGGTGATGGTCCGCAGGGCCGCGCGGAACTGCCCGAAGTCCATCGGTTTGACGACGTAGGCGGTCGCCCCGTGCGCGTAGCAGTCGGCCACGTCGCGTTCCTCGCCGCTGGTGCTGAGCATCACGACGGGCAGGTCGCGGGTCGCACTGCGGCTGCGAATCTGGTCGAGGACGGCCAGGCCATCCATCTGGGGCATCTTCAGGTCGAGGAGAATCAGGTCGGGCAGCTTGGCTCCGCACAGCGCGGCGAGGGCTTCGGGACCGCTCGCGGCCACCTCGACTTCTGCCCCGCGGTCTTGGAGGGCGTCGAGCGCCAACTCGACATCGTGCGGATTGTCGTCGACGAGCAGGATGCGCCGTCTTTCCATAGGCCTGTTCACTTCACCCCTTTGGCTGGTCCGCATGAGCCGCTGTCCAGCGCCCGCTTGCCTAGAAACATAAAGATTTTAACAAATCCATCCTAAGACGGGAGCTGTGAGGAACTCATGTCCAGTCAGGGCAGGTGAGGCTCAGGGGAGGGGGCTAGACTACCGCCCATGCTGACCAAGCGCATCATCCCCTGTCTGGACGTGCAAAACGGGCGGGTGGTCAAGAATGTCCGCTTTTTTGAGGACCACCGCGACGCCGGGGACCCCCTCGCGCTCGCGCAGGCGTACGAGGCGCAGCAAGCTGACGAACTCGTCTTTTACGACATCACCGCGACCCACGAGGGCCGCTCCTTGATGCTGGACGTGGCCGCGCGGGTGGCCGAACAGGTCATGATGCCGCTGACGGTGGGGGGCGGTGTGAACGCGGTGTCCGACTTCCGGCAACTGCTGATGGCCGGGGCGGACAAGGTGAGCGTGAACAGCGGCGCGGTGCGGCGGCCTGCGCTTATCCGCGAGGCGTCGGACCACTTCGGGGCGCAGTGCGTGGTCCTGAGCATCGACGCCAAGCGGCGACCGGGCGGGGGGGGCTGGACCGTCCACGTGGGCGGCGGGCGGGTAGACACTGGCCTCGACCTGTTGGCGTGGGCCGAAGAGGGCCAGCGGCTGGGCGCGGGCGAACTTTGCCTGAACGTGATGGACGCCGACGGCACGCGGGCGGGTTTCGACCTGGAAGCGACCCGCGCCGTCGCTTCGGCGGTCGACCTCCCGGTCATCGCGTCGGGGGGGGCGGGGCGGCTGGAAGACTTCCGGGACGTGCTGCGCGGCGGCGAGGAGGGCGGGCAGGCCGACGCGGCCCTCGCCGCGAGCGTCTTTCACTTCGGGGAACTGACGGTGCCGCAGGTCAAGGCGTACCTGAAAGCCGAGGGGCTGCCCGTGCGCCCCGACTGGCGGGACGCATGAGCGGTCCCAGTACGCCCCAGCTCGACGCGCTGAAGTTCGGGCCGGACGGCCTCGTGCCGGTCGTGACCCAGGACGCCCGCACGGGCGCGGTGCTGATGCAGGCCTATGCCGACCGCGCCGCCATCGAGCGCACCCTGGTCACGCGGGAAGCGACCTATTACAGCCGCTCGCGGGGCGAGCCGTGGGTCAAGGGGGCCACGAGCGGGCACACCCAGCGGGTCGTTTCCGTGCACCTCGACTGCGACGGCGACAGCGTGCTCTACCGGGTCGAGCAGACGGGGCCAGCGTGCCACACCGGGGCGTACTCCTGCTTCCACACGCCGCTGCTGGAGGGGGACGCCCCAGACACCGGACTGGACGGCACCCTGGAGCGGGTCTATGCGACCATCGCGGGGCGCCTCGCTACCCTGCCGGAGAACAGCTACGTGGCTCGGCTGCACGCGGGGGGCCTCGACCGGGTGCTGAAAAAAATCAGCGAGGAGGCGGGCGAGGTGCTGCTCGCCGCCAAAAACGGGGACCGGGCGGAGCTGGCAACCGAGGCCGCCGACCTCTTCTTTCATACCCTCTTCGCGCTCGCCGAGGTGGGCGTCTCGCCGGGGGATGTGGCCGCTGTGCTGCGGGAGCGCGAGGGCAAAAGCGGGCTGAAGGGGCCGAAGGAGGTCGGCTAACCCTCTACCCTCAGCTCCGGTTGCGGGGGGCCGTCGCGGTCGGCGGCGATGGCGGCGGCGACCGCCTCCGGGGCAATCGCCCCCCGTGGGACCCGGCCCACCTGGGTCCACAATCCGGTGTCTACGGCGGGCGGCAGCACCAGCGTGATGCCCAGGCCCCGCGCCTCTAGCCGGGCGACTTCGGCGGTGCGGGCGAGGGCGGCTTTGCTCGCGGCGTACTGGGAAAAGCCCCGCGCGGTCACGAGTTCGGGCCGCGCCCCCAGCAGGTACACCCGCCCGCCGGGGCTTATGCGCCCCAACCCATGCTTGAGCACCCACAACGCCCCGAAGTAGTTCGCGTTCCACACCGCCCGCACCGCTGCCGGGTCCGCCTGCTGGAGGGGACCGGGGAGGGCCGCACCCGCCGCATAGACGAGGGTATCCAGCTCGCCCACCCCCTCCAGCAGCGCCCGGACGTGGCTCTCATAGCTCAGGTCAGCGGCCTTGGCATCCGCGCCGAGTTCGGCGGCGAGGGCCGCGAGCCGCCCCGCGTCCCGCCCGCTGAGGGTGAGGCGGTCGCCCCGCGCCGCAAAGGACCGCGCCGTCGCCCCGCCGATGCCGCCCGTCGCTCCCACAATCAGCGTGTGCATGGGCCGAGCAGACCACTAGCCCGCGTCGGGGACGGTGGCGCACCCGACAGACCGCGTGCATAAAGCCGCGCTCAAGGCCCTGGGGACATCCAAGCGCAGCGCCCCTCGCATACCCCGAAAAGAAGGTCGGGGGCGGTGACCGCTCCCGGCCCCAGGAGGTTTCCATGAAACGACTGCCCCTGCTTTCCGCCACCTTTGCCCTCGCCCTCTCCGCCTGCGGGACGATGAGAGCGCCCGCTGCCCCCCAGGGGATGACGGCCTACGGGCTGGATACTCAAGGCCGCCTCGTGACGTTCGGGACCGACAACGCGGCGGCCAGCCTGCGCCGCCTGAGCGTGACCGGGCTGCCAACCGGCGAGACGCTGGTTGACCTGGACGTGCGCAACACCGACAACCGGCTGTACGCCCTGTCGAGTGCGGGGAGGCTCTACCGCCTTGACCCGGCCAGCGGCGTCCTGACCCCCGATGGGGCCAGCCTGCCCGCCGGAGTGACCCCCGTCGCCATGGACTTTAACCCGGCGGCCAATCGCCTGCGCGTGTTTGCCGAGGGTGACCGCTCCTTCCGCCTGACGCCGAGCACCCCCCCCACGCCGAGCGCGTCCCCGGCAGGTACGGTCACCGACGACGGCATGCTGATGTACGCCACGGGCACCCCCAACCCCGACCTCGTCGCGGCGGCGTACACCCACTCGTTCAACAACAGCGCGACCGGCGCAGCTCCTGCGGGGGCCACGACGACCCTGTACTCGGTGGACGCCGATCAGGACACCTTGGTGATTCACTCGGTCGGCCCTCAGTTCAGCACCCTGGCCCCGGTGGGCAAGCTGGGCGTGGACGCGGTGAAGGGTATGACTGGCTTCGACATCGCCGGGGCCGACGCGGCTTACCTCAGCGTGAGCATGGGCGGCAACACCATGCTGTACAGGGTCAATCTGGCGACAGGCGCGGCAACCGCCAAGAGCACGGTGACTGGCCTCGCCCTGCGCTCCTTGGCGCTGGCGCTGCCGAACCAATAAGCGTCTCTCGCGTCTCCCGCCCCTGGCCAGCGTTGCCGGGGGGAGGGGGTTGCTGCCGGTCCGCTAGGCTGTCTCCCATGCCCCCCCTGCCCTCCCCCACCGCCCCCAAGCCAGAGTGGCGGGCCTGGGCGCGGGAGGTCCGGGCCAGCCAGCCGGACCGCTCGGCTGACCTCTGCGCCCCCCTCACCGCCTTCTTGCACGGCCAGGGGGCGCGGCGGGTCCTCGCCTACCACGCCCTGCCCGGCGAACCGGAGGTGGGGGCGCTGGCCGCCGAGTTTGAGTTGCTTGCCCCCCGCGCCCGCTTTCGGCCCGCACCGCACCTCACCCTGCATCCCTGGGAGACCGCCACCGAGGTCAGCCGCTTCGGGGTGCGCCAGCCCCCGGCGGACGCGCCCGGCGTGGCGCTGGAGACGGTGGACGCCGTGCTCCTGCCCGGCCTCGCCTTTGATCGCCGGGGGGTGCGGCTGGGGTACGGGGGCGGCTTCTATGACCGCCTGCTGCCGGACTTTGGCGGCTTGACCGTGGGCGTGGTCTGGGGGGCGCTGGTGGTGGGCGAGTTGCCAAGCGAGGCGCATGACCTGCGGGTGGGCTTTCTGGCAACCGAGGGCGGCCTCACCCCCGCTCAGCCCTCCCCCAACGGCCACGCCTCCCAGGGCACGTAAAGGCCCCCTGGTCCCCGCTTGCGCAGCACCCAGACCTCGCGGGCCGCGAAGGTCAGGGGGTGCGCCTCCAGGTCGGCGAACTCCGCCCGCGCCGCCTCCAGCACCGCGCCGAGGTCCACCCCACGCCGCCGCAGGGCCAGGGTGAGGTGGGGCGTCATCTGCGGTCCCTCGTATCCGAAGCGCCGGGCGGGCTTTAGCACCTCCAGCAGCCGCAGGTGCAGCCCCACCAGGCTGGGCGAGGCAACCCCCAGATAGACGGCGGTGCCATTGCGAAAAGCCCGTGGGCCGCTGACCTCCAGGACGAGGGAAGGACTCGCCGTCACGACCGACCGCGCCGTCCCCCACCAGCCCAGGTCTGGGGTGAGTCCGCTTCGCGCCTTGACGGTCACGTGCGGGGCGCTCTCGCGCAGGCCGAGGCGGGCGCGAAAGGCCTCCACCCGCGCTCCCAGGTCTGGCGGCGGAAGCACCCCCAGCAGGAAAGAAGCGCTCGCGGGCGCGTTGTTTGGCCCCGTCATGCCCCAGCCTACCTCCCCCGACACGTCCGGGCGGCCCGGACGCGGGGCGGCGGCGCTCCGGTACAGTTGGGGGGTGACCCAGGCTTCTGAGACGCCGCTGAAGCGGACGCCCCTGCACGCCGCGCACCTGCGGGCGGGTGCCCGTATGGTTCCCTTCGGGGGGTGGGAGATGCCCGTGCAGTACGCGGGCGTCCGGGCCGAGCACGAGGCCGTCCGCACCCGCGCCGGGATATTCGACGTGTCCCACATGGGCGAGTTCCGGGTATCCGGGCCGGACGCCGAAGCTTTCCTTCAGCGCGTGACCACCAACGACGTGGCGAAGCTCAAACCGGGCCGCGCCGGGTACAACTGGCTCCCCAACGAGGCGGGCGGGCTGGTCGACGACCTCTATGTCTACCGGGTGGGACCGCAGGAGTTCCTGCTGGTGGTCAACGCTTCCAACATCGCCAAGGATTGGGCGCACCTCCAGAAGTACGCGGCAGGCTTCGACGTGACGCTGACCGACGAGTCGGAGCGGTGGGCCTTGTTGGCCGTGCAGGGGCCGGAAGCCGAGGCGCTGCTGCGCCCCCACACCGACGCCGACCTGAGCACGAAGAAGAAGAACGCCTTTTTCACGGGCACCCTGCTGGGCCACCCGGTGATGTTCGCCCGCACGGGCTACACGGGCGAAGACGGCTTCGAGGTCTTCGTGGAGGCTGGGAATGCCGAGGCGCTGTGGGAGGGCCTGCTCGCCCTGGGCCTCACCCCGGCGGGCCTGGGTGCCCGCGACACCCTGCGGCTGGAGGCAGGATTTCCCCTCTACGGCCACGAGTTCGCCGAGGACCTGCATCCCCTCGCCAGCACCTACACCTGGGTCGTCAAGGACAAGGACCACGTGGGCCGCGCCGGAATACAGGCCCCGCCCCCCGTGCGGCTCATCGGCCTGGCGCTGGAGCGCGTGCCCGTGCGTGAGGGCTACCCGGTGCTGCTGAACGGCGAGCGAGTCGGGCACGTCACCTCCGGCACGACCAGCCCCACCCTCGGCCACCCCATCGCCATGGCGCTGGTGCGGGCGGACGCGGCGAATGCGGACGCTTTTGAAGTTGAGGTGCGCGGCAAGGCGCACCCGGCGCGGCGGGTCGAGCTGCCGTTTTATAAACGATGAGGGGCTGCGGGGCCATCCCGCAACCCCTCCAACAGACTTCCGCCCCTCTCTTCAAGGAGAATCCCCCCATGCAGACCCCCAGCGAACTGAAGTACGCCGCCTCTCACGAATGGCTCGCGCCCGACGGCACCGTCGGCATCACTGACTTTGCTCAGGACCAGCTCGGCGACGTGGTGTACGTCGAACTCCCCGAAGTGGGGCGCGTCGTCACGGCGGGCGAGACGGTCGCCGTCGTCGAGAGCGTGAAGACCGCCTCCGACATCTACGCTCCCGCCAGCGGCACGGTCGTGGCCGTCAACGAGGCCCTCTCCGGCAGCCCCGAACTCGTCAACAGCGCCCCCTATGAGGGCGGCTGGCTCTTCAAGCTGGACGTGACCGAGCCGAGCGGCGACCTGATGGACGCCGAGGCCTACGCCGCCGCAAACGGCTGAGGGGACGGGAGAGCGGGTGTGCCGCATGGTCGCCCCCTCACCCCTTGCTGCGCAAGACCTTCTCCCCTGCGGGAGAGGGAGCGTATGACCAGCCATCAGCCCAATCACCCCGAAGGAGTCCCCATGCGCCCCCTGACTGACCTCCTCCAGACCGATGACTTTACCCGCCGTCACCTCGGCCCCACCGAGGCGGAACAGGCCGAGATGCTGGCCGAACTCGGCGTCTCCAGCCTCGATGAGCTGAGCGCAACGACCCTGCCCGAAAGCATCCGCTTTGCGGGTGAGCTGAAGGTGGATGGTCCGGTCAGCGAGGCGCAGGCCCTGGCCGACCTGCGGGCCATCGCCGCGAAGAACAAGGTCTTTCGGTCGTACATCGGCCTGGGGTACCACGGCACCCACACGCCGCACGTCATTCGCCGCAACATGCTGGAAAATCCTGGCTGGTACACGGCCTACACGCCCTACCAGGCTGAGATTTCGCAGGGCCGCTTGGAGATGCTGCTCAACTTCCAGCAGATGGTCATGGACCTCACCGGGATGCCCGTCGCCAACGCCTCCCTGCTGGACGAGGCGACCGCCGCCGCTGAGGCGATGACCCTCGCCAAGCGGGTGGTGAAGAGCAAGGGCAACGCCTTCTATGTCGCCGACGACGTGCACCCGCAGACGCTGGACGTGATTCGCACCCGCGCCGAATACTTCGGGTACGAGGTCGTCACGGGTCCGGCGCAGGGCGAGTTGCCGGAAGGGACCTTCGGGGCGCTCGTGCAGACGCCGGGCACCTGCGGCGACCTGCACGACCTCTCCCCCATCGCCGAGCGGGTGCACGGGGCGGGGGCGGCCCTGATTGTGGCGACCGACCTGCTGGCCTGCGCCCTGGTCAAGCCGCCCGGCGAGCAGGGGGCCGACATCGTGATTGGCAGCGCCCAGCGCTTCGGTGTGCCCATGGGCTTCGGCGGGCCGCACGCGGCGTTCCTGGCCTGCCAAAAGGGGTTCGAGCGCTCCATGCCGGGCCGTGTGATTGGGGTGAGCAAGGATGCTCGTGGCAAGACCGCCCTGCGCATGGCGATGCAGACCCGCGAGCAGCATATCCGCCGTGAAAAGGCGACCTCCAACATCTGCACCGCGCAGGCGCTGCTGGCGAACATGGCCGCCGCGTATGCCGTGTACCACGGGCCGGAGGGGATTCGCACGATTGCGCAGCGGGTGCACCGGATGACCGGGATGCTGGCGCGGGCGCTGACCCAGGCGGGGTTAAGGCCCAACGAGACCTTCTTCGACACCCTCAGCTTTGAGGGGGACGTGGCGGCCATCCGCGAGCGGGCCGAGGCGAAGGAAATCAACTTCCGCTATGAGGGCGGGCGCGTGGGTGTCAGCCTCGACGAGACGGTGACGGTGGATGACCTTATGGACATCGCCGAAGCCCTCACCGGAGAGCGGGCAGACGTGCTGGCGCTCGACGGGCAGGCGCTCGCGGGCATCCCCCAGGGCCTCCAGCGAACTTCCGCCTACCTCCAGCACCCCGTCTTCCGCACGCACCACGCTGAACACGCGATGCTGCGGTACCTGAGAACGCTGGAAAACAAGGATTACAGCCTTGTGCACGGCATGATTCCGCTGGGAAGCTGCACGATGAAGCTCAATGCCACCGCCGAGATGATTCCGGTGACCTGGCCGGAGTTCGGCGCGCTGCACCCCTTCGCGCCCGCCGACCAGACCGCTGGGTACGCGCAGCTCCTCGCGGAGTTGGAAGCGTGGCTGGCCGACATCACCGGGTACGACGCGGTGTCCCTCCAGCCCAACAGCGGCGCTCAGGGCGAATACGCGGGCCTGCTCGCCATCCGCAAGTACCACGAAAGCCGCGGGGAAGGGCACCGCGACGTTTGCCTGATTCCAGCCTCGGCCCACGGCACCAACCCCGCGAGCGCCGCCATGCTGGGGATGCAAGTCGTCGTCGTGAAGACCGACACGCAGGGCAACATCGACCTCGCCGACCTGCGGGCCAAGGCCGAGCAGCATGCCGAGCGGCTGGGTGCCCTGATGATCACCTACCCCAGCACCCACGGCGTCTACGAGGAACATGTCACCGAGGTCTGCGAGGTCGTGCACGCGCACGGCGGGCAGGTCTACCTCGACGGGGCGAACATGAACGCGATGGTGGGCCTTGCCAAGCCGGGGCTGATTGGCTCAGACGTGTCGCACCTCAACCTGCACAAGACCTTTGCCATCCCCCACGGGGGCGGCGGGCCGGGCATGGGGCCGATTGGCGTCAAGGCGCACCTCGCGCCCTTCCTGCCGGGACATGGGCGGGGCAGGGCGGAGGAGCGGGGCTGCGGGGCCGTCAGCGCCGCGCCCTACGGCAGCGCGAGCATCCTGCCCATCTCGTACCTCTACATCCGGATGCTGGGGCCGCAGGGCCTCAAGAAAGCCACCCAGGTCGCGCTGCTGAATGCCAACTACGTTGCCAAGAAGCTGGGCGGCGCTTTCCCGGTGCTGTATGCGGGCCGGGGGGGGCGGGTTGCGCACGAGTGCATCCTCGACATTCGCCCGCTCAAGCAGGCCAGCGGCATCACCGAAGAGGACATCGCCAAGCGGCTGATGGACTACGGGTTCCACGCCCCCACCATGAGCTTCCCGGTGCCCGGTACCCTGATGATTGAGCCGACCGAAAGCGAGCCGAAGGAAGAACTCGACCGCTTCATCGCCGCGATGCTGGGCATTCGCCGCGAGATTCAGGAGGTCGAGGACGGCCTGCTCAGGGCCGAGGACAGCCCGTTGCGGCACGCTCCTCATACCCAAGAAGACCTGCTGACCGCCGAGTGGACCCGCGCCTACAGCCGTGAGACGGCGGCCTTCCCCAGCCGCGCCCAACGGTCCTGGAAGTACTGGCCCGCCGTCAACCGAGTCGACAACGTGTACGGCGACCGCAATTTCGTGTGTTCTTGCCCACCCACCGAAGCCTACGCGGACTTCGAACTGAGCCATTAGAGCGGGGGAGGGAGGGCCGGGGGAGGCAGAGCGGGAAGGGACCGCGCCTTCCCCGGCCCTCCTGCGGCGGGAACACTGGCGAGGGGAAACTGGCCGTTCAGCACGAGAAGTTTTCGACAAAAGACTCAAGTCTTTATGAAGCCTGTGAGATACAAGTCAGTTGGGTGAAAATCGTCTGAGTGTGACACACTACACTGAGCTTGAAAGGCAGCAGACAGCGGTCTGCCTTACCCCCCGTTCTCAAGGAGAAGCCATGAACCAGACCTTCCTCTCAACCAGCTTCCTGATGCTGCTGGGCACGGCCCTGGCGGGCGGCGGCTCTGCCCCCACCACCACGACCCCCCTCACCCCAGTGGTGCCGCAGGTCCGCCCCGTCACCCAGGCCCCCGTGACCGCCTGCACGCCGGGCACCTGGGCGAGGGCCGCCATCGAACTCGTGACCCAGCGGGGCCTGTTCATCGGCTACCCCGACGGCCAGTTTGACTGGTGCAAGGCAGCTACCCGCCAGGAAGTGGCGCAAGTACTTGCCCGTCTGATTGCCCAACTGCCCGCCAACCAGACGACCTTTAGCTCTGCAGAACTGCAAACGCTGCGCCAAGGCTTGCAAGAGGCCCTGACGGGGCTGGAGCAGCTCCGCGCCCAAATCACGGCCCAGAACGAGGCCATCGCAGAGCTGCGCGCCCAGATTGCCGAACTGCAGGCGGCTATCGCCAACCTGCCTGCGGGCAGCGCCGGAGCCGTGGGTGCCACCGGGCCGCAGGGACCCGCCGGTCCTGCGGGTCCCCAGGGGCTGCAGGGGGCGACCGGGCCGCAGGGACCTGCAGGCCCAGCGGGACCTCAGGGGCCGCAGGGGGTGCCGGGGCCGCAAGGACCTGCGGGACCTCAGGGGCCGCAAGGGGAACGGGGCGAACCCGGTGCGCCATATGTGCCTCCCGCCGAACCGCTGCGCTACGGCAACTACATCGGGGTTTCTTACTACAACATCCTGCAACAAAACGTCGGCTCGATGGTCCGCGTGATGATTGGGAATGACGCTCTGATTGGAAGCCTGGGCCTGCGGCTCACTGGAGACTTCCGCGTGCGCGGCACGACGCCCGGCAACAGCATCAGCGCCGTCGCTACCTACCGCGGGACCTTCAACCGTGCTGACGGCTTCCTGGGTGCGGGTGGGGGTTATAACCTGGAACGCCAGTCCACCTTCGGCGAGCTGCTCGTCGGCGTCGACTACCGCGTCGTTGACCGCGTCGCCCTCTTCGGAGAGGCGCGTCAGCAGTTCTACTTTGACGGCTCTAACGCCACCAACAGCTCCGTTGCCGCTGGGGTGAAGTTCCGCTTCTAAACGTCCCCACTCCTTCCGGCAACGCCTCTGGCGAGCCGGCAGCCCAGAGGTCAGAGAGGTGCCCTTGTGAGGGGGCACTTCTCTTCGTTGAGAGCCTCCCCGGCAGTTCCCTTCTGCGGCCTGTTGCCGGCCCAGGGCGAGGTGAGGACGAAGCCACGGGCTGTGCGCCGCAGCTTCGTCCCCGCCCCCCGCGCAACCGGGTACAGTGGAGCATGACCCGGCGACTTTACCCGTTGGCCCTCGGTCTCCTGCTGGGGGGCGCGGCTCTCGCGCAGCCCACCGCCCCGGACCTCCTCTCGCGCCTCACGGAAGCCGAGCGGGCACTGCTGTTTTCGGCTGCCGGGATAGCGAGCGCGGACGCCTTCTTGCCGGGGCGGGTCGCGCCGGGCCTCCCCTTCGCGCCCCCCGCGCTGCCGGGGCAGAGCGTGGTGGGGTCGGTCATGCAGCCGGGGGGTGCACTGGTGGTGGTCCGCACGACCGCCGCCCCCGAAGCCGCGCGGGCCGCAGCCCTGAAGGTGCTCGCGCTGGGCGGCTGGCGCGACCAGTACGACCTGACGGGGTCCGGGGACGTCTTTCAGAGCAGCTTCGGGGACGGGTTCGCTGTGCAGACCGTGATGAGCCAGTGCAAGCCCGGCGTGCCCGGCAGCCTCGCGGTGACCGCCAGCCCCGCTCCTGGGGGCAGTCAGGTCACCTACCGCTACCTCTCCTTCACGGGAATCAGCTCGACCTGCCCGGCCAATCTGGAGTGGAACGACCCGGCCCAGCGCAACTTCTACGCGCCGGGCCGGAACGCGCCCGCCCGCGACCCCCTCGCCGAGCTGCGGGCCGGGGGGCTGGTGCTGCCCAAGTTGCCCGCTCCCGCCGGAGCCAGGGTCAGCCAGGGCGGGTCGTGGTCGAGCACGGACGGTCCCACCGGACCCTTTTACGCCGCCTATGCGACCGTCCGGACCGCGCAGGACGCCCAGGCCGTGCTCGCGCACTACGTGGCGGCCCTGCGTGCCCAGGGCTGGACCCCCGGTCAGGCGCAGCGGGGCGCAGACGGCGAATGGACGGTCACGCTTACCGCGCGGCAGGGTGGGCAGGAACGGCGGGGCAGCCTCGCGCTGATGCCGCGCCCTGAACTCGTTACGACCGAGGGCGGCGTGCGCCTGAACCGCCTCGACGTGCGCTTCACGGTGGGCGAGGTGCCGGAGTTCTGACCCGGCACCCCCCCACCCGCCCTCCGCGTACCGTGAGGCTATGAGTGACCTCAGCGGACGAATCGGCGGCCTCACGGCGGGCTACGACCTGCACGCCGAGTGGGACGGCACCCGGCTGCGCGGGCGCATCGGCGGACGCTTCCAGGGCAAGGACCTCGACCTGACGCTGCGCGGCGGCGATGTGGAGGGACGGGTGGGCGGCACCTTCGCGGGCTTCGACGTAAACGGTGACCTGACCCCGGAGCGGGTGGCTGTGCGCCTTGGCGGGCGGATACAAGGAGACGACCTGACCCTGACTCAGCGGGGCGAGGACATCGGAGGGCGCTTTTCGGGACGGGTGATGGGCAAGGACGTGAGCTTCCGCCACCATGGACCCCACCTCGCGGGGCGCATCGGCGGCGCGGTGGACGGCAAGGATGTCAATCTCAAGCTGCCGAGCAGTGTGCCGCCTCTGCTCGCGGCACTGGCCGCCGTCTGCGCCTACAAAGCGTTGGAGGACGACCAGGCGAGCGCGGCGGCCTCCAGCAGCGCGGCCTCCTGACCCCCGTCACCCGCACATTCCCCCGCCGGGGCGCGTGCTAGCTTCCGCCCTATCTATGAACCAACCTCGGACGCTCGGAGAGCTGTTGCAGACGCCGGAGTACGCGGAGCGTGCGCCCTTTGACGGCAAGGTGCGGACCGTGCAGGACGAGGTCCGCGAGAATCTGACCCGCAAGCTCCGGAGCGGCGAAGAGCTGTTTCCCGGCGTGGTGGGCTACGACGACACCGTCATTCCGCAACTCGTGAACGCGCTGCTGGCACGGCAGAACTTCATCCTGCTGGGGCTGCGCGGGCAGGCCAAGAGCCGCATCCTGCGGGCCATCACCGGGCTGCTCGACGACGTGGTGCCCGTCATCGACGGGGTGGACATGCCCGACGACCCCCTGAACCCGATTGGGGCGGAGGGACGGCACCTCCTCGAAGTCCACGGCCACGACCTGCCCATCCGCTGGCTGCCACGGGATGCCCGTTACGTGGAAAAGCTCGCCACTCCCGACGTGACAGTCGCGGACCTCATCGGGGACGTCGACCCCATCAAGGCGGCGCGGCTGGGCACCAGCCTCGGCGACACCCGCTCGATGCACTTTGGCCTCCTGCCGCGGGCGAACCGGGGCATCTTTGCGGTCAACGAGCTGGCCGACCTCGCCCCCAAGGTGCAGGTGGCCCTGTTCAACATCCTCCAGGAAGGGGACGTCCAGATTAAGGGCTATCCCATCCGGCTGGAACTCGACGTGATGTTGGTCTTTTCGGCCAACCCGGAGGACTACACCGCCCGCGGCAAAATCGTGACCCCCCTCAAGGACCGCATCGGCTCGGAAATCCGCACCCACTACCCGCAGGACGTGCGCCTGGGGATGGACATCACCGCGCAGGAGGCGGTGAGGGCCGAAGGGGTGACGGTGCCGCCCTTTATCGCCGAGCTGATTGAGGAAATCGCCTTCCAGGCCCGCGAGGATGGCCGGGTAGACAAGCTCAGCGGCGTGTCGCAGCGCCTCCCCATCAGCCTGATGGAACTCGCGGCGGCGAACGCCGAGCGCCGCAGCCTGGTGTCCGGGGACGCGGCGGTCGTGCGCGTCAGTGACGTCTACGCAGGACTTCCCGCGATTACGGGCAAGCTGGAACTGGAGTACGAGGGCGAACTCAAGGGGGCCGACCAGGTCGCCCGCGACGTGATTCGCAAGGCGGCGGGGGCCGTCTTCGCCCGCCACTACGGCAGTGCGGACACCCGCGAGCTGGAGAAGTGGTTTGAGGCGGGCAACGTCTTCCGCTTTCCGCAGGGTGGGGACGCCGCGAGCGCCCTGAGGGCCGCAAAAGAAGTGCCCGGCCTGACTGACCTCGCCGCCCACGTCGCCCAGAGCCGCGACGACGCGGTCCGGGCCAGCGCCGCCGAGTTCGTCCTGGAGGGCCTCTACGGGCGCAAGAAGCTCTCGCGGGCCGAGGAAACCTACGCCGCCCCCGAACCCGAACTGCGCCGCGAGCGCGGGGGGCGCTGGAACTAGAAGCTGCCAAGAACAGGGTCGAACTTAGGGTGCGTGACTCTGAAGACAGCAGAATGGGTGGGTGACCCGGCGAGGCTACCCCAGCGACGTTGACGACGACACCTATCTGTTCCTGCTGCCGTACCTGCTGCTCAGCCGTGCGGATGCGGGCCAACGGAAGTACCCCATTCGTGACGTTCTGAATGCCTTGTTGTGGATGGCCCGCACGGGAGCGCAGTGGAGCTACCTACCAAACGACTTTCCCCCTGCGGAGACGGTGCGCCAACAGGCGCACCGTTGGTTCGTGGCAGGCTGCTTCGAGAATGCCGCTCACGACCTGCGCATCCTGGCGCGTGAGGAACACGGTCGCGCCCCTGAGCCGTCCGCCGTGGTCATGGACAGCCGAACCCTGCAAAGCACACCCGAGAGCGGTCATCGTGCAGGGTATGACGGGGCCAAGAAGCGCAAGGGCACCAAGGTTCACCTGGCTGTGGACACCCTGGGGCACGTGCTGGCTATCCTCACTTCCCCAGCGAACGAACAGGACAGGGCACAGGTCAAAGACCTGTGCCTGGAGGTGCAGGAAGCCACCGGAGCCAAGGTGGAAGTCGCGTTCGTGGATCAGGGCTACACCGGGGTTCAGACCGCACTAGACGCGACCCAGGCAGGGGTCGAGCTGGTCGTCGTGAAGCGTCCAGAGGCGACCAAGGGGTTCATCCTGCTCCCGAAACGTTGGGTCGTTGAACGCTCGTTCGCATGGCTGGCACGCTTCCGAAGACTCAGCCGGGACCTGGAGCGCCTCCCCTCCACGCTGGTCGGCTTCCACTTCCTCGCCGCCTGCGTTCTGCTCTGCCACAACCTCAGACCGCTTTTTGCCTGACGTTCTTGGCAGCCTCTAGAGCGGTCAGCCGTCAGCCGTCAGCAGCCATCAGCAGTCGGGGGGCGGGGATGGTCCAAGCTGCAAAGAGGAGATTCCCTTCCAGCCATTCCTCTGGCTACCGTGCGCTTGCCGGTCGCTGGCCGCTGATAGCTGAAAGCTGACGGCTGACCCCTTTACAGAAAAGGGTCTGGGCGGAATGCTCCGGGTTTCAACCCGGAGATGGATAGCCCAGGCCCCCGAAGGGGGCGGCGGCAGATGCTTCTGTCTGAAGCGAAAGCGCCGCCGCGTGCTATGCTGGAACAGCAAAAACCCGCCGCCTTTCTGGGGAGTCAGGCGCGGGGGACGGCGAACACCTTTAGAGGAGGTGACGCGAATCCAGACTACCACGCACTTAAAGACGTTCCGCTATCGTCTGCGCCCCACGAAGGCGCAGGAGTCCGTGCTACTGGAGCAACTGAGGCTCTGTCGCAACCTGTACAACGCGGCGCTGCAAGAACGCCGGGACGCCTACCGCAAGGCGGGCAAGACGGTCACGGCCTACGACCAGATGAAGTATCTGACGGAAATCAAGGCCGCGCTGCCGGAGTACAAGGGGGTCTACAGCCAAGTTCTTCAGGACGTTCTCAAGCGACTGGAGAAGGCGTTTCAGGGCTTTTTTCGGCGCGTGAAGGCGGGGCAGACTCCCGGCTATCCCCGCTTCAAGGGGGCGGGGTGGTACGACTCCATCTGCTATCCCCAGTCCGGCTTCAGCGTCTCCGAGAAGACCGCGTACTTCTCGAAAATCGGCAACATCCGAATCAGACTGCATCGCCCGCTCTCTGGCAAGGTCAAGACGGCCACCATCACGCGGGACTGCGGCGAGTGGTACGTCAGCTATGTGTGCGAGGTGGAGGCTGCCCCGCTGCCCGCTACGGGCAGTCAGGTGGGGGTGGACATGGGAACCACATACTTCTGCATCACCTCCGATGGGGAGTTTGTCGAGAACCCGCGCCACTTCCAGCGCAGCATGAAGGCACTGCGGGTCAAACAACGTTCACTGAGCCGCAAGAAACGTGGTTCCAACAGGTGGAAGAAAGCCAAAGCCGCCGTCGCCAAGTTGCACCGCAAAGTGGCGCGGCAACGGCTGGACTTCCACCACAAGACCGCCACCAAGCTCATCCGGGAGAACGACTTGGTGGCACACGAAGACCTCAACGTGTCGGGGATGGGAAAAGGCAATCTGGCCCGGTCAATCCACGATGTGGGCTGGGGTCAGTTCTTTTCTCTCCTTGCTGTCAAGGCTGTGAGTGCTGGACGGCAAGTTATCCGCGTAGACCCGAAATACACCAGTCAGGCGTGCAACAAATGCGGTCACACCTGCCGGGAGAACCGGGTCAGTCAATCGCGGTTTGTGTGTGTCGCGTGCGGTCATACGGCGAACGCCGACCACAATGCGGCTCTGAACATCCTGGCAAGGGCCTTGCCATCAGTCCAAAACGTAGAAGTCATGCGTGGACTGAGAAGCCCCGGACTTCAGTCCGGGGAGTAGGTCACTTCTCCCAGACCCACCCCCCCGGTGCCGCCGCCACCCCCAGCGCCCGCGGCCCAGTGTGCACGTTGAGCACTGGGTTGACCCCCGCAAAGCCCGACCACACGACGGGGTGCCGCCGCGAGATGGCCGCCAAGAGCGCGTCGGCATCCTCGCGGACCGAGCCGTACAGCAGGCCCAGCCGCAGCGGGGTGCCCTCGCCATAGCGGGCGGTGACTTGCGTGGCGACGGCCTCAATCGCCGCCTTGTAGGACCGCGCCCGGCCCACGTTGGTATAGATGGCGGCTTCCTTGTCCACGGTGATGACCGGCTTGAGGTTGAGCAAGCCTCCCAGCGTGGCCTGCACTCGCCCGATGCGCCCGCCCCGGCGCAGGTACTCCAGCGTCTCGATGGTAAAGTACAGCTCGGTTTCCTCGTGCGTGCGCTGCACCCAGTCCAGGGCCGTCTCCAGCGACTCGCCGCGCTCGGCGGCGGTGACGGCGGCGTGCACCTGAAAGGCCTGCGCTGATGGTGAGGGCGAGCACCGGGAGGCCCCCCGCCCCCGCCCGCTGGTAAGCTTCGGCCCAGTCCTGCGGGGTGGGCTGGCTGGAGGTCGGGTGCACCGGGTTGGTCTGAAGTTCGCGGTAGAGCCACTCGCGCGTCACCTCGTCCATGCGGTAGCTCTGGTCCCCGAAGTTGAGGCTGAAGGGGGCGACCGGGACGGCGTTGCGCAGCTCTGCGAAGGCGTCGAGGCCGCCGTCAGTCACGACGGCAAACTGTGGTTGCTGGGTCATCGAATCTCCTGGCCGTTCATCTGTTCAAGGAGCCGCAGGGCGGCAGTGTGGTCCTCGCCCGCGCCCACCACCGTCGCGGCGGCGCGGAACAGGGCTTCGGTCTGCATCAGCACGGGCGCACTCGCTCCCGCCGCCCGCACCACGTCGGCGGCGATGCCGACGTCTTTGGCCAGCAGCCCCAGCCCGAAGGTCAGCGGGAACTCGCGGGTCAGCACCCGCTGGCCGACCAAGTTCTCGGAGGCGTTCGAGCGCCCACTGCTCGCGTTGATGACCTCCAGGGCGGGGGCCACGTCCACCCCGGCCCGTGCCAGCGCCGCCAGGCCCTCGCCCGCCGCCCACAGGTTGACCGCCAGCAGCGCGTTGTTCACGGCCTTGACCGCAAAGCCCGCGCCCGTACCGCCCACGTGGACCACCTTCCCGGCAAAGGCGAGGACAGGCCGTACCCGCTCCAGCACGCCCGCTGCGCCGCCCACCATCACGGTGAGGGTGCCCGCCTGCGCTCCGGCGGTGCCGCCGCTGACGGGCGCGTCGAGAAAGGCGACCCCCCGCTCCGAGAGCCGCGCCGCTTGCCGCCGCGCCGCCTCCGGGTGCCCGCTCGTGCAGTCCACCCAGACGGTGCCGGGGCGCAGGTCGGCCTCCAGCGCGCCCACCACCTCGTCTACCTCGCGGCTGGTGGGTAGACAGGAAAAAATCACGTCGGCCCGCGCCGCCCTGGAGAGGGTCACGGCCTCGCTGCCGTGCTCGCGGGCGTGGGCGGTGGCTTTCGCGCCCGTGCGGTTCCACACCAGGGCACGTCCCCCCGCCTCGCGGGCGCGGCGGGCGAGGTGCGCCGCCATCGGCGTCCCCATCGCGCCCAAGCCCAGAAATGCGGTTGTCTCGCTCATGAAGCTCAGGCTACGGGCCGGGGCCTGCGCCGCCCGCATTCCTGAACCCAGTCCATCTTCATGAAGTCTCCGGCGCGGTGGACAGGTCTCACGGACGCTCGGTAGGCTGGTCCATGCACGCCGAGCCGGTCAAAATCGAGCGCCACGACCTGCGGACCCGCGAGCACCACACCAACACCGGGGTGCGGCCCGTCCGCGAGTACCGCGAGCATGCCCACGGCCTCTATGTGGCGCGGGAGTTCATCGCCCACCCCCGCATTCGGCACTGGCAGGCGCACCTCCTTCCCGCTCTGGGACTGGTGGTCTGCCGCTACGACTTCCACGGCCCCCGCGAGCACGACTACTACCTCGATATCGCCACCATCTCGCGCGAGGGCGAGGTCTGGAGTGTGCGCGACCATTACCTCGACCTCCTCGTCCACGACGGCATCGCCGCCGAAATCGTGGACACCGACGAGCTGCTCGCCGCCCACCGCGCCGGGTACATCAGCGCCGAAACGTGTATGGACGCCGTGACCGCCGCGCACGGGGTGCTCTCCGGCCTCGCCCGCGCCCGCTACGACCTGCATGCCTGGCTGAGCACGCGGGGGGTGGCGCTGGAGTGGCCAGCAGACTGGGTTTCGGCGGAGGGACCCTCAGGGAACCCTCAGCTCGGCCCGCGTGCCCGGCTCTAGCGCGAGCAGCATCCGCAGCGGCTCCTCCCCATGCTTGAGCAGGTAGGTCAGGAAGTTCATCTCGCGCTCCTGGGGCACGCCGCCCGGCAGGAGGTGCCGCCGCAGGCGGGTCAGTTGCCGGGTGCGGTCGTCCTCCTGGCGGGCGAGGGCGTTCACGGCGAGGCGCTGGAGCCGGGCCACCCGCGCGGTCGTCCGCAGGCGGGTGCGCTCGGCGGCCCCCACCAGGGTGGGGTCCAGCGCACCGAGTTCGTCAGCGAGTGCCCGCAGCTCGGCATCCAGCTTCGCCAGGCGCTCCGCTGAGGCCGCCGCCGCCCCCCGCTCCCGCGCCAGCGCCCGCCCCACTACCCCTTCGGGGTCGGCCTGCACCTCCGCTGCCGTTGCCCCCAGCCGCGCGAGCAGCCGCGCCACGTTGGGTTCCAGCCAGGTCACGCTCAGCCGGGGCCACAGCAAGGGTTGGTTCAGGCCGTGCCCCTCATACACCCCACTGAGCTGCGCCCCATAAGCAATCTCGCCCGGCCCCACCACAAAAGCGAGGGTGGGCAGCAGCGCGTCTTGCACGACTGGGCGCAGCCCCGCCGCCGGGGTCAGCCGCGAGGGGTCAGCGGCGAGGAGGCCCAGCAGGTCTTCGCGGCGGTATTCCCGCGTTCCCGTGCTGAAGCGCCCTCCCTCCACCCTCAGCAGCCGCCGCCCCCCGTCCTCCTCCTCCAGAAAGAGGTTGGTCGCCCCCGCCGGGCGGCGCAGTTGCGGCTCGAAGCCCGCCGCCCTCAGCCGCTCGGCGGCGGCCTCGATGCGGGCAGGTCCGGCCAGCGGGTCTTCTAGCTCGCGGGCGAGGGTGGGGGCCATGAGCCGCGCCAGCGCAGGGTGCAGCGGGTCGAGGACCAGCACGCCCGCCGGGGCGAGCAGGCCGTGGATGAGGCGCGCGAACACGTCCGCCCACGAGCCGCCCCCCGCCACCGCCCGCGCGACCCGTGCCCGCACCGCCTCGCGGTACGGGGCCGCGGTCTCGAAGCGCTCCAGCAGGGCTTCTACCTCTGCGGTCCACTCTGCTCGCCAGCGCACCCGGCCCACCGGCACCCCGCCTGGCAGGTCGAGGGTCAGGCGGTGCAGCGTCTCCGCGTGGTCGAGTAGGGTCGTGGAGGCGACCTCCGCCGCGTCGTGGTCCTGGCTGGCGACCCAGTACACGGCGATCACCGGGGCGTCCTCGCGGTGCAGTCGGCGGGCGAGGAGGGCCGCGTCTGCCCCCTTGTGGACGCTGTAGGCTGGCCCCGTCAGCAGCCCCGCCTGCTGCCCAGTGACAACCACGCGGGAGGCCGGGTGCGTCAGCCGCTCCAGCAGCATCTCCGTGTGGGCGTCCAGCGTGCCCAGGTCGCGGTGGTACTCCCGCAGCGCTTCCGCCAGCGCCTCCCGGTCCACGTCGGGGCGGGATTCCGAGGCCGCCCGCGCCAGGTCGCCCGGCGTCAGACGGAAGAAAGCGGGCAACTCGCCCGCTCGGTACGCCGCTGCAATCGTCTTGGTCGCGTTCACTGCCCCGGATTCTACGCTTTGGATTCTACAGCGGTGTTCAGGAAAGACAGGGGGTCAGGGGGAGCGCTCGCGCAGCGGCTCGCGGGCCGCCGCCTGCAAGCCCGCCCGGTCGGTCAGGATGATGCGGCGGTAGCCCAAGTCGAGGAGGCCCCGCGCCCGAAAATCACCCAGCAGCTTGGTGATGGTTTCGCGGGTGCTGCCGACCATATGGGCGAGGTCCTGGTGCGACACGCGTTCGCGCAAGGCGAGGGGGCCGCCTTGCGGCCAGTGGCCCTCGCGTTCGGCCAGGGTCAGCAGAGCCTGCGCGAGGCGCTGCGAGACCTCCATAAAGACCAGCCCCGCAAGTCTCTCTTGGACGCCGCGGGTTTGCCGGGTGACCTGCTCGGTGAGGGCCACCCCCACGGCCGGATGGGCCGCCGTCAGGCGCGAAAGCGTCTCGCGGCCCAGCAGCAGGGCCTCGGTATCATCCATCGCCTCGGCATACATGCCGTAGGTCGCGCCGTCCAGCAGCGCCCCGGTCCCCAGCAGGTCGCCCGGCCCGTGCACGTCCAGCGTGACCTCCCGCGCTCCGGCCCCCAGGCGGTAGAGGCGCACGCTGCCCCGCGTGAGCACGAACAGCGTCTCGGCAGCGTCCTCCGGATGAAAGAGCAGCCCCCCCCGTGCCCAGCGGCCCGGTCTGGCGGCGGCCACCACCTGTGCCCGCGTTTCCTGCGGCAGCGCTCCGAACGGCCCCGGCATCATGCCCGACAGTCTGCCACATCCGCTCCTGGCCAGCGCCACCAGCGGGGGGGGCCGCCCGCGCCGTCCTGTCCAGCCACCGGCACGACACTCCCGGCCCGGCGTGCGCCAGACCCCCCGTGATAAACTTCCCCCCACGCATGGCCGTCCCCTCTTTTTCTCCCGCGCCCCCTTCCGGCGGGACTCGCCTCACGCTGTTTGACCTGCCGCTCGACCCGGTGACCCTGGAGCAGGCCCTCGACCGCTTGGGCGAGTGGATGTTTCGCGCCCCCCGCGCCCCGCATACGGTCGTGACCCTTAACCCGGAGCTGGTCGTGCAGTCGCGCGCCCAACCCAACTTCGCGGCGGCGATTCGGGCCGCCGACCTCGTGACCGCCGATGGGGTGGGCATCGTCTGGGCCGCGCGGCAACTGCACGGGCAGGAGGTGCCCCGCGCCCCCGGCTACGACCTCGTGCGCGGCTTGCTGGAGCGCCACGGCCCAGAGCTGCGGGTCTTTTTCCTGGGGGCCAAGCCCGGCGTGGCCGAGCGGGCCGCCCAGAACGCCGCCCGCGACTTTGGCGTGCAGGTGGCTGGCGTGCATCACGGCTACTTTGACCCCGCCGACGACGGGCGGGTCGCCGACCTGGTGGGGGCTTCGGGCGCGCACCTGGTGCTCACAGCGATGGGGGCGGGCCGTCAGGAGCTGTTTAACCAGTACTGGCGGCAGGTGCTGGGTGCCCCGGTTTTGATTGGTTGCGGCGGCGTCATCGACGTGCTCGCGGGGAGCGCCGACCTCGCCCCCGCCTGGACGCGCCGGGCCGGGGTGGAGTTCTTGTGGCGGGTGGGCCTCGACCGCCGCCGCTGGCACCGGGTGCCCCGCCTCCTCCAGTTCGTGCGCTTGGTGCAGGCCGAGCGGCGCGGACGAGGGGAGCGCTAACCCCCGGCGGCCATGTTCCCCCCCACGGGCCGCTTTGCCCCCAGCCCCACGGGCGCGATGCATCTGGGCAACGCCCGCACCGCCCTGCTCGCCTGGCTGCACTCGCGGGCGCTGGGCGGGCGGCACCTGCTGAGATTCGAGGACCTCGACACCGGGCGGGTGCGGCCCTGGGCGTTCGACGTCATCCGGCGCGACCTGGCGTGGTTGGGCCTGGACTGGGATGCCGAATCCACGCAGTCAGCGCGGCTGGACCTGTATGCCGGAGCTTTGGCCCGGCTGACCGCCGCGGGTGAAATCTACCCCTGCACCTGCACCCGCCGCGAGGTGGCCGGGGCCATCCGTGACAGCGCCGGGGCACCCCACGGCCCCGAACCCGTATATCCGGGGACCTGCCGGGCAGGAACCCGGAATCCTGAGCGCCCCGCCGCCCTACGCTGGCGAGTGCCCGACCGGACGGTATGTGCGCGAGATGCCCTGTCCGGCGAGACGCTCTGCCAGCACCTCCCCACCGAGGTGGGCGACCTCGTGCTGCGGCGGGGAGACGGCGCATACGCCTATCACCTCGCCGTGGTCGTGGATGACGCGGCGACCGGCGTGACCGACGTGGTGCGCGGGGCGGACCTCTGGCCCGCCACCCCCCGGCAGGTCGCCTTGCAGGGAGCGCTGGGGTTGCCCACCCCCCGCTATCTCCACGTCCCCCTGATGACCGACTTCCGGGGTGAGCGCCTCGCCAAGCGGGGCGGGGCACCCCCCCTGCGGGCGCTGCGCGAGGGGGGCGAAGACCCCGCACGGGTGCTCGCGGCCCTCGCCCGCTCGCTGAGCTGGGAGGTGCCGGACGCCGTGACGGCGGCAGAACTCCTCCCTCAATGGCGGCAGACCCTCACGGCGGCGGGATGGTCGCCTTTATCACAAACTTAGACCGCTTGTCTAAGTCTTGCGCCCATCTGTGAGGTCAGGGCGCTCTACCCTGGGCATCATGCCGCAACATCTGCCGACCTACCCGCAGCCGGACGCGCGGGGCCGCTTCGGGCGCTTTGGGGGGCGCTACGTGCCCGAAATCCTGATTCCGGCCCTCGACGAGCTGGAGCGGGCCTACCTGGAGGCCAAGGGGGACCCGGCCTTCCTCGCCGAGCTGGAGCGCCTGCTGCGCGAGTTCGTGGGGCGGCCCAGCCCGCTGTACCTCGCCCGGCGGCTGACCGAGTACGCGGGCGGCGCGAAGATTTACCTCAAGCGTGAGGACTTCAACTACACCGGGGCGCACAAAATCAACAACTGCCTCGCGCAGGCCCTGCTGGCCGTGCGGATGGGCAAGCGGCGGGTCATCGCCGAGACGGGGGCCGGGCAGCACGGGGTGGCCTCGGCCACCGCCGCCGCCCTGCTGGGCCTAGAGTGCGTCGTGTACATGGGCGCGGAGGACATCCGCCGCCAGGCTCTGAATGTCTTGCGCATGCGCTTGCTGGGGGCCGAGGTTCGCGAGGTGACCTCCGGCACCGCGACCCTCAAGGACGCCACCAACGAGGCCATCCGCGACTGGGTGACGAATGTCCGGGAGAGCTTCTACATCCTGGGCAGCGTGGTGGGGCCGCACCCCTATCCGGCGATGGTGCGCGACTTTCAGGCCGTCATCGGCGAAGAGGTCAAGGTGCAGCTTCAGGCCCTCGAAGGCCGCTCTGCCCCCGACGCGGTCGTCGCCTGTGTGGGGGGCGGCTCCAACGCCATCGGCATCTTTGCCCCCTACGCCTATCTCCCGCCGCAGGAGCGCCCCCGCCTCATCGGGACCGAAGCCGCCGGGGAGGGGGTCGCGAGCGGCAAGCACGCGGCCTCGGTCGCGGGGGGGCGGGTCGGCGTGCTGCACGGCTCGATGATGTACCTGCTCCACGACGCCGAGGGCCAAATCACCCCACCGCACTCAGTGAGCGCGGGCTTGGATTATCCCGGCATCGGCCCAGAGCACTGCTACTACAGCGAGGCGGGGGTGGCCGAGTACGTGCCCGTCACCGACGCGCAGGCGCTCGAAGCCCTGCAACTCCTCACCCGCTTGGAGGGCATCATCCCCGCGCTGGAAAGCGCCCACGCGGTCTACCACGCCGTGCAGCTCGCCCCCGAACTGGGGCCGGAAGCAATCATCGTGGTCAACCTGTCGGGCCGCGGCGACAAGGACGTGGCCGAGGTGATGCGGCTGCTGGAAGGGACCCCTGGGGCCGGGGAGGTCCGCGCATGACCGCCACCCTGACGCGGGGGGCCGAGCGCCTCCAAGCCGCCTTCGCCCGCGCGCGGGCCGAGGACCGGGCGGCTTTTATCCCCTTCATGACCGCTGGGTACCCCACCGCCGCGGCGTTTCCAGCGGTCGCGGACGCGCTGCTGAGGCACGCGGACATTCTCGAAGTCGGGCTGCCGTACTCCGACCCCTTGGGCGACGGCCCCACCATCCAGCGGGCGTCCGAGCAGGCCCTCGCGGGCGGCACGAGCACCCGGCGCACCCTGGAGCTGATTCGGGCGCTGCGGGCGCGGCACACGGTGCCCATCGCTCTGATGACCTACGTCAACCCGATTTATGCGGTTGGTCCCCGCGAGTTCATGCGCCTCGCGCAGGAGGCCGGGGTCGACGGCCTGATTCTGCCCGACCTCCCCCCAGACCAGGACCTGGAGCTTGCGGACCTCGCCGCCGAGCAAGGGTTGGCCGTCACCTTCCTGATTGCCCCGACGAGCACCCCAGCGCGGGTCAAGCTCGTCGCCGAAGCCTGCACGGGGTTCCTCTACGCGGTCTCCGTCACTGGGGTCACCGGGGCACGGGAGGGGTCGGCCCTGGTCGAGGTGCCCGCGATGGTGGCTCTGGCCCGGCGGCATGCGCGGGTGCCCGTTGCCGTGGGCTTCGGGGTGGCCGACGCCGCCACTGCCCGGCAGGTCGCCGCCGTCGCCGACGGGGTGGTCGTGGGGAGCGCCTTTATCAGCGCGGTGCGGGAAGGCCGGGACGTGGGGGCGCTCGCCGCCGATATCGCGGCGGGGTGTGCGCGGTAAAGTCCCCTTTCCGGCCGGTGCTCTACACTCCCCCCCATGTCCTGGGTCAAGCATCTTCGGGTCGGCGAGGCCGACGTGTATTCCCTCACCGACGGGCAGTTCCGTCTCGACGGTGGCGCGATGTTTGGCAGCGTGCCCAAGGTGCTGTGGGAGCGCGTCGCTCCTGCCGACGACCTGAACCGCATTCGCCTGCGCATCAACCCGCTGCTGATTCGGCTGAATGGAGAGAACATTCTCGTCGAGACGGGCTTTTGGGACGGGGGCGGCGAGAAGTTCGAGGGAATGTACGCCCTCGACCGCGACGAGACGGTCTTTCGCGGCCTCGCGGAGGTGGGCCTGACCCCGCAGGACATCGGCCTTGTCATCAACACCCACCTCCACTTCGACCACGCCGGGCGCAACGTGACCCCGGCGGGCGAGCCGACCTTCCCTAGCGCCCGCTACGTCGTGCAGGCGCAGGAACTCCACGACGCCACCCACCCCCACGAACGCAGCCGGGCGAGCTACGTGGCCGAGTACATCGAGCCGCTGCGCGAGGCCGGGCTGTTCGAGGTCGTCGACGGCGAGCACGAGCTGCGCCCCGGCCTGAGCGTGCTGCCGCTGCCGGGCCACAACCTCGGTCAGCAGGGGGTGGTGCTGCGCTCCGGCGGGGAGACGCTGGTCTATGTGGCCGACCTCGTGCCCACGCTGGCGCATGTGCCGCTGCCCTACATCATGGGCTACGACCTCTACCCGATCACCACGCTGGAGACGCGGAAACGCTTCTATGGCGAGTGGTACGAGTCTGGGGCCATCCTCTGCCCCCCGCACGACCCCGACGTGGCCTTTGCCCGGCTGGCGGAGGGCAAGAAGGGGGGCTTCGTGGGGGTGGCGCTGACCTGAGGGCCGCCCGATGTGCTTCCCTGTGGTTATGGGCGAAGCGAAACGACGCAAGGAACTGGGCCTGATGCCGACCACCTACCCGGTGGAGGTGCGGGCTATGAACGGTGAGGTCACGCTAACGGGTGGCCCCGACGACCCCGCCGTCCGCGAGCGGCTGCTGGAGGGGCTGCGCTCGGCGCTGCCGGGGGGAGGGGCGTGGGAGCGCGGCTACCGCCAGCTCCACCTGATGATGGGACGGGGCACCGAGCCGGTCACCACCCCGGAGGACTTCGCGGCCATCCCGGTGCCCCCGCAGCGGCGGCTGACGGGCGACCTGGTGCTGAATGCCCGCACCGTGCCCGAAGACGCCCTGCCGCTGGGCGAGGGGGCACACCTGCGGGTGCGGACCTCCGAGACCTCGCACGACGGCGAAACCTGGGAGACGCTCTCGCTGCCGGAGGACGGGATGGAACACCTGATGCGCCATCCCCTCGCCCGCGAGCGTGGCCCCCTGCTGGGCACCCTGACCGCCGAGCACTGGCGCGAGGGCCGCATCGACCTCGACGCCGAGCTGCCCGAACACCTCCTCGAACCCCTGGAGGACCTCGTGCGCGAGTGGCACGGGGAGGGCAGCGAGTGGCAGGCGCGGCACCTCGACCTGCTGGGGGAAGGTGCCGCCGAGGCCGCCCCTCCGCAGGGGCGGCGGCTGCGGCTCGACCTGCACGGGCTGCCGCTGCTGCCCTCGCCCCTCAACCAGCCGGAAGCTGTGCTGGGCAACGGCGAAGAGAGCCTGGCCATTTACCTCACGCCCCTGGCCTACACCCTGGACGGTGAAACCTGGCTGCCCTACGCCGAGGACAGCGAAGGCGCGGGGGGCGAAGGGGGCCTCGCCGAGCTGCTGACCCAGATGCTCGACGTGCAGACCGTGCCCGTGACCGTGTGGGCCGACGGGCGGGTCGAATGGGCCGAGGGTGACGTGCCGCCAGCGCAGGCCGAGCGGGTGCGCGGCGACCTCCGGGCGGCAACCGGGGCGGGCGACCCGGCGGCGTGGGCCGAGTGGACCCGCACCCTGCTGGCCGAAACCTTCGCGGGAGAGGCCCCCGACCTCGCGGAGCGCGGGGACCTGCCCGCCGTGCAGGGGGTCCGCCTCGACCTCCCGCAAGACAGCCTCACCGACCCCGATGACCCCGCCCAGTACTTCATCGAGTCCGAGGTCACCTTCGACGGTGAGCAGTGGCGCGACCTCTACGCGGAGGAACTGCCCCAGGAGCTGCGGGAGGCCTGATCGCCCACCCTTCACCCGCCCCGCCCCGCGCCGTGCTACACCGGCCCCATGCGCCGCCCGCCCCGCCGTGCCCTCGCTCTGGCTCTCGCCCTGCTGAACAGCCCCGCTTGCGCCGCGCTTGCCGCGCCGGACCTCTTCATCGCCTACCCGCCGCCGGGGCACCGGGTCGCTTTCGATCACGTGCTGTTAGAGGGGAGCGTGCCCGCCGGGGCCACCCTGCGGATTGACGGGCGTGCGGCGGAGGTGGGGCCAGACGGCCTCTTCATCCTGTGGTGGCCGCTGCGGGTGGGCACCCAGGACCTCCAGCTCACCGCTGCCCTGCGCGGGCAGACGGTCACGCGGACGCTGCGGGTCACGCGGGTGGTGCGGGGGGTCCTCCCGGCCACGCCGACCGTCATCGACCCCGCCAGCGTGCAACCCGCCCAGCACCACGCCCTGTGGGACCCCGCCGGGGACAGCGACGCCGAGCGGACGGTCCCGGTCGCCTTGCGGGGGTCGCCGGGGGGCCGGGCGAGCGTGCGGGTGGGGGCGGGGCCCGCCCAAGCGCTGCGCGAGGTCGCGCCGGGCGAGTACCGGGGCGGGTATGTCCTGTCCCCCGCAGCGGCGCTCGCGGACGCGCCCGTCACCGTCAGTCTGACTGGGCGGGATGGGCGCACCGTCAGCCGCCCCGCGCCGGGCCGGGTCTCCAGCGTGCCCGGCGCGTCCCCCCAGCTCGCCGTGCAGCGCCCCGGCACCGTGCCCGGCCTCGCCCTCAATGCGGCGACGACCCTGCTCACGACCCTCTCCGGCGAGCCGCTGCTCTTTCCCCGCGACGGCATGACCTTCCGGGCGGTGGGTCGGGTCGGGGACGACCTGCGGGTACGCCTCGCGCCGGGGCAGAGCGCATTGGTGGCGGCGGCGCAGGTAGAGCTGCGGCCCGGTGCCCTCCCGCCCGTTCTCGCCGGGGGGCTGCGGGTGGAGGGGCTGGCTCCGGCCCCCGCCGCGACCGCCGCCGTCCCCGCTCTCCCCCTCGCCGCCGCGCTTCCGGCGCTCCCCCCGGTGGCGGCCCCCACCTCGCCCACGGGCACGGGCGAGGTGCGCCTGCGCCTGCCCCTCGGCGGGGCGCGGGTGCCCTTTACCGTGGCGCAGAGTGGGCCGGGACAGCTCGTGCTCACCCTGTACGGGCTGGCGGCCCCGCCCCCCGCGCCGCCCCTCCCCGGCGCTGACCCCCTCCTCGCTGGGGTGGAGGTGTCAGCCCCCGCGCCCGGCGTGACCCGCCTGACCCTAAGCCTGGGGGCCGCGCAACTGTGGGGCTTTGCCGCGAACTACGAGGGGGATGACCTCGTGCTGAGCGTGCGCCGCCCGCCCGTGCTCGACCCGGCACGGCCCCTCGCCGGGCGGGTCATCGTGCTGGACCCTGGACACGGCGGCACCCAGCAGGGCGGGGCGGGGGCGCTGCGGGTCCCCGAAAAAGACCTCGTGCTGCCCGTCACCCTCCGCGCCGCCGAGCTGCTGCGGGCGCAGGGGGCCGATGTGCGCCTCACCCGCGAGGGAGACGTGACGCTGGGGCTGTACGAGCGCGGGCTGCTCGCCGAAGCCGTGGGGGCCGACCTCCTCGTTTCCGTCCACGCCAACGCCCTGCCCGACGGGCGCGACCCCCGCGGGATTCGCGGCCCGGAGGTGTTCTTCACCCACCCGCAGGCGCAGGCTCCCGCCGGGGCGATTCTGGCGGCGCTGCGCCGCACTCTTCCCGACCTGGGGCCGGGGGCGGGCCTGAAGCCGGGGGCCAACCTTGCCCTCACGCGGCCCAGCGCCCAGCCCAGCCTGCTGGTCGAGCTGGGCTACCTCACCGACCCTGACAACCTGAGGCTGCTGATGTCCCCAGCGGGCCAGGAGCGGCTGGCGGGGGCCATCGCGGCGGGGGTAGCGGACTTCTACGCGGCGCAGGCCCGTAGCCGTCAACCCTGAGAGGACCGCGCTTCCAGCCACTGGGCCGTTTCCTCGGCCCCCATCTGCCGGGCTGCCTGTGCCGCCGTGAAGCCGCCCGCGTCGCGGTGCTCTGGGTCCGCCCCGTGCGCGAGCAGCACTTCGAGCACCTCCCGCCGCCCGAACATCGCCGCGAGCATCAGGGGCGTGCGGCCATCCGGCCCGGCCCCGTCTACCCGCGCCCCGTGCGCGAGCAGCAGCTCCAGCATCGCCCGGTCGCCCCGGAAGGCGGCAGCGCCCAGCGGCGTCTGGCCCCGGTCATTAAACAGTTCGGGGTCCGCGCCGTGCGTGAGCAGCAGCCGGGCCGCCTCATGGTGGCCGTGGTAGCTCGCCAGCATCAGCAGGCTGTCGCCCCGCTGGTTGAGCAGGTTGGCGGGCAGACCGCGCTCTAAGAGGGGCCGCAGCTGCTCGGCATCCCCGAAGCGCACGAGTTCCAGCACGTCTTGCAGGAAAGCGAGCGTCTCGGCGTCGGGCACGGGCGGGGTGGGGGAGGGGTCGGACATGGGCGCAGTCTGGCGCGTGGGGGGGGCCGAGTGGAAGGGCTACACTCATTCACTATGGATTTGAAGGCTCAACTCAAAGCCGCCGTCGAACGGGCCGCCGCCGACCTCGGTGCCCCCGTCGACGCGGCGATTCAGGACACCCCCGCGGGCAAGCCCGGCGACTACGGCACCCCCGCCGCTTTCCAGATGGCCAAGGCCCTGGGGCAGAACCCCGCGCAGGTCGCGGCGCAGCTCGCGCAAAAGGTGCAGCTCCCGGCGGGCATCGCGCGGGTGGAGGCCGTCGGCCCCTTCCTGAACTTCTTCGTGGACGTGGGCGCCTTCGTCAAGGCCGTGGTCGAGACGCCTTTCGCCATGCCCGCCCGCCCCGACAAGATCGTCATTGAGCACACCTCGGTCAACCCCAACAAGGAGCTGCACGTCGGGCACCTGCGCAATGTGGTGCTGGGCGACTCGATGGCCCGCATCTTCCGGGCGGCGGGGGCGCGGGTGGAGGTCCAGAACTACATCGACGATACCGGGCGACAGGCCGCCGAAGCCCTCTTTGCCGTCTCGCACTATGGCCGCGTCTGGGACGGCGTGCAGAAGTACGACCACTGGCTGGGCGAGGGTTACGTGCGCCTCAACGCCGACCCGCAAAAGCCCGCGCTGGAGGAAGGCATCAGCGGGGTCATGCACCGCCTGGAGGCCGGGGAACTGCGGGCCGAAATCGAGCAGGTCGTCCGGGCGCACCTGGAGACCTGTTTTCGCCTCGGTGCTCGTTACGACCTGCTGAACTGGGAGTCCGACGTGGTGGGCAGCGGCTTTCTGGCGCGGGCGATGAATCTCCTGGAGGGGAGCCGCTATACCTCGCGCCCCACGGAGGGCAAATACGCGGGGGCCTTTGTGATGGACGTCTCCGAGTTCATGCCGGGGCTAGAAGAACCGCAGGTGGTCCTGCTGCGCTCGGACGGCACGGCGATGTACGCCGCCAAGGACATCGGCTACCAGTTTTGGAAGTTCGGCCTCTTCGAGGGGATGCGCTTTAAGCCCTTCATCACCGACCCCGACGGGAACACCGTCTGGACGAGCGCTCCGGACGGCGAACCCGACACCGAGCGCAGATTCGGCCACGCCGACGAGGTCATCAACGTCATCGACTCGCGGCAGGACCATCCGCAGACGGTCGTCCGAAGTGCCCTCGGCGTGGCGGGCGAGACCGAGAAAAAGGAGCGGTCGGTCCACCTCTCCTACGCCTTTGTCACCCTGGAGGGTCAGACCATCTCCGGGCGCAAGGGGATTGCGGTCAGTGCCGACGAAGCGATGGACGAGGCCGAGCGGCGGGCGCTGGCCGTCTTGCAGAGCATCAACCCGGACCTCGCGGCCAGAGAGGACGCCCGCGAGATTGCCCGGCGCATCGGCATCGGCGCGGTTCGCTTCGCCATGCTCAAGTCTGAGCCGACCCGCACCGTGGATTTCCGCTGGGAGCAGGCGCTCGCCCTCCAGGGCGACACCGCGCCCTATGTCCAGTACGCCGCCGTCCGCGCCGCCAACATCCTGCGCCGGGGTCAGGAGGCCGGGTACGCCGTCGACGGCACCGGGGCGGACTGGGATGCCCTCCCCGACGTGGACCTCACCCTCGCCAAACAGGTCGCCCGCTTGCCGGAAGTGGTGGCCCAGGCGGTCCGCATCCACTCGCCGCACGTGGTCGCCGGGTACGCCCTCGACCTCGCGACGGCCTTTAACGCCTGGTACAACGCCAAGGACAAGGCCGGAAAGCCCGCCACGAACGTTCTGCAAAGTCCCGCGGGGCTGCGCGAAGCCCGCCTTGCCCTGGTGGGCCGCTTGCGCCGCGCTTTCGAAGACACCCTGGACCTCATCGGCATCGAGATTCCGGCGGCGATGTGACCTCTGAATAGGGGTGCGGGGGGCTTGGACGATGCGTGTCAGGCCCCCCCGTGCTAACCCTCCCGCCTTAGCGCCGCAGCGCCTGCTCGGTGGCTTGCGCCTCCAGCCGCCCGAAAAAGGCGGCGAGCTGTCCGGCCACCCTGGGCGAGAAGCGGTTGGCGCCCAGGTGCGGGCCGCTGAGCTGCACGAACTGGCTGAGGCCAGGGAGGGCGCGGGACTTCAGCCGCGCCGCGTTCGTCTCTATCGGGACGACGTCGTCGTCGGGGCTGGCGACCACGAACAGGGGCAGGCGCGGGGCTTGCTCGGCCAGGGTGAGGGGACTGTGGTGTGGCTCCGGCTCCCCGCTGAGGTCATACGCCTGCGCAATCTCCGCTCGGCGGCTCAGCGCAGTGCCCCAGGCCCCCCGCAGGTCGGCCCAGGGGTCAATGAGGGCCACCCCCCCCACCGGGTAGGGGCTGCCGGGCAGGGCGCTGCGCAGCGCGAGCAGCCCGCCCATGCTCAGGCCCAGCGCGTAGGTGCGCCCATTCCAGGCGAAATGCGCTCCTGCCTCCTGGCGCAGACTGGCGACCTGCGCGAGGGCGGCGGGGCTGCCCCAGGTGCTCTCGCCGCCATCGTCGCTGAGCAGCACCGCCAGCGGCACCGCCAGCAAGGCGTCTACGAGCACATTCACCTGCGGACTCTCCAGCAGCCGCTCGGCACTCTGGCCGCGGGGGTGCGACACGACCACCAGCGCACACTCCTGGCGGTAGCACGCGGGCGGCACCCGCAGGAAAGATGGCCCGCTGACTCGCTCGAGCCGCACGGTATCAGGCTTTTTGGGGAGGGGCAGGGGGGGAGGAGGCGGAGGAGTGGCGGTGGCCGCGCCCGTCACGGCGAGGGCAGCGGCGAGGGTCGCAAGCAGGGAGAGAACGGCGCGGCGCATCAGCGGGGGCACTCTACCGTTTCGGCAGTGACCGAGTCCTGACTGGCCCCGCCCGTATCAGCGTCCAAACAGCAGCAGCCCCAGCCGTTTGCCCAGCAGCAAGCGGCCTATCAGCAGGGGCACCAGCAGCGCGACCAGGAAGCATCCCAGCGCCGTCAGCGCGAGCACGCCCGGCCCCCCGTCGGGAAAGCCCACCTGGTATTCCAGCACCTGAAGCAGCGCCGGATGAATGAGGTAAATCGGCAGGCTGACCGTGCCCAGGGTGGCAATCGCTCGCCGCAGCCAGCCGCCCGCCCGTTCCTGCCAGGCGTAGGCGGCCCCCAGCAGCGTCAGGGCCACCAGGATGGAGTAGGTCCAGTTTAGGGCGTTGTAGTGCAGCGGCACGACCGGGTCGCCGCGCAGGTTCCCGGTCGAGACGGGAATGTACAGGGCGTAGGCGACCGCCAGCGCCCCCAGCAGCCACGGCAGCCGCCCGCGCCACCACGCCGGGAACTCCTGAAGCCTGGCCCCCACTCCCAGCCCCACCAGCACGGGCAGCAGGTACCACAGCACCGTGCTCGCCGGAAAGCGCAGCGCCAGGACCTCGCGGTTGAGGAAATACGCGCCGAGCTGCGCGGCCAGCCCCAGCGCCAGCATCAGCCCGATGGCCGGGCGGCGGCGGGCCAGCGGCAGCAGCAGCGGCAGCAGGAGGTACACCTCCAGCGCCACCAAGAGGAAATACAGGTGAAAGCTCGCCTTGCCGTTGAGCAGGTAAAAGCTCCAGCGCTCCGGGTCGGTCAGCACTTCCGGCGGGCGCTGTCCGGTCGCCACGTACCACACTCCGTACAAGCCGCTCCACAACAGGTAGGGCCAGGCCCCCCGCGTCACCCGCCGGGTGAAATAGCGCCGCAGGTCGAACTTCTTGAGCAAGCTGCGGGTCAGCACCACCGCCGACAGAAAGACGAAGGCGGGCACCGCGAAATGCAAGGTGCGGTTGAGAATGAGCAGCAGCTCGTGCGCGAGCGACCCCGCCTCGGCGTGCCGCAGGGCCACGCCGCTGGTGTGGTGCGCCACGACTTCCATGATGGTCAGCCCCCGGAAGGTATCCACCGCCGTGAGGCGCGGAGCTGCCGTCGCCCCCTGCTCCAGCGGGGCGGCGGGCGCAGAACCCAGGGCAGAGGGGGCAGGCGCAGGCTCAGACATCCGGGTGCCCACTTTACCCGCCGCGTTCATGAGGGGGGTCCTGGCGTGAGTTCGCCATTCTCATAGAAACGCCGCTGGGGGAGGTGCGGCGGTCAGAAGCTCAGCGTGCAGCGGCCAGCCCCAAAGCGTGCGGCTGCTCTCCTCAGCCTCGCCCCCGCACCTCGTACCCGGCCCCCCGCAGCAACTCGGCGGCCCGCGCCACGTCCGCCGCGCTTTCCAGCCCCAGCCGCAGCGCTCCGCCCTCCTCGCGGACCGCCAGAACCTCAATGTCCTTGATGTTGACTCCAGCTTCGCCCAGCGTGCGGGCCACCGCGCCGATTTGGTTGGGGCGGTCGGGCACAGCGACGACCAAGTCGTGGCGGGGCGGCAGCAGGCTGCGGCGCACGACGGGCAGGCTGTCGCGGGTGCGCTTGCCCTCGGCAGCGGCAGCGAGGAGCTGTTCTGGGTCGGCGAGGTCGGCTTCGAGGCGGTCGAGCTGACGCCGAAAGCGCCCCAGCGCTTCCCGCAGCGCTGCTCGGTTCTCGACGACCATATCGCGGCTCATTCGGGGGTCGCCGCTCGCCACCCGCGTGAGGTCGCGAAAGCCTCCCGCCGCGAGCAAGCTCAGCCGCTCGTCCCGCGCCACCAGGTGCGTCAGGGCCAAGCTGACGAGGTAGGGCAGGTGGCTGACGGTCGCGACCAGGCTGTCGTGCGCGTCGGGGGGCATCACCACCGGCGCGGCCCCCAACCCTTCCACAAGCTGCCGGGCGCGGCTGAGGGCCGTCAGCGGGGTATGCTCGGTCGGCGTGAGGACCCACACGGCGTTTTCCAGCAGGGCGGCCCGTGCGTGCGTGACCCCGCCGCGCTCGCTGCCCGCCATTGGGTGCCCCGGCACGAAGTTCCGCACCCCCAGCGCGTCCAGCTCGGCGGCGATGCCCGCTTTGACGCTGCCCACGTCGGTCACGAGCGCCCCCGGCGACAGGAAGGGGGCCAGCTCGCGGGCCAGCAGCCCCAGCGCGCCCATCGGGGCCGCCAACACGACCAGGTCGCACCCCCGCAGCCACTCGCCGGGTGCGGCCTGCACTTCATCCACCACACCCAGCGCCTCGGCCTCGCGCAGGGTGCTGACGCTGGCGTCGTAGCCCACCACCCGCCGCGCCAGCCCCCGCGCCCGCAACCCCAGCGCCACGCTGCCCCCAATCAGCCCCACCCCCGCGACCGCCGCACGCTCGAAGGGGACCGGGGAAGACGGCTGAGAGGTGGGACCGGACATGCGCGTCACCGTAGCACGGCCCGCTCCCCTACCCCCGGCGTTTGCGGCGGCGGTAGGTCAGCAGCTCGGCGTACATCCGGGTGCGGGCACGCGCCCCCTTCCAAAAGCCGCGTTTGGTCTCCTTGAGAACCTGCCGCACTTGCTCTAGCTCGACGTAACCCCAGCGAGCGCCTGTCCGGCGCAGCCAGTCGGTGATGGGCGGCTCTGGCCAGCGCTCCTCGCCCAGGCGGGGCACCGAAAGCAGCCACTCGCGGCGGCAGGCCCGCTGCCCGCTGAGGTGGGGCGTGAGGCGGTTGCCCCAGTCGCTTGCAAAGCTGCCGCCCCCCTCGAAGACCCCAATCGCCATATCGAGGTCACCCGCCAGCACGGGGGCGAGCAGCCGCTCCAGATGCGCCCGCTGGAGGCCCACCAAGTCGGCGTCGAGCATCACCACGTATTCGGCGGTCGTGGCTTCCAGCGCCGCCTTGAGCGCCGGCCCTTTCCCCCGGTTTTCCGGCAGCTCCACAACCCGCGCCCCCGCCCCCCGCGCCACGGCGGCGGTGCGGTCGGCGCTGCCGTCGCTGGCCACAATGACCTCTGGGGTGAGGGTGAGGGCGGCCCGCACCACGCCCGCGACGGTCTCTTCCTCGTTGTACGCCGGAATCACGACTGCCACGCGGGGAGGGGAAGGGGGCGAGGACATCAGGCCGCATGGTACTCCACCCCCGGTGGGCAAGGAACGCCCCTCGCCGCAGGGGAGAGGGGCATTCGTTTGCTCACCGTCGGTGCCGCAGCATCTCGTGGCGGTGCACCACCTTGGCGCGGGGCCGGCCCTGCTGCTCGCCCTGAGCGAGTTCATGGGCGTCGAGGACCTGCCAGTCATGGAAGGTGTACACGTCGACGCCCTTGCCGCGCAGCAGGGCGTCGACGGCCTCGCGGCTCGGCTGCGCGGCGGCGGGCAGCGTTCCGGCCTGCGCGTCCGCGAGCAGCGCGGCCACCGTGTCCACGGCGTCTTTCTTGTTCGTGCCAATCACCCCGCTGGGGCCGCGCTTGATCCATCCGGCGGTGTACTCCCCAGGGCGGCCTTCTACCCGGCCCGCCACGTTCGGAATCACGCCCCGGCGCTCGTCAAAGGGCACGCCGGGCAGCGCGACCCCCCGGTACCCCACCGAGCGCAGCACCATCTGCACGGGGAGCACCTCGTACTCGCCCGTGCCGACCGCGTTGCCCGCCTCATCGAGCACGTTGCGTTCGACCTTGAGGCCGCCGACCTGCCCGGTGCCGTCGTCGAGAATCTCGACGGGCGAGACCAAAAAGCGCAGGTGCACGCGCCGTTCCTTGCCCTGGGGCGTGCGGGCGGCAAAGTCGCGCAGCACCTCCAGGTTTTTCTTGACCGTGTTGTCGGCAATCAGGGCTTCTGCCGCCTCGCTGAGCTGCACCTCGGCGGGCCGGACGATGGGGTCGGCGGCGCTCAGCTCGCCAAACTCGCGCAGTTCTTTTGTCGTGAACTTGGCCTGCGCTGGGCCGCGGCGTCCCAACACCCATACGTCGCGGACCTGGCTGCGGGCGAGCGCGGCCAGCGCGTGTTCCGCGATATCCGACCCGTGCAGTTCCTGGGCCGTCTTGACCAGAATGCGGCTCACATCGAGCGCTACGTTGCCCACGCCCACCACCGCCACGCCCTGCGCTCCCAGCACCAGCTCGCGGGCCGCCGCGTCGGGGTGGCCGTTGTACCAGGCGACGAACTCGGTCGCGCTCATGGAGCCGCGCAACTCCTCGCCGGGAATCCCCAAGCGGCGGTCAGCGCTTGCGCCCACGGTGTACACCAGGGCGTCATAGAGGCCCCGCGCTTCCTCGTGGGTGAGGTCCGTGCCAAACTCCACATTCCCCAAAAAGCGCACGCGGGGGTCAGCGAGCACCTTCTCAAAAGCCTTGGTCACGCTCTTGATGGTCAGGTGGTCGGGGGCCACCCCGTAGCGCACCAGCCCGTAGGGGGTGGGCAGGCGGTCAAACACGTCGATCTCGACGGGCAGGGCCGCCTGCTTGGTCAGCGCTTCTGCCGCGTAAATGCCGCTGGGGCCGCTGCCAATCACGGCCACCCGCAGGGGGCGGCCCAGGGACGGAGAAAAAGTCTGCTCACTCATCATGGCCGAGTGTAGCGGGGGCCGCCGCGCTGCGGCAGGCGAGCATTCCGACAGGCGAGACGGGCAAGCTCCTCCAAGACGAACGCCACCCGGTCTAAACCGGATGGCGCGGGGCTGAGGGTGCGGCGGCTTACGTGGCGGCGATGTTCGCCAGCGCCCGCTCGTCCTTGAGGGTAATCTTGCCGTATCCGGCGCTGATGACCCCCTCACGGCTGAGTTCGCCAACCACCTTGGTGACCGTCTCGCGCACCGAGCCGACAGCGGCGGCGAGTTCGTCGTGGGTGGCGTAAATCATCGTCTCGCCAGAATCGAGCCGGGTGGCCAGAGCGGTGTCCTTGAGTTCGAGCAGCTCGCCTGCGATACGTGCCCGCAGCCGCTTGCCGACCAGGCGGTAGATGCTCTCGTAGGCCCGCTCCAGCGTCTTGACCAGGTGGGTCGTCACGACGAGGTTGTCTTCGGCGCTCATCAGGGCGGGGTTAATCACGTCGACGGTGGAGTCGGTCACCGCCTCCGCGAAGTAAGCGCGGTTGACGCCCGCGAGCGCTTCCTCACCGAAGTACTCACCGGGTTTGACATAGCGCAGGGTCAGGCCGTTGCCGTCGTCGTCCATCGTGTGCACGCGCACCAGGCCGCTCGCGACCCGGTAGAGCATGTCGCTCTTGCCGGGGTAGAGAATCACGGCACCGGGCCGGTAGGTGACGGTGTCAACAAACGTCTTGGTCAGGGGGGTGGATTGCGTCATTGGGGTCGCCTCCTGGCGTTGGGGTTGAACGGAGGCCGGACCATTCCGGCTTGAGTCACAGTGTAACGGAGCATCACTTTTTTGTAAACAGTTTTGTTTCTTTAAACTGGCTTTAGCTCACACATCCTGGATAGGTCCACCCCCTCCGTGGGTGCTCGCCTGGACGCGGTTTCCCTGGGCTATCCCCGCTCGGTCCGCCTCACGGGGACCTCATCGAGTGGGCGGCCCAACGGAAAAGCCCGGCCTCTGCCGAAGCCGGGCGAGAGGAAAGGGGGCGGGGGGCTTAAAGCGCGTCCTCGCGGCGGATGGGGAAGGCGTCAATCACACGGTCGCCGGAGCCGAGGTGAATCACCTTGACGCCCTGGGCGTTGCGCCCGGTCACGCGGACCTCCTCGACGCGTGTGCGGATAACCGTGCCCTTTTCGGTGAGGACCATCAGCTCCTCGTTTCCGGCGACGTGGGTGAGGGCCACCAGGCCGCCCGTCTTGTCGGTCACGTCGAGGGTAATCACACCCAGGCCGCCGCGCCCCTTGCTGGGGTACTCGCTTACCGGGGTGCGCTTGCCCAGGCCGCATTCGCTGATGGCCAGCAGCTCGCTGCCTTCGTCACTGCTGGGAACCAGGGCCATGCTGACCACCTCGTCGCCCTCGCGCAAGCGGATGCCAATCACGCCCTGGGTGGCGCGGCCCGTGTCGCGCACCTCGGTCGCAGCAAAGCGCATCGCCTGACCGTTGCGGGTGGCCAGGACCACATGGTCGCCGTTGCGCTGAATGCCCACGCCAATCAGCTCGTCGCCGGGCTGGAGGTTGATGGCGATGAGGCCCGCCGAGGTGATGTTGCCGTACTCGGTAATCAGGGTCTTTTTAATCATGCCCCGCTTGGTCGCGAAGACGAAGCTGCCGGGTTCGTCAAAGCCCTTCACGCTGAGGACCGAAGCGATGTTCTCGTCGTCGCGCAGGGCGGGGAAGAGGTTGCGGATGTGGGTGCCCTTGGCGTCGCGGCCCGCTTCGGGAAGGTCGTAAATCTTTTCGTGGAAGACCCGCCCCTGGTCGGTGAAGAAGAGCATGTAGTCGTGTGTGCTGCCCACAAACACGCCCGTGTTGGCGTCTTCATCGCGCAGCTTGCCGCCTGACGCACCCCGGCCTCCGCGCCCCTGCGCCCGGTAGGCCGTCAGGTTGGTGCGCTTGAGGTATCCGGCCCGCGTCATGGTAATCACCATGTCCTCGACGGCGATGAGGTCTTCTTTGGAGATGTCCTCTTCGAGGTCGGTGATGGTGCTGCGCCGCTCATCGCCGTAGCGGTCACGGATGTCCCGGATTTCCTTTTTAATCTCGCGCCACAGCAGCCGCTCGTCGCCAAGGATGCCGCGCAGCCGCTGGATGGTCTTTTGCAACTCGTCGTATTCAGCGGTCAGCTTCTCGCGCTCCAGGCCGACGAGCCGTTGCAGACGCATATCCAAAATCGCCTGCGCCTGAATCTCGGTGAGGGCGAAGCGGGTCACCAGGGTATCCCGCGCCTCTGCCGCCGTGTTGCTCGCCCGGATGCGCTCGATGACCTCGTCGATATGGTCGAGCGCCCGAATCAGCCCTTCGAGGACGTGGGCGCGTTCCTCGGCCTTTTTCAGGTCGTAGGCGGTGCGCTTCGTGACCACGTCGCGGCGGTGGTCGAGGAACGCCCGCATGGTGTCAATGAGGGGCAGCACCCGCGGCTCGCCATTCACGATGCTGAGGTTCATCACCGTAAAGGTGGTCTGGAGCTGGGTGTACTTGTAAAGCTGGTTGAGGACCAGCGTGGGAATCGCGCCGCGCTTGAGTTCGATGACGATGCGCACGGGTTCCTTGCGGTCGGATTCGTCGCGCAGGGCCGCGATATCGGGAATCTTGCCCGCTTTGTACATCGCCGAGATGGTCTGAATCAGGTTGGTCTTGTTGACCTGATATGGAATCTCGGAAATCACAATCTGCGCCCGGCCATTTTTCTCGTCGATGCGGGCCTTGCCGCGCACCTTCAGGCCCGCGTGCCCGGTCGCGTAGGCCTCACGGATGCCCTGGCGGGAGATGCGTCCGCCCGTCGGGAAGTCCGGCCCCGGCACGTGCGTGAGCATCTCGTCGAGGGTGATGGCGGGGTTGTCAATCAGAGCGAGCAGCCCGTTGCTGATTTCGGTGAGGTTGTGCGGCGGGATGTTCGTCGCCATGCCCACCGCGATGCCCGCCGCCCCGTTCACCAGGAGGTTCGGCACCGCCGACGGGAGCACCGAGGGTTCCACGGTGGTCTCGTCGTAGTTGGGCTTCATGGAGACGGTCTCTTTTTCGAGGTCGGCGAGCACCTCCTCGGCGAGCTTCGTCATGCGGGCTTCGGTGTAACGCATCGCGGCGGGCGGGTCCCCGTCGATAGAGCCGAAGTTGCCCTGGGGGTCGACCAGGGTGTAGCGCATGTTCCACCACTGTCCCAGCCGCACCATCGCGTCATAGATGGAAGAGTCTCCGTGGGGGTGATACTTCTTCATGACCTCGCCCACCACCGCCGCCGACTTGGCGTGCTTTTGATTGGACGCGAGGCCCTCTTGCAACATCGCGTACATGATGCGGCGCTGCACGGGCTTCATGCCGTCGCGGACGTCGGGCAGCGCCCGGTCCACGATGACGTTCATGGCGTAGTTGATGAAGTTGGTCTTGACTTCCGCAGTGATGTCAACGGGATGGATTCCAGTCATGAGGCTCCAGTCGGGCGTGCGGCGGTCCAGAGAGGGAAGTCCGCCGCCGCGTGAGGGGCAGAGAGGCCCGGCAAGGTCGCCGGGGATGGAACGAATCTATCACATTCTGCTCTGAGCGTAATAGGCTCCCTCCCTTAACGGCCCGCATTCTACCGCAGAGGAACGGAAAAAATAGGCATCGGCAGGGGGCCTGGGTACCCCCCCACCGCACTTGTGAGAGTTTTGCGTGGAATCGCCCTCTATGCTGGGGCTGATGCTGTCTTACCTCACACAACTGGTGGCGGACGTCGACGGAGCGTGGGCCGCGGCCATCGGCGGACTGGACGGCCTGCTGGTCGAAGGCCACGCGGCGGCCCACACTGACCTGAATCTCCTCGTGGCCGAGCACGCGGGGCTGCTGCGGGCGTCCGGCGCGGCCTACGGTGACACGCTGGGGGGCGGCCACGTGCGCGAGCTGTACCTGCGCGGCGAGCGCCTCAGCGTCTACCTCCATCCCATCACCTCCGCGTTTTTCCTGCTGCTGGCGCTGGATGCCCGCAGCAACCTGGGGCAAGCCCGGCTCTATGGCCGCGCCGCCGCCCGGCAGCTGGAGGCCTTGCTGTGAGCGCCCGCTTTGAACCCCTGCGTCCCCTGCCCGGCGTGGTGGCCGCGGCCCTGGTTGGCCCCGACGGCCTGCCTGCCGAAACGCTGGGAGAAGGCGGCGACGCCCTGGCCGCCGAACTCGCCGCCCTGCGCGTGAGCCTCGACCGGGTGTGCCGCCGCCTGGGGGCGGGCGAGGTGACCCGGCTCGCCTTTACCAGCGAGCGGGTGGAGGTCGTCGCCGTGACGAGCGGCGACTTCATCCTCGGCGTCGCGCAGACCCGCGGCACCGATACCCGCGCCGCGCAGCAGCTCCTCGCCCGGCTCGCCCTGGAGCTGACGGAACTGCCCCGTCCGGAGTTCGCATGATTTCCGAACTGCTGGAGGTCCGCGGCGTTCGTCACGTCGCCCTGCTGGACGGGACGGGCAAGGTCGTCGCCAGCGCGGGCCAGGGGGCTGATATCAGCGTGGTCGCCCCCGCCCGCGCCGTCGTGGGCAGCCTAAAAACCGCCCTGGGCACCGGAGACTGGCAAGACCTGCTCCTCGACTTCGGGGACGGCCCGGTGCTGCTCACCCCCCACGGCGATGGGGTGCTGCTCACCGCCTTTGACGAGGTCGCCAGCTTGGGCCGGGTGCGCTTTGCGGTGGGGCGGCTGCTGGGCTAGCGCGGGGGCCGCCGCTGCATCAGCATCGTCCGCTTGCACCGCGCCACGACCTCGCCGCGCTGGTTGAGCGCCCGGTGCTCGACGACCACGATGCCCGCGTCCGGGCGGCTGCGGCTCTCGCGGGCTTCGAGCACTTCCGACTCGGCGCGGAGGGTGTCCCCGTGAAAGACGGGTTTGGGAAAGACCACCCCGTCTAGCCCCAGGTTGGCCACCAGCGTGCCCAGCGTCAGCTCGTGGACACTCAGGCCGACGAGCAAGCTGAGGGTCAGCAGGCTATTGACCAGCGGCTGCCCGAACTCGGTCGCGGCGGCATACTTGTGGTCGAGGTGGAGGGGCTGCGGGTTCATCGTCAGCGTGGTAAAAAACACGTTGTCGGCTTCGGTCAGCGTGCGGGTCACGCGGTGCCGAATCACGGTGCCGACGAGCAGCTCCTCGAAATAGCGGCCCTGGGGGCGCAGCAGGTCTTCATTCATGGGGCCTCCGAAAAGGGGGTCAGTTCGCCTGTTCGCGGGCTTGGAGAATCGCGCGGGCTCTTGCCAGCATGGGTTCGTCGACCATCTGGCCTTCGAAACTAAAGGCCCCGCGTCCCGTGAGGGCGGCCTCGTGCGCGGCGTCCAGCAGCCGCTGGGCACGCCCGACCTCCGCCTCGGTGGGGCCGAAAAACTCGTGCGCCAGGGCCACCTGCGCGGGGTGAATGCACAGCTTGCCGCCGTACCCCAGGGCGCGGCCCTGCGCGGCATCCTCGCGAAAGGCGTCCGGGTCGTTCAGGGCCGTGACCACGATGTCGAGCGCGTGCACCCCGGTGAGCCGAGCGGCGAGGGCCACGTGCGAGCGGGCATACAGCACCTCCAGGTTTCCCGGCGTGCGCAGGCCTCCCAGGTCGGTCGTGTAGTCTTCTGCCCCGAAGTAGGCCCACCTCACGCCCTCTTCCGCCAGAATCTCGCGGGCATTCCAGACCCCCGCGCCTGTCTCCAGCCCGGCGAGAAGGGGGAGGTCTAGCCCCCGCGCCGCCAGCGCCCCCCGCACCCGGCGCACGTCCGCCGCCGCCTCCAGCTTGGGCACAACCACCCCGGCGAGTTCGGGGGTCAGCACCGCGAGGTCGTCCTCAAAAAAGGGCGAGTGCGGCGCGTTCACCCGCACAAACACGGCGAGATGCGGCGCGGCGGCCACGAGGTCGCGGGCCGCGTCGCGGGCGAGCGGGCGGGCTTCGGCCTTGGCCTCCGGGGTCGCGGGCACCGCGTCTTCGAGGTCGATGACGACCGCGTCGGGGCCAGAGCGGGGCAGCTTGGCTATCAGGTCGGCGCGGTTTCCCGGCGCAAAAAGGACGCTGCGGGGGCGCAGGCTGGCGTCTGAAGCAGGCACGTGCCCCAGGATACGGGGCCAGCCCGCCGGGAAGCGAGGTGGCCCCCTGGAGGTGACAGGAGGTGACAGAGTGGAGCCATGACGCCTCCTTTCACGGCCTTCCAACTCGGCCTGTATTCCTTCGGCGACTCCACGCCCAGCCCCGATACCGGGGTCACCCTCAGCCCCGCCCAGCGGATGAAGAACCTGCTGGAGGAGGCCGAACTCGCCGACCAGGTGGGCCTCGACGTCTTCGGGCTGGGCGAGCACCACCGTCCCGACTACCTGGTGTCCTCGCCCGCGACCGTCCTCGCGGCCATGGCGGCCCGCACGCGCTCCATCCGCCTCACAAGCGCGGTGACCGTGTTGGGCACCGACGACCCCGTGCGCGTGTACCAGCAGTTCGCCACCCTGGACCTGCTCTCCGGGGGGCGGGCCGAACTCATGGTGGGGCGCGGCTCCTTTGCTGAATCTTTCCCGCTGTTCCTGGGTGGTATGCCCGCCGACTACGACGCGCTCTTTGCCGAACGGCTGGAGCTGCTCTTGCAGGTGCGCGACCACGAGCACGTCACCTGGCGGGGCCGCACCCGCCCGCCGCTGAACGGAGAAGGAGTCTACCCGCGCCCCGAACGGCCCCTCCCGGTGTGGTTGGCGGTCGGCGGCACACCGTCTTCGGCCCGGCGAGCGGGGACGCTGGGGCTGCCGATGGCGCTGGCGATTATCGGGGGGGCCTACGAACGCTTCGCGCCCTTCGTGCGGCTCCACCGGGACGCGGCTCAAGCCGCCGGGCACGGCGAGCTGCCGCTGGGCATCAACGCGCACGGTTTTCTCGCGGACACGTCCCGTGAGGCCGCCGACCTCGCCTTTCCCGCCCACAGCCTGGTCATGAACCGCCTGGGCCGCGAGCGGGGCTGGGCACCGATGGGCCGCGCCCACTTTGACGCCGAGCGCAGGCTGGGCGGAGCGCTCTTCGTCGGCGACCCAGAGGAGGTGACCGAAAAAATCCTGCACCAGCACGAACTCTTCGGCCACACCCGCTTCCTGATGCAGATGAGCGTGGGCACTCTGCCGCACCGGGCGATGCTGCGCTCTATCGAACTGTTCGGCACCCAGGTCGCGCCCCTGGTGCGAGCAGAGGTGGCGCGGCGCTTGGCTCCGGCGGGGGCCTAAGCTAGCCCCCCAGCGGCGGCGCGGGTTCGATGCCCGTCGCGTACAGGTCGCCGCCCCGCGCCTCCAACCGCACGCGGGGCAGTGGCCCGTTCGCTTTTCCGAAGACGGCCTCGCCCGCCCTGAGGGGGTCAAAGACACTGTAGTGGCAGGGGCAACCCAGTTGCGGGTGCTGGTCCTCGCGGGGCGGGCGGTAGTTGTAGGCAAAGGCCAGTACCTCCGGGTCGCGCACGAGGACCACCGGACAGCCCAGATGCGTGCAGATGCGGCTGTAGGCGGCGTAGTGGCGGCCCCCCTCCACGCTCAGGCCGCCGGGGACCGCCTCCGGCAACCGCAGAGCCACGCAGGGACGACCGTCGTAGGAGAAGGGCACCTCCGCCCACGGGCCGGCCAGCTCGGAGAGCGCGGCCACCCGCACCGCCGCCCCCGGCACGAACTCCGGCGCACCCGCCCTCCGCTTGCCCAGGGTCACCCGCGCGGCGTAGTAGCCCATATACCCGAAGGTGCCCAGCGTGCCCGCGACGGGCAGCACCCACCAGTGCTCCAGCAGGCGGCGACGGCTGAGCTTCACGAGCCTCCCTTTTGCCAGCGCTCCAGCACGTCCAGCAGGGCGGTTAGCTCGTTCGGCTTCAGGTCGGGATAGGCGGGCATGGCCCCCCTGCCCTGCACGATGACTTGCCGCAGCGCGTCGCGCGAGAGGCGAGAGACCCGCAGGTTGGGACCGAGCGCCCCGCCGCCGCCGCTGGCCCCATGGCAACTCGCGCAGCTCGCGGCGTACACGCGCAGGCCGGGATTCGACTCGTTTTGCCGGGCGCGAATGGCGGTGATGGTCTCGTCGGCGTCGCGGCCCGCAGGGTTGAGGGTGCGGTAGCGCTCCAGGGCGGTCAGCGCCGCTTCGTCCTGACCGAAGCGGGCGAGCGCGAAGCCCAGAAAGAGTTGCGACTCGGCGTCGTCGGGGGCGAGCTGCGCGGCGGTGCGCACGAGCAAAAAGGCCTGCCCGGCTTCTTGTTCGCCCAGCGGTTGGCCGTTTTGGGCGGGCCGGGTCAGCAGCAGGATGCCCAGCCGCCGCAGCGCTTCGGGCTGCCGGGGGTCCAGCCGCAGGGCTGCCGCGTACGCGCTCGCCGCCTCGTCATAGCGGCCAGCATCGAAGGCGGCCCGGCCCCAGGCCAGCGCGTCGGCGACCGAGCGGCTGGCCTCGGCGCGGCGGCGCAACTCCGGCAGGGCGAGTGCTTGCTGCACCGCCCCCGCCTCCCGCGGGGTGAGGGCCGCAAGCTGCCAGCGGGGGATGAAGGTCACGGCTCCTGCGGCGGTGACCAGCGCGGCGACGCCCACCCCCAGCAGGGCGAGGCGGCGGGTGGCCCCGGCGCGGCTTGCCGGGGGCGGCGCGGGCGGCAGCGCGTCCAGCGCCCGCAGGGTCAGTGCGGCGCGGCGCTCTAGGTCGGGCCGCCGCCGCTCGTCGGTGAGGGCCGCGAGTTCCCCGTACAGGCGGTCAAGCTCCTGGCGGAGGCGTTCGCGTTCGGGGGCGTCGGGGTCGTCTGGCGCGCCCCTCCCCAGCGGCGAGAGGACCAGCCACAGCGACACCCCCACGATGAGGGCCAGCACAACGAGGCTGAGGGTCATGCTCCCTCCCCCCCCTGCCGCGTCCGCCGCCGCACCTCTGCGAGGTAGGGGTCATAGGGGTCGTCCTCCTCCCCGGCGGTCGTGACGGCAGGGGTGGCTGTCGTCCTGCGCCGCAGGAAGCGCCACAGCACGAAGCCCCCCGCCCCCAGTGCCGCGAGCGGCGCGCCCCACAACAGCAGGCCGACGCCCTCCCTGGGCGGGTTGAGCAGCACGAAGTTGCCGTACCGCGCCGCGAAATAGCTGTAAATCTCCGCGTCCGTGCGCCCCGCCGCCACCTGCTCGCGCACGTCGCGCATCATGTCGCGGCTGAGGTCATTCGTGCTCTGGGTAATCGGCTCCCCGGTGCAGATGGGGCAGCGCAGGTTTTGCCCAATGGCCTCTGCCCGCGCCGCCTGCTCCGGCGTCAGCGCGGCGGCACTACAGAGCACCAGGCTGAAGACCAGCGGCAACAGCCTCCTCGCGGGCGGCTGGCGGCTGGAAATGGACAGCTTCAAATCCCCTTCACCCCTATCTTTTCCAGCCCCACGTTCAGCCGCTCGCGGCTCAGGCCGCCCCGGTCCACGTGGCGGATGGTGCCCGCCTTATCGATAAAGACCGTCTCCGGGATGCCCGTCAGCCCGTAGTTGATGGCGGCCTTGGCACCGGGGTCGCGCAAGTTGGGATAGGCGAGGGCGTACTCGCGGATAAAGGCGCGGGCATTTTCTTCCTTGTTCTCCTGAAAGAGGATGCCCAGGATGGCAAGGCCGCCTTCGCCGCCCCGTTGTTCGCTCAGTTCGCGAAAGAGGGGCGCTTCTTCGCGGCAAGGCCCGCACCAGGAGGCCCAGAAGTTCAGCACCACCGGGCGGCCCCGCAGGGCAGCGAGGCTCACCTGTGCCCCGTCGAGGCTTTCTAGAGTGAAGTCCGGGGCGGGTTTGCCCACCAGCGGGCCGCCGTCGGTGGCGTTGCGCGAGGGGCTGAGCAGCGCCGCGCCCAGCACCGCGACGAGGCCCGCCGCGAGCACGGGCGGCAGCAGCCGCCGCCACAGGGGCGCGGGAGTGGGGGTCTGGTTGGAAAGGGGGGAGAGGTCAGTCATGGTGGGTCACTCGCTGTTCCTGCTTCTCCTTCCCTCCTCGTGGGGGAGGGCCGGGGTGGAGGGGCCTTCGCTCCTGGGTTCATCCTGGGTGCCCTCAATCCGTCGCTGGGGCTGCCCGCAGCGCGGGAGCGCGGGCCGCAGTGCGCCGGGGGGTCACCAGAGTCAGCCCGGCCCCCAGCACGACCAAAGCGGTGCCCCACCAAATCCACGACACCAGTGGGCTTTCGATGAGCCGCACGCTCGCCCAGCGCCCGTCTTCGCCAAAGGCCGTCACGACAAGGTAGGTATCCCCCCACAGGCCGTAACGCACCGCTGGGGCCGGAAAGGGCGTGTCGCCGCCCTGGAGATAGGTGTTGAGCCGGGCTTCAAAGGGCCGCCCGTCAATCTGCACCCGCGCAATCGCTGACTGCCCGTAGGGCTTTTGCTCCACGCGGGTGCTCTCCAGCGCGAGCGTCTCGTGCAGGAGCTGCACCGGGGCCGCGCCCGCGTTCAGGGTGACCTGGGCGTCTTGGCGGTAGGCCGTGGAAAAGGCGATGCCCAGCGCCATCACGACCAGCCCGATATGGGCGAGGTACGCGCCGTAACGCCGGGGCTGCTCGCGGACAAGGCCCAGGAAGCCGCCCCCCCGCTGCCGCAGCGCCCGCCCGGTCAGCAGGCCCAGGCCAACGAGGTTGTACGCCGCCAGCCCCACCGTCGTCAGCACGCCGACCCCACGAATCCCGAAGGCGTAAGCGAGCAGGGCCGCGCCCGCCCCGGCCAGCAGCAGGGGCCGCAGCGCCCGCCACAGGCCCTCGCCCTCGGCCCGCCGCCAGGGCAGCAGCGGCCCCACACCCATCAGAAAGAGCAATCCCAGCCCCAGCGGAATCGCAAAGGCGTTGTAAAAGGCCGGGCCGACCGAGGTGTCGCGCCGTCCCTGCACCGCCTCCACAATCGTGGGAAAGAGGGTGCCCACCAGCACCATGACCGCAAACACCAGAAAGAGCCAGTTGCCCGCCAAGAACGCCCCCTCGCGGCTCAGGGCAGCGGGCGGCTCGCCTTCGTCGCGCAGGTGCGGGGCGCGCCAGGCCGCGAGCAGGGTCCCCGCGACCAGCAGGAACGCGAGGAATCCCAGGAACACTGGTCCCACTGGACCCCCCGCAAAGGCGTGCACGCTCTGCACGATGCCGGAGCGGTTGAGAAAGGTGCCCAGCACCGTGGACGCATAGGCCAGCACAATCAGCCACACGTTCCACGAGCGCATCAGCCCGCGCCGTTCCTGAATCTGGATGCTGTGCAAGAAAGCCGTCGCCAACAGCCAGGGAATAAAAGAAGCATTTTCGACCGGGTCCCAGGCCCAGTATCCGCCCCAGCCCAGCGTCTCGTAGCTCCACCAACCCCCCGCGACGATGGCGGCGGTCAGAAAGGCCCAGGCGGTGAGCGTCCAGCGCCGGGTCACCACGACCCAGTGGTCGGAAAGTCGCCCGGTCACCAGCGCAGCCACCGCGTAGGCAAAGGGCACCGCCAGCCCCACAAAGCCCAGGTACAGCAGCACGGGGTGCACGGCCATCATCCAATGGTTTTGCAGGGCGGGGTTCGGCCCGCGCCCGTCTGCCGGAATCTGCGCGAGCGGGGTAAAGGGGCTCGCGACCGTCGCGCAGACCCCCACAAAAAAGAGCAGGCTGGCATACATCGCCGCCAACGCCCAGGGCCGCAGCGCATCACGGCGCAGGGTCAGGCTGAGGATGAAGGCGTACCCGGCGAGTATCCACGCCCACAGCAAGATGGAGCCTTCCAGCGCCCCCCACAGGCCCGTCACCTTGATCCAAGTGGGGGAGGCCCGCATGGAGTGCTCGGCCACGTACCGTACCGAGAAGTCGTCGCCCAGCAGCGCCGCCATCAGCGTGAGAGTGGACAGGCTGACGAGCGCGAACACCGCCCACACCGCCCGACGCGCCGCCTCGGTGGCCCGCGCGTCGGCCTTCAGCCCGCCGACCACGGCCAGCCACGTTCCGCCCAGCGTGAAGGCCAGCGCCGCCAGCAGCGAGAGCTGGCCCAGCGCCCCCAGCGGGCTGGCGTCAAAGGAAATCAGATTCAGCACGGTACGGGCCGCCTCACTCGGCCTGCCGCAACAGGTCCTTCAGCTCCGCCTGCGTCTGCGGCACGTGGTACTCCTCGGAGTGCTTCACCACAAGTTCAGAGGCGTGGAAGGTCTCCCCCTGGAACTCACCGCGCACCACGACCCCCTGATTTTCCTTGAAGAGGTCGCTCACGGCCCCCCGGTACTGCACCGGAAAGGTGGCGCTGCCGTCGGTCACGTTAAAGCGCAGGTCCAGCGTCTGCGGGTTGTACTCCACGGCCTTGACCAGCCCGCCGATGCGCAGCGGGCGGCCCTCCAGCTCGGCCCGCTGCTGCACGTACTCGCTGGGCGTCACGAAGTATTCCAGGCTCTTGCCCAGGTTTCCAAAGGCCAGGAAGCCCGTCAGGCCCACGAGCGCGAGCACACCCAGCACGGTGGGCAGCGGGTTGCGCTTGCGCCGCCGCGCCTGGGGCAGAGGGGTGGGGGCTGTCATCGCCGGTCCTCCTCGCCCCGCACCTGCCGCAGCCGCCACCACACCCAGCCCAGGTACCCCGCGAGCAGCAGGAAGGTCACGGCGTACACGACCACGACGTATCCGGTGTACTTATCCACGCAAGGCCTCCATGCTCTTCAGGTCTTCCATCAGTTCGCGTTCCTCGCGGGCCTCCTCGCGAGCGGCCAGAATGCCGCGCACCCGCAGCAGGTAGGCGTACAGCAGCGTAAAGGCGAGGGTCGCGACGAGCAGCACCCAGCCGTAGATGGGCGCGGCGTCAAAGCGAATGCCTCCTAGCAGCTTCAAGGTCTGCGTCTGGTGCACCCCGCGCCACCACTCCACCGCCATGTAGTTGATGGGCACGTACAGGGTGCCCACCAGCCCCACCACGGCGGCCACGCGGGCGCGGCGGTCGGGGTCGTCTATCAGCGAGCGAATCAAGAGGTAGCCGCCGTAGATCACCAGGCTCAGGGCAGTGGTCGTCAGCCGGGCGTCCCACACCCAGTACGCGCCCCAGGTCGGCTTGGCCCACAGCATCCCCCCCACGATGGTGGACACCGTAAAGAGCACGCCAATCTCGGCGCTCGCCAGCGCGAGGCGGTCCCAGCGGCGCTGCCGGGTCAGCAGGTACAGCAGCCCGAACAGGCCGGTGCCGCCGTAGGCGAGGTAACTCAGCCACGCGCTGGGGACATGCACGAAAAACAGACGCACCAGCGACCCCTGGTTGACATCCAGCGGCGCACTCAGGCCGAGCGCTATGGCCACCCCCAGGCTCAGCAGGGTGGCGAGGCCCAGCCCCGTCGTCACGCGGTCTTGTTTCATCTCAGCTCCCTATTCTGACCTGTGCCCACTTCCTCTCCCATGAGGCCCGCAGGCGCAGGAATCCTTCGTATTCAGAAGATTGCGTCTCCGGGGATGAGGGGGCAAGTGCGAGTGTCCCCGGTGGGGAAGAGGGCCGCTCAGCTCGGAGGTCTTTCTCGCTGGCGGCTGGCGGCGGCTTGCTGGTACCGTAAATGCCCAGCCGCTTTCCCCCTTTGCCCCTTCCCCGGAGGCCCCATGAAGCGTTCCCGCGTTTTGCCCCTGCTGGCCCTCGCTGCTCTGTCGGCGGCCATGCTCGCAGCCTGTGCGCCCGCCGCGACCGCCCCCGCCGCGCCGCCCTCCGACCCCACGAGCTACCGCCCCGCCGACGTGACTGTTCCCGTGCCCGGCATTGGTGAGGTGGGCCGCTGGATGATTGCCAAAGACCTTGCCCCCGCGACCTGGCTGGGCGAGAAGGTGGGCGGGCGCACCCTGCGCGAGCCTATCAATGTTCTGCTGATAGACCGGGGTGCCCGCACCCCCCAGGAGGCCACCACGCGCCTGCTCGCCGCGATGCGGGCCGCCGGGTATCCCCCGCGCGGCGGCCACTCCACCGGCTACTGGGGCGAGGTCGGCGGGCAGCTCTATCCCATGCTGCCCACCGGCAAGGGGGAAGCCTTCAGCGACGCTCCCTTCTGGCTGCCCAACAACCACGGGCGCGTTTTTGGCCCAGTTGTGGTGGAGGGCGGCTACGCCTTTACCGGGGCCTTCAGCCTGGAGGGGGTGCGCGTCTATCCCACCCTGGGCCACCCTTACCGTTCCTTCCAGGTGGCTCGTGAGGACCTCGCGGACAAGCTGAATACCGCCTCGTTCTACAAACGCGCCGGGTATGTGGACATGGGGTCGCGCCTCGACACGCCGACCGAAACGACCGGGGACCACGACGGGCGGGCGGTGCTGCTGGTGGCGGGGGGATAGGGCTACCCCTCCACCGCAAACCCGAACAGCAGGGTTGCCAAAATCACTGTGCCCACGTCAAAGCCCGCCAGAAAGACCAGCCAGGTCGTGACCTCGTCCGACCAGCCGTCTGCGAGGAGGAGGCCCGTCGCCTTGACGGTGGCAATGACCACGGGCACGAGGATGGGAAAGGCCAGCGCGGGCAGCAGGGCTTCTCTGGCCCGCAGATTGACCGTGATGGCGCTGTAAAAGGTGGTCCCCGCCCCGAGGCCCAGGATGCCCAGCCCCGTCACGAGGAAAAGCGCCCCCCACGGCACCCCCTGCCCGGCTCCCGCCGCCCCGAACAGCAGCAGCCCGGTGGGCAGGGTGAAGGCCGCCACCACCGCGAGCGGCCCCAACACCCCCAGCAGCTTGCCCAGGTACAGCGCCCCGTGCGGCCCCGGATACAGCAGCAGTTGCTCCAGCGCTCCCGCCTCCTGCTCCTGCGCAAAAGCCCGCCCCGCCCCCACCGCCGCCGCGAGCGCGAGGGCGGTCCACACCGCCCCTGCCGCCAGCCCCGCCGTCTGCGTGGGGGTGCGACCTGCCGTGTCCCCGCCCAGCGCGAGGCCCAGCACCAGCAGCACCAGCCCGGCAAAAAAGGCGGTGGCGAGCAGCGTGTCGCGCGTTCGCCCGGCCACCCGCAGGTCCTTGGCCGCGACGGTGAGGGCGGATTTCACGCCTCCTCCAGTGTGCCGCCCGCCAGCCGCAGCGCCCGTGGGGCCACTCGCCGCGCCAGCCCCGGCTCATGCGCGGCGACCACCAGCGTCACGCCCCGCGCCGCGAGGTCGCCCAGCAGCTCCAGCACCAGCGCCCGCCCCCCCTCGTCGAGGTTGGCGAAGGGTTCATCCACCAGCGTGACCGGGCGGGCCAGCAGCCAGGCCCGTACCAGCGCCAGCCGCTTGCGCATCCCCGCCGAGAGGAACCGCGCCCGCCGTCCCGCCACGCCCGCCAGCCCCACCCGCGTGAGCGCCCTCGCCACGTCGCCGGGCTGCCCGTGCATCCGCAGGGCAAAGGCCAGATTCTCGGCGCAGGTCAGGTCCGGGTATAGCCCCCCATCCACCGGCATGAGGTGAACGTGCTCGCGCACCGCCCGCCCGTCACGCAGGTCATAGCCCAGCACCCGCCCCTCGCCCCGCGTGGGCCGCAGCCCCGACGCGAGCACCCGCAGCAGCGTGGTCTTGCCCGCGCCGTTCTCGCCGAGCAGTGTCACGCCCTCCCCGACGGGCACGTCCAGCGTCACCCCCCGCAGGATGACCTCGCGGCCCAGCCGCAGCCAGAGACCGCGGAGCTGGAGGGCGTAGGGGCGTGTGGCGTGTGGCGTGTCGCCTGTGGAGGGGACCGGGGAAGCTGGACTCCGGCTCATGGGGAGTGGGTCATCCCCGAACCGGCAAAAGCAGAGGGAGAGGCTGGAGTCTTCTCCCTCCACGAGCTACAGGCTACGAGCGACACGCCCCTCACACCCTCAGCCACGCGGGCATCACCTCATAGAAAAAGGCCGCCAGCCGCGCGAACTGCCCGGTCAGCATCAGCACGCCGACGAGCACGAGGACCGCGCCGCCCACCTTTTCAAAGACGCCCGCGTACCGATTCAGGCGGCGCAGGTTGAGGCGGTCCCACAGCAGCGCCGCGAGCAAAAAGGGGACGGCCAGCCCCAGGGTATAGGCGGCGAGCAAGACCACCCCCGTGCCCAGGCTGGCGGTACTGGCGGCCAATCCCAGGATGCTCCCCAGCGCCGGGCCGAGGCACGGACTCCACCCGAAGGCAAACGCGGCCCCCAGCGCAACGGGGCCGTACCCCCCCGCATGCGCCAGCGCCCGCGTGTCGCGCATCAGGAAGGGAAGGCGCACCACCCCCAGCATCACCAGCCCGAAAAAGAGGATGAGGACCGCCGCGACCTGTCCCAGCAGCAGCTTGTGCGGCGCGAGGATGGCCCCCAGCGTGCTCGCGGTCGCCCCCAGCGCGATGAAGACCAGCCCAAAACCCAGGATGAACCCCAGCGCCCGCCCCCAGGGTGCCCGTGCCCCCCCGATGACCCCCAGGTAGCTGGGCACGAGCGGCAGCACGCAGGGACTCAGAAAAGAAATCAGCCCCGCCAAAAAGGCCACCGTGAGGGTTGGGGCACCCGGAGCGGTCAACATGGGCCGAGTCTAGCGGGGCGGGGGAGGGCCGGGCGTCCCCCCTGTGGGCAGCCTCGCGGTCGCGCCCGCCTTCCGCGCCTACCCTGGGGTCATGCCCGCCGAGCGCCCGGTCCTCCTCTTCGTCTACAACGCCGACGGCGGCCCCCTCAACGGGCTGAAGGACCTGTGGCACAAGACCGTCTCGCCCCAGACCTATGCCTGCTCGCTGTGCGCGGTGACCTATGGGCCGCTGGGGATGCGGCGCGAGTGGCGCGACTTCGTGCGTGGGCTGGGGCGCGAGGTTCGCTTCCTCCACCGCGACGAACTGGCCGCCGAGTTCGGCCTGCGGGACGTGCCGCTCCCCGCCGTCTACGAACTGAGGCCGGATGACACCCTGCAAGAGTGGCTTCCGGCCTCCGAACTGCGGGCGGTGACGACGCTCAAGGACCTGATGCGGCGGGTGGCTGAACGGGCGCAGGCACCTCAGCCGATATTCAGCCCCACGTCGAACGTCGCTCGGTAGCCCTGCTCCGGGCTGCCTGTCAGGCTCAGCAGGAGCTGATTGCCGCCGTTGCGGTAGATGCCGTCCTGGGCGTTGAGCGTGGTGCGCCGCCCCTTGCGGTTGTAAGGGACGCGGGCGTGCACCCGGTCGGTGACCTCCTCCGGGAAGAAGAGCTGCGAGGTGAACTCGCCCGTCACCCGCCCCGCCGCGTCGAGGGGCCGCAGCTTGAAGTGGATGTGGACTGCCCGGCCCGGATACCACCCCGGATAGACGGTGGTGAAGGTGGCCCGCCCCCGCGCGTCCGTGACCTGCGCACCGCGCAGAAAGTCCCCGGTATTGCCCGCAACGCCGGAGTACACGCCCAGCGCGTCACACTGCCACACATCCACCAACACGTTTTGGCGGGGTGTGCAGCCGCCCACCGCCACCCGCGACGTCACGAACTCCAGCGTCAGCGGCACGCCCGCGCTCACCTGCCCGGTCGTGGTGTCCCGGCGGATGTCGCTCCGGCGCAGTCCCTCGTCCACGTAAAACGGCCCCTCGGTCATGGCGGGGCGCACCACGCAGCCGGGCAGCCCGGTCACGCCGCTCGTGCCCGCGCTGGTGCCGCCCGCTCCCCGCTGGGCCAGCACCCCGCCCGCCGCCAGCGCCGCCGCGCCCCCCAGCCCCAGCAGCCGCAGGGCCTGGCGGCGGCCCAGCAGGGTGCCAATCATCTCGTCATCGTTGTCGTCAGCCGGGTGCGGGGGATTCAGATTCATAGGACACCTCCTTGAAGGGTGCCCTCAGCGTAGGGGCGGGCGGTTAGAGGGGGGTTGGAGGAAAGAGTTGCCGGTGGAGGGCCGGGAGGCGCACTCCGGCGCGGCACCAATCACGGCGCGGGGGCGGCCCTCCCCCCAGAAGGCCGCCCCCACACGGAGGTGAGAAAGGGAGGCTTAGGCCCCCGCTGCCTGCGCGGGCTTCTTGCGCCGCGCTCGCCATTCTTCCAGCCACACGACGGTGGGGGCCACAATGTAAATCGAGGAGTAGGTGCCCACCAGAATCCCGACGAGCAGGATGAGGGCGAAGTCGCGCAGCACCGGACCGCCCAGCACCAAGAGGCTGACGAGGGGCAGCATCGCGCTGATGGAGGTCATCACCGTGCGCGAGAGCGTCTGATTGATGGAGGTGTTGACAATCTCGCGGTAGCTCGCCCCGCGCATCACCCGCAAGTTTTCGCGGATGCGGTCCGAGATGATGATCGAGTCGTTGAGCGAGTAGCCCAGCAGCGTGAGCAGCGCGGCCACCGTGCCCACCGAGAACTCCAGCCCCAGCAGGCTAAAGAGGCCCACCGCAATCGCGACGTCGTGCAGCGCGGCCAGGACGCTGCCCAGGCCCATCGTGAAGTCAAAGCGGAAGCCCACATACACCAGGATGAGGCCCAGCCCCAACAGCGCCGCGAGCGCGGTGTTGCGGGTGAGTTCCTGGCCGACCGCGGGACCGACCGTCTCGCGGGCGAGCACCTGAGCGCCCGGCAACTCGCCGATGGCCGCACTGAGCCGGTCGGCCTCGGCGGCGGTGAGTTCGGGCACCTTCACGGTGTACTGCACGCCCCCCGCGACGGGCGTCAGCTCACGCTGAATGGTCGAGTTTTGGGGAGTCACCTTCTGCACGCCCGCGCCCGTCACGGCCCCGCGCACCTGGTCGGTCGTGGTCTCCGCCGGGGTGCGCACCGTCAGGGTGGTGCCGGACGTAAAGTCCACCCCGTAGTTCAGGCCCTTCGTCGCCAGCAGCACCCCGCCCCCCAGCGCGAGCAGCAGGCTGAGGGTGGTCACGACCGGCGCAGCCCGCATGAAGTTGATGTTCGGCTTGCCGATGCGGGTAGGAGCCGAAATGTTCGGCTTGCGCTGGGCAAGCCACTGCATGAACCACTTCGCAAAGACCAGGTTGGAGAACGTCGAGATGACCACGCCGATGATGAGCGTGAGCGCGAAGCCCTTGACCGCGCCCGTCGAGTAGTTGTAGAGCGCGACCGCCGAGAGAATCTGCGCGGTGTTTACGTCGAGCACGGCCACGGTGGACTGCTCGTATCCGGCCCCGATGGCGTTCCGGATGCCCTTGCCCCGGCGCATCTCTTCCTTGATGCGCTCAAAGGACACCACGTTGCCGTCGACCGCGCCGCCGATGGTGAGCACCAGCCCCGCGATGCCCGGCAGCGTCAGCGTGACCCCGAAGCCGCCCAGCGCCCCCAGAATCACGACCGCCGAGAAGAGCAGGCCCAGCGCCCCGACCAGCCCAAACCAGAAGCCGTAGTACAAGAACAGCATGGCGAACACCAGCACGATGCCCACCGCCGAGGCGATGGCCCCGCTGCGAATCGCGTCTGCGCCCAGCGTCGGGCCGATGGCGCGTTCGGCTTCCGTCTTGATGGCGATGGGCAGCGCCCCCGATTGCAGCACCAGGGCGAGCTGGCTGGCTTCCTCCGCATCGAAGTCCCCGGTAATCTGCACGTCGCGGAAAAGCCGCTGCTGAATGGTCGCGACCGACTGAATCTGGCCGTCCAGCACGACCGCCATCAGCTTGCCGACGTTCTGCCCGGTGAAGTCCCCGAAGGTCTTGGCACCCGCTTCGGTGTTCTGGAAGGTCACCACCCAGCGCCCGGTCGTGGGGTCGGTGGTCGCCTGCGCCCGCTCGATGACCTCACCGGTCGCCAGCACCGGGCCGAGGTCGTCCAGGGTGTAGCCGCCTGTCGCGGGCCGCTGCTGCGCAAGGGTCGGGTCCGGCTGCGCCCCGTCCCGCACGATGCGGAACTCTAGCCGCGCCGTTTGCCCGATGATGTCCCGCGCCCGCTGCTGCACGGCGGGGGTGGCCCCCGGAATCTCGACCACCACGCGCTTGCCGCCCGCCACCGTGACGGTCGGCTCGGCCACACCGAGGGCGTTGATGCGGTTTTCGATCACGGTCTTCACCCGGTCGAGTTCCTCGCGGGTGGCATTGGGGTTTTCCGGAGCGAGTTCGATGCGTAGGCCGCCCTTGAGGTCGAGGCCCAGCGTCATGAACTGGTAATCCTTGCTCCAGAGCGTCCAGAGGTTCTGGGGATGTTCCCAGGGACGCCAGATGTACAGCAGGCCGCCCAGCAGGGTCAGCAGTAGCAGCAGCGCCGTCCAGGGATTGGGCTTGCCCGCCGGGGCCGGACGCCGGGGCGGGGGCCGCCGATTCCGGTTGCGGTTGGGATTGGAATAGGTCACGCGAAGAACTCCTAGGGAAAGGCAAGAGCAAGAAAAAAATAGGACTCTAGAGAAATATCGGGGCCAAGGCGGGGGAGGATTAGCCCCCATCCGTCTGCCGCCGCCCCAGCAGGGCGAGGCTGAGCGGTCGCCGGAAGGCCCCCTCGGCGCGGGGGGGCGCGGTGCCCGCCCACTGCGGCGGTGGCTGCCAGCGGGGTGCGGGCGGCGTGCCCAGGGGCAGGCCCCCCGGTCCCGCGGGGGCCGGAGCAGGAGCGGCGCGAAACTCCGGCAACGCCGGGGCGACCGGAACTGCCGCCACACGCGGGCCGGAACCGCCCTCCGCCGGAGCGGGCGCTTGCTGGCCCAGCAGCACCGCGAGCACCGACAGCAGCGTCAAGACCCCCGGCCACGCCCGCAGCGCCGCCCCCCACCCCCTCAGGGAAAGCGGGCGGCAGCGGTCGGCGGGGGGCTGAGACATGGCAGGAAGGGAAAGAAGCGCGGCGGTCCCGCGCAGCGTCCCGGAGCATAGCAAAGGCCCGATGAAGAAACCGGGGGCGTTGTCCGGCTCTGCCGGAGCGCTGCTCTAGCCCCCGCTTAACCGTTTCCCGTCACCCTGCCGCTGACCCGGTGAAGTCCGCCGGGCAAAGGTCCATCGCGTAGGAGTGACCCCATGAGCAAATCCAACCGTCCAGCCTTGTTCGTCCTTGCAGCGCTGCCCTTTACCGCGGGCCTGGTGCTGGCAGCAAGCGGAAATACGCCGTCTGCCCAGACACAGACGCCCCAGCAGTCGCAGGCCCAGCCGCAGACCAGCGGCACCAACTACGCGCAGGTCTATCTCCAAAAGCTCGCGGCGGCCCTCGGCGTGAGCACCGAGCGCCTGCGGGCAGCAGCGCTCGCGGCGGGCAACGCCACCGTAGACCAAGCGCTGGGTGCCGGAGACCTCTCCGCCGAGGGAGCGGCCCGCCTCAAGGAGCGACTCCAGCAAGACCCCCTGCGCTTCGGCCTGGGCCGGGGTGCCCTTGGACGCGGTGACCACGAGCGTGGCCCCGGCAAACACGGTGCCGCGCACGGCCTGCGCCACCAGCACGGCGAACCGGGCCAGGGCCGCGGCACCCCCGCGCCCGCGCCGAAGCCCAGCGGCGCAGGGGGCACGGGCACCTGACCCCCATCGCGGTTCATGTCCAAAGGGCGGCCCCCATCGGGAGACCGCCCTTTTTCCTTTTGACTGGCTGATGCGAGTGCCTGGCCGCTGGCCGCTTGCGTTACACCTGCTCGACTTCCACCAGTTCGCTCGCCTCGATGAGGTCGCCGACTTCCACGGCGTCCCAGTCGAGGTTGATGCCGCACTCGTAGCCCGCTTGCACCTCGCGGACGTCGTCTTTGAAGCGCTTGAGGCCGACGATGGTGCCCTCGTAGACGACCTGCTTGCCGCGGGTGACCTTGGCCTTGGCGTTGCGGCGCAACAGCCCGTCGGTGACATAGGACCCGGCGATGTTGCCGCTCTTGGGGTGCCGAATGACCATGCGGACCTCGGCGCGGCCCAGGTACCGTTCCTCGAAAACGGGGTCGAGGTTGCCCTTAATCAGGCGGTCCACCTCGTCAATGAGTTCGTAGATGATGCGGAAGGACTTGATGTCGATGCCCTTGGCGTCGGCGACCTTCTTGACGCTGCCCGAAGGGGTCACGCTGAAGCACAGGATGGTCGCGTCCGCCGTCGAGGCGAGCAGCACGTCTCCTTCGGTGGGGGCACCGATGCCCGCCAGCATGACGTTGAGCTTGACGTCATCGCTCTCCTTGCGGGCCAGGATGCCTTGGATGGCCTCCAGGCTGCCCTGGGTGTCGGCCCGCAAAATCAGGTTGACGGTGCGCGTCTCGCCGAGTTCGCCCATCATCTCTTCGAGGGTCAGGCGGCGGCGTTCGCGGGCGTTTTCCGCGTCGCGGCGCTCCTCGGCTCGCTGCGCGATGACCTCGCGGGCGGCATGCTCATTTTTCGCGCTCAGGACCGTCTCGCCGCTGGCCGGAGCCTCCGAAAAGCCCAGCACCTGCACCGGAGTGCTTGGCCCGGCCTCCTTGATGCGGGTGCCGTTAGAGTCGGTCATCGCCTTGATTTTGCCGTAGCTCTCGCCCACCACCAGGAAATCCCCAACCCGCAGGGTGCCCTGCTGCACCATCACGGTCGCGAGCACGCCCGCTTGGCGGTCGACCCGGCTCTCGATGATGACCCCCCGGAACTCGCCCTTGGGGTCGGCCCGCAGGTCTTCGAGTTCGGCGGTCAGGCTGATGTACTCCAGCAGGTCTTCGACGCCCTCGCCCGTCTTGGCGCTCACGGGCACAACCACGAGGTCGCCGCCGTACTCTTCGGGCACGAGGTTGAGTTGGGTGAGGTCCGTCTTGACCTTTTCGGGGTCGGCTTGTGGCAGGTCCACCTTGTTAATCGCCACAATCATAGGCACCTTCGCCGCCTGCGCGTGCGCGATGGCCTCGCGGGTTTGCGGCATCAGGCTGTCGTCGGCGGCAATCACGATGATTGCGATGTCCGCGACATTGGCCCCGCGCGCGCGGATGGTTGTAAAGGCCTCGTGGCCGGGCGTGTCGATAAAGACGATGCGGCCCTTGCTGGTCTGCGCCTCAAACGCGCCGACGTGCTGGGTGATGCCGCCCGCTTCCTTGGCGGCCACCTTCGTCTTGCGGATGTAGTCGAGCAAGGAGGTTTTGCCGTGGTCGACGTGCCCCATGATGGTGACCACCGGGGCGCGGTGAGGCAGCTCTGGGGCAGCGGGAGCCGCTTCCGGCTCGCGCTCGGCGGTCGCGGTGGCGCTCGCCGCGCTCGGAGCCGGGGCCGCCTCCGGAGCCTTTGCCGGGGCCAGGCGCGGCTCCGGCGTGCTTTCGGGGGCAGCGGCGCTGGCCTCGGCAGGAGCCGCCCCCGCCGCCGCGTCCTCTTCCAGAATCTGCTTAATCAGCTCGACGGTGTCTTCTTCGATGGTGCTGCTCACGCTTTTGTAGGACACGCCGAGGCCGTCGAGAATCTCCAGCATTCTGTGGTTGTCCACGCCCAAATCCTTGGCGAGGGTGTAAATCCGAACTTTTGACATGCTCACCTCCGGTGAGGCCCGCGCCTGGCGGGCAGAGGGTTCAGGTTGTCATGGTCATGGGTGTTGCTGCCACGCGTGCAGCGCCGCGCTGACAGCGGGGGCGTCTCCCCGAAAGGCCCGGCGCAGGCGCTTTTCGCTCCAGCACTCCGGCAGGGGGCACACGTACGCGCCGCGCCCCCTGCGGCCCCGTGCTCCGCCGGGAGCGACCCGCCAGCCCCCTGCCTCCCCGCCCGCCGGGTCTCGGCTGATCCGCAGCAGCTCGGCCTGGGGCCGCTTCGTGCGGCAGGCGACGCAGGTGCGCTGCGGCACGTGGGGGGGGGAAGCGGGGGGCATTCGGGCGTCACTCTCCCTGGTCGTCCGGGCTGGCGGTCGCGACCGACTTGCTGTCCTTGAAGAGAGCGTCAAAGGCCGAAGCGGCGCTCGTGCGGTTTCCGGTGCTCGCCGACTCTTCTTGCATGGCCTGCTGCATCGCCGCGTCGAGGTCGGAGATGGCCGCCGTCTCGCGCAGGTCAATCTTGTAGCCCGTCAGCTTGGCCGCGAGCCGGACATTCTGGCCGCCCTTGCCGATGGCGAGCGAGAGCTGGTCGGGCAGCACCGTGACGGTGGCCTCGTTGCCCTCCAGCTCGATAGGGCCAACCTTGGCGGGCGAGAGCGCGTTGCGGATGAACTCGCGGGGGTTGGGGTCCCAGAGAATCACATCGACCCGCTCGCGGCCCAGTTCGCCCGTCACGGCCTGAATGCGGTTGCCGCGGTGTCCGATGCAGGCCCCAATGGGGTCCACGTTGGGGTTGTGCGAAAACACCGCCACCTTGGAGCGCTGACCCGCCTCCCGCGCAATCGCCTTGACCTCCACGATGCCGTTGGCGACTTCGGGGATTTCCTGCCGCAGCAGGTACTCCAGCAGGTGCTCGTCGGCGCGGCTCGCCAGGATGGTCGGCCCCTTGGGGGTCTTGCGAACCTCCTTGAGGTAAATCTTGACCCGGTTGCCCGGCGTGAGCTTCTCGCCGGGAATCTGCTCGCGGGGGGGCAAAATCGCCTCGCCCGCGCCGAGTTCCACAAACCAGTTGCCCTTGTTGTCGTTGCGCACGACCTGCGCCGTGAGCACCTGGCCCTCGCGGTCCTTGTACTCGTTGTAGACCACATTGCGCTCGGTTTCGCGCATTTTCTGGGTGAGGGTCTGCTTGGCGGCTTGCAGGGCGATGCGCGAGAACTTCTCGCGGTCTACCGGGAACTCCATCTCCATCCCGATTTCGACGCCAGGGTCGAGTTCGAGGGCGTCCGCGAGGCTGATTTGCAGGTTCTCGTCCTCAACCTTCTCCACGACCTCGCGGATGACGAGCACCTCAAGTTCGCCCGTCACCGGGTCGAGGTGCACTTCGACGCGGCGGTCGGGTTCTACGTTGCGAACATAGGCCTGAGCGAGCGACTGCTCAAAGGCCTCGATGAGTTGCATTTCGTTGATGTTGCGCTGCTGCGCGACTTCACGCAGCGCGTCGGCAAAGTTGAATTCGGGCTGGGACATCCCAAGTCCTCCTGTGTGGGGGGTCAGCGGTGCCGGTCCGGAAACTCGGCGAGGTTGGCCTGAAAGGTGCCCACCGTGAGGGTCACGTCTTCTCCGGCCACGTCGAACGTGACCTGCTCGCCTTCAACCCCCTTGATGGGGGCGGTAAAAGCGTGCCCGCCGTCACTCCGCACGCGAGCTTTGAGGCCCACCATGCGCTCGAAGTGCCGCGCCCGCGTCAGCGGCCTTTTGGCTCCCGGCGATTCGAGTTCGAGGCGGTACTCGCCCGCGATGGGGTCGGCGCGGTCAAACTCGGCCCCGACGACCCGGCTGGCTTGCTCCAGGTTCTCGACCGTGACCGGCTGCTCGTCGAGACGGTCCATGCGAATGACGACGATGGGCCGCCGCCCCGGATTTTGCACCTGCACGTCCAGCACCTCGTACCCCAGCGGGCGCAAGACGCCGTCCGCGAGGCGGAAAAGCTGGTTGGACTGATTGTTCGCGTTGCTATTCATATTGTAGGCCCCTTCTCGCTGGGGCCACACACCACCCCCTCCACGAAAAAAGGTGGGCACGGCACCCACCTCGTTTTCGAGGATTTCTGTGGCCCAGTATATCGCATGAACGCCCAGGGGCCGAGAGCGGGCGTCACAAAGGGATTTTAGTTCAGCGGCGTGTCGCTCCCCAGCCGCACCGTCACATCGGCTCCTTCGACCCCTGGTTCGTTGCTGAGCTGCCCAAAGCCCACGTCGCGCCGCACGGCTTCAGCGCCCTTCCCGCTGAGGGTGGTCGGTCCCTCCCGGCGCGGACCATTGGCGATGGTGACGTCGGTGTAGCCGAGCTTGCGCAACCGCGCCTGTATCCGGGCGGCGCTGCCATCGGGGGCACCTACGTTAAGGACCGTCACCGAGAGCGAGCGCGGGTCGTTGGGGTCGCGGAAGTGCTTCTTGACCAGGTCGGCCAGCGCCTCGCGGTCCGCAATCCAGGTGCCGCCCGCCCCGTAGTCACCGGGCACCGTATAGCTCTGCACGCGGGGGCCGCGCAGCGCCGCTCCCAGCAGCGCCCCGACCTCCCCCCGCGAGAGGTCCGAGCGGGTGTGCTCGTGCAGGGCACCCACCATGCGCGGCAGCCGCCACCAGTTCAGCGGGTTGCGGGTCTGTCCCATCAGCGCTGTCAGGTATGCCTGTTGCCGGGACACCCGCCCGATATCCCCCAGGTTGTCCTTGCGAAAGCGCAAGAAGCCTTCGGCCTGCTCGCCACTGAGCCGCTGCCGCCCCGGATACAGGTCGATGTGCAGCTTGCCCGCGTTGTCGTCGTACTTCATGCGCTGCTCCACATCCACGGTGACGCCACCCGCCGCGTCCGTCAGGGCACGCACCGCCCCCAGCGAGAGCAGCACGTAGGAGTCAATGGGCACCCCGGTCAGCGCCTGCACGGTGGCCGCGAGCACCTCCGGTCCGCCGTGGCGGTTGGCCGCATTGATTTTGCTCATTCCCCAGCCGGGAATGTTGACCCAGGTGTCGCGCGGAATGCTCAGCAACTCGGTCTGCCCGTCCGGATGCACCTGCGCGAGCACGATGGTGTCGGTGCGGCCTAGGAAGTCCTCCGGTTTGGGCGGATAGGGCCACACGCCCGCCGAGTCGTCATATTCCACGTCCACCCCCGCAAGGAGAATGTTGAGCGGACGGTCGGCGGTGCGGGGCAGGGCGCCGTAGCGGGAGAGGGCGGGGGCGGCGGGGGCCGCGAGGGCGACGAGGCCCGCCAACACGACGAGCAGGGAAAGGAGGGTGCGGCGCACGCGGCGAGTGTAGCGGGGCAGGGGGTGGGGGGCAACGTCGTCGCCATGCGGCCCCCGCTCAGCGTCCGGCGGCCTCCAGCCAGCCGGGGAGGGTCGCGGGGGGCGCTTCCTCCCAGAAGTGCGCGAAGGCCCGCCCGAACTCGGCATTGACCCCCGCTTCGGACGTGGCGACCCCGTACTCGTTCAGGCCGCGCGGCGTCCACGACGAGTAGTGCAGGTTCTGGCTCCCGACCACCAGCATGGCTTCGTCGACCCGCATCCCCTTGGCGTGCAGGGCACCGGGAAACCAGCGGGCCTCGAAGCGCTCCGTGAGGCCTCGCGCCGCGAGTTCTCGGCGCAGCACCGCCAGCCCGATGCGGTTTTCTAGGCCCAGCAGGCTGTGTTCGTGCACCAGCACCCGCACCCGCACCCCGCGCTCTAGCGCCGCGACGAGCGCCCGCATCCACGGCAGGGCGTCCGCCTCGTAGGTGCACAGCCGGGGGTTGAGCAGGGCGAGGGTGCAGCGCACCCCCATGCTGAAGCTGACGTGCAGCAGCTCGACCTCGCGCCGGGCCGCTCCCAGCAGGGCGAGCTGCGCGTCGTCGGCGGCCAGGAACCCCTCGCGGCGGTAAAGGCTAAAAGCGCGGTCCGTTCCGACCGGGCTTAAGGAGAAGGTCGCGGTGCCCTGCGGATGGCTCGCTTCCGCCGGACCCGCCTCCCGGCACGAGGAACGCACCCGCGCCGGGGTCACGCCGGGGTCGCACTCGATGCGGACCGAGCGCACCCACAGGTCGTCGAAGACCGTGAGGCCATCCCGCGCCACTGGCCCGCGCACCCAGAGGCCGAAGTCGCGCAGGTCGCCGCCCCCTGGCCGCTCGGCGGGAAAGTGCAGCGGCCCCACGTTAAAGCCCATCGCCACCAGGTCGCGCCCGTCCAGCACCAGCAGCTTGGCGTGGCTGTGGGGAAAGGTGCCCGCGTAGTTGGCGACCTCCACCCGCCAGCCCCGCGCCGGGTCCGCGAGGGGCACGCCCGCGTCCAGCAGGTCGCGGATGGCCGCATAGACCTGCGACCCCCATTCGAGGTTGGCGGTGACTGGAAAGTTGCCCAGCGCGACCCGCACCGTGACCCCCTGCGGGTAGGCGCTGGGGTCAGCCTGCACCCGGCGGTAGAGCTTGGCCACCCCCCCGGCCAGCACGGCCCCCGGCCCCCGGCGGGGTTCGTCGGCCCACTCCATCACCGCGTACAGCACCTCGCGCCGCGCCCCGGCCACCAGCGCCGCGAGCCGGTCGTAGGCCCCGTGGGGAGTGGGCGGCTGGGCGCTGAAGGCGGGGTCAGGATTTGGGGTGTGCAGCAGCCCCAGCACCCGGTTCCCGCAGGAGAGGTCGGGCCGCCCGCCCCGCGTGGCGACCTCCCACAGCGCCCGCTCCAGCCTCCCCGTGGGCGCGGGGCACACCAACCCGGAGGCCGCCGGAAGCGCCAGCGGCTCGGTGCGGGTGGGGCGCGACTGCACAAAGGACACGGCCCGCTCGGCCACCCCCCAGACCCCCAGCAGCATGACCCCCAGCGCCGCGAGCGTGAGGGCCACCTGCCGCCCGCTCGCCCGGTCGCGCTCCGGGTGCTCGGCGGCCCGGTGAATGCTCGCGGCGATGGCGAGGTCGCCCACGACCTGCGCGGCCACGAAAAAGACTGTCAGCCGGGCGAGGAGCGCCCAGCCGCCCCCATCCAGCAAGCTGGGCACCCCGGTCAGGGCCACCAGCGCGCCCCCCACCAACCCCGCCGCCCCAAAGCCCGCGAACCCCGCCAGCGCCGGACGCCACGCGAGCCTCGCCCGCACGGTGAGCAGCCCCAGCACCCCGCCCGAACACAGGCCGTATCCCCCGCAGGCCGCGGCGACCAGCCCCGCGAGGGGCAGCCCCCCAAAGACGTCCCCGAAGCCGCCCCCCTGGTAGAGCCCGGCCAGCCCCAGCACCCCGCCCACGGGCACCACCAGCAGCCCCGCCGTCGCGCCCGCGGCGGCCCCCGCTCGCCCCCGCGCCTGAGCGCGCGAAAGGCCTAGCCGCCCCAGCGGCAGCGCCCGCGCCGAGAGCGCCCCCGCCAGCCCAAAGCCCAGCGTCACGCTCGCGAGCGCCCCCAGCCCCCCCACCAGCGCCCGCACCAGCGGCTGTCCCGGCGGCACCAGCGCGAGCACCCCGCTCAGCACCCCGCGGGCGAGCAGCAGCCCCAGCGCCAGCCCCGCGAGCGCCGCGAGCGCGAGCCGTCCCGCCTGGGCCGGATGGGGGGGCGGGGGCAGCAGGCGCATCGGCGCTCAGGATAGGGGAGAGGCCCCTTTCCCCGCCCCCAGCAGCGCCGCCCCCAGCCCCCCGTACCCCACCCCGTCGGCGGGGGGGTGGGTCAGCCCGGCCCGCGCGTCGCGCAAGAGGCGCTCTAGCCCCAGCGCGGGCAGCAGCGCCGCCCCGCCCGCCGTCCGCACGGCGAGGTCGGTGGCGGCCACGGCGGCATTCGTCGCGTGGACCTTCGCCGCCCCCAGCAGCGGGAGCGCCCCTGGCCCCGCTCCTCGGTCCCAGGCCCGCGCCGCTTCCCCCAGCAGGGCACGGGAGGCCGTCAGCTCCGTCGCCATCCGGCCCACGGCCTCCTGCACCTGCGGCAGGGTGGCGATGGGGGCACCCAGCGCGGTGGGCACCCGCTTCCGCGCGTAGGCCGTCAGCGTCTCCAGCGCCGCGAAGCCCACCCCCAGGTACGTCGCCGCGAGGGCCGTCCAGAACCACGCGCTGCTCGCGGGGTGGGCCGGCGTCGGTGGGGCGACGTGCTCGGCGGGCACCCAGACCCCGTCCAAGGTCACGTCGTGGCTGCCGCTGCCGCGCAGGGCGAGTGCCTCCACCCAGGTCGGCTCGACCGCCACGCCGGGGGCGTCGGGCGGCACCAGCAGCCGGACAACCTCCCCGGCGGGGGTGGCCGCGCTGACGACCGCCAGCCCCAGCGCTCGCGCCCCGGTCGCCCAGGTCTTGCGCCCGGTGACCCGCCAGCCGTCCCCATCCGGCACCGCCGCCGTGCGCGGCAAGCCCCCCCGCGACGGGCTGCCGAGTTCTGGCTCGCTCGCCAGGGCGTTCACCAGCCGCCCCTCCCGGCTCGCCGCCGCCAGCGCCGCGAGCATCGGCCCCGGCAGGGTCTGGCCCTGAAACGCCGCGCCCACCACCTGGGTATGCATCGCCAGCACCAGCGCGAGCGCCGCCCCCGCCTGCCCCAGCCGCCGCTGTGCCCCGGCGTATTCCTCCAGGCTGGCCCCCAGCCCCCCGGCTTCTCGCGGCAGGGTCAGCCGGATGTACCCGCTCGCCCGCAGCGCGGCCCCCGCCTCCGGGGTCACGTCCCCGGCCTCCTCACAGGCGTCAGCGTGGGCACGGATGGCCGCCTCCGCCCGCTCGGTGACGGCTTCGAGGTGGGTGGGGAGGGCAGGGAGCAGCGTCATGCCCGCAGGGTACCCCAGAGGCCCCCTCGTCAGTTCGTGCACAGCAGAATATAATGAGCAGACTATGTCCATTTCCCCCCGCGACGCGGCCCGCGCCGACATCCTGTCCCGCTTCCTGCCGGGCGTGGACCGCGACGTAAGCGGTCTGGCGGCGGCCCACTGCGAGGAACGCGGGCTGACGGCCCCCGGTGGCCTGCCCGCCGCGACCCTCTGCCTGGGCAGCCACGCGGCGGTGACCCGGCTGATTTGGGAGACCTTCACGCCAGAGTGGGACGATGTGGTGTACGTCTACGACGGTCTGCGCGGCGAGCAGACCCGTTACCTGGGGGCCAAGCTGCACCTCACGGTGGCCCTCGCCGCCGCCGGAGACGAACTCACCCCCGGCGTGCAGGCCGCGCTGGAGGCCGCCCGCCGGGCGCTGGCCGAGTTGTGGCGGGCGTGGGCGGGCCACCAGGCCACCACGACGGACGCTCTCTCGCGGGCCGTGACCGAGTTCGAGGACGTGCGCTAAGGCCCTCGCCCCGCGTTACCCTGGAGCATTCCAAGCTCCGAGGTGCCTCCTATGTCTTCCAGCCTTCCTGCCACCTTCCGCGCCCTGCGGATGCTCCGGGACGACACGGGCATTCGCGCCGAGTTCCAGACCCTCACGCCCGCCGACCTGCCCCCCGGCGACACGGTGGTCCGGGTGACCCATTCCAGCCTCAACTACAAAGACGGGCTGGCGGTCGCGGGGCGTCCCGGCGTCCTGAAGACCTACCCTATCACTCCCGGCATCGACCTGGCGGGCGAGGTCGTCTCGGACGAGACCGGCACCTACGCCCCCGGCCAGGGCGTGCTGCTGACGGGCTGGGGCATCGGCGAGCGGCAAGACGGTGGGTATGCCGAGTACGCCCGCGTCCGTGCCGAGTGGCTCGTTCCCCTGCCCCCCGGCACGGACGCGGAGTGGGCCATGAGTGTGGGCACGGCGGGCTTCACGGCAATGCTGGCGGTCCTGAGCCTGGAGGAGCATGGCGTGACCCCAGGCGGGGGCGAAGTGCTCGTCACGGGTGCAGCGGGCGGGGTGGGCAGTACGGCGGTCGCCCTCCTCGCGGCGGCGGGCTTCACGGTGACCGCGAGCACCGGACGCCGGGAGGAAGAAGGCTACCTGCGCTCGCTCGGCGCGGCCCAGGTCATCGGGCGAGAAGAGCTGCCCGCCCTCAAGCGCCCCCTCGAAAAGGAGCGCTGGGGGGGCGTCGTGGACTCGGTGGGCGGCGAGACGCTCGCGGGGGCCATCGCGAGCACGCGCACCCACGGGGCGGTCGCGGCCTGCGGCCTGGCGGGGGGCAGCGGCCTCCAGACCACGGTTTTTCCGTTCATCCTGCGCGGGGTGTCCTTGCTGGGCATCGACTCGGTGACCTGTCCCGCGCCGAAGCGCCGCGCCGCCTGGGAACGGCTCGCCCGCGACCTCCCCGCGTCGCGGCTCGCGGACGTCACCCAGGTCCGGCCCCTCGCGGACGTGCCCGCCCTCGCGGGGCAGATTCTGGCCGGGCAGGTGCGGGGCCGCACGGTGATTGCCGTTTCCCCTGCATGAGAGACGCGCCCGTTTTCCCATCCTCCCGTCAGCCGGGATGCACTAGGCTGGCGGACATGAGAAAACTCGGTGCGCTCGCCGCCCTTTCCCTCCTGCTGGCCTCGTGCGGTGGGCCAGAACGCGTGCCCGACAATGCGCCCCCCGAAACAGCGGTATCGGGCCGCATCCAGACCTGGCAGAGCGGGACGGCGGGCACCGTCAGCTTGCTGGGCACCGTGCCGCTGGTGCCCCTCGCCACGGCCCCGGTCGACGCGGCGGGCAACTTCCGTCTGGTGTTGCCGGAAGGAGCGGTCCTGAACGCTCAGACCCGCTCCGTCCCCGACACCCTCGAACAGGGCCTGCGTGACCTGAACTGCACGGCTTCCGGCCTCACCGTGAGCGACCCGGCGGCGCGGGGCCTTCTGGTCTTTACCCTGCGGGCCGAGGGCGGCGGCGCGGGGCCGCGGGACATCATCGCGGCGAACGTGAGTCGGGGGGGCCTCTCCCGCTCGCTCAACGCCCGCGCCTGGCTGTACGTAGACCGGGCCACCCGGCTGGGGGGCCGGGTGAACTGCCGGGTCGAGGGCTTCAGCGTTCCTGTCACCCTCGACGTGGCGGCGGTGTCCGGCTGGAACATGCTCAAGCTCGATGTGACCGCCGGGCTGGGCTTTGGCGGCATCAGTGCCTCTGGCACCGTGACCCGCACCCTGACGCCCCTGAACACCTGGCTCACCCTCGATGAGGTCCGGCAGGGGCTGTCTCAGTGAAGCGCGGCGCTCTGCTCCTGCCGGCGGCGCTCCTGCTCGCGGGGTGTGCTCCCCGACCCCTGGCCGCTCTGCTTCAGCCTCCCGCGCCCGCCGCGCCCGTCACCGCCGTCAGCGGGGACATCTCGCGCTGGTCGGGGGGGGGCGGGAGCATCGCCCTGACCGGACCGGGCGGGCAGGCCCTCGCACGGGCAGCAGTGGCCCCCGACGGGCAGTTCACCCTGCCCCTCCCGGACGCCGGGGCGCTCGCTCCGGTCCTCACCACCCCCGCCGCGGCGGTCGCGGCGCTGGGCTGCGTGGGCACGGTCTTGAGCAGTGACCCCGCTGCCCGTAGCTACGCTTTCTTTGGCCTCACCCCGCAGCGTTCGCCCACGCAGGAGGTGTTCGCGGCGCAGGCCGAGCGTACCAGCTTTGCAACCGGAGCCTTTTCGGGCCGGGCCTACCTCTATGCCGACCGCCCCACCCGCCTGAGCGGCACGGTGGACTGTGGTCCGGTCGTTCAGCAGTTTGCCGGGGTGCAGGTGGCCGTGCCCGTCACGGTGGACCTGACCGCCCAGCCGGGTTGGAACGCCCTCGAACTCAGCGTGGGCGTGCAGGCCAGCTTCAGCGGGGTCAGCGCGGGGGGCCGCCTCAGCGCCGTGGGCGACTCGCCGCGGCTGTGGCGCACCCCCGAAGAGGTCGTGCAGCAGGTAACCGCCGGGTTCTGAAGGGGGCTGTGGGCGGGGTGAGGCGCAGGCCAACCCCACCCCATTTCACGGTTCCGCCTGGCTCAGCGGTCCGAGGTCCCCCCGAAAAGTTCCCTCCCAAGCATTGAGCACCCGCCCCCCGCGCACCAGCAGCACGGTGGGGTAAGCGCTTACCCGCAGCCGCCGCGCAAAGGCCGTGGCTTCGGCTCCGCGCCACACGTTGAGTCCGGCGGGCGCGGGGGCGGCCACCCCTTCGGCATTTACGGCCCGCACGGGCAGTCCGGCGGCAAGCACAGCCCCCCACAGCGGCCCCAGGTCGCCGCAGTCGTGCGAGTAAATCACCACAATCTCGCGCTCGGCGGCGGTCCAGGGATGGGCGGGCAGCAGCTCCCCTAGCCGCACCCGCGCGTCGGCGGGCGTGCCCAGGGCCAGCAACAGCGTCAGCAGCGGCGCTCGCTTCATGCCCGCCATCATGCCGCCCCGCTCCCCCGCCGCGCATGACAGCCGGGTGAGGCCCCGCTCCCCGGAAGGGCAGGAGAGAGGAGAGGGGAGGGGGTCAGTTGCTCTGGGAGTTGGTGCGCTGGGGGTTCCCGGACGGCACCACGGCAGGAGCGGTGTCGGGCGTGCGAATCGTCCTCAGCGCCTGCGGGTCGGGTTTCTCGTCCGGCAGGGGCGCGGGCGAGGGGTCCGGCGCGTAGCCCGGCAGCTCAGTGATGGCGACCCGGCGCGGCACCACCCGTTCGGGCGGCGTGAACTCGGTGGCCATGCGGCCCGTCGCCCGGTCCACGTTGATGACGGTGGTGCGCGGGTCTGGGGTGCCCGGCGTCCAGGCGATTTCGCGGTAGACGACGGGCGGGGGCGCGTCTTCCTCGATGACGGTGCTCGCCGCATTCTTGAAGTTCGGGTCGAGGACCGCCAGCTTCACGCCCGGCAGGTAGCCGGGGTCCGGGGCGTCCACGTACTGGATCCCCGGCGGCTGCACGAAGGCCGTCGGGGTGCGGCCCGCGTGGGCGATTTCCATCATCCGCCGCCAGATGGGCGTGCCCACCGTGCCCGAATAGTAGTTGTCCGGGTTGGCCCCACCCTCCTGTTTGCCGACCCAGACCGCGCCCGTGTACAGCGGCGTGGTGCCCACAAACCACAGGTCCTTGACAAAGTTGCTCGTGCCCGTTTTGCCCGCGACGGGCCATTCCCCGAACTTCGCTCCGGCGGCAAAGCCTGCCCCCGGCACCGGGTCGTTAACCACCCCCCGAATCATGTCCAGACCCAGAAAGGCAATCTGCGGCGACCAGACCCGCTTGGGCTTGGTCACCTCGTTGGCCACGTCGTACAGCACCTCACCCCGCGCGGTCGTCACCCGCGTCACGTAGCGGGGCGGGCGGTACAGGCCCCCATTGACAAAGGGCGCGTAGGCCGCCGCCATCTTGACCGGGGTGGTCTCGATGGCCCCCAGCGCCGCCGCCAGCCCCGTGCCGTCATTCGTCTGGAGGCCCAGCTCGTTGAGCTTGCCGAAAAAGGTCTGAAGGCCGATGCGGTCGGCCAACCGCACGGTCACCAGGTTGAGCGAGCGGTCAAGCGCCTCGCGCAGGGTCATGTTGCGGTAGGTCGTGACGCCGCCAAAGTTCTGTGGCTCGTAGACGCCCCCCTTGCAGGTGCTGCACGGATAGGAGACGGGTTTGTCTTCCTCGCGGTGGTCTTGCCGCAGCCCGGTCGAGAGGGCGGTCGTGTACAGCAGCGGCTTGATGGTGGAGCCAATCTGCCGCTGGCCCTGCGCGGCGTTGTTCCAGTCATCGGGGGGGGTGTCGCCGCGCAGCTTCTGGCCCACCATCCCCAGCACCTCGCCGCTGTACGGCTCGATGACGACTGCCCCCAGCGTGGCCCCCGGCGGCAGTCCGGTCGCCTCGCGGCTGGCGGTTTCGACGGCGTTTTGCACCTTGGGGTCGAGGGTGGTGTACACCCGCAGGCCGCCCGACCCGTAGACCTTCTCGCGGCCAAAGCGGGCGATGAGGTCTTGCTCGACCTGCTGCACGAAGTGCGGCGCGCGGGTGCTCGTCACGGCCTTGAGTTCTTTGGCGGTACGGTCGACAAGCTGGGCGCTCCTCACGTTGCCGCTCGCGTCATAGCGAATCTGCCAGCCACGGGGCTGAAGGTTTTCCTTCCAGGCCGCGTCCGCCTGCGTCTGGGTAATCCAGCCGTCTTCGACCATGCGCGAGAGCAGCACCTTCATCAGCGGGCGCACCGCGGCATAGTTGAAATAGCGGTTGGGACTAGGCACCAAAATGGTGAGGTAGGCGCTTTCCGCAAGGCTGAGCTGCTTGGGGGTTTTGCCGAAGTACGCCTGCGCCGCCGAGTAGATGCCGTACAACTCGACCGGGCCGCCATCCCCCCAGTAGATGGCGTTGAGGTAGTTGCGCAAAATCTCTTCTTTGGTAAAGGCCCGCTCGACCTGCACGCTCAGCAACCACTCCTTAATCTTGCGGTCGGGGGTGCGGGCGGCCTTGTACTCGTCGTACAACAGTGTGTTCTTGATGAGCTGGTTGGTCAGGGTCGAGCCGCCCTGCAGGTCCTCGCCCTGCGCAGCCCGCTGAAGCTGCCGCCCGATGCCGTAGGGGTCGAGGCCGTAGTGCTCGAAAAAGCGGCGGTCTTCGTTGGCAATCAGGGCCGCCGTCATAAAGGGGGACACCTCGTCAAGCCGCACGAGCGTGCGGCTAATCGCCTGCTCGCCCACCTTGGGAATCAGGGTGCCCAGCGGCGTTCCGTCACGAGCAAACACCCGCGTCTCGGCCCCCAGGCTGAGGTTGTCGAGTTCGCGGTAGTCGGGCAGTTCGGTGGTCCACTTGGTGACGTAGGTGGCGGCCACTCCAGCGGCGGCCACCCCGCCCGCGAGCAGCAGCGACGAGGTGAGTTTCAGGAACCTCAAGAACAAGGGGAGTCCTCCTTGGGGACGGGAGCCGTTCATGCCCGCCGCGCTTCAATCAGTTGCTTGACGCGGCTGCGCAGGTTTTTGCCGCTCAGGGGCTTATACACCAGGTCGTCGGCCCCCACGAGCTTGGCCTGGTCGCGGGTCCGGTCGTCGTCCAGGGCTGTGAGCAGCAGCACGGGCGCTCCCCGGAGGCGCTTGACCCGCTTGACCCGCGAGCAGACCTCGAAGCCGTCCATCTGCGGCATGGTCACGTCCAGGAGAAGGGCGTCGGGCGTGTGCTCGCGCAGGTAATCCAGCGCCGCTTTGCCGTCCGGCACCGTCACGATTTCGTGTCCGTCCGCCGACAGGATGACTTCCAGCATGGTCCGAATCGCCGGTTCGTCGTCCGCGACGAGGATGGTGTACGCCATGTTCGCCATGATAGGGGCTTCCCCGCCCTGCCGCGCAGGCTGGGGCGCACACTTGGGGTCCAGCACGCGGCGCAGCAGTGACCGGCCCCGCAAGTACGGAGCCGGTCTCGTGAAAAAATGCTAGGTCAAACGCTGGGGCTTCAGCGCCCGTCGCCGTCGGTGGCCTCGCGCTTGCCCTCGCTGTATTCGGCGTGGGCCTCGCGGTTATTCATCTCGGCCTTGGCGCGGTCTTCGAGGGCCTCGGCCTTGTGGTGGGCGTCGCCCGTCACGGCGTGGGCCACGTTGTGCCCGGCCTCGCGCAGGCGGTCGGCCCCCTCATTGAGCTTGGCCTTGGCGGCGTCCGCCATGTTTCCCAGCGTGCTCTTGTCGTCACTCATGCGTGAATACCTCCTGTGGATGGATTCCCAGTGCGGGTAGGGCCAGCATCCCCCCGCCGCCCGCCCCGCGGGTGAAGGCCAGCTTTGCCGCTCGCTCATGGTTCGGCGAGGCCAGACAGCCGCGGGGCACTCCCGCCCGCTTCCCTCCCCACGGGCGCTACAGTTGAGCCGTCATGACGATTCAAGACCCCCATATCCAGGTGCCCACCCAGGGCGAAAAGATTCGCATGGAGGGCGGCAAGCTCGTGGTGCCTCATCGGCCCATCATCCCCTTCGTGGAGGGCGACGGCACCGGACCTGACATCTGGCGGGCCAGCGTGCGCGTGTTTGACGCTGCCGTCGAGCAGGCCTACGGTGGCGAGCGCAAGATTGAATGGATGGAGGTCTACGCGGGCGAAAAGAGTACCCAGGTCTACGGCGAGGGCGAGTGGCTGCCCCAGGCGACGCTTGACGCCTTCCGGGAGTTCCTCTTCGGCATCAAGGGGCCGCTCACCACGCCCGTCGGCGGCGGCATCCGCTCCATCAACGTGGCGCTGCGCCAGGAACTCGACCTCTACGCCTGCGTGCGTCCCGTGCAGTACTTCGAGGGGGTTCCCAGCCCGGTCAAGCGGCCTGGGGACGTCAACATGGTGATTTTCCGCGAGAACACGGAAGACATCTATGCGGGCATCGAGTACCGGGCCGGGACGCCGGAGGCCGCCCGTGTCCGCGAGTTCCTGACCGGCGAGATGGGCGTGAACAAGATTCGCTTTCCGGACACCTCCGCTTTTGGCGTGAAGCCCGTCTCCAAGGAAGGCACCGAGCGCCTCGTCCGCGCCGCCATCCAGTACGCCATTGACAACGGGCGCAAGAGCGTCAGCCTCGTCCACAAGGGCAACATCATGAAGTTCACGGAAGGGGCCTTCCGCGACTGGGGCTACGAGCTGGCCAAGCGCGAGTTTGGCGGCACCGAACTCGACGGCGGCCCCTGGCTCCAACTGCCGAACGGCATCGTCATCAAGGACGTGATTGCTGATAACTTCCTTCAGCAGATTCTGCTGCGGCCCACCGAGTACGACGTCATCGCCACCCTCAACCTCAACGGGGACTACATCTCGGACGCCCTCGCCGCGCAGGTGGGCGGCATCGGCATCGCGCCGGGGGCCAACATCAACTACGTGACCGGGCACGCCATTTTCGAGGCCACCCACGGCACCGCCCCCAAGTACGCGGGCAAGGACGTCATCAACCCCAGCTCGGTCATCCTCTCCGGCGAGATGATGCTGCGCTACATGGGCTGGACCGAGGCCGCCGACCTCATCCTCGCGGGCCTTGACGCCACCATTCGCCAAAAGACCGTGACCTACGACTTCGCCCGCGGCATGGAGGGCGCGACCCAGGTCAAGACCAGCGAGTTCGCCAACTTCATCATCGGGCACATGCGGGGCTAACGGCGCCACGCTGCCCGCAGCAGAAGCGAAGCAGACAAAGACAAGAGGGCCAGCGTTAAGCGCATGGCCCTCTTTTGGCAGGCTCGTGGCCGTCAGCCTATCGCCAGCATCCGCTCGATGGGCCGCAGGGCACGCAGCCGCACGTCTTCGGGCACCGTCACACGCGGCTGGAGGTTCGCCAGGCTGTCTCGGATGTTTTCGAGAGAAATCATCTTCATGTACTCGCAGCAGGCCGTGCGGCTGACGGGCACAAAGGTCTTTTCGGGTACGTCCCGCCTCAGGCGCGTGACCATGCCCGTCTCGGTCACCACGATGAACGTTTGGGCTTCGCTGGCCCGTGCCCGGTGAAGCATGCCCTCGGTGGAGTAGAGCTGCAAGTCGGGAAGGGCCGCCAGGACGCGGCTGGAGCAGCCGCACTCCGGGTGAATCAGCAACTCGGCACCGGGGTGCGCGGCTTGTTGGTGTTGGACGTCTTCAGGGCGAATGGCGGCATGCACGTGGCAGGCCCCGTCCCACACGTCCAGCGAGCGGCCCGTCTCGCGGATGACGTGCGCGGCCAAAAAGCGGTCTGGGGCAAACAAAATCGGCACGTCAGCGGGGAGGCTCTCGATGACCTGCACGGCATTGCCACTCGTGCAGCAGTAATCGGACTCCGCTTTGACCTCTGCCGTGGTGTTGACATAGGTGACGACCAACCCGCCGGGATGCCGTGCCCGCCAGTCGCGGATATCCTGTGCGGTCAAGGTCTGCGCCAGCGAACAGCCCGCTCGCAAGTCGGGCAGCAGCACAACCCTATCGGGGTTGAGGATGGCCGCCGTCTCCGCCATGAAATGCACCCCGGCAAACACGATGACGTCCGCGTCGGTGCGGGCGGCTTGGCGCGACAGCCCCAGCGAATCCCCCACGAAATCGGCAATCTCCTGCACTTCAGGGCGCTGGTAGTTGTGGGCGAGAATCACGGCGTTGCGCTCGCGGCGCAGACGTTCAATGTCGGCGCGAAGTTGCCTTTCATCCGGCAGCACTCTCAGTTGCAGCAGGTCGCGCTGCGGTACCTGCGCGGGCGGGATGGCCGGGCGGTTTCCGGTCATGGCGTGTCCTCCAGGGTGAGCTTAAGGCTGATGTCGATCGCTGGGGCCGAATGGGTGAGCGCCCCGACGCTTATGAAGTCCACTCCGCTCGCCGCGACCCGCGGCAAACGCTCCAGCGTCATGTTGCCGCTCGCCTCCAGGGTGACTTGTGGGGCGAGGCGGTTGCGGACCTGCACGGCCTCGGCCAACAGGTCGTCAGCCATGTTGTCGAGCAGCACGCGGTCCACTCCCGCCCGCAGGGCCTCTTCCAACTCGGCCAGATGGGAAACCTCGCACTCCACCTTGAGCAGGTAGCCCTGTTCCCGCGCCCGCGTGATGGCCGCTGTGACGCTGCCCGCCGCCGCGATATGGTTGTCTTTAATCAAAAGGCCGTCGTCGAGTCCGGCGCGGTGATTGGTGCCGCCCCCGTGCCGCACAGCGGCTTTTTCCAGGTCGCGCCACAGCGGGGTGGTTTTGCGCGTGTCGAGCAGCCGCGCCGGTCCCCCGCCCAGCGCGTCCACAAACCGCCGGGTCTGGGTCGCGATGCCGGACAGCCGCTGCAACAGGTTGAGGGCGACCCGTTCGCCCGTCAGCAGAGCCTGCGCGGGTCCGGTGACCTGGCCGATGGCGCCGCCCCGCTGCCATTCCCCCTCGCAGGCCGTCCAGCTTACCTGCAAGCGGGGGTCAAGCAGCGCAAAGACCCGTTCCGCCACCGCCAGGCCGCTGAGGACCCCCGGTTCTTTCAGCAGAAACTCAGCCCGCGCCGTCTGGTGTGGCGCAATGGTGGCCAAAGTGGTGACGTCCCCTCGCCCGATGTCCTCGGCGAGGGCCGCCCGAAGACGCTCATCGAGGCTCAGCACCGCAGTCTCCAGAGGTGATGAATCGTGAATGAAATCACGGGGTGGACTCTAGCATGGGCGTCCCCACGGGGACCTGCGCCTGCCGCGCTTCTCGTCCGTCCCACCACTGCACGGTATGCAGGGGCGTTTGCCACTGAGCTGGACAATCGCTGCGGGAGTGGCTGCCGCGCGATTCTGAGCGCTCCAGGGCTGCCCGCAGCAGCAGTTCTCCCAGCAGGGCGAGGTTGGCTGCTTCCAGCGCGGCGGGGTCGGGTTGGACGGCAGGGGCTAGGCCCCAGCCCTCCAAGGCCGCCCTGAGTTCGGTGCCGTGCCGCTGCACCCCGGCGGCGGCCCCCAGGCGCTCCCGCAAGGCGGGCACTCCGGCCCAGTGTGCCCCCGGAGCCGGACTGGGGTCGCCCTCGGCGAGGGCCAGGACGCTCTCGGCCAGCGCGGTTCGCGCGGCTCTGGCTCCAAACACCAGTCCCTCGGAAAGACTGTTGCTCGCGAGGCGGTTGGCTCCGTGAAGGCCGCTGGAGGCTACCTCGCCCGCCGCATACAGGCCGGGCAGGGTGCTGCGGCCCTGCACGTCCGTCTGCACTCCCCCCACCGTGTAGTGCACGGCGGGCTGCACCGGGATGAGGTCCCGGCCCAGCTCAAGTCCCAGCGGGCGCAGCGTAGCGGCGACGGTGGGAAAGCGCCGCGCGGCCCACTCGGCCCCCAGGGGCCGCAAGTCCAGGTCGACGCGGCCCGTTGCGGCGATTTCGGCGGCGATGGCCCGCGCCACCACGTCGCGGGGGGCCAGTTCCAGCGCTGAATCGTACCGAGCCATAAAGCGTTCGCCGCGGGCGTTCAGGAGCTGCGCGCCCTCTCCCCGCGCCGCTTCGGTCACCAGGTAGGCCCTCTTTCCGGCCACCACCGCCGTTGGATGAAACTGCACGAACTCCAAGTCGCGCAGCGCTGCCCCCGCACGGTAGGCCAGGGCCAAGCCGTCCCCCGTTCCCTCCGGCGGGGCCGTGGTCACCGGATAGAGCTGCCCAAAGCCCCCAGTGGCCAGCAGCACGCCCCCCCTCGCCCGCACCCGCAGCGGTCCCTCAGGGGTCACGAAGTCCGCGCCGACGACCCGGCCCCCCGCCAGGCGCAGATTGCGGGCAAAGGCCCGCGTCTTGATGTGCAGGCCCCGTCCTTCCCAAGCGTGGAGGGCACGGCTGAGCGCGCAGCTGATGGCGTCGCCGGTCGCGTCCCCGGTGTGGCGAATGCGCGGGCGGCGGTGCCCTCCTTCCAGGGCGCCCTGCGGGTCAAAAGCCACGCCGAGGTCCACCAATGCTTCCACCGCTGCCCGCGCTTCCCGCACAAAGACGTCCACGGCCTGCGGCTCGCACAGGCCCCGCCCGGCTCGCTGCGTGTCGAGGGCGTGGTTTGCCTCGTCACCGGGGTCGAGGGGTGCGGCGATGCCCCCCTGTGCCCAGCGGGTCGCGCCCCCTCGCAGGGACGTCTTGCAGGCCAGCACCACATTCGCGCCCTCGCGGCAGGCGGTGAGGGCCGCGTACGCCCCGGCAACGCCACCCCCGATGACCAGCAGGTCAGTGTCCAGTCTCACGGCGTGCAGGGTAATGGACGAGGCTCCTGCCTCACCCCGTGCTTGTACACTGCCCCCATGCTCCGTCTCCTCCTCGCCGCCACCGGAGTGCTCCTCCTCGCGCTGCTCGCGCTCGCGCTGGTGTGGCTGGCCGGACAGCTTCTGGTGGGCCTGGGGGCTTTTGTGGTGGGCACCGCCCAGGTGTTGTGGCGGCTGCTGGGCTTTCTGGCGTCTGCGGGCTTTTTTGGCGGCCTGGCCTACTTTGTGGCGAGCGCGTGGCGGCCCTCGCGCTCGTGAGGGGCCGCGTCCGGTTCGGCAGCCACAGTTGCTCAGCCACAGTTGCTTTCGTCAAACCCGGTACACTGAGCGCTTGTGACGCGCTGAGGCAAAAGAGGTGCCCCGGCGCTGTCCCTCCGGAGGCTTCTTGAGTTACTGGCGCACCCAGATCAAACCGCTGCTGGACGCGGAAACCGGCACCCTCTTCAAGCAGGCGCCCATCCGCGTCACCCTGGCGTTTCCCAACCGCTATTCGGTGGGGATGGCTTCTCTCGGCTATCAGGTCATCTACCGGATGTTCAACCAGGAAGAGGGCGTCGCCTGCGAGCGGGCCTTTCTCCCCGACGACGTGGAGGCCTTCGAGCGGAGCGGACAGGCCCTGCCGACCGTCGAATCGGGCCGGGACGCGGGCGACTGCGAGCTGTTCGCCCTGAGCGTGTCCTTTGAACTCGACCTCACCAACATCATCCGCACGCTCGACCTCGCGGGGATGCCCCCGCTGCGGGAAGAACGCAGCGACACTGACCCCATCGTGATGGTGGGCGGCCCTTTCACGTCGTCCAATCCGTATCCGCTGACGCCCTTTGCCGACGTCATCGTGATTGGGGACGGCGAACAAATCGTGCCCGTAGTCAGTGAGGCCCTGCGCGAATCCGCGACCCGCGAGGAGTTCTACGACCTCATCGACGGGATGCCCGGCATCTTTCTCCCGGCGCGGCACGTGCACGAGCCGACCTGGGCGACCGCGCCCAAAGAACTCTTGCCCGCCTACTCACAAATCGTGACGCCGCACTCGGAGCTGTCCAATATGTTCCTGGTCGAAGCGCAGCGCGGTTGCCCCCGCCCCTGCACCTTCTGCCTCGCCCGGACGATGTACGGCCCCAACCGCAACAACCAGGCGCAGGAACTGCTGGACACCATCCCTGGCTGGGTGGAAAAGGTCGGGCTGGTGGGGGCGGCCCTCTCGGACTTCCCGCACACCAAATATGTGGGCCGGGTGCTCACCGAGCGGGGCATCAAGCTGGGCGTGTCCTCCATCCGTGCGGACACCGTCGACGAGGAACTCGCCGCCATCCTCAAGGCGGGCGGCTTGCGGACTTTCACGGTGGCCTCGGACGCGCCCTCCGAGAGGTTGCGCCGCTGGCTGAAAAAGGGCATCACGACCGAAGACCTCCTGAAGACCGCCCACATCAGCCGCAACCTGGGCTTTGTGGGCATCAAGGTCTACATGATGATTGGCCTCGGCCCCGAAACCGACGACGACATCACCGAACTCATCGAGTTCACCAAGGAGCTGGCGGGCATCAACCGGGTCGCCCTGGGCATCAGCCCCTTCGTGCCCAAGCGCCACACGCCGCACTTCGCGGACCCCTTTGCCGGGGTGCAGACCATCGAAAAGCGCCTGAGGCGCATCCAAAAGGAGCTGCGGACCACCGCCGAACTGCGCAACGTGTCCGCGAAGTGGGCCTGGGTCGAGTCGGTGATTGCGCGGGGCGGCCCCGAAGTGGGGATGGCTGCCTACCGCATCTACAAAAACGAGAGCATCGGGGCCTGGAAAAAGGCCCTCGACGAGGTGGGCTGGCGCGACGCCTTCGAGGCCAACGCGCCCGCCCTGCACCTCCCCCCCGGCCAGTACGAGGCCCGTGAGGTCAGCGCCCACGCCCAGGGCTTGGCGGTCTAACGGCCCCTTTTCCTCTGCCCCAGGGCTTTATTCCGCTCGGCCCTCGCGCGGCTCGGCCAGTGGGGTCAGCGGCGCGGTCTCGGTAGGCCCTGCCGCTGAACGATGCGCCAAGCGCAAGCGGCGGTCGAGCAGCGGCGCGATTTGGGCGTCGAAGCGGGCCAGGACGGGGCCTGCCAGCGCCGTGAGCAGGACGTACACCGCCGCGAGTGGCCCCAGGGTGGGGGAGAGGCCTAGCCCCAGCCCCGCGATGAGGATGCTGAACTCGCCCCGCGGAATCAGGGTGGCCCCCGCCCGCACCCGCCCCCGCGTTTGCACGCCCACGCGCGCCGCCCCGTACCAGCCCGTGTAGAACTTGGTCAGGCTGGTGACCACCGCGAGCGCCGCCGCCGGAAGCAGCACGTCCGGCACGCTGCTCAGGTCCAGCCGCAGCCCGAAAAACACGAAAAAGACCGCCGCGAACAGGTCCCGCAGCGGCTCCACGAGCTGCCGGGTGCGGTCGGCCACCTCGCCCGACAGGGCGATGCCCACCAAAAAAGCCCCAATCGCCGCCGACACTTTGAGCAGGTCGGCGGCCCCCGCGACCACCAGCACCAGCCCGAAGACACTGAGCAGCAGCGCCTCATTGCTCTGCACGTTGACCACCCGGCTCAGGACGTGCCCGTACCGCAGCGCCAGAAAAAAGGCCAGCGCAAAGGCCGCGAGCGCGACCAGCAGGTTGACGCCCACCGCCACAAGCGTGCCGCCAATCAGCAGGGCGGCCATCACCGGGAGATAGACGGCCATCGCCACGTCCTCCAGCACGCACACCGCGAGCACCACGGGCGTCTCGCGGTTGCCCAGCCGTCCGAGGTCAGAAAGGACCTTGGAGACGATGCCACTGGAACTCAGGTAGGTCACGCCCCCCAGGAGGGCCGCCGCGAGGGGCGAAAAACCCAGCCACAGCCCTGCGAGCAGCCCCGGCGTGAAGTTCAGCGCGAGGTCGAGCAGCCCCACCCGGCGGTTGGCCGCGAGGTTGCCGCGCAGTTCCTCGCTGGTGTACTCCAGCCCCAGCGTAAACAGCAGCAGCACCGCGCCGATTTCTGCCCCGATGTGGATGAACTCTTCGGGGGCGTCGCCGAGGTGCAAAAAAGCCCCCAGCCCGATGCCCGCGAGCAGATACAGCGGAATGGGCGTGATGCCCAGCCGCCCGGCGGCCCGCCCCACAAACGCCAGCGCGAGGATGACCCCGCCAAGTTCGAGAAACAGCTCAGCGAGGGACATGGGGCGGCCTCGCGGGTGGGGGTGGGGGGGCCAGAGCGGTCATTCGCCCCCGCTCAGGAGTCGGGCGGCCTGCACCACCCCGCCCGGCGTGCCCACGACGACCGCCGTATCGCCCCCCCGCAGCGGAAATTCGGGGCCAGGGGCCGGAATCGCCTGCCCGTCCCGAATCAGCGCCACGATGCTCGCGCCCGTGCGGGTGCGCATCATGGTGTCGCCCAGCGGGTGCCCGGCGTAGGGACTGCTGTCGGGCACGGGCAGCCAGTCCATCGCCAGGCCCTCGATGTCCTGCGGCAGCCGCGACACGTGCCGGGTGATGGTCGACCCGCCCAGCAGGTCGGCGACCGCCTCAGCCTCTTCCTCGCTCAGGACAATGCTCTGGGCACAGGCGTCGGGGTCATCGCGGCGGGAGACAAAAATCTCGCGCCGCCCGTCGCGGTGGGTAATCACGCCCACCCGTTTGCCGTAGCGCCCATCAAAGTCGTGTCGCACGCCCACGCCAGGAAGGGGCGTCTCGTCGAGTCGAATCATGGTTCCAGGATAGGCTTCTCCCGCAGTCGGCAGCGCGGGGACGCCACCTTTGCGGCATACTTCAGCTCGGAGTCTTCGGCCTTGCCTCAGCCCACCTACTTGCGTTCCATCTGCACAGTGCCTCTCGCTCCTGGAGCTAATCCCGCTGACCCTCAGCTCTGGGAACGGGTATTCGTTGGCTGGAGGTTTTCACCCGTTCATGAAGCGGACGGTTCGCCGTCGCCCGCAGTCGAGCGGGCGCTGCGGCTGGTCGTGGCCCGCGACCGAGAAGAGGTGCGGGCTGGGGTCTTGATCTATGCCACCTGGCCGCAATCAGAAGAGGTATTGCCCGCCCTGGTGAATACCCTCGATGGAGGCCGGTTCGTCACCGTGCGGGTGTTTGGGTCGCGCCTGGCAGAAGTTCAGGCCAAGACGGAAGCGATCACGGCCCGTATGCTAGAAGAACGGGCGTTTCAGTTTTTGCCGGGAACCCACGTGTCGCTGGCCATCAGTGTGGACGGGGTGCGGGTAGACCTGACCGGCGGGCGTGTGCAGGGAGGCGCAGGCGGAACCCTCCGCCACTTTTATGAGTCGAACAAGTACCCCCTCAACCTGACTCTGGCGGTGCTGGTGCTCACTGTGCTGGTGGTGCTGCTGGTCACCCCGCTCGGTCCCTATACCCCGGTAGGTAAAGCGTATGGCCTGGCCGAACGTGTCCTATCGGCGGTCTTGCTCAACACCCTGCTACTCGGTTCGCAGTTTCTGTTTTTTGTGCGTCACCGCCCCGTGATTGCCTGGGAGTGACGGACAGCACCCCTTACACTACCCTCATGGCGACCCTGGAAATCGACTGCCCGGTGTGCGCGGAGGTGCTGGAACTCACCGAAGAGGACCGCGCCGAGCTGCGCCCCGGCGACGTGATTGTCTGCGACTCCTGCCACGCCGAGATGGAGGTCACCCGCAACGGCGGCGGTGAGGACTTCGAACTCGAACTGCTGGGCATCCTGACCGTGTGCCCGGCCTGCGGCGAAGAGTTCGACGTGACCGAAGACCTGCTTGCCGCCGCGCCCACCCTGGAAGGCCCCGGCGACGTCAGCGTTAGCGTCGTGACCTGCCCCCACTGCCGCGCCCGCATCGAGCTGGAGTTCGAGGACGATGACCCCGGCGGCGCACCTGCCTCCCCCTCCTAACTCCACTCCCTCGCCTGGGGCGGCCCCGCTGGGCCGTCCCGCTTTTTTTCTTGGCCCGCCTCGCCAAAAGTGCAGCCCTTCTTACTATCCTAAAGTCCAAACAGTTCCAAGCTTCGAAGCATGACAGACCCGACTCAGGCCAATGCGCCCCCCCCGTCTGGCGACGCCGCGCGGCTGACCCAGGCCCTGCGCGAGCTGCACCGCCGCATCGGGGCGGGGGTGCTGCGCAGCATGCAGGGCGGCCTGCAAGACCACGACCTCACCTTTGCCCAGATGATGGCCCTGCACGGGCTGCGGGCCGGAGCGCCCCTCACTGTGAGTGCGCTTGCTGCGCAGACCCGCCTGAGCCTCCCTGCGACCAGCCACCTCGTGGAGCGGCTGGTGCGCCGGGGGCTGGCCGAGCGGCGCGAGAACCCGGACAACCGCCGCGAAAAGCTCGTCGCGCCCACCCCGGCGGGGCTGGCGGTGGTGTCGCGCATGGACACGCGGTTCGTGGAGGCCTACGCCGGCGCTTTTCGTTCCGTGCCCCCACCTGTGCTCCGCGCCGCCGCCGACGCCGTGCAAGCGCTGGTCGCTGACCTTCCTCTCCCCAGCAGCGAGGACCCCTCATGACCTCACCCCCTTCGGCAGCCCGCATCAACTACGCCCAAACCCTCGACCTGCGCACCAAGCGCGTGATTCTCTTTGGCGTTCTGCTGGGCCTCTTCCTGAGTGCCCTCGACCAAACCATCGTCTCCACGGCGCTACCGCGCATCGTGGCAGACCTCCATGGCCTCGACCTCTATTCCTGGGTCACCACCGCCTACCTGCTCACGAACACGGCCCTGGTGCCCATCTACGGCAAACTCTCGGACCTGTACGGGCGCAAACCCGTCTTGATGTTCGGCATCGTGGTGTTTCTCATCGGCTCGGCGCTGTGCGGCCTCGCCGGGGAACCCTTCTTGGGGAACCTCTTTGGCGGCGGCATGATGCAGCTCGTGGTGTTCCGGGGCCTGCAAGGGGTTGGCGCGGCGGCCCTGGGGTCGGTCGCCTTTGCAATCATCGCGGACCTCTTCGAGCCAGCCGACCGCCCGCGCTATCAGGGCCTGTTCGGAGCCGTCTTCGGCCTCAGCAGTGTGATTGGGCCGCTCCTGGGCGGCTTCCTGACCGACCAAATCTCCTGGCGCTGGGTCTTTTACGTCAACCTGCCCCTGGGTCTTCTGGCGCTCGCCTTCATCGCCAGTCGGATGCCCCGCCTCGCCAGCGGCTTGCAGGCGAAGGTGGACTGGCTGGGGGCCTTGCTCATCTTGCTGTTCGCTGTGCCGCTGCTGCTGGCGCTGACCTGGGGGGCCAACGGCACCTACGCCTGGAGCAGCCCGACGCTGCTGGGGCTGCTGGGCCTCAGCGCCGCCGCCCTCCTCTTGTTCCTGGGGGCCGAGCGCCGCCACGAGAGTCCCATTCTGCCCCTGAGCCTGTTTCGCAACCCCACGTTCGCTTGGGGTGCCCTCGCCCGCTTCCTGATTGGGGCGGCTTTTCTGGGGGCCATCCTCTTCCTGAGCCTCTACCTGATTAACGTGCAGGGGGTCAGCGCTACCGCCGCCGGGACCGCCACCATTCCGCTCACGGTGGGGCTGATTATCGGGGCCATCGGGTCGGGCCAGCTTGCCAGCCGCCTAGGGCGTTACAAGGTGCTGATGCTCATCGGGCTGATGACCGCCGCGCTGGGCTTTTTCGCCCTCAGCACCCTGAGCGCCGACACCCCCTACAGCGGCGTGGTCCTGCGGATGGTGCTGCTGGGCCTGGGCCTTGGCCCCGCGCTGCCGCTGTACACGACCGCCCTGCAACTGTCGGTCAAGCCCTGGGAAATCGGTGTGGCCACCAGCGCCGGACAGTTCTTTCAGCAGATGGGAAGCACCATCGGCACTGCCATCTTTGGGGCATTGCTGACGGCGGGCCTCACGACCCAGTTTACGGCGAGTTTCGAGCGGGCCAAGGCAGGGCAGCCCCCCGCCGTCCAGGCCATCTTGACCCAAAACGAGCGGGCGGTCGCGGCCCGCTCTGGCGGCGGCTTCGGGGAGGGCGCTGGCCCGAACCCCGCTGGGCAGGACCCCGCCGCCGCCTTTGCCGAGCTGCGCCGCCAGGTCGAAGCGGCGGTCGCCAGCGGCAATGCCGCCGCGCTGGGCCAAATCGCGCAGAACCCAGCGCTGCCGCAGGGCTTCCGCGAGGGCCTCAGCCGCCTGCCCGCGCAGGCCCTCGCGACGCCGGAGGGCCGCGCCGGGGTTCAGCAGACCCTGGAAGAGCAGTTCCGTGCCTACGAGGTCGCAGCCGAGCGGACCGCCCGCGCCGTGAAGGAAGCCTTTGCCGGAGCCATCGCCAACATCTACCGCTGGAGCATCGGCGTCGTCGTGCTCGCTCTGCTGGCCACCGCCATGATGCCCAACCTCCCCCTGCCCCAGCGCCGCCGCGGTGGGGAAGACCAGCCCGCCCCCGTGCCCGCCGAGCTGTAGCCGGGAGCGCAGCTTTCGGTGCCTGAGACGGACTTCGCTGGACTCACCAGCAAAGTCCGTCTCAAGACAGGTGCTGCCCCTCCCAGATGAGGTCGCGCAGCACCCAGCCGCTGCCCGGAAAGCGCAGGCCCGCCCGCAGCTCGGCGAGCAGGTAAGCCCGCAGGTCGCTCACCGCGTGCCCCAAGTCGGTCAGGTCGCCCAGGGTTCGCTCGCCGTCGAGGACGTCCGCAATCGCCGAGGTGCCCAGGCGCCGGGTGCCCGCCAGCAGGCGCAGGCTGAACCACGCGAAGCGCCCGGTGGGGACGAGCTGCCCGGCTTCTACGGCGGCGGCGGCTTCCTGGGCGACCTCGAAGAGAGGGCGTCCGGTGTGGCGGGCGACCGTCCGCACGCTCGCCCCCTCCTCGCCGCCGTAGTGGGGCCGCTCGCCCCGCAAGACCCGGCTGGGGCTGCCGATGACCGCGCAGACCTGCGCCCACTCATCCGAGGCCCGCGCCCAGTCGGTGGTGAAGTGCTCGTAGGGGGCCAGGGGGGTTCCCTCCACCACCCGCGGCGCAAACTCAAAGCGGCCCTCGCCCGGCAGCAGCGGCGCGGCCTGAATCGCGTCGGTGCCCAGCCAGTCGAGAATGCCGCCCCCCACAATCTCACCGCCCGCAAAGGCCACCGTGAAGGGTACGTCGCTTTTGACGTCCAGCACGCCCGTCTGCCGAGTGGTGTGCACCAGTTCCAAAATCCCCAACAGGGGCAGGTCGGAGAGAAGTCCCTGCATGTGTGAGGCTCAGGTTAACACTGGCCGCCGCGCCCGCCCGTCAGGTCCAGCCAGGCCCCCCCCAAATGGGCGGAAACGTCGGTCGCGGTGAGGCCGTAGCCGTGCTGCGCTGCGGCCCGCTCGCCCGCGCGGGCATGCAGCCGCACCCCGGCGAGCGCGGCGGCGGGGGCGCTCAGGCCCTGGCCCAGCAGCGCCGCCACCACTCCCGCGAGCGTGTCCCCCATGCCCGCGCTTGCCATGCCGGGATGTCCGCCCCGGCTCACCCACAGGCCGCCGGGGTGGGCCAGCACGCTGGGGCCGCCCTTGAGGATGACTGCGCCGCCAAAGCGCTCCTGCAAGGTCTGGGCCACCCCCAGGGGATCACGGGTCACCTCGCCGGTCCCCACCCCCAGCAGCCGCGCCGCCTCGCCGGGGTGCGGGGTCCAGACGCAGCGGCCATGCCCGGCCCCGGCCAGCTCCGGTTGCAGGGCGTCCGCGTCGAGCACGGTGGGCAGGCCCCACGCGAGCACCATCCGCGCCAGCGCCGTCGCCCCCGGCCCCAAGCCCATGCCCAGGGCGAGGGCGTCCGGGCGCGGCCCCTCCCCGACCTGCGCCAGCCACTCGGCCAGGTCGGCGTGGCGGCGCACCATCAGCTCTGGCGTGACGAGGGGCACGTCGGCTTCCGAATGCACGGTCACCCGCCCCGCCCCGGCCCGCAGCGCCCCCAGCCCCGCGAGCGCGGCGGCCCCCACCATCCCCGCCGAGCCGCCCACAATCCACACGTCCCCGGCGCTGCCCTTGTGCGCGTCGGCTCGCCGCACCGGGAGGAGGCCCGCGACCGCCGCGTCGTCCGGGCGGACCGCCCGCGCCGCCCCCGCCGCCCACCCCGGCGGCAACGTCAGCGGGAAGGGCCGCACTTCGCCCGCCCGCGCCGCCGCTTCTCCAAACAGCAGCGCGGGCTTGAGACCAGCGGGCGCGAGCGTCACGTCGGCCTGCACGCTCTCGCCGGGCGGGATCGCCGAAGCCGCGTCCAGCCCGGAGGGGAGGTCGATGGCAAGGACCCGCACTCCCCCGGCCCGCGCCGCGTTCACTGCCGCCACGACCGCCGCCAGCTCCGCCCGCAGCGGCGGCTGAAAGCCCGTGCCCAGCAGGCCGTCAACCAAGGCTGCCGCCCCCTGCGCCTCCCGCGCTACGGCCTGTGGCGTGAGGTCCCCCACCGTCACCCCAAAGGCCGCGAGCCGCTCCCGATGACGCTCGGTGAGGGGGTGCCGGGACGCGGCGGCCAGCACCCGCACCTCGCCCCCCCCGCCCGCCAGAAACCGCGCCGCAACGAGCGCGTCCCCGCCGTTCGCCCCACCCCCCGCGAGGAGCAGGACCGGGCCGCCCCCGGCCAGCTCCGCCGCCGCCGCCGCGACCGCCCGCCCGACCTCTTCCATCGCGGGGCCGAGCAGGTCCGCGGCCTCCAGCTGGGCGTCCAGGGCAGCGACCCCTGCGGGCAGGAAGACCAGCTCTCCGGTCACGGGCCTAGCCCCCGAAGCCGCGCAAGAGGCCAAAGAGCAGCAGCGCCCCACCTCCTAGCAGGCCCCAGCGCACCCAGCCCGCGCCCGCCGCGCCGCCCCCCAGCCGCGCTACGGCGCGCGCTTCTTCGCGGCCCTCGCGCCCCGCCACGCGCAGGCTCAGGCGCTGTGCCCGGCGAAGGGACGCCACCGACTCGGCGAGCCGCCCTTGCCGCCGCAGCGCCACGCCGAGGTTGTGGTGCGCTCCGTCATAGTCGGGCTGCAGGCGAATGGCTTCCCGGTAGCGAGCTTCGGCTTCGGCAGGCCGCCCCTCCTCGAGGTCGAGGTTGCCCAGGTTGGTCAGGGCGCGGTAGTGCCCCGCGTCATGCGCGAGGGCCGCGCCAAACTGCCGCCGGGCTTCTTCGCCCTCGCCGCGCAGGGCGTGCAGCACCCCCAGGGCATTCAGGGCCTCGGCGCGGGTGAGCGGGTGCGCCAGCGCCGGGGCAAGCTGCGCGGCGAGGACCGCCGGGTCCGTCTCTGCCTCGTGGCCCTGCCGCTGCTGCTCCAGCGCCCCCAGCGCGGCGTCGAGGCCCCCCACGTCGACCAGCCCGCGCAACCGCGCCGCTTCTCCCGGCGACGTGCTGTCTTCCAGCCGAGCCTGTAAGCCCCCCAGGGCACGCCGCGCCCGCACCAGCCGCCGCGCCCGCACGTGCTCCTGCACCCCGCAGGTGGCCTCCAGCAGGGCCGCGACCTCGCCCTCTCCGGACAGCCGCGCCGCCGCCAGCGCCCGCCGCCACTCGCCCGCGCGGGCAAAGGTCCGCCAGTCGGGGGGGGAGGAATGGGCCGTATCCGGCAGCTCGGCGGCACTCATGGCCGGAGTATACTGACCCGCCCGGCACGCGGCCCCCCCATGACCGACCCCACTGCCCTCCCCACCGACCCGCCCCTGTACTCGCCCGCCCGCGTGCGCGAGTTGCTCGCCCGGCATGGGCTAAAACCAACCAAAAGCCTGGGCCAGAACTTCCTGATTGACGGCAACATCCTGCGGGCCATTGCCGAGGCGGGCGGGGCCGCGCCGGGCGTGCCCGTGCTGGAGGTTGGCCCCGGCCTCGGCGTCCTCACCCGCGAGGTCGCGGAGCGCGGCGCACAGGTCACGGCGTTGGAAAAAGACGAGCGGTTGCGGCCCGTCCTCGCCGAGACGCTCGCCGGACTGGGCGTGCAGGTCGTCTGGGGCGACGCCCTCGACTTCGACTACGGCTCGCTGCCCCCCGGCACCCGCGTGATTGCCAACCTGCCCTACTACATCACCGGGGTGCTGCTCTCGCGCTTTATGGCGGCTCCGGCCATCCTCTCCGCGACCGTGCTCGTGCAAAAGGAGGTCGGTCAGCGCCTCGCCGCGCACCCTGGAGAGGACAACTACGGCTTCCTGAGTGCGCTCGCCGCTCTGCACGGCACCGTGCACCACGTCCGCGATGTGCCCAAGGGGGCTTTTTTCCCCGCTCCTGACGTCACGAGCAGTGTCATCCGCCTCGACTTCGACCGCGAGCGCCCCGCCCCCCCGCCCGCCTTCCTGACCTTCGTGGAAGCGGCCCTGCACCACCGCCGCAAGACCCTACGCAACAACCTGCGGCTGGCGGGCTACGCGGCCCCCGACATCGACGTGGCCCTGGAGGCCGCCGGACTGCGCCCCGACGTGCGGGCCGAGGACGTGCCCCTCGATACCCTGCGGGCCGCCGCGACCGCCCTGGGCGTGATACGGTAAGGCCGCGTTTCACACGCTGGCTTTTCCCGCTCGTCCCGCTGCCGTCGCCTCAGGCTTGTTCTCGGCAGCGGCAGCGTCTGGGCGGGGCCGCCGTGAAACGCCCGGAGGTTTTTGCCCGTGAAGTTTTATGTCATTGGTGACGTGACCGTCGATCACCTCTACCATCTCGACCATTTGCCTGCTCCCGGCGAGGAGGTCGTCCCCACCCGCGCCACCATGCAGCCGGGCGGGGCGGGCGGCACCATCAGCGTGACCCTGGCCCGCCTCGGCCACAGCGTGACCCTCGCCGCCCGCGTGGGCCAAGACCCCTTTGCCGAATACGCCCTGGCGAGCGTGCGCGAAAGCGGCGTCTCGCCAAGCGCCATCCAGCGCGACCCTGAACACCTCACCAGCACCATCACGGTCATGCAGACCCGCCAGGGCCAGCGGGCCATGATTAGCCACGGGGCCGCCAACCGCCAGCTCGACCCTGCCAAGCTCAAGAAAAAGGACATCGAGGGTGCAGACGCCCTGATTGTGAGCGCCTATAGCCTCACCGAAGGGCCGCAGCGCGAGTACACCCTGCGGGCCATCGACATCGCCCGGAACGCCAAACAGCCCGTGCCCGTCTTTATCGACCTCGGCACCGGGGCCGTGAACAAGGTGGGCACCGACCTGATCGAGAACGTGATTGGGGCCGATTACCTCACCCTCAATCAGCACGAACTTCTCGCCCTCACCGAGACCACCAGCATCAGCGCGGCGCTCGCGCAGCTTGGCGAGGCCGGGGCGCAGCGGGTGATCGTCAAGGTCGGCAAGATGGGCAGCATCGTCTGGACGCCCACCGAAACCGAACTCGTGGACGCCGTGCGCCCGCAGGGACCGGTCGTCGACTCGACGGGCGCGGGGGACACCTTCACCGCCGCCTTTGCCCACGCGGTCCTCACCGGGCAGTCTCTGCGCGAGGCCGCCCGCACCGCCAACGCCGCCGGAGCGCTTGCCGCCACCCGCGTGGGGGCGCAGGCCCTGCCCATCACCCCTGCCGACCTCGCAGAGGCGCTCGCCCGCTAACCCCCCCCGCTGCCGGGAGGCTCCCTGCCCGCTCTGGGCAGGGGCCTTTTTTCTGTTTCCTTTCTGTTTTCTGGGCGGGGCCGTTTGTTAGGCTGGCGTATGAACGCCGACTTGCCCCTCACCCGGCAGCTCCATGCTGGGGCGGTGGCGCGGGGTCTGCGGGACTGCACGGCGCCCCTCCCCGCTCTTCCCGAAGCCTTCGCCCTCGTGCGCGATATGCCCTATGCCCGCACGAGCGACCACGACCCCGTCACCGCCCTACGCGAGTGGCGCGGCACGTGCAGCACCAAGCACGTCCTCTTGAAGGCGCTCCTCGCCGAGCGGGGCCTGCGCAGCACGCTGATGGCCTGCACCCAGGAGATAACCCCCCCGCCCGGTGCCCCGCCCGAACTGCTGGCCCTCGCCGCTGGACGTCCGGTGGTGGATATTCACAACTACCTCGTGGTCCACGCCCCCCAGGGAGACATGCTGGTGGACGCGACCTGGCCGCTGACCGCTGCCCCTGCGGGGTTGCCCGTCAATCCAGAGTGGCGCTGGGGCGAGTCACAGCGCCTGGCCTGCACCCCGCTGGAGAGCTGGCCCGTGCCGGAGGGCGTCAGCGTGGCCGCGTTCAAAGACCGTCTGCTGCGCGAGCGCTTCTCTGCCGCAGAGCTGGAGCGCCGCGACGCCTTTATTCGGGCGGTGGGGCAGCTCTTTTTGGCTGGGGAAGCCGCCTCGCCGCCCTCCTCCTCAGGCAGTTCGTACTAGCCTGTCTCCCGTGACCCCTCAACCGGAATCCCCCACCGTTCGCCGCCCGGTCTACGCCCGCCGGGGCATGGTGGCCACCAGCCAGCCCCTCGCCGCGGGAGTGGGCCTCAGCCTGCTGGAGCGCGGCGGCAACGCGGTCGACGCCGCCATCGGCACCGCTGCCGCCCTCACGGTCGTGGAACCCACCAGCAATGGCCTGGGCGGGGACCTGTTCGCGCTGGTGTGGATGGAGGGTGACCTCCACGGCCTGAACGCCAGCGGCGCGGCCCCCGCCGCCCTGACCCTGGACGCCCTCGCCGAGCGCCACGGCGGCGAGCTGCCCCGCCACGGCTGGACCCCCGTCACCGTGCCCGGCGGGGTGCGCGGCTGGGCCGACCTGCACGCCCGCTTTGGCCGCCTGCCCTTCGCGGACGTGCTCGCCCCCGCCGCCGCGCTCGCGCGGGAAGGCTACCCCCTCTCGCCCGTCCTCGCCGCGAACTGGGCGCGGGCCATCTCCATCTACCGCCGCCTGAACCTTCCCATCATGGAGGAATGGTTTCGCGTCTTCGCCCCGGAAGGCTTTACCCCCGCCCCCAGTGCCCTGTGGCGCAGCGAGGCGCACGCCCGCACCCTGGAGCTGATTGGGGCGACGGGCGGCGCGGCCTTTTACGAGGGCGAACTCGCCGAGCGGCTGGACGCCCATGCCCAGGCCACCGGCGGCCTGCTGCGCGGCCATGACCTCGCCGCCCACCGCTCGGAGTGGGTCACGCCCATCTCTGCGGACTACGAGGGGCACCGCGTCTATGAACTGCCGCCCAACGGCCAAGGCATCGCCGCCCTGATTGCCCTGAACGTCCTGAACGGGATGGACCTGCCCGCTCAACGCGACGACCCCGCCGGGTTGCACCTCCAAATCGAGGCGATGAAGCGCGGGTTCGCGGATGCCCACGCCTTCGTGGCCGACCCCCGGCACGTCCCGGTGGACGTGGAGCGCTTGCTGAGTGCGGACAATGCGGCGGCCCACCGCGCCCACATCGGGGACACCGCCCACGACCCCTCCACCCCCGCGCCGAGTGCGGGCGGCACCGTCTACCTCGCCGCCGCCGACGCCGACGGCGGCATGGTCAGCCTGATTCAAAGCAACTACATGGGCTTCGGCTCCGGCGTGGTCGTGCCCGGCACGGGCATCGCCCTGCACAACCGCGGCCACAACTTCAGCCTCCAGCCGGGGCACCCTAACCTGCTGGCCCCCGGCAAGCGGCCCTATCACACCATCATCCCCGGTTTCCTGGGGCGCGTAGGCGGCACCCCGGTCGGTCCCTTCGGCGTGATGGGCGGCTTCATGCAGCCGCAGGGGCACCTGCAAGTCATCCTGAACACCGTCCGCTACGGCATGAATCCCCAGCAGGCCCTCGACGCCCCGCGCTGGCAGTGGCTCCAGGGCCGCGCGGTGGAGGTCGAACCCGAACTCGGCGCGGGGGTGGCCCGCGCCCTCCTCGCACGGGGCCACGACCTGCGGGTGCAACTTGACCCCGGCTCCTTCGGACGCGGCCAAATCATCTGGCGCAACCCGCAAACCGGGGTGCTGGAGGGCGGCACCGAGAGCCGGACGGACGGGCATATCGCGGTGTGGTAAGAGGAGGGGAGGGGATGCCCCTTTTCCCCCGTCTACCCCCCCACGTACGCCTCGCTCAGCGCCCACAGCCGCGCCGCCGCCGCGTCGTCGCGGCCCTGGGGCGCTTCCTTCGCCACCCGCTCCTGGCTGAAATAGCGCCCGCTCACGAGCAGGGAGGGGTCAGCCGCGAGGCGGATGCTCGTCTGCGCCCCCTCCTGCGGCGTGATGCCGAAGCGGTCTATCAGCCCCCACACCCGGTCGACGAGGCCGCCGTTGTTGTGCGCGAAGCCCGTCCGCACCAGCCCCGGATGCAGGCTGTTGCTCAGCAGCCCCGGCTCGCGGCGGGCGAGTTCGCGGGCAAACAGCACATTGGCGAGCTTGCTCTGAGCGTAGGCGGCCCAGCCCCGGTAGCCCCGGCGAAACTCCGGGTCGTCCCAGCGCATCCGCCCCTGCGCGTGCGCTGCCGACGACACCGTGACCACCCGCCCATGTCTGGACTCGCGCAGCAGCGGCAGCAGCTCCCTGGTGAGCAAGAAGGGCGCGAGGTGGTTCAAGGCCCACGTCATCTCCACGCCCTCCCGCGTCTCTTGCCGCTCGGCGTAAAAGGCCCCCGCGTTGTTCACGAGCACGTCCAGCCGCTCCCCGCGCTCGCGGAACTCGGCGGCCAGGCGGCGCACCCCGCGCATCTCCGACAGGTCGGCCACGAGGTGCCCCGCCGCGCCAACCTCCCGCGCCGCGTCCGCCGTCTTCTGAGCGTTTCGCCCCACCACCCACACCCGCGCCCCCAGCCGCGCCAGCTCTCGCGCCGTCTCCTTGCCGATGCCGCCGGTCGCGCCCGTCACCAGCACCGTCCTACCGCTCAGGTTAAAGTTCATGCGGCCCAGCATAGAGAGCCGCCCGGCCCCGGCACAGCGTCTGGGAAGACAACAGGGCAAAAAAGGTCGGGCCGACCCCAAGAGAAGTCGGCCACGTCCGGCACCCCGGCGAGCTTCACCCGGCTCGCCTTTCTAGGTTGTGCTGATAGGCCCAGCATACCGGGCCTGTGTCACAGGGATGTCACGCACGGGGCGCAGCCTCCTGCGGGTTCCGTTTGTTTCATGAACAAACCGGAAGGGCACCGATTTGTTCATCCCACTCCCGGAACCCGTTTTCTCCTTCTCGCTTCGCTCGAATGAAAGGTTTAGCCGTAAACCTTTCATTCGGAGTCCCTCAAATCACCTCGCGGAACGCCACGCTCTGCGAGCGGCTCTGCAACTCCGAGCGCAGGTAGCCCAGCCGGGGATGCTCCAGCCGCGGGTCATGGGCGAGGATGTGTTTCGCCAGCGCCCGCGCCTGCTCGATGACCTCCACGTCGCTCGCGAGGTCGCCCAGCCGCAGGTCAGGAATCCCGCTTTGCCGGGTGCCACGCAGCTCGCCGGGGCCGCGCAGTTTGAGGTCCGCTTCGGCGATGACAAAGCCGTCGGTGCTCCCCTCGATGATCTTGAGCCGTTGCCGCGTCTTCTGGGAGTGCTCGCCCGCGATGAGGATGCAGTAGCTCTGGGCACTCCCGCGCCCCACCCGGCCCCGGAGCTGGTGCAGCTGCGCCAGCCCGAAGCGCTCGGCATTCTCAATCACCATCACGCTGGCGTTGGGCACGTCCACGCCCACCTCAATCACGGTCGTGGACACCAGCACGTCGAACTCGCGGGCGCGGAAGCGGTCCATCACGTGTTCCTTTTCCGCCGCCGTCATCTTCCCGTGCAGCAGGTCAATCCGGGCTTCCGGCAGCATCACCCGCAGGTCATCCGCGAGCTGGGTGGCCGCGAGCAGCTCCAGGTTCTCATTTTCCTCGATGAGGGCCGTGACCACAAACGCCTGCCGCCCTTCCCGAATCTGCCGCATCACGAAGCCGTAGGCCTGCGCCCGGTGGGTGTCTTGAATCAGCTTCGTCTCGACCGGGGTGCGGCCCGGCGGCAGCTCATCGATGACCGAGAGTTCGAGGTCGCCGTACGCGGTGAGGGCCAGGCTGCGCGGAATCGGCGTGGCCGACATCACCAGCACGTCGGGCCGCCCGGCGAGGAGCTTGCGCCGCTGCATCACCCCAAAGCGGTGTTCCTCGTCCACGACCGCGAGGCCCAGGTTGTCAAAGCGCACATTCTCCTGAATGAGGGCCTGGGTGCCCACCACCACGTCCACGTCGCCCTCGGCAATGCGCGTTTGCATCTCCAGCTTCGCCTTAGGCGTCATCGCCCCCACGAGCAGGCCCACCCGCACGTCGAGCTTGCCCAGGTACCCCAACAGGTTGGCATAGTGCTGCCGCGCCAGAATCTCGGTCGGGGCCATCAGCGCCCCCTGGTACCCGTCGCGCACCGCCAGGTAGAGGGCACACGCCGCCACCGCCGTCTTGCCGCTGCCCACGTCGCCCTGCACCAGCCGGGCCATCTGCCGCTCGCTGCGCATGTCGTCCGTAATCTCCAGCAGCACTCGCCGCTGCGCGTTCGTGAACGAAAAGGGCAGCGCCGCCTCGAAGCGGGCGATGTCCTCCGAGGTCGCCTGAAAGCGCTTGCCCAGCAGTACGGCGTCCTCACCCTGAAGCAGCATCCGCAACTCCAGAAAGAGGTATTCGTCAAAGCGCAAGCGGTGCAGCCCGCGCTCCAGGTGCGCCTCGTCGCGGGGGAAGTGGATGCCCCACAGCGCGTCGGCCAGGTCGGTCAGCCCGCGCTCGCGCCGCCAGTGGGCCGGAAGGTAATCGTCCAGCGGGGCGGCCTGCAACGCCCGGAACGCCGAACGCCGCAGGAACTCCTGGCTGATGCCGTCCTTGGAGTCGTACACCCCGACAATCCGCCCGGTGCTCAGGCTCCCCTTGGCGTCCTCCATCGTCTCCAGGTGCTCGACGCCGAGCTGCACGCTCCGGCCAAACTTCTTGACCCGCCCGGTCAGGACCAGCCGCGCCCCCTCCCGCAGGTGCCGCTCGACCCACGGCTGGTTAAACCACGACGCCCGCACCCGCCCGCCCGCAGGCGTCTCCAGGGTCACGTCCAGAATCAGCAGGTTCGGCCTCGGCTTGCGGCGGCTCTTGCTCACGACCGTGCCCTCGACCGTGACCTTTTGCCCCTCCTCGACGTCCGCGAGGTCCGGCAGCGCCCGGCGGTCCTCGTGCCGGTGCGGGTAGGCGTGCAGCACGTCCCGCACAGTGTGCAGCCCCAGCGAGGTGAGCTTGCGGGCACCCCCCGGCCCGGTGTCCAGCCGCGACACCTCAGCGTCCAGCGGCAGCCGCTCGCCGGGAACCGCCGCTGGGGGAGCCTGCCGGGAGGGGGCGGGGCGCGGGGCCGCCCTCTTCCCCTCCGCGCCGTCCAGCAGCGCGAGCGCCCGCCCCAGCGCCTCGGCCCGTGCCCCCGCGTCCAGCCCCGCGTACCCCCGCAGCGCCTCGCGCACCCCCGGAAACGGCCCGGCCAGCGGCGAGGCCAGCAGCCGCTCGACCCCGCCCGCGACCACCCGGTCCGCGCACCCCGACGCCAGCTCGGCGGCGAGGGGGCGGCGCAACTTCTCCCTCAACTCCGTCACCGTCGCCATCTGGGGGGCAGGCTAACAGAGGCCGGGGGGGAGCCGCTCGCCCCAGGTTACCCTCCGCGCTACAGCCGCAGCGCCAGCGCCACCGCCTCCAGCAGCCCGCCCGCGTCCACGTGCCCGACGTGCCAGCGTCCCGCCGCCCGCGCTTCGGCGTCCGCGTTGCCCATCGCCACCCCATGCCCGACCACCCGCATCGCCGTCACGTCGTTGTGCCCGTCGCCCACCATCATCACCCGCGAGAGCGGCACTCCGTACGCCTCCGCCACCCGCCTCACTGCGCTGCCCTTGCTCACGCCCGCCCGCGTCACCGACACGAACAGCGTGTCCGGCATCGCCGGGCTGCCCGCCGGGTGCAGGTCGAGGCCCTCATGCGGCTCGGCCACCACCTCCGCCCCCTGCGCGTGCGGCACCACCCACTGCGCCCGCACCCGCGTGCCCGTCAGCTCGTCGGGCGACCGGACCTCATACGGCACCCCCAAGAGGGCCGCGTGCCGCCGCGCCAGCTCCCCCGGCACCGTGATGCCGTACTCCCGGTCGGTGTAGACCTCCAGCAGCCGCCCGGTCTCCTGCGCCCGCGCCAGGAGCCGCGCGAGGCCCTCTTTCGGCAGCCCCTCGCTCAGGCTCTCGCCGCTCCCCACGTTGACCACCGACGCCCCGTTCTGAAAGACGTGCCAGCCGTCCGGGTCGAGCCGCCGGGCGTACTCCAGCGCGTGCCCGAACGCGGGCCGCCCACTGCACAGCGCCACCCGCATCCCCCGCGCCCGCGCCCCCGCCAGGGCCGCCCACACGTCCTCCCGCACCCGGTTGTCCGAGCCGACCAGGGTTCCGTCTACATCCACGCACAGCAACTGGAGCATCCGGGCAGTGTAATGCCGCCTCCGATGGAAGGGTTGACTTGTCAACCTTTCCATCGAGCGAAGCGAATAGGAGAAAAACGGATTCCGGGAGTGGAGTGAACACATCGGTGCCCTTCCGATTTGTTCACGCAACAGACGGAATCCGCAGAAGCGCTAGGCGGGTGCCCATTCCCCCTCGCGCTCCAGCACGGCGCGGCCCCCCACCCGCACTTCCCCTACCCGCTCGCCCGCCATGACGACCTCCACCTCCACCTCGCCGGGGGTGCCCAGGCTGTGGCCCTGGTACACCACCCCGCTCGCCCGGCCCGCCCGCAGCGGGAGCGCCCCTTCCCCTGCCAGCAGCGCGAACAGCGCCCCGCCCGCGCTCCCCGTCACCGGGTCTTCGGGAATCCCCACCGCCGGGGCGAAGTCCCGCGCCGCGAATCTCCCCACCCCGACGGGCGCGTACGCGTAGACGCTGCTGACCCCCAGCGCGTCCGACAGCCGGTGCAACTCGTGCAGGTCCGGCTCCATCCCGTCGAGCACCAGCCGGTCAATGACGGGCACAAACACGCTCCACAGCCCCGTGCTCGCGCAGGCCAGGGGCAGCCCCCGGTGAATCATGCGCTCGTCGATGCCCAGGGCGGCGGCCAGTTCGCGGCGCTTCTCCCGCCCCACCGGGCGCGTCTGCGGCGCGCGCTGGGTCATCCACACCCGGCATTCTCCGGCGGCGTCCTGCGCCAGCCGCAGCGGCACCCGCCCCACCAGCGTCTCCAGCACGAGGGCCTCGCCCGCCCAGCGCCCCTCCTGCGCCAGCCGCAGCCCCAGCGCCACGGTCGCGTGGCCGCAAAAGTCGATCTCCTGCGTCGGCGTGAAGTACCGCACCCGCGCCGTGCCGTCCCCCCAGCGGGTCACAAACACCGTCTCCGGCACCCCCAAAAAGGCCGCCAGCGCCTGCATCTGCCCCTCGCTCAGGCCCCCCGCGTCCAGCACCACCCCCGCCCGATTGCCCGCGCCAGGCGTTCCCGTAAAGGCGCTTATCTCGCAGTACGCGACCATGAGGGCACTCTAGCGCAGCCCCCTAACATGACAGGACAAACCTTTCACGACCAGACTTATCGTGAATACTTTCACTTACATGCCCTAGTAAAAGGCCGGGGGAGAAGCCCGGCCCGCCGCTCTCAGGGGGTCATGCGCGTGAGCATCCTGGGGAAGGGAATCGCCTCGCGGATGTGGTCAATCCCGGTAATCCAGGCGATGACCCGCTCCAGGCCCATGCCGAAGCCCGCGTGCGGCACGCTGCCGTATCTGCGCAGGTCGAGGTACCAGTCAAAGGCCGCGAGGGGCAGCCCCTCGTGCTCGATGCGGCTTTTCAGGAGGTCGTAGTCGTGGATGCGCTGCGAGCCGCCGATAATCTCGCCGTAGCCCTCCGGCGCGATCATGTCGTCACACAGGGCCAGCCGCTCGTCTTCGGGGTCGGGCTGCATGTAAAAGGCTTTAATGGCCGCCGGATAGCGCTCGACCATCACCGGGCGGTCAAAGTGATGGCCCAGAATCGTCTCGTGCGGGGCACCGAGGTCGTCGCCCCATTCCACCGGCTGCACGTCGGCGGGGACATTGGGCGGCAGGTCGCCTTCCTCGATGTGCCGCCGGATAATCTCCAGCGCCTCGGTGTACGTGACGCGGGGATAGTTCCCTGAAGCCGCCCCCGCGAGCTTGGAGACGTCGCGGCCCAGCAGTTCCAGCTCCGCGGGGCACTCCTCCAGCACCCGCCGCACGATGGAGCTGACCAGCCGCTCTTGCAGGGCCATGTTCTCCTCGTGGGTGCTGGGCGCGACTTCCGGCTCGACCATCCAGAACTCCAGCAGGTGCCGCCGCGTCTTGGACTTCTCGGCGCGGAAGGTCGGCCCGAAGGTGTACACCTTGCCGAACGCCATCGCCCCCGCCTCGGCGTGCAGTTGCCCCGTCTGCGAGAGGTACGCCTTTTCCTCGCCGAACAGGTCAATCTCAAACAGCTCGGTCGTGCCCTCGGCGGCGTTCGGCGTGAAGAAGGGCGCATCGAAGCGCACGAAGCCCTCGCCGTGAAAGAAGTCCACTATCGCCCGCTGCACGCTGTCGCGCACGCGCAGCACTGCCCAAGGCCGCCGGTGCCGCAGCCACAGGTGCCGCTGGTCGAGCAGGAACTCGATGCCGTGCTCCTTGGGCGTGATGGGGTACTCGCCCCGGTTCTCGGAAATCGGGGAGAGGTCCCGCACCGCGAGTTCGACCCCGCCCGGTGCCCGCTCGTCGGCCCGCACCTCGCCCACCAGCGTGAGCGCCTGCTCCTGGGTGAGCCGCTTGGCCGCCTCGAACACCGCTTCGCTCACGTCGTTTTTGAACACGGTCGCCTGCACAAAGCCCGTGCCGTCGCGCAGCTTCAGAAACTGAATCTTACCCTTGCCGCTTTTGTCCGTCAGCCAAGCGCTGAGGGTCACCGTCTCGCCCACATGCTGGCGCAGGTCACGAATGCTGCTCTTCAAAGTCACGAGGGGAAGTATAGGGGCCGCAGCCAGAGCTGCTGAACATGGACCTCCACTTCTGGGACAAATCTTTCACGACCAGATTTATCGTGAATACTTTCACTTATGCCTTCCATGACAAGGGGGAGCCGCGCCCCCCCCTTTCCTTACTCCAGCGCCGAGAGCATCGCCAGCACGTCCTCCACCTTCAGGCTCGCGCCGCCGACAAGCGCCCCGTTGACGTTGGGCTGCGCGCAGATGGCCGCCACGTTGTCCGGCTTGACGCTGCCGCCGTACAGCACCCGCAGGCTGTCCGCGAGGTCGCCGTAGTGCTCGCGCAGGGCACCGCGGATGGCGGCGGCCATCGCTTCGGCGTCCTCGGCGGTGGCCGTCTTGCCCGTGCCGATGGCCCAGACGGGTTCGTAGGCAATCACGACGCGCTCGTCCACCCCGTCCAGGCTGCCGCGCAACTGCGCCAGCGTGTGCTCCACATGTTCGCCGCGTTCGCGCACCTCCAGGCCCTCGCCCACGCAGACGATGGGGGTGAGGCCCTGCGCCTGGGCCTGCCGCGCCTTGGCCGCCACCAGCGCGTCGGTCTCAGCGTGGTCGGTGCGGCGCTCGGAGTGGCCCACGATGACGTAGGTGCACTCGGCGTCGCGCAGCATCGCCGCGCTGATTTCACCCGTGTGCGCTCCCGACTCGTGGGCGCTGACATCCTGAGCGCCGATGTCTACGCCGCCGGGCATGGCTTCCTTCAGCCCGTAGAGGCTGACCGCCGGGGCCATCACCGCCACTTCCACAGTGCCGCGGCGGTACGACCGCGCCAGCTCACGGCCCCAGGCGCGGGCCTCGGTGGGCGTCTTGTTCATCTTCCAGTTCAGGGCGAGAAGCGTCCGCGGACTCATTTCATCGCCTCCACGCCGGGCAGCGGCTGACCTTCGAGGAGTTCCAGGCTGGCCCCACCCCCGGTGCTGATGTGGCTGATGTGCTCGGCACGGCCACTCCGGTTGACCGCGCTCACGGAGTCGCCGCCCCCCACGACGGTGTAGGCCTGCCCCCCCAGGTCCGCGACCGCCGCCGCGACCGCGTTCGTGCCCGCCGCGAACGCCTCAAACTCGAAGACGCCCATCGGGCCGTTCCAGAAGACGGTCTTTGCGCCCCTGAGGGCCTCGGCGTAGGCCCGCCCCGTCTCCGGGCCGATATCCAACCCCATCCAGCCGTCGGGAATCTGGTCGGCGGGGACGACCTGGGTCTGAGCATCGGGGGCGAACTTGTCCGCCGCGACCGCATCGGTCGGGAGGATGAGCTTGTCGCCGAAGCGCTCCAGCAGCCCCCGCGCGTACTCGACCTGGTCGTCTTCGACCAAGCTCGCGCCGACCTGACCACCCCGCGCCTTCAGAAAGGTGAACATCATCCCGCCGCCCACCAGCATGCGGTCGACCTTGGGCAGCAGGTTCTCGATGACCTTGATTTTGTCGCTGACCTTCGCCCCGCCGATGATGACGACGTAGGGCGCTTCCGGATTTTCCGTCAGCCGCGAGAGCGCCTCCACCTCGCGCTGAAGCAGCCGCCCCGCCGCGTGGGGGAGGTGGGCTGCCACTCCGCTCACCGAGGCGTGGGCGCGGTGGGCGCTCCCGAAGGCGTCGAGGACAAAGGCGTCCCCCAGCCGGGCGAGCCGCTCGCCCAGCGCGGGGTCGTTCTTCTCCTCGCCCGCCTCGAAGCGCACGTTCTCCAGCAGGGCCACCTCGCCGGGCCGCAGGCTCTGCACCGCCGCCAGCGTCTCGTCACTGCCGGGCAAGCTGGCGATGAACCGCACGGGCCGCCCCAGCTCCTCCTCCAGCACGGGGGCCACGGGGGCCAGGCTGTACTTCGCTTCCGGGCCATTCTTGGGCCGCCCGAAATGGCTCATCAGAACGAGGCTCGCGCCCCGCTCCAGCAACTCGCGCAGGGTGGTCAGGCTGGCCGTGATGCGGGTGCGGTCTTGCACCACGCCGTCTTTCACGGGCACGTTGTAATCCACCCGCACCAAGACGCGCCTGCCCTGAACATCCAGTCCGTCGAGGGTTTGCATGGTTCCTCCTTGAAGCGGCCAGTCACCAGCGACCAGCTTCTAGCAGCAAGCGGCTGACGGCTGGTCGCTGGAAGCTGGCCGCTAGAGCTTTAAGCGCCCTTCTCCTGCACCAGCTCCACCAGGTCCGCGATGCGGTTGGAGTAGCCCCACTCGTTGTCGTACCACGAGAAGAACTTGACGAGGTTGCCCATCGCCATCGTCAGGCCGCCGTCGATGATGGCAGAGTGCGGGTCGCCGACGATGTCGGAGAGCACGATGGGGTCTTCGGTGTAGGCGATGATGCCCTTGTGGCTGCCTTCGGCGGCCTGCTTGAACACCGCGTTCACCTCGTCGGCGGTGACCTCCCGGCCCAGGATGACCACCACGTCGCTGATGGACCCCGTGGGGGTGGGCACGCGCAGCGAGGTGCCGTCAAACTTGCCTTTGAGCGCGGGGTACACCTGCGAGACAGCCTTGGCCGCACCTGTCGAGGTCGGGATGATGTTCACAGCGGCGGCGCGGGCGCGGCGCAGGTCCTTGTGCGGGAGGTCGAGCACCCGCTGGTCATTGGTGTAGGAGTGCACCGTGGTCATGATGGCCTTTTCGATGCCAAAGGCCTCATCCAGCAGCTTCATGGGCGCGCCCAGCGAGTTGGTCGTGCAGCTCGCGTTGGAGATGATGTGGTGGTTCTGGGGGTCGTACTCCCCCTCGTTGACGCCCAGCACGACAGAGAAGTCTTCCCCCTTGGCGGGTGCGGTAATCAGGACCTTCTTCGCGCCGCCCGCGAGGTGCTTGCTCGCGCCCTCGCGGTCCGTGAAGATGCCCGTGGACTCAATCACGATGTCGACGCCCAGCTCGCCCCACTGGATGTTCGCGGGGTCGCGCTCGGCGAGGGCGTGAATCTTTTTGCCGTTCACCGTCAGGCTCTGGTCGTCGTACTCGACGGTGCCGTCAAACTTTCCGGCGGTCGAGTCGTACTTCAAGAGGGTGGCCAGCGTCTTGTTGTCGGTGAGGTCGTTGATAGCGACGACATCGATGCCCCGCGCCACCAGGATGCGGAAAACCAAGCGCCCGATGCGGCCAAAGCCGTTAATGCCTACTTTCATGCTGCCTCCTCGCAGGTCGGTGGCCCGCCCCTCGCGGACGCGCCACGCCGCCCACAACTGTACTCCACCCCCGCCCGCATGGCCGGGGTGGAGCCGGGACGCCGAAGGAAGGGTGAATCCGGGGGAAGCTGGGGAAAGCTCTGGGGAAAGCTAAGGCGACGCCACGAGGGTGAACGTCACGCCCACCGTCACGCTGTCGCTGCTGCCGGGATAACGCACGTCAAAGTCATACGGGTTGAACTTGAACTGGGTGCTGATTTCCACCCGCCCGCCCCGCAGGGTCGCCTTGACGGGCACGCTCAGGGAGCGGGTAGTCGCCTTGACCGTCAGCCGCCCGGTGGCCGTGGTGCTCAGGGTCTGGCCCTCCAGCAAGCGCCCCCCCGTGAGGCTCTCCAGCACAAAGGTGGCGTTGGGATAGCGGGCGGTGTCGAGCGCCACCTCACCCTGCGCATGCCGGTCGCGCAGTGCGATGCCCGTTTTCAACTCGCTGAGGGGGACCGTCACGCTGCCCCGCGTGGCCGCGAGGTCCTGCGGGTCGAGCTGCACCTGTGCCGTCACGCCCGCAACCGTGCCCCGCACGTTCACAAAGCGCACCCGGTGCTCGAAGGTCGCGCTGCCCCCCGCCGCCCCGTAAGGCCGGGGCGCGGCCAGGGCCAGCCCCGCGAGCAGCAGCCCCAGCAGGCCTCCCGTCCAGCCCCGTGCGCGTGTCATGACGGTATGGTGCCAGGCCCCCACCGGGCCGTCTGTAGCCCTGGCCGAAGTTCCGCGCTGGGGAAGGCTGGCAACCGCTTCAAGACGGCACGGGGGGAGGCTCCCCTAGGGTGCAGGTTCGCCCTGCGTCCCCACCCACCGGAGCGGGCCGTATGATGCCCCCCGTATGGCGCATTCCCTCCTGGTGATGAAGTTCGGCGGCACCAACATGCAGGACGCGGCGGCGATTCGCCACAGCGCCTCTCTCGCAGCCCGGTCGGTCAAAGGGGGGGTGCGGGTGGTTGTGGTCGTTTCCGCGATGGCGGGGGTGACCAATGCGCTCCTCGCCCTGGCCGACGCCGCCCAGCGGGGCGACATCGCTGCCGCCAACGATGAGATTGCCGCGATGCGCACCCGCCACTTTGCGGCGGCCCAGGACCTCGGCGCGGCCCCCGACTCGCCCGCCGTGCGCGAAATCCGCGAGCTGCACGAGACCCTGCGGCAAGCCGTCTACGGGGTCTACCTGCTGCGCGAACTCACCCCCAGGAGCCGCGACCTCATCGTCGCTTTTGGTGAGCGCCTCTCCGCGCCGCTGATGGCCCTCGCCCTCGCCGCCCAGGGCCTGCAAGCCCACCACCTCAGCGGCGGGCAGGCGGGCATCGTCACCGACGAGCACTTCGGCAACGCCCGGCCCCTGCCCGGCAGCTACGAGCGCGTGGGCGACCGCCTCGGCGGGCTGCTCTCGGCGGGCATCACCCCGGTGGTGGCGGGCTTTATGGGCGAAACCGAGGAGGGGGCCATCACCACCCTGGGACGCGGCGGCACCGACTTTTCGGCGACCATCATCGGCAAGGCGCTGCACGCCGACGAGGTCTGGGCCTGGAAGGACGTCGACGGCGTGATGAGCGCCGACCCCCGCGTCGTGCCCGACGCCCGCAACATCGAGCGCCTGAGCTACGGCGAGGTCATGGAACTCGCCTACTTTGGGGCGAAGGTGCTGCATCCCCTCGCGGTGACGCCCCTTCAGGAAAGCGGCATTCCCCTGCGGGTCAAGAGTGCCGCCGACCCCGACTTTCCCGGCACCCTGGTGGGCGCGGAGGCCGACCCCGACCCCGCGCACCCCGTCAAGGCGGTCACCGCCATTCGGGGGGTCAGCCTCATCAACGTGACCGGGGCGGGCGTCCTCGGCGTGCCGGAGGTCGTCGCCAGCCTCTTTGCCGCCATCGCCCGCGAGAACATCACCCTGCTGATGGTCTCCCAGAGCAGCTCCATGAGCAACGTCTCGCTCGCCGTCCAGAGCGCCGATGCCCGGCGCACCCTCGCCGCCCTGCGCGGCGGCATGACGGGCGAGCTGCGGGTCGAGGAGCAGCCCGGCGTCGCCGTCCTCGCCATCGTGGGGGCCGGGATGCGCGGCCAAAAGGGGGTGGCGGCCCGTCTCTTTTCCGCCTTGGCCGCCGCAGACGTGAACATCCTGATGATTAGCCAGGGGTCTTCGGAGCTGAACATCAGCGTCGCCATCGACGCCGCCGAGGTGGACACCGCGACCCGCGCGGTGCACGCGGCCTTTGAGCTGGGCGAGCGGGCCGTGAGTCCGGCTTAGGGGTTCTCTGCGCCATTCGGCTTGCCCTGCCCCCGCTACCGGGCTGATGCCCCGGCGGGGGCGGGGGCGCACCATGGGGGCAGCCGGGAAAGACGGCCCCGGCAGAAAGGACTCCCCCCATGCACTTCTACCCCGAACTCTGCGCCGCTCGCGCCCAGGCCCTGCGGGACGAGGCCCAGCAGAGCCGCGCCGTCCGCGAGGCCCGCGCCGCTCGACTCCAGCGGCCCGCTTTCCTCGCCCGCCTGAGCCTGCGGCCCGCGTGACCGCCCGCGCCGCCGCGTCCCGCCCGTGAGAAGGCCGGGGCGCAGGCTTTTGCTCCGTTGAGCGCGTGAAAGAGGTTCAGGCCAACTGATCCGGGGGCATCGAAGCGCTCGTGCAGGCGGCCAGCCGCTGGCTGAGCCGCCTGGTTCCGGCCAAGCGGACCTCGCGCCTCAAGGACGGGGTCAACCCGCGGCTGGTGCGGCACTCCACCGCCCAGGGGCTGCTGCCCCCGCCGCAGCGCCCGCTATGACCGCTGGCACCTCCTGGCCCTCGAAGGCCTGCTGGAACAAGAGCCGGACCCCCCAGCCAGCGCGGGAAGCGGAACGCTCTCCTCCCAGCGCGAGCTGGCCGCGAAGAGGGCGGCGGCCTCCCCCCGGTGCCCTTCCTGTTCGCCCACGCGAACTTCAAGTTGGCCGCGAGTTCGTGTGGCCGCAGACCGTGTCGGCATAGCGCGACCTCCGGGCGACGCTCCGTGACGTGCAGAGGCACCCGCTCTCAGCGTCAGCCGTTGACGCGGGGAGCGGGCACCCTCAGGGGGCGGGATGCTGACCACCCAGATGGTTGACCTATCAGCCTGTCAGAATATCACCTTACACCACCCTTGCGCTGACCGTTCAGTCTGTTCGCTGCTGCCTTGGCCGCCGCCTGCCCGTGCGGTGTCGGCCCCCTGGTGCCCCGCGCCCCCTTTTTGTCCGGAGAGCTGTCATGACCAAACTGCCTCTTTCCGCGCCCCGCCTCGACCTGCTGCCCCGGCGTGCGGCCCTGCCCGCCGGGCAAGACAGCGACCTCACCGTGCTCGTCCGCATTCTTCCGGCGGAGGTGCCCGCGCCGCAGGGGTCGCGCCCGCCCCTGAATCTCGCCCTGGTGATTGACCGCAGCGGCAGCATGGCGGGGCTTCCCTTCAACATGGCGGTGCAGGCGGCCCAGGTGGGCTTGCGAATGCTGGAGCCGCACGACCGAGTCAGTGTCCTGGCCTTTGCGCAGACCGTCAAACACCTGCTGCCCCCGCAGTTCGCCACAGACCGCGAAGCGCTCTGCCGCCAGGTGGAGGGCCTCAGCGTCGGGGGGCCGACCGCCCTCTACGCGGGCTGGCTCGACGGGGCCATCGCGGTCGCGCAGCACCTCGACCCGCGGGCCATCAACCGGGTGCTGCTGCTCAGTGACGGGAGGGCCAACGTTGGCAAGTGCTCCCTCCAGGCGATTTTGCCGGATGTCGCCGGCCTCACCCAGCGCGGCGTGACCACCAGCGCCATCGGCCTTGGCCCCCACGACGACGAGGACTTGCTGGGCGCAATGGCCGCCGCGGGCGACGGCAACTTTGGGCACATCGAGGACCCAGCAGCGCTGCCGAGCTACTTTGAGGCCGAGTTCAGCGGTCTGGCCCGCACTGCCGCTCAGGCAGTGAGCCTGGGGGCCGAACCCCATCCCGCGCTTGGCCCCCTGAGGGTCGAGGTCCACAATGACCTGAAGCGCACGCCGCGGGGCCGCCTGCGATTGCCCAACCTGCTGGCCGGGCAGCCCACCGAAGTCGTGCTCAGCCTGCGCGTCCCCGCGCAGCCGCTGGGCGCTGACGCGGGCGTGCTGCGGGTCCGCCTCGCCTGGACCGGACGCGACGGGATTCGCCGCCGGGTCTGGACGCCCCTGGCCCTGCCCGTCCTCGCGCCAGAGGCGTACGCGTCCGTGCCGGAAAACGCCGAGGTCCGCCTCGCGCTGGAGGTGCAGCGCAACGCACAGGCCAAGCGGGAAGCGGCGCGCCGCCTCGACCAGGGCGACCTCATGGGGGCACAGGCCACTCTGCGCGAACTCGAAGACCTGGAGCAACACCTCCCGCGGGAGGCTGGCCTCACCCGCCAGCACGACCACCGCAGCCGCGGCAAGTCCTGAAGCCCCCCAGGGTGACCGTCCCCACCCCTCCCCGGAGGACCCGGAGGAACTGCATGTTGAGTTGCCGACATCGCCCGGTTGCTGGGCCGCCGAGCGAGCGCGGGGCGGCGGGGGGAGGGGAGACCGCGTCACGGGTTGACGCCCCCGCCCCCGCGCCGCCCCGTCCGCCCCTGACGCCGAGCGGCGTCATCCTGAAGACAGAAGGAGGTTCTCCATGCGCGAACTCGTCATCAGTGCCCACGCCACCGCCCGCTACCGCGAACGCTTTGCCGGAAACCTGAGCTGGTCCGCCGCCCAATGCCGCCTGCGCCGCTTGCTGGGGCGGGCACGCTTCTGCGGGATAAAGCCCGGTCAGGCGCGGCTCTATGCCCTGGGCGACATGCGTTTCCTCGTGGAAGACGGGGTGCTGGTGACGGTCTACCGCCTGCACTTCCGCGACATGCCTCCCGCCGAGGACCTGTGGTGCCTGGCGAGCTGAAACCGGGGCCGCACTTGTGCCGCGCGTATCAGGGTTCTGTGGATAGGGTGGGGCCGTGACCTCCCGCTTGCTGCTGCATCACCCGGCCTCCAGCGTGCTCCTGCGGGGGCTGGCCGAGCGCGTGCCCCCCGGTGGGCTGCTCGTCGTGCCCAACGTCCAAGCGGGCCGGGACGTGCGCGGCAGCCTGCGTGGCGCGGGGCGGGGAGGCCGCGCCCTCACCCTCACCCAGTGGGCACGCGAAACCCTGCGGGAAGCCGGGTGGACCCCCCTGCGGCCCGGCGAACGGGAAGTGTGGTGGCGCGAGGTCGTGTCGGGGCTGACCCTGGAGTACCTCGGCCCGGTGCTGGACCGCCCGGCGACCCTCACCGCCCTGAGCCAGCTTGTGGCCGAGTGGCTGCGCGACTTCCTGGACCCGGCGGCGGTGCAGGCCACCCCCTCTGCGTCCGCCTGCCGCTCCTGCGTGTTCCGGGGCGTGTGCGACGCGGCTTTCCCGGAGGCCCCATGACGAACCTGCTCGCCCCGTCCCCTGCCCCGGAGCCTGCCCCATGACCGCGCCCCCCAGAGCCGAGCGCATCCTCGCGTTGCTCGACTGCCTGGGCGAGGGCGAAGGCAGTGCCCGCGACCTGCTGCGGCGGCTGGGCCTGCCAGAGCAGCAGTTGCGCAGCGTGCAGCGCGACCTGCGGACCCTGTGCGACCGGGGCCTGCTGGAGCGGTCGCCCGCAGGCCGTTACCGCCGTCCGGTCCGTGCGGTCAGCCTCAACCCGGTCGAGGCCTTGGCGGTGTATTCGGCAGCGCGGATGCTCTACCACCACGCGGCGGAGTACAACGAGCATTACCTGCGGGCGATGGAAAAGCTGTCGCGGCAGCTGCCCGACCGCGCCCGCCGAGTCGCCGTCCTCGCGAACGAAGCCTACCGCGCCCGGCCCAACGGCGAGGCCTCGCGCACCTTTGAACTCGCCGCGCAAGCCTGGCTGGAAGGGCGGGTGTTGCGCTGCGCCTACCACTCTCCCCAGAAGGTGACCCCGGTCGAACTCGCCATCTACTTCATCGAACTGAGTCCCCAAAACCGCCAGGCCTACGCGATTGGCGTCAACCGCCTCAAGGAGGGCGGGCGGCCCTTCGTGTACCGGCTCTCGCGCATGCGGGAAGCGGCGTTGCTGGCCGACCGCTGCGAGATTCCCGAAGACTTTCACCCGCTCCAGTTCCTGGCCAATGCCTGGGGCATCATGCCGGGCGAGCCGGTGCGGGTCGAACTCTTTTTCTCGCCGCAGGTCCGCGACCGCGTGCGCGAAACCCACCTCGGCCAAAGCGCCGAAATCCGCGTACTGGCCAGCGGCCATACCCGCGTGGTCCTCACGGTCGGTGGCTGGAAAGAACTCCTCCCCTGGGTGCTGGGTTGGGGCGGCGAGGTGGAGGTACTGGAGCCGCCCGCCCTGCGCGAGGCCGTCGCACAGGCGCACGCGGCGGGGGCGCGGGTGTACGGGGCGTTACCGGAAGCCGCGCCGCAGGGGGGACGCTAGCCGTCCCTGCGGCGGGTCTATTCGGTCAGCGCCTTGAGGAGGGCGTCCCGTGCGTCGGTGTAGTACAGCAGGGTCAGGCGTGCGGCCACGTCGTCCGAAAGGTCGTTGAGCTGCTTGCGGGCGCTGATGGGGACGAGCAGGGCCGCGGCCTGTTTCTCGGCGGCCAGCTCGGCCAGGTCGACGGCGTTGTACAGCGGGTCAAGCCCACCCCCCAGGTTGAGGTGCCCGGCGACGATGAGGCCTCCCCGCAGCGAGCGCCCCAGCAGCACGCTGCACAAGGCGAGCAGGGCCGCCATGCCCAGGCCGCTGCCGCTGCGGGCCGCGTCAAAGGCGCGCAGCTGCACGGCGTACTCGTGCTGCCGGGGGTCGCGTTCCCCAACCAGGAAGCGGGCCTGTGCATAGAGGTTTTGCTCGGCAAAGCGGATGCTTTCCTGAAAGGGGCGCGGTACCGGGTTGTTCAGCACCCGCACGCCGCTCCCCGGCCCCTCGGTCACGTCGATGCGGTAGAGGCCCGCGGGTTCGTCCAGGCTCCCTGTGCCCAGCGCCCACACCTGGCCGGGCGGGAGGGGGTCCGTGCCGATGGCGTCGTCCCGTTGCAGTTCGGGGGTGGTAACGAAGCGCTCGACGCCCTCCTCGCCGAGCTGGTAACTGAAGTGCGTGTTGCGGAACTCGGTGCTGCCGATGCGTTTTTGCTGCTCCTTGACCCGGCGGCGCACCTCCAGGGCGAGCCGGACGGCCCATTCCAGGTCCTCGTCCGCGATGGGCGCGTTCTCGTCAGGCGAGACGAGCTTCAGCAGGCCGCCCACGGTGCGCTGCACGGCGGTGGTGTCGCGGCCACTCAGCGCCCCGCCCAGCCGGACGCGGTGCGCCACTGCGTGCCAGCGGCCCTCAAAGCGGAGCTGATGCCAGCACTCGGCCAGGAAATCGCTCACCAGCCCGAAATGCCCGGTGAACAGCCCGGCGTGCAGCTTGGGCACGTCCCAGCCGGGCAGGTAGGCGTGAATGCGGTCCATCAGGGCGGTGTCGTCGCGCATCTCCGGGGGCATCGGCCCAAAGAGGTGCCCCACCCGCTGCTGGTGGGTGACGTCCACATCGAAGTTGCCGACCATCACCACGCCGCCGTCGGCGCGGATGCTCTCGCGGCCCCGCGAGAACTCGCCGCTTTCCATGTAACCCTTCATGATGTTGACGCCGTCTTTCTGGTCAAACGAGACGCCGGAAACCTCGTCAAAGCACACCACGTCGTACTGGGTGACCAGGCCGCGCTGCCCGGTCGCGTTGTTCACGAACATCCGCGCGACGCTGGCCTTGCCGCCCGACACGAGGTGCGAGTACGGCGACACCTGCTGGTAAAGGTGGGACTTGCCGGTCCCGCGGGGGCCGAGTTCGACCGCGTTGTAGTTGCGCTCCACGAAAGGGACCATGCGCAGCAGCAGCACGTCCCTGGCGCGCTCGCTCAGCGCTCCTGGCTCGAAGCCCACGCTACGCAGCAGCAGCGCCTTCCATTCCTCGGTGGAAAAGGCCGCGCGGCCCCGCGCCATCTCCGCGAGCGCCGAGCGTTTGGAGAGCTGGATGGGCCGCAGGGACGCCACCCCGAAGGGACGGCCATTTTTCTCGGCGGCGATGACCGCGTCGTACTCCAGCTCCACCTCGGCGTAAAAGCCCCCCGTGAGCATCCGCTCGTGCTCCTGCACCAGCTCCGGGCTGACGCGCACATCCCGCAGTTGCAGGCTGGGGAGTTCCACCAGGTACGAGTCGGTTTTCGCGTCCAGCCGGGCCGTGACCAGGTCGATGAGCCGCACGCTGCCCCGCTCCCGCGCGCGGGCCTTGAACAGCTCCTGGGTGCCGGGGCGCACGGTGCGTTCGTTCAGCAGTCGCTGCACCACCTCCAGCCCCTCGCGGATTTCCTCCTCATCGGTGCTCGCGCAGTAGCGGCCCAGCAGGAACTCGCCCACGTAGGTGGGCACCGGGTACTGCCCCTTAAAGCTCCCGGCCAGGTCCTTGCGAACGAGATAGCCTTCAAACACCGCCGCGGCGAGGCGGTCGATGGCGTCCAGATTCATGCCTCTCCTCCCACCGTGAGCGCCCGCTGCCGCACGACCGCGCCCTCCACGTCCAGGGCCACCAGAAAGACCGGCGTGCCGTCCAGGTCATCGCCCTCCACCAGCAGGGAAGCCAGCCCGCCCTCGTCGACCGGCTTCGGGGCGGTCAGGACGCTGCTCGCCGGGTCGGTCGCGCGGCGGCGCAGGTCCAGAGTCAGGCCGCTCGCGCCCGCCACCTCGACGCGCAACCGGTTGCCCCGCCAACGCCACTCCAGAAACTCCACCGTGGGGGCAACAGCCGCGCTCCCCCTCACCGTGAGTACCGGGATCACGCTCTCCTGCAGGCTCAGGCCGCCGTGGGCGTACACCTCGCCGGCCTCGAACGCGTGGACGCCGGGGGCCAGCGTCACTTCGACAGCGGCGTCCCAGGTCCAGGGCAGGGTCGGGTAACCACTCGCGTTTCCCTGTTTCAGCACGGCGCAGCGGCCCTTGCGAAACAGGGTCAGGGAGGCGGGGAGGTCCAACTTGGGGAGGCCGCCGGGCAGCAGCAGCCAGCCGTGGTCGGTGACCACCCGGACCTCGCGGTAGCCTGCCTGCAGCAGGGCCGTGACCCGTTCCCGGATGCGGGCCAGTTCGCCGTCCAGGTGGTGGGCCAGCCGCTCGCCGCGGGCGTGGCCGAGGCGGTCGAGGTCGCCCGCTTCCGTCCACGCCGCGCCCGCCGGGTCGCCCGTCTCGTCCGGGGCGAGCGGGGCAAATCCCCGCGCCGCCAGCCGCTGCCGCAGCACAGCCGCGTTCACGGCGCGGCCCAGGTACCCCAGGGTCAGACGCTCTGGGTCCAGCGGGTCGAGGCCCCCCCCGTGCGGGGCGACGGCGGGCTTGGCGGTGGGCGTCAGCGTGGGCAGCGCCGCGAACTGCCACTCCAGGGTTGCCCCGCTGAGCTGCCCTTGCAGGCGGGCGGCCACGTCGTAGCGCAGGCCATCCACGAAGACCACCGCCAGCCCCGGCTCGGTGGCCCAATCCCCCGACCGGGGCCGGGGCAGGGACGCGTCCCCGGCCTGCACCGCCGCTTGAAACGCGGCGTTGACCCGCTCCAGCCACGCTCGGTACGGCCCGCGCAGCACCTGCCCCACCAGGGCGAGGTGGTCGTCGCGGTCCGCGGCGGCCAGCGCCTCCAGTGCTGCCAGGTCCACCCGGTGGCCGCTCTCGGCGTAGGCCGCGGCCAGCTCGGCGGCGCTCTCGCCGGGCAGGGGCCGCGCCGCGTGCTCTGCCAGCCGCGCCAGCCCCGCGAGCGCCCGCGCCAGCGGCGAGCGGCCCAGCTCGGCCCATACGAAGCCCCGGCGTGCCCCGTGCGCCTCCTCCAGCGCCCGGATTCCGGCCAGGACCTGGGGCGGCGGCGCGGCCCGCAGCGCCCGTAACCCCTCTTCCAGGGCGCGTTCGGCGGCCTCGTTGACCCCCGGCCAGACCTCGGCGGCGCTCAGGCTCCAGCCAGCGCTCGCGGGAGGACCCGCCCTCTCCAGCGCCGCCACTACCCCCGGAAAGCGCCCCGGTGCCGCCGCGAAGCGTGCCCACACCGCCTGCCACTGGCCCTGCCGCCCCGCGAGGTGCGCCGCGACCCCCAGCGGCCCCTCGGACAGGGACACGCCGTACTCTTCCTGCACGGCGCTGCCCAGGGCGTCTGATGCCGCTGCCCCCGGCGCGTTCAGCCACGCCAGCACCTCCCCCGCCAGGTCAGGAAAGGCGAGGGCCTGCACGCTGCGGGCCGTCAGGGGTGCCCGTGCCCGCAGCGTCTCCAGCGGCGTGTCCAGCAGCACCCCCAGGTGTGCGACGAGCGCCGAGCGCGCCCCGGCGTGCACCTCCACCCCCAGCCCCTGCGTGGCGTTGCCCAGGAACGAGGCCACCGTCCAGGCCTTGCCGTTGGGATGCGCGAACACCGCCCCGCGGTACTGCAACTCCACCAGCGGTTGCAGGTGCGCCGGGGCCGACTCGCCGCGCAGGTCGTCGCGGCGCACGCCGGGCAGGTAGAGCACGGGCGGCCCCTCCCCATGCCCGGTGTCCAGCACCGTGCGCAGCCAAAGCGCCGGGCCACGCGCCTGCGCCGGGTCGTAGGCTCCGAGTTCCAGCAGGGGCAGCGGCCCCCGCAGCCGTGCGGCGGCGTCCCGCCACTCGCCCTCTGGGTCCGGCCACAGCACGCACGCGGGCAGGGCCACCTCACCCCGGTGGTAATCGCCCGCATGCCGCAGGGCGTCCTCCAGGGCAGAAAGCAGGGTCGTCATCGCGGCACAGGATAGCGGGCGCCCCCCATCCCCAGAGAAGCAACTCAGGAAAAGAGAGAGGGCTGCTCGGAAAATCGCTTCCTGCCGCCGGAGGTGAGGGGCTTGGCTCGCTGTGCGGCGAGATGGGCACCCAGGAGGTTTTCCAGCTCGAAGAACATCGCCTCATCCTCTGTTGGCGAAATCTTTTGCGCCAGTTCCTGTGCGAGAAGCTGGTTTCCCTCATAGGGAAGGTCAAAGACAAAGACAGGCTTGCCCAGCTTGACGGCTTCCTGCGCTCCGGCCCAGGTTCCACTTTGTACCTTCTTGCCGTTCACCACACCCTCTTTAGCCCCAGTCTGTGCCACCAGCACGGCGTCGGCCTGCGCCATGATGAGGCGATTTCGCATCATGGCAAAGCGTGCCTGCCACCGCGCCTTGGGATGCAGCTCTGAGAGCAGGAGGTGTTGCCCATCCAACAGGGCGCGGCTGTGCTTGCGGATGAGCGCAGCGCTGGCCTTGTCCAGCAGCCCCTGCGGCAGCACAGAAATCACTTTTCCGGCGGCCTGCAACGCCGCTTCCTCAGCGGTTTGGTCGATGCCCCTGGCATTTCCACTCACCAGGACGTAGCCTTCCCGCGCAAAGTACGCGGCGGCCCGCTGTGCGAGCTTCACGGCGTCTTGCCCTGCGTCACGTGACCCAACGATGGCCACGGTGCGGGTCGCTCCCAGCAGCCCTGTATTTCCCACCGCGTAAAGGGCCACCGGAGTCTTCTCCAGAAAAGCCCGCTTGAACCGCCGGGGGTAGTCCTCGTCCCTTCCGGTCAGGAGCTTGATTCCCTGTTCCGAGAGTTCTTCCAGCAAAAAACTCTCTGTCACGTTGCCCTGCAAGACGGCTTCGAACGCAGTGCTAACGGGGGCAGGAACACCCGGCAACCCGGCCTCCACCCACTTCTCCAAGTCGGCGACCTCGCCGTCAAGAGCCTTGGCGGCCCGGAGCACACTCATGCGTTCGGCGGGCTTGAGTTTGGCATGGGCGAGTTGGTGCCATAGCAGGGCTTCTTGGGCGGTCGGTGTCGTCATGGTTGGGGTACCGGGTTACTGGTCACTGAGACGGGTCTTGGCGATGGTCACGGCGTGGAGCGTGCCCGCTCCCGCTTTCTTGAGCATTCTACCGGCCTCCGCGAGGGTGATTCCGTTGTCGCACACATCGTCCAGAACCAGGATGTTTTGACCGTAAACCGCCGCCTTCACGCGAAAGGCACCCTTGATGTTGGCCTTCTTGGCTTCCCGGCTGGTGAAGTCCTTCTGCTCGCGGGTCCCCCGAACTTTTTGCAGGCTATCGAGGAGCGGCAAACCCAGGGCCGCGGCCACCTGCCCCGCGAAGACCTGAACCCTATCGCCGCTTCTGGTGGGTGGAATGAAGGTCACGGCGCTGAGTTCGTTCAGGGGCAGGCGCTGCCGGATAAGGTGAACGACCTGATGCACCAGCTCCTGGGGAAAGGCGCCGCCCCCACCGTACTTGGCCTGGCGGATGAGGTCCCCCGTACGGGTGCCGCCGTAGTAGTCGCTGGCATAGCCTGAAGCGTAAATCAGCTGCTTTTCGTGTACATTCGTCAGCCGAAGCAGAGGATATTCCGCGACCTCGCGGGCCTTTTCCAGCAAGCTCTGCGGAAGGGCTGCGGCCTGCTGCGGGCGGCAGCGGTCGCACTGCCCGCAGGGAGCCGACTCCGGGTCGCCCAGAAAGCGGGTGAAAAAGCGCATCCGACAGCCCGTGTCCTGGGCGTAGCGCAACATGACGTCCAGTTCGTGCAAGCGCCGCTCGTAGGCGGCATTGATGTTCAGGTCATGCAAGGAGACGCGCCGTCTCAGGCTGTAGAACCCGGCACTGTCCTTTCGCACGGCCTCTTTGAGCATCAGGGTGGTGAGCACCTGCTTGACGGCGTTTTCGCTGGTGTCTACGGCCACCGCCAACTCTCTTTGTTTACAGGCGCGGTGCTCCAGCTGCGCCATCACCTTTGTATAGGTCTCCTCGCGGGGCTTACTGCGCTGGATGAAGCTGCGCTGGATGTCGGCATCCTGGGGGTCAAACAGCAAAACGACGTCGGCGGGCAGGCCGTCGCGCCCAGCCCGCCCGATTTCCTGGTAATAGTTCAGCGGTGAACCCGGAAACTGGGCGTGAATCACGAAGCGCACGTCTGGCTTATCCACACCCATCCCCAGCGCATTGGTCGCCACCACGACACGAACCTCATTGCGCATCCATTCGCCCTCGACCTCCGCGCGGCCCTCTTTCATGCCTCCGTGGTAGTGCCGCGCCGGGATGCCCTGGTCATTCAGGAATTCCGCCAGTTCCACCGTCTGGGCCCGCGTCGCCGTGTACACGATGCCGGTTCCGCTCTGACGTCTGACCCATTCCGCCACCCAGGCGAAGCGTTCCACTTCGCTGCCCACGGGCTGCACATGCAGGCGCAGATTATGGCGGGTCAACGCCCCACGCATCACGCGTCCGCCGCCAAGCTGCTCCAGCACTTCCTGCTCAACGTCCGCCGTCGCCGTGGCCGTGACCGCCACCACGGGCACGCTGGCGGGCAGGCGGCGCACCACGTTCACGATTCGGCGGTACTCCGGGCGGAAGTCG
>NZ_AXWT01000001.1:18965-265451 GCF_000482805.1 Deinococcus murrayi DSM 11303 | reverse complement strand
GCCCGTTGGTCGTCAGGGCGAGGTCTTCGACCCCCTCCAGCGCCGCGAGGCGGCCCACCAGCTCCGGCAGGTCCCGCCGCAGCAGTGGCTCGCCCCCGGTCAGGCGCACCTTGCGCACCCCCAGCCCGACGAAGACGCGGGCCAGGCGTTCGAGTTCCTCGAAGGTCAGGAGCGCTTCTCGCGGCAAAAAGGGATAGTCCGGCCCGAAGACCTCGGCGGGCATGCAGTACGTGCAGCGCAGGTTGCAGCGGTCGGTCACGCTGAGGCGCAGGTCACGCAGGGGCCGGTTCAGCGGGTCGAGGAGCACGCGCCCACCATACGCTTCCCGGTCAGGTGCAGTCCGCGACCCTGGCACCCTCTTTGGTCCGCCCTCGCACGGACGGGGCCTCAGGCTCTATGATGCGCGGCGGCATGTCGCGTGCCTGGACGGCGTGTCCCGCTCCTCGTGGGACGCCGGGAATGCACGCGGGCGCACGAGGACCCCGCCCCCCCCCCTTTTTTTCCGGCGGGCACGCCGGGCACATGGGGGGAGGGCGGCCAGAACAGGGAGACCTATGGCAGAGCTGATCAGCAAAGAAGGCAACAAAGTGCAGTTTCAGGTGGCGGTGCCCGCAGCGGACGTCAACCGCGCCTACGAACAGGTGTGGGCAGGCCTCGCGCGCGACGTGCGGGTGCCCGGCTTCCGTCCTGGCAAGGCCCCCCGCAAGGTCCTGGAAAGTCGCGTGGGCAAGGGCTACGTCGAGCAGGAAGTCCGTGACCGTCTGCTCCAGGTCCACTATCCGCAGGCCGCCCGTGAGCTGAAGCTCAACCTCGTCGACGCCCAGATTGACCCCGGTCCCCTGCAGAGCGGCCAGAGCTTCACCTTCACGGTGCGCGGCGAGACCTACCCCGAAGTCACCCTGGCCGACTGGAAAGGGGTGCAGCTCACGGCGTCGGCTCCTGAAATCACCGACGAGGTCCTGGAGCGCACCCTCGCCGACCTCCAGGAGCGCAACGCGACCTTCCAGACGGTGGAGCGTCCCATCGAGCCGACCGACCAGGTCACCATCGAAGAGCTGGGCGAGGGGGAAGGCGGCTCCTACCCCGTCTACCTCGATGTCGCCGAAGCCCACGTGCGTGACGCCCTGGTCGGCAAGAATGTCGGCGACGAGGTCGAGATTACTGTGCCCGCCCACAGCCACGGCGACCAAGAGCACCCGGAGCACACCGTCCGCGTGCGGGTGCAGGGCGTGCAGACCAAGCAGCTTCAGGAGCTGAACGACGACTTTGCCAAGTCGCTGAACTTCGAGTCGCTGGAGCGCCTGCGCACCGACCTCCGGGCGGAGCTGGAGCGCCGCGCCCGGCAGGAGGGGGAGGCCGCTCGCCGCGAGGAGTTCACCGGGCACCTCGTCTCCGGGATGCAGGTCGAGATTCCGCAGGCCCTGCTTGACCGTCGCCGCGACGCGATGCTCGAAGAAATCAAAGACGACCTCAGCCGCCAGGGCGTGAAATGGGGCGAGTACGAGGCCTTTATGCAGGAGCAGGGCAAGCTGGACGAGTTCCTGGCCGACCTCGCCAAGAATGCCGAAAGCCGCGTTCGGCGTGACCTCGCCCTGGAGAAGCTCGCCGAAGACCTGAACGTGCAGGTCAGCGACGCCGACTTCAGCCGGGCGATGACCGCGCTCGCGCAGGCCAACGGCCTGACCCCCCAGCAGCTCCAGAGCCAGTTGGGACCGAACGGCCTGAACGCCTACTACATCAGCATGGTCCGCGAGCGTGCCCTACAGCAGGCCCTCGCCACCCTGACGGCGAGCGAGGCGCAAAGCCAGGGCGAACAGACCGAAAATGCTCAGCGTGAAGCTGCGGATGCTGAGGGCACCCAGGCCGACGAAGGCCAGGTCAGCACTGAGCAGACCGGCACCGAGCAGGCCGAGAAAGCTGAATAACCTCTGCACGCGGAGGCGGCGGGGGAGGGGCACGTCAGGATGGGGCGTGCCCCTCCCCCCTGTTGGTCTCGCTTTCCTCTCCCAGGCTGCCAACTCTGAACTCGATTCATTGAACGGCTGTTCAAGGAATGCTAGCGTCGGCCCATGACGAGTGCATCTGGGGGGTCTCCCCACCGCCGGAGCGTGGGCATCACGGCGTTGGGGGCCTACGCTCCGGCGCGGGTGGTCACGAATGCCGAGTTCGAGGCGCGGCTCGACACCAGCGCCGAGTGGATAGAGAGCCGCACGGGGATTCGGGAGCGCCGCTTTGCAGAGGCGGACGAGTACACCTCTGACCTGGGAGTGGCCGCCGTGCGCGACCTGCTCTCGCGGGACCCGGAAGCCCTGCGCGAGGTGGACGCCGTGGTGTGCGCGACCGTCAGCCCCGACGCGCTGATGCCGTCGACCGCCGCCCTCATCGCCATGCAGGTGGGCCTGACCGGGGCCGCCGCCTTCGACCTTTCCACCGCGTGCAGCGGCTTCGTGTATGGCCTCAGCGTGGCGCAGGGGTTGGTCTTGGCGGGCACCGCGCGGCGGGTGCTCGTGGTGGGGGCCGAGGCCCTCTCCAAAATCGTGGACCAGACGGACCGCAACACGGCGATTCTCTTTGGCGACGGGGCGGGCGCGGCGGTCGTGGGGCCGGTGCCTGAGGGGTACGGCTTTCAGGAGTTCGTGCTGGGGGCCGACGGTGCCGGAGGACCGAGCCTCTACCTGCGCTGCGCCGCCCCCCGGCTGCCCGGCGGCTTCGAGATGGGGGAGACAGTGGGCATGAATGGCCGCGAGGTTTTCAAGTTCGCGGTGCGTGTGCTCGGCGACAGCGGCAACGAGGTGCTCGCCAAGACCGGCTTGCAGAGCGGTGACGTAGACTGGGTCATCCCGCACCAGGCCAACATCCGCATCATCGAGGCCGCCAACGAGCGCTTCGGGGTGCCCATGTCGCGGACGGTCGTGAACGTGGACCGCTACGGCAACACGTCGAGCGCGACCGTGCCGCTCGCCCTGCGCGAGGCGCTCGACGACGGGCGCATTCGGGACGGCCAGCAGCTCCTCCTCGTCGCCTTTGGCGGCGGCCTGAGCTGGGCCGCCGGAACGATGCGCTGGTGGGGCGGCGCACCCAGCCTGGGGGCACGCGCCGCCGCCGCCCCCGCCGAGGTGAGCGCGTGAGAATAGCGGCGCTCTTTCCGGGCCAAGGTTCGCACGCGGTCGGCATGGGCGTAGACCTCGCCGCCGCCTTCGCCGAGGCTGGAGCGGTTTATGCCCAGGCGGAGGCCACCCTGCCCGGCCTGCGCGGGCTGATGGAAGCGGGGCCGCTCGAAGACCTCACCCTCACGGCCAACCAGCAACCCGCGCTGGTGGCGGCGTCCGTCGCCGCGTTTCGGGCGTGGCAGGCGCAGACGGGCCTTACCCCGGCCTTTGCCGCCGGGCACTCGCTGGGCGAGTATTCGGCGCTGGTGGCCGCCGGAGCGCTGGACCTCGCGGACGCCCTGCGCCTCACCCGCAGGCGGGGCGAGCTGATGCAGGCCGCCGTGCCCGTCGGGACCGGGGCCATGAGCGCGGTCATGGGTGACCCTGACGTGGTGCGCGAGGTGTGCGCCGCGACCCCCGGTGTGGTGCAGCCCGCCAACTACAACGCGCCGACCCAGACCGTCATCTCTGGCGAAAAGGCCGCCGTGGACGCCGCCGCCGCCGAGCTGAAGGCGCGGGGCCTCAAGGTCATCCCCCTCAGGGTGAGTGCCCCCTTTCACTGCGACCTGATGGCCCCGGCGCGGGAGGGCCTGACGCCAGCCCTGCGCGCTGCCGCCTTCGGGCCGCTCGCCTTTCCGGTCTATGCCAACGTCACGGCTGAGGCCAACACCGACCCCGCCGCCCTGCCTGACCTCCTCGCTCGTCAGGTCACCGGAAGCGTGCGCTGGGTCGAGACGATTCGGGCGCTCGCCGATGCCGGGGCCGAGGTCTTCGTCGAGTTCGGCCCCGGCACGGTCCTCACCGGGCTGGTGGAGCGCATCCTGCCGGGTGCCCGAACCTTGAACGTCGGCACCGCCGAGCAGGTGCGCGGTTTTCCGCTTCCAGCGGCCAGCGCTCAGCTCTAAATCTTCCCGGCTGGCCGCTGGATGCTGGCGGCGGGCGGCTTTTTCTGCAAGGATTTCCATGACCGAACCCCACCCCCACAACATCGCCCTCGTGACCGGCTCGAGCCGGGGCCTGGGCCGCGCGATGGCCCTTTCGCTCGCCCAGGCAGGCTACGGCGTGGCCGTCCACTATGGCCGTAACCAAGCCGAAGCCGAGCAGGTGGCTGCGGAGATTCGTGCCCTCGGTGTGCCCGCGCAGGTGTTCGGGGCCGACCTCTCGGCCCCGGCTCACGCGGGTACCCTCGTCGAGACGGTCATCGCGCAGATGGGCCGCCTCGACGTGCTCGTCAACAACGCGGGCATCACCCGCGACGGCCTCGCCGTCCGCATGAAAGACGAGGACTGGCAGGCCGTCATCGACACCAACCTCAGCAGCGCCTTTGCGGCCAGCCGCGCCGCCCTCAAGCACATGATGCGGGCGCGGGCGGGGCGCATCATCAATGTCGCTTCGGTGGTCGGGCTGATGGGCAACCCCGGCCAAGCCAACTACGTCGCGAGCAAGGCAGGCCTCATTGGGCTGACCAAAGCCCTCGCCAAGGAATACGGCGGACGCGGCATCACCGTGAACGCGGTCGCGCCGGGCTTTATCGAGTCGGACATGACGGCGGCGTTGCCCGCCGAAGTCCAGCGCACCTATCTGGGCAGCATCCCGCTGGGGCGCTTCGGCAGGGCCGAGGAGGTCGCCGCGCTCGTCACCTTTTTGGCCTCCGAAGCCGCCGGATACGTCACCGGGCAGGTCATCGGGGTCGACGGCGGGCTGTACCCGCACTGATGCGGGGTGGGGGAGAGGTTGAACCCCGTCCAGTCAAGTCGGTGTGGGCGGGCCGCCCGTGTACACTGGCGCAGACTTCAGCGAAGGAGGAAGAGTCAATGGCGACATTTGAAGATGTGAAAGCCGTCATCGTCGAGAAACTCGGCGTAGACGCGGACAAGGTGACCCCCGAAGCCCGATTCGTCGAGGACCTCGGTGCGGACAGCTTGGAGACGGTCGAGCTGATTATGGGTCTGGAAGACCGCTTCGGCATCACCATCAGCGACGAGGACGCCGAGAAGATTCGCACGGTGCAGGCCGCCGTCGATTACATCGGTTCGCAGCAGTAACCCTTCAGGACAGCGGGGGCCGGGGGGGCTGGCGGGAAACCGTGGCCTGACTCCCCGGCCCCCTCCCTTGACCCAGGAGCAAACATGAGCGTGAGTGGACTCAGGCGCGTGGCGATTACCGGACTCGGCCCTGTAACGCCCATCGGCACGGGGGCGCAGGCTTTTGCCGGGGCGCAGCGGGAGGGCAAAAGCGGCGTTGGCCCCATCACCCACTTTGACCCAGCAGACGTGCCCAGCAAGATTGCGGGCGAGGTCAAAGATGACCTCTCGGCCTGGGTGGACCCCAGGGAAGCTCGCAAGCTCGACCGCTACGTGCAGCTCGCGCTCGCGGCGGCAGAACTCGCCGTGCGCGACAGCGGGCTTTCGGAAGACGAGCTGCGCGGCGAGCGCACGGGCGCGGTGATTGGGTCGGGCATCGGCGGGGTCAAGACCTTCGAGGAGCAGGCCAATGTCTTGCGGACGCGGGGGCCGGGGCGCATCAGCCCGCTGTTTATCCCGATGATGATTGCCAACATGGCGACCGGACACGTCGCCATGCGCTACGGGGCGACTGGCCCCAGCAGTACGGTCGTCACCGCCTGCGCGACGGGCACGGGGTCGGTCGGGGACGCGGCCCGCTACATCCAGCTCGGCCTCGCGGACGTCATGCTCGCGGGCGGCACCGAGGCGGCAGTCACGCCCATCGCGATCGGGGGCTTTTCCAACATGAAGGCCCTCTCGACCCGCAATGACGCCCCGCAGGAGGCCAGCCGACCCTTTTCCGCCTCTCGCGACGGCTTCGTGCTGGGCGAGGGGGCGGGCGTGCTGGTTCTGGAGGAGTACGAGCAGGCCAAGGCCAGGGGAGCGACCATCTATGCCGAAATCGTGGGCTACGGCACCAGCGCCGACGCGCACCACATCACCCTTCCGGCCCCGGAAGGACGCGGAGCGCAGGTTGCCATGCGCATGGCCCTCGCCACGGCGGGCGTGAACCCTGGTGAGGTGGGCTATATCAACGCCCACGGCACCAGCACCCATTTCAACGACCTGCACGAGACGCAGGCCATCAAGGCGGTCTTCGGTGCCCACGCGCACGCGTTGGCCGTCAGCTCCACCAAGTCCATGACTGGGCACTTGCTGGGTGCAGCGGGCGCGGTAGAGGCCATCGCGGTCGCGCAGGCCCTTCATGACGGCATTCTGCCCCCCACCATCAACCTCACCGACCCCGACCCCCTGCTCGACCTCGATTACATTCCAGAGGGGGCGCGGGAGGTCCAGGTCGAGTACGCCCTGAGCAACTCCTTCGCCTTTGGCGGGCAGAACGCGGCGCTGCTGTTCAAGCGGGCGTGACGGTGCCCCCGCACGTTCCCTGGCTGCGCCGCTGACATTTCATCTGAGAGAATGGGGAGGACGACAGCCCCCCACGTGCTGGGGTGCTCGCCTCTTTGTCCCCCCACTCCCACTGCTTTGAGGTCTCCCGCTGTGTCTGCCTCCCGCTCCGTAACTGAAGGCCCTGCCCCCGCCCGCCCTCGCCGCCGCCCTGCTCGCCGGGAGCCGGAGGACAGCGGGCAGACCTTCAGCACGGTCGCCAACCCGGACAGCGCTTTTCTCAACCGCGAGCTGTCGTGGCTGGCCTTTAATGCGCGGGTGCTCGCCGAGGCGCGGGACGAGCGCAACCCGCCTCTAGAGCGCTTGCGCTACGCGGCGATTTGCGGCAGCAACCTCGACGAGTTTTTTATGGTGCGCGTGGCGGGCGTCCACCGCCAGATTGCGGCGGGCGTGCAAACCCCCGGCCCCGATGGACTGCTGCCCCGGCAGACCCTAGACCTGGTGCGGGCGCGCACCCACGAGATGCTGCGCCAGATTGAGCGAGCGGCCCGGCGCACCCTCGATGACCTCGCCCGCAAGGGCGTGCGCTTTTCGCGCATCGCGGACCTGGGCAAGCGGGCGCGGGCGGCCCTGCGCGAGCGTTACCTTTCGGAGATTCAGCCGGTGCTGACCCCGCTCGTCGTGGACCCCAGCCATCCCTTTCCCTACCTGAGCAACCTCAGCCTCAACCTCGCCGTGCTGCTGGAAGCGGGCGAGGGTGAAGAACCGGACTTTGCACGGGTCAAGGTGCCCGTCGGGGTGCTGCCGCGGGTGGTGGCCGTAGGAGAACGGCTGGTGCTGCTGGAGGACGTGATTGCCGCGCACCTGGGCGAGCTGTTCAAGGGCCGCACCGTGCTCGCGGCCTATCCCTTCCGGGTCACCCGCAACACCGACTACGAGTTTGAGGAGGAAGAAGCCGAAGACCTCCTCGCGACCATCGAGGACGGCTTGCGGCGGCGGCGCTTTGGGGCGGCGGTGCGGCTGGAGGTGGGGCAGGGAATGCCCGCTCCGCTGGTGACCTTTCTCCAGGAGCGGCTGCGGCTCGCCCCTGAAGACATCTTCCGCCTGGAAGGCCCGCTGGGCACCGCCGACCTGATGAACTTGCCCGTGACCCGCCCCGACCTTGCCTTTGCGCCCCACGCCCCCGCGGTGCCGGACCTGGGGGACGAGGAAGAAGGCGGCATCTTCGACGTGCTGCGGGAGCGCGACGTTCTGCTGCACCATCCCTACGACGGGTTTGAGGGAGTGCTCACCTTCCTGGAGGAGGCCGCCGCTGACCCGCAGGTCCTCGCCATCAAACAGACCCTCTACCGCACCGGGGATGACCCCCGCCTCCTGGGGGCGCTGCGCAAGGCCGCCGAGAACGGCAAGCAGGTCGTCGCCCTGATTGAACTCAAGGCCCGCTTTGACGAGCAGCGCAACATCTCCTGGGCGCGGAAGCTGGAGCGGGCGGGCGCTCACGTTGTGTACGGGGTCGTGGGCCTCAAAACCCACGGCAAGGTGGCCCTGGTGGTGCGCCGCGAGGAGGGTGGCCTGCGCCGTTATGTCCACATCGGCACCGGAAACTACAACCCCAAGACCGCCCGGCTGTACACCGACCTCAGCCTGCTCACCGCTCATCCGGGGCTGGGGGCCGACGTGTCCGAGCTGTTTAACCACCTCACCGGGTACGCCGAAGCCACTTACACCCACCTCCTCGTCGCTCCCGACACCGCCCGCGCGGGTCTGGTGGCCCTGATAGCCCGCGAAATCGCCCACGCGGAAGCTGGGCAGGATGCGTGGGTGCGGGTCAAGGTGAATTCGCTCACCGACCCCGGCATGATTGAGGCGCTCTACCGGGCTTCGGCGGCGGGGGTGCGGGTCGAGCTGATGGTGCGTGGCGTGTGCTGCTTGCGCCCCGGCGTGCCGGGCCTCTCCGAAAATATCCGGGTCCATAGCCTGTTGGGGCGCTTTTTGGAGCATGCCCGCATCTTCGCCTTTGCGAATGCCGGGCACCCGGAGGTCTACTTCGGCAGCGCCGACTGGATGAGCCGCAACCTCGATCGCCGCGTCGAGGTCATCGCCCCGGTCCTCGACCCCCACCACCGCGACCACCTCCTGCGCCTGCTGGCCACCGAATGGGCCGATAGGCGCGGTTCCTGGGAGCTGAATGCCGCCGGTGTCTACGAAAAGCTCCCCGGCGACTTCAGCGCCCAGCGTGCCTTTGCCGAGGCGCGGCACTCCGGCTGAGCGGGGCGGAAACGCCAAGCCAAACAACAGGGACGCCTCTGGGGTGGGGCGCGTCCCTCAGTGTGGAGCGAGTCTTACTTGCCGAAAATGCCGTAATCGTTGACCCCGCCCCCCTGGGCCTGAGAAGGTTGCTGGAAGATGCCGTAGTCGTTCACTGCTCCGCCAGCGTGATCGAAGGCGACACTCAGCGCGGCGAACAAGGCCACCACCTTCATCATTTTTTTCGGCATGGGGGTATTGTAACCCCAGCTGATGACCCCAGATGTGGAGCAGTTCGCAGACCTCCAAGCCCAGTTCGATGCCGGGCGGTATGATGCGGTGGTTACTTTCTTAACCGAGCGCCCTCCGGCGACTCCGGAGGAATGGCGGCTGTTGGGGATGGCTTATCAGGGCAGTGGGCGCTTCCAGCAGGCCGAACTTCCCCTAATGCGGGCGATGGAGCAGGGCGACGAAGAAGCCCGCGTCGAGTACGGGAATGTCCTGCGGCTTCTGGGACGTTTTTCCGAAGCCATCCGCCACTTTGCTGCCATCACGCCTGGTCTGACGGGCGAGTTGGCGCTGCGGGCACAGCGGTGGTGGGGCACCGCAGAGTTCCAGTCGGGGCGCATGGCTGAGGGCATGGAGCGCTGCGAGCGCGCCTGGCGCGGCTATATGGCCCTGGGCGACGACGAACGCATCGGGCGGGTCACGCAGACGGTGGCGCAGATGCTGGTGCAGACGGGCGAAGTCCTGCGGGCACAGCACCTCTACCAAGAAGCGCTGCGTCTCTTGCCCACCGACCGGACGCCCATCGCCCGCCTCTCCGCCCTGACCGGGTTGGCGAACGTGCAGGTGCTCACGGGGGATTTTAAGGGGGCCAAGCAGACCATCGACGAGGCAAGGGAGTTGCTGACGCAAACGGACGCGCTGACGCCCAAAGCGTACTTGCTGGCGGTCGAAGCCGTCTTGCACCACCTCACCAGGGACCACGCCGCCCACCTGCAAACGTTGCAGGCGTTGCGGGGCATCGTCGAGAGAACCCGTCACTCCCAAGATTTTGAGCTGCTGACCTGGACGGCGACGCGGATGGCGGACCTGCACAGCCGTCAGGGGCAGCATGCGCGGGCGCTGGAGGTTTTGCTCGACCTCGCGCCGGACGCGACGCACCCGGCGGTGACGATGACGCGGGGCATTCTGCTGCGGCGGCGGCAGCACCACGCGCAGGCCGCCGAGCACCTGGCGCGGGCACTGGAGTCGCAGACGTTGGGCGAAGGCCAGCGTATCCGGGCGCTGTTGCACCTCGCCGAAGCGCAAGCGGCGCTGGGAGGGGCCGAACAGAGCTTGCGGACCTTCCGTGAGGCGCTCACCGCCCTGATTGCGGCCCGCGACCGCATGCTCTACCGCCCCGACCTGCACGAACTCGCCAACCTCGTGCAGCGGGCGCTGCTTCACCCCGACCTCGCTTCGGACACGCAGCTCGTGCTGGACAAACTCAATGTGCCCGGCAGCGAGGTCCCCGTCTCTGGGTCGCTGCACCTGCGGGTCTATACGCTGGGCCGCTCAGAAATCGAGCGCGAGGGAGAAACCATCACCCTCAGCTTGGAAGGAGGAGTGCTCACGCTGGTCTACCTCGCCCTGCATCCGGGCCGAACTCGGCGCGAGCTGGAAGCGACCCTCTATCCCGACCGCGACCCCAAAACGGCGGGAGACTATTTCCGAGCGGTATTTCGCGAGCTGCGGGTGCGGCTGGGGGCCGAGGTCATCCGCATGGAGGGCAGCGCCAAGCAGCCGCGCTATAGCCTGGGACCAGACGTGCACGTGCACCTCGACGTGACCGAGCTGCGCTCGGCGCTCGCGGCGGGCGACCTCGCGGGGGCGCTGGCGCTCTACCGCGGCCCCTTTTTGGCGGGCTTGCGGATGGAAAGCGAGTGGGCCGAGGAGGTCCGCGAAGAACTGCGGCTGCTGCTCACCATGGAGCTGCGCTCCCGCATCGCCCAGGCCCGCGAGGCCGGCGACCTGCGCCGCGCCCTACTGCTGATAAACGAACTGCTGCGGGTGGACCCCTTTGACCTCTCCATGCTCGAAGCCCGCGTGGCGCTGGCCCGCGAGGTGGCGTCCCCGCCGGAACTCGCCCGCTACGTCGTGGAACTGCACCGCATGAAGCCCTAGGGAGGCTGGCCCCGTGTCTGCCGACGACCCTCCCTTCCTGAATCCGCCCGGCGCGGACCCCCCTGCCCCCACCGGAGCGGTGCCCCCGGCCCTCTTTGACCTGGCCGTCAACCGGGCAGACGCCGCCCTGCGGGGCCTGCGCCCCAGCGACCCGGCCCGCGCCCTCGCGCAGTGGCACGCCCGCACCCGCTTTGCCCGCCGGGTGCCCCTGGCGGCGGTGGCGCGGGCGTTGGCCCGCAAGCCCGCCGGGCCGGGTGAGTGGCACTGGGCGGGCGGGCCGGGGGGCGGCTGGGTGCCGGGGAAAGCGCCTTTTCCGTAGCCCCTAGTTCAGGTGGCCCGCGAGCACTTCCGCCGCCCCCCGCACCGCCCGCGTGATTTCGCTTTGCGGCAGGTAGGGGAGGGCCGGGCGGTCCTCCGGCACGGCGAGGGCGACAGCGGCATTGGCGGGGACATGCAGGAACCCGCAGGGGACGTGGGCGCGTCCCTGCTGCGCGAGGTGGTGCAGCGCGTGGTACATCACGAAGTTGCAGACGTACAACCCCGCCGTGTTGCTGATATCGCCCGGAATCCCGGCCTCCCGCCACGCCGCGAGGATGGGCCGCAGCGGAAGGGTGGAGAGGTAAGCGGTGGGTGCTCCGGCTTCCGCGCAGGCGGGGGCGTCGCGGTAGGTCCGTCCGGCGTTGTCGGGGATGCGGAAGTCCATCACATTGACGGCCACCCGCTCCAGCGTGACCTGCGGGCGGCCCGCCGCGAGGCCGCTCAGCAGCACGGCGTCTGGTGGGTGGGTGGCCAGCAGGCCGCGTAGTGCCTGCGCCGCCGCGTGGGGTTCGACAGGCAGCAGGGCCGAGCGCACCCGCACCCCGCCCAGCTCCAGCCCGTCGAGCGCGTCTGCGGCCTCGGCGCTGGGATTGACCGGGTGGGTGTGAAACGGCTCAAAGCCCGTAAGCAGCAGCGTCGGCATGGGGGGCAGAATAGAATAGGGAAGAACCGCTCCGGTGTGCTCCCTGCCGGGCCGCTATCCTCGCCCTATGCCCGAACTCCCTGAGGTGGAGACCACGCGCCGCAAGCTGGAGCCGCTGCTTGCTGGGCGCACCATCCTCTCTGTGACGCATGACGCGCCGCACCGCTACCGCGACACGTGGCTCGCGCACGGGCGGCGGGTGAGCGCCCTCTCGCGCCGGGGCAAGTACCTGCTGCTGCACCTCGCGGCAGGGGAAGCGGGCGGCGAGGAACATGATTTCGTCGTGCACCTCGGCATGACCGGGGGCTTCCGGCTGGAGGAGGGACCGCACACCCGCGTGACCCTCACGACCGACGCGGGGACCCTGTACTTCCACGACCCCCGGCGCTTCGGCAAGATGGCGGTCGTGCCGCGGGGGGTGTACACCGGGATGCCCACCCTGCTAGGAATGGGACCGGAGCCGCTCTCGGAAGACTTCCGGGAAGAGGAGTTTGTGCGGCAGGCGGCCAGGGCGGGGGCGGTGAAGCCCTGGCTCCTTTCGCAAAAGCCCGTAAGCGGTGTGGGCAACATCTATGCCGACGAGAGCCTGTGGCGGGCTGGCCTGCATCCCGCGCGGGCGCGCCTGACCCCAGAGGAGGCAGCTCGCCTCTACCACGCCGTGCGCGACGTGATGCGTGAGGCGGTCGAGGCGGGCGGCAGTTCGCTGGGGAGCGGCGCGGGCAACTATCGCCAGCACGACGGCGAGCCGGGGGCCTTTCAGACCCGCCACGCCGTGTACGGGCAGACCGGGAAGCCCTGTCCCCGCTGCGGGACGCCCATTCAGAAAACCGTTCTCGCGGGGCGCGGCACTCACTTCTGCCCCGTGTGCCAGCCCCCGCGAATGGAGGCCCCCGCATGACCGACCTCACCGGACTGCGCCTGTCGTACACCCGCGCCGAGCTGCGCCGCGCCGACCTGAACCCCGACCCTCTCCTCCAGTTCCGGGGCTGGCTCGAAGAAGCCATCGCCGCCGGGCTGCGCGAGCCGTATGCCCTGAGCCTCGCCACGGCTGACGCTGGGGGGCGGCCCTCGGTGCGGACCGTGCTGCTGCGCGGGGCAGATGAGCGGGGCCTGACCTTTTACACCAACTACGACTCGCACAAGGGCCGCGACCTCGCGGCCAACCCGCAGGCGGAAGTGCTGTTTCACTGGGCCGAGCACGAGCGCCAAGTGCGGGCGTATGGCCGGGTCGAGCGCGTCTCGGAGGCCGAGAGCACGGCTTACTTTCACGCCCGGCCCTACCTCAGCCAGCTCGCCGCCCATGCCAGCAACCCGCAAAGTGCGCCCATCGCCCACCGGGAGGCGCTGGAAGCCCGCTTTGCCGAGCTGCAGGCCCGCTACCCCCAGGGCACGCCCGTTCCCAAGCCGGACTCTTGGGGCGGCTACCGGGTGGTCGTCGCTGAGTGGGAGTTCTGGCAGGGCCGCCGCAACCGCATGCACGACCGCTTCCGCTACGCACGGGAGGGGCAAGGGTGGCGCGTAGAGCGGCTGATGCCGTAGGGGGTAGTGAGCAGTCAGCGGTCAGCCGTTAGCTGTCTACAAAAACTCCGGCCAAAGCTGAAGCGAAGGCTGCTGGTGCTGACCGCTGACTGCTTTCCAGCAACCCCCGCCTCCCGCCCCGCGTACCGTAAGGCGAGGAGGCGACCCTAAGACATGGATTTCTATCTGCTGAGCCTGATTGTGGGGGGCGGGCTGCTGCTGCTCTCGCTCGTGGGCGGGCACGACGCTGATGCGCCGGGGGGGGAGCACCCGGAGACGGGCGACCTGGCCTCATGGTTCTCGCTGCGCTCGGTGGTCAGCTTTGCGGCGTTTTTCGGGCTGGCGGGCACGGTGGCGGGGCTGCTGGGCCTCGGCGGAGCCGGGCGGCTCGTCATGGCCCTGGTGACCGGGCTGGCGGTGGGGGCCTTTACCTCCTTTGCCTTTCGGCTGGCCCGCACGCGGGGCGAGGTGAGCAGCGGCGCGGGGCGACTTACCGGGCGCACGGGCAAGGTTTTGGTGCCGCCCGCGCCCGGTCGCCCCGGCAAAGTGGCCGTCACGGTGGCCGGACAGATTGAGCACGCCCTCGCCCGCAGCGCTGACCCCCTGCGGGCCGGAGATTCCATCATCGTCCTGGGCGTCCGGGGCGGCGTTCTCGACGTGGGGGCCTGGGACGGGCGCGACTCCTGACCCTCTCTCACGATTTAGTCTCTTGGGCAAAGGAGCTTCTCATGACTGCGACCCTCGTGACCGCGTTTCTCATTCTTCTGGGCATCTTTCTGGTCCTGGCGCTCCTCAAGAGCTTCCTCATCGTGGTGCCGCCCAACCGCGTCCTGGTGATTTCGGGCCGCAGCCGCCGCACCGCAGAGGGCGACACGGTGGGTTACCGGGTCATTCGGGGGGGGCGGGCCTTTCGCATCCCGGTGCTGGAAAAGGTGTCCTGGATGGACCTCACGACCATCCCCCTCGACCTCTCCATCGAGAACGCCTACTCCAAGGGCGGCATTCCGCTCAAGATTCATGCCGTCGCCAACGTGAAAATCAACGCGCAGGAGCCGCAGCTTTCCAACGCCATCGAGCGCTTTTTGGACGTGCCGCGTGAAAACCTGACCAGCATCGTCCGCGACACCCTGGAGGGCAACTTGCGCGGGGTCGTCGCGACCCTGACTCCCGAAGAAATCAACGAGGACCGCCTGCGCTTTGCAGAAGCCCTCATCGAGGAGGCCGAGCACGACACCAATAACCTCGGCATCAAGCTCGACACCCTCAAGATTCAGAACGTGACCGACATGGGCGGCTACCTCGATTCCATCGGTCGCCGCAAGACCGCCGAGGTCCTCAAGGAAGCGCGCATCGCCGAGGCTGAGCGCAACGCTGAAGCGACCCAGGCCGAGGCGCAGGCACAGCAGCGCAGTCAGGTCGCGCAGGCCATCAGCCAACAGGCCATCATTGAAGAGCAGAACAAGTTAGAAGTGCGCCGCACCGAACTGAGCGCCATTCAGCAGGCCCGGCAAAACGAGGCGGCGGTCGAGGCTGAACTCGCCAAGGTCCGCGCTCAGCAGAACTTTGAGCAGGAGCAAGCGGCCCTGGAAGCCGCCCTGCGCCAGCGCCGCGCCGAGGCCCAGCGCCAAGCCCGCATGGTCGAAGCTCAGCAAAACGCTGAGGCTGCCGAGGTCGAAGCCCAAGCCCGCCAGCGGGCGCAGGTGGCCCAGACGGCCGCGCAGCAGGTCATCTTGGAGCGCGAAAACGAGCTGCGGGTGCGCCGCGCCGAACTCGAAGCGATTGCCGCCGCCCGCGAAAACGAGGCCAAGGTCAATGCCGAACGCGCCCGCGTGATTGCCGAGCAGGAGCTAGAGCAAGAGCGGGTGCTGCTCAACCAAAAGCGCCTCGAAGCCGACGTGATAGCCCCCGCCCGCGCCCGGCGCGAAGCCGAGCTGCTCGCGGCGCAGGCCGCCGCCGCCCCCATCATCGAGGAAGGCCGTGCCAAGGCCCAGGCCGTCGCCCTGATGGTGGAAGCGTTCCGGCAAGCCGGGCCGGAGGGCGAGCGGGCCTACGTGCTCAACATGCTGCCCGGCATCGTGGAGCAGTTTGCCGCCTCCGTTCAGGGCATGCAGATTGACAAGCTCACCGTGATTGACTCTGGCAACGGCCAGGCGACGAGAAACGCCGTGCAGACCCTCCCCGCCAACATCATCGGAATGGTCGAGCAGGTCGAGAACGCGACCGGGGTCAACCTGCTGAGCCTCTTGCAAGACCGGGCCAAAGCGAAGGGCAATGGGCCAAGCGCGGTGCAGGGCGACGCCTGAAGCTGCAGCTCTGAGCTTTCCGCCGTCCAGGACGCTTGCCCCCCCGGCAGGCGTCTTCGTGCTGTGGGTGCGGGGTTTAGGGCCTGAAAAAGCTGAAAAAGGCGGGGCGGCTCCCGCAGGAACCGCCCCGTGTTCACGCCCTCGGTGTGCGCGGCTCAATCCAAGAAGTCGCGCAGCTTGCGGGTGCGGCTTTCGTGGTACTTGAGCTTGCGCAGGGCCTTGTTTTCAATCTGACGGATGCGCTCGCGGGTCACGTTAAAGCGCTGGCCAACTTCTTCCAGGGTGTGTTCGCGGCCATCGACCAGCCCCTTGCGGAACTTCAGGACCATCGCTTCGCGCTCGGTGAGCTTGGAAAGGGCCTTTTCCAGCTCTTCCGAGAGCAGGGTTTTGGCGGCGTTGTCAACCGGGGAATCGAGGTTCTCGTCGGGGATGAAGTCGCCGTAAAAGGAGTCCTTTTCGTCGCCAATGGGGGTTTCCAGGCTGACGGGTTCCTGGGAGACTTTCTGCACTTCCTCGACCTTGTTGGCGTCCCAGCCGGGACCCATCGCCTCGGCGATTTCCTCGTAGGTGGCCTCGCGGCTGAGTTCCTGCTGAAGCTGCCGGGCGGTGCGGGTCAGCTTGTTGATGGTCTCGACCATGTGGACCGGGATGCGGATGGTCCGGGCTTGGTCCGCGATGGCGCGGTTGATCGCTTGCCGAATCCACCAGGTCGCGTAGGTGCTGAACTTGTAGCGGCGGCGGTACTCGAACTTCTCGACGGCGCGAATCAGGCCCTGGTTGCCCTCCTGAATGAGGTCGAGGAAGCCCAGGCCACGCCCGGTGTACTTCTTGGCGATGGACACCACCAGGCGCAGGTTGGCCTCAATCAGCCCTTGGCGGGCGGCGGCCCCGTCTTCCATCTGGCGCATCAGGCGGCGGCGGCCCCGGTCGTCGAGCAGGTCGCCCTCTTCTTCCAGCCGCTTGCGGGCTTCTTCACCCTCCTCGATGCGGCGGGCCAGGGCGATTTCTTCTTCGAGGGTCAGCAGGGGCACCCGGCCAATCTCGTGGAGGTACTGCCGCACCGGGTCGTTGGAGACCGCGCGGGGCATGTCGTCGAAGTACCGCTCTTCGTCGTCGGCATCGGCAGCGGCGGCCACAACCGGGCCATCCGTGTCCTCGTCGAGGTCGTCGTCTTCGTCCTCGCCCTCGTCTTGCACCTCAATCTGCTGGGAGGCGAGGAAGAGTTGCATGTCTTCAAAGGCCTCGGCGCTCTCTGGGTCGAGGCCCGCCGCTTCGAGGGCCACCGACAGAGCCGCCGCAATCTCCTCGCTCGTGAGGACGCCTGCCGCCTTGCCCACTTTCAGCAGTTCCTGAATGGAGGGATGGGCGTAGTACGGCTTGTCGGCGGGCACGGCGATGGCCGCGTTCTTGGGGGCGGGCGCGGCCTTGCTCGTTGCCGGAGCTTTGGCCGCCTTGCGCGGGGCGGGAGCTGCTGCCGCAGAAGCGCTCTCGGCAGGCTCGGCGGGGGCCATCTCCGGCGCGGGAGCGGCCTTTTTGCGGGTCGCCGCCTTTTTGGGGGCGGCTTTGGCGGTGGGTGCGGGGGCCTCAGCCTCCGGCGCGGGGGCCGCCGCTTTGGGCTTGGCCGCTCGGCGGGGCTTGGGGGGGCGGGCGGCGGCGGGGGCCGCCGTATCGGTGCCCTCCGGGGCCGGAGCGGCGGGCGCGGAAACCTTGGTGCGGGCGCGTGCTCTGGTGGGTTCTGCCATGCGGACTCCTGTGTCGCCGAGGAAACCGGGGCGGGGGGCTGGGGAGAGCAAAGACCCACCGCCGGAACTCGGACGTGCGGGAGAGATACGAAAAAAGAGCTAAAGAGAAGGGCGGAGGGCCAGGTGGCTCAGACCCCAGGGGCGCGCCGGGGGCCTGAAACAGGTCAGTTTAGCAAAGACCCTTTGGCCCCCCGAACCGAGCCGCCGACGGGACTTGTCAGGTATGCGCCTCAGCCCGCAAAGGTTCCCGGCGCCCTTTTGCCCACGCCGCGGGCGAGCGATTGACACCCCCCCGCTCAGGGCAGTAGCCTTCAGAGCACCGACAACGACTGCCCTGGAACCGCTTCCTAAGAGGGAGGAGGGGCCACCAGATGGGGAGGAACCGCGCGAGGTTCCGGGCAGCGAAGGGAGACCCATGAAACGAGTGCTTGCCAGCCTCAGCCTGACCCTCGCTTGCGCCGCCGTCTCGCAGAGTGAGGCTGTGACCCTCACCTTCGCCTGTGACTCGGTGGGCCAGGGCTACAACGAGTGCAAGAAGGGGGCGGATGCCTGGGCCAAACAGACCGGAAACACGGTTCGCCTCATCCAGGTGCCCAAGGAAACCGACCAGCGCCTCGCCCTGTACCAGCAGCAGCTCGGTGCCCGCTCGGCAGACGTGGACGTGTACATGATTGACGTGGTGTGGCCGGGGCTGATTGGTCAGCACCTGCTGGACCTCAAGAAGTACATTCCCGCCGCTGACATCAACCGGCACTTCCCGGCCATCGTTCAGAACAACACGATTAACGGCAAGTTGGTGGGCATGCCCTTTTTCACGGATGCGGGCGTGCTGTACTACCGCACCGACCTCCTGAAAAAATACGGTTACAGCGCCCCACCCAAGACCTGGAACGAGCTGGCGACGATGGCCCAGAAAATCCAGGCGGGCGAGCGCAAGACCAACCCCCGCTTCGTGGGCTTCGTCTTTCAGGGCAAGAACTATGAGGGCCTCACCTGCGACGCGCTGGAGTGGATTGCCTCCTTTGGCGGCGGCACCATCGTGGATTCCAGCGGCAAGGTAACGATCAACAACCCCAAGGCGGTGCAGGCCCTGCAAGCGATTCAGGGGCTGGTGGGCACGGTGGCCCCGCAAGCCGTGACGACCTACGGCGAGGAAGAAGCCCGCAACGTGTGGCAGGCGGGCAACGCAGCCTTTATGCGCAACTGGCCCTACGCTTACGCCGCCGGGCAGCAAGAGGGCAGCGCGGTGCGCGGCAAGATTGGCGTGGCGGCCCTCCCTGCTGGCCCCGGTGGCAAGCCCGCCGCGACCCTGGGCGGCTGGCAGCTCGCCGTGAACGCCTACTCCAAAAACCCCAAGGAAGCCGCCAGCCTGGTGCAGTACCTCACGGGCGTGCAGGAGCAAAAGCGCCGCGCGGTGGAAGCCAGCTACAACCCCACCATCGCTTCCCTCTATAAGGACAAGGACGTCCTCAAAGCGGTGCCCTTCTTCGGCAGCCTGTACGACGTCTTTACGAACGCGGTGGCCCGCCCCGCGACCGTCACGGGCAGCAAGTACAATCAGGTCAGCGACGCCTTTAGCACCGCCGTCTACAACGTGCTCACCAAAAAGAGCGCTCCTGGCCCGGCCATGAAGACCCTCGAAGCTCAGCTCAACCGCATCAAGGGCCGCGGCTGGTAAGACCCGCGCGGGCGGTGCCGCAAGACCTGCCGCCCCCGGACTCCGGGTGCCCCCAGTCACGGGGCACCCTTTTCTCACCTCCGTCTCCCGCCCCTTGTTCTGTTGCGCGAGGTGTCTCTACCATGACCACCCCCCTTCCCTCCCAGCCCAGGGCGGCCTCCCCGCGTGCGGGCCGGGGCCTCCAAGCGGGCCGCACGCGCGTGGCCCTGCTGCTGCTGGTGCCCATGCTGCTCGTGCTGGCCGCGGTCGCCGGGTACCCGCTGCTGCGGACGATTTACCTCTCCTTTACCGAGTACAACATCCTGACCGACCCTGCCCCGAAATGGATTGGCCTGGGCAACTACTGGTTCACGACCGAAGACGGGGTGGGCCTGGGGGTGCTGCAAATCCCGGAGTGGTGGCAGTCGGTGTGGAATACCGTCAAGTTCACCGTGGGCAGCGTGCTGCTCGAAACCGTGTTGGGACTGGCTTTTGCGCTCATGATCAACTCCAAGATTCGGGGCCGGGGCCTGTTGCGCACGGCCATTCTGGTGCCCTGGGCGATTCCGACCGTCGTGAGCGCCCAGATGTGGAATTGGATGTACAACGACTCCTTCGGCATCATCTCGGACTGGGGCCAGCGCCTGGGCTTTCTGGAAGCGGGGCAATCTTTCCTGAGTAACCCCGACACAGCCCTCGCAGCTCTGATTGCGGTGGACGTCTGGAAGACGACCCCCTTTATGGCGCTGCTGCTGCTCGCGGGCCTCCAAACCATTCCCAGCGATATGTATGAGGCCGCCGACGTAGACGGGGCCAGCAAGTGGACCCAGTTTTGGCGGCTCACCCTGCCGCTGCTGACGCCTGCTCTCTTGGTGGCGCTCATTTTCCGCACGCTGGACGCCCTGCGGGTCTTTGACATGCCCTACATCGTGAAGGGAAACGCTCCAGAGACGATTACGATGAGCATCTATGCTCGCCAGGAGCTGATTCTGAACTCACAGTTTGGCTTTGGTAGCGCCATCAGCGTGCTGATCTTCCTGATCATCATGGTCTTTACGGCGATTTACGTGACCAGCCTGCGGGTCAAGTTCGACTGAGGGGGGTGAAGGCATGAACTCGAAAAATCCCGTGGTCCGTACCGTCACCCTGGTGTTCTTTTGGCTGGTTGTGGCGGTCGTGCTGTTCTACGTACTCTTCCCCTTTTACTGGGCGATCAAGACCAGCCTGACGAGTTCGGCCCGGCTTTCGGCAGAGGCCCTGCAATGGTTTCCCGGTGCTCCCAGCTTCCAGAACTTCCGGGACGTCTTTACGGGGGCACCCTTTGGCCGCAACCTGCTCAACAGTGTGGTCGTGGCAACGGGTACCGTGGTCCTGAGCCTGCTGCTCTCGGTGCTGGCGGCCTACGCCCTGGGCAAGTTCCGCTTTCGGGGCAAGACCATCCTGATGTACCTCATTCTGGCGGTCAGTGTTTTTCCGCAGATTGCGGTTTTGTCGGGACTGTACACCATGATTAAGACCTTCGGCCTCTATAACTCCTGGGGCGGACTGATTCTGTCGTACATGATTTTCACGCTGCCTTTTACAGTCTGGACACTGACCGCCTTTGTCCGTGAGATTCCTACCGAGCTGGAGGAAGCGGCCTACGTGGACGGTGCCTCGCCGCTGCAAACGCTCTTCCGAGTGCTGCTTCCGGTGATGACCCCGGCTCTCGTCACGACAGGGCTGCTCGCCTTTATCAACGCCTGGAACGAGTTTCTCTTTGCGCTCACTTTTACGACCGACGCTTCGGCGGCGACGGTGCCGCCCGCCATCGCCAACTTCACCGGAGCCTCTCAGTACGAGAGTCCCTTTGGACTGACGATGGCGGCCTCGGTCATTGTGACGATTCCGCTCATCATCCTGGTGCTGGTGTTTCAACGCAACATCGTCTCTGGGCTGACCGCGGGGGCGGTGAAGGGCTGAAGAAAGCGGTCAGCGACCAGAAGCCAGCTTCTAGCAAGGCGGAAGGCCCCGGCGCAGGCTGGGGCCTTTTGATGGGCCTCACACGGCTGGTAGCTGGCGGCTGGAAGCTGACTGCTCTTCCTACGGCAGCACCGGATACAGGTCCACCCGCCCGCCGGGACGCACGTCCTCGCGGGCGGCGATGGCGACGGTGGCGCTGGAGCCAGGGCGGCTGCCGAGGCGGGTGAGGAGGTCGACGAACTCGTTGACGCCCAGGCCGCCGTTGGTGATGTATTCGGCGGGCACGCCACGGGTCGTGAGGTGAATGACCGTGTCCTGCACCAGCTCCTGAATCTGGTTTTGGACGGTGCGGGGGTCACCCAGGGTGATGGTGGCCCGGCGGATGGTCTGGCCGCCCCGGTACAGGACGTTGTTCGGGCGGGCCGTGCAGGTCAGGTCGACCGGAAAGCCCACCGCCGTGTTGTTCGCTGCCCGGCACTGCACGAAGGCGCTCGCGTTCAGCCCCCGCAGGCTGATTTCTAGGCGCTCGCGGGCCGCCGCGTTGAGGCGAGCGGGCGGCGTGCCCTTGGCCCCCCGGTTTGCCGCCGCCGCCGCCGCGCTCTGAAGAAAGGCGTCGAGGTTGCGCACGCCCGGCACGACCGCCGCGTACACCAGGTCATTTTTGGGATAGGCGAGGTCAGCGCTGCGGCTGGCGCTGAGTTCGTCGCGGGCGCTGGAAAACTCATCTTGCAGGCGGCCTAGGCTGCTGCGGGCGCTGGCGAGGTCGCGGCCCAGCGTCTCGTTGGCGGCCCGCAGCTCCTCTTGCTGGGTGCGGAGGCTGGCGAGTTCGCGGGCCGCCGCGTCGCGCTCGGCCACCAACCGAGCACGCTCGGCGGCCAGGGCGTCGCGTTCGCGAGCCGCCGCGTCGCGCTCGCGGGCGAGGCGGTCACGCTCGGCGGCCACCTCGTCGCGCTGGCGGGTGGCCGCGTCGCGGGCCGCCACCGCCATAGCTCTGGCCTGCACCGCGGCGTCCCGTGCGCGGGCGGCGGCGTCGCGTTCGGCCTCCAGGCGGTCGCGGGCGGCAAGCAGGGCGCGGCGCTCGGCGGCGAGGCGGTCGCGGGCCTGCCCTGCCTGGACACGGGCCGCCTCGGCCTGGGCGCGGCCCGCTTCGGCGGCGGCGCGGGCTTGGCGGGCCGCGTCGCGTTCGCGGGTGGCCGCGTCGCGCTGGGCCACGACCTCTTGGCGGGCGGCCTCCAGCGCCTGAACCTGACGGTTCAGGGCCGTCACCCGCGACTGCGCGGCCTCGGCGCGCTGCTGGGCGGCCTCAGCGGTGGTCTCGGCGCGGGCGGCGCGGCGGTCGAGGGCGGCGACGTCGCTGCTGAGCGCCTCCACCTGGGCATTCAGGGCGCGGGCACGTTCGCGGCTGTCGGCGAGCTGGGCCTCGGAGGCCTTTAAAGCGGCGCGGCTCTCCTGCGCACGGGCTTCCAGGGTACGGGCGAGTTGGGTGAGTTCGGCCACCCGCCCTTGCAGGGCGCGGGCCTGCTCCTGGGCGCGGTCACGGTCAGCTTGGGCGGCGTCGCGGGCCTGCTGAGCGGTCCTCAGTGCGGCCTGGACCTGTTCCAGGCTGGCTTGCACCTGCGCCCGCTCCTGCTGGAGGGCCGCCGCCTCGCGCCGCGCCTCGTCGCGCTCGCGCCCGGCAGCTCGCAGGTCGGCCTGCACCCGGATCACTTCCCCCCGCAGCGCATTGATTTGGGGCCGGAGCTGATCGGCCTGCGCGATGGTGTTCACCGCCGAGCGGTTGAGGAGCAGGAAAGCCCCCAAGCTCGCCGCGCTGATGCCCATGCCCGCCAGCACCGCGACCACCAGCGCGGTCGTCTTGGGCCGCAGTCCGAAGAGGCGCAGGTGCTTGCGCCCCACCTTGCGGGCGATGGTGTCTGCCGAGTACGCGACCACGCCCGACAGCAGCACCACAAAGGGCAAAAACAGCCACAGCACGCGCCCTCAGCCTCCCATCCTCACAGCTCGAAGTCGTCGCCGAGGTAGTGGCGGCGGGCGTCCTCGTCGGCTCCAAACTCCTGGGGGGTACCGCTGAACTTGACCTCCCCGTCAAACATCAGGTAGACGCGGTCGGTCAGGGCAATCGTCTCGCGGACATTGTGGTCGGTGATAAAGACCCCGATGCCCCGGCGGTCGCGCAGCTCGCGAATCAGGCGCTGAATCTCGCGGATGCTCTTGGGGTCCACCCCAGTAAACGGCTCGTCGAGGAGGAGGTAATCGGGGTCGGTGGTGAGTGCGCGGGCGAGTTCCAATCGCCGCCGCTCGCCGCCGGAGAGCTGGTAGGCGGGGTTGCCGGCGAGGGCCGTCAGCCCGAACTCGGCCAAGAGCGCGTCGGCACGGGCTTCCTGCTCGGCGCGGGAGAGGCCCTGGTATTCGAGGATGGCGAGCAGGTTGTCCCGCGCGGTGAGCTTGCGAAAGGCGCTGGGTTCCTGCGGGAGGTAGCCCAGCCCCAGCCGCGCCCGCTCGTGCATCGGGAGCCGGGTCACGTCACGGTCCCCCAGCAGGATTCGGCCCCCGCCGGGGCGGATAAAACCCACCAGCATGTAGAAGGTGGTTGTCTTGCCTGCCCCGTTTGGCCCAAAAAGGGCGACAATCTCGCCGGGCCGCACCACAAAGTCAGCCCCGCGCACGACCGCTCGCCGCCCGTAGCTTTTGCGCAGGCCCTCGGCCCGCAGCTCAGGCCGCTGCAAGTCGTTCTGAACGCGGTGCGGGACGGAAAGGGGTGCGGGCGCGGTCACGCCTGCGAGCGTAGCACGGGGGTCGCGGGGGCGGGCGTGAGGGGGGCGACGAAGGAGCAGGTGGCTGTCAGGTCAGGTCAAACCGCATGCGGGGCAGCCTGCGGCCAGGAAAGACTGCCGAGGGAACTTCACCCCCCTTGCTGGCCCCCATCTTGCGGGAGAAACCCTCGGCGTGCGGGTCGCTGTCGAGCAGCACAAAAGGCCAACCCAAGCTCCGGGCCAGCCCCGCCGCGTGCTGCCAGAGCGCTTGGCCGACGCCTGCGCCGATGCTCTCCGGCGAGACAAAGAGGTCGTTGAGGGATGGCCCTTCCGGTGGGTTGGCCAAGCGGTAAAAGCCGACGATACGTCCATCTGGTTTGCCCACGGTGGTGAGGCCCTCCCGAACACAGTTCTCGGATAGGGTGAGGTCTTCGCGGCACGCGTCCATCAACTCGGCGCTGTAGCCCCAATGGGCTTTGGCGGCAAACGCCAAGTGACTGAGCCGCTCGGCTTCTTCTGGCAGAGCCGGACGAAAGGTCAGGGGTATGGCCGCAGTGTAAAAGGGCAGTGTCAAAGTGGACCGAGGACGGCCCTCGCCCGCCCCGCCGTACACTACCCCCATATGCTTCTGACCCTCATCGTTCTGGATTCGGTCGGCGTGGGCGAGTTGCCCGACGCCGCCGCCTTTGGGGACGCGGGTGCCCATACCCTCAACCACACGCTCGCGGCGGCCCCCGTTTATCTGCCCCATCTCGCGCGGCTGGGCTTATCCCGCATCCCCACCGTGCAGACCTCGCCGGAGACGGTCCCGGTGGGGGAGGTGACGGGAGCTTACGGGCGGATGCGCGAGGTCAGCCCCGGCAAGGACACCTCAACCGGACACTGGGAGTTCATGGGGGTGCAGCTTCAGCACGCCTTTCAGGTCTTTCCGGAGGGCTTTCCCCCCGCGGTGATGGAGCGCTTTGACGCGGCGACCGGACGCGGACACCTGTGCAACAAGCCCTACAGCGGCACCGACGTGATTCGGGACTACGGCGAAGAACACCTCCGCACGGGCAAGCCCATCGTGTACACCAGCGCCGACAGCGTGTTTCAGATTGCCGCGCATGAGGACGTGGTGCCCCTGGAAACGCTGTATCAGTGGTGCGCGGCGGCCCGCGAACTCTTGCAGGGCGAGTACGCGGTCGCGCGGGTGATTGCCCGGCCCTTCCGGGGCGAGCACCCCTTCGAGCGGGCGAACGAGCACCGCAAGGATTACTCGCTTGTGCCGCCGCGCACGGTGCTGGACGCGCTGAAAGAGGCCGGGCGCGACGTGGTGGGCATCGGCAAGATTCCCGACATCTACGCGCATCAGGGCTTTACCGAGGAGATTCACACGGGCAGCAATGCGGACGGCATTCAAAAGACCCTGGCGCGGATGCGCCGGGGTGGGCACGGCCTGATTTTCACCAACCTGGTGGACTTTGACGCCAAGTTTGGCCACCGCCGCGACCCCGCCGGGTACAGCGCGGCCCTCGCAGAGTTTGACGCCGCGCTGCCGGAGCTGCTGACCGCCGTGCCGGAAGATGGGGCACTCCTCCTCGTCTCCGACCACGGCAACGACCCCACCTGGCACGGCACCGACCACACCCGCGAGTACGGGCTGCTGCTGGGTTGGCATCCCGGCCTGCGAGGCGCCGTCGACCTGGGCGAACGGGCCACCTTCGCGGACGTCGGGGCCACCGTCGCCCACGCGCTGGGGGTGCCGTGGGAGGGGCCGGGTGAGAGCTTCTGGACGCCTTTGATGGACTGACACCGCAGGAGGTGACCTCCGCTTTTCGCCCCGGCCCAGAGCAGTTCGGCCTCACCTTGCTGCTGGGGGGGCGCTTTGCGGGAACGCAGGAATGGACCCTGCACCCAGAGCGCAGGGCGCTCGTCGCGCGGGTGCAGACCGACTTTGGCGGAGTGCTGCCCGAACTGCGGCGGGTGCAGCACAGCCGCATGCATCCCCGGCTGCTGACCAGCCAGCACTATACCGAGGGCGACGGGCGGGGGGGGCGGGCCAGCTTCGAGACGACCTTTGACCACCGCAGCGGGTTGGTCACCCTGCGGCAGGGCCGCGACGAGGCGAGCAAGCCGTTGACCACCGAGCACCACGACCCCGTCTCGCTGCTGGTGTGGCTGCGCGGGCTGGAGGGCACCGAGCGGGCCACCGTGCAGATGGCGGGCGGACACGTCCTCGTGCAGCGCTTGGCCGACACGGCGGTTGGCGAAACCCCGGCCCGCGCCTACCTGTTGCGGCCCGGTGGGGCCTACGTCTTTGTGGAAACGGCACCCCCCCACCGCCTGCTGCGCCTCGTGCAGCCCACTGACTTTGGCCCCCTCGAAGCCCTCGCTGACCCTCCCCGCAAGCCTTCCCCCGACCGCCGTCGCCGCCGCGCCGGGTAAGCGCCGCTCCCCTCTTTCCCTACTGACCACTCCCCAGGAGGCCCCCATGCAAGTCCTTCAAGGCGACGCCGCCCGCGCGGCCCTGACCCGAACCTTCTCCGAGATGCCCGTGCCACCGAGTGTGCTGGCCCGCATCGAGCAGACCTTTGGCGAACCGCTGACCCCCGAAGAGGTCGTCTCGCGCATCCTGTCGGACGTGCGGGCGCGGGGGGATGAGGCCCTGCGCGACTGGACCGAGCGGCTCGACGGTCACCGCCCGGAGGCGCTGGAAGTCTCTGGGGCCGAGCTGGAAGCCGCTCACATCGACCCCGAACTGCATGAGGCGGTGCGGCTCGCCATTCGGCGCGTGCGGGCCTTTTACGCGGAGCAGCCCGCGCACGGCTTTCTGCAAGAGGGGCCAGACGGGACCCTGGGCCAGCTCGTGCGCCCGCTCTCGCGGGTCGGCGTGTACGTGCCCGGCGGTCTCGCGCCGCTGATTTCCACCTTGATTCACACGGCGGTGCCCGCGCAGGTCGCGGGCGTGCCGGAGATGGTGGTGGCGACGCCGCCGGGGAAAGGTGGCTCGGTGCACCCGGCGATTCTGGTCGCGGCCCGCGAACTCGGTCTCACGCGGGTCTTCCGGGTGGGCGGGGCGCAGGCGATTGGGGCGCTTGCCTACGGCACCGCCAGCGTACCTGCGGTGGACAAGATTGCGGGGCCGGGCAACCTCTTCGTGGTGCTTGCCAAACGGCAGGTCTTCGGGGCGGTGGGCATCGAGAGTCTGCCGGGGCCAACCGAAACGCTCGTCGTCGCCGACGACAGCGCCGACCCCCGCTTTGTGGCCGCCGACCTCCTCGCGCAGGCCGAGCACCTGGGGGCCGAACCTGTCTTGGTGTCCACCAGCCGCGAACTGCTCGTGGAGGTGCAAACCCAGCTCGCGGCCCAGCTCGAAGCCCTGCCTGAACCCAACCGCAGTTGGGCGCGAGACAGCGTGCTGGAGCGGCTGAAGGTGGTGCTCGCCGCCGATTTGGAGGAGGCGCTGGAGCTGTCCAACCTCTACGCGCCTGAGCACCTCTGCTTGCTGACCCGCGACCCCGCGAGCCTCCTCGGCAGGGTGCGCCGCGCCGGGGGCGTCTTCGTGGGCGAGGCGAGCATGGAGGCCCTGGGCGACTACGTGGCCGGACCCAGCCACGTGATGCCGACCGGGGGCACCGCCCGCTTCCTGAGTCCGGTCAATGTGCGCGACTTTCAGACCATCATCTCGGTGGTGGGCCTGAACGAGGAGGCCCTGCGCCGCATCGGCCCCCCCGCCGCCCGCCTCGCCCGCGCCGAGGGGCTAGAAGCCCACGCCCGCGCGATTGAAAGCCGACTGACTCCGGCGGTGCCGGACGCCCACCCAGAAGCGACGCTGGAGGCGATGGGGGAGGGGAGAGCAGAAGGATAGCGGCCAGCGACCAGCCGCCAGCGGGGGCAGGGGGGACCCTTGGCCGGTTTCTCCCTCAGCGTCCAAATGCCGTTCGCCCCGGCTCTGGCAGGCGGTAGGCGAGCCAGGCGCTGGGCAGCAGGAGGGTCAGGCTGGCCAGCGCCGCCGTGGTGGGGGTGGTCACGTCGGCGAGCGCCCCCACCAGGAAAATCAGCAGGCCCGCGAAGCCCCACGAGAACCCCATCATGATGCTGCTCGCGACTGCCACATGCCCCGGTGCGTACTCCTGCGCGGCGACCACGCCAACGGGAACGCTGGCGTTGACGGCGGCCCCCACCAGGAAGGTGAGGGGATAAAACCACGGGTTGGCCGGACTCGACAGAATCAGCCACACGAAAAACGGAAGGCTGGTGAGAATGGCCGCCCGCAGCACCGGGACCCGCCCGTAGCGGTCGCTGGCCCGCCCCCCCACGATGCCGCCGACCGCGCTGGCGACGGCATAGACGGCCAGCGTGACCCCGACTTCCCGCGCCCCGAAGCCCCGGCCCAGCAGGATGAAGGGCAGCATCGCGTTGTAGCCCATGCTGGCGAGCGACCGCAGCACGGCCATCGCCCAGAGACTGACGAGTGGCCCCCGGAAGATGCCTACATACTCGCTGAGGCGGACGCGGCGGCCTTCCGTTCGGCCAGAGGGCGTGACTGCAAAGGTGACCGCCGCGATGACGGCCCCGATGAGGGCGAACCAAGGGAGATTATCCAGCCCCACGCCCGCAAAGACCGGCCCCAGCGCCATCCCTGCCGTGCCCCCGGCGCTAAACAGGCTGGCCCACAGCCCCCGCTTTTGCGGCGGACTGTTCAGGGCGACATAGGCGGCCCCCGCCGGATGGAAAAAGCCGCTGCCAAAGCCCGCAACCGCCACGAGCAGCACCAGCGCCCCGAACCAGGGCACGAATCCCATCACGGTCAAGCCTAGGCCGGTGAGCAGTGGCCCCAGCGCGGCGGCAAAACGGCGGTCGACGCGCTCGCCCAGGATGCCCAGCAGGGGCTGGAGCACGCTGGACGTCAGGCTGTAGACGCTGGAGAGCAGCGTGACAGCAGCGATGGACACCCCGAACTTGCCCTGAATGGCGGGGGTAAGGGGCGTGAGCATCGCCCCATACGCATCGTTGATGAAGTGGCCCGCCGTGACCGCCACGGCGACGGCGGTGGCGTGACGGGTGGCGATTCGGGCGGGAGCGGCCTGCATGGGCGACACGCTACGCCTACGCGGGGCCGTCCCGCACGCCGGGGGTGGGCGCAGCCGGACAGTCCCCGCCAACGCTCAAGGGACGCTCAAGGCCACGGGGGGCAGAGTGCGGCGGCTTGCACGGTCTGTGGGATGCTTCACAGATTACTCTGACCCATGACCCTCGCCCTGCGTTCCGCCGTGGCTGCGGCCCTGCCGTCGGAGGAAGGACTGGTCCGCCAGCTCGCGGCCCTGTCCCCGCGTGCTTGGACCGAGGTGGCCGAAGTGTTTGCCCGCGACCTGCCCGAACTGGAGGCGGCGCTGGCACTGCCCGGTGCCGAGACGCTCGCGCAGGCGTTGGGGCGCTTGCGGGGCCTGAGCGTGCTGGAGCTGGGGCCAGCTGGCCGCCTTCCAGAGCGGGCGGGCGGCCCCGTACTGGGGGACGCCGTGCTGGTTACCCAGCACCTGACCGACGGGCTGGCCGAGTTGGAGGCGCTGCTGCGCGCCGAAGCGGCCAACCTGCGGGTGCGGGCGGTCGCCGTCGCCGTCGAGCGCACGAATGCGCGGGGCCGCACTCGGCTGGAGCTGCAAGGGGTTCGGGTCCTGAGCGCCGTGGCCCTCGCGGACACCCCGGCGGGCCTGAAGTTCGAGCAGCGGTTGCCGCCCCGGTTGCGCCGAGCGTCCTGAAGGCGGTGCGGCGGGGACCTCACCCCTGGGGAGGGGTGTCCTGGTAGGCCCGCAGCGCCCGCTCCTCGGCGGGGAGGCGCACCAGCAGCAAGAGAGCAGCATTGAGCAGGGTGCCCGCCAGCGCCGTGCGCCACGCCCCCACCGCCAGCGGCCCGGCGGCGATTTCCAGCGCCACGACCGCATAGTTGGGATGCCGCACGTACCGGAACGGTCCCCCGGTCACCCGCTCTCCCCCCGGCACAATCAGGATGCGGGTATTCCAATAACGGCCCAGTGTCCGGATAACCCAGGAGCGCAGCGGTTGAGCCAGCACGAACAGCCCCAGCGCCGCCGGGTTGACCCCGCTCCGGGCGCGGCGGCCCTCCCACAGCAAGCCCAGCATCCAAGCGGGGTGCAGCAGGAAAAAGAGGGGATAATGCTCGCGGCCATGCTCGACCGCGCCCCGCTCCCGCGCCCAGCGCTCGTTGGCGCGGGCCAGGCGCAACTCCAGCAGGCGCTGCACCACGAGGAAGCCGAAGAGCCAGGGGGCCAGGGTGCGGGCACGCATGGCGGTCAGCTTACGGGATGCCCACCGTGAACCGGCTGCTTCCCCGGCCCTGCTCGGCGGTGGCGTGGACAATCAGAGCCGAGACGTTCTGGTCTTCCAGCCGGAGCGTTAGGGTGCCCACGCCCAGGGGGGTTCGGTGAACCGACAGCGCCCCAGGGGTGTCCTCGCGGTGGAGCAGCCGCCAGCCCTGGCGCTCCAGCTGCGGGAGAAAGTGGGCGAGCAGGGTCGCTGGGTCGGGGGCCACGTCGGGAGGGGGCAACAGCGCGGCCTTGACGGACCGCAGAGCGCCTCCCTGCCCGGAAACCATTTCCCCACGCCAGCCGTTGGGCAAAGTCAGGGTAGGCAGCGGGGCCTCGAAGGAGTCGGAGAGATGAGGCCGCCCCCGTTCGCCCCGCAGGTGCTCCACGTATTCTGGCTCAGCGTCGGTGAGCGTCAGGTTGACTTGCGTGGCCCCCTCCTGCTGGCGCGATTGGACGACCAGCGTGCGGAGAAGTTCGGGGTGGAGGCCCTCCCACAGAGACGGGTTTGCCTCGACGAACACGGATGGGAACGAGTGCGTCTCCTGCCAGCCCTGCTCCGCGAACTGCCGCACCAGCGCGTCCATCACCTCTGGCTGAGGCGTGGGCACATCCACAAAAACCCGCCACCGGAGGCGAAGGGGGGCCGCCGACTGTGTACCGCCGGGATAAACGAAGGTCCACCCCGGCTCCACCGAGCGCACCCCACCCAGCATCCGCATCCCCGGCAGGTCGGGCAGCGTGACCGGGAGGTCCGGCGGCAGCGCCCCCGGCGTTACGGACACATGTTCCGCGCCGCCTTGTTGTCCCAACGCCCGGCGCAGGAACTCGGCCTCCAACGTGACCTGTTCGCTCATGGGGGGAGCTTGGCCCGACAGCAGCGCGTCCGCCGCCGCGTCCGCATCGAGTTCGCCCCGCGCCACCCGCGCATAGAGGTCGCCGCCGACCTCCCGCGCCCGCTTCAGCACCCGTTCCTGCACCAGCGTCCGCACCTCAAACTCGGCCCGCGCTGCGCGGCGAGCGTGCAGCCCCTCCTCGCCCAGCCAGGCGCGGTGGGCCAAGACCGCCTCCAGCACGGCGTCTGCCCCCTCGCCCTGAGCGGCGACCGTGCGGCGCACCGGGGCCAGCCAGGTCGAGGCATCGTGGGGGGCGAGGCCCTGCGCGGCGAGCAGCTCGCGCACGGTGCGGTCAGCCCCCGGCAGGTCGGCCTTGTTGACGGCAATCACGTCCGCAATCTCCATGATGCCGGCCTTGAACGCCTGTACGCCGTCGCCGCCCGCCGGGGTGAGCACCAGGAGGGTATGGTCGCAAACCGCCGCCACGTCCACCTCCGATTGACCGACCCCCACCGTCTCCAAAATCACCCAGTCAAAGCCCGACCCCTCCAGCAGCGCGAGCACGGGCAGGGTGCGCGGCGAGAGACCGCCCAGCGCCCCACGGCTGGCAAGCGACCGCACGAACACGCCAGGGTCACCGTGGTGCCGCAGCATGCGGATGCGGTCGCCCAAAATCGCGCCGCCAGAGTAGGGGCTGCTGGGGTCCACCGCGAGGACCGCGACCCGCTGTCCCCGCGCCCGCAGCGCGGCAATCAGGGCGTCTGTCAGGGTGCTTTTGCCGCTGCCGGGGCTGCCCGTCACGCCCAAGACGACGGCACGGTTCCCGCGCTCGCGGGCCGCTCGCAGCAGGGGACGGGCGCTGTCTTGGCCGCTTTCGGCCAGCGTGATGGCGCGGGCCAAGGCGCGGGGGTCCCCGGCGCGAAAGCGGGCTACCAGGTCGGAGGGAGAGGACGCAGCAGGAGGGGTCAAGGGGTCACCCCCGTGGGAGGCCAGACGCTGGGGCAAGGAGGCTGGTGCATGTGGCCCCTAGGCTAGCGCTCCCAGCTCGGCCCCTACGGGGCTTGTCCGAGCACGTCGTCGGCCTCGGTCGCTTGGATGAGGTCTTCGAGGTGCGCGTCGTCATTAAAGCCCAGCAGGGTGCCGCCTTCCTCGCCCAGCAGGACGCGGGTAATGGAAGTATTCGTCACGCTCAGGCGTGCCCAGGCGTGGCTCGGCACGCCCCCCAACGCCAGCCCCACCGCCACCCGCACGACGCCGCCGTGGGTAAAGACAAGGACCCGCCCCCCCGCGTGCCGCACCCGCAGCCGCTCGAAGGTTTCGCCGCAGCGGGCGAAGAGGTCGGCCATGCTCTCGCCGCCGGGCCGCCGGGTGCCCCAGGGGTCGGCTTGCAGGTCGCGCAGGTACTGCGGGTGCCGCCGCTCGATGTCGGTCACGACCAGCCCACCGAGTTCGCCCACGTCAATCTCGCGTAGCCCCGGTTCGGCCTGCACCGCAGGCGGCCCCGCCAGGCGCTCGGCGACCACCTCCGCCGTCTGTGAGGCGCGGGCGAGGTCGCTGGTGTAGACCGCGTCAAAATGCTGCCCGGTGAGGCGCTCGGCCAGCGCCGCCGCTTGCAGGATACCGACGTGACTGAGGGGCACGTCGGTCTGGCCCTGATAGCGCCCGTCCGCGTTCCAGGTGCTCTCGCCGTGCCGGACCACCCAAAACTCGGTCGCGGTGCGGCGGTCGGGCAGCCGAAACCCGGTGGGAGCACGGTACCTCATCGGGGTTCGGCTCCGTCCGGCCCCGCCAGCCCGCTCAGCGTGACGCCCGCGCCGGGCACCATCTCGCCTATCACCCAGGGCGACTCACCCGCCTCCCGCAGGGCCGTGAGGGCCGCTTCCCGCTCGGCGGCGGGCACGATAAAGAGGAAGCCCACGCCCATGTTGAGCGCCCGGAACGCCTCCGCGCGCGCCATCCCGGCCCGGCGCACGATGAGTTCGAAGAGGGGCGGCACCCTCCAAGACCCGGTGTCCACCCACATCCCCAGCCCCGGTGGAAACACCCGCGGCGGATTGTCCACCAGCCCGCCCCCGGTGATGTGGGCCATGCCGCGCACGTCCACCCCCGCTCTGGTGAGCGCGTCAAACGCTCCGAGGTAGGCCCGGTGGGGCACGGTGAGCAGGTCTTCGAGCCGCTCGCCGCCCAGGTCTTCCCGCGCTTCCCGCCAGTCCAGCTCGTCCAGGGCCATCCGGGCGAGGCTGTAGCCGTTGGTGTGTAGCCCGCTGCTGGGGAGGGCGATGACCGTATCGCCCGCCCCGATGCGCGACCCGTCAATGAGGCGGGAACGGTCCACGACCCCCACGATGGTGCCCACCAGGTCGAGTTCGCCCTCCACGTAGACGCCGGGCATCTCGGCGGTTTCGCCGCCCAACAGGGCCACGCCGAGGGCCTCGCATGCCCGCGCCGCCCCCGTTACGACCGCCGCGACCTGTTCCGGAATCAGGCGCGAGGTCGCCACGTAATCGAGGAAAAAGAGGGGCTGCGCGCCCTGCACCAGGATGTCATTCACGCAGTGGTGAACGATGTCGGCCCCCAGGCCCTCCACCCGCCCGGTGCGAACGGCCACCCGCGTCTTGGTGCCCACCCCATCGGTGGACGCGACCAAGATGGGGTCAGCCATCTCCCCGAAAGCGGCCCGAAAAAGGCCCCCGAAGCCCCCCAGCCCGCCCAGCACGTGGGGGGTATGGGTGCGGGCGACCGCTTCTTTCATCAGGGCGACCGTGCGGTGCCCCGCGTCGATGTTCACGCCTGCCCGCTCGTAGGCGGAAACCGCGTCCGTATCAGCTTGCGTCATGCTCCTCCCAGGTGTGGCCCCAGGCCGGGGCTGCTCAGCAGGCAGCATACCGGAAGGACCGCCGCCCTCCCCTCCGCCGCAACGTCCGCGGGGTGCCTCGCGTACCCTGAGGCAGACCCATCCTTCCGTCTGCGTCCCCGGAGGCCCCCATGACCCTGACTGCCAAGTCTGCCCGCCCGCCTGCCCCCGCGTCCTCCCGCGCCCGCTCGTGGCTGCTGCTCGCCGCGCCCCTGGTGGGGCTGGCGTGGTGGCCGCTGTGGTGGGGGGTGGGCGCGGCGGGCGTGCTGGCCTTCACGCGGGCGGGGCGTCCGGCGGCGGGGGCGCGGCTGCCGCTGCTCCTCCTGCTGGCGGGGCTGGGGGGCGTGCCCGGCCTGCTCGCGGCGTCCACCCTCCCCGAAAGTGTGGCGGCGGCCCGCGCCGCGCTGCCGCTGCTGCTGGGGGCAGTGCTCCTGTCCAGCGGCCTGTGGGCCCTGGAGTCGGGTCGCCGCCCGCTGGGAGCCGCCCTGCTGGGACTGCTCCTGCTGCTGGGAGCGGGGTTGGGGGGTGGCCTGCCGCTCGCCCTGGGGCTGGGCCTCGGTGCGTTCGGGTGGCTGCTGGCGCTGGCGGGAGCACCGGGACCCGAAGACCGGGCGCTGCGGCCCCTGGGCAGGGGCGGTGCGGCGCGGCGCTGGCTGCTGGTGGCCGGGGCGGGGGCCGGGGTGCTGCTCGCGGCGCTGAGCCTGCCGCTGCCGGGGGTACCGGGGGGCACGGAGGCGGAACGCCGGGGCGGCCTGAGCGCAGTGCGTGCCCTGATTGGCGGGCAGTGGGGGGACGTGTACGCCCTGAATCGCCCTCTCGGTTCGAATGGCGAGCGCCGCTATCCGCAGGGCCTGGGTGAGAACCCCACCCACGGCTACGCCCCGCCCGCGCCGAGCCAGTTTGACAACAACCGGGCCTTTGTGGGCGGGCTGCTGGTGCTGCTGGCGTTCGCGTGGCTGCTGTGGCGCTCGCGGGAGCGCCGCAAGGGAGGGGGCCGCCCCGCGTGGTGGGAGGTCGCGGCGCTGGCGGGGGTGCTGCTCGCGGGGGGCCTGCTGGTGCTGGGCAGCCTCTCCGGGGACCCCCGGTCGCTGGAGCCGTCCGGGGGCTACGCCAAGCTGGGCGTGGAGGGCGAGAAGGGCCTCCTGACTGGGGGCGGGAACAGCAGCGTCCTTCCCACCCAGGGCCAGGGCTGGCTCAACCGCTTCAACGACGTGGCCTTCGTGCTGCTGCTGCTGGCCGCCGTCCTGCTCGCCTGGGCGGGGTGGCGGCTGAACCGCCCGGCCCGCCCGGAGGAGGATGCCCCGGCCCCTCTGCTTGCCCCCACCCTGGAAGACGCCACCGCCCTGCACCGGGTCCGGCGGACCTACCGCTCGGCGCTGGCCGCGCTGACGCGGGCGGGCCTGGGCCGCGCCCCGGACGAGACGCCCGCCGAGCACGCGGCGCGGGTGTCGGCGGCGCGGCCCGACCTGGCCGGGGCGCTGAGCGACCTGCTCGCCGCCTATACGCCCGTCCGTTACGGCCTCTCCTCGTCCGAGGAGGGCGCGGAGCGGGCCGAGGGGGCCGCCCGCACGCTGGCCCGGCTTGCCCGCCCCACGTCTGCACCCGGCGCGGCGGGTTCCGCGCTAGGCTGAGGCTCCTCACATGACGACCCTGCCTGCTCCTCCCGAACGGCGGCCCCTGCGTGCTGACCGCTCCTGGCTGCTGCTCGCCGCACCCTTCGTGGCCGCCTCCTGGCTGCCGTGGTGGGGGGTGCTGGCCTTTTTCGGGGTGCTGCTGCTGATTCGCCGCGACCAGGCCGCCGAGGTCGTGCGGGTGCCGCTGCTGCTGGCGGCGGCGGGAGTCACCGTGCTGCCCCTGCTGGCCGAAGTCCAGTTGGGGGGCGAGAATGCGCTCGCGGCGATTCTGTCGTTTGCCGCCCTCTTCCTGCCGGTGGTGGGGGCGGCAGCGGTCATCCACATCGGCCTCAACCTGCTGGAGGTGGGCCGACCCGCCGGGGTCGCGTGGCTCGCGCTGCTGCTGCTGCCGGGAGTGCTGGGCCTCGCTCCCAGTCCGGTGTTCGGCCTCCCAGCGGGGCTGGGACTGGGGCTGCTGGCCCTGTTGCTGTGCGCCCTGGGGTCTACCGGGCGCGAGGAACGCCCCGCCCGCCGCCTGACGGGGTCGGGCCGCGCCGTGTGGAATGCCGCGCTGGTCGGCGGCGTGCTCGCCGGGGCGCTCGCGCTGGGCACGCTGGCGCTGGGGCCTGCCCGGCAGACGGAAACGGTGCGGGCCGCTCCCGGCGCGGCGGCGTCGCAGCCGGACGCGGCCCCGCAGCGGCAGAGCGAGTTCCCGTCCGGCGAGGGCGAGGGGGCCACGGGCCGCGCCCCCGCCCCCCTCTCTCCGGAGGCGACGGCGGCGGGCGTGCAGCTTCCGGGAGCTGACCTGGTGCTGCTGGGCGGCATGCTGCTGCTGATGTCGGTGGTCTTCCTGCTGTGGCGGCTGCCCAAACGGGTTGTGGATGGGCCGCGCCGCTTTCACTGGTGGGAGGTCGCGGCGGTCGCCGGGATGCTCCTGCTGGGGGCCCTGCTGCTGTTCTACGGCCTGAGCGCGGGCGGTTCGGGCGGGCCGAGCACGGCCCCAGCCCCGGCGGGAGAGGGGGGGGTGGGAGGCGCGGAGGGAGGCACTCTAGAAGAGGCCTCACCGTGGTGGGCGTTGGCCTTCGCGAGCTGGTTTAACCGCCTCGCGTTTCTGGCCTCGCTGCTGCTGACCGCCGTCATCCTCATCTTCGCCTGGAGGCTGCGCCGCCCGGTAGGGGACGACCTCCCGGTCGCGCTCCCCACCGCCGAGGCCGTCTCCGCCCCCCACGCCGAGGCCCTGCACCGAGTGCGGCTGGCCTACCGCTCGGCGCAGGCGGCGCTGGAGCGCTGCGGGCTGGGGCGCGGCCCCGCCGAGACGCCCGCCGAACACGCGGCGCGGGCCAGCCTGAACCTTCCCGACCTCGCCGCCCCGCTGGGCACGCTGGTGGCCGCCTATGCCCCGGTGCGCTACGGGGGCCGGGTGACCGACGAGGACGCCGACCGCGCTGAGGAAGCCGCCCGTGACATCGCCGCCCTCAGCGCCGAGTACCGCCCGCCGACCCTCCCCGACACCCCCGACTCATCCCCCCAGGAGACTCCATGACCCACGCAGAGACGCCCACCCCGCCCGCCGACCTCGCCGCCGTAGAGCGCTTTGCCCGCGCCGTGGGAGACAACGTGGCCCGCGTCCTGGTGGGCAAGGAGGGGGTCACCCGCCTGACCCTCGCCGGAATCCTGACCGGGGGGCACATCCTCCTCGAAGACGCCCCCGGCACCGGCAAGACGATGCTGGCCCGTGCCCTCGCCGCCAGTCTGGGCCTGACCTTCCGGCGGGTGCAGTTCACGCCCGACCTGCTGCCCAGCGACGTGACCGGGGTCAGCGTGTACCGCCCGGCGACCGGGGCATTCGAGTTCGTGCCCGGCCCGATTTTCACCGGGCTGCTGCTCGCCGACGAAATCAACCGCGCCACCCCCAAGACCCAGTCGGCGCTGCTCGAAGCGATGGGGGAAGGGCAGGTCACCGAGTCGGGCGTGACCCACCGCCTGCCGCAGCCCTTTGTCGTCATCGCCACCCAGAACCCGGCCGAGCACGAGGGCACCTACCGCCTCCCCGAAGCGCAACTCGACCGCTTCCTCCTCAAGCTGTCGGTGGGTTACCCCTCGCTCGACGAAGAGGTGCAGATGCTGGGCCGCCTCCAGGGGGCGCACCCCATCGACACGCTGGGGCCGGTCGCCGGGCCGCAAGACCTCCTCGCGGCGCGGGCGGCGGTGAAGGCCGTGCGTGTTTCGGACGAGCTGCGGCGCTATGCGGCGGCCCTGACGGCCCGGACCCGCAACCACCCCCAGGTCGCGCTGGGGGGCGGCCCCCGCGCCAGCCTCGCCCTGCAAGGGGTGGCTCAGGCGCTCGCGGCGCTCGACGGGCGGGCCTTTGTGGTTCCCGATGACATCAAGGCGGCGGCCCCAGCGGTCCTCGCGCACCGCCTCAGCCTGCGCATCGAGGCGCGGCTGGCGGGCACGCCCCCGGAGAGCGTGGTCGGGGACATCCTGCGGGCCGAACCCGTCCCGGCTGACCCGGCCCAGGCAGCGGGGGCGCTCTGAACCTCGCGGCGCTGGGGCTGGTTCTCGCCGCGCTGCTCCTCGGCGTGGCGCTGGCATGGTTCCTGGGGCGCAAGCCGCCTGCGGTGCGCCTCAGCCGCGAGGTGCCGGGGCAGGGCTTCGAGGGCACCCGCGTGCCTTACCGGGTCCGCATCGAGATAGACACCCGGCGGCCCCTGCGGGTCATCGTGGAGGACCCCACCCCCCTCTCGGTGGTCTCCAGCGAGGTGCTTACGGCGGGCGGGCTGACGCTGGGCCACACCGTGACCGAACTCGACGGCTCGCTGCTGCTCAACCGCCGGGGCGAGTACGCCTGGGCAGGCGGCACCCTGCGCTGGGCCGACCCGTTGGGCCTCTTCTGGCGCTCGGTGCCGCTGAACGTGCCCGCCACCATCGAGGTGTACCCCGGCACGCACGGGCTGGTGCTCCCCGACCTGCTGCGGCCTCTTCTCAGCGAGGGCCAACTCTCGCGCACGCTGGGCTTGGAGGACCCCATCAGCCTGCGCGGAGCGCGGCCCTACGTCTCCGGCGACCCGCCGGGGCGGGTGCACTGGCGGCTCTCGGCCCGCAGCGGCGCACTGACGGTCCGCGAGCTGGAGCGCACCGCCGCGAGCAGCCTGACCGTCTTTGTGGACACCTCCGGCACCGACGTCTTCGTGAACAGCGCTGTGCGGCTGGCGAGCAGCCTGATTCAGGAGGCCCTCGCCCTCGACCTCCCCGTCAGCGTGGCGACCCCGGCGGGCGCGACTCCCAGCGGGCGCACCCCGGAGGCGCTGCGGGCCGCCCTGCGGGTGCTCGCCCGGCTGGAGCCGCAAGACCCCCGCGTGGTGGGCACGCCCCTCGTCATCCCGCCCATCCGCGCCGGGGGCAACCTGATGGTCCTCACCCAAAAAGCCCCCCCCACCCTCGTCGAGGAGGCCATGCGGGCGCGGGCCAGCGCCAGCCGGGTGGCCATCGTCGCCATTCCGGAGGGCTTCTACCTCGAACCCGGCGAGAACCCCCGCCGCCAGTGGGTCGGTGCCCCCGATACCGTGCGCGAGCTGGAGCGCCGCGCCGGAATCCTGGCGGAGGTGGGCGTGCTGGTGTTTGTGCTGCGCGGCAACCAGAGCGTGCTGCGGCTGGGGGCCTGAACCCGAACCTATCGTTAATCGTTAAAGGGAGCCTCAGCCCGCGCCCCCGGCGTGCCCTGCTAGCGTGGGGTCATGACGGACCGTGACCACACCAACGACGTGCCCCAGACCGAGGGTGAAATCACCAACGTGGACCTCCAGTTCATGGGCCGCACCGACGAGCACCGCGACGCCCTCCAGGACGCCCGCGCCGAAGCCAAACTCGCCGACGAGTACCAGGAGCGCGGCCTCGACAAGCAGGACGTCGCCTCGGCGGGCAGCATGATTGCCAGCGACCCCGCGAGCACGATTCCCGGCGACGAGACCTCGGAAGATACGTCGGAGGGCTAAAAGGCCCCTCACCCCGCTGCTTTGGAGCGCCCCTTTCCCCCCAGAGAGGGGGGTTTTTGCTGGCGGCTGGAAGCTGGCCGCTACTTCCCCACGCAGAAGTTGCGAAACACCGCGTCCACCACGTCCTCCGACACGTCGCGACCTGTGAGGTCGGCGAGTGCCCGCAGCGCTTCCTCCAACTCGTACCCGGCGAGGTCGTCGGGGAGGGTGCGGGCGGCCTGGACGTGCTCAAGTGCCCGGCGGGCGGCGTCGGCCTGGCGCTCGGTGGTGAGCCACGCCTCGCCCCGCGCCGCGTCGCCGAGGAGGGCGGTCTGGATGGCCTCCCGCAGCTCTGGCAAGCCCACGCCCGTCACGGCACTGACCGCGAGCGCCCCGGCGTCCTCCCAGGCGGCGGGGAGGTCGGCCTTCGTCCGTACGCGGATGACCCGCGCCCCCGGCGGGAGGTCCACGGGCAGCGCCTCGCGGGGCCGGGAGCCGTCCTCCAGCGCGAGCACGAGGTCGGCCCCCTGCGCGAGGCTGAGGGCCTGGCGCACCCCCGCCGCCTCGACCTCGTCCGCCGTCTCGCGGATGCCCGCCGTGTCCACCAGGGTGACGGGGACTCCGGCCAGCGAGAGGTGCGCCTCCAGATAGTCGCGGGTGGTGCCGGGCATGGGGGTCACGATGGAGCGTTCGTAGCCCAGCAGGGCGTTGAGCAGGCTGCTCTTGCCCGCGTTGGGCCGCCCCACCAGGGCGAGCCGCGCCCCCCGCGTGGCGACCTGTCCGGCGCGGGCGGTGGCGACCAGGGCGGCGAGGTCGGCCTCGGCCCCGGCGAGGGGCGCGTCCCGGTCTTCTTCCGGCACGCCCTCTTCGGGATAGTCCAGCAGCGCCTGAATGGCGGCCAGGGTGCGGGTCAGGGCCGCCGCAATGCGCTCTACCCGCTCGCCCAGCGCCCCCGACAGCCCCAGCGCCGCCTGCCGCCGCGCCGTATCGGTGCCCGCATTCACAAGGGCCAGCACCGCCTCAGCCTGCGCGAGGTCGAGCCGCCCGGCGAGGTAGGCCCGCAGGGTGAACTCGCCGGGACGGGCGGGACGCGCCCCCAGCGCGAGCGCCCGCGCCAGCAGCGCCGCGAGCACCGCCGGGCTGCCGTGTGTCTGAAACTCGGCCACGTCCTCGCCCGTGTACGAGTGCGGCTTCCGGAACACCAAGCACAGCCCGTCGTCCAGCCGCTCGCCCCCTTTCCCCACGAACTCGCCGTACAGAAAGCGCCCGCCCCGCGTGCGGCTGGGCCGCCCCCGCCCCCGGAAGAGGCCATCGGCCACCCCCAGCGCACCGGGGCCACTCACCCGCACGATGCCCACCCCCGCGTGACCGGGGGCAGTGGCGATGGCGGCGATGGTGTCCGAGAGGCCAAGGGGGGTGGTCACGGGGAGAGGGTAGCAGGGGAGAAGGGGCGGGTGTGGGGCCGCGCTTATCCTCCGGCGCACGCTGTGACAAGGCGGTGATGACGACCAGTGCACACTCACTCCACACTTCTGTTCACTGTTCCTGGAGGTCTGCATGCGCCCACGCCCTGCACTGATCGCCGCAGCCCTGCTGGCTGCCTTGTTGCCTGTTGCTCAGGCCCGGTCTCTGGCCGCAGTCAAAACCAGCGGCGTCCTGAAATTGGCGACGAGTGCCGATTTCGAGCCGTTCAATTTTTTGCAGGGCGGCAAGCCCACCGGGTTCGAGGTAGAACTCGGCGAAGCGGTCGCTCGCAAGTTGGGCCTCCGGGCCGAATGGGTTATCCGGCCGTTCGACGGCCTGCTGCGCGACCTCGCGGCTCGTCCGGGCGAGATTGATGTGGTCATCGCCTCGCACGCGATTACAAGTACGCGGCTCCAGACGGTGGATTTCAGCATCCCCCACTACTGCACAGGTGGTGTCATTCTGACCCGCCGGGGCGGACCGCTGACCAGCAAAGCGCTCGCGGGCAAAACCCTGGGGGCCGAGGCGGGCAGCACCTACTTTGGCTTCCTGCGCAAACTTCCCTTTGCGAAGAACGTGCAAGTGTACCCTAGTTCCCAGGCAGCCCTTCAGGCGGTGGCCACCGCCAAAGTTGACGCTGTCGTGACCGACCGTTTCGCGGCGCTGGGTGCGCTCAAGACTTACTCCAAGGCCAATCTCGTCATGGGGGCAACCCTTTGGCAAGAGCAAGTCGGCATCGCCCTCGCTAAGGGAAACAGCGACCTGCGCCTGGCGGTCAACGGAGCACTTAAGGCACTGATGCAAGACGGCACGTACGCCCAGCTCAGCGAGAAGTATTTCGGTCAGGATGTGCGCTGCTGACCCCAGGGTCAATGGTGCGGACACTTTTGCATCTTCCTGCAATGGTGTGCCGTACAAGTTGTGTCTGGGAAGTAAAAACCCCCTTCCCCCTTGTGAGGGACTCGTAGGAGCTGCTTGCAGAGGCTGGGGACTCGCAGAGTTGCGCAGCAAAGGGGGGGTGGATGTGGGTGCCGTCCCAGCGCGGGAAATCCACGAGGAGTTATGAAACTGTCCGCACCATCGGTCTTGGTAAGACGGAAAGAGGACGAGCGGTGACGGGACCCCTCCCGGTCGCTCGCCCCCGCTTGGAGTGACCCTAGGCCCCCTTCTTCCACTTCCCCTTGCTGCGGTACCCCGGCTTGTTGCCCGGCGTGGCCGTGCGGGTGCGAATCCGCTCGTCGTCGTAGCGCAGCATCACGGCGAGGCGGGCGCGGGAGAGGATGTGGTGCGGGTGCTTGGGCACAAAGGCCGTCACCACGTCGAGAAAGCCGTCCCGCGCGTGCTCGACGACCACATGCAGCGGCAGCGCCACCCCGCAGGCCTCGAAATAGCCGCCCACCAGCCAGCGGCGCTCCTCTGGGTAGACGGCCCGCACCCGCCCGGCCACGAGCACCTGAATGATGTCGTGCTCCAAAAAGCCCTCGGCGCGGGCGTGCCCGATGGCATGGGGGCAGAGGTGATACTTGCCGTCGTACACGGCCTCGCGCAGCCGGGCATGGGCGCGGGCGAGGCTGTGCTCGGAGGTGTCCACCCCGGCGAGTTCGGCCTCGCGCTGGGGCTTCAGCGGCTTGAAGCGCAGGTTCTCAGGCCGGGCGGGGGGCGGCACCTGGGCGCGGCGGGCGGCCTTTTCCGCACGGGCAAGCTGCGCCCGCAAGGAGAGCAGGTCGGTGCCGCCCGGCTGGGGGCGCGGTTTGGGGTCGGGGGATTTGGTCATGGTGATAACCTCCCGTCGGCCTTCCGGAGTGGGGGGGGTGACCGGGCCACGCCGCCCCCAAAAAGAAAAACTCCCCGTCCACACGTCGTGCGTGTTGGTGGGGGAAGAAGGCGTCGTACCCTGCTTCAGGGCATAGCCGCAGGATAGCACGTGGGGGCTGGGGCGCGGGGTGAGGGGGCGGGCAGACGTGAGCACCGCCCCTTTCTAGGCTGATTTCTAAGCTCAAGGTCTGCGCCCCCCCTGCCCTCCCGGAGGTCTAGCCATGATTCGCCCCCTGCAAGCGACCGATGCCCCCGACGTGCTGGCCCTGCTGAGCTGGATGGACGACGCGCCGGAGCGCGAGGTCTTCGCTCCCGACGCCCGCGACGAGCACGAGCTGCGCAGCGAGTGCGAGGACCGGGTGTGCCTGGTGGCCGAAGGCCTCGACGGGGCGGTGCAGGCCTACTGTGGCCTGGCGCCTTTCCGTGACGGGCTGGTGCTGGAGGGGCCGCTGGGAGAGGGCGACTTGCCTGGGCTGGTGGCGCGGGCGCTTGAGCGGGCCGAGGGGCTGCCCGTCTATGCCTTTGCCGCCCGCGACAATCTCGCGGCGCGGGAGGCGCTGGAGACCTGCGGCTTTACGCCCATGCACACCACCGACTTCTACGCGGCGCGGGTGGCGGACCTCGCTCGCCACGCCCGCGTGCCGGAGGGCTACGCGGTGACCGACCACCTCGCGCCCGCCGCCTACCGCGCCCTGTACCGCGCCGCCGAGGACGCCTGGGCCGAGCGCCTCGACTGGACCGACGCCGAGTTGCAGGCCCATTTCGCCCGCGATGACGTGCGTCTCGTGGCCCTGACCCGCCAGGGGCAGCCCGTGGGCTTTGCCGAGCTGGAGCTGAACGCTGCCGAGGCGCGGGCCGACCTGACCTACCTCGCCGTTCATCCCGCCGAGCGCGGCCAGCGCCTAGGCCGGGTGCTGCTGGCGCTGGCCGCCGCCGAAGCCGCCGCCCATCCCGAACTGCGGACCCTCCGCGCCCGTGCCCACGACCACGCCCGCCCCGCCCGCGCCCTCTACGCCCACGCGGGCCTGACCCACTGCCGCTCGGTGGTGACGTACCTGCGCGACGACACGGAGGGGGAGGCGTAGGGAGCCGCCAGCTACCAGCGGTCAGCCGCCAGCTTTCAGCAAGGAGGCGCATCCTCTTAGAGCTGACGGCTGGCGGCTGACCACCCTGCCCCACAATCCCCCGCTCCCGCCTCCACTAGCCTTTTCCCCTATGGGCAAACGCGACCGCCACGGCCCCCGGCCCGCCTACGTGACGCTGCGGGACCTGCCCGGTACCCGGCTGATGTTCTGGGTGGTGGGCGAGTGCCCCTACTGTGCGGGGCGGCACCTGCACCCGGCGGGCAACCTCCGCACCGCCGACCCCGGCGAGCGCCTGGGCGAGCAGACAGCCCCCTGCGACCCCACTCGCACCTACGAGCTGCAACTGCCCCCCCGCCCGAAGAAGAAGCCCGGCAAGCAGGCCCGCCGCAAGGAACGCCGCGAGGGACGGATGTTGGAGCTGGACTGGGACGACGAATAGGCAGCAGGCCAAGACGAGACGGGCGGGCACCGAGGAGCTTTCCCGCGCCTGATTTGACCCTCAGTGTCCCTCGTGTGCCCCGCCCCCCGCCGCTTCAGGTGGGGGCGGCAGGTCCTCCCCGCGCCGGCGCAGCAGGTCTTCCATCAGGCGAATCTCGCCACCCTGGGTGGCCTGAATCTGCCGGGCGAGGGTGCGGACCTCCGGGCGAATCCCGCTGCCGAGGGCAGGCTCGACCATGCTCAGGGCGCCCTGGTGGTGGCGAATCATCAGCCGCAGAAAGTGGGCCTCAGCGTCGCGCAGGGGCAGGGTGTCCAACGCGTTCAGCTCCTGTGGGGTTGCCATCCCCATCCTGCGGGCGTGCTCGGCGCTCATGCCCTGGCCGCCCCACGGAAGACCCCAAAGGGTCAGCCAGCCGCGCATCTGGCCAATCTGTTCTTGCTGCGAGAGCAGGATGTCAAGAGTCAGCGAGCGCAGGGTGCGGTCCTGGGTGCGCTCGCGCAGCCGGGTCGCCATGTCCACCGCCTGCGCGTGGTGCTGGGTCATCTCGCGCACGAAGCGCACTTCCGGGCTGCCCTCGGCGGGGGTGCCGGAGCGCGAGGTCAAGGCCAGCGCGAGCGCCACGAGCAGGGCAGCGGCCAATGCGATCACGACCAGGAGGGGGGACCTACGGGACATGGGGAGAAGCTAGCAGGTGGGAACTGCTAGCTTCTCCCCATGCCGGGTGACGTCTTTTCTCCGCTGCGGGCCGAGCGTGGGCGGGGGGTGCTGGAGGGGGCGGCCATCGGCGCGGCCCTGGCGGTCCTTGCCGCCTACCTGGGCGAGCTTCGGGGGACGGTCCCGCTGCTGCTGCTGCTCTTGCTGGGGGGCGGGGTGGCGGGCGCTTTTGCCCCGTCACGGCGGGTGTTGCGGGGGGGAGCGGGGGTGCTGGCCGCCGTCTTTGCCGCGTGTCTGCTGACCCCGGTGCTCCGCGCTCCCCTCGCGGCGCTCACGCTCTCGCAGCCCCCCGTCCGCGCCGACGCCATCGTGGTGCTGGGGTCGGGGGTGCAGTGCGGCACGGGCACCCTGGACCCCCACAGCCTCGCGCGCCTGGTGCGGGGGCTGGAGCTGTGGCGGGCGGGGTACGCCCCCCAGCTCACCGTCTCCGAGCAATCGGACCTCCTCGGCCCGGCGAGCTGCCCGCGCCTGAGTGACCTCCAGCGTGCCCAGATTCGCGCCCTCTACCCGCAGGGTGGCCCGGAGGTCCTCACCCTGCGCCGGGTGACCACCACCCGCGACGAGGCCGCCCGCATCCGCGACCTCGCCCGCGAGCGGGGGTGGCGGCGGGTCCTCGTCGTGACCTCGCCGAGCCATTCCCGCCGGGCCACCCGGCTCGTTGCGGCGGGTGGGGTGGAGGCGGTCAGTGTGCCCGCCGGGGAGGTCGAGTTCGACCTGACGCTGCCCTCCCCCCACGACCGTCTCGCGGCGCTGCGGACCCTGCTCTACGAGGCCCTTTCGCGGGTCAAGGCGGCGCTGGGGGGCACGCCAGAGCGCTGAAGCGGGGGCCGTTCTCCCCACTTTCCCCCTTCCCCCCGTCCCCTACACTGCCCCCCGATGACCGCTTCTTCCCCCACCATCACCGTTGTCGGCGCGGGCCTCGCGGGGTCCGAGGCGGCGCTCGCGGCGGCCCGGCTCGGCGTGCGGGTGCGCCTCTTTGAAATGCGCCCGGTCAAGATGACCCCCGCGCACCGCACCGGCAACTTCGCCGAACTCGTCTGCTCCACGTCGCTGGGCGGCGAGGGGGAGATGCAGGCCAAGGGCCTCTTGCAAGCCGAGCTGCGCTCGGTGGGCGGGGCCATCGTGACCGCCGCCGACGCGAGCCGCGTTCCGGCGGGCAATGCCCTCGCCGTCGACCGCGACGAGTTCAGCGCCCGCGTGACCGGGGCCGTGCGCGAGCATCCCCTCATCGAGGTCGTGCCCGGCGAGGTGGGGGCCGTGCCGGAGGGCATCGCCGTCATCGCGACTGGGCCGCTGACCTCGGACGCCCTCGCCGCTGACCTGATGCGTCTGACCGGCAGCGAGAGACTCAGCTTCTATGACGCCGCTGCGCCCGTGATTGCCTATGAGAGCATCAACCTCGACGTGGCTTGGCGGGCCGGACGCTACGGCCAGAGCGCGGATTACCTCAACTGCCCCTTCACGAAAGAAGAGTACCTGCGCTTTTTTGCGGCGCTGGAGCAGGCCCGCGCCCATACCCCCCACGATTGGGAGGGGCTGGAGTTCTTCGAGGGCTGCATGCCCATCGAGGAAATCGCCCGCCGGGGGGTGGACACGCCGCGCTTCGGCCCCATGTCGCCCAAGGGCCTCGACGACCCCCGCACCGGGCGCTGGCCCTATGCGGTCGCCCAACTGCGGCAGGAGGACCGGGAGGGCCGGATGTGGTCGCTGGTGGGCTTCCAGACCGGCCTGAAGTGGGGCGACCAGAAGGCGGTGGTCCAGCTCATTCCGGGTCTGGAGAACGCCGAGATTGTTCGCTACGGGGTGATGCACCGCAACACCTACCTCAACGCCCCGGAGGTGCTGGACTCGACCCTGCAGCTCCGCGCCGACCGGCAGAAGTTCGTCGCGGGCGTGCTCGCGGGCACCGAGGGCTACCTCGAATCCGCCGCGACCGGGTGGCTGGCGGGCACGAACGCGGCGCGGCTCGCCCTGGGCCTCGCGCCCCTCACGCCGCCCGCCGAGTCCATGCTGGGCGGCCTGACCCGCTACCTCGCTTCGGCGAACCCCCAGGGCTTTCAGCCCATGAACGTGAACTGGGCGCTCGTGCCGGAACTGCCCGCGCCGCCGCCGGGGCCGAATGGCAAGGTTCGCAAACTCGGCAAGCGCGAGAAGCGCCCGCCCATGTTCCGCCGGGGCCTCGCGGCGTTCATGGCCTGGGCGGGGGAGGAGGCGGGCCTCCCGGTCACCCCGCCCGCCGTGCCCCAGCCGGAGGAAGACGCCCTGCCCGCCCTGCGCTGAGCGGGCGCATTCACCCCTGCTCCCCCCTTGCTGTCCTATGTTGAGCGCGTGACGGAGCGCGGGGAACAAACGGGTGTGGGCGAACGAATCCTGATGTATGGGCTGGGCCGCAGCGGGCGCGGCGTGGCCCGCTTTCTGGCCCGCGAGGGCAGGCGGGCCGAGTGGCACGACGCCCGGCCCAGCGGGGAAGACGAGGTCCTGATGCGGGAACTGGGCTTTCCGCGGGGGGACTTGGCGGGCACCTACGACACGGTGGTCGCCGCGCCGGGGGTGCCCATCGACCACCCGGACCTCCTCGCGCTGCGGGGGCGGGGGGCGGAAGTCATTGGGGAGGTTGTGCTGGCGGCCCGTGCTCGCCCCGCGCTGCCGCTGGTGGGGGTCACGGGGACGGCGGGCAAGGGCGGCACGACGGTGCTGGTGGCCGAACTGCTGCGCGGTCAGGGCCTCAAGGCCCGCGAGGGCGGCAACATCGACCCACCCCTCCTCGACGTGGTGGACGACGCTGAAGTTGCGGTGGCCGAACTGTCAAGCTTCCAACTGGAGCGGGTGCCCGGCCTGCGCCTGCCCGTCGCGGTGATCACCAACCTGGGGGTAGACCACCTCGACCGCCACCGCACGGTGGAGGCCTACCACGCCGCCAAGCGCAACATCACGGCGGGCCAGACGGGGGAGGACGTGCTCGTCCTCCCGGCGGGGCTGGACGTGCCCACGCGGGCGCAGGTGCGGTCCTTTACGCCGGGGCAGCTGCGCCTCGCAGGGGGGCAGGAGGTGCTGCCCGCCGCCGAGCTGCCGGAGGGCGTGCACCCCGCCAACGCCGCCGCCGCCCTCCTCGCCGCCGAGGCGCTGCTGTTGCGGCTGGGCCGCCCGGTCGACGTATCCGCGCTGGCGGGGTCGCTGCGGTCTGCCCGGCCCGTCGCCGGACGCTTCGAGACGGTCGCCCGCATCGGGGAGGTGCGCTTTGTGGACGACTCTATCGCCACCCGCACGCTCGCGGTGCAGGCCGCGCTGGAGCGCTCGGTGCCGCCCATCGCCTGGCTGGTGGGCGGGCGCGACAAGGGCGCCGACCTCGCGCCGCTGCGGGAGGCCGCGCGGGGAAGAGTCACCCGCGTCATCGCTTTTGGCGAGGACGGCGAGGCGCTGGCCCGCGGGCTGGGCCTCCCCTTTGAACCCGTCCGCGGCGAGACGGGCGACGAGCAGATGCGGGCAGCGGCGGCGGCGGGCCTCGCGGCGCTGGGGGGGCCGGGTGGGGCGGGCACGGTGCTGCTCGCCCCCGTGGGCACCAGCTTTGACCGCTTCCGCGACTACCGCGAGCGCGGCCAGAGCTTTGCGCGGGCCGCCCGCGAACTGGCGAGCGCCGCTGCGGAGGCCCGCGCATGAGCCTGCAACTCGTGATGGCGCAGGTCCTGCTGCTCACGCTGGGCCTGATTGGGGTGGCGACAGCCGCGCCGGGCGACATCCTGGACCACGGCAGCAAGGCGCTCATTGCGCTCGCGGCGACCTTTTTGGTGGCGCGGCTGCCCCCCCGCTTTTTCCTGAAGCTCGCGCCCTACTTCTGGTGGTTCACCCTGCTGCTGCTGCTGCTCACCCTCTTTCTGGGAAAGGGGGCCGAGGGCAGCGAGGGCGTCAAGCGCTGGCTGGAGATTGGCCCCATCCGCTTTCAGCCCTCCGAACTCGCCAAGCTGGGGCTGGTGCTGCAACTCGCGTCCTTCTTCTCGCGGCGGGGCGTGCAAAACAAGCTGATTAGCGCGACGGGCATGATTGTCCTCACGACCCTGCTGATTATTTTGGAACCCGACCTGGGCACCTCGGTGCTGACCTTTGGCCTGGGCATCATCCTGATGTACGCCGCCGGGGTGCGCATCACCAACATCAGCGGCTTTTTGCTCGCGCTGGGGCTGCTCAGCCTGCCCTTTGCCAACAAGTACCTGGAGACGCACCCCTACATCCTGGAGCGCTTTTTCGGCCACGTAAACCGCGAAGAAGTCGTCGAGGTCGGCCTCGACCAGATTGGCAAGGCCCACCGCGACCTCAACTTTGGCGGCCTGTGGGGCCAGGGACCCGACGGCCCGCGCTACCCGTACTTCGCCGACAACACCGACCTGATTGTTGCCTCGGTGGGCTTCTCGACCGGGCTACTGGGCGTGACGATGCTCTTTTTCGCCTACTGGCTCATCGTGGTGACCGCCCTGCAAGTCTCGCAGCTCGCCGCCCGCGTGCGCCCCATGACCCCGGAGATTCACGGCGCGACCATCCTGGCAACGGGGGCCATGTTCATGGTGGTCGGGCAGGCCTTTGTCAATCTGGCGGTCGCGGCGGGCCTCTTCCCGGTCACCGGGGTGCCGCTGCCCCTGGTGAGCTACGGCTTTTCCTCCATGCTCACCATGAGCCTCGCCCTGGGCGTCATTCACAGCGCCATGCGCGAGGTGCGCCGCCAACTGCCCGCCGGGGAAGACTCGCCCGACGTGGTGGCGGTGTCCGCCGACTGACCGGGGGAACGCAGCGAGGCCCCGGCACCACGCTGGGGCCTCATTCTCTGCTCTCTGCTCTCTGTTCGCAGGCGTTCTGGCTCTTTACCGCTGGGGATACAGCCACCCGCGCAGCAGCCGCGAGAGCAGGGGCAGCACCGGCCAGTTCAGAAAGAGGGTCGCCAGAAAGGCCGACGGCAAAATCGCCGCCCACCACGGCCAGCCCTGGGTTAGCGGGCGCGAGAGCCAGGTAAACAGCAGGATGAGGGGATACACCCCCACGAAGCCCACCAGCACGTTCTTCCACAGGGGCGGGGCAGGCGTGGGGCGGGCCGGTCGGTCAAACCAGGCCTCCAGCCCTTCAGACTCGCGGTACTCGACCTCGCCCGCCGTGAACTCCGGCAGCCGGGCCAGGGCCGCGCGGTACGCCGCAGACTCCCGCCACGCCGCGAGCGCCCCCGGCGTGGCAAAGCGCACCAGTGTCACGTATTCCGGCAGGCCGCCGCTTTCGCCCCGCAGCACGTGCAGGCCCAAAAAGCCGGGCTGCTGCCCCAGCCGCCCATGCAGTTCCCGCGCCCAAGCCTCGTATTCCGCGACCCGCGCGGGCCGCACGAGTTCGGTGATGACCAGGGTGACGCCCCGGCTCTGGGGCGCGCCGGGCGCGGGAGGGGAAGGGGGAGTCGTCATGGCGGGGGCACTGTAGCAGGTAGCGGGAAGGGGGGGCGCGGGGGGTCAGGGCGTTCCCAGGCAGGCCCGCCCCGGCGCGGCATCGGCCACTTGCCGTGCCCGCACGTTCTGCTGGGGTCCCGGCGCGATGCGGGCCACCACACAGGGCCGCGCCCCCAGCCGGGCGACGACGAGGTACGAGGTGGTTTTGACGGCGTCTTCAGGGTCCGAGAGGTTGTAGCGCACAATCAGGGCCACGGGCACCCCGTCCCGGAGTCGCCACTCGGCCCGCGGCCCCAAGCTGGAAAAGGACGAGCCGACGACCGTCCACAGGTTCAGGGAGGTCCGTGTGCCGCCGCGCGAGACGGTCACGTTTTGCCGCAGGTCCCCTTCCTCTATCAAGAGCTGATACCCGCCGACCCCCTCGCACAAATCCTGCACCCAGCCGCTTCCCGACGGGTCGGTCACCAGGTTCCGGCAGGTGCCCGGTTCGAGCGAGGTGTAGAGGCTGGTGTTGGCCGCGAGTCCCGCGCTGGCGAGGGCCAGCAGGGCCGTCCAAAGGGTGCGCATCGGGGACCTCCTGAGCGCAGTGTACGCGGCGGGGGCCACCCCCAGAAGGGCGCTGCGCCCGGCCAGCAGAGGCGGCGTCACATGTTGTGCAGCACGTTCATGATGTCGCCGTCTTGCATGACGTAGTCCTTGCCCTCGGTGCGGACCCAGCCCTTGGCTTTGGCGTTCGCCCAGCCGCCCGCCTCGACCATCTTTTGCCACTCGATGACTTCTGCGCGAATAAAGCCGCGCTCCAGGTCAGAGTGAATCTCGCCCGCTGCTTCGGGGGCCTTTTCGCCGCGGCGGATGGTCCAGGCCCGCACTTCCTTTTCGCCGGACGTGATGAAGGTCATCAGCCCCAGCGTCTCGTAGCCGACCTTGACAAGCTGGTCGAGGCCGCTTTCCTGAACGCCGAGGTCCTTGAGAAACTCGCGGGCTTCTTCTTCGGGCATCTCGGCGAGTTCGCCCTCGATTTGGGCGCTGATTTTGACCACGGGGGCACCCTCCGGCGCAGCGTACTCGCGCACCCGCCGCACGTAGTCGTTGTCATCTCCCAGGTCGTTTTCGCCCACATTCGCCACGTAAATCACGGGCTTGGTGGTAATCAGGCCGAAATCCTTGGGAATCTTGGTCTCGTAGCTTCCGGCGCGGGCGGGCTTTCCTTCTCCGAGCACCTTGAGAATCTGCTCGGCCAGCTCGGCCCCTTCGCGGGCTTCCTTGTCGCCGCCCTTGGCCTTTTTCTGGAGGTTGGCCAGCCGGTTTTCCAGGCCCGCGAGGTCAGCGAGAATCAGCTCGGTATTGATCGTCTCGATGTCGTCGATGGGGTCGACCCGGCCCGCCACATGGACCACGTTGGGGTCTTCAAAGCAGCGCACGACGTGGGCGATGGCGTCCACTTCGCGGATATTTGCCAGGAACTGGTTGCCCAGCCCCTCGCCCTGGCTGGCCCCCCTCACCAGCCCGGCGATGTCCACGAACTCGACAAAGGTGGGGACGACGGGGGGCACCCGGTCGCCTTTGGTAAAGACTCTGGCAAGGGCAGTGAGGCGCTCGTCGGGCACCACAACCCGCCCCACGTTGGGTTCGATGGTGGCAAAGGGGTAGTTGGCCGCGAGCGCGCCCGCCCGCGTGATGGCGTTAAACAGGGTGCTTTTGCCGACGTTCGGCAGCCCGACGATTCCGATGGCGAGTCCCACAGTGGCCTCCTTAGCTTCCGCGCAGGCGCGGCAACCCCGACAGTGTAGGGGAAGGGTGGGGCCGGGATAAACACTTGCCCAATCGCCGCCCGAATGCGCTGCCCGCGGCGGGGGGGTAGCGTGAGCGGGTTCATGGTTCCAGCTCCTTCCTCTTCCGGTCCCCTAGAGCACCTCCTTGCCTTCTTGCGGGCGCATTGGCGCAGGCTGCTGCTGCTGTTTTTCGGGCTGTTGGTCCCCCTGCTGGTTTTTGTCTCCATCGCGGAGGACGTCTTCAACAAGGAGCCGTTCGCTTTTGAAAAGCCGCTGATGCTCGCGCTACATGCGGGCGCGTCCCCCACCCTCGACCGGGTGGCGGTCGCTTTTTCGCTGCTGGGCAGTGCGCGGGGGATGGTGCCCGTGACGCTGGGGCTGGTCTTCCTCTTTTACCGCCTGCGCCACCGCCTGGGCTATTTCCTGATGCTCAGTCTGGGCGGGGTCGCGCTTGTCAACGTGCTTCTCAAAAACGTCTTCGACCGGCCCCGGCCCGCGCTGTGGACTCCGCTTTTGCCCGAACCGGACTTTTCTTTTCCCAGCGGACACGCGATGTTCGCCTCAGCGCTGGCAACCGCGCTCGCCGTGCTGCTGTGGCCAACGCGCTGGCGGGGAGCGGCCCTCCTCCTGGGCGGGCTGTACGTGCTGGGGATGATGTGGTCACGCGTGTATATCGGCGTGCACTACCCGACAGACGTGCTGGGCGGCGCTCTCTTTGCGCTGGCATGGGTGGTCGCGCTGACGCGGGCACTGCAGATTCATCCGGCTTTTCCGGTGAAGTCCAGGGAGGAGTAGGCCGCAAAAAGGGGAGGAGCACTCGGTCGCGGTGCTCCCCCACCCTGACTTCCCCTCCCCTTGGGTTAGCCCTGCGGGTGCGCCAGCGTCTTGCCCACGCCGAGGCCGTGGCGGTAGACGAGTTGCCCGCCCAAGAAGCCGCCCAGCCCCGCGATGCCGAGGGCGACCCCCGACAGCACCTTGCCCAGCCGCCGCTGGTGCCGCCGCCGCGCCAGCAGCGAGGCCACGTTGAGGGTAAAAGCGACCTCGTTGGCCAGCCCGTGAAGCAGTCCGGTCCGCCGCGCCTCGCCGCGGGTGTTTGCCCAATCGGTCCAGCCCGCCGCGATGGCCGGAAGCGCGCCAACCGTGCCCAGCAGGAGCGCCCGGTCGGCGGCGACCTCGTTGTCGGGCGAGGTGCCCGGCAAAAAGTCCAGGAGTCCGGCGACGAGCCAGCCCCCCAGCGGCAGGTGAATCAGGATGGGATGCAGGGGATGGCCCAGCGGCTCCCCATGCAGGGCCGCCACCACGCCTTCGGGCAGGGCGTCCAGCCACTCCCGCAGCTTGGGTTGCAAGGTGCCTGCCAGGGTTTCCAGCCAGTCATGCTCGCTGAGGGCGTCCTCAAAGCGGTCGTTGAGGGATGAGTCCATCGGTCCACCTCCTGCTCCCGATTGTGTCGCCTGCGCCGCGGCGGGCGCGGAAAGGTTAAGCGAGGCTTTGGGCCTGATTCGTCTTGGGCCGTCCTGCAGACGGGTGCTACCTTCGCCCCCATGCCCCGCCCCGCGCCCCTCGCCGCCGCCACGCGCCTGCCCACGCCGGGGCGGTACGGCTTGCTGGTCTTCGGCCTGGCCCTCTACGGCTTCGCCCTGCGGCTGATGCTGGAAGCGCGGGTAGGGGTGGCCCCCTGGGAGGCCTTTCATCTCGGTGTCACCCAGCACCTTCCGCTGACGCTGGGCACGGCGAGCATCCTGACGGGGGTGCTGATTGTGGGGTTCACGGCGCTCTTCTTGCGCGAGCGCATGGGTCCGGGAACAGTGCTGAACGTGCTGCTCATCGGCCTCTTTCTTGACCTGCTCGCCCCGTTGGTCCCCCGGCCCCCTGGTATCCTCGCTCGCTGGCTTCAGTTCGTTTTCGGGGTCGGCCTGCTGGGGCTGGCGACGGGCACCTACGTGGCAGCGGGGCTGGGGGCCGGGCCGCGTGACGGGCTGGTCCTCGGCCTCAGCCGCCGCACCGGGTGGGACGTGGCGCGGGTGCGCGGCGGGATAGAACTGCTGGTGCTGGCGCTGGGCCTCTACGGGCTGGGTCAAGCGCCCCGGTTTCCCGCGCCCGGCGGGTCTGTAGGAGGGACTGCACACGGGCGCGACTGACTCGTTTAACGTCAAAAGGTCATATCCCACCCCGGAGGTTGTCCCATGAGCGATGCGAGTCCCAAGCCTGACGTTTCCGCCCGCCCCGTCAACCGCCGCGACGCCCTGCGCCTGCTGGGGACGGCGGGGTTGATGGCTGCCGCCACCCCGCTCGCCCGCGCCCAGCCCGCGCCTGTCCCGCCCGCGCCAGCCCCCGCCGCGTCCCTCAACGGTAACGGCTTTTACCGCCAGCGCATCGGAGAGATGACGGCCACCGTGGTCAGCGACGGCACCGCGCCCCTGGCCGCCGTGCTGCCGACCTGGGGGGCCAACCCCGACCGTCAAGACGAGTTTGCCGCCACCCTGGCCGAGTACCGGGTGCCCGCCACGAACACGGTCAATCACTTCAACCCGGTCGTGCTGGAGGTCGGGGGGCGGCGGGTCCTGATAGACACCGGGCGCGGGGGCGCGGCGGGGCAACTCCTCGCCAACCTGGGGCGGGCGGGCATCGACCCCGCCAGCATCGACACCGTGTTTATCACCCACGGGCACGGGGACCACATCGGCGGCTTGACCACCAATGGGCAACCTACTTTTCCCGGTGCTCGGCACATGATGGGGGCCGCCGAGTTCCAGTTCTGGACCACCCAGCAGAGTCCCAACGCGGCGGTGCAGGCCAACCTGATTGGCCTGCGCGACCGCTTTACCCTCATTCAGCCCGGCGCGGAGATTGTCTCCGGCGTCACGGCGGTCGCCACGCCGGGCCACACCCTGGGGCACCTCAGCGTGCGCGCCGGAAGCGGCAGCGCGGGCCTGCTGGTCTTTGGGGACGCGGCGGGGCACTTCCTGCTCTCGCTGCGGCACCGCGGGGCCTACATTAGCTTCGACACCGACGGGGCGCTTGCCGCCCGCACCCGCCAGCGTCTCTTCAATGAGGCCGTCGAAGAAGGGCTGTGGGTCACGGGCTACCATTTCCCCTTCCACGCCATCGGCCACCTGCGGCGGCAAGGGCTGCGGCTGCTGGGGGGCTATGAGTTTGAGCCAGCGCTGTGGCAGTGGGAATGAGCGCGGCCAGCCGAGCAGTTCGGACAGCTCCGGCGCGTGCAGGAGCGTCTTGACGCTGGGTGCTGGGAGCTGGAAGCTGGGCGCTATGACCGCACCCCTCTCCCTCACCGAGGGCGGCTCCCTCTATGACCGCATCGGGCCGGAAGCGCTCGGCCTGCTGGTGCGGCGCTTTTACGCCCGCGTCGCCCGTGACCCGGACCTCGCGCCCCTCTTTCCCGCAGACCTGACCCACACGGCGGAAAAGCAGTTCGCCTTTCTGTCGGGCTTTCTGGGCGGGCCACCCCTCTACCTTCAGCGCTACGGGCATCCCCGGCTGCGGGCGCGGCACCTGCCCTTTGAAATCACCCCGGCGCGGGGCCGGGCGTGGCTGGCCTGCATGGCGGCGGCCCTGCGCGAGACGCCCGAAATCGGGGAGGCCGAGGCGCGGGAACTGCACGCGGCCCTCGCGCGGGTGGCGGCGCACATGGTCAACACGCCGGACCCCCAGCCTCCCGGCTAGGAAGCCCCCGATTTGACTAGCAGGGCTACGGACGGGGGAGCGGCGGGCCTCCTACACTGGCCGCATGACCTCTCCCCAGCGCAGTATCGATGACCTCCGCGCGGAGGTGGACGCCATCAACCGCGACCTCCTGACCCTGCTGTCGCGCCGGGGCGAGGTGGTCGCGCAAATCGGGCGGGCCAAATCCGCCGAGGGCCGCCCCCAGCACTACGACCCCGCCCGCGAAGAACAGCAACTGCGTGAGCTGGAGCGCCTCAATCCCGGCCCCTTCTCGCACGCGGCGGTCAAGGCGATTTTCAAGGAGATTTTTAGGGCCAGCCTCGACCTCGAAGAGAGCAACGACAAAAAGCAGCTTCTCGTCTCGCGCAAGGTGCAGCCTGCGGATACGGTGCTCGACATTGACGGCGTGCGCATTGGCGGCGACGCGCCCCCCGTCATCATCGCGGGGCCATGCTCTATCGAGTCGGCAGAGCAGATGGAGGAGACGGCGGCGTTTCTGGCGGGCCGGGGCGTCCGCATTCTGCGGGGCGGCGCGTACAAACCGCGCACCAGTCCCTACGGCTTTCAGGGGATGGGGGTCGATGGCCTGCTGATCGGGGGGCAGGTTGCCCGTGAGCGGGGGATGCTCTTTGTGACCGAAGTGATGGACACCCGCGACGTGGAGGTCGTCGCCGAGCACGCCGACATCCTGCAAATCGGGGCGCGGAACATGCACAACTTTTCCCTCCTGCGCGAGGTGGGCCGCGCCCGCCGCCCGGTGCTGCTCAAGCGCGGCTTTGCGGCCACGGTCGAGGAATGGCTCTACGCCGCCGAGTACGTCCTTTCCGAGGGCAACCCCGAAGTGATTCTCTGCGAGCGCGGCATTCGCACCTTCGAGAAGTGGACCCGCAACACCCTCGACCTTTCGGCGGTGGCCCTCGCCAAGCAGGAGACGCACCTCCCGGTCATCGTGGACGTGACGCACGCCGCCGGACGGCGCGACCTGCTCATTCCGCTGGCCAAAGCCGCCCTCGCCGTCGGTGCGGACGGTCTGCACGTCGAGGTGCACCCCAGCCCCGCCACGGCCCTTTCGGACAACGAGCAGCAACTCGACTTTGCGGGCTACGAGCGCTTTGCGTCGGCGCTGGCCCCGCTGCTGGGGACACCCGCACTCGTTTAGTCCCCCCCTGCTCCCCGGACCCCGCCGCGCCCCGCTTCCTCCCCGGCGAGCGGGGCGAGCGGCTCGGTCCCCTCGCCCAGCGGAAAGGTGTGGACCTCCTGCACCTCGCCGCGCTCCTCGCGGGTGAGGCTGAGGACCTCTACCCCAAAGGACGTGACCGGGGGCGTGAGGCGCTGCACCTCCGCCCAAATCAGGTCTTCTACCCGCGGCAGGATACCCAGGCCCAGGGTGAGGTGGGGCACGTACCCCTCGCCGTCGTGGGGGGCGCGGGTGGACGGCCCTACGCCGAGGGCGCGGGCGTGCAGCTCTGAGAGCTGGGGTGTCCGCACGCACTCCAAAAAGACCATGTTGGGCAACCGTTTCCACCCGCGCACTGGGACCTCAAAAGGCGGAATCCCCCGCAGTGCTTCCCGAAAGGCCGCGACCAGCTCTCCCGGCGTGAGGGCCGTCTGAAAGGGTGCCCGCAGGTTGAGGTGGGGTGCCCCGAAGCCGCGCACGCCGAGGCGCTCCTGGGTGCGCCGCAACCAGGTATCCAGGGCTTCCGGCGGCCAGGCGACGAGGCTGTAAAGGGGCTGGCCCGTCGCCCGGTCAGGAGCCGCCACCGTCAGGGTCCGATGCGGTAGCGGCACTGGCCCTGCCCGCAGGCGATGCGCGTCTCGCGGGTGACGGTCACGCCCAGCACGTCCGTAAAGAGCTTCAGCTCGCTGCGGCACAACTCTGGAAACTGCCGCGCCACCGTCAGGTTGGGACAGTTGCGCTCGGTAATCCGCCACTCGCCTGCTCGCTCGCCGGGTTCGGCGACCGCATCAAAGCCCCGCTCGCTGAGCCAGGCGGCAAAGCGGGTGACCCGCTCTGCGGGCGGGAGGTCGCTCGGCAGCGCGGCCCGCACCTGCGCCGCGAGTTCGGTGCTGCGGGCTTCCAGGACCTGCATGACCGCCCCCTCCCCGTAGAGGGTCTGGAGATGGCGCAAGACATCGACGCACAGCGCCGAGTAGGTTTTTGGAAAGGTCGCCTCGCCGCGGTCGGTGAGGAGAAAGACGTGCTGAGGCCGCCCCCTTCCGCCGGGCCGCTCGGTGCGGGCCTCAATCAGGCCCTGTTCCTGGAGGTCTTGCAGGTGCCTCCGCGTGCCCGGCACGCTGACGCCGAGGTTGGCCGCGAGGTCTTGTACGGTCTGCGGGCCAGCGCGTTTGAGCCGCTCCAGCAGGCGGTACTTGGTGCGCTCTGGGGAGGGCGCGGGCTGGGTCTGGGGGGCGAGGGCCGTCACCTCAGACCACCGGAAGTTGGTCGGGAAGCTGCGCGAGCGCCTGCACGCTCACCCGTCCGGCCAGAGCGCGGGCCGCCCCGGTCAGGGCCTGCGCCGCCGCCGAGTCGGGATGCGCGAGCACGGTGGGAATGCCCGTGTCCGCGTCCCGGCGGGCGTCGAGGTCGAGGGGCACTTCGCCGAGCAGCGGCAGCCCGCCCAGCTTCTGCGCTCCGCCACGCCCAAAGAGGTCGTAGGTGAGGCCCGTGTCGGGGGCCACGAAATAGCTCATGTTCTCGATGACCCCCAGCACGGGCACGCTGGCCTTGCGGAACATGTCGACCGCCCGCGCCGCGTCTATCAGGGCCACGTCCTGCGGGGTGGTCACGATGACGGCCCCGGTTATCTGCACCGTCTGGGTGAGGGAAAGCTGCACGTCGCCCGTGCCCGGCGGCAGGTCGACAATCAGATAGTCGAGGTCGCCCCAGGCCGCGTCCTTGAGAAACTGCCCGATGGCCGAGTGCAGCATTGGCCCACGCCACACCAGCGCCTGCCCCGCGGGGGCGAGGTTCGCCATGCTAAGAAAGCGCAGGCCGTGCGCCTCGATGGGCTGCATCTTGCGTTCGGCGTTGGCCGTCACCCGCGCCGCGCCCTGGCCCAGCATGTGTGCCACGCTGGGGCCGTACACGTCGGCGTCCAGCAGCCCGACCCGCGCCCCGTCGCGCGCGAGCGCCGCCGCGAGGTTGACCGCCACGCTGCTCTTGCCCACGCCGCCCTTGCCGCTGCCCACCAGCAGCACGTGCTTGACGCCCGGCAGCGCGGGCTGGCCGCTGCTGCGGACCATCGCGCCAAAAGTCACGGTGACCTCCCGAATGCCGGGCACTCCCAGCACCGCCGCCCGCACGTCGCGCTCAATCTGGTCCTTGAGGGGGCAGGCGGGCGTCGTCAGGTTGACCTTGACCTGCGCCGCCCCTCCCTCCCCGACCTCTACCCGCTCAATCATGCCCAGCGACACGAGGTCGCGGTGCAGTTCGGGGTCTTGCACGGTCCCCAGGGCCTTCAGAACGGCGTCACGCATATCCCGCCATTAGTAGCGCGGCGGGGGAGGGGGCGGCAAGCTGGGGGGTCACAGTGGGAGAGGGGTCACCCTGGCGGCCCTTCCCGCGCCTTCCCGCCCCGTGCTACACTTTCACAGTTGCCCCTCAGGGGGCGAGTTTGCCACGCACGCGCGCCGGGACCCGGACATGGGGGGTTGCCCCCAGCCCCGCCCGCCGCGCGCCGAGTAAGGAGTCAGACCATGAAACGTACCTATCAGCCGAATGTCCGCAAGCGGGCCAAGACTCACGGCTTCCGCGCCCGCATGAAGACCAAAGCGGGCCGCAACATCCTGGCCCGCCGCCGCGCCAAGGGCCGTCACCGCCTCACCGTCAGCGACGAGTAACGCGGCCCCGCCCGGAGCAGGCCATCGTCCAGACTGATTTTCCCAGCGCCACTCCGCAGCGGCCTCGCCGCCCGGTGGCGCTGGCTTCATTGACGGGGGACCGCGAGTTCCGGCGGGTGCGCCAGCAGGGGGTGGTGGTGCGTGACCGCCTCTTTACCCTGCGGGTCACCGATTACCGTCCGCGCTACGGTGAAGCCTGGCAACCCCGTGCCACGGTGGGGATTGTGGTGTCCAAAAAGACCTTAAGCCGCGCCGTTGACCGCAACCGTGCTCGCCGCCGGGTGCGCGAGGCGCTGCGGACCCTGCCCGGCGGCCTGCCCCCTTGCCGGGCCATCCTGCTGCCAAATCCGGCCGTGCTGAGCGTGCCTTTTGCCGAGCTGCAAGCGGCGCTGGCGCGGGCCTTTGCGAGTGCGCCGGGCAAGGGGGCCAAGCGGGGCGGGCGGCGCGGGAACTCGGCCCCGGCCCCCCGCGTACCCGGCCCCGTGACCCCTCCCGCTTCGCCGCCCGCCGGGGAGGACCAGCCATGAGCGCGGCGTCCCGCCTGCTGCTGGGCCTGGTGCGCTGGTATCAGCGCGACCTCTCGCCGCGCAAGCCTGCGCCGACCTGCCGCTTCACGCCGACTTGCTCGCAGTACGCGGCGGAGGCGCTGGAGCGGCACGGTGCCCTAAAGGGCGGTTGGCTGGCCGCGTGGCGCGTCGTGCGCTGCAACCCGCTGGTACCTGGCGGCTGCGACCCGGTGCCGAAGGAGTGGCCGCGCCGCCGCCCGTCCCCTTCCGACCCCTCCCGTCCTTCCCGTAGAAAGTCACCTTGATGAACACCCGAACCCTGCTTCCCCTCACGGCTCTGGGAGCGCTGCTGCTTACGGGCTGCGGCACCACCGGTCCCCTTCCCGTCTTTGGCAAGCCCATCGAACCTCAGTGGATTACGGCGGACTTTGACGGTCAGTCCGGCGATGAGTACATCGCCACCAGCAACCTTCAGGACGTGGTGTTCAACGCGCGGGGCGAGGTCATCGGCTGGTACGTCAAGAACTACGCGGGAACGCCCTTCATTCGGCAGCGGCCCGACGGAACCTACGACTTCACCGCCCTGCGCGAGGAGCGCGGCATCGTCAACATGGTGGGGAGCCGCCGGGCGCTGGCGCTGGAGGGAGACGGCCTCGACCCTGCTGCCCCCGCCGAGGCCAGCGCACCCCAGCTCACCCAGAACCTCGCGCAAAATCGCCAAGACGCCGTCTTCCGCTACGTCCAAAACGGCGTGACGGTCACCAAGACGGTCACCCTACACCCGCGCAACTACCTCGTCGACGTCCGCACCCGCCTGGAAAATGGCCCGCAGACCTACGCCATGCTCTTTCCTGGCCTGGGCAAAGCGGATAACCCCCGCGTGCAGGCGGTGCCCGTGGGTGGGCAGCCCGCCGCCGTGCAGGGCAGCGGCACCCTGACGGTCGAGAACATCCAGTACGCTGCCCTCCAGGAAAACCCCAGCCAGATTGCCCACGCGCTGATTGTGCGGCCCCAGGGCGGCACGCGGGCCGACGCCGCCCTCACCGGGGGCGCAGAGGGCCTCATCCGGGTGAACCTCACGGGAGACAGCACCCTGGAGGTCTACGGCGGGCGCAACGAGCTGATTCACCTCTACCAAAGCGGGTACAGCAACCTGCCGGGCCTGTTCCAGCCCAACTGGTTCGGGCAAATCAGCCTCCTCATCGTGAAGCTGATGGAGGCGCTCTACCGCTTGGTGGGCAACTGGGGCCTGGTACTCGTGCTGCTCACGGTGCTGCTGCGGCTCATCATGTGGCCGCTGATGCAGGCGCAGGGCCGCACCACCGCGCGGATGCAGGTCATGCAGCCCAAAATCAAGGAACTCCAGGAGAAGTACAAAGACCGGCGCGACCCCGACTCGCAGCGGGCCATGCAAGCAGAGATGGCCCAGCTCTACCGCGACTACAACTTCAACCCGGCGGGCTGCTTTTCTACCCTGCTGCCCTTTCCGGTGCTGATCGCGCTGTGGTCGACCATCCGCAACTTTGAGTTCGATTCGGGGTTCTTGTGGCTGCCGGACCTCGCCATTCCAGACCCTTGGTACATTCTCGCCTTGATTTATCTCGTCGTGAACATCGGCCAGCTCTATGTCATGACCCGCAAGAGTCCGGAGATGTTCCGCCAGCAGGCCTTTATCTACATTATTTTCCTGTATTTCGCCCTGACCTTCCCGGCGGGTGTGACTATCTACATCATCCTCTCCACCCTGATTGGGATCGTCCAGCAGGTCATCATCAACAAACAGGTCGAGCGCGAAACCGCCTCCCTCGGCCAGACGGTGCAAAAGGCCCCGCCCCGCGCCGCTGGCAAGACCGTCAAGACCATCGAAGCCCCCAAGAAGTAAGCGCCGTGAGGAAGGCCGCCCTGCCAGGAAGGTGGGGCGGTTTCTTGGTCGGGGGAAGAGCGAACCTACGAAAGCTCCACGCGCCCCCAGTCCCGCAGCACCCGCAAGACCTCCCAGGTGCGCACACTGCGCCCCGCGGCCTCCGTCCCTGGCCCAGCGTCCTCCCCGTTCCAGGGCGGTGCCCACGAGCCGTCCTCCTGCTGGCTTGTGGGCAGCTGGGCCAGGGCCGTGGCCAGGGCGTCTTCCACGGCGGGGGCGAGGGGAGAAGCGGGGGTGGGGGCCACCCGCAGGGGGTCAAGGCCGCCCCCGGCGAGGGCCTCCGGGGTGGCCGCCACCCGCCCCGGCAGCACGTCGCGCAGGTATTCCAGCACGGAGAGGCGGTGGGCTTCAGGGACTTCGGGGGTCTGGGCAAAGAGGGCGGCGCTCGCGTGCCCCCTGGCGTCCTCCGGGTCCAGCCCGGCGAGGACAGCGTCCCGCGTCTCCAGCGTGAGCTGGGCGAGAAGCCCGGCGGGCAAGAGGTCGGGCCAGCGCCACAGCCGCGCCACGAGTTCGGCGCGGGGGCTGACCCGGAAGTCCTCCCTGCGGGCTGCGGACGCTTCCGCTCTGGCCTCCGGGAGCAGGAGGGGCCACACTGGCCCGCCCGGCGAGCTGTGCAGGTGCTCGCGCAGCCACCGCGCCGCACCGCCGAGCAGCTCGTCGGAGGCGGGCACGCTGAGGTCGTGCAGGACTTCCAGCGCCGCGACCGTCGCCGACACGCTGCTTGCCAGAGCGCCCGCTGCCCCTCTGAAGCCGCCGTCGGGCGTGCGGTCGGCCCGCAGCGCGGCCAGCACCTCCGCCGCGCTGCCTTCCCCCAGGGCGTGGCGCAAGCGGGCGGCCTCCAGCGGCCTGCCCCGCGTGAGCAAGAAGGCACGGGCGCGGGCAAAAGCTTCCGGCGTGAGGCGAGCTGCGGGAGCCATGGAGCAGGGTAACACTCTGCCTTCCCCCGCCCTCTTCAGCTCTGGCCCAGGGCCACCCGCGCCGCCTCAAAACCGGGCCGCAGCCGCAGCGCCTCGCGGTAGGCGGCCCGCGCCTCTGCGGTGCTGCCCAGCGCCGCGAGTGCCCGCCCGCGCCAGTAGTGCGCTTCCTCGTGTGCGGGCACGTCGCGCAAGATGGCCCCAGTCAGGCGCAGCACGTCCGCAAAACGCCCGGTGCGCAGGTACGCTTCCAGCGGCCCGAAAGAATACCAGGTGGCCCGCCAGGGAAGGCCCCCAGTGTGCCGGGTGGGCCGGGTGGGGTCGAGGGCCGGGTCGGGCGGGGCCGCGAACGCCTCGTCAAAGGCCCGCGCCGCTCCCCGCGCGTCTCCGAGAGCGAGCTTGGCGTGCCCGACCCCAAACCAGGCTGCCGCGTCCCCCCGCCGCTCGGCCTCGGCGAGGGCGACCCGCAGCGCTTCCCGCTTGGCCCACACCGGGTCGGCCCGTTCGGCCAGGAGCGCCCGCACCTCCGCCGCTCGCTGTGGCGGCGTCACCACCAGGAAGGTGCGTCCGAACGAGCGCCACAGCTCGTCAAAGCGGCCATAGGGCATGGTCAGCGGCCCCAGGTAGGAATCCAGGGCGCGGAAGGTCTGCGCCGCGTCGTCGTACCCGGTCAGCAGGCGGTAGTGGCCCATCCCGCCGCTGTCGGGGGTCACGAACCACGTCTCCACGATGACCGGAATCCCGGCGGCCAGCAGCCGCTTCAGCAGGGGGCGGTCTCCGCCCCGTGCAAGGTGCACATCCATCCCCTGCGAGCGGGCGTAGGCGGCCAGCTCATCCGGCGACACGTTCACGTCCCCCGCCGTGGGCTTGAGCTTCGGCGCAATGTCGTACTGGGTCAGCGTGCTCCCCCAGCGGCTGAGGGCCATGCCCACCGTGACCGGGCCGCAGTTGTTCAGCCGCTGGTACTCGTGCCGGATGCCGGAGACCTGGGCGGTGGGGGGGAGGGGCGGCGGTTCGGCTGGGGGGGAAGGTGCGGGGGCGGGCGTTGGCTCCGGCTCCGGCCTGGGGGCCGGGGCTGTTGCCCGTACCCGCGTGGGCGGCAGAACCTCCGCCCCTCCAGAAGAGCGCCAGCGGTCCACGGCCAAGACCGCCGTCCCCACAAGGAGGGCGGCGGTGAGCAGCAGGGGCGCAGAACGCATCCCCTTCACGGTGCTGGGGCTTCATGATGGGGCGCTGAGATTCAGGGCGTTGGCCCCAGCCGCTCCCGCATCCCGCGCTCCCCGCGCCCCCCTCTCTAGTACGCCATGACCTTCCGGATTGCCCTCGCCACCCGCACCGGGTTGGGGCGGTAGGCGTCCTCGATGGAGGTGAAGGGCGGGTAGGGCGCGTCAAAGCCGGTGACCCGCACGATGGGTGCCCGCAGGAACTCGATGGCCTCCTCCGCGATGGTCGCGCTGATTTCGCTGTGAAAGCCCCCGGTGCGCGGCGCTTCGGTGACCACGATGACCCGGCCCGTCTTCTCGACCGAAGCGAGGATGGTTGCGAGGTCGAGGGGCACCAGCGTCCGCAGGTCGATGACCTCCACCCCGATGCCGTGGGCGCGGGCGGCTTCGGCGGCCTTTTGCGAAATCTCCACCATGCCGCCGTACGTGACCACCGTCACGTCATCCCCCTCCGTGACTCGGCGGGCCTGCCCCAGCGGAACCGTGTAGTGGCCCTCCGGCACCTCCTCCTTGACCGAGCGGTAGAGCTTGATGGCCTCCAGAAAGAAGACCGGGTCGGGGTCCTCGATGGCCGCGAGCAGCAGCCCCTTGGCGTCGCGGGGGGTGCTGGGAATGACCACCTTCACGCCGGGGGTGTGGGCGAGGACCGCTTCGGGCGAGTCGGCGTGCTGTTCGGGGGTATGGACGCCGCCGCCGTAGGGGGCGCGGACCACCATCGGCAGGTGATAGCGGCTGCGGGTGCGGTGGCGGTAGCGGCCCAGGTGCGAAAGAATCTGGTCCAGCGCCGGGTACAGGAAGCCCGCAAACTGAATCTCCGCGACGGGCTTTAGCCCCGCCAGCCCCATCCCGATGCCCATGCCCACGATGCCCGCCTCGGCGAGCGGGGTGTCAAAGACGCGCCCCGCTCCAAAGCGGGCTTGCAGGCCGTCGGTGGCGCGAAACACGCCGCCCATCACGCCGACATCCTCCCCGAAGATGTACACATCGGGGTCGCGTTCCAGGGCGAGGGCGAGGGCGTCATTGATGGCAGCGACCATCGTCATGGTGCGCAGCGCAGTGGCGGGGGGGGTTGCGGGGGCGGTCATGCGGAAACCTCTTGGGAGCTGGTGGCGTGTGGCTTGTCGCTGGTGGAAGCTGACGGCTGAGGGCTGAACGCTGAGAGCTGTCTCACTGTCCCTCCTCCGCCAGCAGCTCGGCCCGCTGCCGCCGCAGCGCGGGCGTCGGCTCGGCAAAGACGTGGTCGACGATTTCGGCGGGGGTGGGTTCGGGGTAGGCGTCGGCCTCGGCAAGGGCCGCCTCGAACTCGGCCTCGACCTCGCGGATGAGGGCGGCGTCCTCGGCCTCGGTCAGGTGCCCTTGCGCGAGCAGGAACGCTTGCAGGCGGCGCACCGGGTCCTTTTCGTCCCAGCCCGCCGTATCGTCAGCCGAGCGGTAGCGGCTGGGGTCGTCCGCGACCGTGTGGGGCTTGACCCGGTAGGTCACCGTCTCAATCAGGGTGGGGCCTTCGCCCCGGCGGGCACGCTCGACGGCCTCGCGGGTGACCACGTAGGTCGCCAGCACGTCGTTGCCGTCGACCCGCACGCCGGGAATGCCGTAGCCGTCGGCGCGCCGGGAGAGGTCCTGCGCCCGCGTCTGCGCCCGCGTGGGCACGCTGATGGCCCAGCCGTTGTTCTGGAGGATGAAGACGCACGGAGCGTTCAGGGCACCCGCGAAGTTCAGCGCCTCGTGAAAGTCCCCCTCCGAGCTGCCGCCGTCCCCGATAAAGGCCATCGCCACGTTGGGCGTGCCGCGCCGGGCCTCGGCCAGCGCCGCCCCCACCGCGTGCGGGTATTGGGTCGCGATGGGGATGTAAAAGGGCAGAATCTTGAGGTTTTCCGGCATCGCCCACCCGTGCGGGCTGGTGCGCCAGTAGGCAATCGTCTGCGGGATGGGCAGGCCATAGGTCAGCGCCGCGCCCGTGTCGCGGTAGGTCGGAAAAAGCCAGTCGTCGTGGGTCAGCGCGGCGGCGGTGCCCACCTGGCTGGCTTCCATGCCGCCGTAGGGCGGAAAGACGCCCATGCGCCCGGTGCGGTAGAGCACCCAGGCCCGCTCGTCGAAGTGCCGGGCGCGGCGCATCAGGCGGTAAAGACGACGCTGCGTCTCCGGGTCGGGCAGCCGGGCGGGGTCGGTGACCTCCCCGCCGGGGGTGAGCAGTTGCAGCGGCTCACCGGCGGCAGGCTGGGGTGCGGCGGGCGGAGCCGCCTTGCGGGAGGAACGGGTTCGGGTCATCGAATACCTCAGGGGGAGGAAAGAGGAGAAGCAGGAGACTGGACAAAGGGCGCGGCCCCCGCCTCACCGCTCCCTGCGGGAGGGTGGGGAGGGAGCCGGGAGCCGCCCTCAGGGGGCGCGGCGCTGGTTGAGCAGCCGGGCAGGGGCAGGGAGGCAGCGGGAAGGGCGGGGCAGGGGGGTCGGCATGGGGAAGGGGCGGCGCACGGGGCCGCAGGGCAACAGAAAAGCTGTGGCCCCAGCCTAGCAGATGCGCCCAGGTGGGCGGCGGGCGTACACTGGGCCATGAACAGAGCGCTGCTGGTGCTGACGACCCTGGCCCTCCTGGCCCCTCCGGCAGGGGCCGACCACCAGCAGGCGAACCTGCGCCCGCTCGTGGCCGCTGACCTGTGTCCGCCCTTCTCTGCCGTGTACGTGGACGACGAGGAAATCGAGGACCTCGCCGCGCTGCTCGACGAGCAGCTCCTGCGCTACGCGACCCTCTACGGGGTGCCCTACGGCGACCCCAAAACCTGCACGGTGCAGCAGATTTTCTCGGCAGACGCCTTTGAGACGGAAGACGGTGACTATCTCTACTCCATCGAGCTGAGACTGCAACTGCGCCCCGACGTGCGCGTCACCCTGGGCACCCGCCAGTTCATGGTGCGGGCGCTGGAGCTGTGGTCGACTTCCGGCTATGGCCGCGCCGCAGACGCGCCAGGGCTGGTGCGCTCGCTCACCAACAGCGTCCGCGACTATTACGAAGACCTGGCCCTGGAGTGGAAAGCCACCCACCCGGCCCGTTAGACCCACGAAACAGGCACGCAAAACCGCCGGGCTTCCCGAATGGGGGGGGACCCGGCGGCAACGTAACGCGATTTAGCGGCGCTCGACCTTGACCTCGTAGTCGGCCTTTTTGCCCTTTTGCTTGACTTCCAGGGTGACGCGAGCGCTGCCCTTGCGGAACTCGCCGCGGACGTGGTTGCCCGTCTGACGGCTGCTCACCTGGGTGAAGCCTTCGGCGCGCAGGCGAGCGGCATACTCGTCGTAGACGGCTTGGAGGCTGCGGCCCTGGACGGTCGCCTTCCAGTCGCGCACGTCTGCCAGGGGCTGCACCGTAATCGAGAGGGCCTGAGCGGTTTGCGGCGGCTGGATGGGCGTGCCGCGGCTCGGCGGGGTCGCCGTGACGGGGGCCGGGGGGGGCGTTTGCAGGGGCGCGGCCTGGGCCGGGCGCGGTGCGACCGTGTAAAAGGCCGTTGCGCTGACCCAGCTTTCCTGCGGCAGGGGGGTCACCACGATGCTCAGCGCCTGCGCAAGCTGCTGCTGGCCCTGCACGTTCACGGTGGCAAAGCTCGCTTGCTGGCTCTTGAAGGTGGCAATCTGCTCCAGGTTGAGGGGCGTCAGGCTGGCGAGCGCGAGCACCTTGTTCAGGCCGTAGGGGGCGGCGATGTCAAAGGTGAAGGGGTCGCCCGCCGCCGGAAAGGTGCGGGTGGTGTTCGCCTTGACGAAGTTTGCGCCGCTTTGAAAGCGGTTGGGCAGCACCAGGTCGACCTGCCCCTGCGGGTCCACGTTGAAGAGGTACACGTAAGCGTCCCGGTTAACACTGACCGAGAGGCGGATGCGCTCGCCGGGATGGTAGGCCGGGGCCTGGGTGCCGCTGCCCCGGTCGGTCCACACCCGGACGGCCAAGTTCGTCTGGACCGGGTTGACGATGATGCTCTGGGCGCTGAGCACCGGAGCGGCCCCAGCGCTGCCCAGTGCGAGGGCACCGAGCAGGGGCGTCACGACGGGAAGGAAAGAACGCATGGGGGCAGTGTGTCGCAGCTCCATGATGCCGGACTGACGCGCAGGCAGCGGTGCGAGGGGGGTTGTCTCACCCCCGGCTCATGCACCCCGCCCCCTTGAGGCCCCGCTGGGAGAACTCTAGATTGGGGGCCGTGTTCCCGACAAAGCGCGTTCTGTTGGCGGCCCTGGCGCTGGGTCCGGTTATCTTCGGCGGCCTGGGGCCGGGAGGGTGGGCGCAGGGGACGAGCACGCCCTTTCCCTACCTGCGGACCGCCGCCCGGCCCATCCCCGCCCCGCAGCCGGGTGAGCGCCCCCTGCTGCGGCTGGAGGGCCGGACCCAGACCTTGACCCTGACCCGCAGCCAACTGCTGGCGCTGCCCACCGTGCGCTACGCCACCCGGCACGCGCAGCTCGGACGCACCTTCACCTATGAGGGGGTGCCGCTGCGCGACCTTGCCCGGCTGGGGGGCTTTGCCGGACAGGACATGCAGCTGCACGCGAGCAACGGCTACATGACCATCATCGCGGCGCGGGATTACGAAGCCGCGCCCATCATGCTCGCGCATACTGCTGACGGCAAACCGATTCCCGTCCTGGAAAAAGGCCCCCTCGCGGTGGTCCTCCCGCCCGACGAGAGGCGGTTCCCGCGCAGCCAGTACGGCTCAGCGTGGGTGTGGTTTGTCGAGCGCATCTCGCCCGCCCCGTGAGTGACCCTGCGAACGAGGCTGCCGCCTCAGGGGCCTCCCCCGCGCACCGCGTGCCGCTGGGGGTACGGGCGCGGGAAGTGTTGCTCGCGCTGTTGCCCGCGCTGGTGACGGTCATCTTGCTGCTGCTGGCTCTGCAACCCGCCTATCAGTCGCTGCTGGCGCGGGGCGACGGCTGGTCCATCTATAGCTACCACGGCCTGGCCAAGGACGTGCTGCACTACCGCGCCGCTCGCCTTGACCCAGCTGTATCCCGCGAGGAGCGCGAGCAAATCCGCGACCAGGTACGGTCGAGCCTGCTGAGTCCAGGGCAGTTCGAGCACCTGCGGGCCGTCGAGGCGCTGGGTGAGGCCCGGCTGAGCCGGATTCGCGTCCTGGTTGAGGCGGGCACCCCGCAGGCCCTCGCAGAAGCGGGGCGGCTGGCCACGCAGCTCAGTGCTCAGGCGGAGGAACTGTCGAACCGCTTGGGCCGAGACTATGAGGCCGAGTTTCGGCGGCTGCGCCAGGTGCTGCTGTGGACCGCGTTGGCGACCGGGCTGCTCAGCATGGCCCTGATTTTGCGGGCGCTGCGGCTGTGGCGAGCGGAGCGCGAGCGCCGTGCCCGGCGCGAAGCCCGGCAGCGCGAGGCCCTCAGCCTCGCCAGCCACGAGTTGCGCCGCCCCCTCCAGAACCTGCTGCTCGCGAGCGACCTGCTACGCCGCGCCGCTACCCCGCCCCAGCAGCAGCGGCTGCTGGCCCTGATTGAGGAGAGCGCCCGGCAGCTCGCCAGCCGCGCCGACCTCACCCGCCTCGATGACCTGTATCTCGACGTCACCCTGCGGGTGGCCCCGACCGACCTGCGGATTCTCGTGCAGCGCCTCGCGGGCGGACGGGTCACGGCGCGGGTGCCAGAGCATCCGGTGGTGTGGTCGGTCGACCCCGACCGGGTCGCGCAGCTTTTGGAAAACCTGGTGGAAAATGCCCTGAAGTACACCTGCGGACCGGTTGAGGTCGCCCTCGCGCTGGTGGGCGGCCAGCCAGAGTTCGCGGTGCGTGACCACGGCCCCGGCATTCCCCCAGAGCAGCGCTCCCGGATGTTCCTGCCCTACGAGCGCGGGCCGCTGGGGGTGACCCCAGGCCTGGGGCTGGGCCTCTCGCTGGTGCGCCGCTACGCCCGCGTGCATGGCGGCGACGTGACCCTAGAGGACGCGCCGGGCGGCGGCACCCTGGCGAGGGTCTGGCTGGGTGAACCCCCGCTGATTGACGAGCGGCGCTGAGGCCGCCTACGGACCTCCCGCCTCCAGCGGCGTGGCGAACACCTGGGTCCAGAAGTGGCCGTAGCGGGTGCCGGGGCGCTCCACGTGGGCGACGCCGAGATGCGTGAAGTCGCCCATGATGTTGCGGCAGTGGCCGGGGCTGCGCAGCCACGCGTCCACCACCGCCTGCGGGGTGGCCTGCCCCCCGGCGATGTTCTCGGCGCTGGCCGCTGCCCGCAAGCCCGCCGCCTGAATCCGCGTGGCGGGGGTGCTGCCGTCGAGGGCGCTGCGGTGGTCAAAGTAGCCGTGCAGGGCCATGCCCGCCGACTGCGCCAGGGCCGCGACCTCCAGCTCCGGGAGGCGCTTGAGGGGCGGCAGGCTCTGGCCCCCCTCCCGCAGGGTCGCGCAGTTCCACCCCCGCGCCCGCGCCTGGTTGGTCAGGCGCAGCACCTCCGTCTCGAAGGGGACGCTGCGGACCAACGGGGCCATGCGAAAGGTGACCTCCCGCGTCAGCACGCCGCCCGCGCCGGGCAGCCGCACCCCCGCCCGGTGCTCCCCGGCGCTCACGGGGAGCGGACCTTTCCCGGCGGCCTGCCCGTCCAACGAGAACTGCGGGGTCGCGGGACGGTAGGCCACGCTTCCCGCCGCCGAGAGCCGGACCTCACCCAGCCCCAGCAGCACGACGAGGGCGGCGCGTTCGGGGCCGCTGCTCTCGACCCTCACGTCACCCGTAGCGACCGAGCGCACCCGCCCCCGCGTGTCCAGCAGTTCTGCCCGCACCGTGTAGGTCCCCGGCTGGTAGTAGGTGTGCGCCGTGTCGCGGCCCTCACCCTTCTGCCCGTCCCCGAAGTGCCACTGCACCCGGTGTTCGGCGGGGGCCTCCGCCCGAAAGCGGACGGTCAGCGGTGCTCGCCGGGCCTCGCTCATCGAGAAGTTCACCCGGAACGCCACGGGCTGCGCCGCGCACGCCCCCAACATCGCCACGCCCGCCAGCAGGCCGCCCCGCCTCCATCGCCCTGTCCTCACCCCTTCACGCTAGCGGCCTCACCCACCCAAGCCAAGCCGCCCATTCTTGGCGGAGGGCTGACCGCTGACGGCTCAGGGCTGTCCCTCAATGCACGTCCGCCGCGTCGGCAAGCAGGCCCGCGAGTTGTTCCTTGGCCCGGAAGACCCGGCTCTTGGCTGTGCCCAGGGCCACCCCCTGGATGCGGGCGATTTCGTCGTAGGGGAGGTCCTCGACAAAGCGCAACACGACGGCCTCGCGGTATTCGGGGGCCAGCTCCATCAGCGCCCGCTGGACGCGGCCCTGCGCGTCGGCGCTCTCGGCGGCCTGCACGGGCGAGCGGGCCTGGCTGGTGACCTCAAAGCCCACGTCCTCCCGCGCTTCTTCGAGGCTGAAGCGGTGCAGCTGCTTGCGGCGGTGCGATTCAATCTGGGTGTTGCGGGCCACTTGATACAGCCAGGGCAGCACCCGCTCGCCGGGCCGGAAGGTGCGGATGGAGCGCCAGGCCCGGTAAAAGACCTCCTGGGTGAGGTCGAGCGCGTCCTCGGCGTTCCCCTCCAGCCGGTAGAGGTAGGCGTACATGCGGCCCTCGTAGGCCGACACGAAGTCGTACCACGCCGCCTCGTCCCCCCGACTGAGGCGATCGAGCAACTCCGGCGAGAGGACATCAGGCTCAGGCGTCACGTCGCTGCCCACCATACCCCGCCCGCCTGTCTCCGCGCCTCCGCCTTTTGGCGCGGGCTATGATGCCCGCCAAGCCTTGTCTGCCCCTCCCGCCTTCCCCAGCCCCGACGCTTCTCTCACCGAAGTGCTGCGTGCTGCGCTGCCTGACCTCAGCGTGGGGGCCTTGTTGGGCTTTGCCACCGGGCTGGCGCTGCGCAAGGTGGGCCGCCTGGCGCTCGTTGCGCTGGGGCTGCTGTTCGTGGCCGTGCAACTGCTTGCTTCTCTGGACCTCCTCAGCGTGAACTGGCCGCGCGTGCAGGCGCTGGCCGACCCCCTCTTGCAGCAGGGGGGCCAGGCCGCGCTCACCGGGCTGGGGCGGGTGCTCACGGCCAACCTGCCCTTTGCCGGGGCGTATGCGGCGGGGTTGCTGCTGGGGCTGCGGGGACGGGGATGAGGGGGGCTTTGCCCTCAGAGATACGCCAGCGCCCACTCCTCCTGGCCGTGGTCCAGCCCCGCCCGCAGCAGGGCGAGGCCGTCGGGGGCCGGGTCGCGGTGGTGGGGACGCCCGGCGGCGAGCGCCTCAAACTCGGCGAGGCTGCCCTTGTGCGGGGGGTGAATGACCCGGCGGACGACCCCGCCACGCACCTCATAGACCGCGCCGTAGACGTTCTCCCGTCGGGCGTCCAGCGACACGGCGACCTCGCCCTCTAGGCCGCCTGCCAGCCCTTCCAGGGTGGGCACGCCAAGCACCCGCGCCCCCCACACCCGGCCCAGGCCGAGGGCGTAGCTCGCGCCCACGCGCACGCCCGTGTAGGACCCCGGTCCGGTGCCGATGACGACGGTGCTTGCCCAGAACGGGAGGCCCGCCGCCGCAAACAGCTCTGCCGTGGCTCCTGCCAGCCGCTCGGCGTGCGCCCGACCGACCTCCTCGCGCCAGGTTCGCTCGCCGCCGGGCCAGGCCAGCGCCAGGGCCAGAAAGGGGGTGGCGGTATCGAGGGCCAGGGTCACGGGGTGGGGGGCAGGGGGCACCGACATGGCGGGCATTGTAGGGGGCCGGGGCACTGGCCTTGTCACCCGGACGGGAACCGCGCGGGGCGGGGGCCAGAAGCGGGGGGGGGGTGCTATGGTGAGCGCACCATGACGAACACCGCCAACGTTGCCAAGGGGCTGGAAGGTGTGCTCTTCACCGAAAGCAAGCTCACCTTCATCAACGGGGCCGAGGGCATCCTGACTCACCTCGGCATTCCGATTCAGGAGTGGGCCGAGCACAGCACCTTCGAGGAACTCTCGCTGGCGCTGCTGAACGGCAAGCTGCCCACTGCCGCCGAACTTGCTGCCTTTGACGCCGAACTCAAGGCCAACCGCGCCCTGCCGGAAGCCCTCATCCAGGTTATCCGCGACATGCCCCGCGGCATCCACCCCATGCAGGCGTTGCGGACCGCTGTCTCTTACCTGGGTCTGCTGGACCCCCAGGCTGAGGAAACCACCGAAGAAGCCCGCCGGGCCATCTCGGTGCGGATGATTGCTCAGTTCTCGACCATCATTGCGGCGTTGGGCCGCGCCCAGGAAGGTCAGGACATCGTGGCCCCCCGCTTGGACCTGACCCACGCCGGCAACTTCTTGTACATGCTCACGGGCAAGGAGCCGACCGAGGAGCAGGCCCGGCTCTTTGACATCGCCCTGGTGCTGCACGCTGACCACGGCATGAATGCCTCGACCTTCACGGCGATCGCCACGGCAAGCACCCTCAGCGACATGTACTCCTGCATCACCTCAGCGGTCGGCGCCCTCAAGGGGCCGCTGCACGGCGGCGCGAACGAGGCCGTGATGGACATGCTCGACGAGGTCGGCACCCCTGACAAGGCCGAGGCTTATATCACCGCGAAGCTGGACCGCAAGGAAAAAATCATGGGCGTGGGCCACCGCGTCTACAAGTACTTCGACCCCCGCTCGCGCGTGCTGCGCGACTACGCCGAAGTTGTCGCCAACAAGGAAGGCAAGAGCAACTACTACCAGATTCTTGAAACCATCGAGCGCGTGGTCGTGGACCGTATCGGCTCCAAGGGCATCTACCCCAACGTGGACTTCTACTCCGGGACCGTTTACTCCGACCTGGGCATTCGCAAGGAGTACTTCACGCCGATTTTTGCGCTGGCCCGCATCAGCGGCTGGTGCGCCTCGGTCATCGAGTACACCCGTGAGAACCGCCTGCTGCGCCCCGACGCGCTCTACACCGGCGAGCGCGACCAGCACTACGTGCCCCTGCAAGAGCGTCAGTAAACGTCATTAACCCAACATTCGGGTGGGGGCCGGGCCGGCGGGGTTCCGCCCCCCGCCCCCTGGTGCTGTGGCTGCGGCGGTCGCCTCAAGCCTCGAGCGGCTCGACCACCCAGGGGCCGTAGTGGTTCACAAAGTGGGCGTGGCTGTCGCGGAAGGCCTGGGCGACTGCCGCGACGCTGACCCCGGCATGGGCAAGGTCCACACTCAGCACGATGTCGCCGTTGCCCAGGGCGCGGGCGTACTGCCCGATGTGGCTGCCCTCGTCGGTCAACCCCTGCATCAGGCGCAAGAAGCGTCGCCATAGGCCGTGGCCCTCGGCATCGATGGCGCGGTACCCCTCGTCTCCCATGATGATTTGCACGGCCTGGTCTTTGAGGCCGAGGGCCAGCAGCCGCGAGGTGCACTGCCGCACGTCTTCCAGAGACGTAAAGATGCCGTACACCCGGTTTTGGCTGAGCAGGGTGAAGTGCGCGGGCTGGGGCTGGCGAGATGAGAAAGAACGGTTGGGCATCACTTCCTCCGGCTGCACGGGCAGACCGCCCGGCTCAGAGGGTGGGCGTCCGAACACGGTGCCAACACGAGAAAGTTGCGGGACAAGTGTATCTCAGGTGGAGGGAACCAGACTGTGTGGGGCGGCCCAGGTGAGGGCCAGCGCTGGGAAGAGCGGGCGCTGGCCGCAATGAGCAAGACCGGGGCCGCGACATCCCCAGTCTCTGGCCAGGGGGCTGACCTTACGCTCGCAGGCCGCCACTCCCGTGCAGGGTGCGCTCGACCGCTCCGGTCACTTCGGCCTCGAAGCGGCGCAGGTGCTCGCGCAGCCGCGCCAGCTCATCGGGGCCGAGGTCGCGCAGCCACAGCACGGCGCGGCCCAACACGGCGAAGGTGAGGGGCGCATCCCCCGCCGGGTCCTCCTCGTCGACCGGGTCGAGGATGAGTGCCCCGTAGTCGAGGCCCTGGTTCATCAGGTTCATGCCCATCAGGATGTCTGCGAGCGAGTCTTCTTCGACGTACAGGTCGAGGTCGAGGTGCAGGCGCACCATCACGCCGCCCTGAGGGTCCGCCTCCGCAAAGAGGGCCACCCGGCTCTCGCCGTGCTGCACCAGAGCACCGTCCTCGATGGCCTCGACCGTCAGCCCGCTGTCCGAGAGTGCCCGCATGATGCGCTGAAGTTCCGGGGCCGTCATGGGCGCGAGTATAGAGCCGGGGGCCGGGGGCCAACCGTGGCGGCGTGAGGCCCCCAGCGGGGCTTGGGGCGGCGGCTCCGCTTCAGCCTCAGCGCGGGCGTCTGCCGCTGAGCACCGCTAGGCGTGGTACACCCAGGCTCCGCCCTGCCAGGTCCGGGCCAGCGCTCCCAGCAGCCGCAGGTGCTCGGCGTGCGCGAGCGTCTCGGCGAGAGCGAAGCGCCGCCCGGCAACGTTCAGGTCACGCGGAAACATCACGAGGCTGAGTTCGTAAGCGGTGCGGGCCTTCCGCGTGGCTTCGGCTTGCACGAAGTCGAGCCGCTCGTGATGGTGCGAGCGCAGTTCGCGGGCGCGGGCCTGCACGCCCTCCATGACGGGGCCATGATGCCCCACGACCGCCCGGCACGGGTTGAGGGCTTCGAGCTTGCCGAGGGTTTGGAGGTAGTCGCCCAGGGGGTCGGGGCGGGTGTAGGCGTACAGGCCGACGTTGGGGCTGATGCGCGGCAGGATGGCGTCTCCGGCAATGAGCAGCCTCTCGGCTTCGTTCCAGAGGCCCAGGTGGCCGTCAGCGTGGCCGGGGAGCCACAGCACCTCCCACTCACCCCCCGCGAGCGGCACCGATTGGCCCTCGCGCAGTGGACGCACCCGGCTCGCGGGGTGCACCCGGTCGCGGGTACGGCGGCTGTCGCGCTCCAGGCTCTCCAGCAGTTCGGGCGGCAGGCCGTGGTCGGCCAGGTGTTTGACGTGTCCCGGCAGCCACTCCTCCCAGCGGTGCCAGTAGCGCTCGCCGCGGCCAATCTCGACGTCGAGCATCTGCACAGTGGCCCCGCTGCGCTCCTCGAGCAGGCCCGCCAGCCCGTAGTGGTCGGGGTGGTGGTGGGTGATGATGACCCGCTCCACATCGGGCCAGTGCAGGCCGAGGGCCGCCAGCCCGTCCTCGATGGCCCCCCGCGCTTCCGGGGTGTCGAGGGCTGTGTCGATGAGGGTGACCGGGCCGCCCGTGTCGACCAGCACGGTGACCGTCTTCATCGGGTAGGGGATGGGCACCTGGAGGGCGTGGAGGGTGCCGTGAATGCGCACGGGGGCGGAGAGGGCGGTCATAGGGGGCAGGCTAGCACCCGCGCCGGGTGGTTCAGGGGGGCAGCACCAGGGGTTCTGCTCGTGCGCCGCCCCCTTCCAGGTGCAGCCACGCGCAGGCCATGGGCAACCGAAAGCGCCGCGGTCCCACTGACCCCGGATTGAGGTACAGCACCCCCTCCCGCTCTTCGGCACGGGGCTGGTGGGTGTGTCCGGACACCACCACCTGGACCCCTGCCGCGCCGGGCGAGAGGTCGAGGGCCGCGAGGTCATGGAGCAGGTATACCCAGACGCCGCCGAGTTCCAGCAGCGCCGTCTTCGGGAGGTCCGCAAGGGGCGGTGAGCGGTCCACATTGCCACGCACGGCATGGACCGGGCCGGGGCAAGCCTCGTGCAGCGCCTCCAACACCTCTGGCCGCCCTACGTCTCCCGCATGCAGCACGGCATCTGCCTGCGCCGCGAGCCTGAGCACCTCCGGCCTCAGCAGGCCGTGGGTATCGGACAGGGCGAGCACGCGCATGGGGACAGTCTAGGGCGGCACCGGGGCGGGGAACAACAAGCACGCCCCCCGCCAGGAGGGGGGCGTACCGGAGTGACGCGCCGGATTACAGGCGGCTTTGGATGGCGCGGAGGCTGGCGCTGTCGGCCCAGCTCAGGCCCTGGTCGACGTAGGTGCGGGCGGCGGCGCGGTCGCCACGTTGCAGGGCGATGTAGGCGAGCTTGGCGGCGCTCAGGCTGGCGAGCTGGCGCTCAGTCTCGTTGAGGTTGCCGAGACGGAGCCAGGCGTTGTAGGCGTTAATCCACCACTGGGTCTTGGTGTAGAGCTGCGCGAGGTAGGCCTGGTAGTCGCGGTTGGAGGGTTCTTGCTGCGCGGCGTAGAAGGCGTGGTCCACGGCGGCCTTCCACAGGGTGCGGTCGTAGAAGGGGAGGGGGTAAGCCACGTCCGCCTGCACCGCGTATTCCTGAGCGCGGGCGAAGTTCTCTTCGGCGCTGAGGGCAGCAGGACCGACGGGGGCCGTGGTGGTCTCCACCGTGGTCGTTTCCGTCGTCTCGGTTTGCTGCGTTTCGGTGGTGGTGGTGTCCTGAGCGGCGGCCAGCCCCGCCAGGGCGAACGCGGTCAGCATGAGAATCTTTTTCATAGCGAGAGCATCTTAAGACGCTACCTTGGCGAGCGTCCATCCGACAAACCACCCTGTAAAGGGAGTGTAAAGGAGCTTACCTTCACATGAGAAAAGCGCTCTCTCTCTCACTTGCCCTGCTGGGCGCGTCCGCCTTGGCGCAGGCCCCGTCTATCGCCGCCCCCACGGTCACCTGGTTCAAAGACCTCAAGGTGTTGTCCAGCCTCTCGGTGGGCGACGACGGGGACCTCTACTTCATCGGGTCCGACAACCGCCTGCACCGCACCGACGCGCGGGGGGTCGAACGCTGGAACCTCCCGGTCGGGGACATCGGGCGGGCCAGCCCGGTCGTGACGCCTCAGGGCACGGTGATTGCCGCCTCCTACGATGACCATATCTACGCGGCCGACCCTTCGGGCAAGCAACTGTGGCGCACCCGGCTCGACGGGGACATCTTTGCCACCCCCGCCCTGCGGGCCGACGGCAGCCTGATTGCGGCGACGGCGAGCGGCACGGTGTACGCGCTGGGACCGGGCGGCCAAGTGCTGTGGACCTTCAAGGTGGGGGCACCCGTCTTTAGCAGCCCGGCGGTCGCGCTCGACGGCACCATCTATTTCGGTGCGCACAACAACCGCCTGTACGCGCTGACCCCCGGCGGTCGGCTCAAGTGGACCTTTGGAGCCGGGTCGCTCGTCTTTAGCAGCCCGGCCATCGACCGTCAGGGCAACGTGTATTTCGGCTCCAGCGACCGCAAGCTTTATTCTCTGGATCCCGCCGGGAAGTTGCGCTGGACCCGGCAGACAGCCCTTTTCATCAATGCCAGCCCCATCGTCACGAGCGGGGACCTGGTCGTCGTGGGGAGCTATGACGGCAAGGTCTACGCCGTCAACACGGCGGGGGAGGACGCGTGGGTCTATGCAGCGGGCGCTCCGGTCGCGGCGGCAGCAGCAGAACTCGCCGACGGCAGCATCGTGGTGCCGGACCTGGCGGGGACCGTTCATGCCATCGGGCCGAACGGACAGGCCCGCTGGACCCTCAAGACGGGCAAGAAAATCGACACGTCCGTCGCCGTGAGTGACCGGGGAGTGCTGTATTTCTCCACCGAGGGCGGCGGCCTGAGCGCCGTGGAGCGGCAGGCTCCCCTCGCCGACGGTCCGTGGACGAGTTTCCGCAACGTGCCTGCCGGGTGGGGCCGGGTGCTCACCCCGCAGGAGGCTGCCGCCCGCACCGCTGCCAAGCGGGCGGCGCTGGCCGCGCTTCCGGCGACCCGCCCGAATACGGCGGCCCCCACTCAGCCTGCGCCCGCCGCCCCGGCTCCGGCCCCCACTCGCCCGGTGACGCCCCCGCTCGCCCCCACCCGCACGCCGCAGGCCGCCGCCGAGGCTGCCGGGCGCGGGGCCAGAGTCGTGGGGGGGCAGGTGGCCCTGCCCCTGAGCGACCTCACGGCGGCGCTGGGAGCGCGGGTGCAGGTGCTCACCCCGCGCACGGTGACGCTCGTCTTCTCCGGGGCCGGGGCCACCCCGCGCACCCTCCCCGTGCAGTTCGCGGGCCGCACCGCCTATGTCCCCCTCGCGGCCCTGAAGACCCTGCCGGGCGTGACCCTGCGGCTCGCGGGCGCGGGCCTGGAGCTGCGCCAGGGCGAGCGCCTCCTCACCCTGCCCCTCCAGGTGGCAGCCCTCGCGCCCCTGCGTCAGGAGCCGGAATACCCAGCGGTGGTGCGGCGCTGATACAGACCCACACCTCCACCCCCACTCGCACGGGTGGGGGTGGAGGTGAACAAGAAAAAAGCCCGCACGGGGCGGGCCTCCTTCTCTTTTTGGTGGAGTCGAGGGGGATCGAACCCCTGACCTCGTCATTGCGAACGACGCGCTCTCCCAGCTGAGCTACGACCCCACGTTTGTTGCCGGCCCTGTTCCAGGGCGAGGCAGAATCTAGCACGCTCCCTGAAGGCGTGCAAGGGGCGGGGCGGTCGGAGGGGCCGGACGTGTCCTCACCCGGCGCGGGTACACTGCGGTGCATGAGTGCCCCCTCGACCCCCGCTCAGACGCCAGCAAATCAGCCGTCCCCGGCGTCCCAGGAAGACCGCTATGCCTACAAGTTCGGGCGGGAAGGCATCACCTTCGACGACGTGTTGCTGCTGCCCCGGCATTCTACAGTGTTGCCGCACGAGGTCAGCGTCGAAACGCAGCTGACCCGGCGGGTGCGGCTGAACATCCCCTTCGTGTCGGCGGCGATGGATACGGTCACCGAAACCGCGATGGCCGTGGCGATGGCGCGCGAAGGCGGCCTGGGCATCATCCACAAGAACATGGGCATCGATGCCCAGGCCGAGACGATCCGCAAGGTCAAGCGCAGCGAGAGCGGCATGATTGTGGACCCCATCACCCTGCCGCCCTCGGCGAGCGTCGCCGACGCGGACCGCCTGATGGCCGAATACAAAATCAGTGGGGTGCCGATTACAGACCCTTCTGGCAAGCTGCTGGGCATCATCACCAACCGCGACCTGCGTTTTGTCGAGGACCTCCGCCTTCCGGTTGCGGACGTGATGACCCGCGAGGGCCTCATCACCGTGCCGGTGGGCACTACGTTGGAACAGGCGCAGGACATCTTCAAGCGCCACCGCATCGAGAAGCTGCTGGTGACCGACAGCGAGGGCTTCTTGCGCGGCCTCATCACCATCAAGGACCTCGCCAAGCGGGTCAAGTACCCCCGCGCCGCCAAGGACGACCTCGGACGGCTGCGGGTGGGCGCGGCCATCGGGGTGGGGGCTGACCTGCTGGACCGCGCTGGGGCGCTCGTCGCAGCGGGGGCCGACGTGCTGGTGCTGGACAGCGCTCACGGCCACAGCCAGGGCATCCTGAACGCCCTGACGCGGGTGAAAGAAACCTTCGACGTGGACGTGATTGCCGGGAACGTGGCGACCCGCACCGGGGCGCAGGACCTCATTGCGGCGGGCGCGGACGCGGTGAAGGTCGGCATCGGGCCGGGGTGCTTCGCGGCTGGCACCCGCGTGCTGATGGCGGGCGGCTATTACAAGAATATCGAAGACGTTAGGGTCGGGGACCGCGTCCTGAACATGCACGGGCGGCCCGTCACCGTCGTCAACGCGTGGTGCACCGGCATCCGCGAGGTGATAGCGGTGCGGCACGTTCACGCCCCCCGTGAGACGCTGGTGACCCCCGACCATCGCTACTGGGTGGGCGACCTGAGCACCGTGAGCGCCGCTTCCCTCCGTTCGGCGGGATACGCCCGTTCTTTGGGCCGCCCCACCCGCCTGGGCGAGAGCAAGTTGCGTTGGAAAGCCGTGGGGGAAGCGGAGGGAGACGTGTTCCTGATGCCCCGCCAGCTTCACTTCGAGCTGCCAGAGTCATTCGAAATCGACCTGAGTGATTTCGCGGTTCGGCAAGCCCCACTCCAGCAGCGTTACCAGACGAAGATTCGGGAGAGCTACGACCTCGGCTACCTGTTTGGCACTTTCCTGGGGGATGGACACGCCTTTATCAACCACAATGGCAGCGAAACGCGTGTGGGGTCCGAAATCGGGCGGGTGTCGTGGTACTTCTCGCACGAAGAGCGGGACATCGCGGACAAGCTGCGGGCCGCCGCCGAGCGGGTCACCGGTGTCCGTCCCAGCTTGAAGGTAGACGGCAACCTCATCACGGTGCATCTGTATTCTTTGCCGTGGGCGCGGCTCCTGGCTCAGTTCGGCAAGCGGGAACACAAGGCGTTGCCCCACACCTACTTGGTCAACAATGCGGAGTACCTGCGGGGCCTCAAAGACGGCCTGCTGGAGAGTGACGGCTACGTCGCCGCCGATGGTCGGCAGTGCTTCGTCAACTCCTCCCGCGAGTTGCTCGAACTGTTCGGGCTGCTGTGCCATCTCCTCGACGGCAGCCTCCCCAACATGCATGTGGAGCCTGGCGACCTCGGCGGGCTTCAGGGCGTCAAAGGTGAACTGCTCGACTCCTACCGCGCTCGACTCAGCGTCTCTCATGCGGCCCGGCAGCTTCCCGACTACGGGGTGGTGAAGCCCCTGTCCCGCCGCGAACTCAAGCTGAGTCTACCCGTCTATGACATCGAGGTGGATTGCCCCACCCACAGCTTTATTGCGGACAATGCGGTTGTTCACAACAGCATCTGCACCACCCGCGTCGTCACGGGCGTCGGCGTTCCGCAGGTGACAGCCATCTTCGAGGCGTCGGCAGCGGCGCTGGAGGCGGGAGTCCCGGTCATCGCGGACGGCGGCATCAAGCAGACGGGCGACGTACCCAAGGCGATTGCGGCGGGGGCCAGCGCCGTCATGATGGGGTCGATGCTCGCCGGAACGGACGAGGCCCCCGGCGAGATCGTGCTGCGCGATGGCCGCCGCTACAAGAGCTACCGGGGCATGGGGTCCTTGGGGGCGATGGACCAGGGCAGCTCAGACCGCTATTTCCAGTCGGGCAGCCGCAAGTTCGTCCCCGAAGGCATCGAGGGCATCATCGCCTACCGGGGCACCGTGGGCGAGGTGCTCTACCAGTTTGTCGGGGGCCTGCGCAGCTCCATGGGCTACTGCGGCGCACCTGACCTGGAAACCCTGCGCCGCGAGGCCCAGTTCATCCGCATCACGGGGGCGAGCCTGGTTGAAAGTCACCCCCACGGGGTCACCATCACCAAGGAAGCGCCGAACTACGGGGGGCGATAACGTTTCGCTTAGAAAGCCGCTGGCCGGCGGAGGCCAGCTCTTCCTCACCCTTCTCAGCGGGTCGGGTCAAACGACAATGCGGCGAAAAGCCCCATCCTCGCCCACAGCGGGGAGTTGGCCGTACATCAGTTCCTGCTCGACGACGCGGGCGATGTCCTCGCCGAGTTGCCCGGCGTCGCGCTCTTCAGTCTCTAGCGGCTGGGCCACCACGTCGAAGCCACGCAGGGTACTCACGTCCTGGTGCCGCACCTCCACACGTAGTTCGTTCTCGTGCACCTGGGGAGTGACCTGGATGCCTTCGGGATGCTCGTAGGTAAAGGCGGTGCGGAAAGCGGCGAGGGCTTCTTCGAGGTTCACGGGAGAGGTCATGCGGGCAGTCTGCCGCGCTGCCCCGCGCCGCGACTGCTGTTCGTCACACACCCCGAAAGGCGGGTAAATGGCAGGTAAAGACCCGCCCTATACTCGGCGCACATGACTGCAACCCAGCCGCCCGTGCGCCCGCCCGCCCCGACTCCGGTCAGTCCGTGGGCGCTGTCGGCCTTTTGGTTTGGCACCGCCTTTCATTGGCTGCTGCTGCTGCTCATCTTGATGCCCGCCGACGTGCTGCGCTTTGTGGGCGAGGCGCAAAAGGGCACCTATCTGGGCCTGCTGGTGGCGGTAGGGGCAGTCATCGGGCTGGTGCTGCCGCCCATCGTAGGGGCGCGGAGTGACCGTTCGGGGCGGCGGCTGCCCTATATCCGGCTGGGGCTGGCGGTCAACCTGGCGGGGCTGGCAGTGATGGCGTTTGCGGCCACGGTTCTTTCGGGGGTCGGGGGCTTTTGGGTGTATGTGGCGGGCTTCTTGCTCGTGCAGTTTGGCAACAACTATGCCACCGCCCCCTACAGCGCCCTGATTCCGCAACTTGTCGCGGTGCGCGAACGCGGGCGCTACAGCGGCGTGATGGCGATGCTCCAGGCTTTTGGGCAACTGCTGGGGGCGGTTGCCGCCTTCGGGCTGGGGGCGCTGGGGTTGCCCGCCTGGGTGTCTTACCTGCTGATTGCCCTACTGCTGCTTGGTCCGGCGCTCGTCACCCTGCGGGGGTTGCCCGCCGAGCTGGACCGGGTGGAGGGAGGGGGCGATGCTCCCCGGCTGAACTGGGCACAGGTCTTTGCCTACGCGCCCTTCTTCTGGGTGTTCGTGACGCGGGTGCTGTTCGCGCTGGGGCAGTACAGCGTGCAGCCCTTTTTGCAGTACTACAACGCCGACGTGCTGCGGCAGGCGGATGCGGGCACAAGCACTTCAGTCATGCTGGCCTGCATCATCGTGGGGAGCATCGCCTCGGCCCTCGTGGGCGGGCGGCTGAGCGACCGGGTGGGCCGCAAGCCGGTGATTTACGTGGCGGGCGGACTGATGGCCGGGGCGGCGCTCCTGCTGCTCATCGCGCCGGGCTTTGCGGCGGCGCTCGTGCTGGCGCTCGTCTTTGGGCTGGGCTTTGGGGCCTTTACCAGCGTGGACTGGGCGCTGGGCAGCGACGCGATGCCCAGCGCGGGCAGCTACGCCCGCGACATGGGCATCTGGCACGTGGCCTTTGTCGCCCCGCAGCTCTCCAGCGCCCCGCAGGGTGCCCTCCTCGACTGGGGCAACGCGCAGGGCGATAACCTGGGGTACACCCTCGTCTTCGGCCTCGCGGCGCTGTTTTTTGTGGCGGGCGTGGTATTGGTGCGCAACGTGCCCGACCGGGTCCATGAGAAGCTCGCCTGAACCCAACCTTGAGACGGTGCGGATGCCCCCATAGGGCGGCGCGGAGGGTGTGGCAAGGTGCCCCCATGAGCCAGAACCACGAGCACCCCACCCGCGAGGAAACCATCAAGGCGATGGCCGCCGTCATGAAGAACGTCAAGTTCGCCATGCTGACGGTGCAGGCAGAAGATGGCCACCTCCAGGCCCATCCCATGACCACCCAGCAGACCGAGTTTGACGGCGACGTGTGGTTCATCGGCGGCAAGGACACCGCGCAGGTCCAGAGCATGCGGGTCCGGCCCCACGTCAACGTCAGCTACGCGGACCACAGCGGCGGGAACTACGTCAGCATCAGCGGCGCGGCGCAGCTCGTCGAGGACCGCGCCAAGCTCGAAGAGCTGTGGAGCGACTTTTACAAGGCTTACTTTCCTGGGGGCATGGACGACCCCAACGTTCAGCTCATCAAGATTGAAGCGCAGGGTGGCGAGTACTGGGGCAGCGACGGCAAGCTCAAGAACTTCTTGCAGATGGCCCGCGCCGCCGTGACCGGCAAGCCCGCGACCGACCTGGGCACCAACGAGACCGTCGAGTTCTAGAGCAACTCCTATCCCGGTAGGGTAAACACCACGGCGGTGCCCCGCCCCGGTCCGCTCTCCAGCGTCAGCTCGCCCCCCGCGAGGGCCACCCGCTCGCGCAGCCCGATAAGGCCGAGGTGCCCGGCTTGGGCGCGGGCGTGGGCCTGCTGGGGGGTAAAGCCCTGGCCATCGTCCCGGACGGTCACGCACACCCCATCGGGGGCGTAGGCCACCCGGATGGCGGCGCTGCGGGCACCTGCGTGCTTGTCCACGTTGGTGAGGGCTTCTTGAACCAACCGGAACACGGTGAGTTCGAGGGCGGGAGCCAGGCGGCGCTCCTGGCCGCTGACTTCCAGCCGGGTCTCGGTGGTGGCTTGCCCCGCCAGCCATTCCAGCGCGGGCAAGAGGCCGAGGTCGTCCAGGACGCTGGGGCGGAGGTTGCGGGCAAAGCGGCGCACGCTTTCGATGGCCGCGTTCAGGTCCTCCAAGATGTCCTGCGCCCGCTCGCGCCCCGGCCCCTCCAACTCGCGGGCGAGGCGGGCGACCCGGCGCGAGGTCGCGACGAGCACCTGCGCAGTGTCGTCGTGCAGCTCGCGGCTGATGCGGCGGCGTTCTTCTTCCTGAGCCTGGGTAAAGAGGGACAGATAGGTCCGCAGCTCGGTTTGGCGGCTCGTCGCGGCCTCCAGCGCCCGGCCCCGGCGCTGAATCTCGGCGGCCAGGGTTTGGAGTTCGGAAAGGTCGCGGGCGACCGCCAGCATGCCCCCCGCTGGCCCGCTCACGGCACTCAGGCGCACCTCCAGGCGGTACGGCCCCACCTCAAGCTCGGCGCGGCCCCCGGCGGCCCCGCCCAGCGCGGCTTCCCAAGCGGCTTGCAGGGCGGGCCGCGACCCCGGCGCGGGGAGGGTCAGCAGGCTCGCGCCCACGAGCGGCCCCAGCAACCGCACGGCGGCGGGGTTGGCGTAGGTGATGACCCCCGTCCCGTCCGCGCTGAGAATCAGGTCATGCGCTCCCTCTGCGAGTTGACGGTAGCGGGCTTCCTCCCGTGCGAGCGCCGAGAGCAGCCGCTCGCGGGTCAGCGTCAGGGCCATCTGGTCGGCAACGCTGCGCGCGAGGGCCAGCACCCGGTCACTCGGCGGCTGGGTGCTGGGGTCATCGGCATAGAGAAAGCCCAGCAGCTCCTCGCCCTCGCCGCCCCCCCGCAGCGGCACAATCAGGGCGCTGCCCGCGACGGGAAGGGCGTGCCGCCGGGTCAGCGGGCGCGGTCCCCGGCCCAGTTGTCCCGCGAGCGAGGCGAGGTCGGCCTCGCCCGGCGGGTGCAGGTTGTAGGTCGCGCAGCGCTCTACCCCGCCGCCTTCTCCCATCAGCGCGAGGAGTCCCCGGCCCGCCCCCAGCGCCAGGGTCGCCAGCCGCACGGCCTCCGCCAGGGCGCGGTCACTCTGGTCCTCGCCCAGCAAGCGGCCCACATTGAGCAAGACGGCGGCTTCGCGTTCGCGCCGCAGCTCTTCTTCGTACAGCCGGGCGTTCTCGATGGCGAGGGAAGCCTGCCCCGCAAAGACCTCCGCGAGGGCGAGGTCGTCGGTACCGAGGGGCAAGGGGGCCGTCCAGTAGAGGGTGAGCACCCCGAACACGCCGGAGCGGGTGCCCAGCGGCAGGCTGACCACCCCCCGGTAGGGGTATTCGCCCCGTGCGAGCAAGGCCCGTGCGTAGCGGCTGCTGCCCCCGTAGCCCTCGGCGGGGAGGTCGCGGGCGGCCACCATCTCGCGGCGCTGCGCCGCTCGCCCAGTGACCCCGCCCCCCACCTTGGCCCGTGCCCGCAGCACGTACTCGTCGGGCAGCCCCAGCGCCGCCCGGATGGAGAGGGTGCGTCCGTCGGGGTGCAGCTCGTAGACGCCCGCCGCGTCCGCTCCAAAGAGGAGGGTGGCCCGCTCCAGCACCCTGGAGAGGGTGTCGGGCAGGTGCAGGCTGCCGGCGAGCGCTGCCCCCGCTTCCCGCAGCGCTTCAGCGGCCTCGCGTTTGCGCGTCTCGGTGCCGTAGAGCCGGGCATTGTCGATGGCGAGGCTGGCTTGCTCGGCGAGCGCGAGCACCAGCCAGGTATCGTCTTCCGAGACACGGACCCCCGCCGAGCGGCTGTCCACGTACAGCAGCCCCAGCGGACGCCCCCGCGCCCTGAGCGGAGCGATAAGGGCCACTTCGGGGTCGAGTTCGGCCAGGCCCGCCGCCAGGGGGGAGGCGGCGTCCCGGCTGCGGTCGTACACGATGACCTCGCCGCGCTCGACCAAACGCCCAAAGGAGACGGGGCCTACGCCCACCCCGCCCGTGAAGGCCGAGTCGAAGCCGTACGAAAAGACCTCGCCCGTCCGCGCCCGACCCTCCTGCACCTCGCTGAACAGGGCCACGAACGCCCGCCCGAAGCCCAGCGAGAGCGCGGCACTCTCGGCGGTGGCCGTCAGCACCTCCGCGAGGTCGAGGCTGCCCCCCAGCCGCCGCACCAGCTGCTCGACTGTCTCCGCCACCCGGCCCCGCCCCCGCCGCGTCTCGCGGGCTTGCACCCCCTCCAGCGCGAGCGTCAGGAGCGGCGTGAGTCCGGCGAGCGCCGCTACGCCCGTGCCCTCCGCCCCCACGAACTCCAGCACGCCGCCCCCAAAGGGCAGGGCGAGCAGCATCCCCTCCTCCTGCCGCTCACCCGTCGCGAGTGCTCGCGCCGCCAGCGTGCCGTCACACAGGCCCAAGCCCCGGCCTTCGGCCCCCACGACCACGAGGCCCCCACCCGTCACCGCCCACACCTGCACCCCGTGCGCCCGCACCGTCTGGCAGGCAAACCGGGCCAGCGCCTCGCCAAACGCCACTACCGTGGGCGCGGCGGCGAGGTCGGGGGGCAGGGGCGGCAGAGGCAGGGTCATGGGCGCGGGCGCTTAGCCACCCTCACAGCGTCTTCGGGTCAATCCAGCCGCGCTTGATGCCGTAGAGGACCGCCTCGGTGCGGCTGCCTACGTCGAGCTTGGAAAAGATGTTGGCGAGGTGCACCTGCACCGTGCGCGGGCTGATGTCGAGGTCGCGGGCGATTTCCTTGTTGGTGCGGCCCGTAGCGGCCACCCGCAACACCTCCAGCTCGCGGGGGCTGAGGGCCTCTTCGGGGGGGGTGGGCGTCTGCTGGGTGCTGAAGCGCTCCAGCACCTTGCGAGCAACCGACGGATGCAGGGCGCTTTCCCCCGCCGCGACCGCCCGCACGGCCCCCACCAGGTCGTCTTCAGAAGCGTTCTTCAGCAGGTAGCCCGCCGCGCCCGCCTCCAGCAGCGCAAAGACGTAGGCGTCGTCATCGTAGCTCGTCAGCACGAGAACGCCGACGCCGGGCAGAAAGGCCTTAATCGCGCGCGTGGCCTCGATGCCGTTCATGCCGGGCATCGACACGTCCATCAGGATGACGTGGGGCCGCAGGGTGCGGGCCTTTTCCACCGCGTCCTCGCCGCTGTCGGCCTCGCCCACAACGCGCAGGTCGCTTTCGCCCTCCAGCAGCTCGCGGGTGCCCTTGCGCACAACCGGATGGTCGTCGACCAAAAGGAGGGTGATGGGCCGCGGGGAAGCGGCGTGAGGGTCAGCGTCGTGCATGGGGTCAGGATACGCGCCGGGAGTGGCCGCGGGCCAAGGAAAGCCGCCCCCACGGGGGAGGGCGGCTCTCTCAGAGGGACGTTCGCTTCAGTTCTTGCTGAGGTTTTTCCAGTAGGTCCCAGCACGCGAGAACGACAGCATCGGGTTGTAGTTCTCCTCGCTGATGCCCTGGATGTTGTCGCGGTAGGCCAGGATACCGGGGCTGCTGGGCATCAGGATGAAGTAGGCCTGGTCGCGGGCACGCTCGGCAATCTGGGTGTACAGCTCGTCGCGGCGTTCGGCGTCGGTGGTGGTCCGGGCTTCATTCACCCAAGCGTCAAGCTGCTCGTCCTTGAAGTTGGCGCGGGGGTGGTAGTAGCCCTGGCTGGAGTAGAAAGTGTGCACGAAGTTGTCAGGGTCGGCGTAGTCGGGTGCCCAGCCGGTAATGATCAGGATTTCCTGGCCCTTGTCCCCGGCTTCCAGAATCTCGCTCCACTGCTTGGCTTCGAGGTTGATCCTGAACTTGGGGTTCAGAGACTCGATGTTCTTTTTCAGCAGTTCCATCGCGGTCTGGGCCGCCACACTGCCCGCCCGGTAGGTGGCGTTCACGACAAAGCCCTTGTCCCACACTTCGCCGCCCCAAGCCTGCTGGAAGGCTTCACGGGCCGCATCGAGGTCAAACTTCGCGGGTTCCACATCGGGGTTGTAGCCGGGGAAAGTTTCGGGCAGCAGGAAGTTGCGGGGTTCACCCACGCCGTTTTGCACTTCCTTGATGTAGGTGTCGACGTCAAAGGCCGCGACAAAGCCCCGGCGCACATTCACGTCACTGAAGAAGTTCGCGGGGATGCCCTGGCCGTCGAGCTTGCCGCTGCCCAGACGCCCCTCGCCCTTGATGTCCTGGTTCATGAAGATGCCAAAGGCGCTGGTATCGGGCAGGTTGTCGAGGACCGCCACGCCGGGCTTGCCCCGGAGCTGCTCTTCGATGATGGCGCGCCCACCCGTTTCGACCATGTCGGCGTCACCGCGCAAGAAGGCCTGGAGGCGGGCCGCCTGCTCCGGCACAATCTGAATCAGGATGTTCTTGATGCTGGGCTTGTCGCCCCAGTAGTTCTCGAAGGCCTCGGCGCGGAAGGCCGTCGCGTCCTTGCTGACGAACTTGTAAGCCCCGGTGCCGCTGGGCTGACGCGACAGCGGGCTGTTGGTGAGGTTCTTACCCACCGCGTCTTTCCAGGTGGCCTCGGTGCCGTCCCACTCACCGATTTTCTTGGCGTGCTCAGAGTCCACGATGGCCTGGCCGGTGTAGGCCAGCTTGGAGAGGAACGCGGGGTCGGGCTTCGGGAGGGTAAACACCAGCGTCTCGCCATCGCAGCGCACGGCGTTGCTGATTTTTTCCCAGGTGATCGAGGGGTCGTCGTTGGCGTTGGAGCCAGTGCCCAGCAGGCTTTCTGCCAAGAACCAGTTGCCGCTGTCGCTGGTGTTGGTGACCAGGTTGCGCCGGAAGGTGTATTCGGCGTCCGCGCACTTGAACTCGTTGCCAGAGTGGAACTGCACGCCCTCGCGCAGGGTAAAGCGGTACTCGGTGCCCCCGTTGGCGATGTTCCATTCGGTCGCCAGGAGCGGCTCAAGTTCGGTCAGGCTGTTGCCCTGGTAGGTGACGAGGGTCTCGTAAAGGTTCTCGACGACCTGGCCGCTCCCCGTGTCGTAGGTGGTGCCGGGGTCCAGCGTAGGGATGTCGGCGCTCTCCTGCACGACGAGCACGTCGCGGTTGCCGCCGGAGGTGGTGCTGCCCGTTCCACTGCTGCCCTCGGTCGCGGTCGTGCCGCTTGCGGCGGTGTTGGCTTCGTTCTTGTTGTCGCAGGCGGCCAGGGTCAGGGCCAGGGTTGTCAGGGCAATCAGGCCCAGGGGACGACGGAATCGGGAATCAACTTGGGTCATAAAAACTCCTCTGGAGAGCGGAGGTGAGGGGGCAAAAACCGAACAAAAGCAGCGCTCTCGCCCCGGCGGGGGGATCAAACTGCCGGGAAGAATAGCAGCCTAGCGCGGCTCAATGAGGAGTTCGACCGCTCTGATTAAGCGTGATGAAGCGGTGATGGCAGGCTCCCGCCCCCGATTGGGATTCCCCGCACAGCGGGCTTGAGTGTCCTCATGTAAGGTTTCATGATGACTTCAGGGACGCCCTCGGAAACATACAGGGATTCCTTCGTGTTGCGCGGCTTGGCGGCGGGGGGAACCCTACGGCTGGTCGGCATTGACGCGACGGGACTGGTCGAAGAAGCGCGGGTGCGCCACCGCCTGAGCAAGACGGCGACCGCCGCGCTGGGCCGCACGCTGGCGGCATCGGCGCTGCTGGCCGTTGTGCTGGGCAAGAAGCCCGATAGCCGGGTGACCGTGCGGGTGCAGGGCGGGGGGCCGGTGGGCTGGATTGTGGCCGAGGGCAGCGCGGACGGGCGGGTGCGCGGGTACGTGCGCGAGCCGGGGGCCGACCTGCCCGTGCGGGCGTCGGACGGCAAGCTGGACGTGAGCGGCATTGTCGGCGTCAACGGCGAGGTGGCGGTTACCCGGCTGCTGGACAACGGCGAGCCATACACGGGCAGCGCCGAACTTGTGAGCGGTGAGATTGCCGAGGACGTCAGCGCGTACCTGGGCATCTCCGAGCAGATTCCCAACGCCGTGCTGCTCGGCGTGTACGAGGAAGGCGGGCGCGTCGACCGAGCGGGCGGGCTGCTGGTGCAGGCGATGCCCGGCGTGACCGAAGAGACGCTGGCCCGGCTGGAGGCCAACATTCGCGCGATGGGCCAGCTCACCGACCACCTGCGCCGGGGCAGCCTGCTCGAAGCGATGGAGGCGGCGGCAGGGGGCCTGGACCTCGTGCTCGCCGACGCCGCGCAGCCCGCCCGGTTCGAGTGCCGCTGCTCGCGGGAAAAGGCCCTCGATAGCTTGAAGTTCTTTGCGCCGAGCGAGCGCCAGGAGATGCGCGACGAGGGCGGACAAGAGGTCGTGTGCCACTGGTGCGGCGAGCACTACCTCCTCACCCCTGGTGAAATCGCCAGCCTCGACGCGGAAACGGCGCGGGCGCAGGCCTGAACCGACCTGGAATAATCCCCCCATGAAACGCCGTCTCCCCATTGCCACCTTGTTGGTTCTCGTGGGTTTGGGCCTGGGGGCCACGCTGCTGCGCGACCAGGTGCCGCTGTCGGGTGCTCAGCCGCCCGCGCCCGCCGCGACGGGGACGGCCCCGGCCAGCGAGGCGGGTGCCCTGCTTCAGAACGAACGCAACACCATCGACATCGTGCGCCGCTACGAGCCGGGGCTGGTCTTTATCAGCACCGAGCTGGAGGTCGTGCAGGACCTCGGCTGGCTCTTTGGCGGCAGCCAGACCCAGGTGCAGCAGGGGGTGGGCAGCGGCTTTTTCGTGAACGAGGCGGGCGACATCCTCACGAACTACCACGTCATTGCGGGCGAGGGGGGCCAGGGCACCGCCGACCGCATCACCATCCGGGTGATGGGCCAAGAACAGCCCGTGCCCGCCGAGGTGGTGGGCACCGCGCCTCAGTACGACCTCGCTCTGCTGCGTGCCCCCACCCTGCCCCGCAACCTGATTCGGCCCATCCCGCTGGGCGACAGTGACACCCTCGCGGTGGGGCAAAAGGCCGTGGCGATGGGCGCTCCCTTCGGGCTGGAGTTCAGCGTCACCGAGGGCATCGTGAGCAGCACCGAGCGTCAGATTCCCATCGGCTTTTCGGGGACGGGCACGGGCGAAGGCATCACCCAAAAGGCCATTCAGACCGACGCGGCGATCAACCCCGGCAACTCCGGGGGACCGCTGCTGGATTCCAGGGGCCGGGTCATCGGCATCAACACCCAGATTGCGACCGGCGGCAGCCAGCAAAGCGCCGGGGTGGGCTTTGCCATCCCGGTCAACGCCGCCAAGAACCTGCTGCCCCGGCTGCAACAGGCGCGGGGCGGCGAGGTCCGCGCGCCCCGGCTGGGCATCACGGCGGGCCTGATTGTGCAGGCGCGGGGGCGGCAGGCGGCGGTGGGCCTGAGCGCGCTCACCGCCGAAGGGCGGCGGCAGCTTGGCCTGCCAGAACGCGGGCTGGTGGTCGGGCAGGTCGAGCCGAACTCCGCTGCGGCCCGCGCCGGGCTGCGGGGCGGGGAAGCCCGCGAGTTTCCCGGCGGCGTGATTGCGCTGGGGGGCGACGTGATTGTGGGGGCCGAGGGCAGGCCAGTCGACGCCCTGGAGGACCTGCAAGCCGCCCTGCTGGAAAAGCGCGAGGGAGACACCGTCACCCTGCGCGTCTGGCGGGAGGGCCGCGAGCGCGAGGTGCGGGCTACCCTCGACGCCTCCGCCTTTGAGTGAGGGGTTCCCCGGTGACCGCTGGCCCCGCCGCCCCCGGCCTGGAAGTCTGGGAGCGCCTCCGCCCCGGCGACCGCGCTTGGCTGCGCTCGCTGGCGCGGGGGGCGGGGGCGGGAGCACGGGTCGCGCTTGTGGGCGGGGCGGTGCGCGACGCGTTGCTCGGCGGCACGCCTCTCGACCTCGACGTGGCGGTGGAAGGGGTGGACGCGGGGGCGCTGGCGGCGGCCAGTGGCCTCCCAGCGCTGGTGCATCCCGCCTTTGGCAACGCGACCGTCACCCTGCCCGATGGCCGGCACGCCGACCTCGTGCGGGCGCGGCGCGAGACCTACCCGGTGCCCGGCGCAAATCCGCGGCCCCTTCCCGGCACGCTGGAGGATGACCTTGCCCGGCGCGACTTCGGGCTGAACGCGCTGGGGCTGGAAGTGCCCCCAGAGGGAGCGCCCCGCCTGCTCGACGTGACCGGCGGCTTGGCCGACCTGCGGGCGCGGGTGCTGCGGCCCCTGCACCCCCACTCGCTGCACGAGGACGCCAGCCGCCTGGTGCGTGGGGCGCGGCTCGCCGGGCGGCTGGGGCTGGAGGCTCATTCGGAGCTGCGGCGGCAGGTGCCGGACGCCCTGGCGATGGCCGCGCAGACCCCCCGCCTCTGGGCCGAGCTGCGGCTGCTGCTGCATGAACCCCGGCCAGGGCGGGCCGCCCGCGTGCTGGCGGAGTGGGGGGCGGGCAAGCTGCTCCCCGCCGGGGCCGCCGAGCGGCTGGCCGCCCTGGATGCCCGGCGGGAGGCGGGGGTGCCCCTTCCCCCCGCCGCGTATGGGGCGGTCCTGCTCTCGGCAGCCCCCGACCCGGCGGCGTGGGCGGGCCGGCTGGGGCTGGGCGAGAAGCCCGGAGCGCTGCTGGCCCGCGCCCTGGGGGACGCGCCCGCCGCCCCCGGCAGTCCGGAAGCGGCCTTGCGCGAGCTGCTGCGCCCAGGGGCCTACGCGGGCCTGAGCGGGCGGGACGTGCTGGCGCGGGGGGTGCCGCCCGGTCCGGCGGTGGGGGCGGCCCTCGCGCACCTCGCGGCGCTGCGCCGAGCGGGGGCAGTGCGCTCGCGGCCCGACGAGGAGGCGGCGCTGGAGGCGTATCTCCGGGAGCGGGCCGCCACTCCGTCACCGGGCTGACCGCGCCGAGGCGGAAGCGGCCCGTAGAATCCCCCCTATGCTGCTCAGTCTCCTGACCCAGAACCCGCTCGCCTTTGTCATCGTCGCGGCGGCGCTGGCGCTCTCCTTGACCGTGCACGAGTTCGCCCACGCCTGGACCGCCGACCGATTGGGCGACCCCACGCCGAGGCGCTTCGGGCGGGTGACCCTCAATCCCGGCAAGCACCTCGACCCCTTCGGCACGCTGCTGCTGCTTATCGCGGGCTTCGGGTTCGCCAAGCCGGTGCCGATTAACCCGAACAACCTGGGGCGCTGGGGGACCCTGTGGGCCACCGCCGCCGGACCCCTCAGCAACATCCTGATTGCCCTGCTGTGCGCCGTGCTGCTGGCGGTGCTGCCACCCACCAATCTGGTCGCGGTGATTTTGCTCACCGTGCTGAGCGTCAACATCGTCCTGGCGGTCTTTAACCTGATTCCGATTCCGCTGCTGGACGGCAGCCGCATCCTGGGAGCGCTCGTGCCCTCGCTGGGCCGCAGCCTCGCGCAGTTCGAGGCCCAGCCCTTTTCGTTCCTCATCGTGATGCTGTTTATTTTCCTGGCCCGCGACCCCATCGGGCAAATCATCGGGACCGTGCAGCGCTGGGTGCTGGGCTTCGTCGGGTTTTGAGGTTCGCCCCACAGCAGAGGCCCTGGCTGTTCTGGCTGGGGCCTTTGTTCCTGCCGGACTTAGCGCAGGTGAAACATCATCGCCACGTGCGCCCCGCTGCCGCCGAGCACGAAGAGGTGCCAGACCTCGTGGAAGCCCCAGTGTTGGGGAAACACCTCTCCACCGGGGCGGGGGTGCCAGCGCTTGGTGGCGTAGATAACCGCCCCGACCGAATACAGGACGCCCCCCGCCGCCAGCCAAAACAGGGCCGCGCCGGAGAGGGTGCGGGCGAGCTGCGGCAAAAAGAGCAGCGCCAGCCAGCCCATCCCCAGATACAGCAGGGTGCTGACCCAGCGCGGCAGCCGCAGGGTGAGCAGCTTGAGGAGCACTCCCGCCCCCGCGATGCCCCACACCAGCCCCAGCACCGCGCCCCGCCACGCGCCCTCCAGCCCGAAATAGGCGACCGGGGTATAGCTTCCGGCAATCAGGAGGAAGATGCCCGCGTGGTCGAGCTTGCGCAGCCACAGCAGGCCGCGCTCGCCGGGACGAAAGGAGTGGTAGCTTGCCGAAGCTGCGTACAGCGCCACCATGCTCAGCCCGAACACTGCGAAGGGCCACAGCGCCAGCCCCCGCGCCGAGGCCCACCCCAGCAGCGGCCCCAGCAAGAGGAGCGCGGCCACGGCCCCGGCCCAGTGGGTCAGGGCGTTCACGGGTTCGCGGGGGGCGGTCAAGAGTCGCTTCACGGCCCTTAGGGTACGGCGCGGGGCCGGGGGGATGTGGGGCTTGGAACGGGATTTAGCGGGGACGCACTCCCGGCATTGTTGCCACCTTGCCCCTCGCTCCGCTCGGTTGATTCTCTGGAATCAACCCAATCAGACCGGCTTGCGCAAGCTCGCAAACACCAATCCGAAAATCCAGCACAGCACGACGAGGCCGATGAGGGACGCGTCGAGGTTGAAGTCGGGCCGCAGGGCGTCACCCGTCACCTTAAACACCCCGTAGGGGGCCAGCCAGCCCAGCGCATAGAGGGAAGCCCGGCGCAAGAAGGGCCGAGTCTGCGCCGCGACCGGAAAGAGGCGGGCGGGCAGCAGCATGGCGGGCAGCAGCAGCAGTTGCGCGAGCCAGAACCACAGCGGCAACTCTCCGAAGCCGTGTTCGACCCCGGCAAACAGCACGTTAAGGGCCGCAATCAAGAGGCCCGTCACCATCATGGAGCGCAGCAGGAGGGGATTCACCCGCGCATGTTGGCACAGGGGCGGCGGGGTGGGGTGCCGCTCCCCATCCCTCAGCGCCCGCTCAGGGTAACCAGGGTCTGCGGCCCCGGCAGCTTGTCGGCGACGTACTGAATCTGCTCGGCCCCGCGGCTCAGCAGCGCCGCGAACTCGTCGGCATCGCGGTAAAGGCCCTCCGGCCCGCCCAGGGGGACGTATCCGCCCGCCTCCAGCGGAGGAAGGAGGGCGCGGGGCTGCCAGCCGGAAAGGACATACTGCTCGACCCGCGCCTGCCCAGAGCGCACTTCCTCCCGGTAGGAGCGGCTCTCCGGGCAGGTCGGCGTGGCCCCCGCGGGCACGGGGGCGACCCCCCAGACCTGGCCCGGTGCCTCTATGCAATACAGCGGCCCGCGCCAGCGGCTCTCGCGGAGTTGCCAAACGCCCAGGCCCGCGCTCAGCAGCGCGAGCGCCGCCCAAGCCAGGAGGGAAGCCCGCCGCACCTACGCCTGACTGGTGATGAAGGGGAGGTTGCGGTCAAACTGCGCCCGGTCAAGGCCATAGCCGTAGACAAAGGCGTCGGGAATGGTAAAGCCCAGGTACTCGACGGGGACTTCCACTCGGCGGCGGCTGGGCTTGCTCAGCAGGGCCGCGACCTTGAGGCTGGCGGGGCCGCGCCCCTGGAGGTAGTGCAGCAAGTAGTTCATGGTGATGCCCGTATCGACGATGTCTTCCACCAAAATCACGTGCCGCCCGCTGATGGGAAACTGCAGGTCCTTGACGAGCTTGACCTCGCCGCTGGTCTGCTTGGCGTCTCCGTAAGAGCTGGCCTGGAGAAAGTCGATGGTGCAGGGCATTCCAATCGCCCGCACGAGGTCGGCGTGAAACATAAAAGCACCGTTCAGCACGCAAATCAGGTGAGGCTCCCGGCCTGCGTAATCCTGCCGAATCTTGTGGCCGAGTTCCTGAATGCGGGCTTGGAGTTGCTCCTGCGTAATCTGCACGGGGCCGTTGCCGGGGGCGAGGCTCATATGAGACTCAGGCTAACACGGCCTTTACCCGAAAGAAGCCCCGCCGCCCCGCCCCCCAGCACCCTATACTCCCGCCCATATGACCGCTGCGCCGCTGACCGAGGCTGTCTCCATTCCCGGCGTCCTGGGGCGCATCGTGCGCGAGCGGGTGGCCGACTATGCGGACGCTGACCCCGCGCTGGGGCGGGCACGGGCGCGGGCGCGGGCCTTTCAAGCTGCCCTCACCGGGCCGGGCCTCGCCCTGATTGCGGAAGTCAAGCGGGCCAGCCCCAGCCAGGGAGCCATTGCGCCCCTGGACCCGGCGGCGGCGGCCCGCGCTTACGTGGCGGGCGGAGCGTGCGCCATCAGCGTGCTCACCGAAGCCCGGCACTTCGGCGGCAGCCCGCAGGCCCTGCGCGAGGTCGTAGGGGCCGTGGCCGCACCCGCCTTGCGCAAGGATTTCGTGGTGCACCCCGCCATGCTGCGTGAGGCCGCTGAGTGGGGGGCTGCGGCAGCCCTGCTGATGGTCAGCGTGCTGGGCGAGGCCACGGGCGAGTACCTAGAAGCCGCCCATCACGCCGGGCTCGATGCCCTGGTCGAGGTGCACGACGAGGCCGAGCTGGAGGTTGCCTTGGCTTGCGGCGCCGAGATCATCGGCGTCAACAACCGCGACCTGCGGACGCTGGAGATTGACCTGACGGTCAGCCCCCGGCTGATGCGGCGGGCGCGGGCGGCGGGCTTTACGGGTCTCCTCGTCGCCGAGAGCGGTTACCGCAGCGCCGCCGACCTCGCGGGGGTGCACAGCCTGGCCGACGCAGTTCTCGTGGGCAGCAGCCTCGCGGGGAGTGGTGACCTGGAGGGGGCGACGCGGGCGCTGCTTGCGGGGAGCGCCTGAGCGTGCTCGCGGCCCTTTACCTGCTGCTGGCCCTCGCCTTTGCCGGGGCGCTCGCCGTCCTCCTGCTGCGTCCCGGCGCGGCGCGAGCGGGCGTGGTGTGGGGGTTGGCGGCGGGGCTGCCGCTGCTCGCGGCTTTGGCGGGGGCCTTTGCCGGACAGACGCGGGCCGCCCGGACCCTCCAGGGGTACGTGCCCGCACCCGTCCCCGTCGTCCTCGTGAATGGGGGGGGCCGCACCCGCCTGACCCTCGCCCCGGCGGACGCCGCCTGCGTGGAGCGGGCGCTGCGCCTCGGCGTGCCAAGCGAACTGAGGACGAGCGGTCCGCCCCTCCTCCTCACCCCAGAAACCAGGATTGAGGGCACCCTGCCCCCCCGCGAGGTTGTGGAGGCCCTCACCCTGCGCGGCCTGGAGTGTCCCCATGTGCGGGCGGTGGCGGGGGAGGGGTGAGGGGCGGTGCTCAGTCTCCCAGATACCGCCGCAGCTCGTCGATGGAATGCCCGGTGCCGATGATGACGAGCTTGTCGTGGGGCCGCAACTCATCCTCGGCGCGGGGGGTCACCTCGATGCGTCCGCCTCGGCTCACCGCGATGACCTGCACGCCGAAGCGTCCGGTCAGGTTGAGGTCGCGTAGCCGCCCGCGTAGCCGCTCATTGGCCTCGATTTCCACGATGGCGTAATCGCCCCCCAGGTCCAGCGTGTCCACGATGTTGGGGGTGGCGATTTGCCGGGCCAGTCGCACGCCCATGTCGTGCTCAGGCCGAATCACCAGGTCGGCCCCGATGCGCTCTAACACCCGCCGGGCCATCTCGTCGACCGCCTTGGTGACCACGTAGGGGGCACCCAGGCTCTTGGCGTTCATCGTCGCCAGAATGTTCGCTTGCACGTCGGTCCCGATGGCGACGACCACCACGTCGAAGTCACCCACCCCGATGGCCCGCAGCGCCCGTTCGTCGGAAGCGTCCACGACGGCGGCGTGTGTCACCAGGTTCATCACCCGTTCCACGTTGTCTTCGCTGCGGTCGATGGCGACCACCTCATGTCCCATCTCGTAGAGGGTGGTCGCCACGGCGGTCCCGAAGCGGCCCAGCCCGATGACCAGGCATTGTTTGGTTTTCATGGGTGCAGCCTCATGCTGGGAGACAGGGTAGCCGCTGGGTGACCCCTGGGTCATCCCACCAGGATGTCCCGTTCGGGCGGGTACTTGACCGCTCGGCCCTGCTGGTTGCGCAGGCTAAAGGCCACCGCGAAGGTCACCGGCCCGATGCGGCCCAGGTACATCAGCACGGTCAGGATGAGGAGGCCGGGGTCGTTGATGAGGTGGGTGGTGTTCATGGAAAGGCCGACGGTGGCCGCCGCGCTCACGGTCTCGAACATCAGGTGGGTAAAGCCCAGGTTGGGGTTGGTGGCCAGCAGCGCGAAAAATCCGGTCGCGACCATCAGCGTGTAGAGGGTGGTCACCGTGCCCGCCCGCACTAGGTTCTCCGGCAGGATGCGCCGCCCGAACACGATGAGGTCGCCCCGGCCTCGCACCATGTTCCACGCGCTGCCGACCAAGATGGCGAAGGTGCTCGTCTTGATGCCGCCCCCGGTCGAGCCGCTGTTGGCCCCGATGAACATCAGCCCGATGAGGAGAAAGAGGCTGGCACTCGTCATGGCCGAGATGTCCACCGTCGCGAAGCCGCCCGACCGCGGGGTCACGCTCTGAAACAGGGCGGCAAGCAGCTTGCCCCCCGTATCCAGCTCGCCGAGGGTCCGGGGATTGCCCCACTCCAGCGCGAGCAGCAGCACGGCCCCCAGCCCCAGCAACAGCCCGGTCGTCAGCAGCGTAATCTTGGAATAGGTCAGCAGTCGGGTGCGCCGGGGCCGCCGCAGGTGCCCCAGCACGTTGAGCTGCACCAAAAACCCCAGCCCCCCCAGCACGATGAGGCCGCTGACCGTCAGACTGACAAGCGGGTCGGCGGCGTACTGCCCCATCCCGCCCGGCACGACCACGAAGCCCGCGTTGTTGTAAGCGCTCACCGAGTGAAAGACCGCTTGGTACAGCCCCTCGCTCAGCCCGAACTGCGGCACAAAGCGCAGGGCCAGGAGGAGCGCCCCCACCGCTTCTGCCACAAAGGTGTACAGAAAGATGGTGCGGATGAGGGGCAGCACTCCGCCCACGTCGAGCGCATTGATTTGCTGCACGAGGTGCTGCCGCTCGGAAAAGTTCACCCGCCGCCCGGTCAGAAAGGCAAAGAGCGTCCCAAAGGTCAGGATGCCCAGCCCGCCTATCTGCGCGAGCAGCAGGATGAGGAGCTGGCCGGGGCGGGTAAACGCCTCGCCCGTGTCGGCCACAACCAGCCCGGTGATGCAAATCGCGCTGGTGGCGGTAAAGAGGCGGTCGATGAAGTTCAGTTCTGCCCCCGGTGCGGTGACTCCCGGCAGGTGCAGCAGCGCCGTGCCCAGCGCGATGCCGACGAGGTACACCAGGGCGATAAGTTGCGGCGGCGTAAAGCGGGCAACCAAGGCCCGGCGGGGACGCCCGGAGGCACGCGGCCACGTGGTCGAGGGAGGATGGGGGGGGCGGGTCATGCGCGGACGTGCGATTCTACACCCGCCCGGCCCCGTATACTGCCCCGCTATGCCTCGCCCGTCCCGCCCGAAAACCTCTCCCTTCACCCGCCCGCAAAAGCCCAGGGGGGACCACCGCGCTCGTCAGCCCGCGCACGAGTACGTGCTGGAGGCGCTGCCCGGCTTGGAGGAGGTCGCTGCCGAGGAGCTGCGCGGGGTGCCCCTCGCCCGCGACCTCCGGGGCCTGCGCTTTTGGTACCCCGGCGAGCCGGGCCGCCTGACGCGGTTGCGCGGGGCGGTGGCGGCCTACCGGGTGCGGGCCTGGGACGTGCCCCGGCCCCGCGGCCTGCTGGGGCATCAGCAACTGGGCGAGCTGACGGCCTTTTTGGGGGAGGTGCGGCGCTGGGGCGGGCACCGCTCTTTCCGGCTGGCGGCGGCGGGCCGCGACTCGGCGGTGATGACCCGGCTGGCCGAGGAGCTGTCGCGGGGGCTGAATCTTCCCTTTGACCCGGAGGAAGGCGAACTCCTGATTCGCCTGCGCCCCCAGGAGAATGGCCCCGGCTGGGAGGTGCTCGCCCGCATCACCCCCCGGCCCCTCTCGGCGCGGGCGTGGCGGGTGTGCAACCGCGGGGGCGGTCTGAACGCGACCGTCGCCTACGCCCTGCACCGCCTCGCTGGGGTGCGCGAGGAAGACCGCATCTTTAACCCCATGGCGGGCAGCGGCACCCTGCTCGTCGAGCGGGCGCTGCTGGGGCCGTCGGCGGCGCTGGTGGGCGTGGATATCGACCCGGAAGCCGTCGCTTGCGCCCGCGCCAACCTGGAAGCCGCCGGGCGCAACGTGGAGGTCGCCGCCGTGGACGCCCTGGCGACGGGCTTGCCCCCCCGCTCCTTTGACCTCATCGTCTGCGACCTGCCCTGGGGCGACGCGATCGGCTCGCACCGGGCCAACACCGCGCTCTACCCCGCCTTCCTGAGCGAGATGCACCGCCTGCTCTCGCGGCATGGCCGCCTCGCGGTGGTCACCCACGAGCTGCGGCTCTTTGAGGGCCTGCTGCGCGACCAGACCCGCTGGCATGTCCGCGAACTGTTTCAGGTCTACAGCGGCGGGCACCACCCCAAGGGCTACCTGCTGAGCAAGCGCTAACCCCCCCCAGGGCTTCCCCCCGGCGACGCCGCAGGTGCGGCCCGGCGGGGGTGCCCGCCGTCCTAAACTTTTGCCGTGCTTTCCCAAGAGCGGCACTGGACGGTCCTCCTTGCGGGCGGCTTGCTGACCGTGGGGGCGCTGACGCTGGGACCCGCGCTGCGCCCGGCGGCCCCGGCTCCCACGGTGACGCGGGCCGCTCTGCCGCCGCCCACTGCGCCGCAGGAGGCCGCCCCAGTCCCCACGGTGACGCGGGCCGCTCTGCCGCCGCCCACCGCGCCGCAGGAGGCCGCCCCAGAGTACCCGGCCACCGCCAGCGTGACCCCGCTGATTTCCGGCAAGGTCAACCTGAATACCGCCACGACTGAGCAGCTCGAAGCCCTGCCGCGGATTGGCCCCGCCCTCGCCGCCCGCATCGTGGAGGGGCGGCCCTACCGCTCGCTCGCGGACCTCGACCGGGTGAAGGGCATCGGTCCCGCAACCCTCCAGGCTCTTGCTCCCCTCGTCACCTTCTGAGGTGGCCATGCTGGGGCGGCCCGCGAGCGTTCCCTTGGCCCCCGCCCCCGCCCTCGCCAGCGGTCACCAGGCCGCCGCCGGACGTCTCGCCTGGCCCGTCCCCCTCGCGCTCGGCGTGGTGGGCGGCATTCTGCTGGGGCTGGGGCTGCTCTGGGGCGGGTTGGCAGCGCTGGCCGGGGCGGGCCTCGCCGCGCTCGACCGCCGTCCCCTCCTCGGCCTGCTCGCGGCCCTGGGGCTGGGGCTAGGCTATGGCGCGCAGCAGCTCAACGCGGCGCAGCCCGACCCCCTGGCCCCCTGGGTAGGTGCCCTCGTCACCCTGCGCGGCGAGTGGGACGGCCAGTTTCTGCGGTTGGCTGACCCCCCGGCGCGGGTGGCCCTCTCGCCCAAACCCGCGGTGCCCCCCGGTTCCCTCACGGTGGGTGGGCGCTTGGTCCGCCCCGACGAGCGGCGCATTCCGGGCGGGTTTCATCAGGCCGCGTGGCTGCGCGGACAGGGCGGGCTGCTGCTGCCCACGCCGACCACGGTGCTCGTCGGGGCGCAGGTCCGCGCCGCTACGCCAGAGCGGGGCTGGCGCGGATGGTTCCGGCGGGGGCTGACCACCGGGCTGAGCCAGCCGCAGGCCGCCCTGATGCAGGCCATCCAACTCGGCGACCGGAACGACATCGGGCGCGAGGCTTTCGCGGACGGTGCCCCGGTCCGCGACGCGTTTGCGCGGGCGGGCCTCTCACACCTGATGGCCCTCAGCGGGCAAAACGTGGCCCTGCTGACGGGGGCCGCGGTGTGGCTGCTCGTCCGGCTGCGGGTGCGGGTGGCGTGGCGCTACGCCCTGGCCGCCGCGCTGCTGGTGCCCTACCTGGGGCTGGTGGGCGTCTCGCCCAGCATCCTGCGGGCTGCCCTGATGGGGATGGCCGTGCTCGTCGCCTTTGCCCTGGGCCGGGGCAAGCCAGACCCTTACGGCACGGTCGCGCTCGCGGCGGTCGCCTGTTTGCTTCCCTTTCCGCTGTGGCTGCTGGATGTGGGCTTTCAGCTCTCCTTCCTCGCGGTGCTGGGACTCACCCTCTCTGGCAAGCTCGCCGCCCGACTGCCGCAGCGTTGGCCGCTGGCGCTGCGGCTTGCCCTCGTTGCCACCGTGCTCGCCGAACTCGCCACCCTGCCTGTGATTGCGAGCACCTTCGGGCAAGTGCCGCTGGTCGGCCTGCCCGCCAACCTCGTCGCGGGAGTGCTTATGGCCGCGCTCGTGCCGCTGGGCTTTCTGGCGGGGCTGCTCGGCCCCCTCGGCGGGGTGCTCAGCCCGCTGACGGGCCTGCTCGCTTCGGCCCTGCTCCTCGTCGCAGAAGGGTTCGGCAAGGCCCCGGTGCTGACCTGGGGAAGTGTGAGCGCGGCGGGCTTCGTGGCGTACGGGGTGGCAGCCCTCGCCGGGGTGGGGTGGCTGTGGGGGCGAGTGCGGGCACCCTTGGCGCTGGGGACCGTGCTGGCCTGCGCCCTGCTGACGGCCCTGCCGAGCTGGATTCGCCCCGCCCGCGACCTCGTCTTTTTGGACGTGGGCCAGGGCGACAGCACCCTGATTCGGGGGCCGGGGCTGGCCGTGCTCGTGGACGGCGGCGGCTCGGTCGGCTCCGACTACGACGTCGGCACCCGCACGGTTGTCCCGGCGCTGCGGGCGCTGGGGGTGCGGCGGCTGAACGTGGTGGTCGCAACCCACGCGGACACCGACCATATCGAGGGGCTGTCCGGCGTGCTGCGCTCCCTTCCCGTCGGCGAGCTGTGGATTGGGCACCGCAAAGCCGCTGACCCCGTGCTGGCCGAACTGCTGGCCGTCGCCCGCGAGGAGGGCGTTCCCGTGCGCGAGGTCCGTCGGGGCGACCGGGTGGAGGCCGGGGACGTGCGCCTGACCGTGCTGTGGCCGGGAGGCCGCTTCTGGAGCACCGAGGACAACGACAACAGTGTCGCCCTGACGGTCGAGGCGGGCAACTTCCGCGCCGCGTTGCTGGGCGACCTCGCCGCCGAGACCGAAGCGCGGGTAGGGGTGGGCGACCTCGACCTCCTCAAGGCCGCCCACCACGGCAGCCGTCACAGCACGGGCGCGGCGCTGCTGCGCCAGAGCACCCCCGCCGATGTGGTCGTCAGCGTGGGCCGCAACTCCTACGGGCATCCTCACCCGGAGGTGCTGGCGCGGGTGGAGGCCGCCGGCGCACGGATGTGGCGCACCGACCAGCTCGGCACGGTGCGTTGGCCGCTGCCTTGAGAGCCATCAGCGGTCAGCCTCTAGGAGGGGACGCCCGCTTCAGGCCCCGACCTCCACGGTCCGTCCCTCCCGTGCCGCCGCGAAGAGGGCGTCAAGCACCCGCGCTTGCCGCAGCGCGTCTTCCGGCGGAAAGAGGGCCGCTTCTTCGCCCCGCACGACCCGCCCGAAGTGGGCCACCATCGCCGCGTAGCCGTCGTGGGGGGCGAAGGTCTCGGTGTGCTCGCCCGCCCCAGTGCGGACCCGCAGGATGAGGGGCGCGGCGTTGCGGCTTTCAAAGGCCCCGTCCAGCTCCAAGCTGCCCCGCGTGCCCACCACCGTGAGGCGCTGGGTGGGGGCTGGACCCCAGTCGAAGGCGCAGTCAAGGCTCGCGAGCGCCCCGCCAAAGTCCAGCGTTCCGCTCAGGCCCAGGTCCACGCCCCCCGGCGTCGGGCGGGCCTGGGCCGTCACCGCCCGCGGCTCTCCGAGCAGCAGCCGCGCGAGGCTCACCGGGTAGCAGCCCACGTCATAGAGCGCCCCGCCGCCCCTGTCGGCCTCCCAGCGAAAATCGTTCGAGCGGCTGAGCGGAAAGCCGAAAGCCCCCCGCACGGCCCGCACCTCCCCCAACTCGCCCCCAGTGACGAGGTCCCGCAGCCGGGCCACGTGGGGTTGAAAGCGGTATGCGAACGCTTCGAGCAGCACCCGGCCTGTCTCGCTGGCGGCATCCGCGAGGGCCTGCGCTTCGCCCGCATGCAGCACGAGTGGCTTTTCGGTCAGGGCATGTTTGCCCGCCCTGAGTGCGGCGGCGGTCCAGGGGTGGTGGGCGTCGTTGGGCAGCGCGTTGTACACCGCCTGCACGTCCGAGGCGATGACCTCGTCGTAGCTGCCCACCCTCCCGATGCCCCATTCCCGCGCAAAAGCCTGCACCCTTGCCGAGTGCGGCTCGCGGGCACCGAGCATCCTCACCTCGCCCCCGGCGGCGCGAATCGCGGGGATGAGGGCGCGGGCGATGCGGGCAGCACCGAGGAGGCCCCATGTGAGGGAAGCAGTCATGGGGTCAGCCTACCCCGCATCAAAGGGGAGAGGCCCGCTGGGATCACTCCCGCAGGCCTCTCGCCGTTGCGCTAGGGGCTTACTCGCCCTGCTTTTCGGTGCCTTCCGTGGTGCTGGTCGAGGTCGACTCGTCCTTCTTGTCACCGCCAAGGCCAAACTGCGCGAAGAGGTCGGCGTACACGTCGCCCAGCTTCGTGCTGATTTTGCCGCCCTGCTGGGCATCCTTGGCGTTGTAGTTGTAGTCGGCTCCGCCGCCGCGCCCGCTGCGGCTGCTGCGTCCACCCTGGCCACCGCTGTAGCGGTCGCTGCGGCTGCCGCCGCCCTGGCTGACGTAGTCGCGGACCGGGCCACCGCCACCCATCGCCCGGCGGCGCGAGAGGCTCGCCCGCTGCTCGACGGGGTCAATGTTCAGAATGACGGCTTCGATTTCGTCACCCTTCTTGAAGAGGTCGGCGGGGTTGTTCACGCGCTGCGTGTCGAGTTCGCTGATGTGAATCAGCCCCTCGATGCCCTCTTCAATCTCCATGAAGACGCCGAAGTCGGTCATGCCGGTAATCTTGCCTTTGACGGGGGTACCGGGCGGGTAGCGGTCGGGGAGCGCACTCCAGGGGTCGTCGGTGGTCTGGCGAATCCCCAGCGAGATGCGGCGCTCCTTGGGGTCAATGCGCAGGATGACGGCTTCGACCTCGTCGCCTTCCTTGAGGACCTCGTTGGGATGACGCACGCGCTTGGTCCAGCTCATCTCGCTGACGTGCACCAGCCCTTCTAGACCCGGCTCCAGCTCTACGAACGCGCCGAAGTTGGTCAGGTTGGTGACCTTGCCCTTTACCCGCTGGCCGATGGAGTAGCGGTCGACCGCGCCCTCCCAGGGGTCCTGGGTCAGGGCCTTCATGGAGAGGTTGATGCGCTCGCGGGCTTCGTCGACGTCAATGACCTGGACTTGCACCTTGTCGCCGACCTTCACAACGTCGCGGGGGTGGTTAAAGCGGCCATAGGTCAGCTCGCTGCGGTGCACCAGCCCATCGATGCCGCCGAGGTTCACGAACACGCCAAAGTCGGTAATCTCGACGACCTCGCCCTCAAACTGCGCGCCAGGCACCAGCTTGCCCACGGTCTGCTCGCGGGCCTGGGCCTTTTGCGCTTCCATGATGGCGCGGTGACTGATGATGACGCGGTTGCGCTTGCGGTTCAGCTCAATGAGCTTGACCATCAGGGGCTTGCCGACGTAGGGGTCGAGGTCGTTGACCCGGCGGGTGTCGACCTGCGAGGCGGGCAGGAAGGCCCGGATGCCCTCAACCTGCGCGACCAGGCCGCCACGCACCTTTTCCAGCACCTCGACCTCAAAGGCCTCGTCGTTCTCCTGCATCTTTTCGAGGACCCGCCAGCCCTTGTCCTGGTCGGCCCGCTTCTTGGAGAGAACAATCTGGTTGTTGGCAAGGTCCACCCGCACGACGTAGGCTTCAATCTTGTCGCCGGGCTTGTACATCCCCTGGGCCTGCTCCAGCGTGAGCGGCTCGTCGCCAATCTGGTTGAGGGGAATGGTGCCCTCCACCTTGGCGCCGACATCCACCGCCAGCCCCTCTTGGCCAATAAAGACGATGGTGCCGTCCACGATGTCGCCGCGAGACACCATCTGGTGCTCGGTCGACTCGCTGGCCAGCACGTCCTCCATGGTCATGGCGGGGTACTCGCGCTCTTCGGCGCTGGCCTGCACGCTTTCTGGCGCGGGGGTTGCTGGCACGGTGTTCGCCTGCTCAGCGCTGCTCTGCTCGGTGCCCGGCGTGGGCTGAATGGTCCCGCCCTCAGCGGCGGGGGTCTGGGTCTGGTCTTCCATGAACTCCTGCTCCTCCTGCGAGGCCGCTCCCCTGGAAGCGGACCCGCATATACCTGTACCTGCGCTGGAGCGCGGCAACACCTCAGTGTAACATCACCCCCTAGGGGGGGCAAGCGCAGGTGCGGCCCCGACTGGAGCGCACTTCCGCTCCCTGCGCTGCCGCCCGCGCAGTTGACGGCCCATGGCCAGGCGGCTATACTCCCTCACGCTTGGCCCGACGGGGCCTGGTCAGCGCCAGAGCAGCTCTGTTGGGGCATCGTCTAATGGCAGGACGACGGTTTCTGGCACCGTTAATCAAGGTTCGAGTCCTTGTGCCCCAGCCACTTTTCCCCGCCGCGTGCGGGGTTTTTTGTTAACGCTCAGGCCACAGCACTTGACCATGGTGGGTATGCTTTGAAAAATAAAGTGTGCTTGCCTGACCATGCTGAAATGTGCGCGGTGGTACGCTCGGAAGCATGACGAGCACTTCCGTGCCCACGCAGGACTTTGACGTAGTGATTATCGGTGGCGGTCCCGCCGGATTGACGGCAGCCATCTACACGGGGCGGGGCGGCCTGAGCACGCTGGTGCTGGAAAAGGGGCTGCCGGGCGGCCAAATCGCCCAAACCGAGGAGGTCGAGAACTACCCCGGCTTTCCGGAGCCGATTTCCGGTATGGAGCTGGCTCAGCGCATGGTCCAGCAGGCCGAGAAGTTCGGGGCACGCATCGAGATGGAAGAAGTCGAGGCCGTCGAGCACAGCGAGCACGCCTGCGACTATCCCTTCACGGTGCGTGGCTACGGCGGCACCTACCGCGCCAGGAGCGTGATTCTGGCGACCGGGGCCAACCCCCGCCGCCTGAACATCCCCGGTGAAGAGCATTTCTGGGGCAAAGGCGTCTCGACCTGCGCCACCTGCGACGGCTTTTTTTACCGGGGCAAAAAGGTGGTCGTCGTGGGGGGCGGTGACGCCGCCGTCGAAGAGGGCCTGTTCCTGACTAAGTTCGCGGAAGAGGTTACCCTGATTCACCGCCGCGACACCCTGCGGGCAAATAAGGTTGCCCAGGCCCGCGCCTTTGCCAACCCCAAGATGCGCTTCATCTGGAACACGGTGGTCGAGGAAATTCTGGGCGAAGAGCACGTGACGGGCGTGCGCCTGAAGAACGTCGAGACGGGCGAGGTCAGCGAGATGGCCACCGACGGGGTCTTCATCTTTATCGGCCACGTGCCCAACACCGACTTTGTCAGGGACACGGTGCGGCTGCGCGACGACGGATACGTCGAGGTGACGGACGAGATTTATACCAGCGTGCCGATGCTTTTTGCGGCGGGGGACGTTTCCGACCACGTGTACCGCCAGCTGGCCACCAGCGTGGGCGCTGGCACCCGCGCCGCCATGAGCGCCGAGCGGGCGCTGGCCGCGCTGGAAGCCAGCGGGGGAGAGGCTGCTGCCGACTGACCCTGCGGGGAGCCGGGCCGGGACCACGTTTGCCGCGCCGCGCCTCTCGCTCCCGGCGCGGCTGCGGCGCAAGGTTCGGGGTTACGTCGGCAAGGTCCGGCGACTGGCCCGCAGCCTCAGCCCCCGCCTGGCCTTTCCGCAAGACGCTTGGGCGACCGCCCACCTCACGCCCGCCGAGGCCCGCGTCTTCCTGGGGATGGACCCCCGCGACCGCGAGCACGCCTGCCGGGTCACCCGCCACCTCCTGCGCGACCATCCCGCCGTGCCCCCGGAGGTGGTGGCCGCTGCCCTGCTGCACGACTGCGGCAAAAGCATCCGCCCCTACCGGGTGGTCGAACGGGTGCTGGTGGGCCTTTGCCCCAACCGGGTGGCGCGGCTGCTGCCCTTGGGGGCCTTGTCGGTGCGGGCCTATCACCCGGAGCTGGGGGCCGAGTTGCTGGCGCGGGCGGGAGCGCGGCCCCGCGTAGCCCGGCTGGTGGCCCGGCACCACCACGCGGGCACTGACCCCGAAGCGGCCCTGCTGCACCACTACGACGACCTGGAGTGACGGCCCGGAGTGACACAGGGTGACGAGGTGTTCTGCCCACGAAGAAGCAACACCTAACGGTTAGGACAGGCGCCCTCCTCAGGCGCACACACGGGTTGCAGTCCTGTGGGGGTTACCACCGCGCCGCTCTCCCTCCTGGGAAGCAGCCCATTTTCTTCGTTGAGGCGAGGTTGGTTAGGCTGCCGAGCATGGCTCCCTTACTGCCTCCCTCTCTGGCCGACCTCTTCGCCTATTTCGGGCCGCTGGCAGCGGGTTGGGAGGAGGTCGCGGGGGGTGTGGCGCTCTTTGCGCCGGGGACGAATGTGCTGGCCCTGAACGCGGCCCTGCTGCCGGACGCTGCCCCAGAGCGGCTGCGGGAGGCTGCCGCGTGGCAGCGGGCGCGGGGGCGGCCCCCCTTGCTGGCGCTAGAGGGCTGGGCGGGGGCGGGGACAGTCGCTGCCTTGCGGGTCGGTTTCTACCGAGCGGAGGAAGCTCCCGCCCCCGCACAGCCGTCTCCCTTCGCCGTAGAGCAGGTTTCGCGCCTGCACCTGCCCCATTGGGCGGCGGTGCTGGCTGGGGCCTACCGCACGCCGGAATGGGCGGGAGCGCTGGCCCGACACCTCGCGGGCCGTCTGGAGGGGCGGCGCGACTACGTCCTGCTGCTCGCTTACGCGAAGGGGGAAGCGGCGGGTGCTCTCCTGTGGCAGGCCGCCGACACGGGTGGACGGGCGCACCTGTGGGGCACCCTCAACCCTGCGGCAACGCGACCTCTGCTTGATGGGGCAGCGGCGCTGGCTCCCTCCTTCCCCCTGCGGGTCAGCGTGCCCTCTGCCATTTCCCTCTCCCTCCCCCTGACTGAGGCCGCTGAGGTTTCCTTCATTCTCATGAAAAATAGGGGAAACCCACCTTCTTGAGGGCTTTTTCCGCGAAAACCCCACAAGATAGATGAGAAGTTTTAGGATTCCTTAAGTAAATGGCGGGGTGAACGGGGGATGCTTGCCGTCTCCAACGCAGTTGGGGTGGTGTGAGAGATGAGAGGTCCAGATTCATGCCCACCCCACCCGCGGCTGATGAGATGGACAGCATGTCTCCCCACAAGGTTGTTCTGTTGGCCACGGCCCTCCTCTCTCTCGCGGCGTGCGGCGCGGGACCCTCTGCGCCTGCGGCTCAGGAGCCTGCCGCGCCCGTGGCCGCCCCGGTCGCCGGGACCCTGGAGGCCCAAGCGAACGCGGGCACCCTGGTCGTGGGGCAAACCCGGCAACTGAACGTGACCGTGGGAGGGCGTCCGCCGCAGCCCGGCGAAGTCGTGTGGACGACGAGCAACGCGGCGGTCGCCACCGTGACCCAGACGGGGCTGGTGACCGCGACCGGGGCCGGAAATGCCGTCATCCGGGCGGCCCTGGCAAGCTACCGCAGCGCCTATGTGGATTTCACCCTGACGGTGACGGCGGTAAGCACCCCGGCCCCCGCGCCCTCCCCGGCCCCCACCGCACCAAGCGGGTATGCCGCGCGTGTGCTGGAGCTGACGAACGCCGCCCGCGCCCAGGGCCGTACCTGCGGGGCGACCTCCTTTGCCCCGGCCCCCGCGCTGGCTTATAACGCCCAGCTGGAGCAGGCCGCGCAGGGCCACGCGACGGACATGGCGACCCGCAACTACTTCAGCCACACCAGCCTCGACGGGCGCACGATGGCGCAGCGCATCTCGGCCACGGGGTACGCGTGGCGCACCATCGGCGAGAACATCGCCGCCGGGCAGCCCACCCCAGAGCAGGTCGTGGCGGGTTGGCTCGCCAGCGAAGGCCACTGCCGCAACATCATGAACCCCAGCTTCCGCGAACTCGGCGTGGGGTATGCCCAGGGTGGGAGCTACCGTCACTACTGGGTGCAGAACTTCGGCGCTCGCTGAGGTGTAAGAGGGTGTAAGAGAAGGGGGAGGGCGCGGCAGGTCGGGTTTTCCTGCCGCGCCCTCCTCTTGGTTTTTCCTCAGAGCGGGATGTTGCCGTGCTTCTTGTAGGGCCGCGTTTCTTCCTTGCCACGCAGCATCTCGAAGGTCTGGATGAGACGGCGGCGGGTGTCCTCGATCGGAATCACGTCGTCGATGTAGCCCTTGGCGGCGGCCACGTAGGGGTTGTCAAAAGCTTCTTTGTACTCGGCGATTTTGGCGGCGCGGGTGGCTTCTGGGTTCTCCGAGCGGCTGATTTCGCGGCGGTAGACGATGTTGGCCGCCCCCTCCGCGCCCATCACGGCGACGGCGGCGGTGGGCCAGGCATACACCACGTCCGCGCCCATGTCGCGGCTGTTCATGGCGAGGTAGGCCCCGCCGTAGCTCTTGCGGGTGATCAGGGTGATTTTGGGGACGGTCGCCTCGGCGTAGGCATAGAGCATCTTCGCCCCGTGGCGGATGATGCCCGCGTGTTCCTGCGCGACCCCCGGCAAGAAGCCCGTCACGTCCACCAGCGTCAGGATGGGGATGTTGTAGCAGTCGCAGGTGCGGATAAAGCGGGCGGCCTTGTCGGAGGCGTCGATGTTCAGGGTGCCCGCCATCACCCTGGGGTTGTTCGCCACGATGCCCACGCTGCGGCCCCCCAGCCGGGCAAAGCCGCAGACCATGTTCTTCGCCCAGTCGGGCTGGAGTTCGAGGAAACTGCCTTCGTCGACCAGCTCCCGAATCACGTCGTGCATGGCATAGGGCTTGCGCTGGTCGGGGGTCACAATCTCCAGCAGCCGGGGGGTGGGGCGGTCTATGGGGTCGGTGCAGGGCTGCGCGGGCGGCTCCTCGCGGGCGTTTTGCGGCAGGTAGGTCAGCAGGTGGCGAATGCCCGCGAGCACGGCCTCGTCGCCGTCGTAGGCGAGGTGGGCCACGCCCGACTTGCGGGTGTGGACGTCGGCCCCGCCCAGCCCGTCAAAGGTGACCTCCTCGCGCGTCACTGACTTGATGACCTCCGGCCCGGTGATGAACATGTACGAGCTGCCCCGGCTCATCACGATGAAGTCGGTCAGCGCGGGCGAGTACACCGCGCCCCCCGCGCACGGCCCCAAAATCGCGCTGATTTGCGGCACGCTGCCCGAATAGACCGCGTTGCGGTAAAAGATTTCGCCGTAGCCCGACAGCGAGTCGACGCCCTCCTGAATCCGCGCCCCGGCGCTGTCATTGAGGCCGATGACCGGGCAGCCCGTCTTGGCCGCGAGGTCCATCACCTTGGTGACTTTGGCGGCGTTCATCTTGCCGAGGCTGCCGCCCAGCACCGTGAAATCTTGGCTGAACACAAAGACTTGCCGCCCGTGGATGGTGCCCCGCCCCGTCACCACGCCCTCGCCGGGGGCCTCAACGCCCTCCATCAGGCGGTTGCGGCCATGCTCGACCAAGGTGGACAGCTCCAGGAATGAGCCGGGGTCAAGCAGGGCCTCCAGGCGTTCGCGGGCGGTCAACTTGCCGCCTTCGCGCTGCTTGGCCTGCCGCTCTGGGCCGCCGCCCGCCTCTACCTTGGCGCGGCGCCGCTCCATCTCGGCGATGAGTTCTTGAAGCTCGGTGTTGAGCTGGGTCATGGGGCCATGCTACCCGCCCCTCCCGCGTTCCTGCGCCGGGAACAGCGGGTCAGTTCCCCCGCCAGGACTGCGGGGCCGCGGAGGGAGGAAGGCCTACCGTGCGGGCAGCGAAGTGAGCAGGGTCCGCGCCTGCTCCGCAACTTCGGGGTCGGCCAGCACGACGTAGCAGTCGGCTTTCATGCCCCCTACCGAGGTGAAGTCGCGCCGCCCCCCGCTGAGCGCGTACCCAATCAGGCCCCAAATCAACCCGGTGATGCCACCGAGCACCACCCCATAAGAGAGCGCAAAGAGCAGGTTGCCCGCTGTCAGCCCCAGCAGTCCGAACAGCAAGCCCACAAAGAGGCCAATCATCAGCCCCTGCGCGAAGCCCAAGGCCGCCGCCCGGCCCCAGTTCAGGCGCCCGGTAACCTGCTCGACCATCTTCAGGCCCTCGCCCACGATGGCGATGCGTTCCACCGGAAACTGCTGGTCACTGAGGTAATCCACGGCCCGCTGCGCTTCCCCATAGGTGGGGTAGGTCGCCACGTTCACGCGGGTGCGCTGGTCGGGAATCAGGTCAAGCCGGGGGTCTTGCTGGGTCATGGGTCACGTCCTTGCTGACAGCCTAACCAGGGGCTTTCCCGCGCAGCTGAGGGCCAGGTTGAGAGGTCCTCACGCTGCGGGGTGCGTCGACCCCAGCTCGGTGATTTCGGGCCGAAATCCCAGCTCGCGGATATAGCGCAGGTATTCGCCCTCGCTCAGGGCCTCCCGCCGCCCACTGAGGGCCACAAAAAAGGCTTCCAGCACGTTGGTCGCGAAGTTGCGCTTGCCGATGCGCGGGGTGGTCGTGATTAAGCGGGCCACCCCCCGTTCCTGCATCCAGGCGCGGTCGGCCTCCGTGATGGTCTGGGTGAGGATGGTTTTGCCCCTGAGGTCCCGCGGGGCGTAGCGCTTGGCGTAGTGGGTGTCGCCGGCGATGACCTCCGCCCAGGCGTAGTAGCGGGTGCCTTGGCCGGGCACGCTCGTCTCCTGCTTCTGGCCCGTGGGATAAAACCAGTCCTGCGGCAGCCGGGTGAGCGCCGGGAGGGCCAGCCGCGCCACCCGTCGCAAGGCGCCGATGGACCGCAGCGGCACGTTGAGATTCAGCCCGAACACCAGGTCGCCGAACATCACGTCTGCCCCGGCCTCTGCGAGCGCTTCGGCCATCCCAAAGCGGTCGACCGCGCTCACCATGAGCACCCGCCGCCCCCGCCACCCCACGACCGGGTCAAGCTGCGCGATGGCTTCTCGCTCCAGCGTGTTTTTGAGGCCGCTGCCGTCCAGCACTGGGGTCAGCCGGGCGTGCGACACCAGCTTGCGAATGTTGCTGAAGGTGTAACGCCGCCCGCCCGCAATCACGTACAGGTCTGCTCCGCCCAGCCCGAAGGCGTCGACCCGCCCGTCGAGCGCCGCAAACAGGTGCGCGGCCTTTTTCGCGTCTCCGTCCGTGCCGAGGCGCTCCAGCACAAAGGGCTGCCCCAGCACGGTGAGTTCCTCGCGGGCATTGCGCGACGAGTTGCCCAGCGACACGCTCACGACATGCTTAAAGCCGGGGGACGCGGGCTGCCAGTCGCGGAGGGGGTCGGTCATGGGGGGATTGTAGCCGCCAGGCACCAGCTTCCAGGGACCAGCGAGAAAGCCCCAGCGCGGAGCTGAGGCTTCTCGGACCGGCTGGCGGCTGGAAGCTGGTGGCCCCTACGGGTACAGCCCCCGCAGCGCCCGCGCTTCAAGCACCCGCGTGCAGGCCACGATGTACACGGCGGTGCGCAGGGTCACCCCGTGGCGCTCCTTGACGTCCCAGAGGCTCAGGAAAGCGTCGGCCATGATGCGGTCGAGGCGGCTGTTGATTTCTTCTTCGGTCCAGAAGAAGCTGGAAAAGTCCTGCACCCACTCGAAGTAACTCACGGTCACGCCACCCGCGTTGGCGAGCACGTCGGGGACCACGGTGACCCCGCGCTCGGCGAGGAGGTCGTCGGCGGCGGGGATGGTGGGGCCGTTGGCCCCCTCCACGATGAGTTTGGCCTTGATGCGCCCGGCATTTTCGAGGGTAATCTGCTTTTCCAGGGCGGCGGGAATGAGCACGTCGCAGTCGACTCCCCAGAACTCGTCGCGGGTGAGTTCCTCGGTGTCGGGAAGGCCCGTGATGTTGCCCGTCTGCCGCAGGTGAGCTAGCGCCGCCGCCGGGTCGATGCCTGCCGCGCTGTAAATCGTGCCCGTGACGTCCTGAATGGCGACAATCTTGGCCCCATGCGCGTGAAAGATGCGCGAGGCGGCCTCGCCCACGTTGCCGAAGCCCTGCACGGCGACCCTCGCGCCCTCCAGCGGCATGCCGAGCTTTTTCATCGCTTCCGCGCCCGTCACGAAAACGCCCCGCCCGGTCGCGTCGGCGCGGCCCAGCGACCCGCCCAGGCTGACGGGTTTCCCGGTCACGACGCCCGTCGCCGTGCGGCCCACGTTCATGGAGTAGGTGTCCATCATCCAGGCCATCTCGCGCGGCCCGGTGTTCACGTCGGGGGCGGGGATGTCCTTGTCTGGCCCGATGATGAGGCCGATTTCGGTGGTGTAGCGGCGGGTGAGGCGTTCCAGCTCGCCGGTCGAGTACTGGCGCGGGTCGATGCGGATGCCGCCCTTGCCCCCGCCGTAGGGCAGGTTCACGGCAGCGTTTTTAATGGTCATCCAGGCGGAAAGCGCCATGACTTCGCTGAGGGTCACGTCCTGGTGAAAGCGGATGCCGCCCTTGGCCGGACCCCGCGAGGTGTTGTGCTGCACCCGGTAGCCCTCAAAGTGCGCGACCGTGCCGTCGTCGAGGTGAATAGGAATGTCGACGACGAGGATGCGCTTGGGCCGCTTCAGGGTCTCAATCCAGTAGGCGAGCTTGCCGAGGTAGGGCGTGACCCGCTCGACCTGTTCGAGGAAGATTTCGTAGGGACCAATGTTGTTGGGGTCGAGGTAGCTGGGAATGGCGTGCTGGCCGAGGCGCGTGCTGGCGGGGGCCTGCGGGTCCTGGGTGGTGGTCATGGGAAAAAGCCTCCGGGGAGTAGGGAGCGGCGGGGGAGCCGTCAGCCCTCAGCGTTCGCCTGCTGGCGGCTGGCCGCTGAGAGCTGGGCGCTTTACGGGTAGACGCCGCGCATCACCGCCGCCTCGTGCAGACGGCCCAGGGCGAGGGCGTAGGCAGCCGTGCGCATGTCGAGGTCACGGGTCCGCATGAAAGCGGTCACGTCTCGCAGGGCCGCGTTCACCCGCAGGTCGATGGCGCGTTCGACCTCGGCGGAAGTCCAGAAGAAGTTGTTGGCGTCCTGCACCCATTCGAGGTAGTTCACGATGACCCCGCCGATGCTGGCGACGAGGTCGGGGAGCACGCACACGCCCTGCGCCCGCAAGAAGCGCTCAGCTTCGGGCAACACGGCCCGGTTGGTCGCCTCCACAACGTAGCGGGCGCGGACCGCGTGGGCATTGCCCGCGTTCACCGAGCCGTAGTCGTAGGCCAGCATCAGGATGTCGGCGTCGAGTTCGACGACCTCATCGGGGGTGATGTCCGTCGCAAAGCCCTGCACGCTGCCATGCTCCTCGCGCCAGGCCGAGAGCGCCGCGAGGTCGAGGCCGCCGCTGGCAAAGGCGGCTCCCTGCTGGTCCGATACAGCGATGACCAAAGCGCCGCGCTCTTCCAGGACCTGCGCGGCCTTGCGGCCCACGTCCCCGAAGCCATAGACGGCGACCCGCGCCCCGCGCAGGCTCTCCCCCCGCTGCTCCAGCACCTGTGTGGCCACCAGCCCTGCTGAGCGGCCCCGCGCGTCCTTGCTGCCGTAGGAGCCGCCCAGCGGCAGGGGTTTACCCACCACCATGCCGCCCTGGGTGGACCCGGTGTTCTCGCCGTAGGCGTCGAGCATCCAGGCCATCGTTTGGGCGTCGGTGCCCACGTCGGGGGCGAGGATATCCTCGGTCGGCCCGATGAGTTCGACGAGTTCGGAGGTATAGCGGCGGGTCAGGCCTTCTAACTCATGCGGGCTGAGGGCTTGCGGGTCGACGTCCACCCCGCCCTTGGCCCCGCCGAGGGGCAGGTCGGCGACCGCCGCCTTGAGGGTCATGATGGCCGCGAGCACCTCGCACTCGTGGGCATTCAGCCCCGGCTTAAAGCGCACGCCGCCCATGCTTGGCCCCCGCGCCGTGGAATGTACCGTGCGGTACCCCCGGAACACCTGAATGCGCCCGTCGTCCATCCGTACGGGCAGGTTCACGGCGACCGTGCGCCGGGGATACTTGAAGTACGCGAGGGACTGGTCCGTCACCTCGCAATGGGGCAAAGCCTCCTGGAGTTGCTCCATGAGGCCCTGCCAGTTGAGTCCTGATGCCCTCATCACGCTCCTTTGGGGATAGTCCCGGTGTCAGGTCCGAGCATACACGCGCCGCGCCGTGCCGCCCCGGCTGCTGCGCCGTCCTTTCCCCCGTCTGTGGGGTGCTCCCGTTCTAGCGGGGCAGCTTGGAAGCGTCAACCGCAAAAACTGCCCACCCGGACGCCAAAAACCGGAAGCGGTTCCAGGAAAGCGGCTGCGCCAACAAAAGCCCCCCGCCGCCTGTCAACTGGCAGGAGCAGGGGAGAAGGCTTGGACTCGGTGCAGCGAGCGTCCGGAAAAACAAGACGGGGGAGTTCAGGCTCGGCGGCGGCTTTCTCGCCAGGCAAGGTCGGTCAGCGCCTCGCGGGCTGCCGAGGGGGGCAAGGCCTCCAGCGCGGCGGCGGCGAGGCGGGCGCGGCGGCCAATCTCGGCGCGGGTGCGTTCTGCCGCGCCCGTCTGCTCCGCGAGGGCACGCACCCGCGCCGCGTCACCGGGGCGGGAGGCGCGGCGCTCCAGCACGTCGCGGACCTCAGCCGCGTGCGGCCCCGCGAGCAGCTCCAGCACCGGCAGCGTGGCCTTGCCCTCGCGCAGGTCGCCGCCGACGGGCTTGCCCAGGGTGGCCTCGTCAGCGGTGAGGTCGAGGAGGTCGTCGCGCATCTGAAAAGCCAGGCCGTATTCCCAGCCAAAGGTGGCGAGCGCCTCGCGGTGAGCGGGGGGGGCGTCCAGCAGCAGCGCGGGGGCCGAGGCCGCGAGCGCGAGGAGGGCCGCCGTTTTGCCACCGATGACCTCCAGGTACGCTTCCAGGCTGTACTCGCCGTAGGCCGCAACCTGAAACTGCAAGACTTCGCCCTCGCAGATGCGCGAGGCGGCCTCGCCAAAGGCGCGGGTGAGGTCCGGCCCGCCGGGCAGCCCCGCGAGCAGCGTGAGCAAGCGCGAGAGCATGAAGTCACCGCTCATCACGCTGACGACATTGCCAAACCGCCGAAAGGCGGCGGTCTGGCCCCGGCGCGTCTCGGCATCATCAATCAGGTCGTCGTGCAGCAGCGAGGCCGAGTGCAGCAGCTCGACGCACACGGCGAGGTCGGTGACGTGCGCCCATTCGGCACGCTCAGGCAAGGCGCCGAGGGCTTGCGCCGCGAGCAGAGTGACGGCGGGACGGGTCCGCTTGCCCCCAGCAGCGACGAGGTCGTCGCCAATCAGCTCGATAAAGGCGACCCGCGAGCGCAGCACCTCGCGCAGCCGCGCCTCGAAAGCGGCACCGGGGAGGGTCAGGGCGGCCACGCCAGTCATGCGGGCAGTATAGAAAAGGACCCCTGGGCGGAACGTACCGCAGAGCGCAGGACCGCCGGGAGGGGACAAGGGGTCCAGAGAGAAAGCTCGGATGCCGGACTTCGCCCCCCCAGGCGGCTAGAGCGCAGTGCCCTCTGTCCCTCGCCGCGGGGCGCGGGTGCATGGTAAAACCGGAGGAATGGAAAGCGTCGTTGCCCTCTTTCGTGACCCCCAGCAGGCCCAGGGTGCCCTCGCGGCCTTGCAAGCCCGCGGCTTCGAGCGTGACCGCCTGGGCTTTGCCCTCAGCGACGTGGTGGCCGAAAATGACCTTGCCCAGGCCACGGGCGTCAGCCCGGAGGCGGGCGCGCCGGGCGGCTCGGCCAGTGTCATTCGCGGCACCCTCCGGGGCGTGCTCGCGGGCCTGGCCCTCACGGTCCCCATTTGGCTGCTGCTGCTCTGGATTCCCGAAACGCGGATTTATCAGGAAGGTGGCCTGCTGACCGTCCTGTTCGGAGTCATCGGTGGGGCTGGGCTGGGGGGTATTTTCGGGGCTTTGACCGGCAGCGACCACGGCGACTACGTTAAGCTCCTGCGGCGCATGGGCGTGCCGCCTGCCGAGGCCGAGCGCTTTCAAAAAGCCCTGGGTGACGGCCACGTCCTCGTCATTGCCCGCGACCCCGATGGTCGCCGGATAGACGAGGCCCTCAGCCTGATGCGCCGCCACGGTGCCCTGCGCCTCGAAGACGCGGTCGGCAGGGGTCGCCTCCAGAGCGAGCGCGTGGGCCAAGACGGGCGCTGAGGGTCGAGAGACGCGCGGGAGCGGCGGGGGAGACCTCGCCGCTCCTGTTCTTCAGGGCCGCGCCGCCTCTCCCGGCCACACCAGCGCCCGGTCGGTCACGGCGGGCCACTCGGCAGGCAGGTCGACGCTCCACCCTTCTCCTTCGATGCGCCGCACCGGGACCACCCCCACCCCGCTCCCGCACACCCAAGCGCGGGAGACGCGGGGCAGCTCGGCCACCCCGACGGGCCGGGTCTCGGCGGCTCGGCCCGCCAGGAACGCCGCCCGCGTGACCCCCGGCAGCCCGCCCGACGGCACGACCAGCCGCCCGTCCAGCTCCAGCAGCGGCGCGGTGCGGCTGCCGTCGACCAGGTGCCCGGCCCCGTCCGTGAGCCAGCCCTCGAACGCCCCCGCCGCCGCCGCTGCCCGCCCCGCGAGGAGGTAGGGCAGGGAACTCCCGGTCTTGTGCGCGGCGAGCTGGGGGTGCACCTGTATTCCCGTGAGCTGCACGGCGACGCCCCCCGCTGGCCGCGGCCCCGGTGCGAGCGGTCGCCAGGAATGGAAGGTGCCCTCCGCCGTAACCGTGACGCGGAGTAGGCCCCAGCCCGTCCTGTCCAGGGGGGGCAGCGCCTCGTCCGGGTCGGGGAGGCCCAACCACGCGCAGGTCCCGCGCAATCGGGCGAGGTGCGCCTCCCACAGCAGCGGCGCTCCATCCCACGTCCGCAGGGTGGTAAAGGCCGACTCGCCCAGCAGCCAGGCGGGAGCCTGCACCCCCGGCGGCAGCGGCCTCACCCCCGCTCCTCCCCACCCCGCCAGTCCCGGCTCAGGCGCAGCCAGTTGCCCAGCAGCACCCGTCCCGCCGGGCTGAGCACGCTTTCCGGGTGAAACTGCACCCCCCACGCGGGGCGGCCCGGCACGTGGAGGGCCATGACCTCGCCGTCCTCGCTGCGGGCGGTGACCAGGTCTTCCGGCAGCCCGCGCACCACGAGCGAGTGGTAGCGCCCGAAAGGAGCGCCGTCCGCGACCCCCGCGAAGAGGCCCGTTCCCGCGTGCCGCACCGCTGCCGGGCGACCGTGAACCGGGGCGGCCCGTTCCACCCGGCCCCCCAGCACCTCACCCAACGCCTGATGGCCCAGGCACACGCCCAGCAGGGGCACGCCCCCCGCGAGGCAGCGGCGGGTCAGCTCCAGGGTGGGGCCGCTCGTGGCGGGGGTGCCCGGCCCCGGCCCCACCAGGACGGCGTCGGGACGGGAGGCGAGCAGTGCCCCGGCGCTCTCGTCCTGGCTTCGCAGGTCCACCTCGGCCCCCAGCGCGAGCAGGTCGTGAACGAGGTTGAGGGTAAAGGAATCACGGTTGTCGAGCACCAGCACCCGCAGGCCCGTGCGCGTCCCGGCGGGCGGGGGTGCCCAGGCCCGTCCTGCCACGGGGGGCGCGGGCGGCTGCGGCGCTCTTCCCGGCTGCCCCGCGAGCACCGCGAGGAGGGCCTGCGCCTTGTGCACCGTCTCCTGGGCCTCCCGCCGGGGGTCGGCATCGATGACGGTGCCGCCGCCCGCCCGAACGGTGACCGTCCAGGTGGGAGCTTCCAGCGGCCAGCCGCCAGCGGCCAGCTCGTCCGGCTGGGAGCCGGTGGCTGGCCGCTGGCGGCTAAATCCCGCCGTCCGAATCAGGATATTCACGTCCACCCGTGCCCCGCTAACGATGCCCACCCCGCCCGTGTACCACCCCCGCGGGCCGGGTTCGAGGTCGCGAATGGCGGTCATGACGCGCTGCTTGGGGGCACCCGTAATCGTGCCGCCGGGAAAGGTGGCCGCGAGCAGCTCCGCGACCGTCAGGCCCCCCCGCGCCCGCGCCCGCACCTCCGAGACGAGGTGCATGACGTGGCTGTAGCGCTCGACCAGCCCGAAGTCAGGCACCGTCACCGTGCCGGGGGCGGCCACCCGGCCCAGGTCGTGCCGCACGAGGTCGACCAGCATGGTGTGTTCGGCCCGCTCCTTGGGGTCGTCCCGCAGCTCCCGCTCCAGCGCCGCGTCCTCCTCCGGGGTCTCGCCCCGCCGCCGGGTGCCCGCGATGGGCCGGGCCGAAATCTCCTCGCCCACCCACAGCACCAGCCGCTCCGGAGAGCAGGACACGACCGCCTCGTCTCCGAGGTCGAGGAAGGCCATGAAGGGGCTGGGGTTGACCTCCCGCAGCCGCAGGTAGGCCGCAAGGGGGTCGCCCTCCGCCCGCGCCCGTACCCCCCGCGAGAGGTTGACCTGATAGACCTCGCCCGCCCGAATCAGTTCCTGCACCGCCCGGACGCCCGCCGGATAGTCCACGTCGTCCGCCCCGAAGGTGCCTGCCCGCAGGGTCGGCGGGGAGGCACCTTCGCCCGTGAGCACCGCCCCCCAGTCCACGTGCTCGGCCTCGCCCACGACCTCCAGCGTGCCCGCCGCCCGGTCCCACACCAGCCCGCTGGGGTAGAGGCCCCACCAGCCCGCCCGTCCATCCGGCGGGTGGGTGTCCAGCCCAAAGGCCGAGGCCGCCTCGTACTTCAGGCCCCCCAGCCAGGCGGGAAAGAGGGCGTTTCCGGCGGGGCGTTCGGGCACCCCTTCTTGCACCCGCACCGGCCAGGCGCTCAGGAAGGAGTACCGCCCGTACTCCACCACTGGCCCCAGCGATTCCAGCAGCGCGACTCCCGGTGCCCCCGCCGCCCGCAGCCGCAGCAAGACGTCGGCGGGCGAAAGGGCGGCGAGGGGGGCGGGCAGGGGAGAGGGGGGGGGCGGGTGCAGAGCCGTCACGGGCCGGATTGTAGGGGGTGCGGGCCGCCGGGGTCAGTCGCCCGGCGCTTTTTCAATGTCGTTAAATCCCTACGCGGCGTCCGGGTTTGCGGGGTACACTGGTCCCATGTGGGTCTCGACCAAAGCCCAGTACGGCCTGCGTGCCCTCATCGAGATTGGGCGGCGGGGGGGCAGCGGCGCGGCGGTGCCGCTCAAGGACGTGGCCGAGCGCCAGGGCCTCAGCCATCATTACCTCGAACAGATTGCCAGCAACCTGCGCCGCGCCGGATTTATCAAGAGCGTGCGCGGTGCCCACGGCGGCTACCGCCTCGCCCGCCCCGCCGCGGACATCAGCGCCTATGAGGTCGTCACCGCGCTGGAGGGCAGCATCGCCCCCGTCTCCTGCGTCGAAGAAGACCACGTCTGCGACAAGGGCCAGGTCTGCGGCACGATTGACCTGTGGCAGCGGGTCGACGCGGCCCTGCGGGGCGTGCTGGGGAGCACCTCCCTGGCCGACCTCATCGCCGACAGCGAGCGGCAGGAACACGCCCGGCTGGTGCAGCTCGAACCCGCCTACGCCGAGGCCCGCCCCTAGCCTGTCCACCCCCCACCCCGCCCCGTATTCTGGGGGGCGATGTACCGCCGCCTGCTTCGCCCGGCCCTCTTTCGCCTCGACGCCGAGGACGCCCATCACCTCACCCTGCGCGGGCTGGGGGCCGCCTCGCGGGTGCCGGGGTGGGCCGCGCCCCTGCGGGCGCTCACGGCTCCCCCGGACCCCCGGCTGACGCAGACGCTGTGGGGCCACGCCTACCCCTCCCCGCTGGGGCTGGCGGCGGGCCTGGACAAGAACGGGGAAGCGGTCCCGGCCTTCTGGGCGCTCGGCTTTGGCTTCGTGGAGGTCGGCACGGTGACGCCGCTCGCGCAGCCCGGCAACGAGCGGCCCCGCCTGTTCCGCCTGCCGCCCGACGGGGCGCTCGTCAACCGCATGGGCTTCAACAACGCGGGGGCGGACGCCCTGCACGCCCGCCTCGCCGCCCTGCGCCGTCGCCCGGTCCCGGTGTGGGTCAACATCGGGAAGAACAAGGCGACCCCCAACGAGGAGGCGACCGACGATTACCTCCGCCTCGTGCGGGCGCTGGGCGACGTGGCCGACGCTTTCGTCGTCAATGTGAGCAGTCCCAACACGCCGGGCCTGCGGGCGCTGCAAGCGGCGGAGGACCTCGCAGCCCTGGTGCGGGCGGTGGTGGCGGAGGTAGAAGCGGGGCGGGTCCGCACCCTCCGCCGTCCCCCCGTCCTCGTGAAGCTGGCCCCTGACCTGCACCCCGCCGACTTCGGGGCGAGCGTGGGCGCGGTGCTGGAGGCCGGAGCGCACGGCCTCATCCTCAGCAACACGACCCTCTCGCGAGAGGGCCTGACCCATGGGCACCGGGGAGAAGCGGGGGGCCTCAGCGGGCGGCCCCTGCGGGGGCGGAGCACGGCCCTGGTGCGCGAGGCGTATCGCCTGACCGGGGGCCGGGTGCCCCTCGTGGGGGTGGGGGGCGTCTTTACCGCCGAGGACGCCTATGCCAAGATTCGCGCCGGGGCCAGCCTGGTCGAGGTCTATACCGCCCTGGTCTACGAGGGGCCGGGCCTCCCCGCCCGCCTCCACCGGGGCCTCTCGCGCCTGCTGGAGCGCGACGGCTTCGCGTCGGTGACCGAAGCGGTGGGCGCGGACGCCCGTTGAGCCTGCCTTAGCCAAAGGGTCACAGTGTAAGAAGGCCGCCGCTCGGCTCCGGAAGGGCCGTGGCAGCATGCCCTCCGGAGGATAAAAAGCCATGACTGACCCCGGAGACCTCGCCAACACCGACGCCAACGTGCAAGACGACCTGCCCGAAGCCCGCCGCGGCATGAACCCCGGCGTGGGCGAGGAGCGGCAAGAAGAGCGCCTTCAGCAAAACGACCTCGACCAGGGCCGCAAGGGGAGCGAAAACCCCGACCCCCTCGACCTGTAAGCGGCAGAGAGAAACGCCGGGCCTCTCCGTGCCCGGCGTTCTCCCTTGCGCCTTTACCCCCTGAAGGCCACCCGGCCCCCCACCACCGTCAGGGTGGGCCAGCCGCGCAACGTTTCGCCCGCCCACGGCGAGAACTTCGCCTTGCTGAGGAAGGTGCGGGGGTCGACCTCCCGTTCTGCCTCCAGGTCGAGGACCACCAGGTCGGCGGGGGCACCCGGCTCCAGCGTGGGCACCGGCCACCCCAGCACGCGGGCGGGGGCCGCCGTCATCAGGTCGAGCAGCCGCGTCAAGCCCAGCCTCTCGCCGAAGTGCGTCCACATCAGCGGGAAGGCGAGTTCGATGTACGCGATGCCGAAGGGGGCTTCGAGCAGGTCGCGTTCCTTTTCCGCCCGCGTGTGGGGGGCGTGGTCGGTGGCGAGGCAGTCGACCGTGCCGTCCAGCAGGCCCGCGAGGAGCGCGTCGGCGTCCGCCTGGGTCCGCAGGGGCGGGGCGACCTTGTACAGGGCGTCAAAGGACCGCAGCGCCTCGTCGGTGAGCAGGAGGTGGTGGGGGCAGACCTCGCAGGTGACGGGCAGGCCCCGTGCTTTGGCCGCCCGCACCAGCTCCAGCGCCCGCGCCGTCGAGAGGTGCTGGATGTGCAGCCTCGCGCCCGTCTGCGCGACGATTTCCAGGTCGCGGGCGACCCGCGCCGCCTCCGCTGCCGCCGGGTTGCCGGGCAGCCCCAGCGCCTCGGAGACTGGCCCCTCGTTCATCACGCCGTCCGCCCGCAGAGAAGCGTCCTCGGCGTGCACGCTGACGACCCTCCCCAGCGAGTGGGCGTACTCCAGCCCCAGCCGCAGCACGCGGGCGTTCTCGTTCGTGCGGCCATCGTCGGTGAACATGACGGCCCCGGCTTCCTTCAGGGAGGCGAGTTCGGCGAGGTGCTCGCCCTCCTGCCCCCGCGTGAGGGCCGCCGCGGGCCGCAGCCGCGCCAGGCCCAGGCCCTCCGCCTTCTCGATGAGCGCCCGCACGGTCGCCGGGTCGTCCACCACCGGGGACGTGTTGGGCATGGAGACGACCGTGCCGTACCCCCCCGCCGCCGCCGCCGCGAGGCCCGACGCGAGGTCTTCTTTTTGTGTCTGCCCCGGCTCGCGCAGGTGCGCGTGGGGTTCGATAAAGGCGGGCGCGACCGTGCCGCCCCGCCCGTCGAGGACTTCTCCCTCAGGCGGGAGATTCCAACCCTTGATGACGCCGTTCTCGGTGGTGACGGATTCGAGCCGGTCAGCGCCGGGGCGTTTGATGTGGGTGATGGTGAGTGATGTCATGTCAGTTCCTTGAATGCAGTAGCGGCGTGGTCGCTCATTCCTCCTCCCCCTTGAGTGGGGAGGGAGAAAGGCTCACTCCCGCCCCACCAGCAGGTGATAGAGCACGCTCATTCGCACGGCCTGGCCGTTCTCGACCTGGCGCAGAATCCGGCTCTGTTCGCCGTCGGCCACGTCCGAGCTGAGTTCCAGGTCGCGGTTCATGGGGCCGGGGTGCAGCACGATGGCCCCCGCCTCGGCCTCGCGCAAGAGCGCCCCGCTCACCTGGTAGTGGTCGGCGTACTCCTGAAGGCTGGCGAGGTAGCCGCCCGCCATGCGCTCCTGCTGGAGCCGCAGGGCCATCACCGCGTGGGCACCCCGCACGGCCTCGCGGGGGTCGGTCGTGAGGGTCACGCCGGGCAGGGCGGCGAGGTCGGCGGGCAGCAGGGTCGCCGGGCCGCACAGCCGCACGCGGGCACCCAGCTTGGGCAACAGCTCGGCGTTCGAGCGGGCCACCCGCGAATGCCGGATGTCCCCGATGATGGCGACCGTCAGGCCCTCCAGGCTGCCGAACTCCTGGCGGATGGTGTAGGCGTCGAGCAGCGCCTGGGTGGGGTGCGCCCGGCGACCGTCGCCCGCGTTGATGACGGGCTTGCCGGAGTAACGGGCGACCAGGTGCGCCGCCCCGCTCGCCGGGTGCCGCACGACATAGGCGTCCACCTTATAGGCGGTCAGCACTTCCACCGTGTCGCGCAGCGATTCGCCCTTGCTCAGGCTGCTTGCGCCCGCCGCAAAGCTCACCACGTCGGCACTCATGCGCCGGGCGGCGAGTTCAAAACTCACGCGGGTGCGGGTGCTGTTCTCAAAAAAGGCGGTGCAGACGGTCAGCCCTTGCAGCGCCGGAACCTTGCGGACCGGGCGGTCGAGGACCTGATTCATGGTGTCGGCGTTGTCCAGCAGGGCAGTCAGGCGCTCAGGCGTCCAATCCGCAAAGTCGAGCAGGTGCCGGGGGCGCGCGCCCAGGGTCGTGGGGGCGGTCACGGGCGCTCCTCCGGCAGGTCGTGGAGTTCGACCACGTCCACGCCGTCCGTTTCGGCGAGCTTCACCTTGACCAGCTCCGTGCGGGCGGTGGGGAGGTTCTTGCCCACGTAGTCGGCGCGGATGGGGAGTTCGCGGTGCCCCCGGTCGACCAGCACGGCGAGCTGAATGGCCTCAGGCCGTCCGAGGTCAATCAGGGCGTCGAGCGCCGAGCGCACGGTGCGCCCGGTGTACAGCACGTCGTCGACGAGGACCACCCGCCGCCGGGCGAGGTCAAAGGGCACCCGCGTCTCGCGCAGGATGGGCTGGTGCGCGACTTCGGAGAGGTCGTCGCGGTAAAGGGTGATGTCGAGTTGCCCGGTGGGGATGGTGACCCCTTCCAACTCCTCCAGCTTGCGGGCCAGCCGCGTCGCCAGCGGGATGCCGCGCGTGTGAATGCCGATGAGGGCGAGGTGCTCGGCCCCCTTGTTGCGTTCCACGATTTCGTGCGCGATGCGGGTCAGCGCCCGGCGCACCTCATCCGCGCTGAGAATGGTTGCCTTAGGCGTCACGGGCGGCTCCGGCCAGGAACAAACCCACTGGGGCACAAAAAAACGCCGTCCAGCACGTGCGGTCGGCTCATCGGGGTGGGGTGCATAGGAACTCCTTCTCCTGCCTCACGGGGCGGGTGCGGCCTCACGGGACCGCCGAAGAGGGGTGGGAACAGCGGTGCGGGTCAGCCCTGACCCGTGCCTGCGGGAGTGTACACCGCCGCGCCCATTCGCGGGAAGGCAACCTTCGCTACACAACTTAAGGCGCATTAAACTTGACACGAAGGCACTCAGGTTTTACACTTGGGGCAGTTAAGCGCGGAGACAGGAGAACGGCCAGCCGCGCTTTCCCACCAGAGGAGGTTTCAAGATGATGCGTTTTGACCCCTTCCGCGAAATCGAAGAACTGACCCAGCGCATGGACCGGGTGTTCGGCAGCGCGATGAACGGCCAGGTGGCTCGCCTCGCCCCGCCCATCGACGTGCACGAGGACGACCAGGGCCTCGAACTGACCCTCGACCTGCCCGGTGTGCAGCCCGACGACATCCAGATTGAAGCCGAGAACAACACCCTGACGGTGCAGGGCCAGCGCAAGTACGACCGCAAGGAAGGCCGCACCGCCCACCGGGTCGAGCGGGCCTACGGCACCTTCATCCGCACCTTCAGCGTGCCCGCCAAGTACGATCTCACCAAGGTCGAGGCCACCTTCGACCACGGCACCCTGACCGTGCGCGTGCCCCGCTCGGAGGCCGCCCAGAAGCGCTCCATTCAGATTCGCACGGGCGGGCAGCAACTGAGCGCCCCCAAGACGGTCGACGCCGAGCAAGGCAGCCAAACCGAGCAAGCCCAGGGCTAACCCCCCCCATCCTGAGGCAGATGCCCCGGCCCCGCGCCGGGGTTTTTTTGCCTTCGGGTTAAGCCTGCCCCGCCGCTCTGTACTGCCGATGACGCTCGCGAAAGGCGGCCTTTTGCGCCGGGGTCGTCGTCCCGAAGCAGTGGTGGCAGCTCACACCCGGCTCAAAGTGGGGGTGCGCAGTGTCCTCCGAGGTCAGGGGCCAGCCGCAGGAGTGGCACATTTGCGCGGTGCCGGGGGCCAGGCCGTGCCCGACCGTTACCCGGCGGTCGAAGACGAAGCACTCGCCTTCCGAGCGGCTCTGCCCAGCGGGGACCTCCTCCAAGTACCGCAGGATGCCGCCCCGCAGGTGAAAGACGTCCTCAAACCCCAGCGCCCGCAGCAGGCTGGTGGACTTCTCGCAGCGGATGCCCCCGGTGCAGAACATGGCGATGCGGCGGCCCGCGAGTTCCTCGCGGTGCGCTTCTACCCACGCCGGAAACTCGCGGAAAGAATCCAGCTCCGGATTCACCGCCCCCCGAAAGGTCCCGGCCTGCACCTCGTAGCGGTTGCGGGTATCGAGGACGAGCACGCCGGGGTCGTCCAGCAGCGCATTCCACCCCGCGGGCGTCAGGGACTCTCCGACCTGCGTGAGCGGCTGCACGGGCACGCCCATCGTCACGATTTCGCGCTTGAGCCGCACCTTGAGCCGCCGAAAGGGCCGCTCCTCGCTCGCGGACTCCTTGTATTCCAACCGGTCAAAGCCCGCCTCTCGCAAGAAGGCGTGCAGCCGGTCGATGCTCTCCCGCGACCCGGCCACAGTCCCGTTGATGCCCTCCGGCGCGACGATGAGGGTGCCGCACAGCCCCAGCCGGGTCACGAGCTGCCACAGGTCGCCCCGCAGCCCGGCGGGGTCCTCCAGCGAGCGGAACTGGTAGAGGGCGGCGACGACCCAGGTTGCCGGGGAGGGGGCGGGGAAGGGCACCGGGGGATGATAGCGGGCGGCCCGACCGTTCTGGGACTCTTCCCTCTGCTAGCCTCCCTCCCGTGCCGCCCCTCCTGACCGCCCATTCGCTCTCCGTCACCTTTGGGGAGCGGGCGGTCTTGCGCGGGGTATCGCTCGCGGTGGCTCCCGGCGACCGCCTCGCCCTGCTGGGGCGCAACGGGGCGGGCAAGACCACCCTGCTGCGGGTGCTGACCGGGGAGATCGTGCCGGAAGAGGGGACCCTGTGGCGGCGCGGGGGGATGCGGCTGGCGGTGCTCGCCCAGCACCACGTGTTCCCGCCCGGCCTGACCGTGCGCGACCTCGTGGACGCGGCGCACCCCTACCGCGCCCTGGAAGCCGAGCTGCTCGCGCTGGAGGCCGACCTCGGCGACCCGGCGCGGCTGGCCGAATGGACCGCGCTGCACGCCCGCTTGGAGGACGCCGACGCCTTCCGCTGGCCCGCCCGCGCCGCACGGGTGCTGGGGATGCTCGACCTCTCCCGCTTCCTGCACCGGGAGGCGGCCACCCTGTCGGGCGGAGAGCGCACCCGGCTGGCGCTGGCCCTCGCTCTCGTGCAGGAACCGGACCTGCTGCTCCTCGACGAGCCGACCAATCACCTCGATATCCGGATGCGCGAATGGCTCGAAGGCTGGCTGCGCGACTTCCGGGGCGGGGTGCTCCTCACCAGCCACGACCGCGACTTTCTGGACGCTGTGGCGACCCGCAGCCTGTGGCTGGAGGGCGGCGAGGCCCGCGAGTATCCCGGCGGCTACTCCCGCGCCCGCGACCTGCGCGAGCTGGAGCGGCGCACCCAGGCCAGGGCCGCCCGCCTGGGCCAGCGGGAAGCCGCCCGCCTGAGCGGCAGCGCCGAGCGCCTCGACGAGTGGGGCCGCCCGGCCCGCGCCCTCAGGACACGGGCGGGGCGCGTGGTCATCCCCGAAGCGCCCCTCCCAGAGCGGCAACTGCGGATGCGCCTGCTCGCGGGCACGGCGCGGGCACCCCTGGTCGCCTGGGGAGAGCACCTCTCCAAGAGCTACGGCGAGCGCGAGGTCTTGCGCGGCGCAGCCTTTCGGCTGCGACAGGGCGACCGGGTGGCCCTGATGGGCGCGAATGGCACGGGCAAGACCACCTTGATGCGCCTGCTCGCGGGCGACCTCGCCCCCGACCCCGGCCCCCCCGACCCCGTGCTGCGGGTCGGCACGGGCGTCACGGTCGCTTTCCTCGACCAGACCTGGCACGGCCTGACCCCCGGCGAGGGGCTGCGGGCACAGTTTGAGCGCCGCTTCGGGGGGCGGGCACCGGCGCTGCTGGGCCGCGCCGGATTCACCGCCGACGACTGGCCCAAGCCCCCGGAGGTGCTGTCGGGCGGCGAGCGGGCGCGGGCGGGCCTCGCCCTCGTGAGTGCGCTGCGCTCGGACCTGCTGCTGCTGGACGAACCCACCAACCACCTCGACGTGGAGGCATTGCAGGCGCTGGAGGGGGCCGTCCACGCCTATGGCGGTGCGGTCGTCATCGTGACCCACGACCGCCGCTTTGCCCGCGAGGTCGCCAACCGCCTGTGGGTGATCGAGGACGGCCAACTTCGCGAACCGCTGGGCTGGGGCAGCCGCGAGTACGCCGACCCCGCCCGCACCCTCGCGGGCGACCCGCCGCCTCCACCGCCACCCCCCACCCCCCGGCAGCGGCTCGTGCACGTCGAGAACCAGCTTGCGGAGGTACGCCGCCACCTCGACGCCCCCCCCGGCACCCTGACGGGCCGCGAGGAGGCCCGCTTGCGGGCGCAGGCCCACCGCCTCCAGCACCACCTCTACGACCTCTACGCCGAAGCCTACGCTGCGCCGCAGTACGACGCGGAGGTCCGCGAGGGGCCGCTGCGGGTGCGTGCGCAGCGCCTTGGTGAGCGGGGCGGGATGGTCTGGGCCGCCCACGACGAGACGTGCCCCCACCTCGCCTGGGACGGCGAGACGCTGCGCTTCTCGGCCCCGCCCCCCGCGTGGTATGGGGCGGCGCTGCTGGGCGGAGCGCTGCGGATTCTCTTCGAGCGCTGGAACGTGGGCCGGGTGCGGCTGGGCGTGGGCGGGCCGCTGCTGCGGCGGCGGGAGTATTTCGAGCGGGTGGGCATGGTTCGTGGGAAGCGGTGAGCGGTCAGTAGGCAGTGGGAAGTAGGAAGTGGGGGGTGGGGGCTTGAGGGTGTGGGACCCACGTGGTTGCCGGGGGGATGAGGTGCGCCGAGCCGTTCTGTTCTGGCTCCCCACCAGTCCCTGCGCATTGACCTGGCCGTACGCCGCCTTTCTTACTCCCCACTCCCGGCGTGTGAGCGCCCCCTGCCCCGCTATACTCCCCGGCATGAGTGAAGACCTCATCAAGGGCCGCCTCGGCGGGGCGAACGGCTTTCACGTTCGCTGCGCCATCGATGGCGACCGCATCTCTGGCCGCGCAGGCGGCAACCTCTACGGCAAGGACATCAACCTCGAAATCACCGAGCGCGGCGTGCAGGGCACCGTTGGCACCGAAAGCGTTCGCATTGAGCTGGAAGAAGGCGAGCTGCGTGGCCACGTCGGGGGGCAAAAGCTGGTGCTGCGCGGCGTAGACCGCGTGACCGGCTTTCTCGGTGAACCCATCGTGGGCTGGAACATCGTCGCCCAGCAGCAGGGCGAGAAGCTCAGCGGGCAGCTCGGCAGCACGGTGCTGGGCCGCGCCTTTGAACTCGACCTCGGCTCGGCTCCCGGCTGGGTGGGTACCCTTGTCGCGGTGGTAGCGCTGTATGCGCTGGAGCCGCGGGTGAGCGGGACGGTCAGCCGCTAAGCCTCCAGCACCCAGCTTCCAGCAACAACGCCCCGGCTTCAGCCTGGGGCGTTTGCTTTGCTGCTGGCCGCTGGAAGCTGGCGACTGGAAGCTTGTCCACCTACCGCCCAAAGCGGTACGTCACCCCAAACCGGAAGGTCGTGCTGTCCTCGTCGTTGGAGACGCCCACGCTCACGCTGCTGCGGGGGCCGAAGTTGTAGGCCGCGCTGATAGAGGGGCGCACCGCCTGCAACCCCAGGCCCAGCGGGGTGCTGACCTGGAAAGAAAGGCGACCGTCGGGGGTGGTGTAGGTCGCGTCCAGCAGGCCCTCGCCCGTCAGGTCGACCTGGTATTGCAGGTAGAGGTTCCGGGTGAGGTACGACCCCAGGGTAATCGTGGCCCCGAACTCACCGCTTTCCGCCGCGAGGTTGGGCGTCAGGCGGAACACGTCCAGCCCCAGGGCGCGGGCCACGTTCCGCTCCAGCTCGCCCAGCACAAAGATGTTCAGGGCGGTCTGGAGGGCGCTTGTCCCCAGCGCGGCGAGGTTGTCCGGGAGGGCGTCGAGGTCCGGCACTCCGGTCGCGACGAGCGCGTAGAGTTGCGCTTCGGTGTAGGGGGCGCGGGTCAGGGGGTCCGTGCAGTTCCCGTTCGCGCCCGGCGCGCAGCTCAGGGTGGTCTGGAGGTTGAGGACCTCGCGGCCATTCGCCTGCGCCTCGAAGCGCCCGCGCACGTCCAGCACCACGGGCACCCGTTGCCGGGTGGTGACGGCGGCAACCGTTCCGGCGGCACTCAGGGTGAACGACGGATACAGGCCGTCCCCGGCGAAGGTCACCCGGCCTTCTCGCAGGGCGAACTCGTTCTCGCGCAGGAAGAGGCTGCCGCGCTCGGCCACGATGTCGCCCGTCAGCCGGGGCCGCGCCCCCGTGCCCGACAGCACCAGCCCGCCGCCAAACTCGGCCCGCGCAAGCGCCTCGTCCACCCGGATGCCGCCGGGAGCACGAATGGGGATGTCCTCGAACACCAGCCGCGTCAGGAAGGGCCGCACCGGGGCGGGCACGGCGGCATCCCCCTCTGCTGACCCGGCGGGCGGGAAGGTCGTGTATTCGGGCGGCAGCGGCGAGGGGAAAGCGTCGGTGGGGCGTCCGTCCGTGCCTGCGGTGCTTTGGCCGGGCGGGGGCAGGGTCGCCACCGCGTCCACCCGTCCCAGCACCAGCCGCGCAAAGGACGCCGCGCCGCTCACCCGCACCGCCGCGCCGTCGTCGAGGAGCCGCAAGTCGGCGTCGAGGCTGCTGTCGCGGGCCGAAATCGCCGCGATGGGCAGGGCATAGCCCTGGGCGGTGAGGCTGAGGTCAAGGCGGGGAGTCAGCGTTCCCGTCAGCCGCAGGGTCCCGGCGGGTCCGGTGGCCGCCGCGGGGGTGCGGCTGCTCGCCTCCACGGTCCAGCGCTCTCCGGCGGCTTGAGCGACGGTCACGACGCTGCCCGGCAGCGGCCCCAAGCCCTGGGGCACGAGCAGGCCCCGGAAGGTGAGGGTGGTGTCCGACAGCCGCCCCAGTGTGAGCTGCCCGCGTCCCTCCAGGATGCCGTCACTGCCCAGCACCCCGCCCGTCAGGACGCGCCCGCTCAGGCGAAAGGCCCCGGAGTCGGGCAGGTCGCCCTCCAGGGTCGGCACCTGCACGCTCAGGCCCGCTACGCTTCCGGAGAGGTTTTGAGCACGCAGCAGGGCGCGGGGGCGGTCATAGGTGCCCGCCGCCGACAGGGTGACCGTCCCCTTGAGGCTGGGGTCAAGGCCCGCCAGCCCCGGCAGCAGCCGCAGCACCGGGGTAAAGGTGGTGCCGTCAAAGCTGGCTCGCAGGTCCACCCGCTCGCGGCTGTAGCCCCCGCGCACGTCCCAGGTTCCGGCCCCGGCAAGCTGGACATTCACGCTCCGCAGCTCGCGGTCCGCGTAGTCCAGGGTGCCCGTTCCGGTCAGCGTCTCGGTGACGGCCTGCGGCCCGCTGCCCGTCACCGCGGTCACTCGGATGCGCTCGGCCACGACGGTGGCGCGCCCCGCCAGGGGGTCGGCGAGCGGAACCTCAAAGCGGGCCACGCCCGTCACGACGCCCTCGCCCACCGGGGTTCCGGTCGCCGCCGCGACGACGGCCCCCAGCGGCAGCGCTTGCAGGGTGGCCTGGCCCTCCAGCGTTCCGCCCGTCAGCGAGGCCAGGAAGCTGCTCTCGCCCAGGAAGCCGCGCAGTCGCCAGTCGCCGCCCGCCAGGGTGCCCTCTACGCGGGCGGGGAGGCGCTGCGGGCCAAGCCGCAGGGCCGGGCTGCTCAGCACCGCCGTGCCGCCGCCGTCGCGCAGGGTCGCCTCGCCGCTGACCTGCCCCGCGAGGCCGGGGGCCAGGGCGAGTTCGGCGAGGTCGACCCCGTCGAGCCGCGCCCGCAGGCGGTAGCCCTCCCCGGTAGGGCGCAGGGTGCCCAGCCGCTCCAGCGCGGGCAGGGCGTCGGCCAGCCCCCCCGACCCGGTCACGCGGGCCTCGCCCACCGTGTTCACGGCGCGCAGGTCCGCCGCGAAGGTCTGCCCCCGCAGGGCGACCTCGCCGTCCAGCCGCGCCTCGCCGGGGCGGCCCTCCAGCCCCGGCAGGTCGAGGGGATAGCGGGCGGCGGCCAGGGTTCCGCCCAGGCCTTCTCCCGTCGCGGTCACATCCGCTGTCAGGGTGCCGCCCTCTCGCCGCAGGCTTCCGGTCAGGCGGCCCGTCCAGCCCGCGTCCTCCTGCGCCGCCGCTAGGCTCAGCGTTCCGGCGGGCAGAGCGGCGGTCACGCCGAGGCGGGGGCGTCCGCTCGCCAGGGTCAGCTCGCCGTCGAGGTCGCCCGCCAGGGTCACCCCCAGGTAGGGCAGCTCGGCGGGAGTGGTCACGTCCGTCACCCGCAGGGCCACCCGGCCCGCGCCGTCTCTGGGCGTGACCCTCCCGGTCGCGGTAAGGCGGCCCGTCACCCCCGCGAGGCCCAGCCGCCCCAGGTCCAGGCCCGGCAGGTTCACGCCCAGCCGCGTGCCGTCCCAGGTCAGCGCTCCGCTGCGGCCCCCACCGTCCGACACGTCGAGGGCTGCCGCTTCCCGGCTGGCTTCGCCCGCCGCCTGCCACTCGCCCCGGCGCAGGCTGAGGGTGAGCTGGGGGTCGGCCAGTGGGCCGCGGGGGGTCACGCTCAGGCCCAGTTCGGGGCGGGTGAGGGCCGCGCTGCCCAGCCAGCGCCACTCGCCCGCCGGGTCCGGGCGCACCTCCAGCACCCCGCTCGCCTGGGCCGCCGGGCCGTCCACCAGCCGCAGGTGCACCCCGCTGGGGGTCGCCACGAGCCGCGCCCCCGCCCCCAGCACCCCGGCCTCGCCCGCCGCCTGCGGGCGCGCCCAGGGGCCGCTCAGCCGCAGGAGGGCGGGTTGGGTGAGCACCCCGCTGGGGCCGCCCGTCACCCGCACGCTGCCGCGCCATCCGGCCTGGCGGCTCGCCCCCACGTCCAGGGCCGCCCGCACCCCCGCCGCCTCCAGGGTGCCCGCCAGCGCGAGGGCCTCGGCCCCGTAGCTCGCCTGCAGGGTGCCCCCCAGCCCGCCCTCCGCCGTCAGGGTGAGGTCCGCCGCCGGGGAAGCCCCCTCCAGGCGGGCGCTGCCGCTCGCCCGCAGGGTGCCGCCCGCCACTCCCAGCCGCAGGCCGGAGAGGGTGAGGCGCTGGCCCTCCAGGGTGGCCACCGTTTCCCCACCCTGGCTCAGGGTGCCACGCACTTCCGCCGGGGTGCCCACAAAGGCCCCCCGCGTGTCCGTGAGTCTTAGACCGAGGGCCTGCGCCGCCCGTGTCTCCAGGGTCCCAGTCAGGCGCGGGGCCGTGAGGGGACCGGCGAGGGTGACCTCTGCCGCCGCCTCGCCTGTTGCCCCCTCCAGCAGGGCGAGGGGCCGCAGCCGCAGCGTGCCCCCCAACTCCGGGACGAAGCCCTCACCGCTTATAAGGGAGAGCTGTCCTTCTCCCAGCGCCCCCGCCGCGAGCGCGTACCCGCCGCGCCCGTCGCCGCGCAGGGTCAGGGGGGCGGGCAGGCCGCTCACCCGCGCCGTCGCGGTGCCCGCAAGCTGGGGCCAGGTGCCCGCCAGGTCGAGGGTGAGGCTCTCTTGCCCCTGCTGCGCCGTTCCGTACACCCGCCCCCGCACGGTGCCCGCCGTCAGGTCGAGGTCGCGCAGGTCGGCGTACAGCAGGCCGCTGCGTTCCTCGCCCTTCAGGGTCAAGCGGGCGTGGGCGCGGGCGTCCCGCAGCGGGCCAGCGAGGGTGGCGAGCGCCTCAAAGTCGGCGGCGCGGGCGGCCATCTCGCCGGAGACCCGCACGTCGGAGAGTGTGCCCGTCAGGAGAAGGTCGCTCTCCACCTGCCCCGCGCCAAAGGCACGGGCGTCCACGTCGCGCACCGTCACGCGCACGCCCTCCGGCAGCGCCCCCCGCGCCCGCAGCAGCCCCCCGCGCAGGCTGCCGTCCAGTTCGGCGTCCAGCCGCTGCGGGGCACCGGGCACCCGTGAGAGGGTGGCCCGCCCGTAGAGGCTAAACGGCCCAGCTTCTCCCTGTTCGCCGCGCAGGGCGAGGTTGCGAACCTGTACTCGCTCTGGGCCGCTCGCCAGCGAGCCGCTCGCCTCCAGCGTTCCGGCAAAGGTCAGCGCGTCCACGTCCCACGCGGGCGGCAGCAGCCGGGCGAGCCGCACCGGGTCCGCCCGCACCCCCAGGCGGTAGCGTCCGCCCTCCAGGGTGCCCCCGCCCGCGAGCCGCTCGCCCGCGAGCCGCAGCGAGCCGTTGCCCGCGCGGTAGCTCGCGCCCAGGTCGCCGGTGAGGTCGCCCCCCGCGTCCTCCAGCCGCCCAGTGAAGGTGGCCCCGGCCCCCGCCCAGCTCGCGCCCTCCAGGGTGGCTCGCCCGGTTACCCGCAGTTGCTCTGCCCGCCCCCACAGCGCTCCGACGTCGAACGCCGCGAGGTCGAGGGTGCCGCCGGGCCGCCGCGGGAGGTCGGCGGGCAGGGTCCCCGTCACCCGTGCCGGGCCGATGCTCGCGCTCAGGGCGAGCGGCCCCGCCCCGGTCAGCCGGGCGTCCAGCGCCCCGCCGGGCAGGGTGCCCGTCGCCCGCAGGTCGCCGTCCCAGCCCGTGCGGGCATGCCAAGCCGTCTCGCCGTCCAGCTGCACGCGGGTCTCCCCGGCGAGGTAGGGGGCCTGCACCCGCAGCCGCGCCGCCAACAGGCCGCCGAGCGCTCCCGTGCCCAGCCGCCCGCGCAGGCCCCCGGCGAGGGCCTCGCCCGCCAGCTCTGCTCGCCAGTCTGCGCCAAACAGCCGCCCGGTGACGCGGGTGCCCGCCGCCTGGAGGCCCTGCGCGCCGCTCGCAAGCACGCCCGCGACCCGCACGTCGGGCTTGCCGAGCGCTCCCCCCACCTCGGCGGCGTACTCGCCCGGCAGGGGGCCTTGCAGGGTGACCCCCGCGTTCAGGCGCAGCTCCGGCAAGACGGAACCGCTCGCCTGGAAGGTGCCGAGGCCCTCCGGGAGGGTGCCCGTCGCCCCCTCCACCCGCAGCGCTCCCGCCGCCAGGGTGGCCGGGGCGCGGAAAGAGACCCCCGCGGCCTCGCCCTCCGCCTCCAGCCGCAGGCGGCGCAGGGTGCCCCCCACCCCGGCCCGCACACGTCCGGCGGTGCCCGTCAGCGGCGCCAGGTCGGGGAGGTCCACCCCGCCCGTGACCGCCCAGTCGTTCGGAAGGCGGCGCAGGTCCAGGGCGACGCTGCCACCCGCGACCGTGCCCCGCAGGGTCGCGCTTGCCCCCGGCCCGGTCAGGGCCTGCCCCACCGCCGTGAGGTCCACCGCCTGTCCCTCGTAACGCCCCGCCGCTCGCAGGGTGAGGGTGCGGGCGGCGTCCCCCCGCAGGGTGCCGCGCAGCTCCCCGAAGGTCAGCTCGGCCTCGGCGCGGGGATAAAGCGGCCCGCGCACCCGCAGCGCCCGCCCGCCGAGGTCGCTTTGCAAGTCGCCCGCGAGCTGCCCCCGCGTGAGGATGACGGCCCCGGTCGCGCTCTGGCCAGCGGCGGTGAGGCGGACGTCCGCCCGGCCCGTCGCCCGGCTCAAGTCCAGGCCCGGTACGGTCAGGTTGGCAGTGATTTGCCCGGTCGCTTCCACGAGCGGGCGCAGCGCGAGAGCGTCCAGCACCGCGCCGTGGACCCGCAGGTCACGTCCGTCGTAGGCGAAGGGCAAGCGGGTGCCGGGGTGGGTCAGCTCGCCGCTCGCCCGCACGCTGCCCCGCCAGGTCACCGCCCCGCGCAGGGCCAGCGGCTCGCCGAGGTAGCGGGTGCCGGAGGAGCGCAGGGCGGCGCTCTCTGGCCGCACGTCGGCGACGAGCAGTCCGGCGACGAGGCCCCGCCGCACCTCGGCGGGGAGGGGGGAGAGGAGGGGGGAGAGGGCGGTGTGGAGCTGGCCGCCGAGTGCGGGCAGCAGGTTGACCCGCCCGCCGATGGGGCCGGAAGGCAGAGCGGCGAGGGTCTTTCCCCCGCCCCGGAGGGCGACGCTGCCGGGCCGTCCGCCGAGGGCGTAGCGCAGGGCGAGTTCGCCCCCCCAGCGGCCTGCGGCGTAGTTCAGCCCGCCGACGGTGACCCGCGGTCCGGTGAGGGTGGCTTCCAGCGGAAAGGTCTGGGCGGGGAGCACCAGCCGGGTGGCGTCTGCGCCAAAGCTCTGCTCGCGCAGCCGCACGCTGCCGCGCAGGGCGTCCGCGTTTCCGGTGGCCGTCGCGGTCAGCAGCGGCCCCACAACGTCGACCCGCAAGTCTTCGAGGCGGGACGGCAGGGTGAGGCGGCCCCGTGCCCGCAGGCGGTGTCCGGCGAGTTCGCCGGCGGCGTCCACCCGCCCCCCCCGCGCGACGAGGCGCAGCGGCCCCGCGCTCAGGGTTCCGGAGAGCTGCCCCCCCCGCGCTGTCAGGTCGCCCGCGAGGGGCAGCCCCGCCAGCGTGAGCTGCCGCGCCCGCACGTCAAAGTCAGAAAGGCCGCGCAGGGTGACCCGCGCTGCGCCGCCCGCCCCATCGAACACGTCGAGGGTGCCGCGCGGCTCGGTGCCTGCGCCGCGCACCCGCCCGTCTACGTACAGGCCTTCCAGCGGCCCCCGCACCCGCAGGTCATAGCTCGCCGCCGCCGGGCCGTCTGGACCCACGCTCGCCGTGCCGCTGGCCCGCAGGCCGCCCGGCCCCCCCGCCGTCACCGCCAGCGCCCGCCACGGCCCGGCGAGCGAGAGCGCGTAGCCCCCCTCCAGGGTGCCCCGCGCCCGCACCTCGCCCGCAAAGCCTGGCCCCCAGGTGGCCCGGCCCTGCACCCGTCCGGAGCGCCCGAAAGCGGTCAGAGGTTGGCTGCCCTCGGCGGTCACCCGGCCCGTTCGGGCGTCGTAGCCCAGGCGCAGGTCACCCCAGGTGCCCTCCGCGGCAAGGCGCGGTGTCAGCGTTGCCGTGAGGTTGACGGCCTGGCCCGGCAGGGTCACGCCCGCCCCGGTCAGGGGTACCGTGCGCCCGCTCAGCCGCGCCCGCAGGTCGCCGTAGGGTCCGGTGATGGTCGCCGCGAGAAGCTGGCCCCGCCAGCGCAGCGGCCCGGCGGCGGCCACGTCCGGATAGACCCGGCCCCGCAGCTGGGCGGCGGCGTCCGCGAAGGTCCCGCGCAGGTCGCCCGTCACCTCGCCGCCGCGCCGGGTGAGGAGGCCCGCGACCGCTGCCCCCCCCGCCCGCGCTTCCACCCGCGCCGTGCCGCCCGTCCCGGCAAGGGCGAGGTCCAGGGTTCCGGCGAGGTCGGGCAGACCGACGAGGGGCCGCAGCGCCGCGAGATTGACCCGCCCGCTGGCGTCCCAGCGCTCCCCGGCAAGCACGCCCCGCGCCGTCCCGCGCTCTCCGCCGGGGGCCGCCGTCGTGAGGGCGAAGCGCACCCCGTCCCCCTCCAGCGCAAACTCGCCCGCGATGTCGGCCCCCTCGACCTGGGCGACCGTGCGGAAGTCCGGGGCCAGCACCGTCCGCGCCGAGACGCGCACGTCCCCCGCCGTGCCGCGCAGGTCGGCGAAGTCGCCGCGTCCGGTCGCCGTGAGGTCGTAGCCGCCCCCCCGCGCCCGCAGGGTGCCCGTGACCTGCCGCGCCGCCGTCACGGTGGCCGTCCCGCTGACCCGCGCCCCGCCCGCAACCGCCAGCTCCCGCGCCGTGAGGGTGAAGGCGTCCCCGTTCCACACCAGCCGCTGGCCGTTGGGCGCAAAGGTCCCGCGCTGCCGGGGCAGGTCCAGCGCCACCGGCCCGCGCAGGGTCCCAGTCACGCCGGGCACGTCCGCCGCGAGGGTGCCGCCCAGCAGCCCCTCTCGCAGGTTGAGGGTGCCCCCCCCGCTGAGAGTGACGCCCCCCCCGCGCAGGTCCTGCACGGTCCAGTGGCCCCGGAAGTCTGGTCCCAGGTTCAGCCGCGCCGCGCCGAGGTCGGCCCGCAGCCCCGCCGCGCTGAGCCGAGCGGTGCCCACGAGCCGAAAGGGACCCGCGACGCCCTCCGTTACCCGTGCCCGCAGGTCGCGTGGGGTGCCCGTAAGGGCCACCCGCGCCGAGGCCGCCGCGTAGGTCGGGTTCAGGGTGGCCGTCAGCGCCTGGGTGCGCAGCGAGTAGCGCCCACTCAGCGGCCCGCCCAGGCCCTCGCCCCGCAGGGTGACGAGGGATTGGGCGTCCACCTCCGCCCGCACCGCCAGCGGCTTTCCGGCAAGGTCGCCTGCCCAGGTCGCTCGCCCCGCTCGCCCAAAAAACCATTCGCCCGCGAGCGTCTGCTCGCCCCCCAACTGCGTCGCCGCCTGAAGGCGCAGGGTGTTGGCCAAGGGCGGCTCGCCCCGGCGGGGAGGGCTGGCAAAGGCGTAGCTCGCCCGCAGGGACTGGAAGGGGATTCCGGCAAAGCGGCCCCCGGCGCTCCTGGCTTCCGCTTGGACCTCGGCGGTCTCCCAGCCCCCCGCCGTCGCCCGCAAGTGCAGGGTCCCTGCCCCCCCGTCCGACATGCCCAGGGCGCGCGCCAGGGCCGCGACGCGGGGGGTTGCCTCTGCCGCCGCGTCCCAGCGCTTCTCGTGGGTGTCGGCGGTGGCCCGCGCCGTCACCGGGCCGTCCCAGCCCTCCCCGGCGAGCTGCAGCGTGAGCTGGTGGTGCCGTTGGGTGAAGGTGCCCTCAATCCCCCGCACGGTCACGAAGGGGGCTTCGGGAACCTGAAGGCTGCCCCCCAGCACCCGCAGGTCCCCGCGCAGTGGCTCGCCGCCTCCCACGGCGTACTGACCGCGAATGCGCCCGCCCGTCACCCCCGGCCAGTAATGGTTGATGATGCGGGCGTCAGCGTCGAGGTCCAGCACGAAGCGGTTCCCCAGCTGTCCTTCCCGCACCGTCACCGCCGCGTTGAGGTCGCCCTGCCGGGTCTGCCCCCGCACGGCGAGGCGGCCATTCGGCAGCGGCGAAACCTGGAAACGTCCGCTGGGCACGTTGAGGCCCGTTCCGTCCACATTGACTCGCGTGTCCTGCACGTCCACCCCGCCCAGCACCACTCGCCAGCCGCTTTCGCCACTGCCCTCCTCGGCAGCCGACCCGCCCCGCAGCAGGTCGCCCAGGCGCAGATTCACGGCACCGCCCCGAACGGCCACGTCCAGCCGTAGGGTGCGGGTGCGGGGGTCCACTCCGGTGACGCGCACGCTGGCCTCGTCCGCCGTGCCGTCCAGACCGGGAAGCTTGAGCCGCGCCCCGCGCAGCCCCGGTGCCCACAGCCGCCCGCCCACGCCCTCGGCGGTCAGCACGTCGCCGCCCCACTGCCGCAGCGCCCATTGTCCCAGCAGGGACGGCCCGAACCACCCCGCCAGCCCCAGCAGCGCCGCGAGGAGCAGCAGCCCCCACCCTCCCCGCCGGGAGCGGGAGCGGGGGGGGTGGGGCGCGGGGGGCGGCGGCGTCACGCCGGGCCTGCGGGGGGGGCGAGTCGGGCGGGCATCTGCCCCGCATTCTAAAGGCCTTGGGGTGAGCGTCTTCCGCGCTTTTTCACGCCAGCGTCAGCTTCGGCACCCTTCCCCCGCCGGGGCGCGGGCTAGCATCGCCCCATGCGTCTGACCGCTCTTGTCTCCGGCACCGTGCAGGGGGTGGGCTACCGCCGCTACGTGCAGCGCCACGCCCGCGACCTCGGTCTATCGGGCAGCGCCGAAAACCTCCTCGATGGCCGGGTTGAGGTCGTCGCTGAGGGGCCGCCCGAAGCCCTCGCCCGCTTGCTGCACTGGCTGCGGCGTGGCCCGCCCCACGCCCGCGTGACGGCGGTGGAAACCCAGTACAGCGAGGCGACGGGCCTGCGCGAGTTTCACGTGTATTGACCCCCGCCCGCCCCCGTTAATCCTCAAGGGAGACTCAGGCCCGCGGGGCGCCTCGACCCCTTAAGCTGCCCCCATGAGCCTCAAAGACCGGTTTACCCCCGATGAGTGGTTTCAGGTCATGACCGCCCCTGGCCGGGTGGGAGCCGCCGTGGTCGCCGCCAGCCCCAGTGGGGTGACGGGCCTGGTCGCCGAGGCGCAGGCCATCGGGGCCGCCATCCGCGAGAGCCTGAGCGCCGCCGACCGCACGCCCCTGCTCGAAGCGATGGCCGCCGACCTGCTGGGCACACCCCCCAGCCCCCAGGAGGTGTCCCCGCAAGACCGTCCCCGCACCCCCGAAGAGGTTCGCGCCCGCAGCCTGGAGGAGGTGCGCCGCGCCGCCTGGCTGGTAGGGGCCAAGGCTGGCCCTGGCGACCTCGCCGCCTTTCGCCGCTTGCTGCTGAACGTGGCCGAACGTGCGGCGGCGGCGGCCAAGGAGGGCGGGTTCCTGGGCTTTGGCGGCGAACAGGTCAATGAAAGGGAGCGGCAGGTGCTCGCGGAGTTGCGGACCATCCTGGGAGAGGAGGGGGCACCTGCCCCGCCACACGAGACACCGCCGGGCGGCAATCCTGACGGGTCGGGCAACAGCAACTGAGGGCCGGAGCGCCCCTGGCGTGCTCGTCAGTCACCCACAGCCGCACGCCTGAGGTCAAGGGGGCTTCCCAAAGTTCTGGGCGGGCAAGCCTGCTCCTCAGAGCGCGTGCCCGCCCCTTTGCTATCCTCCCCCCAAACGGGCGGCGACTGGCGCTGAACGTGGGGCCACACCACGGGGGAGCCGCCCGGACTCTGACAGATCGCGCGCCTGGGTCGGACGTTCCTTGCCCTCTGCGGCGGGGGCGTCCGCTTGCCGGAGGGCGAGATGCCAAAGCGGGCCTTGATTTCAGTGAGTGACAAGACGGGCGTGGTGGAGTTCGGACGCGAGCTGGCCGCACGGGGCTGGGAGCTGCTCAGCACGGGGGGGACCCTCTCGGCGCTGCGGGGGGGCGGGGTTCCGGCCACGGCGGTGAGCGACGTGACGGGCTTTCCGGAGATCCTGGAGGGGCGGGTCAAGACCCTGCACCCCGCCATTCACGGCGGCCTCCTCGCCCGCCGGGAACCGGGGCACCTCGCCGAACTCGCCGCATACGGTCTCCAGCCCATCGACCTGGTATGCGTGAACCTCTACCCCTTCCGCGAGACGGTGGCGCGGGGGGCAAGTTTTCAAGAAGCGGTGGAAAATATCGACATCGGCGGCCCGGCGATGCTGCGGGCGGCGGCCAAGAACCATGCCGGGGTGCTTGTGCTCGTCGACCCTGCCGACTATCCCCTCGCCCTCGCAGACGAGGTGAGTGGGGCCGAGCGCCGCCGCCTCGCCGCCAAAGCCTTTCGCCACACCGCCGACTACGACGCCGCGATTGCGGACTATCTGGCGGGGGGGGAGACGCCGAGCGGGTTCCCGGAGCGCCTCACCCTACGGCTCTCCCGCGTGGCCGAGGTGCGCTACGGCGAAAACCCTCACCAGCCGGGCGCGGTGTACCGCCGCGAGGGAGAACGTGGCCCGGTGCTGGACGCCCGGCTCCTCTCCGGCAAGCCCATGAGCTTCAACAACTACGCGGACGCGGACGCGGCTTGGGCGCTCGCCGCCGAGCTGGGCGGGCAGGAGGAGGGCGCGGTCTGCGTGGCCGTCAAGCACGGCAATCCCTGCGGGGTGGCGGTGGCTGGGACGGTGGCCGAAGCCTGGGAACGCGCCCGCGACGCCGACGCCCTGAGCGTCTTCGGCGGGGTGGTGGCGGTCAGCCGCCCGCTCGACCTCGCCGGGGCGCAGGCGCTGCGGGGCACTTTCCTCGAAGTGCTCGTCGCCCCCGACGTGACCCCAGAAGCGGCAGCTCTGCTCGCCGCGAAAAAGCCTGACCTGCGGGTGCTGGTTGCCGCTGAGGACGCGGCCCCCTCGCCGCTGGAGCTGCGGCCACTCGCGGGGGGCTTTGCCGCCCAGGAGCGCGACCGCCGCACCTGGGACGACCTTTGCCCGGAGGTGGTCACCGCCCGCGAGCCGTCGGAGGAAGAATGGCGGGACCTGCGCTTTGCCTGGGCTGTCGTCAAGCACGCCCGCTCCAACGCGGTCGCCCTGGCGCGGGGCGGGATGACGGTGGGCCTGGGGGCGGGGGCCGTCAGCCGCATCTGGGCCGCCGAACGCGCCGTCACCAACGCGGGCGAGCGGGCACGCGGGGCGGTCCTCGCGTCCGAGGCCTTTTTCCCCTTTGACGACGTGGTGCGCCTCGCGGCGGGCGCGGGCGTCACAGCCATCCTCCAGCCTGGCGGGGCCAAGCGCGACCCCGAAGTGATCGCGGCGGCCAATGACCTTGGCCTGAGCATGGTCTTTACCGGCTCGCGGCATTTCCGGCACTAGGGGAGGGGGGAGATGACGACCTCTTCCCAGCCTCTCCTCGGCAAGCCCCTGGCGGTGCGGGTCACCCGCGGGGTGCGGGCGGCGCTCGCCGAATGGGCCAAGACCCCAGAGCAGGTCCGCCCCCACCTCGTCTCGGTGCTCGCCTCCCACGACGAGGCCTCGGCGGTGTATGTCCACAGCAAGGCGCGGCAGGCCGAGCGGCTCGGCGTGCGCCTGAGCGTGCGCGACCTCGGCGCGGGGGCGACCCAGGCCGAGTTGGAAACTGCGCTGCGTGACCTCTCCGCTGACCCGGAGGTGCACGGCATCGTCCTCGAACTGCCGCTTGCGCCGGGGCTGGACGCCGACGCCGCCCTCCTTCACATCGCCCCCCGCAAGGATGTAGAGGGCCTGACCCCCGCCAACCTCGCCCTGGTCGCGGCGGGTCGCGAGGCGGAAGCGCTGCTGCCCCCCACCCCGCGCAGCGTGCGCTTCTTGCTGCGCGAGGTCCTCAGCGACGACCTGCGCGGGCGGCGGGTCGCGGTGGTCGGGCCAGGGCGCACGGTGGGGCGGCCCCTCACCTTCATGCTGAATAATCGCGGGGTCACGGTCACCCTCTGCAACGAGCACACGAGTGACCTCGCCGGGGTGCTGCGCGGGCAAGACGCCGTGGTTGTCGCCGTCGGGCACGCCGACCTGCTGCGCCCGGAGCACGTGCAGCCGCACCACGTCGTTGTGGACGCGGGCATCAACGTGCAGGAAGACGGCAGCGTGGTGGGCGACGCCCAGCCTGACCTCCCCGTGCGGGCGCAAACCCCGGTGCCGGGGGGCGTCGGGCCGCTGACGAGTGCGCTGATGTTCCAGAACCTCGTGCGGGCGGTGAAGTTGCAGCGCGGGGAGGCGGTGGAGTAAAGCTCAAGAATTTCAATCCCCCGACGACGCGGCGGTCACCTCCAGGGGCGCGGGGGGAGGGGCCGCGTCGGGTTCAGCGTGGCGGGCGGTCTTGTCCCAGGTGCGGCGGCCCGTGAAGTGGTTTTTAAAGGCGAGCGGCAGGCTGAGAAACAGCGCGAAGCCGTACACCGGAAAGCTCAGCGCCGTAAACAGGAGCCTGCCCGCGCTGAGGCGGTTTTCGAGCTGGTAGCGCACCAGCCAGTTCAGTTGCAGGGCTGCGTTCAGCAGGCTCACGGTGAGGCCCACCGCCGGGGCCAGGAGCAGGCCGTGGGTGCCTGTCGCCCAGCGCAGCGGCTGGGTGAGCAGGGTGAGCACAATCAGGACGTTAAACCACGGGCTAAGCAGAAAGTAGCTGAAATCCAGCCGGGCGAGCAGCGGCACGGGCGTGCGCCACAAGCGGCCCAGGTAGGGCAGGCATTGCAGGGTGCCCTGGGTCCAGCGTGCTCGCTGGCGGGTAAAGCGGCGCAGATTGGGCAGGCCCTGCTGGTTGACCGCCGACTCCAAAAAGGCGAGGCGGTATCCCGGCGCGGCCAGCCGAATCTCCAGCCCGCTGCCGAAGTCTTCGAGCAGCACGTCCGGCCAGGGGGACACCCCGCGGGCAAACTGCTCGGCCAGATAAGACGCCCGCATCAGTTGGCCGTTGCCGCACAGGGCGGCGGTGTGCCAGTGCGAACGCAGCACCTGAAGGTGACGGGTGATAAAAAACTCCACGTCCTGCTGCTGCTCCAGCATGCGCCCCACCAGGGTCCGCCATTGCCAGCCGCCGACCGACTGCCGAATGCGGACGCGGGCCTGCGCCCCCATGACTGCCGGGTCGCCGAGGACCTGCCGCGCTTCGGCCAGCAGCTCCGGCCCGATGCGCCCGTCGGCGTCAATCACCACCAGCACCTCGCGGCGCAGGTCGCAGCCCTCCGCCCGCAAGCGCCGCAGCACCTCCTCGGAGGCCCAGTTCAGCGCCTGGCCCTTGCCCTGCCGGGCCATGGGGAGGCGGCGGCGCAGCAGCCACACCTGGGGGTCTGCCGCCGCGAGCGCGGCCACGAGCGCGGCGGTCGCGTCCTCGCTCGCGTCGTCAATCACGACGACCCGGCCCTGCGGCGAAACCCGGCGCAGGTTGCGCACCGTCGCCTCGATTACCCTCGCCTCGTTGAGGGCCGGAATCAGAAAGGTAAAACGCAGGTCCGGGTCAGGCGTCGCCGTTCGCCGCGGCTTCGGCACCAGCGCCGCCAGCGTCATCTGAACGGTATAAAAGCACAGCAGCAGCAGCCCCAGGGCGTCCAGCACCGTGAACAGGTTCGTCAAGGGTCACCTCAAGCGGGGGACCGCGCCGGGGGAGGCGGGTCCCGCATTCCCCCCACACTATGCACCTTCTGCGGGGCTGCAACCAGCCGGAATCTGCGGCCTACGCCTCCGCGTGCCGCGCCGTCTTGACCCAGCCGTGCTCGCCGCGCAAGAAGTTCCGGAACGCGAGGGGCACGCTCAGCATCATGATGAGGGTGTAGACCGGAAGTCCGGCGGCGGCAAAAGCGGCCCGGCGCAGCCCCAGCCGATTCTCGCGGCTGTACAGAAAGACCCACGCGAGCGGCAGCAGCAAGCCCGGCACGCTGAGCGCGGCGGTCAAGGCCCAGTTCACTTCCCCCGTCAGCAGGCGGCTCAGGGCGCGGGCAGGGTAGTACACCAGCAGTCCCAGCGTCAGCAGATTGAGCCACGGCTGCGCCAAGAAGTAGGTCAGGTCCAGCCGCGCCCCCAGCGCCATGGGGGTGCGCCAAATGCGCGGCAGGTGCGGAGCGCATTGCAGGTTGCCGTGGGTCCAGCGCGTGCGCTGCCGCACGAAGCGCCGCACGTCGGTGAGGCCCTGCTGGGTCACTCCCGACTCCAGGAACACGAGGCGGTGCCGGGGGTGAGCCAGGCGCACCTCCAGCCCGCTCGCGAAGTCTTCCAGCAGCACCGGGGGCCAGGGGGCCTGCCCCCCCGCGAGCCGCTCAGCGAGGTACGACAGCCGCATGAACTGCCCGTTGCCGCCCAGACCCACCGTCCACACCCGCTGGCGCAGCAGTTGGATGTGCCGCACGATGTAGAACTCCAGGTCCTGTTGCAGCAGCAGGAGCCGCCCCAGCAGCCCGCGCCAGCCCCGCGACTCCACGCCACTCTGACGCACCCGGATGCGGGCCTGCGCCGCCATCACGTCGGGGTCCGCAAAGACGCGGGCCGCCTCGTCCAGCAGCCGGTCGTCCATGCGCCCGTCGGCATCAAACACCACCAGGACCTGCTCTGCCAAGGGAGCCTGCGCCAGCCCCCCCTGCCGCAGCAGCTGGGCTACTCCCCAGTTCAGGGCCTCGCCCTTGCCCGTGCGGGCGTGCGGGGGGCGGCGGCGCAGCAGCAGGATGCCGGGGTCAGCCCGCGCGAGGTCCTCCACCACTTCCGCCGTCTCGTCGTCGCTGCCGTCGTCAATCACGACCAGCCGCGCCCCCGGAGCCGCCGAGCGCAGGTTGCGCAGGGTCGGCCCGATGACGGCGGCCTCGTTGAGCGCCGGGATGACAAAGGTAAAGTGCAGGGGGGCGCGGCGGAGTGGCCATCGCCGGGGCTGCGCCACCAACGCACACAGCGAGTAAGCCAGGTACAGCGACAGCAGCACCAGGCCGATTCCCTCGATGACTAGAAAGGCCGTGCTCATAGCCCCCCGACGCTACCGGGTGCGCTGTCCGGTTGCCAGTGAGCGTGCTGCCCGTGAGAAAAGGCTAGAGCAATGCTGAAGCGGGTGGGGGGGAAAAGGGGGGAGGAGCTAGCGCCGCAAGAAGGCCGCCACCCACTCCGGCAAGAGGCCGGGGTCCATCAAGAAAGCGTCGTGGCCGTGCGGACTGTTCAGCTCGCGGTACTCGCCCCGCGGCAGCGTCTCGGCATAAGCCCGCACCTCGCCGGGCGGATACAGGAGATCGCTGGCGATGCCCACCACCAGCACGGGCACCCGGATGGCCCGCAACTCCGCATCGGTCGGCTGAAAGTGGTCCATCGCCTCCGTGAGGGCGAGATACGAGCGTTCGCTGAAGCGGGCGGCGAGCTTCTCACCCTGATGCTCCAGATAGGTCGTGATGTCGGGGGTTCCGGGGCGGCGGGTGCCCCAGCCGGGTTGGGTGCGGGCGAGGCTCTCTGGGCTGCGGTAGCTCAGGGTGGCCACCATCCGGGCGACCTTAAGCCCTTCGCCGCCGGGGGCCGCCCGGATGGCCGCCCGCGCCGCCGCATTCAGGCCGATGGCCCAGGGGGAGTGCCGGGCCGGAGCCGCGACGATGACGGCCCGCTCGACGAGGTCGGGGCACTCCAGCAGCCAGGCGTAGGCGAGCATCCCGCCCATGCTCGCGCCCACCAAAGAGACCCGCCGCACGCCGAGGTGCTCCAGCAGGGCGCGCCCCACCCGCGCCATGTCCCGCAGGGAGAGGAGTGGGGCCGCGCCCCCCACGGACGGCAGCTCGTCCGGTCCCGCCGTGCCCGCGCAGCCCCCCAGCACGTTCGCGCACACCACGTAGTCCCGCGTGGGGTCGAGCGGTCGCCCCGGTCCCAGAAAGTCCGGCCACCACTCGTGCACGGCGCTCGTGCCCGTCAGCGCATGCAGCACAAAGACGGCGTGCTCGGCGGGCGTGCCGTAGGTGTGGTAGGTCACCCGCAAGTCTTGGACCACCCCGCCGCTGTCCAGCAGCAAGGGGGTTTCCCGAAAGAGGAGGGCCGTCTGCGGTCCCGAACACTCGCCGGGGGTGGGGGGCGGCCCCCGGCGCTCGGCAGCCTGGGTCATCGCCGTCACGCGTTCACCGGCGCGGCGGCGAGGGCCTGGGCAAAATCCTCTTGCAGGTCCCCGATGTGTTCGATGCCCACCGAGACTCGCACCAGCCCCGGCGTGACGCCCGCCGCCCGCTGGGTCGCCTCGTCGAGCTGCGAGTGGGTCGTGCTCGCGGGGTGGATGACGAGGGTGCGGGTGTCGCCCACGTTCGCCACGTGCTGCGCCAGCCGCACCGCCCGGATAAAGGCCTCGCCCGCCGCCCGGCCCCCCCGCAGCTCGAAGGTCAGCACCGCCCCCGCCCCCCGCGGCAGGTAGGTCTGCGCCCGGTCGTAGTGCGGGTGGTGGGAGAGGCCAGGGTAGGTCACCCGCGCCACGTCCGGGTGGGCACTCAGCCATGAGGCCAGCGCGAGGGCATTCTGGGCGTGCCGCTCGGCCCGCAGCGAGAGGGTTTCTAGCCCTTGCAGGAACTGCCACGCTTGCTGGGGCGCGAGGGTCGCCCCGATGTCGCGCAGCCCCTCGGTGCGGGCGCGGGTGATGAAGGCGACATTGGGCAGGCCCAGGGCGTTCCCCGCCCCGAAGGTCTCCCAGAAGCTCAGCCCGTGGTAACTGGGGCTGGGTTCGGTCAGGAGGGGATAGCGTCCATTGCCCCAGTCAAAGCTCCCCCCATCCACGATGACGCCGCCGATGCCATTGCCGTGCCCACCTATCCATTTGCTCGCCGAGTGCAGCACCACGTCCGCCCCGTGCCGCAGCGGCTGGCAGTAGTACCCGCCCGCCCCGAAGGTGTTGTCCACGAAAACGGCCACGCCCCGTGCGTGGGCGGCGGCGGCGACGCCCTCAAAATCGGGCACGTTCAGCGCCGGATTGCCGATGGTCTCCAGATACACCGCCCGCGTGCGGTCGTCGATGAGGGCGGCGAACTCTTCCGGGCGCTCGTCCCGGCTGGTAAAGCGCACCTCGATGCCCAGCCGCCGCAGGGTCACCCGAAACTGGTTGACCGTGCCGCCGTACAGGTTGGGTGTGGCGACGATGTTGTCTCCCGCCTGCGCCACGTTCGTGATGGCCAGGAACTGCGCGGCGTGTCCGCTGGCAACCGCCAGCGCTCCCACCCCACCTTCAAGGGCCGCGACCCGCTCTTCGAGCACGGCGGTGGTCGGGTTCTGGATGCGGCTGTAGATGTTCCCAAACGCCCGCAGCCCGAAGAGGTCGGCGGCGTGTTCCGGCGACTCGAAGACGTAGGAGTTGGTCGCATAGATGGGCACGGCTTGCGCCCCAGTCGCGGGGTCGGGGCGCTGCCCGGCGTGGACTTGCAGGGTGTCAAAGTGCAGGGGCTTGGGGGTAGACGCCATGATGGCCTCCTCACAGGGGACAGAAGCGGGGTGCTGTGGGGAGCCGCGCCCAACGGCGCAAGCCCCCTCTCGAACGGGCGAGAAGGGGCGGCGCTAAGGAGTCCGCGTGACCTTCCCGATCGGTCCCGCCTGCCGCAGGTCATCGTTGACCTCGCGGGCGGGCTGGCCTTGGCACCGTGACGTGATGGGGTCCGGTTGCCGCGCCGTCAACGAGCCAGGTCTCTCAGGCGCTCTGGATAGGGTCGCTCCACGCGGGAGCTGCCTCGGACGCTACCAGGCTGTCCGCGCCGGGGTCAACCCCCCTGTCCAGACGGCCTCGCCCCAGCGCGGGCAGATGAGCACACTCCCTTTCCAAAACCCGTTACACTTCTCATTGCTCAGCGTCGCTTTTTCTCATGGTCCAGTGCGGACCCCCCACAGGAGGCTTATGAATCTCCGCGCCACCGCCCTGCTTCTGCTCAGCGCCTCTCTGCTCGCCGCCTGTACGACTCGGCCCCAACCACCCGGCGTGGAGACCGACTTTGGCCGCCTGAGCACTCTCAAGCCCGGTGAGCAGGACAGCATCCGCACCCGCCTGAAGGTGAACGTGGTCTTCGTGGGGTACCGCGAGGCGCTGCCCGGCCAGGTCCAGACCGCTCAGAACGTCAATGTCCGCGATTTCCGCGACATCCTGCCGAAGTCGTACGAGACGATTGCCCGCATTCCCAGCGCCTATGGCAACACCGAGTACACGGGCAACGTCTTTGACTACGACTACAATTTCGTCTTTGCCGACCGGAAGTTCGAAGATGACTTCTTTGGCTTCCTCAGCCAAAACGCCGTCGAAAAGCCCCTGACCGTCTTTCAGAAGTACTTCAACTGCCAGTTTGTGACCGAGGTGGACGAGGAGACGGGCGAGCCGTACCAGGTGCCGGTAGACGACTGTGAGGCTCCCTCGCCGCTCATTAACCGTCCCGTCACGGCGAACTACGAGATTGACGCTCTGGCGACCGAAAACTGGCTGGCCGACAATATCTCGCGGGTGGGCGTCAAGCCCGGCGAGTACACGGTGTACCTCGTCAACTGGTATGGCCGCCCCGACTTCAAGTTCCACGCCTACACGCGGGCGGACGCCGCCGATACCGACACGGGCACCAAGTTCGGGGCGCGCGCCAGCCGCCGCCTGATTGCCTGGGGCGGCAGCGTGCGGGAGGGGGCGGCCCCGCAACGGGTGTGGTTCTACGACCTGTCGGCCAACCCTGACCCCTGGACGGACGCTTGGGACATGACGAACCCCGATTCCACCGGGGACGGGGTGCCCGACTACCGCATGCCGCCCATCTGGGAATACGGCACCCGCAAGGCGAGCGTCGCCTACGGGCGCAAGGTCAGCGTGGACCTCGCCCGCGTGGTGCGCTACACCGCCCTCAACCTGCTGTTTACCCCCAGCCCCATCTACCGGGTGGCCCTGACGCCGCCGCGGATGCCCCAGGAGATTGAACTCGATGTGCGGGTCGAGCAGGGCGAGGGGGCGCGTGACCCCGCTACGCTGCTCAAGCGGGACCTCCTGCAAAGCCGCGTGTCGGTGCTTCAGCCCTTTGCCAAGTTCAGCACCAACGTCCGTCAGACGCCCCTCGATGGCGACATTGCCGATGTCTACAACTGCTTTTTCCCGATTGAGGCAGAAGACATCTGCTCGCCCGACTACGCCGACCTGTTTGGCGAAGAGCTGTTCCAGTTCGGGGTGCGCGAGCTGCGCGAGAGCTACCGCACGGCGGGCGACAAGTACCTCCTGCCCATTTACGCCTTTAACGACGCGAGCGACAGCCAGGGCGGGCTGCTGGGCATCGCCTACGACGACGGCCAGACCGGAACTCAGAGCTTCGTGTATTCCTTCCTGACCCCTACCCTGATTCGGGCGGGCTACGGCTTTACCGACACCACCGTGCACGAGGTTGGGCACCACCTCAGCCTCTCGCACCCGCACGACGGCTACGACAGCGAAGAGGACCTGTCGTACGGCTCCAGTGGCCCCTTCCGCTTTGTGGATTCGGGCGACCAGAGCGCGACCATCATGTCCTACAACGACCTGTCGCGGACCTTCGGGCAGTTCAACCTCGACGCCCAGTACCGCTACCTGACGGCGGCCTACCTCAACAACACCAACGCGATTCTGGAACTCACCCGCCGCGCTGGGAAGGTGGCGGGCGTGCAGGGGGCGGCCCGCAGCGCCGACAGCCTCTTTGCTCAGGCCCAGCGCGAATACGCGGCCCTGAACTACCTCCGGGCCGCCGAGTTGGGGCACCAGGGGTACCGTGCCGTCCTCGACGCGGCGGCGGCGGCGGGCGTGCAGGTTCAGGCCTACAAGTGGTACGAGAACCTGACGGGCCTTTCGGTCCAGAGTGTGAAGGCCAAGCCCCGCATCAGCAAGGACCATCTGCCCAAGAAGGGCGCGTGGATTCTCCCGGAGGAAACCCCGGAGCAGCGCGCCCGCCGGCTGGCGGAGTAAAGGGAGCAAAGCAGGCGTGGGCTGGGGCCGGGTGCGCTCTGGCCCCAGCCCCGCGTTCCTTGGGCAGGGCGGCGGGGGTCAGCCTCCCGTCACCCACCGGGGCTAAGCTCGTCCCATGAAGCGGCCCTTGTCTCTGGCGTTGACGGTGATGGTCCTCGGCAGCAGCGTGGGGGCGACCTCGCCAGCGGCAGGCCGCGTCCTTGTCCCCCGCAACGAGGTCACCATGAACCCGACGCCGGGGCGGGTGCAGGCCGCCCTGCCCACCTTGCATCTCCTGCGGACCGTGCGCGTTCTGACCGACCTTGTCGCTCGCGGCACCCTCACCCTGGACGCCCCGGCCCGCGCCGCCCTGCGCACCGAACTCCAGCGCCTCGCGGCAGCCCCCACGCTGGGGGGCACGGCGGCGGAGCAAAGCCGCGAGCGGCTGCTCGCGGCGCTGACAGGCGGCCAGCGGACCCAGCTCGCCCAGGCCGAGGCGGCCCTCGCTCGGCGGGCCGAGCTGCTCGCGGCCCGCGCCCGTTTTGCGGCGGCGGATGGCCCGGTCAACCGCACGGCGGCCCTCTACGGCTTTCAGGTGCCCGGTGGCCCGGCCACGGTGCAGGCGCTGCTGGAGCGGCCCACGCTCAACCCCTACCGCACGCCGGGACCCAATGCTGCTGTGCTGGAGCGGCTGAGCGCGGCGCTGGCCCCCTGAGACGGATTCATGCCGTCCGCGCACACTCCGGGCACTGCCCGTAGAGGGTGACCTCGTGCGCCTCCACGATGAACCCACCGGGGTAGACCGTGCCACTGGGCAGGGCCACCGGGCAGGTGTGCAGGGTGAAGACCCGGCCACAGCGGGTGCAGGAGAAGTGGTGGTGATGTCCGCGCCCGGCCCGCTCGTACCGAGTTTCGCCGTCGAGGGTGACAGGGTGAATGCGCCCCTGCTCGGTGAGCAGCTTGAGGGTACGGTAGACGGTGGCGACCCCCAGCCCCGGCAGACTGGTCTGCGCCCGTGCCAGCACGTCCCCGACCGCGAGGGGACCTTCTGCTTCGTCCAGCACGCGGGCGATGACATCGCGCTGGCGGGTACTGCGGGAGGCCGTCATGGGGCGTAGGCTAGCAAACCCCCTCGGTCACCATGCCAAAGCAGCCCACCTTCGCGGGCGGGCTGCTGGGCCAGAGGGGCAGGGGGCGCTTTAGCGCAGATTCGGATTGACCTTTTCTTCGGGGGCGATGGGCGTGCCCTGGGCTTTGGCTTCCACCGTGCTTTTGGGGGTGGGGAGCACCCCGGCATGAGCGGTCGCGGTACTCGCGGCCTGGTCGAGGCTCTGCTCGCCGTAGAGGGGCTTGGCGGGCGGCGCGTCGGGGCGCTTGAGGAAGCTCGCTACCCCCCCGGCAGGAGCGCTGGCGGGGGCCGGGGGCCGCGCCGGGGCCTTGGTCACCGTGCCCGTCCCCTTGGGGGCTTGCCCGGCTTTTTGCATCAGTTCGCCCGCCAACTCTTCGAGCTTGGGCGTGAGCACCCGCTCGTTGAGGGCCTTGAAGGCCAGGGTCGCCACGGTGGCGACGAGGGCACCCCCCACGCCCTTGCCGCCCTGCTGGCGCTGCTGCGCCTTCATCAGGGCCTTTTGGTGCTTGGCGGGGCTGGTGGCGTCCACGTAAATCTTTTGGCTGCGCCGGAACTGCCGGCCCAGCGCAATCCCCACAAGCGCCCCCACCGCCGAGGCCCCGCCCAGCATCTTGAGGGGGTCTTTTTGCAGCTGCACCTGGAGGCTGGCCTGCTCGGTCAGCGCGTCTACACTGGCCCTCAGGCGGGCGCGGGCTTCGTCACGTTCGCTGCGGGAGTAGGGGTCCATCACTTCTTCTCCTCAGGCATCTCTTCGCGGAAGGTGGGGGTGGTGCTCACCGGAATCCCCGGCGCGTCCTTGAGGACCACGGGGTGATGAATGTTGGGGTCGTGTTTGGGGGCGTGCCCGCCGTGGCCGCCCGCTCCGGCGCTGTGGGTCTCGCTGCCGTCGAGCTTCTTGTTCAGGCCGCTGCCGTATACCTGGGGTTCGCCCGTCTCGGTGGCCTCATACACCGGGAGGCGCACCTGTCCGGCGTCGGTGCCGCGCAGCTCGGTGCCCTGCGAGACGGCTTCCTGCCGGGTGAGGGTGGTTTTGAGGCCCGACCCTTGGTCGGCGGTGTTGACGCCCGCACCCCCCGCCGTAAAGCCGGAGGTGCTCAGGCCGGGGCGCACCGTGCCGCGCTCCACATCTGCGCCCATGGCCACCGAAGCGGCGCTTGCACGAGTCCCGGTGTGGGCCGGACCCAGGCTGTCAATGTTGGCGGCGGTGTCGGGCGAGGTGCGGGTGTGGGGGGCCGAGTTCCCGGTGGGCGCGGCGACCACGGAGCCGGCCAGCCCCGCGCCCCGGCTGGGGCTGACGCTGCCGTCGGCCACCCGACCTCCAGCCACGGGGGCCGCCATCACCTCACCCGCAGGCCGGGTCCCGGACGGGGCGGTTGCCGTCCCCGCCGAATAACTCACGTCGCTGAGTTTGCGGCGCTGCTCGGCCTGATACTCGGCTTCGAGCCGCTCGTCTTCGGTGAGGGGGCGGTCAGGGTCAGGACGCCCCAGGTCGTCCCGCGGCACCTCAGCGCTGAGCTTGCGCAGGCCCATCATCACCAGCGCGCCCATCACAACAAAGCTCAGCAGTGCGATGATGAGGGCCGCCGCCCAGGCCCCCAGGCCGAGGCGAATCAGGCCGTAGAAGACCGCCAGGATGAGAAACACCAGCCCCAGAATGAGCGGCCCCGTCGCCCCCAGCAGCAGCACGACGCCCAGTCCCTTGGCCTTGGCGACCTGTCCGACCTGATGGGCGAGGCCCCGCACTTCGGTTTTGGCGAGGGCCACCGCCGCGTCGAAGACCTCGACCAGGGCACTCCCCATACTCTTGCGTTGCTCTTGCATACATCCTCCAAACACTCAACCTGCCGGAAAGCAGGCCAATGTGACCAGCATAATGAACCCCATGACCGCGCCGCGCCACACCAAAGAAACCCTGAACCTGACGGCAGGCACGGCCCCGCGGCGGCTGACGCTGGCCCAGCGCAGCAACCTGCTGCGTCTCACCGCCTGGGGGTATGCCGGGTGGCGGGCGCGGGCGCTGACGTGGCTGACGGGTCAGCCCTTTTCCCTGGAGCGGGAAGCCGCCCTCTTTCAGACCCTGTGCCGCCCCCAGCCCGGCGAGCGCTGGCTCGACGCGGGCACCAGCGCGGGCTTTTACGCTGGGGTGCTGGCGCGGGCCGGGTGCGCGGTGTTGGCCGCCGACCTCAGCCCTGCCATGCTCGCGGTGGCCCGGCGGCGGGTGCGCGAACCGGGCATAGACTGGCTGCTAACCAACCTGGAAGCGAGCGGCTTGCCGAGCGCCAGCTTCAGCGGCGTGACGGTGGGGGCCACCCTGAACGAAACCCAGGACCCTGGCCGCCTCCTCGCCGAGCTGGAGCGGCTGCTGCGGCCCGGCGGTCCCCTGTGGCTGATGTATATCGCCCGGACGGGGGGTCCTCTCCAGCGACTGCTTTCGCGGCCTGCCCTCGGCGGCCTGACATTTCCCGACCCGGCTTGGGTGGCTCGGCACCTGCCCCGCTGCGTCCGCACCCACAGCTTGCAGGTGGGGGCGGTGGTCTTCGAGCGCTACGAGCGGGGGCCGCAGGGGGGCAGCCGCACCCCTTCCCAACTTCCGCACAGGAATCTGTAAGAAACCGTCACGTTCGCCCCCCCCCGCGCCCCCTACACTCGCCTGGAGAGGAGCCGATTGTGACCCAACTCTCCCCAGACCCGACGCCGCCCCCGGCGGCAGTCGCCTACTGCCGGGACGTGACGCGGCATCACAGCAAGACCTTTTACCTGGGGTCGCGCTTCTTTCCCGCCCCGGAGCGGGCTGCCGTGTGGGCGGTCTACGCTGCCTGTCGCCGCGGAGACGATGTCGTGGACGAGCGCCGGGGCGAGGCCGCCGAGCGGGGGCTGGCCGAATGGTGGGCGCGGACACAAGCGGCGTTTGCGGGCGAGCCGGGAGACGACCCCGGTGACGTGGCTTTGGCCTGGGCTGCTGCCCGCTGGCCCATCCCCCTTGCGGCATTTGATGAGCTGCACCAGGGCCTCATGATGGACCTGCGAGGCACCGAGTACCGCACTCTGGACGACCTGCTGCTGTACTGCCGCCGGGTGGCGGGCGTGGTGGGCTTTATGATTGCGCCCATCAGCGGTTACCGGGGCGGCGAGCGCACCCTGCACGCGGCCCTGCGGCTGGGGCAGGCCATGCAGCTCACCAACATCCTGCGTGACGTCGGCGAGGACCTCGACCGGGGCCGCGTCTACCTGCCGCAGGCCCTGATGCGCGAGTTCGGCGTGTCTCGCGCCACGCTGGAGGCCGGGGAGGTCACCCCGGAGTACCGCGCCCTGATGCGCTTCCTCTCTGGCCTGGCCCGCGAGTTGTACGCCGAAGGCCGCGCCGGGATTCCCTGCCTCAGCGGCTCGGCCCGCCTCGCGGTGCAAGTGGCCGCCCATTCCTACGAGGGCATTCTCGATGACCTCGCCCGCGCCGGTTACGACAACTTCCGCCGCCGAGCTTATGTCAGCGGTCCCCGCAAGTTGCTGCTGCTGCCCCGTGCGTGGTGGGAACTGCGCGGCAGCGCGGCGCTGCGCTTCGAGCCTTGAGGTGCCCTGCTTTTTTCTACAGCCGTTGTTTCACTTTTCTCGCGGCCTCTGACCCCCGCGCCAGGACCGAACAAGGACCCCTATGCCTGAATCCCCCACCCCCCCACACCCCGTCAACCTCCGCAAAACGGCCCTCATCATCGGCGCAGGCTTTGGTGGCCTGAGCCTGGGCATCCGGCTGCAAAGCTTGGGCTTTGAAACGACCATCCTCGAACGGCTGGACGGTCCGGGGGGCCGCGCCTACCAGAAGCGCACGCCGGACGGTTACGTCTTCGACCTGGGGCCGACCGTCATCACGGTACCGCACTTTATCGAGGAACTGTTGGCGCTGGGGCGGGATGGCGGGCAACTTGGCCGGCCCGATTATCCGGCAGAGGTTTTGCGGGGTGGGCGCGTCCGTGAGGGCGAAAGCGGCGGCCCGCACACCCGCGAGTACGTGCGGCTGGTGCCGATTTTGCCCTTCTACCGCATCCTCTTTGACGACGGCACCCACTTCGACTACGACGGCGACCCCGACTCTACCCGCCGCCAGATTGCGGCCCTCGCCCCGGAAGACCTGGAGGGCTACGAACGCTTTCACGCTGACGCGGAGGCCATTTTCCAGCGTGGCTTTCTGGAACTGGGCTACACCCATTTCGGGGACGTGTCCACCATGCTGCGGGTGGTGCCCGACCTGCTGCGGCTCGACGCGGTGCGGAGCCTCTTTTCCTTTACGTCCAAGTACTTCCAAAACCCCAAGATGCGGCAGGTCTTCTCGTTTGAGACGCTCCTCATCGGCGGCAACCCCCTCTCAGTGCCCGCGATTTACGCGATGATTCACTTTGTCGAGAAGACCTGGGGCATTCACTATGCGATGGGCGGCACGGGGGCGCTGGTGCGGGCCTTCGTGCAGAAGTTCGAGGAACTCGGCGGACGCATCGAGTATGGGCGCGGGGTGGAGGAGATTCTGGTCACGGACGACCGGGGCCGCCCGGTGCGCTCGCCGCTGGGGGGGCGGGTCGCGCGGGGCGTGCGCTTAGAGGGTGGCGAGGAGCGGTACGCCGACGTCGTGGTCAGCAACGGTGACTGGGCGAACACCTACCTCCGGCGGGTTCCTCGCCGCGCTCGCCTCGTGAATAGTGACCTTCGGGTCAAGGCGGCCCGCCAAAGCATGAGCCTGGTCGTGATTTACTTCGGCTTCCGCGACGATGGCCGTCCCCTCGACCTGCGCCACCACAACATCATCCTGGGGCCGCGCTACGAGGAGCTGCTGCGCGAGATTTTTGGCGGTCAGCCGCTCGCGCAGGACTTCAGCCAGTACCTCCACATCCCCACCCTGACCGACCCCAGCCTCGCGCCGCCCGGACACCACGCCGCCTACACCCTGATTCCGGTGCCCCACCTGGGGGCGGGCCTGGACTGGACTGCCGAGGGGCCGAAGCTTGTCGACCGAGTGCTCGCCTTCCTGGAGGAACGGGGCCACATCCCCGACCTGCGCGCGCGCCTGACTCACTGCGAGTTCGTGACGCCGGAGTACTTCGCGGGCACCCTTGACTCGTACCTTGGCAATGCTTTCGGCCCAGAGCCGCGGCTCGTGCAAAGCGCCTATTTTCGCCCGCACAACCGCTCAGAAGATGTCCGCAACTTGTACTTTGTCGGGGCGGGTGTGCAGCCCGGTGCAGGCACCCCCAGCGTGATGATGTCGGCCAAGATGACCGCCCGCCTTATTGCCGAGGATTTCGGGATTCACCCTGACATCCGGGACGGGGGCGGATGGGCGGAGCCGGAGCCGCGAGAGCGGCAAGCGGAGCGCCCTCTGGAAGTCACCCCCTAGCCCCCCCGCGCCGTTCGCTCGGCCAGCCACCCCAGAATCCAGCCTAGCGCCTCGTCGCGGCCTTCGTCGTTGAGCAGCTCGTGGTAGCCGCCCCGCACGAGGTGCAGGGTCTTGTCGGGGGACGCCACCGCTTCCATGAAACGCTGGGTACCCCGCACGTCGGTGAGGCGGTCGGCGTCCCCATGCAGCACCAGCGTGGGCAGCCGCCAGCGCCCGTAGTGCGCCCACAGCTCCCGGCTCAGGCTGAGCATGGACGCGGCGGTCAGCGCGGGCACCTTGCCCTGGTAGATCTGCGGGTCGGCGCGGTAGGCGGTGGCCTCCTCTGGCAGGCGCGAAAGGCCCGCGCTGTCGAGGACCGCTGCCCCCGCGTGCGGCGCGAGGCGGGCCAGCAGCGGCGCGGCAGCCCGGAGCCAGCGCGGTTCGTCCTCACCCACCAGCAGGGCGGGGCTGGAAAGAATCACGCCACTCAGCCCCCGTGGGTCGCGGGAGACGCTCGCCGCCGTGACCAAGCCCCCCAGCGAGTGCCCGAAGGCATAGACCGGGAGGGGCTGGCCCCGCAGCGTCTCCCGCGCGAGGAGGTGGTCTTCGACGAGCAGCCGGGCATCCACCACCGCTCGCCGCCCCGCCGAGGCCCCGTGCCCGCGCAGGTCGTAGGCATAGACCGAGTAGCCTTCCTCCGTCAGGCGCGGAATCAAACGGCCATAGCGCTCGACGTAACGCCCCGCGTACTCGCCCAGCCCGTGGGTGAGCAAGACGGCGGCGCGGGGCGCGGCGGCGGGCCAGTGGTAGCCGGCGACGGGCGCACCCGTCTCCCAGGGTTGCGGCAGGGGTGAGGTCATGCCGCAGTCTAAAGGGTCCCTCAAGGGCACCCTGGCCTGGCCGGGCGCACACTGCCCGGTATGGCAGACATCGCACGCAAGGCCAGCGCCCACTGGCAGGGCGACCTCCGGGGCGGACAGGGCACCGTCAGCACTGAGTCGGGCACGCTGGAGGGCGCCCAGTACTCCTTCAAGACCCGCTTCGAGCAGGGCACGGGCACCAACCCCGAAGAACTCCTCGCCGCTGCGCACGCGGGCTGCTTCACGATGCAGCTCTCGGCGCTGCTCGCGAACCACGGCCACGCCGTCGAGGACTTGCGGACCGACGCCACCTGCGAGATGGTGAAGGACGGCCCCGGCTTTAAAATCAGCCGCATGCGCCTCACCGTGCGCGGCAAAGTCAGTGGCAGCGACCAAGCTGACTTCGAGGAGCACGTCCAGCAGGCCGCCCAGATGTGCCCGCTCAGCCGCATCATGGCCGGAAACGTGGAGATTGTGCACGAGGCGGTGTTGGAGTAGCGGTCAGCGCTGCCGCCGTGGCCCCTGGCTGTGGGGCCACTTTTCGTGAGGTCAATCCAGCTTGAAGCGTACCGGTTCGGTGTCCTCGCGCACCGCCCGCTCATCCGGCTCCAGGCCGTGTCCGCCAAACAGCCCACCCGCCGCGAGCGACTCGCCAAACGGGTCCCCATGACGGCGGTCGCGCTGCACGGGCCGGATGAACCGTGACAGCATGAGGAGGCCTGTGGGCAACGCGACAAACAGCAAGAAAGCGGTCATGGGGAGGGGGCCACGTCTTCTGTCACGAGATGCTGCCGCGCCCAGCCGTCGATGGCGTCGATGACGCTTTGTAACTCGCGCCCAGCGGGAGTTAGGGAATAGACGCTGCGGGCGAGTTTGCCCGGTGAGTCCTCGGTGCGTTTGACGATGAGGTGCAGGTGTTCAAGGTGCTCCAGCCGCTGGGTCAGGGTGGCGCTGTTGCAGCCGCCGACCGCCCGCGAGAGTTCGTTAAAGCCCTTCTCGCCGCCCAACAGCGCCCGGACGATGTGCAGCACCCACTTTTCCTGCAACACGCCGATGGCCCGGTAGACCGGGCAAAAGCCTGGGTGTGCGGTGCTCATGCCCCCACTGTACACGCTCCCGCCCCCCTCATCGCAGCACAATGCACACTGCTTGACTTTTCAAACTAGAGCCATCTATGCTGCCGGGCATGACCGCGACCCTGACTCGCCCCCTGACCGTGACCGAAGCCATCGAGAGCCGCCGCAGCATCCGCCAGTTTGTGCAAGAACCCCTCAACCAAGATGACCTGCGTGAGATGCTGCGGCTCGCCAGCCTCGCCCCCAGCGCCTGGAATGCCCAGACCTGGCGCTTTGCCGTCGTACAAGACCCCCAGCTCAAGGAGCAGCTGCGCGAGGCGGCCTACGGCCAGGCCCAGGTCACGAGTGCGCCCGCCGTCATCGTCGTCTACAGCGACATGGAAGACACCCTGGCCACCGTAGAGGACACCGCTCACCCCGGCATGGGCGAGGCGGGCCGCACCGGGCAGCGCCAGACCTTTGACCGGGTCTTCGGTGCCCAGGATGTCGCCCAGCGCGGCCAATGGGGGCTGTCACAGGCGAACATCGCCTTTGGCTTCCTGATGCTGGCCGCCCGTGGTCTGGGCTACGACACCGTGCCCATGCTGGGCTTCGACCCCCAGCGGGTGCGCGAGATTTTGGGTCTGCCCCAGCACGTCCAGTTCGCGGGAATGCTCCCGGTTGGCAAGCGGGCTGAGGAAGGCTTCCCCCACCACCGCCACCCGGTCGAGCGCCTGACCAAGTTCTACTGAGCCGCGTGCCGCTCCCTGTGGGGGGCGGTCTTTTTTTGGGTGGGCTGACCTATTCCCGCCGCCTCAGCAGCAGGGCCAGCACGAAGACCGTCGTATTCACCAGAACGATAGTGGCCCCCGCTGCCGTGTCGAAGAAGTAGCTGAGGTAGAGGCCCACCACTCCGCCCAGGATGCCCAAGCCAGCGGCGAGCAGCATCATCTTTTTGAGGCTGCGGGCCAGCAGCCGGGCGGCGGCGCTGGAGGTCACCAGCAGGCTCACGCTGAGGGTGGTGCCCACCAGTTGCACCGTCAGCACGACCACCAGCCCGATGATGACGAGCAGCAAGTGATTGAGCCGCCCCACCGGCAGGCCGATGGCGCGGGCCTCGGTGGGGTCAAAGGAGGCCAGCAGCAGCTCCTTGTGAAAGGCCCCCAACACGAGCGCCGCGAGCGCAGTGACGCCCAGCGCGCTCCACAGGTCGGCGGCAGTGACGCCGAGCGGATTCCCGATGAGAAAGGTGCTGAGGTCGGTGGCGAAGGTGGGTGCTTTGGAGAGCAGGACCACCCCCAGCGCGAACATCCCCACAAAGACGATGCCGATGGCGCTGTCTTGCTTGAGGCCAGAGCGCTGCCCCACCGCCCCGATGCCCAGCGCGGTGAGCACGGCGGCCACAATCGCCCCCACGATGAGGTTGCCCCCCGTCAGGAGCGCCCCCACCAGCCCCGGCAGCACGGCGTGGCTCATCGCGTCCCCGATGTAACTCAGGCCCCGCAGCACCACCCACGCCCCCACCAGCGCACAAAGAACGCTGACGAGGACCACCGCCGCGAGCGCCCGCACGAAGAAATCAAATTGCAAAGGGTCGGTCAGCCAGTCCATTCAGGGGGTCTCCGGGGGCAGGGTCGAGGGGTCGAAGGGTCGAGAGAGGCTTCCTCGACCTCTGGACGCCTTGACCTCTCGGCACGGCGAAGCCGCCATCACGCCTCCGCGTGGGTGTGGCCGAGGTGGCTCACGCTAAAGGTCGCCTCGATATTCTGCGGGGTGTACACCTCTTCCGGGGTGCCGTCCGCGATGACTCGGCGGTTGACGAGGACGAGGCGGTCGCACCAGCGCCGGGCCTGGTCGAGGTCATGGGTGACCATCACCACGGCGCGGCCCAGGTCGGCCTGACGCCGCAGCAGGGCCATCAGTCCCTCCTGGGTAGCGGGGTCCACCCCGGTGAGCGGCTCGTCCAGGAGCAGCAGGTGACCCTCCCGCGCCAGCATCCGCGCGAGCAGCACCCGCTGGCGCTGCCCGCCGGACAGCGCCCCGATATGGCGGTGGCGCAGGTCGTAGACGCCCGTTTCCTCCAGCGCCGCCGCGACCTTCTGGCGGTCCTTGCCCCCCGGCCAGCGCAGCCAGCCCAGCCGCCCGGTGCGGCCCATCATCGCCACGTCCCAGACCGTGACCGGAAAAGCCCAGTCCAGAGTCTGCTGCTGCGGCACGTAGGACACGCACTGCCGGGGGGTGTGACCGGGGTCAAAGCGCACGTGGCCGCCGGGGTCCGGCAAAAGGCCCGCGAGCACCTTCAGCAGCGTGCTCTTGCCCGCCCCGTTTGGCCCGATGACGGCGCTGAACTGCCCCGCCCCGAAGCGCACCGTCACCCCCTCCAGCGCTGTATGGGTGCCGTACCGCACCGTCAGGTTGTCCACACCCAGCATCCCCCCAGCATAGCGAGGAGGAGGTGATATTGCGAGGGCGGAATCAAGAAGGAGTCGGGGGGTCGAGAGCGGGAACCCCCAGAGCCTCTTGACCCCCGCCCCCTCGACCGCTAGACGCCCCTCAGCGCCCGGACCATCACGTCGACATTGTGGCGGAAGGCCTTCAGGAACGTTTCGCCCGCGCTGCCCTTTGGCCCCAGGGTATCGGTGTAAAGGGGCGGGGCGACCTTTGCCCCCGTCTCGCGGGCGAGGGTCTGGGCGAGGCGGGTGTTCAGTGCGGCCTCAGTGAAAATCACGCGGGCACCGCTCCCCTTCACTGCTGACACCAGCGCGGCGAGTTCGCGGGCGCTGGGTTCGCGCTCGGTGCCGCCGCCGGGCAGGACCGTACCTACCACCGTGACTCCGTAGCGCCCGGCGAAGTAGCCCAGGCTATCGTGATTGGTCACGATGCGGCGGCGAGCGGCGGGCACCGAGGCGAACTGACTTTTGGCGTAGGCGTCCAGCGTCCGCAGTTGCGCCAGGTACGCCGCCGCATTCTTTTCGTAGGTCGCCTTCCCCGCCGGGTCGAGCCGGGTCAGCGCCCCCTGCACATTCCGCACGTACCCGGCGGCGAGCGTGGGGTCCCACCAGGCGTGGGGGTCGAGGGGACCATGAGCTTCGTGGTCGTGGTCATGGGCGTGGTCCGCCGCATGGCCCAGCTCACGCAGCCCCAGGCCCCGCGTCAGCTCGGTGACGGGCACCTTGGGGGCCGCCGCCTTGAGCTTGGGCAGCCAGGGTTCGAGTCCTGCGCCGTTGGCGAACAGCGCCCGGCTGCTCGCGAGCTGCCGAATCGCCGCCGCGCTCGGCTGAAAGCTGTGGGTGTCGCGGCCCGCCGGAACGATGACCTTCACGTTGACCCGCGGACCACCCACCGCCCGCACGAAGTCACCCACGATGCTCGTCGTGGCGCTGACAGACAGGGACGCGGCCCCCGCCGTCGAAACGGCAGTCAGGCACAGGAAGGACAACAGGCGTGTCGTAGAAGCCATAATGATATATCCTTATCAGTTATCGGGATGGGATGAATGAGACGAGCTGCCCCTGGCAGCGTTTCCACCTGGCCCTTACACTGCCGGGCATGACGCAGGTCCCGTCCCAGTCCGAGTGGTACAAGAGCGCCGTCTTCTACGAACTCTCGGTTCGCACTTTCGCGGATGGCAACGGCGACGGCAAGGGCGATTTCCCCGGCCTGACCGGACGGCTTGACTACCTCAAGGCCCTGGGGGTCGACTGCCTGTGGCTGCTGCCTTGGTATCCCAGCCCCCTGCGCGACGACGGCTACGACGTGGCCGACTATACCGATATCCACCCCGACCTCGGCACTCTGGAAGACTTCAAGATTTTCCTGCGCGAGGCCCATGCGCGGGGGCTGCGGGTGATTGGGGACCTGGTGACCAATCACACTTCCTCTGACCACCCTTGGTTTCAAGCGGCGCGGCGCGGCCCCACCCTGCCCGACGGCAGCCCCAACGAGTACCACGACTACTACGTCTGGAGCGACACCGGCACCGAATACGCGGACGCCCGCATCATTTTCACCGACACCGAGACGAGCAACTGGACGCTAGACGAGGGATGCGGGCGCTACTACTGGCACCGTTTCTTTTCCAGCCAGCCCGACCTCAACTATGACAACCCGTGCGTGGTGGAGGAACTGAAGGCCGCCATGCGCTTTTGGCTGGACCTGGGGTTAGACGGTTTCCGGGTGGACGCGGTGCCCTACCTCATCGAGCGCGAGGGCACGAACTGCGAAAACCTGCCGGAGACCCACGCGATTTTGCGCGAGTTGCGCCGCATGGTGGATGAGGAATACCCTGGCCGCCTGCTCCTCGCGGAGGCCAATCAGTGGCCCGAAGACGTGGTGGAGTACTTCGGCACCGAGGAGGAGCCGGAGTTTCACATGTGCTTCAACTTTCCGGTGATGCCCCGGCTCTTTATGAGCCTCAAGCGGGAAGACACCACCTCCATCCGCGAGATAATGAGCCGCTTGCCCGCCCTGCCCTCTTTCGGGCAGTGGGCAACTTTCCTGCGCAACCACGACGAGCTGACCCTGGAGATGGTCACCGACGACGAGCGGGCCTTTATGTACGCGGCCTATGCCCCCGACCACCGCATGAAAATCAACGTGGGCATTCGCCGCCGCCTCGCCCCCCTGCTCGACAACGACCGCCGCCGCCTGGAGCTGCTGCACACCGTTCTCCTGGCGCTGCCGGGCAGCCCCATCCTGTACTACGGGGACGAAATCGGCATGGGGGACAACCTCAGCCTCCCCGACCGCAATGGCGTCCGCACCCCCATGCAGTGGAGCGCAGGCGTGAGCGGGGGCTTTTCGGTGGCCTTTCCGGAGGCGTGCTTCTTTCCGCCGATCGAGGACCCGGTGTACGGCTACGGGCGCGTCAATGTGGCGGCCCAAGAACAGGACCCCGGCAGCTTCCTGCGCTGGCTCTCGCGGCAACTCGAACTGCGCCGCGCCCACCCCGCCTTCGCGTACGGCGACCTCACCTTCATCGACTCGGACAACCCGGCGATTCTGGCCTTTACCCGCCAGCATGACGGCGAAACCCTCCTGATTGTGTCCAACTTCGCGGGCAGCTCGCAGGCCGCCCACCTCGACCTCTCGGCGCACGTGGGCCGAGTGCCCGTCACCCTGGCGGGCGGCAGCCGCTTTCCCGCCGTGGGGGAGACCCCCTACCCCATCCTGATGGGCCGCCACGAGCACTACTGGCTGAAGTTGACGGGAGTGAGGTAGAGAGCTTTCAGCCCTCAGCCGTCAGCAAAAAGCAAAAGAAAAAGCCTCAGCTTGCGCTGGGGCTTTCTGTTTGCTGACCGCTGAGAGATGACGGCTGAAAGCTCCCCTCAGTCGTCGCTTCCCCCCGCAAACCCAAACAGGCGCAGCAGGAACAGGAACATGTTCACGAAGTCGAGGTAGAGGGCGAGCGCTCCGTTGATGGCGGCCCGCTCGGCCATCTCGCCCGTGACGCCGCTCAGGGCGAGGTTACGCAGCATTTGGGTGTCATAGGCGGTCAGGCCCGCGAAGAGAAGCACGCCGACGATGCTCAGGCCCAGGGTGAGCGCCGTGCTCGCCACAAACAGGTTGACGAGCAGGGCGATAAAGAGGCCAATCACCGCGAACATGAAAAAGCGCCCCATCCCGCTGAGGTCCTTTTTGAGGGTGAACCCGACCACGCTCATGGCCCCGAAGGTGCCCGCGGTGGTCAGGAAGGCCGCCGTCACCGCGCCCGCGTCGTAGGCCAGCAGCAGCGAACTGAAGGTGAGGCCCGTCAGCCCCGCGTAGACGATAAAGAGCAGCCCCGCGACCGTGCTGGGCAGACGTTGCGCCAGTCCGCTCAGGGCGAACACAATCACGAGCTGCGCGATGATGAGGCCCCAGCGCCAGCCGAAGACCTGCGCGGCGAGCACCTCGTTCTGGGCCGTCAGGTAGGCGACGCCCGCCGTTAGTGCGAGGCCCGCCGCCATCCACGAGTACGTCCGCGCCATGAAGGTGCGCACCAGGTTTTCTGTTCGTACGGCAGTCAGTTGCATACGGGAGAGGATACGGGCTGGGCGGGAGGAAGGTTCCGGTCGTCAGCGGCCAGCCAGCAGAAAGCCTCAGCCGAATGCTGGGGCTTGCTCTTGGGCTGACGGCTGAGAGCTGACCGCTACTCCTTCACCAACAGCCCCACCGGGAACGTCTCCAGCACCTTCGCCACGGGCACCTTCCCCCCGCGCACGCGCAGGCGCTCGCCCGTCAGCACGTTGCGGTAGGTGCCGGGGCGCGGCAGGGTGAGCTGGCGGTTGCCCCAGACCTCGCCCAGCGCCCAGGGAGTCTTCTCGCGGGTGAGGGTGTAGGTCAGGCGGGGGGCGACGGTGACGGCCACCTCATCCCCGTGCTCGCGGGCAAAGGCGAGGAGGTACTTGCCGGCCCCGATAGGGCGGTAGCCCCCCGCCGCGAACAGCTCCGGGTGGGCGCGGCGCGTGTGCAGGGCCGCCCAGGTCACCAGCAGCTTGACCCCGCCGTCCTCATAGCGGGCGAGCAGCTCGGCGGCGAGCCGGGTGGGGTCCTCGGCGTGGCGCTTTTCGATGCGTGTGAGGGTGCGGGTGCGCCCGCCGTAGTCCACCGGACGGCGGTTGTCGGGGTCCACCAGGCTCTGGTTCCAGCCCTCGGCCCCCTGATAGGTATCGGGCACGCCGGGGGCTGTCAGGCGCACCAGCGCTGCCGAGAGGCCATTTTGCGCCCCGTACGGACTGATGCGGCGGTGCAGCTCGGCCAGCTCCCGCGAGAAGCGCTCCTCGGCGAGCAGGCCGCGCACCATCGCGGTGAGGGCTTCCTCGTACTCGGTGTCTGCCGCCGCCCAGCTCGTTCGCAGCTTGGCCTCGCGGGCCGCCTTGAGCATGTACGCGGCGAGGCGGTCCGCGAAGTCCTCCAGCCGACCATCCAGCGGGTAGGCCCCCAGCGCGTTTTGCAAGAAGGTGTAGGTGTCGAGCGCCGAAGGAGCGCGGCCCGTCGCCGTCTCGACCTCGAAGCCGCGCAGTAGCCCGGACCAGCCGCTGAGGTAAGCCGCCCAGGTCTGCGGCAGCTCCGAGAGGACCGCGATGCGGGCGCGGGTGTCCTCGCCGCGTTTGGTGTCGTGGGTGGACCCCGCGAGCAAGGCGTGGGGCCACCGCCCCGCGCGGGCCTGCGCGTCCCGGTGAAAGGCTTCCGGCGGGGTGCCGTAGAGGGCCGGGTCGCCGCCCACCTCGTTCAGCGAGAGCAGCCGGGCATAGCGGTAAAAGGCGGTGTCCTCGGCCCCCTTCGCGGTCACCGGCCCAGTGAGCTGCTGGAACTTCAGCGCGAAGCCCGCGTAGCGCTCGCGCCCTTGCTCGTCCGGGGCGTCCAGCCTCAGCACCGCTTCCAGAAAATCGAAGAGGCTGGGGTCGAGGTCGCGGCCCGCCGCCGCTCGGTGCGCCTTCGCGTCGCGGATGGCGCGGGCAATCTTGGCGTCGTCGCCGGGTTCGCGGGTGCCGTCTTCGCGGACATAGGTGCGGTAGACGGGAAAGGCGGCAATCGTCTCGCGGATAACCTCGCGCAGCCCGCTGAGGGTGAAATCGCGGAATCTGAGGTCCGCCTCGGCCAGCCGCTCCAGGTGCTCGGCGAGCACGTTCACCTCGCCGGGCAGCGAGACGCGCTGGATGAGGTGTTTGCCCCGGTAGAGGTGCTCGCCGTACGTGTCCCGGTCCCCGGTAAAGCGGCGGTAAATCGCCGTGACCTCGTCTTCGCTGGCCCCGTCCACAAAGACGCCGTTCAGTTGGGCGAGAAAGTCGTATCCGGTCGTGCCGTGAATCGCCCAGGTTTCGGGCAGCCCCTCGCCGGGTTCCAGAATCTTTTCGGCGACCACGTACACGGGGGGAGGCTCGCCCGGTTCCCACTCGCGCCCCAGCGCCCGCGCCGCCCCCCGCGCCAGGGCCACAAAGTACCCGGCGGGGTCGTACAGGCCGTCGGTGTGGTCGAGGCGCACCCCCTGAAGAACCCCGTCGCCAATCAGCTCGAAGAGCTTGGCGTGCGCCCACTCAAAGACGCGGGGGTCTTCCATCCGCAGCGCGGCGAGGTCATTGATGTCAAAAAAGCGGCGGTAGTTGATTTGCTCGGCGGCCACCCGCCAGGAGGCGAGGCGGTAGTTCTGGTCTTGAATCAGGGCGTCGAGCCGGGCGGGGTCGGCGTTCGTCTCCGCCACCATCCGGCCCAGCGCGGCCCGCACCGCACGCGACGCCTCCGCCAACGCCCCCAGCCGCCGGGTGATGACCGAAGACTCCTGCGCCCGCGCGAGGCGGTCTTCGTCGGTGAGGTCGGCACTCGTGGAGGGGGGAAGGTTCGCCGCCGCCCGCGCCACCGAAGCGAGTTCAGCGTGCTCGGCCTCCGGGAGGCGGCCCCGCACCTCCGCCGCGAGCCGGGTCAGCGGCCCCGCCAGCGTGCGCGGCGAGACCGGAAAGCGGCGCTCCCAGTAGGTCAGAAAAAAGACGCCCCCCTCGTGGCCCAGCGCGAGTTCGCCCCGTTCCAGCACCCGCCCGTACTGGTCCCCCAGCACGGGCAGCAGCACTTTGTTTTCCAGCGCCCGCTTGAGGGGATGCCAGGAAATGTCAAAGAAATGGGCGTAGCGGCTCGCCTGTCCGTGGGTGAGCACGTCCTCCCAGTAGGGGTTGTGCCCACCCGCGATGCCCATATGGTTGGGCACGAAGTCCGCGATGAGGCCCAGCCCCAGCTCCTGCGCCCGCGCCGCGAGCCGCCGCAGCCCCGCCTCGCCGCCCAGGGCCGGGTTCACCGAGGTGTGGTCGGTCACGTCGTAGCCGTGCGTGGACCCCGGCGTACTCGTCCAGACCGGAGAAAGGTACACGTGGGTCACCCCCAGCCGGGCGAGATAGGGCAGCACCCGGCGGGCGGCGGCGAAGTCAAACCCCGCGTGAAGCTGGAGGCGATAGGTGGAGGAGGGCACGGGGCTGGTGGCGTGGGGCATGTGGGGGTCGGTCATCCCTCCGACCCTAGCAGGAGGGCCTCGCCGCGCTCCAGGCGGGGGTCAGGGCGGCCCTCCGAGTGGAGGAGGGTCCGGGGCGGAAGCGGGAAGGGGAGGGCCAAGCTGGCAGCGCCCACCGCCTCCCAGCCCACGTTCCACAGCAGCACCCGTTCGCCCGCGTCCGTGACCCGCCGCACCCACAGCACGTCCCCGGCGTGTCCAGCGGTCAGGGTGCGGCGCTCGCGGCCCCGCAGCACCGGGTCTTCGCGGCGCAGGCGCAGCAGGGTACGGTACAGCTCTAACGTCCGGGCGTGTTCGCCCGCCCCGCGTTCATTCCAGTCGAGCTTCGCCCGCCGGAAGGTTTCTTCGGCCTGCGGGTCGAGCACGTCCTCTCCGGAAAAGCCCTCGAAGTGCCCGAACTCGCGCTTGCGGCCCTCGGACACCAGCCGCCCCAGCTCGCCGTGGTGGTCGCTGAAAAAGGGGAAGGGGCTGGACGCCGCCCACTCCTGCCCCTGAAAGAGCAGCGGGGTCATGGGCAGGGTCAGCAGCAGGGTGGACGCCCCCCGGTACATCGCGGGCGTCACGCGCTGGAGGTGGTGAATCCGGTCACCCACCGCCCGGTTGCCCACCTGGTCGTGGTTTTGGATGAAGTACACGAAGGAGGGGGCCTCCAGCGCGTCGGCGGGCTTCCCGCGCGGCCCGTCCCACTCCGCCCAGTGCTGGCCCTCATACACCCAGCCGCGGCTCAGCACCTGCGTGAGCGCCGCTGCCCCGCCCTGGTAATGCTGGTAGTAGCCGTCGCGGTCCCCGGTCAGGGTCACCCGCATGACGTGGTGAAAGTCGTCCACCCACAGGCCGTCGAGGTGCATTTCGGTAATGAGTTCCGGCAGGTTGCGGTAGTCCTCGGCGAGCAGCACCTTGGTGCCGCCCAGCTCGTGAATCCGGTCGGCCAGCTCGCGCAGGATGTGCACCGGAGAGTCGTCTTGCATCTCCTGGGTGGCGTCCAGCCGCAGCCCGTCCAGGCGGTACTCGTGCAGCCACGTCCGGGCGTTGTCCGTTATCAGGCGGCGCATGTGAGGTTCGGCGTAATCCAGCCCCGCCCCCCAGGGGGTGTGAAAGCGCTCGGTGAAGTACCCCGGACTGTAGACACCGAGGAAGTTGCCGTCCGGCCCGAAGTGGTTGTACACCACGTCGAGAAAGACGGCCAGCCCCAGCCCGTGCGCCGCGTCCACAAAGGCCTTGAGGTCCTCCGGGCGGCCATAGGGCGCGTAGGGGGCATACAAGGCCACCCCGTCGTAGCCCCATCCCCGCGAGCCGGGAAAGGCCGCCAGCGGCATGACCTGAAGCGCCGTCACGCCGAGCGCGGCCAGCTCTGGCAGCCCCTCCATCGCCGCCCGGTAGGTGCCTTCCGGGGTGAAGGTGCCGATGTGCAGCTCGTAGAACACGCACCCTTCGAGCGGCAGGCCGCGCCAGCTGGGGTGCTGCCACTCATAGGCGTGGGGGTCGACCACCTCCGCCTCCCCGTGCACCCCGTCCGGCAGAAAGCGGGCATAGGGGTCGGGATAAGCCTGCCCGCCGAGCACGAACCTGTAACGGGTGCCCGCGCCCACGGGCAGGGTGACCTCAAACAGGCCGTCCCCCAGGGCGGTGAGGGGGTAGTCCTGGGTGCCTATGCGGACGGCCACTTCCTGGGCGGTGGTCGTCCAGACGCGAAAGCGGGTTTCCTGCCCACTCGGCAGGAGTTCGGCCCCCAAGCGGGGAGCCGGGACCGGGGACCGCGCCCCCGCCGGGGCACTGGGAAGGGGTGGACGCATGGAACTCCTTTCGGGCCGCCCCCGCACCGGGGAATGCGGCGAACGCGTCAGGCTAGGAGCCGGGGCTGGGCAGGCGATGAGCGTGGGGTAAAGCTCCGGCGTCGCTCCCGGCACAGTGGCTGCGGTGGGGAGGATATGCCCCCGCCCCCTGCGGGCCTACTCCCGCACGCAGCGGTAGAGCTTCACGCTCCGCGCCCGCAGGGTCGTTTCCTCCCCGGCGGCAAGGCGCTCGCGTGCCCCGTCGTCGGTGGTGTCGAGCAGCAGTTCCCACTGCGGGCAGCCGTCCAGGGCGGGCAGGCGGAAGGGCAGGTCGATGTGCGAGGCCGAGAGCAGCAGCAAAAGGTCGTCGTCCTTCAGGGGGCGGCCTTCGGCGTCCACGTCATCGAGGCCGTCGCCGTCGAGGAACATGCCGAGCGACTGGGTCTGAGGGTTGTTCCAGTCTTCGTCACTCATTTCATGACCGTCGTAGCGCAGCCACACGATGTCACGCACGTCCTCGCCGCGGATGGTCCGCCCCGAAAAGAACTTGCGGCGGTGCAGAGCGGGGTGGGCCTTGCGCAGCCGGATGAGGCGGCGGGTAAAGGCCAGCAGGTCAGCGTCGATGTTCTGCCAGTCGTACCAACTGAGTTCGTTGTCCTGGCAGTAGGCGTTGTTGTTGCCCCGCTGGGTGCGCCCGATTTCGTCGCCGCCGAGCAGCATCGGGGTGCCCTGGCTCAGCAGCAGGGTCGCCAGGAAGTTGCGCTGCTGCTGCGCGCGCAGGCGGTTGACCTCCGGGTCATCGGTTTCGCCCTCGATGCCGCAGTTCCAGGTCAGGTTGTGGTTATGCCCGTCGGCGTTGCCCTCGCCGTTGGCCTCATTGTGCTTCTGCTCGTAGGTCACCGAGTCGCGCAGGGTAAAGCCGTCGTGGGCGGTCACGAAGTTGATGGAGGCGTACGGCTTGCGTCCGTCGCGCTGGTAGAGGTCGCTGCTGCCGGTCAGGCGGTAGCCGATTTCGGAGGCCAGGCCGCCCTCGCCCTTCCAAAAGGCCCGCATATCGTCGCGGTAGATGCCGTTCCACTCGGCCCAGTTCACCGGGAAGTTGCCGACCTGATAGCCGCCCTCGCCGACGTCCCACGGCTCGGCAATGAGCTTAACCTGCGAAATCACCGGGTCCTGATGGATGATGGTGAAAAAGCCCGAAAGCTGGTCTACCTCGTGCAGCCCGCGGGCCAGCGTGGAGGCGAGGTCAAAGCGGAAGCCGTCCACGTGCATCTCGGTGACCCAGTAGCGCAGCGAATCCATGATGAGTTGCAGGGTCTGGGGGTGGCGCACGTTCAGGGAGTTGCCCGTGCCCGTGTAGTCGAAGTAAAAGCGCGGGTTGTCCGCCACCAGGCGGTAATAGGTCGGGTTGTCGATGCCCTTGAAGCTCATCGTCGGCCCCAGGTGGTTGCCTTCCGCGGTGTGGTTGTACACCACGTCGAGGATGACCTCGATGCCCGCGTCGTGCAGCGCCCGGACCATGTTCTTGAACTCCGGCACGGCCCCCGCCGGGTCCCCGCGCCGCGCCGCCGCCGAGTAGCGGACCTCCGGCGCGAAAAAGTTCAGGGTGGAATAGCCCCAGTAGTTGCTCAGGCCCTTGCCCAACAGAAAGCCGTCGTCCACATGCTGATGGACCGGCAAGAACTCGACCGCCGTGATGCCGAGGTCGCGCAGGTAGCGCAGCACGGGTTCGGTCGCCACGCCCGCGTAGGTGCCCCGCAGGGCTTCGGGCACGTCGGGGTGCGTCATGGTGAGGCCGCGCACGTGCGTCTCGTAAATCACCGACTGGTGAAAGGGAATGTTCGGCTTGACGTCGCCCACCCAGTTGAAGAGGGGGTCGATGACGATGCCCAGCGGAGCGCCCCGCTGCTCCCGCGTCTCCATCTGGAGGTCGTCCCCGTCCCGGTAGGCCAGCAGGCCCCGGTCGTGCCGCTCGACCCCGTCGAGGGCCTTGGCATAGGGGTCGAGCAAGACCACGTTGGGATTAAAGCGCAGGCCCTTTTCGGGGGCATATTCGCCGTGCACGCGGTAGCCGTAGCGCTGGCCTGGCCCCACGCCCGGCAGGTAGCCGTGCCACACGAAGGCGGTCTGCTCCCGCAGGGGCACGCGCGTCTCGGTGCCCGCCTCGTCAAAGAGGCACAGCTCTACGCCCGTCGCGTTTTCAGAGTAAAGAGCGAAGTTGGTGCCCTTGCCGTCCCAGGTGGCCCCCAGAGGATAGGGGCTGCCGGGCCGCAGCAAAGCGGACTTGGTCGGGGGAAGGTCAGTCATCGTCATAGGGTCGGGTCTCAAAGCTTCTGGCCGCTTTTCCCTGCGCCAGCGGAGGCGCGGAAAGAGGGGCGGCGGCCCTGCGGCGAAGCGCTTCTTCCCCGCGTGCGGGGCGAGAGAGCAGGGTCGCCGCCGGGTCACCGCCCCCGGCTGCCCGCAACGTTAGCAGAAGTCTGCCGTTCCTTCTGGACCGCGGTCTACATCCTGCGGGGGGAAAAGGGTGCCTGCCTAAAACCCCAACTGCGCCCGTGGCCGCTCCAGTTGCGCGAGCCGCTCCGGCGTCCACAGTTCATACCGGTACATCGGGTACTGCCGCTTGAAGCGCCCCACCCGGTCCCAGACCTCACGCGACTCGAAGGGCACGACCAGAATCAGCCGAATGACCGAGTCCTCGGCGTCGTAGATATAGAAGTCAAAGTAAAAGGACTGCTCGCCGCCCCGGTCGGTAAAAAGGGGAAAGGGAAACGCCCGGTAGCGCCACGCCTTGTTCTTCCCCGTCAGGATGCGGGCGGCGACCCGTTTGAGGGCACTGTCGGGGAAGGTCAGCCGCTCGCCGTCGCGGTCGCGAAAGACGGTGTCCGGGTCCGGCGCGTCGAGCTGCACCCGCTTGAGGTCAGGCAGGGGCTTTGTGCCGCCGCCCGCGCCGCCTGCCCGCATGACCTTCGGGGGAGCCTTACGCCCCGAACCCGGTTGGAAGGGCCGCTCGCTGCCCCCCCGGCCTTCGCTGCGTTCGCCTGGCTTGCGGCGGGCGGGATTGGTGCTGGAAAGGGCGCTGCGGCCCTGGGGGCGGGCGGTTTGTGTCTCCTGCGTCCGTCCCCCCGGCTCGCGGGCAGGACGGGAGGCGTCGCGGGTGATGCCGCCGCGTCCCTGCGCGGTATTGCGTTTGGGCGTTCGGCCCCTGGAGCCTTTTTTGGGTCCGGTCATGGGGGTAGTGTAGCGGCCAGCTCCCAGCCCCCAGCGACCCGCCGGACGAAAGCCTTAGCCGTGACGCCGGGGCTGTTGCGAGTGGCTGAAAGCTGGCCGCTCTTACTTCGCCAGGCCGCGAATCACGCTGAGGTCCACGAAGCGGCTCAGGTCCGGCACGTCCCGCGCAAAGCCCGCCTCCTTGTTGAGCTGCGCGTACTCGGCCAGGGTCTTGAGGTTGATGTCCCAGGTGACCTTGGTGCGGGAAAGGGCCTTGAACAGCTCCGCCGTATTGGGCCGCTTGCCGGTAAAGGCCTGAATCTGGTCCGCGATGGCCTTTTGCGCTCCGGCGTTGCTCTTTTTGATGAAGGTGATGGCCGCGAGGTGCCCACGCAGCAGGTCCTTGACGATTTCAGGATTCTGCGCGGCGAAGCGGGTGTTCACGACGAGGACGGTAGTGGTGTAGTTGCCGCCCTCCCAGATGGCCTTTTCATTGGCGATGAGCCTGGCTCCCTGCGACTCCATGATGGCCCCCCAGGGTTCTTGCACGAGGGCGGCATCCACCTGCTTGGTGGCAAAGGCGGCGGGCATGTTCGCCGGGTCGATGGGCACGATGGTGACGTTGCCGCCCTCGTCGGTGGCCTTCAGGCCGTTCTCGTGCAGCAGGTGGCGCAGGCTGATGTCCTGGGTCGAGCCGCGCGTCGGCACGGCGACCTTCTTGCCCGCCAGCCCCTTCACTCCCCGAATGCCGCTGTCCCCCCGCCCCACGAGCACCGCGCCCGCGTTCGCCGCCCCCGCGACCACCTGAATGGGCACCCCGCGCATAAAGGCGTTCATCGCCGGGCCAGGGCCGACGTAGGCGGCGTCGATGGCCCCCGCCGCGAACGCCTCGTTGATTTGCGAGCCATTCGCAAACTCCTTGACGACCAGCTTGACGCCTCCCAGTTCCTTCTGGAAGAAGCCCCGCTGAATGCCGACCAGCCCGGCGGCGTGCGTGACATTGGGGAAGACCCCCAGACGAAGTTCTTTGGCCTGCTGCGCCTGCGCCGTGCTCGCGGCCAGGGTGAGCGCCAGGAAAGGGAAGAGGGTCCGCTTCATCCAACAAAGCGTAGCAGAGAAGTTGACCATATTTGTAATCTGTATGGGCAGGTGCCTCCCAGCCCGTATCCTGCGGCCATGAAATTTGCAGCAGCGGCCATGACGCTTCTCGCCCTCACCCCGGTCGCTGCCGCGGGGGGCGGCCCTCCCGCATCCGGCACGTCGCGCACCTTGCACTACACCTGCGGCGGCGGGCAGAGAATCAGCGCCACTTACGCCACCTTCCGCCGGGGTGGTCCCACCTTCGTCGTGCTGACCTGGCGCGGGCGGCAGTATGGCCTGGCCGAGGCCCTCAGTGCCAGCGGTGCCCGCTACGCCAGCCTGGCCGGGCCGGAGGGGGCACGCGGCGGCCTGGAGTGGTGGGAGCATCAGGGCGAGGCCACCCTGAGCACCTTTGTGGGCACGGACACGGGGCAGACGCGGGCGCTGCTGACGGGGTGCCGGGCGGGGCGGTAGGGCGAGCCTCCCTCCCGACCGTTCCTTCCCTTCCCCTCCGGGGACGCGGCCCCGCGTACAATCTCCCGGTGACGGTCGCCGCCCCCAACCTCTCCAGACTGATGCCGACCGCGCCGGTCGGAAACGTGCTGCTGCTGCCGCAGGTGGCCCGCGCCGCCCTCTTTGCCGCCCACCCCGGTCCTGCCGTGCTGCTCACCACCCCCGACCGCCTGGCGAGCTACGCCACGGCGGGGACGCTGGGGGCACCCGTGTCGGTCAATCCGGGGCTGGGTGAGTGGGCGAACAAACACGAACACGTCGTGCTGGACGTGAATACGGCCCTTGACCTCTTTCCGGCGCATCCCGAAGACCACGCCCTCGCCCTGCGGGTAGGGGAGAGTTACCCCCGCGAGGAGCTGCTCGCCCGGCTGGAGCGCCTGGGCTACGAGCGCCTTGCGGACCCGGACGACGAGGAGGCGGGCTACCTGCTGCGCGGCGATACGCTGGAGCTGCGGCTGCTGCCGGGGGCGGGCGTCCCGGCGGGCAGCGAGGCTCTCACCCTCCGCGCCGAGTTCTTCGGGGACGAACTGGACACCCTGCGCCGCCTGGGAGCGGGCGAGCTGACGGGCGAGAAACTCCGCGAGTTCACCCTGGAACCCACCGCCGACTACCTCACCGACGTGAAATGGGAGGCTACCCGCCTGGAGCTGCTGCCGGGCCGCGTCTTTCTCGATGCGCCGGAGTTCTACGCTTCGGCGCTGGGGCCGCTCACGGACACCCTGTGGCCCCGGCTGCGCGGGCGCGAGGTCACGTCCTTTGGCCGCGCCCCGCTGGAGCTGACCGACTACGACCTCGGCCTTCAGGCGCTGCCCTTCTACCGCGCCCGCCTCTCTGACCTGGAGCGCGACGTGGCCGAGTGGCGCGGGGCGGGGTACCGGGTGCTGGTCCTCGTCCGGCACGACCGCACCGCCGCGTACCTCGCGGAGCGCCTGCTGGGGACCCGCGAGATTCCCTGGCTGAGCGTGCCCCGCGTCGAGGAGGGCGGCCTGGGGTTCTTGCGGGCGCAGGGCGAGGGGGGCTTTGCCATCCCCGAACACCGCACGGTGGTCCTCACCGAGGACCTGATTTACGGCTTTCAGGGCGGCTCGGCGCTGCGGGGCAAGAAGTTGGCGGGCAAGCCCGTCACGGACGCGCTGGGGCTGCACGTCGGGGATTACCTCATTCACCCGGAGCACGGCATCGGGCAGTTTCGGGGCCTGGAGACACGCACGGTCCTCGGTGTCACCCGCGATTACCTCAACCTCGAATACCGGGGGGGTGCCCGCCTCGCCGTCCCTATCGAGCAACTGCCCGTGCTGCGGCGGCACCCCGGCACCACCGACGACCCCCCAGTGCTCTCCAGCTTCGACAAAAAGGACTGGGCCAAGGCCAAGGAAAAGGCCCGCAAGAACGCCGAGGAGGTCGCGGCCAAGCTGCTCGTGCAGTACGCGGCCCGGCAAGTCACGCCCGGCCACTCCTTCCCACCCCTGCCCGAATGGGACGCGCAGGTCGAGCAAAACTTTCAGTACGAGCTGACCGCCGACCAGAAAACGGCCCTGCGGGAGACGATGGCCGACCTGGAGCGCCCCATTCCCGCCGACCGCCTGATTTCCGGCGACGTGGGCTTCGGCAAAACGGAGGTCGCGCTGCGGGCCGCGCACCGGGTCGTCGGGCACGGCAAGCAGGTCGCCATGCTGGTGCCCACCACCCTGCTTGCCGAGCAGCACACCTCCACTTTCGTGGAGCGCTTCAAAAACCTGCCCGTGCGGGTGGAGGGTCTGTCGCGCTTTACCGGGGACAAGCAGGCGAAGGCGATTTTGGGCGACCTCGCCCAGGGCAAGGTGGACATCCTCATCGGCACCCACCGCCTGCTCTCCGGCGACATCGTCTTCAAGGACCTCGGCCTCATCATCGTCGACGAGGAGCACCGCTTTGGGGTGGGCCAGAAGGAGAAGCTGCGTGCCCTGCGCGGCCTGCCCGACGCGCCCAAAGACGGCAAAATCGAACTGCCGGAGGGCATGAAGGCCGTGGACACGCTGGCCCTCTCCGCCACGCCCATCCCGCGCACCCTCTACATGAGCATGGTGGGCCTGCGCGACATGAGCAGCATCCAGACGCCCCCCAAGGGCCGCAAGCCCATCCAGACGGTGCTTGCTCCCTTCGACCCCAGCACGGTGCGCGACGCGGTTCTTAGCGAAATCGAGCGCGGGGGCAAGGTCTTTTATATCCATGACCGCATCGCGTCCATCGGGGCCAGGAGCCTGTACCTGCGGAATCTCGTGCCCGAAGCCCGCATCGGCGTCGCCCACGGGCGCATGAACGAAGAGGAGCTGGAAGAAATCATGCTGGGCTTTGCGGAGGGGGCCTTCGACGTGCTGATTTCCACGACCATCGTGGAGACGGGCCTGGACATCCCGGAGGCGAACACCATCCTGATTGAGCGGGCAGACCGCCTCGGCCTCGCGCAGCTCTACCAGCTCCGGGGCCGGGTCGGACGGCGGCAGCAGACCGCCTATGCCTACCTCTTCTACCCGCCGCGCCTCACCGAGAACGCCCAGCGGCGGCTGTGGGCGATTGCCGACCTGCAAGACCTGGGCAGCGGACACCTCCTCGCCGAAAAGGACATGGAGATTCGCGGGGTGGGCAACATCCTGGGCGAGGAGCAGCACGGGCATGTGCAGGCCGTCTCCATCGACGTGTACACCGAGATGCTCGCGCAGGCGGTCGCCAAGCTCAAGGGCGAGAAGCTGGAGCCGCCCGCCGCCGTCTCCATCGACCTGCCGGTCAACGCCCGCCTCACGCCCGACTATTTCGGCGGCAACGAGGAAGAGCGCATCGCCACCTACGGGCGGCTCTCCGAGGCGCGGACCCTCCAGGCGGTCAGCCGGGTCGAGCGCGACCTGCGCAAGAAGTACGGTCCGCCCACCCCGGAGGTCCAGAACTTCATCGACCTTGCCAAGCTGCGCCTGACCGCCGTCGCCAAGCGCGCCCTGAGCATCGGGGAGACGATGACGCACCTGCAAATCACCTTTGCCTACAAGAGCCTCGACTACGACGCGCCCGGCCTCAAGCGTTTCCCCCACCGGACGGAGGTGACGACCTTCCCGCCCTCGGTGAAGGTGGAAAAGCGGGGGCTGAGGCCGGACGACTACGCGCGGACCTTGATTGACCTACTGGGGTATTTCGGGTAGTCGAGAGCAGCGGCGGCCCCACGCGCTAGAACTACCCCACCCATGAGCGACGAACACGAGAGGCAGGCGACCGAGCCGGGCACCGAAGTGCGGGTCAAGGTCCGCACCGGAGACAAGGACCGCCCCGACGGTGACACCCCCCAGGATGAGGTCAGCGTCACCCGCCACCGCGTCACGGTGGGGGGCCGCGAGCTGGCCTACACCGTCACGGCGGGGACGATGGTGCTGGCCGAGGAAAAGCACGCGAAGGACGGCAAGTCCGAGGGCCTGAAGCCCCGCGCCCGCGTCTTTTTCGTGGCCTATGCGCTGGACGGCGAGCACGACCCGCGCACCCGGCCCGTCACCTTCAGCTTCAACGGTGGCCCCGGCAGCTCCTCGGTGTGGCTGCACCTCGGCTTGCTGGGGCCGCGCCGGGTGGTCATGGGCGACGCGGGGGCGCTGACCGGGCCGCCCTACGACCTCACCGACAACGAGTTCACCCTGCTCACGCACTCGGACCTGGTGTTCATCGACCCGGTCAGCACGGGCTACTCGCGGGTCACGGAGGGCGAGAAGCCCGGCGACTTCCACGGCTTTGGCAAGGACATCGAGTCGGTGGGCGACTTCATCCGGCTGTGGACCAGCCGCGCCGGGCGCTGGCTCAGCCCCAAGTTCCTGGTCGGCGAGAGCTACGGCACCACGCGGGCGGCGGGCCTCAGCGGGTACCTCCAGGAGCGGCACGGGATGTTCCTGAACGGCCTCATGCTGGTCAGCGCCATCCTCGACTTTGCCACGGTGGACTTCACGCCGGGGCACGACCTCCCGTACATCGTCCACCTGCCCACCGCCGCCGCGACGGCCTGGTATCACGGCAAGCTGGGCGGTGACCGCGCCCTGGCCGACGTGCTCCGAGAAGCCGAGGCTTTCGCGGACGGCGACTACGCCCGCGCCCTGCACGCCGGAGCGCGGCTCTCCGAGGGAGAACAGCGGGCGGTGGCCGAGCGCTACGGGGCACTCACCGGGCTGGACCCAGCCTTCGTCCTCCGCAATACCCTGCGCGTCCCCCTGGCCCGCTTCTGCAAGGAGTTGCTGCGGGGTGAGGGGCGCACGGTGGGCCGCCTCGACAGCCGCTTTACCGGCCTCGACCGCGACTCCGGCGGTGAGGCCAGCGAGTACGACCCCAGCCTCAGCGCCATCCTGGGGCCATACACGGCGGCGATGAACCACTACGTCCGCGCCGAGCTGGGCTTCGAGTCCGACCTCCCCTACGAGATTCTGACGGCGCGGGTGCGCCCCTGGAGCTACGGGGAGTTCGAGAACAAGCACGTGCGCGTCTCGGACACGCTCCGCAAGGCCATGCACCAAAACGAGCACCTCAAGGTCTTGGTCGCGTCGGGCTACTTCGACTTCGCCACGCCGTACCACGCGACCCGGCACACGCTCGACCATCTCGGCCTCGACCCCAGCCTGCGCGGGAATATCCGCGAGGTCTTTTACGAGGCCGGGCACATGATGTACGTCAACCGCCCCAGCCTGGAGCGGCAGCACGCGGACCTGGTGGCGTTCGTGGAGTGGGCGGCGGGGCGGGGGTAGCCAGGAAAAAGCCCGCGCCCCGTGGGGTGGGGGCGGGCTTCTTCGGTCCCTTTTCCGCTTACACGCTGATTTCGGCGAAGCGGGCGTTGTCCTGAATGAACTTCTTGCGCGGAGCGACTTCCGACCCCATCAGGTCCTCGAAGACCTCGTTGGTCAGCATCAGGTCTTCCACCTTGACCTGCTTCAGCGCCCGCGTTTCGGGGTTCATGGTGGTGTCCCAGAGCTGGTCGGCGTTCATCTCGCCCAGCCCTTTGAAGCGCTGAATCTCGTACTTCTTGCCTTCCTTGTTGGCGCGGGCAACGTGTTCTTTGAGTTCTTCTTCGGTGTAGAGGTAGGTGCCCTTTTTCTCGCGGCCCACCGTGATGCGGTAGAGGGGCGGCTGCGCGATGTAGAGGTAGCCCTGCTCGACAATCGGGCGCATGTAGCGGTAGAAAAAGGTCAGCAGCAGGGTAGCGATGTGGCCGCCGTCCATGTCCGCGTCGGTCATGATGATGATTTTGTGGTAGCGCAGGTTGGAGAGGTCAAAGTGCATCCGGTCCCCGGTGCCCTCGACGCCCGCGCCAATCGCGCCGATGAGCGCCCGAATCTCGGCGTTCTTGAGAATCTTGTTCAGCTCGGCCTTCTCGACGTTCAGGATTTTGCCGCGCAGGGGCAAGATGGCTTGAAAGCGCCGCTCGCGGCCCCCCTTGGCCGAGCCCCCCGCCGAGATGCCCTCCACGATGAACAGCTCGGACTCGGCGGGGTCCTGCGAGGAGCAGTCGGCCAGCTTGCCGGGCAGGTCGTCGTTTTCCAGGGGGTTGCTTCTCCGGACGATGTCGCGGGCCTTGCGGGCAGCCTCGCGGGCACGGGCGGCCTCGGCGGCCTTTTCCACGATGGTCTTGCCAATCTTGGGGTTTTCCTCCAGGAACTCCGCAAACTTCTCGCCCACGATGGCGTTCACGGCGGTCTGGGCCTCCGAGTTCAGCAGCTTGACCTTCGCCTGCGACTCGAACTGCGGCTCGCCCAGCTTGACGCTGACGACGCAGTAGATGCCTTCGAGCAGGTCGTCACCGCTGGGAACCGGGTTGCCGGCCTTGATGAGGCTCTTGTCTTTGGCGTACTTGTTCAGGATGCGCGTGTAGGCGGTCTTGAAGCCGGTGAGGGGCGTGCCGCCGTCGCGGGTGCGAATCATGTTCGCGTAGGTCAGGATGTTGTCACTGGAGTAGGTGTTCGCGTGGATAAACGCGACCTCGACCTCCACATCCAGGTGGGTGCCGCGCATCACGATGGGTTGGTCATACAGCAACTTGGTGTCGTCGGTGACCAGCGCACGGGCAAAGTTGGCGATGCCGCCCTTTTCGAAAAAGACTTCCTCGCGCACCTCCCCGGCGTGCAGCTCGGTGCGTTCGTCGCGCACGACGATTTTGAGGCCCGTCAGGTAAGCGAGTTCGCGCAGGCGGCCCCGAATGCGGTCGTAGTTAAACTTGTTCTCGAATTCGGTAAAGACCGTGGGGTCGGGGTGAAAGGTGACCTTGGTGGACCAGCGCACGTCCGGGGGCGTCTGGCCCAGCACCTCCAGCGGCGTGACGACCGCGCCCTTCTCGAAGCGAATGTGGTACAGCTGACCGCCCTTGTTGACGGTCACGTCGAGATACGTCGAGAGCGCGTTCACGACGCTGCTGCCCACCCCGTGCAGGCCGCCCGACACCTTATACGCGCCGCCGCCGAACTTCCCGCCCGCGTGCAGCTCGGTAAAAATCACCTCGATGGCGGGGCGGTTTTCGGACTTCATGATGTCGACAGGAATGCCGCGCCCGTTGTCGGTGACGGTGGCCGAGCCATCAGCGTGCATGATGACGTGCACCTCATCGGCAAACCCGCCGAGGCCCTCGTCGATGGCGTTGTCGATGATTTCGGTGAGCAGTTGGTGGTAACCGTCAATGCCGGTGCCGCCCTGTACGTACATGCCGGGGCGCTTGCGCACGGCCTCCAGCCCCTTGAGAATCGAGATGGAGCTGGCGTCATAGGTGGGAGTCTGCGTCATGGTCCTCCTGGCATTGCCCCCGCGGGGACAAGTGCTGAGCTTGAGGGGTCGATTCGGAAAAAACGGGCGCTGGGTGCGCCCCCGAAGGTCTCCGCAGTATACTCCCCGACTTGAAACGGGTCAAATGGATTACGCATAGGGCGTAACCGGGGGTGGGGAGTTGGGCCGGGAGGGGCAGGGGGGGCAGGAGCGGCCCGGTTGGACGCCCCCCGCTTTCAGCGGGCACAATGGGGCCGCATGCGTCTGTCTCCCGCCGCCCTGCTCGCCCTGCTCGTGGGGCTGCCTGCTCCTGGCCTCGCGCAGGGCGGGGTGGAGGCCCCTCCCCGCGTGACCTTGCAGCGCCTGCCCGCCGCGCTGCCGCCGCAGCAGTGCCGTCTGCCGGGTGCTCCCCCCACCCGCACCCGCGTGGTCTTCGTCCTGGACACCAGCGGCTCTATGCGCGGCATCGGGGACGGGCAGGCGGACATCTTCGGGCGGGTCAAAGCGGCGGTGAACGACTATGTCCGCAGCGAGCAGCCTGACCGGATAGAACTCCTGACCTTTGACCAGGGGTTGCGCTCGCGCCGGGGCTATGACCTTCCCGCCGAGCGCTCCCGCTGGAACACCGACCTCGCGGCGCTGCGGGCCGATGGGCGCAACACCTACCTCTACCGCAGCTTGGGCGAGGGCCTCGCGCCGCTGCGGGCCGGAGACTTCCTCACCACCGTTCTCGTCCTCACCGACGGCACCGACAACGACCCCGCACCCGACTGGACCCCGGCGCGGGCGCTCGCGGCCTTCGGGGGGCGGGGGCCGCTCGATACGCTGCACTACGTGGCGCTGGGCACGCCCCTGCCCCCCGGCGCGCAGGAGGCGCTGCGGGCGAGCGGCTACGCCCAGGGGGTCAGCCTGCCCGTGGGCGAGGTGCCCGTGCTTGCGCGGGTCGCTCCGGGGACGGGCCTGCGCACGGTGACCGACCCCGCCCGCCTCCCCCTGCCCTGGCCGGACGGCACCCCCCTCACCCTGGAGGCACCCGCTGGGGTCAGCCTCGCTCGCCCGGCGGTGGAGGGGGGAGAGGCCGCCCTGCGCGTGGGGCGAGGGGTGACTCCCGGCACCCCGGCCCTGCTGTGTGCCCCAGCCCCAGAAGTGGGCGGTCTGCCCCGGCGGGTGCTGCTGTGGCTGGGAGGGGGGGGCGAGACGACGGCGGCGGGGACGGCCTCCCGCTTGCCCATGCCCATGGCCCCGGCGGGAGGGCTGCTGTGGCTGAACCCCGGCGCAGACCGCCACCTGCGGCCCGGCGAGCAGGTCACCCTGCGCTACCGCTTGCCCGCGGGGGCGGCGCGGGAGGCCCTAGGCCTGCGCTTGCCGAGCGGCCTGGCGGGGGAGGTTCTGAGTTCTGCCGGCAGCCGCGAGGTGGCCGTGCGGCTCACCCTGGCGGCGGGGGCGGGGCAGGCCGGGGTGCCCCAGCTCCTCGTGGGCGGGCAGGCCTTTGCTCTCGCGCCCGTGACGGCGGCGGGCGCAGCTCAGGCTCCGGCGAGGGCCGGGTGGGCCGTTTGGGCGGGGCTGGGCCTCGCGCTCGCGGTTCTGGTGGGGGGCGGCCTGTGGGGGGTGGGCCGCCGCCCGCGCCGCGCCGCGCCCCCGCCGCCGCCCGCTCATCCGGCCCCCGCCGCCGTTACGGGGCTGGAGTACACCCCCGACCTCGCCCTGTGGCTGTTGGGGGAGGGGAGTCGGCGGCCCCTCGCCGCGCCGCTGGACGCCCCCTTTGACCTGGGGCAGCTTGCGCGGGTGCCGCACCTCAGCGGGCTGCGGCTGGCGCAGGACGCGGGGGGGCTGCGGGTGCTGCGGGTGCCCGCTGACCTGGAGGTCAGTGCCGGTGCCCGGCGGCTGCGGGAGGGCGAAGCCGTGCCCCCCGGCACCCGACTGGGGCTGGCGGTGGCCGGAGGCGTGCGCTTGCCGCATCCGCCGCTGGGAAGCGTGGCGGGGCTGGGGCTGCCCCTCGCGCTGCACGCCGACGGGGTGACCCTGCGCCTGAGCGGTCCCTACGGCGAGCACGCCCTCACGCTCGCGCCGGGGCTGACCGACCTGGGCGGGCGGCTGGGTGCCCCCGCATTGGCGGGCCTGCGCGTGACCGTCAGCGGCCCGCGAGTGCTGCTCGCGGGGTTGCCCGCGGGCCTCACCCTGCGCCGCGCTGCGGACGGGGCTGCCCTGCGCCCCGGCACCTACCTCCCCCCCGCCGCATGGTTGGAATGGGCGGCGAGCGGCTCCCGGCCCACTTCGGGGTAGGCTGCGGAGCATGGAGTTGCTGCGGCTCATTCACGGGTACCAGTTCGGCAGCGGGCTGGCTTTTCTCTTCCCGACGCCCTACGCGCTTGCCACCCTGGTGCTGTTTTTGTGGAGCCTCGGCCCGGCGCTCAAGGGCGAGGTTCGGGGCGGCTTTCTCGCCTGGCTGCGCCTGACCTGGGTGCTGACTTTGATTCCGGTCGTGACCGGGGTTGTCCTCGCCCTGGGGGGGGCCAAGGTCCCCAGCGCCACCCCAGTGCAGGGGCAGGTCACCAAATACGGCTACCCCGCCGACCCCAGCCGCGACTGGGAACACTGGATGTACTCGGCCTTTTGCCTGCTGAGCCTCTACGTCCTGGAAGTGCTTGTCCGGGGCAAGCTTGTCCCCCACCGCCAGGGCCTGCGCCTGCTGCCCGTCGTGACCCTCTTTCTGTACGGCTGCGCCTACATGGTGGGGCGGGTGGCGGTGTTTCCGGGAAGTACGCCGGGCACGTGAGCGGCGGGGGGGGCCAGCCCCGCCCCCATGGTCGCTGGCCGCTGGTAGCTTGGGTGGCATGTATGACATCTCCAGACCCCTGACCCCCGGCCACCCCACCTGGCCGGGGGACGCGCCGTATCGCCTGGAGGCGGGGGCGCGGATAGCGCGGGGAGACAGCGTGAATACGGGCGAGCTGCGCACGAGCACCCACACCGGCACCCACGTGGACGCCCCCTGGCACTACGCCGACGACGCGCCGAAGCTCGACGAGGTGGGCTTGACAGCCTACCTGGGCCGCTGCCGGGTGCTCACGGTGCGGGCGCAGCGGGCGGGGCTGGTGGGGCCGGAGGCGCTGGCGGGCCTCCCGGACGGGCTGCCGCCCCGGCTGCTGCTGCACACCGGGCAACCCGCCCACTGGGCCGAGTTCCCGCAGGACTTCGCGGCCCTTGCGCCGGAGTTCGTGCGCGGGGCCGCTCAGCGCGGGGTGCGGCTGCTGGGCACCGATAGCCCCAGCGTGGACCCCCTGACGAGCAAGACGCTGGACGCCCACCACGCTTGCCTAGAGGCCGGAATCCTGATTCTGGAGGGCCTCAACCTGGCGGAGGTGCCGGACGGCGAGTACGACCTGGTGTGTCTGCCGCTGCCCCTCGTGGGGGCAGACGGTGCCCCCGCCCGCGCGGTGCTGCTGCCCGCCGGGTCTCTCCCGGAGGGGGGATGATGGGCGTCTTGCGCCGGGACCTCTTTGCCCTGCCCCCCGGCATCTACCTCGACGGCAACAGCCTGGGCGTGATGCCCCACGCGGCGCGGGAGGCGGTACTGCGGCGCCTCAGCGAGTGGCAGCGGGACGCGGTGGGCGGCTGGGACGCCTGGTTCGGCCTCGCCGAGTCGCTCTCGCCGGGCATCGGGCGGCTGGTGGGGGCGCACCCCCACGAGGTCATCGCCACCGGGAGCATCACCGCCAACCTCCATTCGCTCCTGGCCACCCTCTACCGGCCCGCGGGCCAGCGGCGGCACCTCGTCGCGACCGCGCTGGATTTCCCGTCCGACGTGTACGCCCTCCAGAGCTGGGCAGCGCGGCACGGGGCGGAGGTTCGGCTGATTCCCTCCCGCGACGGCCATACCCTCCACGAGGACGACATCGCGGCGGCGCTGGGAGACGACGTGGCGCTGGCCCTTCTGCCCACCGTGCTCTACCGCTCTGGGCAACTGCTCGACGTGCCGGGGGTAACCCGGCTGGCCCATGAGCGCGGCATCCTCGTGGGCTGGGACGCGGCGCACAGCATCGGCAGCGTGCCCCACGCCCTGCACGACGCCGGGGCCGACTTCGCGGTGTGGTGCCACTACAAGTACGTCAATGCGGGGCCAGGGGCACCGGGCGGCCTCTTCCTGCACGAGCGGCACCACGGCCTTGGCCCCGGTCTGCGCGGGTGGTGGGGCCACGACAAGGCGACCCAGTTCGAGATGGCGCACGAGTTTCGCCCTGCCGCGGGAGCGGGGGCTTATCAGCTCGGCACGCCGCCCATCCTCGCGCTGGCGGCGCTGGAGGGTGCCCTGAGCGTTTTCGGGGCCGTCGACCTGGCCGAGATTCGCGCCCGCAGCCTGGAGCTGACCTCCCAGCTGATGGCGCTGGTGGACGAGCACCTCCCTGAGCTGCGGGTGGTCACCCCCCGCGACCCGGCGCAGCGGGGCGGGCACGTCGCCCTCGCGCACCCAGAGGCCCGCGCCCTCAGTCTCGCCCTGCGTGCTCGCGGCATCGTCCCCGACTTCCGGCAGCCCGACATCCTGCGCCTCGCTCCCGTCGCCCTGTACAACACGGCAGCCGAGATAGAGGAGACGGTGCGTGCCTTGCGCGAGCTGCTGGACACCGGGGCACACCGGGCGCTGGAGGGGGCAGGCCTGGTGACGTAGAGCCTGGTGACATGGGGCGGGGCGGCCCCAGGGCTAGAACCCAAAGGCCGCCAGCACCTCTCGCGGCGCTCGCTTGGGCCGCCCGCTCGCCGGGTCTACCCAGACCCACTCGGTGTGGCAGTCGGCGAGGCGCTCGGCTGAGGTGCCGTCCGCAGCGAGGCGGTCGAGGGTGTAGGCGCGGACGCTGCGAACCCCGCCGTGTTGGGTCAGCGCGGTCCGGACGCGCACCCGGTCGCCCAGCAGGGCGGGTTTGTGGTAGGTGATGACATGTTGCCGGGCGACGGGCACTGCCCCCAGCGCGGCGAGCGCGTCCGTGCCCATGCCTTCACGCAGCGCGTGGGCGCGGGCGACCCGCTCGCACCAGGAGAGATAAACGACGTTGTTGACGTGGTGCAGGTCATCGAGGTCGCCTGCCTCCACCGTCAGGGTCTCCTCGTACTTGCGCTGGGGGGGCAGGTCCTCCCAGCGGACCTCCGCGCCGAGCAGGGTGAGGTTCAAGCCTGCGCCTCCCCGCCGCCCCGCAGCTCCTCCCAAAGCTGATTCACAGCCCGCGCCCCCGCGATATCGGCCAGGGTCACGCCCCCCGCGTCGTAGGTGAAGTAGCGCACCCGCACCCGGCGGTAGCGCACGAGCAGCTCTGGGTGGTGCCCGGCTTCTTCGGCAAGGAGCGCAACCCGCCGGGCGAACTCCACCCCCTCCAGGTAGTTCCCAAACTCAAAATCACGCGAAAGCTGGCCGTCGTTGCCCCACCAACCTTCCGGCTTGAGGTCCTGCACGTCGCCGTCGGTCAGCTTGCGGCTGGGGTCGTGCCCCATGCGCGGGTCGTAGGGGTGGTAGCTCATGCCGCCCATGCTAGGGCGTGGGCGCGGGGCGGTTCGGGCAGGTGGGACGCGGTGCAGTGCCCCCAAGAGGTGTGACTTTTCTCATGTCTTAAGGTAGACTTTACTTCTCATCAGTTCAGCATCAGGAAGGAGGGGGGATGCGGAAGTTGTGGCAACGTTGGTGGGGGCGTCGCGTCGCCGCCCAGTCGCCCGATTTACGGCAGGTTCGGCCTGCCATCACGGAGCTGGACCTGTTGCGCGCCCTGGGGTGCGACGAGTGAGGCCCTGATGTGGGCTTGAGCCTGGGCTGGATGTGGACTAGGGTGAGGCCGAGATGAAAAACTTTGCCCTCCTTGCCGTGGCCTCTGCGGGCCTTTTCCTCGCCTCGTGTGACCAAAATCCGCCGCCCAGCGCCCTGCTGGCCCTGTCGGGGACCGTGGTGGAGGGCGAACTGACGGGCACCGAGATGGCCTTCCAGCTCAGGACCCAGGCCTGGAGCGGCGGCGCGGGTCGGGTGGCGGGCTACCTCGTCACCGGAGACGAGCTGCCGCAGCAGCCTGCGGCGGTGGGCACTCTGGCGGCAGATGGCCGTTTTGTCCTGACCCTGCCGACTCCAGCCGCCACGCAACTCGCGCCGCTGGATACGGACCTGTTTGGCAGCCTGCCGGAGGGCTACGACTTTGCCGCCGATTGCCTCCCGCAGCTCGCGGTGAGCGACCGCTCGGCCCGCAGCGCCGGGCTGCTGGTGGCGGTAGAGGCGGGCAAGGAAGGTCCGGTCTCTCCCCTCACCTTCTCCTCTGAGGGGACGCCGGGCCAAGGGCGACTGAACGTCAGCTTCGGTGGCTTGGTGTACGTCGACCGCAGCGTCACCCTGCAGGGCAGCCGCACCTGCACCTCGCCGCAGGGGGAGCGGCTCACCGTCCAGGCTGACCTGCGCCTGGGCAAGGGCTGGAACAAGGTGCAGTTCACCGTTACTGCCGATGAGCGGGCAAACACCGCCAGCGTCAGCGCCGTATCTGGGGCTTTTTCCTCGGACAACTGGGTCTATTTGAAGGGGGAGTTGTCGGGCCAGAGCCTGGGCCGCCAGCTTCCCCGGCCCGCCTTCCTGGGCCGCTAATCCTCCCCCTCGCCTCCGAGGTCGCCCCTCCGCGGGGCGGCTTCCGCTTTTGCTGACCTCCCGCCCGCCCAAACGCGACCTCCATTCCGCTGGGAACAGAATGCACTGCGCTATGCTCGGCGGGTGCCGGGAGCTGCCGCCCAACATGTCTTGAAGGGAACCGGGTCAGGGGTGCTGCCGCCCATGCTGGAGCAGTACGTCGCCCTGCGCGACGCGCACCCCGACTTTTTGCTGCTGTTTCAAGTCAGCGAGACTGGGTTAGGAAATAAGGGGTGCACCGTGGGGGTGCGCCCTTCGCCCCGCTAGCCGAACGCCGCAGTCAGTAGATGCTCACGTCGAAGTTGACGAAGCCCATGCCCGGGCTGACCACGCAGGCCACCGTGTAAGTCCGGTTCGTGCCCTGATGTTTGTTCAGGGCTGCCCCGCCGTCTTGAATGTTCTGGCACTTGAGATTGGAGACCCAGGCATTGGTGGGCCGCTTCCCAGTCGTGAGGGCGATTAGGTCGGCGAGTTGCCGTGTTCCGTGGAAGTCCGGCCCGAAGACCCAGTCCTGTCCACCAATGCGGAGGCCTGCGGAAACTGCTCTGGTTCCATCGCGTACCACGAACGCCTGATTTGCCGGGTATCCAGGGAACTCCGGTTTCAGGCTGTACGTGAAGTGCTTCAGGTTGGTGGAGAGAGGAACGGTGGTGATGTGCGAGCACCCGTAGGTCTTGCAGTAACCAGTCCCCGGAAAAGACTTCGTGGTTCCGATGAGTGGCGCTGCCGCTGTAGCACCCAACTCCGCTGTGACCACACAAAAAAGCCCACCCGATGGGGGAGGGTGAGGGTAGTTGTTCTACCCGCACCTACACCCGCAGCACCACCTCCAGCACTCCACCCGGCGCGATGCTCAAGCGGGTGCCCGACCGCAGCAGCACCTCCCGTGTGGAAACACCTTCCTGCACTAGCCGCCCAATCGCTTCGAGGGCGGCTGCCGTGTTGGGCAGAGGAATCACCGTTGGCGGCACAACCTCCGCCCGCAGCTCTTCCAGCCGCCGCCGCGCTGTATCCCGTAGCCCGGCGTACTCGTCGCCGGTCAGCAGCTCGCGCTGGTAGTCGGTGAGATAGCGCTTGAGCTGCCCCTCCAGCCGGTCGATCTCCTTCAGCGCTCGGCTGTGGTCGGGGGGTGTAGATGCGGCCTGCCCAGCGTACCGCTCCGGGTGCTCGGCGATCTCGCGGACGATCCGGTCGGCGTGCTCGTGCAAGTCATTCATGCGGTAGTACGTGCGCTGGGTGCAGACAGGCACGTCCCCATAGTGCCGGTGCTTGAATGCCCGCGAGCAGCGGTAGTGGCGGTAGCTCGTGCGGCTAGAGTGCGAGTTGGTCCCACTCATTGCCCCCCCGCACTCGGCGCACCGCAGGAGGCCGTTGAGCCAGAAGGTTTCGGTGTGCTTGATGGGCTTGCGCCGCAAGCTGTCATGGGCAAGCTGCCAGGTGTCCCCGTCCACGATAGGGGGGACCGGGAACGTGAACTCCCGCTTCGCGTGTCGGAGAGTCATCCGAGCCTCGCCCTTGTAGGCCGTGTTGCGGGCCATGTACCAGGGCCGCTGTGGGTGCCAGACCGAGTTCATGGCGGTGGGCACCCCACGGGCGTTCAGGTCGTCGGCAATCTGCCCGGTCGTGTCTCCCCGGACCAGCCGCTCGAAGATTTCCCGCACGACCGCCGCCTCCACCTCGTCTACCTCGATGCGCCGGACTGGGCGGCCCCCCTCCAGCTCGTAGACCTGCCGATACCCGTAGCAGCGCCAGCCGTGGGGAATGATCTCACCCTTCTCGGCGGCGGCCAGCTTACCTCCCAACATGCGGCGCTTGATGCTGCGCAGTTCCTGGTGAGCGATCACCATCCGCATGTCGAAAGTCAGGACGCTGGCATCGTCGTCTGGGTCGTACAGGCCGTCCGTGGCGTTGTGGACGTCTAGGCCCAGGCCGAGCAACTCGTTAAGAATCTTGTGCCCGGCGAGCGGCGTGCGGCCCAGGCGGTCGGCCTCGCTGGTGATGATGGCCGAGTAGCGCTGCCGGTCAGCCTTGAGCTGCTCCAGTCCGTCACGGGTCTCGCTGCGGCCGGTGATGACGTCCGTGTACAGGGCGCCGTCGGGGATACTCAGGCCAGTGCGGGCGGCGTAGGCGCGGGTCTCGGCCTCCTGGCGGGCGAGGCCGTAGCGGTCGTCGCGGGCCTGGAGGTGGCTGGAGACGCGGATGTAGAGGGCGGCGGGGCGGGTCATGGGGGGCCTTCCAGCAAAGGTCCTCGGGGCATCGGCTGCTCGACCAGCTTCAAAGTAACGAGGAAGTCATCGGTGCTGGTCCCCTCGATCGCTTCATACAGCCGGTCGCGATGGGACCGCCACTTGTCCGCAAGAGGAGGGATGAAGACAGTAAGCTCAACGCCTGCCTCTCGGCGCATCACCTCGACCCTGTGGTCTAAATGACCTTCGCGCTGGAGGGCCTTTATCACAAGGATGGTGGCTTCAGGCAAAGGAAGCGGCTCTTTCGTCTCAATGTAGCCACGGCGAATCCCTTCGTTGTAAACGCGAACCAGTACGCCGTGATCGAGCATTTGGGGCTGGAATCGGTACGGGCGCTCGACGACGTCCTTGTAAAGTGCTACGTCTTCGTCATGGCAACTCAGGTCTTTGGCGACAGCCTCAACGTATTCCAGCGGTGCCTCGTCGTCGGCCCATGTGAGGTAACAGGACGCGCCATACTGCCCGTGTCGACTGAACTCCGCAGGCACTTGGAAGTGGCTTGCAAGCCGCTGCAGGAAGCGGACATTGCGACAGTCTGGGACAATCACGGTGTAGTACCCCATCGCTACGCATTCCCTCCCCACCCCCGATAACGCGTCATTTCCCAGTGCTGCCCGTCTCGGCTCACTGCGTAGACGCGCCCGCAGTTGCGGATGCTGGGGTCGAGCTGCACCGGCGGGTACGCTGCATTGTCGCTGTACATGGCGGGGCGGCCCTGGAACAGGCGCAGCCGCTTAACAACCATCGTCCCATCCGGCAGTCGGAACGCGAACGTGTGGCCTTGGTCCGTAATGAGGTCCTTGCCATCCACCAGCACGAAGCATCCATGTGTGATGCCACTGCCGTCCGCAAGCGTCATGCTGTCGCCGTCCACTTGGAGCACGAACATTCCGAAGCGGCGGAAGCTGGGTGGGATGGGCATTCGCCTACGCACGGAGAACGGAGATGGATCGAGCGGTGTTCCGGCACTGATTAACCCCAGGACTGGGGCTTTGCTTGGGGCATAACGCTTGGGTAAAAAGTACGACTGCAAGAGGGAAACCTCCATCAGTTGAGCAGTTGAGGGTTGTAGTCGCTGGTCACGCCAGCCACCAGCCCGACCACCTGCGCTTCCTGGGCGGGAATGTCCTCGTACTGGCGGTTCTCGGCGCGGAAGACAGGGCCGAGGCGGGTCGTGGTGTAGAGCCGGACGTGTGGGCCATCAGCGTCCGTAATGACGTAAACGCGGCCTTCCTCTGGCGAAGTATGAGCACGGTCGACATGCAGGTAATCGCCGGGACGGATGCTGGCTGGGGTGGTGCCATACATCTCGTCGGTATCCATCCGTAACAGCAGCGGCTGTTGGATGCCCGCTACTACGGCCTCGTGGTCAATAGCCGCCCCAGGATGTTCAGGATTGAGCGCGGCCGAAAGGGGATAAACGTCTGCGCTTCCTTCACCGACCGTGGACGCCTCCGCGATGCCGAGGTCTACACCGGTGGCCCGTTGCATCTCGGCCACCGTCCAGTGCAGGGCGCGGGCCAGGCCGAGCAGCTTCCCGACAGTGAGGCTGTGAAGGGTCTTCGCCCCGCGCTCAATATCCGAGTAATACGACTGCGACATGTCAGCCTTTTCCGCGACGATCTCTTGGGAAAGCTGCAGCTTCGTCCGGCGCAACTCGATAGCGACGGCCCACTCAGGTTTTTTCTTGCGGGGCACTCGGGCAGATGGTGGCATCAGCAACTCCGTTACCATGATGGTGGTACTACGCGCATGGTAGACGGTCGGTTCCCGATGCCCAAACGAAATAGTGGTCACAGGGTTTGACTCCTGCCATTATTATGGTAGACTATGGTTATGCCTGATCTGACGTTTGGCCAACTGGTCGCTCGAGAGAGGGCGGCCCGTAGTTGGTCTCAGGATGAACTGGCTGCAAAGAGTGGGTTGAGCACAAGAGCTGTTTCTGCCATCGAACAGGGCCGCGTGAAGGACCCGCGCATTAGCACAGTACGGGCACTGGCACGAGCGCTAGGCGAGTCTTTTTTTGCCGAGGCTTATCGATATACCGATATTCGGGAGTCCGTATGACCCGCAAGAACTCCATTACAGAAGTCCGCATCCGCCGCGAGCCGTGTCCGGTCGTCGCCCACCACTTCGGCGCCTTCGTGCTGGAACGGGCTGCTGCCGCTGGCCTCGACATTCGGGGGCTGGTTCCCCACCCCATCACTCCGCCCGCGCTCCAGGCGCGTCACGAGCAGGCTAAGGGAATCCGCCCAGCCTGAATGCAAAGGCGCAAGGCCCTGGCAGGCCCTGCGCGACTTGAAACCCCCACCCGCAACCTGTTGATCCCACGTCGGCAAAACACCGGATCGGCAGGCCCTCAACGAGAGGAGCTTCTGCATGCATCGTACACCCGCCAACACCCCCAGTGTGGAAAAGCCCACACAAGTGGTGCAACTTCGCGCTCCCGGCGTGCCGACCGGGAGCGAGCGCGGTGGGCAGGTCTGACCCAAAGAAACAGGGCGCGTCTGACTCACGCGCCCGACCCGGTTTTGCCGACGAGGTACTTGTGAACATAGCACGCCCAAGCACGCTCTCTGCGCTCAAGCGCCCGCTGTCCACCTTGGTAGACGGCCAGCCGCTCCCCCTCTCCTCCCGCACCGGCAAGCGCCGCCTCTTCCGTCACAGCGTCTGGACCCAGCCCGCAGGGGAGGGCTGGACCCGGCTCGTGTTCGTGCCCGGCTGGATCGGCCGCCTCCCGAGTGGCCGCCCCTGCCTCGTGATCGAGGAAGTCTGTCCCACCGGCGAGGTTGAGCTGAGACTCCAGCAGGTTCAGCAGGAGCACGGTGTCCACCTGTGGCTGCGCCCAATTTCGCTGCCGCTGAGCCGCCCGCGCGGCAACCACTGGTGGCCCGAGGTCTACATCACCCCCTGGGTCTACGCCCGACCCAAGCTGCGGTTGCTGTTGGCGGTGGCGGCGTGAGTGGGGGTGTCGTCTACCGGCGGGCCGAGGTCCTGCGCCTGGAGCGCGACCCCCACGCCGACATGCACGCCCCGGAGCAGCCCTACCGCCTGACGTTGTGGGACCCGGCAACCAACGTCCATGACCCGGAGGAGCCGCACGCATGCCGGAACCTCAGCCTCGCCGAGGTGGAGGCGCTGCGCGACCTGTGTAGCAGGCTACTGGCTGCTGAGGAAACCCCCCATGCGGCTCCGGTCCAGATCAACCCCGGTCGCCTGTGCGAGTGCGCCGATGGTGGGCGCATTGCACCGGTACTGAACTGCCGCAGTTGCGGTGGCAGCGGGGTGGTGCGCTGATGCCCCGCCACGAAGAGCAGTTCCAGACCATGCGGGTTCTGGGGGCGGGCCTCCGCGCTCCGGTCCGCACCGCCCTGGAGGTGGCCGGTCGTCTGGGTATCGATGACAAGGCCGCCCGTGCCCGCCTGAGGACGCTCATCGCCCGAGGCGATGTCGAGCGGCTGCCCAACGGCACCTACCGCCTCACCGCCCAGGGCGCGGAACGCCTGCGGGTGCAGGACCGGCGACTCAAAAAGCGGCGGGGCCATGCCCCGCTGGGGAGGGCCGTCTGATGCGGGCCTCTCTGCGCTCGTGGTTCGGGTATGGCCCTCTCGGATTGTTGCTGGCCGCGCCGCTGATGCTGCTTGCCGCAGTGCTGGGGTTGGACGCCTTGAAGCACAGCGGCGCGGCTGTTGCGGAACCCGCCCGCCTCATCCTGGCCTTCCCGGAAATCTTGGCGGCCAGCGGCCTGCTTTACCTCACCCGGCGCATTCAGGACGCCGTGCCCCAGGAGGTGACCTCGTGAAGCTGTCTGACGTTCAGAAGCGGCTGGAGATGCCGTTCCCGGCCCACCTCGTGGGCTGGAAGCCCCAGGCCCTGACCAAGGACCGCTCCCGCGCCCTGCTGGTGGCCTACGTGGATGCCCGCGCCGTGCAGAGTCGCCTCGACGCCATCTGCCCGGACGCCTGGGAGTTCCGCTGCCGCGAGGTCTCCGGCACCCCCACGCCCACCGTCCACGGCAGCCTGACGGTCCTGGGCGTCACCCGCGAGGACTTCGGCGAGGCGGGCGAGGGCGAGGCGGGCACGCTGAAAGCCGCCGCCTCCGACGCGCTCAAGCGCTGCGCGGTGCACTTCGGCATCGGGCGTTACCTCTACGACCTGCCCAGGTTCTGGAGCGACTGGGACGAGAAGAAGCGCGAGCCGATCACCCTGCCTGAGCTGCCCGACTGGGCGCGGCCTGAACATGAGCGCACCCCCGGCGGGGCGCACATCGTCCAGGCGCTGGAGGAGCTGCGCAGCCACCTGCCGAATGACGTGGACGCCCAACGCGAGGTCTGGCGGTTGCTGAAGACAGCCCTCGCCGCGAGCCAGTCGGGACCTCGCCTGAGTCCGCCAGCCTCCACTCCCGTAGCCGAGGCGCAGCCCACGGGTGCTCCGATCAGCAAGGCGATTAAGAGCCAGATCGCCGCGCACCTGACCGGGCCACGCTGGCTGCTGGAGCGTGAGGAGCGACTGGCCTTCACGTCCTGGCTGGCCGACCGCCGGGACGCGCCACTGGCGACCAGCGCGGACCTGACCGAGGCTGAGGGCCGCAAGGCCCTGGCCGCTATCGAGCGATGCCTCAAGCCGAAGGCTTTGCTGGAGCAGTGGCGGGCCAACCCTGCCGGGCTGCCCGGCGAGGCCGAGGCGCTGGGGGCGGTGAGCTGATGGCCGAGATTGCCCTTGTCGGCAAGCGGGGGGCCGGGAAGGTGGCCCTCTGCGATGACGCCGACTTCGCCCGCCTCTCCCAATACCGCTGGCATCTCGACCGCGACGGGTACCCCCGGACCTTCCTTCCCGCCGAGCTGGGGCAGCGCCGCCGCAAGACAGGCATGCACCAACTTCTCACCGACGCGCGCGGCGGATACTTCTCCGACCACATCAACGGAAACCCCCTCGACAACCGCCGCAGCAACCTGCGCCCCTGTACCCGCACCGAGAACAACCGCAACCGGGCCGCGTTCCGTAGGAGCAAGACGGGCCTCAAGGGGGTCAGCCCCTGGCGCGGCGGCTTCCGAGCAGTGATCCATGACGGGCGGACCCAAATCTTCCTGGGCTGCTTCCCCACCAAGGAACTTGCGGCGGCGGCCTACAACGGCGCGGCCCGCGTGCTCCACGGCAAGTTCGCCCGCTTCAACCCAATCCCCCTGACCGCGTCCGAGGTGGCCCATGCCGCCGACTGATACGGCCCCTCTGGCCGACGTCCTCGCGGAGCTGTTCGCGGCGGCAGCAGCGGGCCAGGTGGCCCGGCGGACGGTCTCGCGGGGCTTGCACCTGCGGGCGGTCGTGCGGGAGAGCGGACGGCGCGAGCTGCTGCTGTGGCGCACCGCCTCGCGCCTCCCCAGCGCGACAGAGTGCACGGTGGTCGCCCGTGACGCGGGTTTCGTTGAGCCGATGTTCAAGGTCTGGCCAGTCGAGGGTGTGGACGGGTTCCACCTCCGCGACCGGGCCGACTGGCAGCACCCCTGCACGCACGACTGGGGTGAGGTGACGTTCATCTCCGGGCGACAGGAAGGCGGGACCTCCCGAACCTGCCGCCGCTGTGGGACCACGGCCTGCACGATCCACAAGCGCCGGGGCAAGGGCACCACGTACCTCTACAACGGGCATGAGGTCAGCGAGGTGGCGTACCTCGCGGCCACGGCGAGCGGGCCGGTGCCCAGCACGCTGGACCGCGAAGCGCGGGCGGCGCTGATGGCCGAGGTCGCGCAGGTGCCCGTCGCCACGACCGACCGTCTGGCGCTGCGCGGCGAGGTCTGCGGGCTGTGCCGCCACGGGGAGGCCGCCGAGTTCGGCATGATCGCCTGCACGCTGGGCTGGGAGGCCCACGAGAGCTACTGGTCGGAGAGCCTGAAAAAGCACGTCCCCGGCGGTCACCCCGGCGTCCCCGTGCCCCTGCTGACGCCCCACTGCCGCTGCATGGCGGTCGGTGGGCGCTGGCTGCCCAGGGTGGTGGTCGCATGAGCCGGAACACCGCCATGTCCCTCGTCGCTCAGTTCCTGGGGCGGCAGAACACCATCCCGATTCCTGTTCCCTTCGTGCAGATCACGGGGGACTACACCAGCGCGGCTTTCCTCGCCCAGTGCCTGTATTGGGGCGACCGGACCACCGACCCGGACGGCTGGTTCCACAAGAGCCATGAGGAATGGGCCGAGGAACTGCTGCTCTCGGCAGATCAGGTGCGCCGCTGCGTGAAGTCGTGCGGCGAGATGATCGAGGTCAAGCGCAAGGGAGTGCCTGCCCGGAACTACTACCGCGCCAACCGGGAGGCCGTGGCCGAAGCCCTGGAAAACCTGGCGTTTGAAAATCAAAATCCGACGACTAGATGTGGGGAAACCCAACATCTAGAAGTGGAGAAACCCCACGGCAGTACGTTGGGAAACCCCACGACAAGTCGTACGGCGAAGCCCACATCTATATCAAAGCCCACTACAAAGCCTACGCAGAGCCTACAGACAGAAGAAGAGGAGGGCGAAGCCGCAGCCCTGCCGCCCCCCAGTCCTGCCGCCGCCGCTGCGTCTCAGGGTGATCAGGGGAAGCCGGAACCTCAGACCCCTGGCGGCGCTGATCGCGCCGAGGCCCCTGGCGGGGCCAGCGCGGCGAACGCCACTTCGGTTACTGACCAGGACGACACCACGGCGGACGCCGCAACGCACGCCACCACCACCACGGAAAAAGTTCCGGGCGCGGGCGGCGCGGCGGCGCGGCCGGGCGAGGTGGCGCTGCGGGCGGCGATGGGTGACCGGTTCTACGACGAGCTGCTGGCCGAGGATCCCGACCGCGTGGCCTGGGGTGACCTGACGGTCGAGCGCGTCGCGGAGCTGCGCCGCGCGGCCAGGGCGGAGGCCAAGCTCCGCCAGCTCCAGAAGTGGCGCACCCCCTTCATCGCCCTGCTGGACCGCGAGATCACGCCCGACACCACCCCCACGATCACCCACGTCGATGACGACGACGTGGACATGGACGCGCTGATTCGCAGCGCTCCCCTCAACGGGTACCGGAGGAAGCCATGACCGCACAGCCCCACGAGCAGACCGCCCTCGCCATCGCCCAGCGCCAGCTCGTCCAGGCTCGCGAGAACGACCGGGCGCTGCACCCGAAGCCCCAGCCCGCCTCGACTCTGGGCGACCTGCTGGGCCGCGCCGAGCGCCCCGCGCCCCGCCTCCCGACCGCCGCGCATGTTCGGGCCATCGGCCGGGTCCGGAGCATGCCGCGCTTCATGCAGGCCTTCCACAATGCGTACTGCACGGGCGGGGTCGTCGTCGCGCAGGGCAAGCGCGGTGAGTTCCAGGAGTACCGCTGCCCCCGCTGCGAGCAGGCTGGGCGTGAGGCGCGGCTCCGGGCGCAGATGGAGGCCAGCGGCGTCGAGGGCCGCTACCTCGACGTGGAGTGGTCGGACCTGGAGTTGCTCGCCCCCCTGGACCGGGTGGCGACGCGGTGTCGGGACATCACGGCGCTGATTGATGCCGGGGCCAGCCTGCTGCTGTACGGCGAGGGTACCGGCAGCGGCAAGACCCAGGCGGCCATGCTGTGCGCGAAGGCGGCCATTCGTGCCGGGCGGACAGCGTGCGTGGTGAACCTCGCGCGGCTGGCGCTGGAGGTGCGCGAGAGCTACCGGGAGCGCAGCGGCGAGGCCCTGACCGAAAAGGCGGCGCTGCGGCGGCTGACCGACTGCGACCTGCTGGTGATCGACGACCTGGGGGCAGGGGAGAGCGACACCGCTGCGGTGGAGCGCCGCCTGCTGTTCCTTGCGCTCGACGAGCGGCAGATGCGGCGGCGGCCGACCATCGTCACCACCAACCTGCTGCTGGCCCCGCCCGCCGAGGAAGGGCGGCGCGACCCCAACCGCCCGGCCTCGTTGGTCGAGGTGATGGGCGCCCGTGTGCTGGCCCGGCTGCAACCGTTGCGGACGCTGCACGTCAATCACGGGGTCAACTTCCGCGCCCGCAAGAGCGAGGTGAGCTGGTGAGCCGCACCCTCTCGCCCGACGTACAAAAGGAAAGGACTCAAGCGTGACCGCCGCCGAGATTGAGGTCCAGCAGCTTCTCACCCCAGAAGAGCGCGCCCGCCGTGCCGAGCTTGAAGAACAGGTTGCCGTCGGCGTCCGTGCGGGCGCGATGGCGGGCCGAGCGCTGCGCTCCCTCCAGGGCGAGCGCCTCTACCGCAGCACCCACCCCACCTTCGAGGCCTACGGGCTGGAGGTCTTCGGCCTCTCGCGTGCCCGCCTCTACCAGCTCATCGATTTCGCGGAGGTGGCGGAGGAAGCCGCGGCACGCGGCATCGAGATTAGCAACGAGCGGGTAGCCCGCGCCCTGGGGGTGGTGCCGCCGGACGACTACGCCCTGGTCATCGATGTGGCTCGCGCCGTGACCGGCAAGGCCACCCCCAGCAGCGCCGACGTGCAGGGGGTGGCGGACGCCGTGCGGAACATGGCCGACGGAATGCAGGTCGAACACCCCGACACCCAGGAGCCGGTGCCCCTGAGCCAGATTCCGCCTGAGCGCCGCGTCGAGGCCGTCGCCAAAGCCGTGCAGCGTAGTGCCCAAGACCGCAAGGACTTCCAGGGCATCGACAACGTGAAACCGATGGATTACGTGGCCGGATTCCAGGGCATGGGCCTGCGCGGCGGGCTGATGTTCGGACCGGAGGGCTACTGGTTAGAGGTCCTGGACCCGGCGACAGGGGAGATGCGCTCCGGCCCGGTTACGAAGTCCATCTGGGAGGCCCCACGCGCATGGCGGCAGCAGCACGAAGCCGAATCCCTGAGGAGTGAAGACGAATGACGCAGACCCTGACCCTGTCCGCCCGGATCGCCTCCCTCGAACAGCAGGCCGCGCCCCTGCCCAGCCTGCGGGCCGACCACGCGGCGACGGCCGCGCACTTGGAGCGCCTCGCGGCCCAGATCGCCGAGGCCGAGGCCGCCGAGCGCACCCTGGCCCTGATGGAAGCCCACGTGCGGGCCATTCTGGACAGTGGCAGCAGCGTGGTCGTCGAGCTGACCGGCGGCAGCTCCGAGTCCCTGGCCCCGTCCGTGCTGCTTCCCACTGAAGTGGATACTGCGGGGGCAGCAGCGGAACCTCCGGCACCCTGGCCGCCCCCCCAGGACCCCGAGGAGAGCAGCGACGAGGAGGAGGCTCCCTTCCTCTCCAACCGCGACCGCCTCGCGCAGTGGGTGGAGACCCTGCCCGCGGGCCGCGAGGTCACGGTCGCGCAGGCCGCGGCGGAGACGGGCATCTCCAGCGGTTCGGTCAAGACCTACCTGCCCCGCATCGCCAAGGTGGGTGCCGTACTGGAGCGCGTGCCGGGGACGGGCGTTCCGGGCGTGCCCGGCCGCTACCGCCGCCCGGCGGCTCAAGAGACACGCCCCGCGCCACCAAGCGAACAGTCAGTGGGCGAACAGCCGGACACCGGGCCTTTCCCCCCGCACCTGACGCTCCGCGCCCGCATCCTGGAGTACCTCACGTCACACGCCGGGCAGGAGTTCACGGCCGACCACGTGGCGGAGAAGCTGGACCTGAGCCGGGTCAGCTCGCTCGCCCACCTTCAGGCGCTGCACCGCGCGGGCATCGTGTCAGGTTCCCCAGAGGAGGACGACGGCACCCAATGGTTCTGCCTGCCGCGCCCCGACCCCTACGCCCCGCCCGCCTCGGCCCCCAGCCAACCGACGCTCCCGCCCATCCCTGAGCGGCTGAGCACCGACGAGTGCAGCCTCTATGACCTGCTGCGCCGCGAGCCGGAGGGCCTCACCGCCCGAGCCGCGCAGCACCGCCTGGGATGGTCGAGCGGGCGCGTGAGCAATGTCCTGGGTCGCCTGATGCGGAACGGACACGTCGGCGGCCACGAGGACCGCTACCGGGTCATCTCCCCCGAATACCAGGCTGAGGTGGGCGACGCGTGACGACCTGCCGCCTCTGTGGTCACCCCACCGCCCATCATCCCCCCTGCCCCTTGGACCCCGTGAGCCGCGGCCGAGCGCTGGCCGCCATCAGCAGCACGGGAGCCGTCGTCCCGCTGGAGGACCTTATGCCGCAAGCCCACGAGGACGCTGCCCAGATCGCCTACGCCTCCCGCGTCTTCATCCCATTCTGTCCAGACACGGGGCGGGTGCTGCGCGGGATGTACCGGGGCATGGGCATCCGTGAGGCGGAGGAAATGGAGCTTCACCACCTCCTGCGGACTTATCACCACGTCCGCGTCGGCACGGTCACCCTGCACCCCTGGTGGCGGGGCTGGCGGCCCACGCCCCACGCGGTGCTGACCCCGTCCAACCACCTTGAGGTGCTGCTCTGACGCCCTATGACGACGCCTGGCTGCGCGACTACCGCCGCCGTCACCCCCACCTGTTCCCGGAAGAACAGGCCCCCGCCCCGGTCTGCGCGCCGGGCGCGGGGCTTCCGCGTTCTGCCAGCAACGGGTACGTCAGCGAGGCGGCGTTTCAGGCGGCAGCGGTGGAAACGCTCATCCTGCGCGGCTGGGACGTTCACGAGAGCTACCTCGGCAGCGACGGCGGCGGCCGGGCGTGGCTGACTCCCGGCTTTCCCGACCTGCTCGTCTACCGCCAGGACGGGGAGCGCCGCCTCTGGTTTGCCGAACTCAAGCAGCCCGGTAACAAGCCCACCGACACCCAACTCGCCTACCACGCCCGCCTCCGCGCCGCCGGATTCCGGGTGGTTGTGGCCTGGACCCTCGAAGAACTCCTCACTGCCGAAGCCGAAGAAAGGACTGCATGACCCACACCGCTGAGCGCCCCCAGGAGACCTGTCCCGTTTCATCTGGCCTGCCCCACCTCTACCGTCTCCTCGCCGTGTTCAGCGGCATCCCGAAGCCTCCCGTGCTCGCTGTGAAAGACGCGGGCTTGTGGACCCAGGACGAGCACGCTCCCCTCACCGATCATCACCGCGCCCTGCTGCGCCGCCTCGCGGAGGACGGCCGCGTCCAGTGGGTGACCTGGGGGCCGGACGGTCCCGGGTACGTGCTGACCGGCTACGGCGAGGTCGCCCTGGAGTCCTACCGCCAGCGCTATGGCCCGGCCTATGCCCCCCGGCGCGGCCCCTCGTTGGGGGAGATCGCCGCCCGCAACCGCCAGCGTGACCGCCTGGTCGCCCTGCTGGAGCAGAGGAAGGAGCAGCGATGAGCTGGAAAGCCCGCCTCGACGAAGAGCAGCGGCTGGCCGAGCGCCGCGCCGTCCGCAAGCCAGGAAAGGCCCTGCCGCCCAGCCTGCTGAGCCTGAAGCCCGGCGAGCCGGTGTACTACCGGCCTACCCGCCCCCACCCCCGAGCGGGCAGCCGGGCGGTCGTCGTGCGCGGTCCCCGGAGCGGCGTGCGGGCGCCCAGCGTCCGCCTGCGCTTCCCCGACGGCGCGGAGCAGACGGTTCCCGCTCGCCATGTCGGCCGTACCCCGGCTCCGGCAGAAACCCCGCCCTACCTGGCCGACGCGCGGTCCCGGCCCGTGTGGACGCGAATCGTCAAGATGCTGGCGAGCGCCGCCCAGCAGGAGGGGCAACCCGGTGCCGAGCCCCTGCGCTGGGATGCCGAAGAGCGGGTGCGGCAACTCGCGGGTACGGTCGCGCCCCGGGACAGCGATGCCGCCCGGAAGGCGGACATTGCCCGTGTCCTCCTCGAAGCGGCAGGTGCAGAGGCGGCGGCAGCGGCGGCGCGTCAGGCCGGGCGGGGTGGGCGCGGGCCGGTGACGGCGGCCCACCTCCCGGTTCCTACGCAGGAGGCCGAGGTGGGACGCCTGAACCAGGAGCAGCGAGCGATGATCAACAACATCGCCAAGTGCATCCACCGCCGCTACTTCCTGTCTGACAAGGAAGTGCGCGACCTCTCCGAGAGGGAGCGCGAGCAGGCGAAGATCCACGGGATACTGCGCCAGATTATCGAAATAGGGGAGAGCGAACTGGGGCCGATGGCCGTCAAGTCGAGGGGTAGCGGGAAGGGCCACCGACTGTACGGGGAACTGGCCGACGCGCTGACCCGCTCGTATGTCCTAGCTCTGGAGGCCTGCCAGATGCTGATCGCGGGGCGCGACGACCATGCGCTGACCCTGGCCCTCCAGGTGCAGGAGCAGCGTCTCCAGTACGTCACCGTTAACCGCGAGCTGGAGCGGGCGCGGGCCAAGCACTTCACGGGTCGGTACTTCCATGGCGACGTGCTCAGCGTCCGCGTGGTGGACGAGGACGGCGGCATGACCCAGTACTACGCGCGGCTCACCATCGTCTACGGTGAAGACGGTCACAGCCTCGTGGTGGCGAACGCGGCCGAACTCGAAGCGCTGACCGGCACGCGGGTGGGGCCGGGGGGCTGGGCCGACCTGTGCCGCTGGATCGAGGACCTGAGCGACCGTGCTGGGGGCAGGAAGCAGGGGCGAAGGCAGGATGACGACGAGCATCTGATCTACCGTGACCACGACGATCACCTCGAACTGCGCGAGAGCGTGAGCCGCTTCCCTGGCCTCCTGCGGGCGCTGGAATGCGTGCGCCGGGCGCTGCTGGTCGAACACGCCCTCAAGGACATTCCGGCGGGAGAGATTCCCCCGAACCATCCGCTGCCGGGACATCACCCCCCCCACCCCGCCGGGAGGGCTTGACAGAGTTTCCCCAGAAATAGCCTAATTTCGTTCAAGCTGCACCACGTCTCCCCGAATGCCACAGCGCCCCTGCCTCCCCGGTGGGGGCGCTTCGCGTTGTCTTACCCCGGTGCAGCCCAATCCGCCCCTGGAGGTACCGCCATGAAGCGCTGAGCCTCTCCCGCGTCCCGACCGCCGGTCCCCCGGCCCTAACCGACATGCGGCCCTCGCCGCCCATACCCCACCGAACCGCGCAGGGCTACGCCCCTGGGCGGCGCGTTTGCATCCGACAACCGGGTGCGGCCCCCTGCGGCCACCCTCGCAGGTCCAACGTCAGAGCGGCGTGACAGCCCGGAGAGAACGGGCACCTTCCGCGCCCTGCCGAGCAGGCAGGCCGCCGCGCCGCCCCTGTTCTCCAGGGCATAGCGGACCGGCCCACCCGGTGACAACTCCGGGAGGGCGCACCACCGGGCTGCAGGAATCCCCTGCCCCATGACCACCTCAAGACGCCGCTGCCCCTCTGGGCAAATCCTTGTGCGTCGCCCCGATGGGAGCCTACCGTGTCCACCACGGTAGACAGTCGGGCTGGAGTTTGTATGGCCCCACGCAAGACCCCCGCCGCCTCCGCCGATGCCGCCCTCCGGATCGAGTACCTGCCCCTTGACCAGCTTTCCCGCTGGCCGGGCAACCCGAAGGAGCACGCGGGCGGCGCCATTGCCGCCAGCATTGCCCGCTTCGGCTTCCGCGACCCCCTCGCCATCGACGAGGCCTCGGGCCGCCTGATCGCCGGGCACGGCCGCCTGTCCGTGCTGGAGCGTGCCCACGCCGCCGGTCAGCCCGCCCCACAGTTCGTGCAGGTCCGCGAGGACGGCATGTGGCTGGTCCCCGTTACGCGCGGCGGCTCCTTCGGCAGCGAGGAAGAGGCCGCCGCCTACCTCGTGGCCCACAACCGCACCAGCGAGTTGGGTGGCTGGAACGACGAGCTGCTCGCTGGGCTGCTGGGCGGCCTCGACGATGACCTCCGCGCCGTGGCGGGATTCGACCTCGACGCCTTCGTCCGTGAGATGGACGCCCAGGCGGATAGTGCTCCCACGCTCCCCGAAGCTCCTAGCGAGTTTCTGAACGACCTGATCGGCGTGGCGGCAGCGGCGCCGCAGGCGCAGGCCACCCCCACCCCGGCGGCGGGAGGGGACGCGGCCCCCGCCGGGACTCCGGCCCAGGCCGCCCCTGTAGGTCCAGACAGCCGCGACTACGTGCAGGTCGTGTACGTGGTGCCCGCGTCAGACCGCGACCTCGCCCAGCGAGCCGTGAAGCGTGCCCGCGAGCAATTCGGCGTGGCGACCGCGCCTGAGGCTTTCATGGCGATCATCCGGAACTATCTCCGGGCGCAGGAGGTGGCCGCGTGAACGCCAAGCCGATGAAGCACCGCCCTGACGACGAGAACGAAATCCACGACGTGGCCGCCTTCATGGACCCTGCGCGGAACGTCGTTACGCCCGTCATGCAGCTCAGCGACGAGCTGGCTGGTCAAATGGTGTGGGCCTTTGCCCGCATCGTACGGGCTGCCCATGGCAGCCGCGCCGCCCGTACCCCCGATGAGGACGGCATCATCCGCGCCCAGGAGTTCGAGGAAGGCGACGTGTACATGCTGGAAAAGCCCTTCGACGGGTACTTTGCCAGCCGCTACCTGATGGACTTCTACAACGTGCAAGAGCGCGGCATTTGCTCGCGGATGCACCTACACACGGGTTTGCGCTTCGTGCGGATGATGACCGGCCCGGACACGGTGATCCGGGTGGGTAGCCTCTCGCCCTTCATCGTAACGAACGTGCCTGGCGTGACGCCCTTCGTGCCGTTCCAGTTCGAGGACGACATGCCTGACCTGCCCCAGGGCGTGCAGTGCACCCGCTACAACCTGCTGGTGCCGCCCTGCTCCTTCGTGGACATGCAGATCCCGCGCGGCGTCTCGCACCAGTTCAATGCCATCGGTCCAAATGCGGTGATCGACTCCGTGCACCCGGAGGAGTCCATCGAGACCTTCCGCGAGCGCATGAGCGGGTTCAAGATGATGGCCCAGACCATCTTTCTGACCGACGACCGCCCTGACGCGAGCAGTTGCGACATGCAGGGGCGCGAGTCGTGACCCTCGGCCGCAGGCAGAACACTACCCAGGAAGCCTGGGAGGCCGCCTGGAACCGCCCCGACCTGTTTCCCGACGCCGAGCTCGACCGCCTCCTCGACGAGGCCGTGCGCGAAGTCCGCGAGGTCACGTCGGGCAAGCGGGCGGCCATAGCGTGGAGCGGCGGCAAGGACAGCCTCGCTCTGCAGGTGGTTGCGCAGCGGGCCGGGGTGCTCGACGGCGTGCTGGCCCTGACCCAACTCGAGTACCCGGCGTTCCTGGCCTGGCTCGCACAGCACCAGCCCGGCTGGGTCCGCACGGTGAACACCGGGCAGGGCCTCCTGTGGCTGCGCGATCACCCGTCCATGCTGTTCCCGCAGGACGCGGCCACCAATGCGAAGTGGTACCGCCAGGTGCAGCACGCCGCCCAGGACCTCTACTTCCGGGGCAAAGCCCTCGACGTGCTGATCCTGGGCCGCCGCAAGGCCGAGGGGAACTTCTGCGGCAAGGACGGCCTGTACGCCAACCGGGGCGGCACCCTGCGCCACAGCCCGCTGCGCGACTGGCCCCACGAGGCGGTTTTGCAGTTGGTCAGGCGCGAGGGCCTGTCTCTACCACCCTTCTACGCCATGCGCGACGGGTGGGTGACCGGCACCGGCCCCTGGCCGCAGCGCCCCTACGCGAAGGACGTGGACGACGGCTTCGCGCAGACCTGGGAGATCGACCCAGAGATCGTGCGTGAGGCCGCCACGGTGCTCCCGTCGGCGCGGCAGTTCATGGCCGCGCGGGGTCTGACGTGACCGGCCCGGAGTACGCGCCCCCGCACCCTGCGCTGGGCCGCCCCTACCAGCACAACCCCAAGCAGAGCCGCCTCAAGCCGCAGGTGGTGGAGCAGGACGTGCTAACTCTCGCCCGCGAGCGCCTACGCGTCCTCTTCGAGCGCTTCGACCACGTGAGCGTGTCGTTCTCCGGCGGCAAGGACAGCACCATCGTGCTGAACCTCGCCCTGGAGGTAGCCCGCGAGCTGGGCCGCACGCCGCTCGACGTCGTCTTCTGGGACGAGGAGTGCATCTACTCCGAGAACGTGGACTACGTGCGCCGCGTGGCCGCCGACCCGGACGTAGCCCTGCGCTGGATGTGCGTGCCGGTCAAGCACCGCAACGCCTGCTCCAGCGAGTCGCCCCTGTGGTATCCCTGGGCACCTGAGGACCGCCACCTCTGGATTCGGGACCTGCCGTACGAGGCGATCACCGAGATTCCAGGCTACGACTACCGTGACCCAGCCAACCGCCTGTCCGTCCCGGAGGTGAGTGGCCTGCTGTTCCCGCCCACCCTGGGCAACGTGGTGCAACTCCTGGGCATCCGCGCCGACGAGAGCCTGATCCGCCGGGCCGCCGTGAGCCGCCGCGCGGTGGACAACTACATCGTCAAGGACACTGGGGGTTACGGCGGGGCGAACAACCTCCAGCACGCGGGTAACGTCTGGAAGGCCTACCCAATCTATGACTGGCGCACCGAAGACGTGTGGCTTGCGCCCAAGCTGTTCGGTTGGGATTACTGTCGGGTCTATGACCTGATGGACAAGCTGGGATTCGGCCCCCGTCAGCAGCGCCTCGCGCCGCCCTTCGGCGAGGAACCCATGCAGCGCCTCGACCAGTACCACCAGTGTGAACCCGAACTGTGGGACCGCATGGTCTACCGGGTGCCCGGCGCGGCCACCGCCAAGCGCTACAGCCGCACGGAGCTGTACGCTTTCGGAGGGGTGCCCACCAAGCCGCCGGGCATCACCTACGAGGCCTGGCTGCGCGACCTGGTGCAGGCGAACTTTCCGCCGAAGGAAGCGGCCCAGGTCAGCAAAGCGATTCGCGCCCACCTCCGGATGCATTACCGGAAGACGGCGGACCTGCTGGCGCCCACCGCCGATCACCCGCTGACCGGGTACTCGTGGGCCTTCTTCATCAAGATCGCCATGCGTGGAAACTTCAAGGACCGCCGCCAGCCCAATATCGGCAGGCGACCGCCCGAACAGGTGCAGCGCATGTACGAGAAGTACCGCGCTGACCTCGCCCCCTATCTCGCGGAGTTGGCCGAGATGAAGGCCCTCGAAGGAGCTGCCCCATGAAGTACGGACGAGACGCCCAGCCCCTCTCGGTAATCGAATGGGTGCATCGCGACGACCTCCACGCGAACGGGTATAACCCCAACCACGCCGCCAAACCAGAGATGGAGCTGCTGAAAACCAGCCTTATGGAGGACGGCTGGACGCAGCCCATCGTGGCCCGCCCAGACGGGCAGATCGTGGACGGCTTCCACCGCTGGACGTGCAGCGCCGACCCGCGCATCTACGCGATGACGGACGGCTATGTGCCGGTGGCCCGGCTGCTGCCGCCCGCGACCGGCGATCAGATGCTCAGCACCATCCGGCACAACCGGGCACGGGGCGAGCACGGGGTCCTGAAGATGGCTGACATCGTGCGCCGCCTGATCGACGAGGAGGGCATGACGCCCGAACAGGTGATGCAGCGCTGCGGCATGGAGCGCGAGGAGGTCACGCGCCTCTACGACCGGGGCGGGATGACCGAGCGCGGGACCATCGGCCACGCGGAGTTCAGTCAGGGGTGGACGCCTAAATAGCTACTCCATAGGCTCAGCGGGGTCATCTGCGGAGACGATGGTTAACACGATCCCCGCCAGGGTTTGAATCGCGAATAAGGCCTGCCAGATTCCCGCTGCCGCAAAGGTCAGCATCACGGAGGTCAGCACCACTTGATCAACAGGGGCGTCCGTAGATGCTCCGGGGACCCGTGCAAGGAGCCTCGCCCCCGCCCCAACCGCAAGAGCAGCCAGCATCAGGAGAGAAGTCAACAACATGCGCCCTCCGGCTCCTCGCACACGCTTTTGGAAACTCGCTTCGTTAGGTTGGTCGGTAGTTGGCTGGAACCATGCCCGACACCACTGAAATGGGAGCGTCCGGGGCCTATCCCCGGACGTGTCAAAAGAACTCCCACTCGAAAGTTTCGTCTGTCAGAACCCCGCCTGTCCAGCCCAGCATCACGCACAACACGGCACCATCAAGCTCCGCAGACGATACGGCCCTCACCGCCGACGACTCCTCAAGTGCACCGTGTGCAGTGCGGAATTCAGTGAACTCAAAGGCACGCCCTACTGGAATGCCCGCTGCTCCCAGGACACCGTCGACGCCGTCGTCGAGCATGTCACCCACGGCAACAGCTTCGTCACCACGGGCCATCTGGTCGGCTGTCACCGAACCACGGTCGCGCGCATCGTCCGCGTTGCCGGAAGCCACGCGCGACACCTCCACGACCTGAATGCTCGTGACCTTCAGGTCACGAGCATTCAAGCGGACGAACGCTACGGCTTCGTTGGTCACAAGAAAGAGGCGGTATGGGACGCGACCGTCATCGATCCGAGCAGCAAGTTCCTGATCCAGGGCGAGATCGGCGAGCGCACTGCGGCCCTGACCCAGTCACTCCTCAAGCACGCCAGAGCACGCCTGACAGATCCACATGGACTCGTGCTGTTCACCGACGGGTTTCTGTCGTACCAGACGTTGTTCCCTGAAGTGTTCGGCAGGCCGTATCGGCCTGCCAGACAGGGATCGCGTGGTCGATTCCCGAAGACCGTCTACCGGATTCCGCGTTCCGCAGCCCATGTCCGGATCATCAAGGAGTATTCCGGGAAGCGCGTCGTGAACGTGCGCACAGAGATCGCGGCTGGCACTCAGGTTCGCGTGCACGAGGAGTTGCAGCGGTTGGGGTACCACAAGCCCAACACCTCGGCTGTGGAGCGTCAGAATGCCACGGCACGGCGGATGAACCCGCACCTGGCGAGGAAAAGCCTCGCGTTCGCGAGGCTGAGGATTCACCGGGAGAGCCTGGCTCATCTGGTGCAGGGGATCTACAACTGGTGCCGAGTTCAACGGGCTCTGCGGAGCAAGCTCGACGTCCCAAAGGGACGTCAGCTGTACCTCCAACGCACACCGGCCATGACCATCGGCCTGACCAATCACGTCTGGAAGGTGCGGGACTGGCTCTCACAGCCGCAGGGCGTCTCTTGTCGGGCATAGTTCCAGCCAACTACCGGTTGGTCAAGGGTTCGGTAGAAACTGAAGCACACCGAGGCTAAGCCGAACGACGCCACCGTTGCCCACTTAAGAATCTCCACGGCTCCATCGGGCACACCCACCCTCGATTCAATCCCCATAAGTTGCAGCAACGTGTACGAGACGAGTGACCAGGTAAGCGCTAGCACCAAGACCCACGCAATCACTTGAGCCCAGAAGCGTGCGCGGCGGTCGACTTGCAACTCCATGCTGACACCCTACCGAAGGAGGTGAACCCCCATGACCAAGCATGCCCCCACCAAGCCTAAGACGACCCCGAAAAGCAGCGGCAGCGGCGGGGCGCGAAGCGCCGGAGGTCGCCCCAGCAAGCACAACTGGAGCGCCATCCGCCGCGAGTTCATTCGTGGGGACGACACGGTGACACTCAAGACCTTGAGTGACAAACCCGGAGCGCCGAGCTACGACGCAATCAAGGCCCGCTCGGCGCGGGAGGACTGGGCCGACCTCCGTGCCGAGTTCCGGCACCGTGTGGACACCAAGGTCCGCGCCCTCGACCTTGAAACCGTGGAGGAGGTGCGCGTCCGGCAGGCCAAGCTTGGCAAGGCGATGCAGACCCTCTCAGTCCGGGGCATGGCCCATCTCAAGGCCGAGGAGATGAGTCCCTTTGAGGTGGCGCGGCTGGCTACGGCTGGAGCGCAACTGGAGCGGCAGGCGCGGGGTATGGAGGAGTTCACCGTGCGGTTGGAGGACCTGCGCAGCCCGGCGGACCTGAAGAATCTCACGAGCGACCAACTGCTGGAGCTGCTGGAGCGGAGGCGGCAAGCGCGTGGCACGGCGAAAGCGTGACGACTGGCCGGATTGGCTCAACGATGACGTGATCTTCGCGGAGCTGGCCGAGCGGGAACTCGCCGAGCGCGGCGACCTGCCTGCGCCGAAAGAGCGGCGCCCCTTGACCCTGCGCGAGTTCGTCCACGAGTTCTGGGACGTGCTCGAACCCGGCACACCTCTCGCTTGGGGGTGGGCGCTCGACGCCATGTGCCTGCACCTCGAAGCAGCGGCGCGGCGCGAGATCAAGCGCCTGATTATCAACGTCCCGCCGGGCACCATGAAGTCTTCGCTCTGTAACGTCTTCTTCCCCGCGTGGGTGTGGGCCGAGCTGGACCCGGGTGAGCGCTTCCTCGCCGTGGCATTTAATGAGAGTCTGAGCCTACGCGACAGCATGGCTATGCGTCGCCTCGTGGAGTCGCCGGAGTATCAGGAGCGCTACGGCGAGCGCGTGCAGCTTACGCGTGACCAGAACAGCAAGAGCCAGTTCGATACCACGGCGCGGGGGAGGCGACTGGTCAAACCCATCACGTCCGCGACCGGTGCCCGCGGCAATATCCTCCTGATCGACGACCCGAACAACGCGGCTGAGATAGACAGCCGTGCTCACCGCCGCACGATCAACAATGCCTATGACCAGAGCCTCTCCCGGCGCGGTGCGGACCCGAAGCGGTACGTGCAGATCGTGATCATGCAGCGCCTGCACGAGGAAGACCTCACCGGCCACCTAGAGCGCAAAGGCGGCTGGGAAATCCTGCGGCTGCCAGAGAAGTACGAGCCTGAGCATCACACCCGGACTTCAATCTGGGAAGACCCCCGCACTGAGCCTGGCGAGTTGCTGTTTCCGGAGTTCCGCGACGAGCAAGATTACCAACAAGCGGCGCTTGACCTCGGCAGCTTCGGGGTGGCTGGGCAGCTCCAGCAGCGGCCTGTGCCGGTGGGCGGCGGCATCGTGAAGAGCTGGTGGTGGCGCTACCATGCGCCCGCGCACCTGATTCCGAGCCTCCCGCCTCTGCGCCTGAAGGTGGTGGCGGAAGACGGCAGCGTGACCGAAGTGGACGCTGTGGTCGTGCCCACGCCGGAGACCTTCGACTTTACCCTTACAAGCTGGGACTTCGCCTTCAAGGACAAGAAGGATTCCGACTTCGTAGTGGGCCAGGCCTGGGGCAGCAAGGGGGCCGAGAGTTTCCTCCTCGATCAGGTGCGGGGTCGTTGGGACTATGTGAAGTCCAAAGCCGCGCTGCTCGCGTTCGCCGAGGTGCACGCGAGCATTCCCGAACACCTGATCGAAGACAAGGCCAACGGTCCGGCCATCATCAGCGACCTGCGCAGCACGGTGCCTGGGCTGATTGCCTATGAACCTGAGGGCAGCAAGCAGTCCCGCGTGTCAGCCGAGAGCAGCACCATCCAGGCCGGGAACGTCTACCTGCCGCACCCCAGCCTCGCGGCGTGGGTGTCCAGCGAGTACCTGCCGGAGTGGGCGCAGTTCCCAAACGGCGCGAACGACGACCAGATCGACCCCACGACTCAGGCCCTGCAGCGGCTCAAGCAGAAGCGGCGGGCCTGGCTGAAGGCCCAGGAGAAGAACAACGCTCAACCCACGGCCTTGACCGGTCTGGCTGGCATCGGCGGCCAAAAGCCCAGCATGTTCCGGCGCTGAAAGGAGGTGCTTACCCTTGACCCAACCAAACAAGCCGTCCGTAGACCTGGGTATCGTCGGTGTTGGCGGCGCCCAGAACTCGTGGCTTCGCGAGTTCCTGCCCGAAGAAGGTCTGTACGCCGCGCAGCTCTATCAGGACATCCGAGACAGCGACCCCATCGTGGGCGGCGTGTTCCTGGCCCTGGAGTCCATGTTCCGGCGGGTGAAGTGGCGCGAGGCCCCCGCCGACGACAGTCCAGAGGCCGCCGCTTGGGCCTTGTTCCTGGCTGAGTGCCGGGCGGACATGAGCCACACCTGGCCGGGCTTCATGGCTGAGGTGCTCTCCATGCTGGTGCACGGTTGGTCATACTTTGAGGTGGTCTACAAGATTCGCCGGGGGCCGGACCAGCAAGACGCTCGCTACCGGAGCCAGTACGCGGACGGCCGAGTCGGCTGGCGCAAGTTTGCTCACCGGCCACAGCGCACGCTGAGCCGGTGGGAGCACGACGGCGACGGCGGCATTCAGGGCCTGTGGCAGAGCGCTTCTGGCAGGCCAGTGTTCATCCCCATTCAGCGTGCTCTGCACTTCCGGACGACCGAGGCCGGGGGGCACCCGGAGGGCCGCTCGCTGCTGGTTAACGCCCGGCGCGCCTACCGCTTCCAATCCCGGCTGGAAGAGTTCGAGGCGGTGGGCGTGGAGCGGGACCTGGCGGGCATCCCGCACGTCGAGGTCCCGGTCGAGCTGCTCAGCCCGACGGCCACTCCAGAGCAGCAAGCCACCCTGCGCGTGATTGAGGAGGTGGCAGCAGGCGTGCGCCGAGATGAACGGGCTTACATTCTGATGCCCAGCAGTCAGTACGTGGTGACCGAGTTTGACGAAAAGACCGGGAAGGAGACGTACAAGGCTCTGCCCACCGGCTACAAGTTCTCTTTGCTGACCTCCGGCGGCACGCGGGCCCACGACACAGACAAGATCATCCGGCGCTACAGCCATCGCATCGCGGCCAGCCTGCTCGCCACCTTCCTGCTTTTGGGCGGGTCGGAAGGTCGGGGGGCGCAGGCCCTCAGCTCCGACCTCACGGAGCTATTCGAGCTGGCCGGGACCGGCATCCTCGACGGCATCGCCGAGGTAATCAACCGCTTCGCCGTCGGGAACCTGATGCGGGTCAACGGGGTGCCGCCTGAACTCTGGCCCCGGCTGGAGCACGGTGGGCTGAGCAGCGCGGCCCTTCAGGAGCTGATTACCCAGGTGGGCAGCCTGATGAACGCGGGTGCCATCACCCATGACCCCAACCTGGAACGCACTCTGCGCGAGAAGTTGGGCCTACCCGAGCAGGAAGAGGCCACATAGGAGGAGGAAACCCCTTGAACACCCTGCAGTTCCTGACCCGCGCCCTCTCCGGAGAGGCGTGGTCCATCACTCCGCAGGCACTGGAGCACCTCCAGAACCTGGTGACCAGCGGCCAGGCCCTGAAGGTCGAGACTGACCACAGGCCACCCCAGGCCGCCGTGCAGCGTGTGCCGCTGGTACGGGGCAACGGGAAGACGGTCGCGCTGGTGACCTTCCACGGCGTCGTGATCTCCCGCGCCCCCGAATGGGCCGAGTCCTGCGGGTACGTCAGCCCGCAGCGCCTCGCGGCTCAGGTCCGTCAACTCGCGGACGACAGCAGCGTGGCGGCCATCGTCCTATCCATTGATTCGCCGGGGGGCACCGTCGCGGGGACCATCGAGGCGGCCGACGCCGTGGCCTACGCTCGCACCCGCAAGCGCGTGACGGCCTGCGTCAACGACGTGGCGTGCTCGGCGGCCTACTGGGTCGCCTCCCAGGCCAGCGAGATCGTCGTGACCCCTACCGCCATGACCGGCAGCATCGGGGTGATCATCACCCACGCCGACTACAGCAAGATGCTCGGCGCGGTCGGCATCGCGGTGACCTACATCCGCAGCGCCCTGAAAAAGGCGCTGGGGCAGCCCTACGAGCCGCTGTCAGAGGATGCTCGCGCCGAGTTCCAGGCCACCGTGGACAGCATCCACACCCAGTTCGTACAGGCGGTGGCCAAGGGGCGGCGCAAGGCCCGCAGGACTGTGGCCGACACCTGGGCCACCGGCGAGGTGTGGGTGGGCGCGGACGCGGTCACTCAGGGCCTCGCGGACCGCGTGGCCACCCTCAGCACCGTGATCGGCGAGCAGGCCGGCGTCATCGCCGCTTCTGAACCTCCACCCCTCGCTCCAGACCCCGACGAGGGCGAGGACGACGACCCGGAGGCCCGCGCCTCCCCTGACCCCACTGCCACCGGCAGCCCACCGGACGCCGAGCAGACCAGCGCCACGGAAGACCCGCCCCCGCCTCCGGAGGCGGGTTCTTCCACCGACCCCACGCCCGCGCCCGAAGCGCAGGAGGACCCCATGAACATCGCCGCCATCTCCGCGAAGCTCGCCAGCGGCGAGCTTCTCACCGCCGAGGAACGCCGCTTCCTCGACGATTACCTCAACGCCCAGCAGGGAGACGCCCCTTCCACCGCTGGGGTGGACCCGTCCAGCCTCAGTCCCGAAGTCAGAGCCTTGATTGACCAGGCCAACGCTCGCGCTGCTGCCGCTGAGCGCACTGCCAATGCCGAGCGAGACAACCGGCTGAACCGCGAGTTCCGCGAGCGTGCCCTTGCGCTGGGACAGCCCGCCGCGTTCGGAGCCACCCTCCGCGCCGCCCACGAGAAGCTCAGCGCTGAGGAGTACAAGGCGCTCGAGCAGTCCCTGAACGCGACCGGTGCGCAGCTCGACCTCACGGGCGAGACGGGGAGCAGCCAGGACAACCGCAGCAGCGGCAACGTCCAGGCCGAGTACGAGAGGCGTGTGCAGGCCCACATCAAGGAGCACCCCCAGGCCAGCCGCGCCGAGGCGGGCCGCGCCGTGCTCGCCGCTGACCCCCAGTTCCTGGCCCGCTACCGGGGCTGAGTCCCACCGCTCGCCCCCGACCCTCTGCCTCTCGTAAAGGAGACCCACCAGCATGGCAACCATCAAGCCCATCGACGGCGGCAAGCACGCCGGACCGTCCGCCCGTGACCTCACCCCCTACCAGTGGCGTGCTGCCAAGTTCGTCGGCAGCGTCAGCGGCGGCGACAGCGCCCGCGCCGAGAACGATCAACAGATCGATGTGGCCGGGGTCGGGGACCGCGTAGAGGGCGTCATTCAGTATCCCGGCGACGCTGCCGGGCGGCCCACGACCATCCTCACCCTGGGCCGCCAGAAGGTGAAGGCTGGGGAAGCCCTCAAGGCCGGGGACAAGATCAAGGCCGGGCCGCTCGGCGTGGCCTTGAAGGCCGCCCCTGGCGACGAGTACTTCGGCAGCGTGATCGAGGGCGGTCCCGCCGGGGCCATCGTGCCCTTCGAGTTTGACCGGGGCCGTCAACCCGCCGTCTAACCGGGCGCTAACGGGGCCACCGTAGGCTCCCAGAACCCCACAACTCAACCGACCGGGTGAAGTCGGCGCGGGAACGCCCTGAGCACACGCTCAGGGCTTTTTGTTGCCGCCGCCCCTCTCTGTCCCAGGAGGACCTATGCTCAAAGTCACCAACAGCCTGCTGACGGGCGCCCTGATGGCCCCCGACACCGGCTACACCCAGACCTCCGGCCCCCTGCCGCCCCAGTATTCCGGGGGGCAGGTCGACCGCTACCTGACCGACCTGGCCGTCAACGACATCGAGGCCGACCAGGACTTCATCGCCCCCAACGTCTTCCCCCGCGTGGACGTGGAGCGCGACCGGGGCGGCTTCCAGGTGTGGAACCGCGGCGACCTGCTGCGCCCCGAATTCCGGGACCACGCCTACGGGGACCGCCCTGTGCAGGCTCACACCCGCATGAACGAGGGAGACTACAAGGTCTTCCACCGCAGCCTGGAACGCGTGATCGCTCCCAGTGACCGCGCCAGCGCCCGCAACCCCATGCAGCCGGAGGAGGATGCGGCGCTGTACCTCGCAGGGCAGGCCCGGCTGGATCTTGACCTGCGCTTTACCGATGTGGCGCTGCGGGCGGAGGCGGGCTGGGCCTTCCAGTACCAGGGCGTGGCCGCCAACCCCAACCAGGCCGCAGACACCCCGGAGTTCCTCCAGTTCGACCAGCCGGGCGTCAGCCCTGGCCGCTTTGTCCGAAGCCGCGCACAGCGCATGAAGCGCATGACTGGCCGGGCACCTAACGTCGCTTTGCTGGGGGCAGACGTGTATGCCAGCCTGGTGTTCAACGAGGACATCGTAGACCGCGTGAAGTACGTGCAACGCGGCATCGCGGACCAGGACCTGATCGCGGCCTACCTGGGCGTGGAGCGGGTATACGTCGCGGACGGGGCGTACAACAAGGCGCTCGAAGGGCTGCCCGATGACTTTGAGTACCGGGTGGACCCCAAGTCCATGCTGCTGACCTACGCGGCGCCCAGACCCAGCCGCACCACGCCCAGCGGCGGGTACATGTTCGTGTGGCGCAACCTCTACCAGGCCTTCGAGGGCGGTGAGGAAGAGGCCATTGCCGACACCCTGGTCCTGCTGCGCCGGGGCCGGGACAGCCGCAGCGGCGTGCGTTGGCTCCAGGCGCACACGGCGGCCAGCTTCAACATCGTGGCCCCCGACCTCGGCATGTACTTCAGCGACGTGGTCGCTGCCAGCGCTGCCGACTACTGAGCCGGTCAGGAGACACCGTGACGAACAAGAGCGTTTATGTCGCGCTCCGCGCCTTCCGCTTCGGTGTTAAGGATCTCCAACCCGGAGACCCGGTGCCGGTGGAAGCCGGGCGCGACTATCAGCAGATGCTCCGCGTAGGCCAAATCGGCCCAGCGGGCGTCACCGCACCTGTCGGTCAGCAGGAGCCGGGGGAGCCGCCCCCCCTCACCCCCTCCTACGCCCAGGGCGAACCCGTGGTGTTCGTGGCCGACGACGGGGCGCACACTTTCGTCACGTTCGTCGAGGCGATGGAGGCCCCGGAGGAAGCCCGCGAGGGCCTCGGCCTGGACAACGGCGACCTCGTGGCCGCCGTGACCTTCCCGGAGGACCCGGACACGGCCGTCCTCGTGCCGCTGGACTCGCTGCTGCCTGAGCAACCCACCGCACGGCTGATCGAGGACCTTCAGGCCCAGGGACAGGAGCGTGCCGCCGGGCAGGGGGCAGACGCCCAAGTACAGGCCCTTCAGGGCAAGGTGTCGTTCCTGGAACTGCTGGTGCAGGCCATCCGCACCGGGGGCACGCCCCTGAAGGCCGACACCCCGGCGCTGAGGGACCTCCAGCACAACGGCATCCTCACCGAAGAGGGGCTGCGGCTGCTCGCCGAAGGCGAGGGGGGGCAGGCCAACCTCGAAGCGCTGGACCGAGTGGGGGCGAAGAAGGCTGCGCAGCTCCGCGAGTATCTGGGGCTGACGGCTGCCAAGTCCCCCCCGGAGGGCTGACGTGACGCTCACGGCCGAGCAGGAGGCGGCGGTCCGGGTATACGCCACCGCTGCCGCTTGGGCGTATCACAAGGACACGCTGCCGGAGGAGGGGCAGGTGGACCTGGCCGCCAGCTTCCTCGTGCACGGGGACCTGCGCCTCGTGGCGGCGGACGTGCTGGACGCGGCGGCCCTGCACGCCTCGAAGCAGGCAGCGGAGGGCGGCGGCGGCGTGAAGCGGGTGAAGATCGAAGGGGAGGTCGAGGTGGAGAGGTTCGCCAAGCCCCACACCTCCAGCGTGGACGCCTCGGCGTGGTCCGACCGGGCCGTGCAGCTTCGCCAGCAGGTCAGCCGGGCCGGGCGGAGTGGGCCGGTGCCCTCGCCCCTGGCAGGCATCCGGACGGGCGGCAACACGGAGCCCGTGTTCCGGGTCACCCAGCCGCTGCGGGAGGCCCCGTGACCCTGCTGGACGAGGTGCTGGGGGCCGTCCAGGAACTCCAGAGTGACCCGGAGCTGAACGCGCTGCGGTACCGCCATACCCTCACCTGGAGCGACGGCACCCACTGCCGCTTCAGCGTGCGCGACCCCGCCAAGACCAACCAGGGCACACGGCTCGCGCAGCGCCTCGCGGGAAGCCCTGAGGTGCTCGACATCCGCCTGCTCTCCACCCACCCCGATGACCCGCCGCCCGGCGAGGGTGCGTCCATCCCCTGGGACGGCGGCACTCTCACGCTGGTGTCCTGGGGGCAGGTCAGCGACTTCACCGGGCAGGCCGTGGGCGTCTGCCGCCTGGTGCGCTGACATGCGCGCCATCGTCACCGACCTACACGAGCGCCTCACCGCCGCCGGGCTGCACGTCCTGCTGCCGGAGGAGCGCGAGCGGCCCCTCGCCGGGCGCAAACCGGGGCAGGCGGGGGGGCTGGAGGCGTATCTCCGGCAGCATCCCCAGGGGTACGTGCAACTGGAAGAGGCGCAGGGGATTACCGATGACGGGGTGACTGCCGTGTACTGGGTCCCGGTGGCCGCCATCGCCCCGACCGCCGCCGACGACGACGCCCTCGCGGCACAGGTGCGCCGGGTGCTGTGCGGCTCCCCCCGTGACCCCGGCCCCTACCTCCCCCGGCTGCCCGACTCGCCCCGCGCCATCGCGGACGGGGTCTATCTCTGCCGCCCCAGCTACGAATGCCTCGCCGTTGACGGCACGCTCGCCGTCTAGGAGTCACCATGCTCAACGTCACCAACTCCAACACCGCCACCCTGAGCGCCAACCTGACCCGTGAGGGTCGGCAGGTGCTGTTCAGCCCCCTGGAGGATTTCGGCCCCGTGGACGCGGGGAGCTTCCTCGACCTCGGCCTCTTCCCGCCTGACGCCCGCATCGCGCCCACCTCCAACGTGGAGCGGTCCGACATTCAGGCCCAGAATCGCGAGGGAGGGCCGCCCATCGTGCTCGCGTCCGACGTGACCAGCATCAGCGTCACCTATGACCTCCCGGTGCTGACCCCCGACGACACGGTGCGCGACCTGCATAACGGCACCCCCTCGGCCACCATCAGCAGTGGCCCCCTCGCCGGAACCACGGTCAGCCCCTTCAGCCCCGGCGCGAGCGTGCTGGGCCGCCTGATCGTGGTCAGCAAGCGCGAGGGCAGTGACCGGGTGCGGGTGGCCTGGCACCCCAGGGCGTTCCTCCAGTCCAACGGCACGGGCGACAACCAGAACCGCGAGACCCTCCAGTTCACGGCGACCGTTCAGGCATTCGACTACACGCCCGGTACGGACCTCGCCGCGTACGACGCGCAAATCACCCAATACGGGGCAGTGTTCACCGTGCCCCGCGCCAAACTCGCGGACCTGCTGGACATCCTCGCGGAAGAGGCTGTCCCCGCGCCCTAACCCTTCTTTCCGGGCCGCCCCGTGCGGCCCCTAACATCAGATTCCCTTTTTGGAGGACCATGCACCCCATCCGCCAACTCGTCCAGCTGTCCGGCGGCACCGTCACCCTGCGGGCCTGGGGCGCACACGTCGCCGACGCCCACCTGCTCGACCTGCTCACCCTCACCGTCACCCTGGGCCAGATGCGCGAGGGATGGCACGAGTGGCGGCGCGGGGACGTGGAGCCGGGCGTGTGGGCCGCGTTTTGGCGGCTCGTGCACGCCTCGCTGGACGGCTGCCCCCTGCCGGAGCGCCTGACCTGGGGCGACCGCCTCGCGCTGCTGGCCGCGATGTGGGACCTCAATGACCTGGAGGACGCCGACCCAAAACTGACGGCCCTGACCCGGCGGGCGCAGCGGATGCTGACGCGGCTGAGTCAGGGCCGGGCGACAGCTTCGATGAGTGGCTCATCCGCACCTTCGGCCTGAGCGGGTACGAGACCGCGCGGCGGCTCCCACCCGCCCTGCTGCTCGCGGCGGCGTCCATCGAGGCGCAGCGGGCCGCCGCCGCCCGGCTCACCCGGCTGGAGGATGCGGCTATCGCGGACGGCCTAGAGCAGGGCCGGGAGTACCGGGACCCGGAGCATCCCCCGCGCCCCGGCGGGCCGTATTACGACCTCACGCGCTACCACCGCCACCGGGAAGCGCTGCTGCGGCGGGCCGCCCCGTGGCTCTACAGCGAGGCGGCGATTCGCGCCCGCCGTGAACGGGAGGAAGAGGCGATGTGGGAACGCGCCATGCAGGTGATGGGAGCGCAGGCATGATAGACCTCGACGCCGGGGCGCTGATGGCCGCCCTCGCGCGGCTGGAGCGGGCGTGTGATGACCTGGGGAACGTGGCGCAGCAGGCCAGCGCCGAAGCCCTGGGGCACGCGGTTATCGGTGCCCGCCGCAACGTGTACGACACCACGCCGGGAGCGTACGAGCGCACGGGTGACTACCTGCGGGGCTTCCAGGCGCGCGGCCAGGGCACGAAAAACACTGCCCGCGTCAGCGTCTGGAATGACGTTCCGTACGCCCCCTATATCGAATACGGCACTGGCCCCTACGAGATGACCCCGGCGCAAATCGTCGCGCAGGCCGCCGCGAACCCGCTGGCCCCGCTGCACTTCGGGCGCAGCGGGCAGCGGTACATGGTGGCTGGGCCTGCGGTCTACCCAGCGGCGGTGTTCGCGCTCTACCGGATGCGCGAGCTGTTCGCAGGGAAGGTGCGGGGGGTTCAGATGGCTACTGAATACTGACCAACGTGTAGAGCTTGCCGTTGGCAAACTTATGCATGCAAACGAAGCTAGAGCGAATCAGTGCCCCATAGGAATTTTGGGCATCAACGCTGCCAACCATGGTCCATGTCTGGTCACGGTATATCTGAAGAAAGCCATCGGAAAACTGGGCGGTAGCGGGCGCTTTTAAGCTGCTTTTGACGCTTATATAGCAGAAGTTTATGAGCGTCTCCACGCTGGTCGGGAGTGCGGTTGGCCAATCAAAAACTGTAGCACTTCTAAAGAGGTTGTCGCCACCCTTAGACTCATTGGGGCGGTATTGGACAATGACATCGCCGACCCGTGCGGGGCCTTTCAGAACCTTCTGCCATGCGCTTGAAGGCGGCGCGGGAGTGGGTGTGGCTCTCGGCGGCGGATTGGTGGCCTGAGGTGCCGGAGCCTTTGGGGGCGGGGCGGTCACCGCTAATCCAAAGGCCCTCTGCAAATCGGCAAGCGGCGCGACAACTGTGTCCTGAATGTTGGCGAGGGGGGCTGATAGTAGCATCGGCTTCCCGTTGAGCTGCGCTTCCCGTGACCCTGTGTACATCACCAGTTCGCCTTTAGGCCACTTGAGAGTGAGAGTGCCGTACTGGTTCTTGTACGTCGCGCCATTTTCACGGGAGAACTGTTCTGGACTGACGTACTGAAGGCCATTTAAAACGTACACCTGCGCCGCACTGCCCCATCCGAGGGCGAGGGCGGCGCACATCGCTATGCCCTTTCTCATGCCCCCACGCTACCCCCTCCCAACTTTCAGGAGCCTGACATATGACCAGCCCCAACCTGCCGCCCCTGAAGGGGGAGGCCACCCTCGACGTCTCCAAGTTCCGCCAGGGCATCGCGCAGGTGCAGAGCGACCTGCGGGCCGTGCGCGACCTCGCGGGGCAGGTGGGAACCATCCGCCTCACCGCCGACCTCTCTGCCGGGCGCGACGTGCAACGAGCAGCGCGGGCCATCCGGGATGCCGTGGAGGAGGCCGTGCCCACCGACATGCAGCGGCGTATCGCGGGACTGTTCGGGGGGTTTGACGTGGGCGTGAACAGCGCGGCGCAGTCGGCTGCCGCGTTCGAGGCCCGCGCCGCCAGTCTCCGCGCCCGCATCGACGAGCTGGACCGCGCCGTCCGCATCACTCGCGCCAACTTTCAGGCGGGGTTTGGGGAGGCCAGCCCGGAGGAGATTAATCAGCTCACCGAGCGCATGCGGGCGCTGACCCGCGAGCTGAACCAGGTGGGCGACGTGGCCCGGCGCGAGTTCGGCGAATACAGCCGCGAGGCTCAGAAAGTCGCCAACGCCAACCGCCTCGCGGAGACCACCGCCGCCGCCGCACGGGGCGAGATCACCCGGCTGGGTCTGGCTTCGCAGGTCAAGCTGGGCGTGGGGAGTGCGCTGCAACAGTACGGCCCACAGGCGATGGGGGCGGCCAACGGCCTCTTCCAGTTTGCCCAGGCCAGCGACACCGCCCGCATCGCCCAAGGGCTGTTCCAGAAGTCGGTGCAGAAGACCGGCGGCACGTCTGAGGAAGCGGCGCGGGTCGTCGCCAAACTGTCGGACACCCTCGGCGTCAGCGGGGACGCGGCCCGTGACGGCATCCGCGGCCTGCTGCGCCAGGGCTACACCCTCCAGCAGGCCTACACCGCCCTGGAGGGGGCAGGGGCCTCGGCCCTCGCTGCTGGGCGCAGTGCCGCCGAGGGGATGCAGGGCTACGTGGACGCCGTGACCAGCGGCACCAGCGCAGCCCTGAATCAGATTGGCATCTCGGAGAACCTCTTCCCCTTCTACGCCCAGTACGCCAAGAGCATCGGCAAGACCACCGACGAGCTGACCCGTCAGGACAAGGTGCAGGCCGAGCTGCTGCTGATCCAAAAGGCGACCAGCGACGAGGTGGCCGACCTCATCGCCCTCCAGTCGGGCCTCGGCGGGGCCGTCAACAGCACCAACCGCGAGCTGAGCGAGGCCCAAAAGCAGCTCGGCGAGTCGTTGGTCCCCTTCGCGGTCAACGGTGCCCGCGCCCTGACCCGCGTGCTGGACGTATTCAACGCCCTGCCCGATGGGGTGCAGCAAACCACCACCCTGCTGCTGGCCTCGGCGGTCGCGGTGGGCGTGCTGTATGCCCCGGTCTCCTCGCTCGCCGTGGGGCTGCGGGGGGCCTGGGAGTCTCTGATGAAGTTCGGCGCGGCCTCAAAGGCCATTGACGCGGCGACGGCAGCCGTGGGCCGTCTGAACGTCGCCAGCCGCATCAGCGAGGCCGGGGGGTTCCTGCCGTGGGTGAAGTCCGCCCCAGCGGCCCTGCGGGCGTTCACCGCGTCCACCCTCGCCGCGAGCGGGGCGCAGAACGTCCTCTCGGTCGCGTTCCTGAAGACGGCGGGGTCCACGACCATCCTCTCCGGCGCTCTGGGCACGCTCACTCTGGCGTCGGCGGCGGCGCTGGCCGGAGTCGGGGCGCTGGTGGTCGGCCTGGGGGCGCTGTGGGCCAATCAGGTCAAGGGGACCACCGCCATCTATGAGCAGGTGGACGAGGCCAACCAGAAAGCGTTTGAGCAGACGATGGAGCGGGTCCGCCAGCTCATGAAGGGCGGGACCGAGTTGGGCCGTGCCCAGGCCCGCGTGCTCCTGATTCAGCAGCAGCTCGCCGACGCCGAGCAGGGCACCCTGGTGGGCACCAACTTCTGGACCGGGGAGCGCATCTACAAGCGCGATGAGGAGGCCATCAAGCGCCTGCGCGAGCAGCTCGTGGAGGCCCGCCAGAACGTCATCCAGCTCTACGCCGAGGCCCAGCGCCGGGGCCAGCTCAACGTCGCGCTGACCGATGAGCAGACCGAGGCGGTCAAGAAACTCCGCGCGACGCTGGAGGGCAAGGCCTTCGAGCTGCGCCTGGAGGGCATGACCGACCTCCAAGCCGACCTCGCGCGGCTGCGGCGGGAGTACGAGGACCTGCGCCGCGAGTTCAAGAAGCCCTTTGTGGTGAACGGCAAGCTGATGGACCCCTCCCAAACCCCCGCCCTGCGCGACGGCCTGGCGCAGCTCGACGCCCAGCAGCAGGCCCAGGCCGCCGCCATCCGCAAGCGCTACGCGGATGAGGCCGTCAAATCCGCCCGCGAATCGGCCCTCGCCGTGCAGCAGGCGGAAATCGAGGCCATGCAGGGCGGGGCCGCCAAACGCCAGGCGCAGCGCAACGCTGAAATCGCGGCCATCCGCCGCGAGACTGCCGAAACGGTGAAGGCCCTCTCCGATTTCCCCGCCCAGGCCGCTCAGGTCGAGCAGGACGGACGCCGCCTCATCGCGGCCCGCCGCCGCGCCTGGGCACAGGAGGACATGCAGCTTGCCCGCGAGAATGCCGAGCGGGTGCGCCAGGCCCAGGTCAGTGCCCGCGACGCCGAGATTGCAGCGATGGCCGACGGTTTCGCCAAACAGGAGGCCCTGCGCCGCGCCGCGCTCGACGACCTGCGCCGAGACGTGGCCGAGCGGGTGCGCCTGGAGTCCGACCCGGCCACCCGCGCCGCCCTTCAGCGGGAGGGTGACCGTCAGATTGCTGCGCTGGCGCGGCAGCAGCAGCGCGAGCGTGCCGAGGCCATCCGCGAGGGCGAGCGTACCGTGCTGGAGGCGCAGCGCTCAGCCCGCGACGCGAGCATCGCCGCGATGAAGGACGGCTACCTGAAGGAGGTGGCCGTGCGACAGGCGGCTCTGGACGACCTGCGCGAGACTCTCACACGTCAGATTGACGAGTTTCAGGGGACCGAGGAGCAGCGCCAGGCGCTCATTCGCGAGGGGAGCCGCCGCCTGCTGAGCGAGTACAGCCGCTATCAGACCGAGTTGCGCCGCATCGAGCAGGACAACCAGCGCACCGTGGGGGAGGCCCAGCGCTCCGCCCGCGCCGCCGAAATCGCGGCCATCCGCGACGAACGCGCCCGCACGCTGGCCTCTCGCCGGGAAGAGCTGGCCGAGTTCCGCCGCCAGCTCGCCGAGCGCCTCGAATCGTTCACCGGCAGCGAGGCCCAGCGCCAGGAGATTCTGGACGCCGGACGCCGGGAGGAGCGGGCCAAGCGCCAACAGTGGGCCAACGAAGATGAGGCCCTGGCCCGCGAGACGGCCCGGCGCATCGCCCAAGCCTGGGGGGAGGTGAATCAGAAACAGTTCGCCGCGCAGCAGGCAGCCCGTGACGCGGCCCTCGCCAGATACAACCTGGGGGTGTCACGCCGCCTCGCGGGGGCCGGGGACGACCCGGTGGCCCGTGCCCGCATCGAGGGGGAAGCGGCCACCCGCCGGGCGCAGATGGCGCAGCGAGCCGCCGAGCAGCAACTCGCCCAGGAACGGGCCAATCTGGCCCGCAGCCGCGACCTGGCCCTCTCCGCCGAGAACCTCACCGCCGAGGAGCGCCGTGCCATCTGGGCGCAGTACTACGCCGACCTGGCCCGGCTGGGGGCGGACTACCAGGCTGGGGAGGCCCAGCGCCGTCAGCAACAGGAAGAAGCGGAGCGGCAGGCCGCCGAGAACCTGCGTCAGGCCCGTATCGAGGCCGCCGAGCGCCCGGTCCAGCGGTCGGAGGGCCGTATCCGCGAGTTGGAGCAGGCCCGCGAACTCGCCCGCAGCGACGCGGAGGTGCTGCAACTGGACCGCCTCATCGCCGCCGAGCGGGAGCGGCAAATCACCCTGCTCCAGGGCCAGCTCAGCGGCCTGAACGGGGTGGTACTCACCGCGCAGGAGCGGGAGGCCGTAGAAGCGCGTATCCGTGACCTCCAGCACGGGCAGGCCGTCAGCCTGCGCGAGCAGGAGGAGGCGGGGCGGCGGCTAGCCGAGTCCGCCCTGTCGCGGCTGGAGGCTGAAGCGGGGTACGCCGAGCGGATGGCCCGCAGCGAGGCCGAGCGGCTCGCCGCCCAGCGCCAGCAGCTCGGCGTGCTCCAGGCCCGGCTGCGCGACCTCGACGACCGCATTGCCGGGGAGGGCCGGGAGGCCGAACGCAACGCCCTCATCGAGCAGCGGTTCGGGCTGCTGGTCCAGATTGCTGACCTCCAGACCCGGATAGACGCGGCCCCTCTCGACGCCGAACGACGCCGCCTGGACCTTTACCGGGCGCAGGCGCAGGCGGAGCTGACCCTGCGGGGGCTGGGGGAGGACCGCCAGGCTCAGGCCGACCTCACCGTGCAGATTGCCGCCCGCGAGTTGAGCCTCGCCAACGCGAAAGTCGCTGCCGCCCGCACCGAGCTGGAACTGCAAGCGGCCCTCGCTGAGCAGGCGGGGGCGCGGGCAGGGTTGGCCCAGGCCCTCCAGGCCCGCGAGCAGGCGGGGCAGGAGGCTGCCGCGCAGGTCATCGACAAGCAGGTTGAGGCGCTCCAGAAAGTCGCCGAGGCCGAGCGTCGCCGTCAGGAAGCACTGGCACGGCAGCTCCAACTCGAAAACGCCCTGCTGGACGCTGCCGAGGCCCGCGAGCGCGCTCTGGCCCAGATTCGGGGGATGGCCGACGATGCCGTCGCCTCCGCCGAGCTGGAACTGCGGTTGACCCGCGACCGCCTCGCGCTGCTGGAGCGGCAACTCGCCGTGGAGGGGCTGGGGGCTGAGGAGCGGGCGCAACTGGCCCGCGAGCGCGTGCAACTCCTCGGACAGGAGGCCGAGGGCGAGCGCAAGGTGCTGGAAGCGCAGCGTGCCCGGCGCGACCTGCTCGAAAACCTCGCTGCGGCGCAGGCTGCGCTGGAAAGCGAAGCGCGGGGCGGTCGGGAGCTGGACGCGCAGGTGCGGGCGACAAACGGCCTCGCGGAGGCCCGCCGCAACCTCGCCGCAGCGGAGCGGGCCTATCAGGAGGCCCGGCGGGACTACGACCTCTCGCCGAGCACGGGTAACGCCGAGCGCCTCAAATCTGCCACCGAGGGCCTGACCGGGGCTATCCGGGGCCAGCGGGAGGCCACCGTCGCCCTGCTGGAGGCGCAGCAGGCGAGCGTCCTGGCGCTGGAGGACCTGGAGGCCGCCGAGCGCAACCTCGCCTCGGCGCAGGCCGGGGGGCGACTCGCGGCAGAGGCCCAGGCCACCCGCGAGCTGACCCGGACCCGCCGGGAGCTGGCCCGCGCCGAGCGGGAGTATGCGCTGGCGCGGCAGATGCACGCGGCCCTCCCGACCACCGATAACGCCGAGCGGCTAAAAACGGCCACCGACACCCTCACCGGGGCCATCACGGCTCAACGGGAGGCGGTGCGCGGCCTGGCGGGCGCTTACCGCCAGCAGGTCAGCGAGATGGACGGGGTACGCGAGGCCGCCGACAACCTCTATGCGAGTGCCTACGGCCAGGGAGACCGCCTCGAACTGGCCCGCGAGCGGCAACGGCAGGCGTCGGTGGGCCGCCTCTTCATGGACGACGCGGCATTCCTAAAATCGGGCAGTATTTACCAACAGCAGGTTGACCGGGAAATCAGCCGCCTGGACGCCATCGCCCAACGGCGCGAGGCCGCTCAGCGGAATCTTGCCGACGCGCTGCGCGGCGGGGAAGAAAGGGCCATCGCCCAGGCCGCCAACGAACTCGCCAAGCAAGAGAAGCGTTATCAGGAGCAGGCCGAGATGCTCCGTAAGAACGGTATCAGGGTGCGGGATACGGGCCAGGAGGTGACTCGCGACCTTGCCGACCAGGTAGACGCCCTGGGCATCCAGTACGACGCCGAGGCGGCGAATCTGGAGACCCGCGCCCGCCTCACCGAACAGGAGGCCGAAAATGCCCTCACCCTGAGCGGGGCCGCGCAGCAGTTTGACGAGAGCACCCGCGAGCTGGTCCGGGCACTCACGGCGGGCGTTCCCCTCCCCGCCCCGGTGGACGTGTCTGCCGACCGTGAGCGGCAGGACCGGGCGGCGGCGCGGCTGGAGTCCGCCGTGCGCGACCTCACCGGGGCCGTGCGGGACGTGAAGGCGGCGGGCGACGCGGAGGCTCAGCGGCAGCGGCAAATCGAGCTGCTGGGGGAGGTCGCCAAGGGGCTGCGGGAAGCGAAACCCAGCCAAATCAGCGCGGAGAGCCTCGACCGCCTGGTTGAGCGGCTGGTCAACCTCCCCCCCCAGCCGCTCCAGCCGGGCAACCTCCGTGCACTGGGGCGCGAGATAGGGCAGGCGGCAGGCGCAGTGCTGGCGGGGCGGTTCACCCCTCCAAAACCCGCCCCCACCCCCGCCGCCAGCGCCCCCCGCACGGTGCCCGCTGGCTACAGCTACACCCTGCGGGTAGACGCCATCAACATCACCGCCCCCAGCGACCGGGCCGCCGACATCGAGCGGGCCGCCCGTCGCGCCCTGAATCAGGCCGTGAATGAAGCGCGGCGCGACCGGAAATGGAGTGGACCGAAATGCTGACCCCTGACCCTGCCATCCTGTACCCCCTGGTCTGCCGCATCACGGCCCCTGGCGGGCTGGTGGACCTCGCCGAGCGCCTGCCCCGGCGGGGCGGGGTGACGCTCCAGACCGTCTCCGCCGAGGACGTGCGGGGGTTTGCCCAGCGCAGCAGCGCGGCGTTCCCGCTCTGCCCGGAAGAGGGGGAAGGGGCGGATGAGGCTGCCCCCTCGCCGGGGGGCGTGAACCTCAAAATCCAGACCGAGAACGGGGCCGAGTTTAGCCTCATCCGCCCGCTGACCAAGCTGCGGGTGGGCGACACCGTGCAGGTGGCCGAGAACTACACCGACCGCCATGAACTCCGCATCTGGGCGACTGCCGTGGTGCAGTCGCCTCCCACGTGGACCTTTCTGGCCCACGCCCTGGGGCGCGAGTTCTACAACATCACCCTGGACCTGCTCATCGTAGGAGGGAACCCGTGAAACGCATCATCCTGAGAACTGCCGATGACACGGCGGACCTGAATCCCTACGCCGGAGAGCTGGACGAGAACGGCACGCTGCTGCAAAGCGGCCTGCTGAAGAACACCGGGGACGTGACCCTCACCAGCGTGCGCCTGCGCGTCTCGAACAACTCGGCGCTCCCCGCGACGCTGAGCGCGACCGTGAACGGGGTGCAGTTGGCCGAGGACGCCGAGCGGGAGGTGCTCACGGAGCCGCTCCCGCCGGGGGAGAGCGTGCCCGTGCTGCTGACTTGGACGGCGGGCGGCGCACTCATTGCCGGGGAGGATAGCGGCGTCATCCTCGGCTCGGTGAGCTGATGCCCATCATCCTGATGGCCCGCAGTGGGAGGCGGGAGCCATTCGAGTTCGTCAGTACGGTCCAGCTCGACCCCCAGCGAGCGGCCTTCCGCTTCCGGTCCTACGTGCGGCCCCGCGAGGTGGTGCCCGTGGCCTTCGGGTCGCTCGTGCGGCTGCGGACGGCACGGGTGCCTGTGCGGTTCGCGAGCTACGCGGCCCTGCGCCCCGCCGGGGGTGGGGCGCTGCCCCCCGGCAGCCCGGTGCGGGTCATCGCGGGTCAGCCCCCCCAGCGCTGGGCGGTCTCTTGCCCCCTGGGGCGGGCCGTCAGCGCGAGCTACCAGCACGACGGCGAGACCGAGACGGTCACCCTCACCCTGAAGGGCCGCGCCCAGCCGGGGGAGAGCCTGACCGTGTTCGCCTCTCTGGGGGACGCCCCGGCGGTCGCCCGGCGGCTCACGGTGGACCCCCGGCAGTACGAGGTCACCCGCACCCGCGAGGGGGGGGTCACCACCACCCTGCGGGCCTACAACGCGGCGGCAGAGCGGGCGCGGAGCTATCCCCTCCCCGAACTGGTGGAGTGGGTGCGCTCGCCGCGGCTGGACTACCCCGACGATTACGTCGTGCAGCCCGGCCTGCTGCCCGCTAGCCCCCCGCCCCTGCCGCCGCTGCGGACGGTGGGCGTCTCCGACTTGGTGCGGCGGGGCTTTGCGGCGGCGGGCGTGGCGTTCTCCCTGATTGGCCCCGACCCCTTCGAGGGCGAGACCTGGCAGGAGAAACGGCGCGAAACCAGCACGGGCGGTCGCACCCCAGCGGACCTCTTCGGGGACACCTACGGGGCGCTGGGCTACCGCCTCATTGCGCGGGGGGACGCGCTGTATGGCGTGCCACCGGGGGGCAGCCTGACCGGCGAGGGGGACGCCTTCACACGCTGCGAAATCGAGAGCCTCACCGAGCGGGGCGAGGGGGCACAGGTGCCGGGGCGCATCCGCCTCAGCGCGGCAGAGCGGGCGGTGCTGGGGCCTATCCTCCCCCGCGACCCCGGCGCGGACCCGGAGACACCCGAAGAGGGCGAGCCAACCGAAGAGGACCGCCAGCGTTCCTGGAAGGAGGTCACGCCCACCGAGAACGGGTTTACGGTCTCCGCCGGGTACGTGTTGGGCGGGCTGCTGCGCCAGGAACAGCAGGTGGAAATCGGTCGGGTCGAGGTGAAAGAGACGGTGGACGGGAGGGCGGCCACCCGCGTCTTCGAGCGCGTCCTCATCAGCGACACCAAAACCACCTACGCCTACCACCCCGCCTGCACGGAGGCGGTGGTGCGCCAGCAGACCACCAAGCGCGGCTTCGGGTACACCCTGAACACTCGCACGCGGATGGTGAATGTCTCCGGCACGCTATTCAGCGCCTCTCTGCCGGGTGGCGACCTGGTGGAGAACCAGACCGAAATCATTACCCAGACCTGGTACGAAGATGGCGACCTCGCCGGGTACCTCAAAAGCCGGAGGACAGCGGGGAAGCGGCTGGTCAGCGTCGAGCAGGCCGGGTCCGAGGACGAACCGCAGAAGCGGGGGCCGCTCCAGCCCCGTGAATACGTCGGGCAGGTGCTCGGCGAGGTCTACCGCAGGATTGGCCCGGTCTGGCACCGCTACTACGCCACGACGGGCGGGGCGTCGGTGCCACTGTACGACCTCGATTCGGGGGAGGCCGTGCGCCTCACCGTGCGAACCGGGGCCATGCAGACGGGCAGCGAGGTCATGCGGAATGAGCCGCCACGGGTGAACTGGCCCAAGCCCCAGCCGGAAGAGCCAGGGCCGGGCCAGGAACCGGGCAGCGACCCCGATGGCCGCCGCCGCAACGAAATCAACCTGCCGCAGCGGGCCGCCTGGCGCGTGGAGGGCGGGGGAACAGGCACAGTCGAGCAAACCTTCGGGATGCTGGAGAGCGCGGCCCGACTACCGCAGTTCGCCGCGCTGCTGGCCCAGGCCAACGGCCCCCGCGTGGTGCAGGAAGCGCGGCTGAGCGTGCCGCGCGGCCTGCTGCCGGGGTCACGGGTCAGCAGCCCGGTGAGTGGGGTGGTGGAGTCGCTGAGCATCAACACCGAGGGCGGCGCAGGCACAGCCACCATCACGGCGGCGCAGGTCACGGCCCCGGCCCTGACCCCCATCCCCTGGCCCGCCGAGAACGACCGCGAGCGGGGCTTCGTGGCAGGCGTGAACGCGGCGCAGGTGCTGGTGAACGTGCCGGAGATTGGCCCGGATGGGGCCGTGACCTATAGGCCACGGGTCGCCACGCTGCTGCGCGGCTTCGGGGTGCCGGAGGTGGGTGCTGTGGTGGAGATTGCCACCGACAGCGCGGGCCAGAGCGTCATCGCAGGGGGGTGAGGATGGACGAGGAAACGAGGCAAACCGTGCTGGCCCTGGTGGGAGAGGGGTGCTGCTGCTGTTGCGAGGATGAGGGTGAGGAATCGCCGACCCGCCCGCAGCCCGTACCACCGCTGGCTCCCCACCGCCGTCCCCCGCTCCCGGCGGGGAATCCTCAGACGGGGCAACCCGACATGCCCCCGCTGAAGGCCCGCCCGGTGCTGGATGAGGCCTTCATCCCCCCGCCCCCCGCCTATGACTCTCCGCAGCGACCTGGCCTGTGGGCCATCACCCGGCAACGGTTCGGAGGTGAGCCGATGTGACCGGCCCCGACTCCCAGACGAGCGAGTTGCATATCCCATATACGGGCGCGGGCGGCGTCTTCGGAGGCGAGCGCGGCACGAGCGGGGTGCCCCAGTTCGTGGTGCTGGATGACGGCAAACTCACCGAGCTGGCAGGCGCACCAGCGGTAGACCACGACGCCCGCACGCTGAGCTTCTTTAAAGACGACATCGACTATGCCCCTGAACTCTCTCCTCCGGCGGTGCGCTTTGAGCGGACGCCGGAGCGTTTTAGGTACCGGGACCCCGCCTATACCTGGCGCGACGCGGTGACGGGCGAGGAGGTCACGTACACCCACTGGGTGATGGGCAGCGGCACGGCGGTAAACGTTCAGGAACGGGCGGGGGGCGTGAACCGTTGGCGCTTTTATGACACGCTCCAGCGCTATGACGGAGGCCGGGAGGAACGAGCCTATCCCGCGCTGACGCAGACGCAGACGGTGCGGGCATGGGATTTTCAATGGGAGTTCTTTTTGCCACGCACCAGCCGGGACGCCTACCGCACCCCGGACGCGGACACCACCCGCGTAGCCGACGCCTACCGCGAGGTCGTCATCAACAAGTGGGGCAGCGACCCCAAGGACGTGCACCAACTGGTCCAGACCTATGTGCAGGGGCACGTTCGGGGGGTGTGGCGGTGGGGCGACGTGGCGGTCGGGTGGCTCGACGGCCCCCTGACGTACTTCCACGAGGTGACGGCGGTGCGGGGCCATCACTACTCTGAGCAAACTGGCGAGGTCATCGCCACCCTGGTGGACTGTTGGCTGACCATCGCCTCCCTCACCCAGCAGACCTGGGGCGTCCGGCCTCCAGGGGCCACCCCGCTGATGGATTGGGTAGCGGTCTATGGCGAGGGGGCACAGACCTATTCCAGGGAGTACCGACCCGTCGCCTATGTGACCCGGCGAGGCCTTCCCTTAGCAGAGGCTGCCACCGTACTGCGCGACATCGAGCGCACCGCGTGGGGACAACGACCGATGCCAACAGGCCCCTCGTTCCGCGCCTGGGGAGGTGCCGTCCGGGTAGACGGCCCGCGCCAGGCTGCCCTAGGGAGGTTGGACGGTGGGGAGGGGGAGCCTGCGGCCACTCTCACCGCTTTCGGGCATACGTTCCGGGGCGGCACCTGGGCAGCGCTGCGGGACACGCCGTTGGTGCGCGAGGACGGCACGATGGACTGGGAGCGTGTCATCGTGCTGCACGCCTCTAAAACCACCGTGACGGCGGTACGGCCCGATGGCAGCCGGGCCGCCATCCCCCGCGAGCAGTTCGAGCGAGAGATTTTGCGGGTCTCGCCAGGGGCGTTCGTCGGATTCAACTCGGTGGGCACCCTCTTCAATACCTGGCCGCCCCAGTGGGCCTGGTGCGACTGCCAGGGGGAGACGCGGGCCATCGCCGCACACGACCCCTGGCGGGACAGCTACAAGAGGGGCGAAGCCCCGGACGCGCCGAAGCGCCCCACACACTGGAACTGGACCGGGCGGCCCGGCAGGCGGCCACAGAAACCGCCTCCGGTCCCCGCCGCCCCGCTGGGCCTCACGCTGGCGGACGTGACCGGAGCGGTGGAGCACGACGAACCGCTCCGGCGGGGGGAAGCGCCGCTGCTGCTGCCGCTGACGGCCACCGTGGCAGGAGAGGACGTGCGGGCGAAAGTCGCCAAGAGGGTGCTGTACCCGCCTGCCGAGTGGCCTGAGGAGCTGAACGACCGCACCAGCACACGCGGCCCGCTCACGCTGACGTTCAAGCTGCCGGACCCGCCCCGCCCGGCCAGCGGGGACGACCCCGGCGAGACGTGGGAGGCAGCGCTGGTGCTGCGGCTGCGGACCAGGGCGGACACCATCACGGTGAACGGAGAGAGCGTCACCCTGAGCAAACTCGGTCATAACGCAGACGAGCGGCGCGGTTGGCATCCCTACGTGGTGCCGGTGCCGGTGGCCGCCGCCTACACCCTGGAGTACGAGGGACAGTGCAGCCGCGCCCTGCTGTGCGTGCGGGTCATGCCAGTGCCAGGCGAGAGCGGTCCCATCCTCATTTAAGGAGTCCCATGCACATCCCCAATCCCATCCTGCTCGCCGGGGCCACCCCGGCGAGCGGCCTCATCCTGGAGGTCACCGCCGGGCGCGGTGGCCTCGCCGGGTATATCCTGCTCGGCCAGCACGGCCCCCCCGCTGCCGTGGAGGTCAGCGGGGATGGCGGCACAACCTGGGAGGCACCCTCCTACCCTCACGCCCTCGCCCCTGGCCTGCTGCGGCTGACCCGCACAGACGAGAGCGCCAGCGTGACTACCCTCCGGGCGCTGGCCCCCGTGGACGAGGCCCCGCCGCCTGAGCCGGGGCCTGGGGTCCCCGGCCTGGACCCCTACACCGTCATCACCGACGCGCAGGGCTACCAGACCATCACCAACGCCGACGCGACCACCGACGCGGACGGCTATCAGACCATCTCTGACGGGGCCGCCACGGCGGACGCCCAGGGATACGAGTCGGTGGAGAGAGAGGGCCTATGAGCGCAGGACCGTATCCGACCAAGGCCATGCACCAGGACATGCTGGCTGGAAACTACACGCACGTCGCGCGACTGCTCGATCAGGGGCTGTCCCCGACGCCCAGCAGCGAGGTGAGGCAGGTGAAGGTTTCCCTCCGGGGGGTGGCCCTCCGAGTGGCCGGGCTCATGGTCTTCACCGGCCCTCAGGCTTCGCCCCCCGCCTTGGAGATGGGCATCAGTTCTCCGGATTTCGCGGCGGGGACGCTGGGCAGCATGATCGCGACCCTGGTCGTCCGGCCCAACCCTTGGGATGAGGGTTGGACGGAGGTGGTCGTGCCGCAGACGAGATGGGAGAGGGGGGTTCAAACGCACGTTGATCTGAACCTCTACGTCCCACGGGGGGTGAGCGTGGGCCTGCTCGCGGATCGCCCCAACTGGCCCGCTGGCTTGGAAGCCGTGGCGCTGAACGGCAGTTACGACCAGTTGCCGGGCTACCCCGCGCTCGATGTGCTGGAGGAGCCTCTGGAAGGCCTCGCCGTCGTCCGGGTGCCAACCGCGCCCACAGCGGTGATGCGCCGCCTCACGGAGGTGGTCTGGCCGCTGGGTGGGCCTCCCTACCTGCACCTGGTGGAGCCTGCGCCTGCGGGTGAAGAGGGAGCGCACTACCACCTCCCCCTGACCCCCGGCCTGCCCCAGTAGCCCCCTCTCCCCGCCCCAGCCCCCGCACCCGGCTGGGGCTGACCTTTCTGGAGGTGATCATGCTCAACCTACGAGTCGGCCTGCTCAATCTCTGGCGCTACAACCGTGCCATCCTCGGCGTCGCGGACCCCGCCGATGGCGAGTTCGCGGTCCCGGTGAGCCTCGCCGCGCCCCTGCCCGTCACGGTGGTGAGTGGCGGCTCCGCCCCCGACACCGCGCCCCTCGTTTCCCTCTCGCGCTCGACCGTCACCATGACCGCGCAGGTGCAGGCGCTCCCGGCCATCCCAGCGGGGGCGCGGGCGGCCCGTGTCGCCGTGGAGGGGGGAGCGGTCCGCATCGCCACCTGCCAGCCTCAACCCACCCCCACGGACGGGGAGCGCTGGGGGGATGGCACGGTCTGGGAAGTCAGCGGCCCGGACCTGCTGAACCTGCGCGTGGTGGCCGCGAGTGGCGCACCGACCTTGCACGTGACGTATCTGGGCGACGCACCCAGTGGGGGGGGGCTATGAGTATTAAAAACATCACCATCGGTCTGCAAAACGCCGTCGTGACGGACGGCACCACCATTACGGGCGACGGGACGGAGGGCAATCCGCTGACCGCGCACTTGACGGGGGGTGGCTCCGGCGCGGGGCTGCCGTCCGGCGGGAGTGTGGGGCAGGTGCTGACGAAAACCGGGCCGGGAGATGGGGAAGCGGGCTGGGTCAATCCTGTGGGGGGTGCGCCGCCGCCCGCCGGTGGCGTTGGCCCCGTGTACCTGCAGGGCGGCAACGCGCAGGTTGTGGAATACAACTCGGCCCCGCGAGATGGCGAGTTGGGTCCCAACCGTTACTACGCGGGGTTCCGGCTGCACTACAGGGCGCAGCAGGCGCTGGCGTTCAACCGGCTCCGGATGACGTGGCACTCTCTGGACTACACGGGCAATGTCCCCATCGAAGTCCACGTGACGGGGCCAGACTATGCCACCTCTGCCGCGACCGTGCAGGCGACGGGGGTGGCCGCTATCGGCAACGCTGTGGCGGAGCATGCGTGCACGCTGGACGGGGTGGTCAACGTGCAGGCAGGTCAATACCTCGTCATTGTTGTCCGGAATGATGGCGCGCTGACACCGCGTTTCGCCACCTCTGCCGCGCCCACTCTGCCCGCCCCGCTCGCGGGGGGCCTCCTGACGTATATCGGCGCAATGTCGTTTGACACCAACATTGTCGGGAGCGGCATTCCCCTGCTCGCGTTCCTGGGCGCGGTCGCGAAGGGGGTCCTCGGCCCCCTCGACCCCATTGACGTGCCCCGCGTCTCCGACCTCGCTCACCTCCCCAACGGCGGCCAGGCCCTCTACATCGGGGTCACCCCACCCCGCCCGGTCTACCGCGCCCCAGATGGCACCCTCTACTACGGCCCGGCGTATAGCACGACTCCCTAACCCCCGCGCCCCCAGGGCGGGGGCGCCTCCTTTTCTCTTCCTTCCCCTCCCTTCCGAGGTACCCTTTGCCCACGTTGTCCACCCTGCGCCACCTCTGCGGCGGCGCGCACTGGCTTTTTCGGCTCTTCACCGCACTGATAACCCTGGGCTTCGGGCTGGTGTGCCTCTTTCAGCCCGACCTGTTCGGCCAGGGGCGCTCGTTTCAGGGGATGGCCTGGCTGCCCCAGCTCGCCTGGGGGGCGGGGGCGGTCATCACCGGGCTGCTGCTGCTCGCCCTGCCCGCCGGGCTGCCCCGGCGGCTGGCTTACCTCGCTGCCGTTTTTTTTCATCTGTCGGTGACCGTCAGCTTCACGCTGGGAGCGGGCACCATCCTCACGGGCACCACCACCTACGGCATCCTCGCGCTCTGCATCGCGTATGCGACGGCGACGGAAACCGGCCACCGGGGGGGTTGATGGACCCCGCCATCATCACCGCCATCATCGCCTCGACGGGCACCATCGTGGTCGGCTACATGGGGTTTTTGCACAACCGCCTCAGCGCTGCGAAATCGGCGGAGCAGGCCATGATTGAGCGGCTCGAAAAGCGGCTCGACAAGCAGGATGCCGAAATCAAAGAACTGGAAGCCAAGCTCGCCCGCACCGAGCAGCGTGCCGAGACGCTGGAACGCGAGAACGACCAGCTCAAGGAACGCGTCCGCAAACTCGAAGGCGAGCGGGCGGCGGTCGAGCTGCTGAACGCGACCCTGACCGCCGAGAACGAGCGCCTGAAAACGGACCTCCAGACGGCCACCCGGCACAGCAGCGAGCTGCTCGCGCAGGTGAGCGACCTGGAGTTCGAGAACCAGGCGCAGGCCCAGAAAATCGCCGAGTTGCAGGGGCGGCTGACCCCCGCAGGAGACTGCCCATGACCCCGACCCTGAACACCGAGCACATCCGCGCCGTGGCCCCCAGCAACCCCGACCCCGAAGCGGTGGCGCGGGCGCTGGCCCCGGTGGTGGCGCAGTACGAGATTGACCGCACCCCGGAGCGGCTGGGCATGTTCCTGGCGCAGTGAGGGGCTACTCAACGTGCTTCCAGCGTTCACCGTTGATGACGTTGTTGGCGTAGCTGTAGCTGATGCCAAATCGTTCGGCAACCTCGCGTTGATGCACCCCGGATTTACCCAGTCTGCGGATCTCTCTGACATCATCTTCCGTTAGCCGCGCCTGCCCGTTGCGACTACCTTTGGGTGGATTTTGCCTTCCCTTCGCCAGCATGTCCTGCATGTTGTCGCTCAAGGTGCCCATGAACAGGTGGTCTGGGTTGAAGCAGCGCGGGTTATCGCACCTATGACAGACGATCTGCTGTGAAGTCAGATCAAACCCCAGGTAAACGTGTGCTGATAGACGGGGCACCCGATATTGCTTGTACGCGACGGTGACAACGCCGTAGCTCTTTCTGCCTAGCCCCGCAGTCCACTCCCAGCAACCTGTAGTGCTGTCGATCTGTCGATGCTTGAGAAGCTTCTCCTGTAGGCGCTCCTTACTCATGGACCGGCGGTTTGTGTTACCGCACTCTACGGAGCAAAAACGTCTCCTTGCCTGAGTGGAGAGAAATACCTTGCCGCAATAAGCACAGGCTATGCTTTCCATGTCAGTACCTCCTATGTACTGGCCGCGCCGGGGGGTGTTGGACGCACCGTTACCCCGGCACTCACGTCTCCTATAATACCCCTCCCCGCGCTCCTGGCGCGGTTTTTTGTTGCGAGGCACGCATGAACTTAGTCCTGAACGTTGATCATATTCGGGCCGTCGCTCCAAGCAACCCCAGCCCTCAGCTTGTGGTCGACGCCTTACTCCCCGTCCTAGCGAAATACGAGATTGACCGTACGCCCGAGAGGATGGCAATGTTTTTGGCCTCCTGGGCGCACGAATCCAACTTCATCTGTCAGAGCGAGAACCTGAACTACTCGGCCCAGCGCCTCACCGAGGTCTGGCCGAACCGCTTCCCGACGCTGGCCTCGGCCCAGCCCTACGCGGGCAACCCGCAGGCGCTGGCGAACAAGGTCTACAACGGGCGCATGGGCAACCGCCCCGGCAGCAACGACGGCTGGACCTACCGGGGGCGGGGCTGGCCGCAGCTCACCGGGCGGGACGCCTACCGCACCTACGGAGGCCTGATTGGCAGGGACCTGGAGGGGAACCCTGGGCTGATGCTCCAGGCAGACGTGAGCGCGGCGGTCTGCGGGGCCTACTGGGCCACGCGCGGCCTCAATCGCCATGCCGACGCGGGGGACATGATTGCCGTCACGAAGGGTATCAACGGGGGGCAGAACGGCCTGGAAGACCGGCTGCGGCGTTACCGAGCTGTTATCGGGATGCTGCGCGAGCAGGCGGCGGCGCTCGCAGGCCAGGAGCCTGTGGTCTACCCGACTGTCCGGCGGCTGATTGTCAACGGCGTGGAGATGGACCCAGCCACGGCGGTCATCGAAGGGGACAGCATTCGCCTGCCCAGCGGAACGCACCGCATTGTGCGGCTAACGACCCATGTCGCGACCCGCTGAAGCGCCGCTCGCCCGGCTGCGGCGGGTGATGGTGCCGGGCACGACGGGGGGCGTGTACACCCTTCTGCCGGGGGCGCTGGGCTTCTTCGTGGTGCTGGCGCTGTACGTCCACTCCTACGCCACGGGCCGCCCCATGCCGGGGGTGACCGGCGAGCTGCTGACCGCCTCGGTGGGGATGCTGGGCGTGCACACCCTGCGCGGCATCAGCGCGGACCGGGCGAACGCGGCCAATGGGGTCACGCCCGTTCCGGCGGACCCCACTGACCCGGCCCTCGCGGCAGAGGGGCTGCCGGACCTGCGTCCGCGAGAACGGTGACGGGCGGCGTTGAAAGAAACCTGAGAGACCGCGAGGTTTACCGTGCCCCTCATCATGCCTCACAACTCGCTTTCCCCACTGTTCCGGCCATGACCCGCAACGTCTTATACCAAGGGGATAACCTGAAGGTGTTGCGGGAACTTGCGACGGAATCCGTCGACCTGATTTATCTCGACCCGCCCTTCAACAGCCAGGCCAACTACAACATCCTGTTCAGAGACCACCAGGGGGAAGGCAACCATGCTCAGGCCTTTGCCTTCCAGGACACCTGGGTTTGGGGCGAAGAGAGCGAGCAGGCCATGCACGACCTCACCGTCTCGCATGGAGCGTTGGCCGAGTTTCTCCAGCAGATGGTCTCTCGCTTTCGGGGAAGCAGCCTGAGCGCCTATCTGGTGATGATGGCGGTGCGGCTCGTCGAGCTGCACCGGGTGCTCAAGCCGACAGGCAGCCTCTACCTGCACTGTGACCCGACGGCCAGCCACTACCTCAAGGTGGTTCTGGATTTGATTTTCGGTATCGAAAACTTCCGCAATGAGATTGTCTGGAAGCGCAGCGATGCCAAAGGCAATAGCGGTCAGGGGGCACGCCATTATGGCCGCAACACCGATTCCATTTTGTTCTATGGACGCAGTGAGCAAGTGACCTTTCATCAGCAATATGTGCCGCTCTCTGCTGAATACATCGAGCAGTTCTACCGCTACCAAGACCCTGATGGCCGTCGGTACAAGCTGGACAACATGCTCGGCCCTGGGGGGGCATCGAAGGGAAATCCGTACTACGAGGTGATGGGGGTCGCGCGCCACTGGCGCTATAGCCGCGAGCGAATGCAGCAACTTATCGCCGAAGAGCGCGTGATTCAAACCCGTCCAGGAACTGTGCCCATGTACAAGCGTTATCTGGATGAGAGCCGCGGCGTCCCAGTAGGCAATCTATGGACCGACATTTCGTTTCTGCGGGGCCACAGCAGAGAGAAGCTCGGCTACCCGACTCAAAAGCCGGTCGCGCTGCTAGAGCGCATCATCGCCACCAGCAGCAACCCCGGTGACGTGGTGCTCGACCCATTCTGCGGCTGCGGCACCACGGTCAGCGCCGCTCAGAAGCTGGGGCGGGCCTGGGTTGGCATCGACATCACCCATCTGAGCGTGCAGCTCATCAAGGCCCGCCTGCGCCGCGACTTCGGCCTCCTTCCTCAGCGGGATTACGACGAGGTGTTCCTGCCGGTCGATGCAGAAACGGCCCGCAATCTCGCCGAGAACCACCCCTTCCAGTTTCAGTTCTGGATTGTCACCGAGGTGGGGGGAACGCCGTTCGGGGCGGTGGGGGACAGTAAGAAGGGGAAGAAGGGAGCGGACAAAGGCGTCGACGGCTATCTCTATTTCCGGACGCCGACCGGGGGAAAGGTCGAAAAGGTCATCCTGAGCGTGAAAGCCGGGCGCAATCTAAACCCCGGCATGGTGCGCGACCTGCACGGCACGGTCGAGCGCGAGAAGGCGGCGATGGGAGTGTTGCTGCTGGCGCATGAGCCGTCTCGCGGCATGGTGCAAGGAGCCAGTGAGGCGGGGTCTTACGTCTGGGAGGGCACCACCTACCCTAAGATTCAACTGCTCACCGCCGCACAGGTCCTGGATGGCAAGAGGATTCGGATGCCCGCCGGGTCCGCCAACGTCAGCTTCGAACGCCGCGAGGTCAAGAGCCTGACCGGAAAGCGGGCCAAGGATAAGGGCGCTGACCCCCTGTTCCGTAATTGAGGGGCTGAGGGCCAACGGGTGTGCCGCCATGCTCCCTGTGAGCCCCCACCCCGACCCCCACGCCTAGGCCAACGCCGAGCAGGGCAGCAGGAGGCCCCGGGTCTGCGGACTCGGGGCCTCTCTCGTTGCGTGTCAACCGCTGGTGGGCATTTCCTCCGGGGACACCGGCCAAAGCTCGTACGGCGGCACCGCCCACTCCCAGCCCTTCGTCGGCCCCGTGAGCTGCCGCACCTTGACGTTCTTCGGCCCTACCCGCACCACCTCGCAGCGGCCGTAGCGCCTGGTGTCCACCACATCGCCTTTCTTGTAGGCGGTGGCCGGCGCGAATGGCTCCGGGTTCAGGCTGGCCAGCCGCGCCCGCTCAAACTCCAGCCGCAGCTCCAAGTGCTCGGTCCAGCGCCGCCAGTGTGCCGCACTCCGGTCCCACGAGGCCTGCGTCTCTGGAGTGGGTGGACGCGCCTCCAGATCTGCGAGCGACCGCTGCACCACGCGCCGCTCGGCTTCCAGCTTCTCAATCCGCCGCCGGACCACGCCGGGGTCGCTCTTCTGCCTGGCCCGGCGCTCCGCGCCCGCCGCTCTGCCGCGCCAGTACTCCGCCTTGCGGCCCTCTTCGACGGCCTTCCGCATGTTCTGGTCACTGCGCTCGATAGCCCGGCGGTGACGCCCCTCAGAGTGATGCCCGATTTTCACGGGCTCGCCGCCAGGGGGCAGCCCCTGCATGGCGGCCCGCGCCCGTGCATCCGACCGACTCTCAGCAGCGGCGGCGCGGCCCGCGGAGCGGGTGATCCTGGCGTCCGGGTCGTCGGGGTCGGCCTCATGCCCGATCTCTCCCACGAACTCCAGGAGGAAGTCCTCGCGCCCCGGCGTCCACTTCGCCACCCAGGCCTCCGAGCCGCGCCACCACTTGAACCCAGCCGCGCGGGTGCGGGCGTAGGCGTCGGCATCCAGGCGGGCACCGGGATTCCAGCGCAGTGTGTCGTCGTCCAAGTGGTAGGTCGCCTTGCCCAGCGTCTCGCGGTCGCCGGTCATGACCGATCCTCTGTCCAGGCCCGCATGACCAGGCCCTCGGCCTCGTCGATCTCCACGTTCACGCGGTGGCCCATGACGCGACCGAGCTGGACAGCCTCACGAACGGCAGGCACAGCGGCAATCAGGGCATGGAGTTCGAGGACCTCGCCTCCGGCCTCGACGATGAGCGCAAACGGCTCCCGCCAGTTCTCCGGGATGGTCAGCTCCACGTCGGCGAGGATGCGGCGGCCCGTTTCGGAGGCGGGCAGGTCGGCCAACCGCATGACGACCAGTCCAGCCGCCTCCAGCTTCTCCAGGGTGCGCTCGGCACCCCGGCCCAGGGCGGCGAGGGCTTCCGCCCGCGCGGCCTCTAGATCGGGGCGCAGCATCAGACCACCGCCTCGACGGTCAGGGTGTCCTGATACCCGAAGGTGCCGACGCCCTCACGAGTGATGAATACCTCCCAGTGGACGTGGCCCACCTGCACCGCCGTCTCGGCTTCGATGCCCAGCAGCGGCGCAGCTCTCACAGCAGCAGAGGCCGGGCTAGGCGCGTGCAGGCGAACCGAGGCTTCGCCCCGGCTGACGCGGTACTCGCGGCGCAGCTCCTGGGCGAGGTCGTGCAGCTCGTTGCGACCCAGGTGGACGGCCATGTACGCGCAGCAGCCGGCCAGCAGCGAGCGGTGGGCTTCGAGTATCTCACCGCCATCCTTGAGGAGGGCCTGCATTTCGCGGACCTCTCCCAAGCGGCGCTGGAGGGTGTCGGGGAGGGGAGAGGTTTCGTCCCCCTCCCGGCGCAGGATGGCGGCGAGGGCCGCCGCCGCCGCGTGCCGCTGGAAGCGGCCCAGTCGGAAGGAGGGGATCACAGTGCCGCCTCCCGCGTGACTTCCAGCAGTCGGAGCTGGTAGCGCAGGGTGTTCAGCATCGCCTGAGCGACGTCGAGGTCGCGCCGGGCGTCCCGCAGGCCGTCTTGCGCCGCCTTGAGGGCGCTGTACTCCTCGGAAAGGGAGAGGCGGAGGTTGGCCTTGCGCTCGGCCTCGTTGCGGCCTTCGACACCGTCCGTCACCGCTTGGGCCTCAGCGAACTCCAACTCGAAGCGCACGTCGGCTTCCATCTGGGCGCTGCGGGTGTACTCGCGGATGGCCCTGACGAGTTCGGCGGTGGCAGCCTCCAGGACCTCAGGGGTGAGGCGGGTCACGCGGCCACGCTCCCGGTGGTCCGCCCGAGTTGCCCGTAGGCGTAACTGCGGAGAGTCGCGGCCTCCTGTGCGGTCAGGGTGGCGAGGCTGGCGACCGGACGCTCCAGGGCCTCGGTCGCCAGCAGGTAGTGCTCGTGGCTGCGGTAGCCCAGGCGGCCCAGTTCGCGGTGCAGCTCGCAGGCCCGCGCCTTGCCGATGGTGGGAGTGAAGCGCTCGTCGGCCAGCAGCGTGACGCGGCCGTCACGCTTGGCCCAGTTCAGGAGCCGCACAGCCTCTTTGGTGGGGATTTCTATACCGTCCGCCGTGGCGACGATGGGGAGGGTGCGCCCCTGCTCGTCGCGGCCACCGCTGAGAGTGACGGTGCGGGTGGCCACGAACACGCGGGCGCTGGGGCCGTCGCCGTAGTCGGCATAGAGGTCGAGCTTCCAGGTGCGGGTGATGCTGAGGGGACTGGTATCCTGCATAGCAATCTCCTAGAGGGGGATTCCAAGAAGGGGGAGTTTCCTAGGCCCCTTCCCTTCTTGGTGCTGTTATTTTAGTCTACAGGCTAATATTAGTCAAGAGGCTAAAATGCTGTTACGATGCTGGGTATGGACTGGGAAGAGTTGGAGGACTACCTGCGCGAACAGATCAAGGCGCAGCCCCGCGGGTTTCAGACTGCGCTCGCCGAGCGTCTGCAAGTCACGCCAGCGAGCGTTGCGGGGTACACCTCTCGGGGCAAAAGCATCCCGGTGAAGCACGTCAGTGTCATCCTTGACGCCTTAGGGCTCGAACTCGCTGTTCGGCCTAGAGAGCCAGTAAAGGAAAAGTAAGGACTCTAGCTATAGGATTAACTTGCCCAACCAGTTGCTACGTGTGAGCAAAGTTGTCTGCGCGGGGACAGCAAAAAAAGTTATCCACAGGCTTGAGGCCTGTGGAGTTGCCCCTGTTCCCAGAGACTTGCTATGCCCACACTCGATATCGATGCCTTTATTCAGCGCTGGGCCGCAAGCGGCGGTGCCGAGCGAGCCAACTATGGACAGTTCCTGAGTGAACTATGCCGTGTTCTAGACGTGCCGGAGCCAGAACCCACGCGACCGAACGATGCTGACAACGCCTACGTTTTTGAACGAAATGTGTATGAGATTCACGATGACGACAGAATCAGCCCGCGTCGGATAGACCTGTACCGTCGGGGCTGTTTCGTATTGGAAGCCAAGCAGGGCGTGGTCACCGTGCTGCGTGACCTACACGACGAGCTGGACGCACTGGTGCAGGCGGCTTACGGTTGGGAGGGCACCCTGACAGACCAAGAAGTGCTCACGCGCCTTGGAAACCTCAATGCCCTGCGTGCAGAAGAGGAGCGGCGTGGCAACATTCGCTATCTGCGAGAGGATTATCAAGATTCCAAAGGACGTGCTGTGCGTGATTTGGGGTTGGTGGTCCCGCAAGTCACTTCTGGGATCGGCCTCCCGCCCATCTTCCCCAAGAAGCTGCCTGAGCAGGTACAGGTCGTACGTGACCAACTGCGTAGCGCTGGCCGTCCGCTGACTTCTCAGCAACTGGCAAGTCAGTTCCGAGGGGTGGGACCGGAGAAAATGGGGGAGATCGTCGAAACCTTGGTGCTGCTTGGTCAAGTCCGTCAGATTGATGCGGACGTTACTCTGTACGCGGCGTAATAGTACATCTGCGTTCACGGCCTTGGCTTGAACCCCGTACCCTGTCCCTATGCGCCCCTTATCCCTGACGATCTTCCTGCTGGCGGCCTCTGCCACCGCCCAGGTGCCCGTTACCGTGACCGGCGTCCCAACCGTCACCGATGGTGACACCCTCCAGATTCGGGGCGTGAAGGTCCGCTTGCACGGTGTGGACGCCCCAGAGTCTTCTCAAAACTGCATTCGTGGTGGGCAGGTCTACGGTTGTGGCCGCGAGGCCGCCTTCGCGCTGGCTAATCTCGTCCAGAATAAGAACGTCACCTGCACCCGGAAGGACACTGACCGCTACGGGCGCATGGTCGGCGTGTGCAAGGTGGGCACCACTGAAATCAACCGCTGGCTTGTCGAGCAGGGGTGGGCGCTGCCCTACCTGGAGTACGGCGGTGGGGTCTACCGGGACGCGGAGGCCAGGGCGAAGGCGGCCAAGCGGGGCCTCTACGCGGGCACGTTCCAGAACCCCTGGGACTACCGGAAGAACCCCCAGAACCCGGCGACGGCGGGCACACCCCGGACGGCCGCGCCTGCTCCAGCGCCGGCAAGCAGCGTGCACTATAAAAACTGCGCCGCAGCGCGTGCGGCAGGGGCCGCACCCGTGCGGGTCGGGCAGCCGGGCTACGGCACGCACCTCGACCGTGACCGGGACGGAGTGGGATGCGAGTGAGTGACGGCGAGCATCACTCGCAGGCCAATGCGGAACAGGTGCGGGTGCTGCGAGAAGAGCTGGCAAACTCGGCTATGGCTCATCCGCCTACCCTTCGTTCGCCCTTCGGCCCCCGGTTCTGGATTACCCTGCTCCTTGTTCTGCTGATCGTGGCCGTGCTGGTTTTCGTGGCTTGGCCCGCGGTGCAGAACGTCACCCGAACAATCGAAGGATTTTAGGTCGCCCTACGGCAGCTCCGTGTAACGTGCTTGACGCCGCCTTCATGGGCGGCCTCATCGCTATTCTGTCCCCGTGCCCCGGACGAAAGAAGTACCGCAGAGCGTGTTGAAGGGGACAGGGAGTGGCCCGCTGCCGCCGATGCTGGAGCAGTATGTGCAGCTGCGGGACGAGGTTGCGGACAGGTTTCCTAACTCGGTCTTGCTGTTTCAAGTCAGCGAGACTGGGTTAGGAAATAAGGGGTGCACCGTGGGGGTGCGCCCTTCGCCCCGCTAGCCGAACGCCGCAGTCAGTAGA
>NZ_AXWT01000001.1:0-18955 GCF_000482805.1 Deinococcus murrayi DSM 11303 | reverse complement strand
ACAGGGAGTGGCCCGCTGCCGCCGATGCTGGAGCAGTATGTGCAGCTGCGGGACGAGGTTGCGGACAGGTTTCCTAACTCGGTCTTGCTGTTTCAGGTAGGTGACTTTTACGAGACCTTTGGCGAGGACGCCGAGCGGCTTTCGCGGCTGTTGGGCATTGCCCTCACGCACAAGAGCAGCAAGGATTTTTCGACACCGATGGCGGGGGTGCCCGTCCGAACGCTGGATACGCAGGTCGAGCGGCTGCTCGCCGCCGGGGTGCGGGTGGCGGTCGCCGACCAAATCGAAGAACCCGGCTCTGGGCTGGTCGAGCGCCGGGTGACCCAGCTCCTCACGCCGGGCACCGTCACCGAAGAGCGCCTCCTCACCGCCGACGAGAACTACCTCGGCGCGGTAGCGACCGGGGACGGGTACGCGCTCGCGCTGCTCGACCTCTCGACCGGAGAGTTTCGCTGCGCCGCTTTTCATACCCGCACGGCGCTGTACGACGAACTCGCCCGGCACCGCGCCCGCGAGGTGCTGCTCGCGCCGGAGCTGTCGGGCAATCCGGCGCTGCTGGCCGATTTCCAGACCCGCTTTCCGGTCATGCTCTCGCCCGCCAACTTTGATGAGGACGCCGCCCGGAGTGAGCTGCGGGCAGTGCTGGGCGAGGTGCCGGGGTCGCTGGAGAGCGCGGCCCTGGTGCGGGCCTGCGGGGCGGTGCTGGGCTATGCCCGCGAGGTCCTCCAGGGGCGGCTGGAGATGGTGCGCCGGGTGGTGCGCTACGAGCCGGGTGCCCACATGCGCCTTGCGGACGCAGCGGCGCGGGCGCTGGAGATTTTTCACGCCCAGTCCCCGCAGGGGGTCACCCTGACTGACGTGCTGGCACAGACGCGCACGGCGGGTGGGCGGCGGCGGCTGCGGGCTTGGCTGCGGGCACCCCTCCTCGACGAACTCAGCATCCGCTCGCGGCTCGACGCGGTCGAGGCCCTCACCCGCGCTCCCGACCTGCGCGGCGGGGTGCGGGCGCTGCTCTACCGGGCGCACGACCTAGAGCGCCTCTCGGCCCGCGTCGCCACCCGCCGGGCCACCCCCCGCGAGGTGGCCGCGCTCGCCCGCACGCTGGAGCTGCTCCCCGAAGCCACCCGGCTGCTGGGCGGGCAAGACGGCCTGCTGGGGGGGCTGCGGGCCAGGCTCGGCGGCCTTCCCGACGTGGTGACCCTCATCCGCGCCGCGCTGGTGGATGACCCGCCCCTGCGGGCCGGAGAAGGGGGACTCATCCGCGACGGCTTTCACGCCGAACTCGACGGGCTGCGTTCTGAAGCGCTGGGGCACCGAGCCTGGCTCGCCGAGCTGGAGAGTGCCGAACGCGCCCGCACCGGGATTGGGAGCCTGAAGGTGGGCTTCAACAACGTCTTCGGCTACTACCTGGAGGTCAGCGGCCCCAACCTCGCCAAGGTCCCTGCCGACTACCGCCAAATCGCTACCCTCAAGGACCGCGCCCGCTTCACGCGGAGTGATTTGCGCGAGCGCGAGCGCGAGATTGCCCGGCTGGAGGCGGCGGCACAGAGGCTAGAGCTGGAGGTCTTTACCGGGCTGCGCGATGGCCTGGCCGCCCACGCCGAAGCGCTGGCCGAGGCAGCGGGGGCGCTTGCCGAGCTGGACGTGCTCGCGGCCCTCGCGGAGTTGGCGGTCGAGTGCGGCTGGACGCGGCCCCAGACCTCCGGGGGCGAGGCGCGGCTCGTGCAGGCGCGGCATCCGGTCGTCGAGCGGGGGGCGGGCGGGCGCTTTGTGCCCAACGACGCCGAACTCGGCCCGCATCGGCATACGCTGCTGCTGACCGGGCCAAACATGGCGGGCAAGAGCACCTACCTGCGGACGGTGGCCCTCTGCGCACTGCTGCACCAGATTGGTTCCTTTGTGCCCGCCGAGCACGCCGAGCTGCCCGTGTACGACGCTATCCACACCCGCATTGGGGCGTCCGACGACCTCGCGGGGGGCCGCTCCACCTTCATGGTCGAGATGAGCGAACTCGCGGCCATCCTGCACGGGGCGACCCCGCGCAGCCTCGTCATTCTCGACGAGGTCGGGCGCGGCACCTCCACCCTCGACGGCCTCGCCATCGCGCAAGCGGCGCTGGAGCACCTGCACCGCACCGGGGCGCACACCCTCTTTGCCACCCACTACTTCGAGCTGACCCGGCTGGAGGCCGACCTGCCGGGCCTGGTCAACCTGCACGTCGCCGCCGAGGAAGACGAAGGAAACGGCCTCACCTTCTACCACCAGGTCATCCCCGGCGCGGCCCGCCAGAGCTACGGGGTAGAGGTCGCCCGCTTGGCCGGGCTGCCCGCCCCCGTCACCGCCCGCGCCGCTCGGCTGCTGACCGCCCTGAACGCAGGCGGCGACGACCGCCAACTTATCCGCGAACTCGCCGCCCTGGACCTGGGCCGCCTGACGCCGCTGGCGGCGCTGGAGCTGCTGCACCGCTGGCAGCGGGAACTCAGAAAGGAGGAAGGCTAAGGGTCCAAGCGTCAACAGGTCTAAGGGGCAAACAGCCCGCGCTCTGGCTTCAGCCTCCCTAGACCCTGCGGCCCTTGGACCCTCCGACCCCACACCATGCCCATCCAGGTGCTTCCCCCCCACGTCGCCCGGCTGATTGCTGCCGGCGAGGTCGTGTCACGTCCCCTCGACGTGGTGCGCGAACTCGTGGACAACGCGCTCGACGCGGGCGCGAGCCGGATTGACATCGAGGTGGAGGCGGGTGGCCTCTCCCTCATCCGGGTGCGCGACAACGGGGCGGGCATTCCGGCGGACACGGTCGCTCTGGCCCCCGCCCGACACGCGACGAGCAAGCTGGCCCCCGACGCAGGCGCGGCCCTGCGGGTGACCACCCTGGGCTTTCGGGGCGAGGCGCTGTGGGCGGCGGCGCAGGCGGGCGAGCTGCGCCTCGTGACCCGCCCGGCGGCGCAGGTGGGGGCGGCGGAGGTGACGGCCCTGGGCGACGAGGTGACCGTGCGCCGCACCTCTGCCCCCGCCGGAACGACGGTGACGGTCCGGAACCTCTTTGCCCGGCTGCCCGCTCGCCTCCGCACCCAGGCCCCCGCTGCCGCCGAGGTGCGCGACATCACCGCGCTCGTGGGGCGCTACGTGCTGCACCATCCGGGCCTCTTTTGGCGGCTCACCGTGGACGGCGACCCCCGGCTGACCCACGCCCCCGCCGACTGCCGGGGCGCGGTCGCGAGCGTGTACGGGCCGCTGAGCGCCAACCGGGTGCTTCTGGTCGAGGCGCAGGGGGTGCGCGGGGTTGTCTCTCGCCCTGAACTCACCCGCGCCCGGCGCGACCGCATGCACTTCAGCGTGAACGGGCGGCCCATCCTTGCCCCGCCAGAGCTGGAGCGGGCCGTTATCGAGGGCTTCGCGGAGCTGCTGCCGCCAGGGGCCGCGCCCCTGTGCGTCCTTGACCTCAGCGTCGCCCCCGAAGACCACAACCCCAACGTGCACCCCGCCAAGCAGGTCGTCGCGCTCGCGGACCTCCCCGGCGTCGCGGCGCGGGTGCGGGCGGCGGTCGCGGGGGCGCTCGCGGCGCATCCGCTGGTGCGGGCCGCCCCCCCACCCCTCGCCCCGCCGGAGCTGCCCGCCGCGCCCCCTGCGAGCGGCACCTTTCCGCGCCTCACCCTGCTCGGCGTCTACCAGGAGCTGTACCTCCTCGCGCAGGGCGAGGGTGACCTGTGGGTGGTGGACGCGCACGCGGCACACGAACGCGCCCTCTACGAGCACTTCACGCGGGCACTGGGGGCTGAGCCGCCCGCCGAGCTGCCTGTGCCCGAACTCCTGCACCTCACTCCAGAGCAACTCGCCCGGCTGCACGAGCGCGGGGCCGAGCTGCGGGCGTGGGGCCTGACCCTGGAGGACTTCGGGGCGGGGCTGGCGCGGCTGCGGACGCTGCCCGCCGTCCTGGCCGCCCTCCCAGTGCCCCGGCTGCACGAGCAGATTGTCGAGGCGGCCCTGGGCGACGCCCCTGACCCCCGGCGCGAGGTGCTCGCCCGCCTCGCCTGCCTGCCTGCGCTCAAGGCCGGGATGCTGGACGCGGGCCGGGGCGAGGCCGTGCTCGCCGCCCTGGCGGGCTGCGAGCAGCCCTGGTCGTGCCCGCACGGACGGCCCACCGTGCTGCGCCTCTCCGAGCGCGACCTCGCCCACGCCTTCGGGCGCCGGGGGGTGCGCGACGTGGCGCGGGGGCGCGACGCAGCTCAGTCCCCAAAGACCTCCGGCGGGTAGACCGCCCGCTCCCGCGTCGTCGTCACGTAGGCGCTGCGGCCCAGGTACACGGCGGCCTCCCCGGTGAAAAGACCCGTGTCGTCGTACAGCGCCGGGTCGTAGCGGACCTCGGTCACGCGCCCGACGAAGAGGTCGTGGTCGCCAGTCGGCACGACCTCCGCCACCTCGCAGCTGTAGTGGAGGTAGGCGTCCGCCAGCGCCAATCCCACCCCCGGCAGCGTCTCCAGTCCCAGCCGCTCAAACTTGTCCTCCCCGCCCGCCGCCAGGTCGTGCAGACTGAGCACCCCCGCCCCCTGCCCGGCTCTCGCGCGCACGAAGGGCAGGAAGTTCACGCCAAAGCGCCCGCTGCCGCGCATCAGCGGGGAGGTCGCCCGCTCGCGTCCCACCGCCACCCCATACAGCGGCGGCTCCATACTCAGGGCAGTGTGCCAGCCCACGCTGAGCAGATTGCGCGTCCCCAGGTGCTCGGCGGTCACGAGGGCGACGGTGCCGGGGTAGAAGCCGAACAAACGGGTGGTCTGGGCCGAGAGCATGACAACGAGAATAGGACGCCCCGCCCCCGCCCTGTCTCCCGACCAAGTTATACGGATTCCGGGAGTAGAGTTAACAAATCGGCGCCCTTCCGATGTGTTCACGAAACAGACGGAATCCGTTTCTCTCCTCCTCGCTCTCGGCTCGGATTTTGGGTTTACCAGGAAACCTGTCCAGCGGAGTCCGTATAACATGGCCCCCGTATGCCTGTCGTCACCCGCATTGCCCCCAGTCCTACCGGAGACCCGCACGTCGGGACCGCCTACATCGGCCTTTTTAACCATGCCCTCGCGGCGCAGGCCCGGCACCGGGGCGAGGAGGGCCGCTTTATCCTCCGCATCGAGGACACTGACCGGGGCCGCTACGTCGCGGACAGTGAGCGGCGCATCTTCGAGATGATGGAGTGGCTGGGCCTCACCCCCGATGAATCTCCCCTCCAGGGCGGCCCTCACGGGCCTTATCGCCAGTCCGAGCGCCTGGACCTCTACGGCGACGCGGCCCGGCAGCTGGTTGCCTCCGGGCACGCCTACTACGCCTTTGAGACGCCCGAAGAGCTGGCGGCCCTGCGCGAAGCCGCCCAGAAAGAAGGCCGCGTCATTCAGGTGCCCAGCCGCGACCTGACCCCGGCTCAGGCGCAGGCCAGGGTGGACGCGGGCGAGGCAGCGGTCATTCGCCTGAAGGTGCCCCGCGAGGGCCAGACCGTCGTGCATGACCTCCTGCGCGACCCCATCACCTTCCAAAACCGCGAGATTGACGACAAGGTGCTGCTCAAGGCGGATGGCTATCCCACCTACCACCTCGCCAACGTCGTGGACGACCGCCGGATGGGGGTCACCCACGTCGTCCGCGCCGAGGAGTGGATTCCCTCCACGCCCATCCACGTGCTGCTGTACCGGGCCTTTGGCTGGCCCGAACCCGTCTGGGCGCACATGCCGCTGCTGCGCAACGCGGACCGCAGCAAAATCAGCAAGCGCAAGAACCCCACCTCGGTGGAGTGGTACCTGGACCAGGGTTTCTTGCCGGAGGCCATGCTCAACTTCCTCGCCACGATGGGCTGGACCCATCCGGAGGGCCGGGAAATCTTCGACCTCGCCGAGTTCCAGCGCGTCTTCCGGCTGGAGGACGTGACCCTGGGCGGCCCCGTGTTCAGCCTCGACAAGCTCAGGTGGATGAACGGCAAATACCTGCGCGAGGTCCTGAGTGAAGAGGAGGTCGCGGGGCGGCTGCACGCCTACCTCGCCGGGCAAGGGCATTCCCTCCCCCTCGACGACTCTTTCCGTGCCGTGGTCCGAATGATGATTCCGCGCATGGACGTCTTTTCGGAGTTCCTGGAAAAGACCCCCTACTTCTGGTCCGAGGAGTACCCGGTCACCGAGAAGGCGCAGAAGCTGCTGGAGGAAGGCCGCCCCTTTCTGGCTGACCTCGCGGCCCGGCTGAAGACCCTGCCCGCCTTTGACCAAACGGTCATTGAAGCGGCGCTGCGGGCCTTTGCCGAGGAGCGCGGCCTCAAGCCCGGCAAGGTGATGCAGCCCCTGCGGGCGGCGGTCGCCGGGACCAGCGAAAGCCCCGGCCTGTTCGAGATGCTCGAAGCGCTGGGGCAGGAACGGGTGGTGGCGCGACTAGAGCGGGCGGCACGGTAGGCGTCTGGGCCGAACTTCCCCGGTGCCCGCGCTAGGATGCCCGCAAACGCTCGTGAGGAGGAAACAGACATGGAAGACCGCCGCATCAGGGTCCTGATTGCCAAGCCCGGCATGGACGGGCACGACCGCGGGGCCAAGGTGGTGGCCCGCGCCCTGCGCGACGCCGGAATGGAAGTCATCTACACCGGGTTGCGTCAGACCGCCGAGATGATTGTGAACGCGGCCCTGCAAGAGGACGTGGACGCCATCGGCCTCAGCGTGCTCTCTGGGGCGCACATGCACTATTTCCGCGAGGTCTCCGCGCTGCTCAAAGAGCGGGGGGCCGAAGACATCATCCTCTTCGGGGGTGGCATCATCCCCGACCAGGACCTCCCCAAGCTGGAGGAACTGGGCGTAGGCCGCGTCTTTACGCCGGGGACCAGCACCGAGGACGTCACCGCGTACCTGCGTACTGCCGTCAACGAACGCTGGGCTGCCCAGGGTGGCTGAGCCTTCCGGTCCCCCGGCCACCGCTGCCGCCGCGCCTCCGTCCGGCTTGCGGCGCGGCGGCCTAGAGCGGCTCGCTCCGCTCTATCTGGCGCAGGCGCTGGCGACTGGGGCCACCACCGTCAGCACCATCCTCGCGGCGCTGGTGGTGGGCAACTTGGGCTTTACGTCCCTGATAGGCCTCCCCGCTACCCTCATCAGCGCGTCGGCAGCGCTCTCGGCGGGGCTGTTCGGGGCGCTGATGCTCTCGCGGGGGCGGCGCTTTGGGCTGGCTTCAGCCTTTGCGCTGGGGGCCGCCGGAGCCGGGCTGGGCTTTGCGGGGGCGCGGGCGGGCCTCTTGCCCGTCTTTTTGCTGGGGGCTTCACTGATGGGCGCGGCGCAGGGGGGCTATCAGCAGGCCCGCTACGCCGCCGCCGAGAGCGTGCCGGAGGCGCACCGGGGCACCGCCCTGGGCCTCCTCATGCTGATGAGCGTCGTCGGGTCGCTGCTGATGACCGGCTTTTCCGGCGCGGTTGAGCGGCTGGGCGCGGCGCTGGGCACCTCCCCCGAAGTCGCCGGATGGTTGGTGGGCGGCGGGCTGCTGGGCGTGGCGGCCCTGCTGCTGCTGGCGTGGCGTCCGGTGGCGGGTCCGGCGGGGGGGGCCAGAAAAGCGCGGCCCCGCCTCGCGGCCACCTTTCGGCAGCCCGGCGTGCGCTCGACTGCCCTGGCCCTCGCCACCGCACAGGGCCTGATGGTGACCCTCATGAGCCTGACCCCCCACCGCGCCCACGAGATGGGCGTCAGCCACGCCGGGGTGGCCGTCTTGATTTCGGTGCATATTGCGGGCATGTTCGGCTTTGGCTGGCTGACCGGGCCGCTGATTGACCGCCTGGGGGTGCGGCTGGGCTATGGGGGCGGCGCGGCCCTGCTCGCGGTCGCGGCCCTCACCGCGCCCCTGCCGGGGACCACCCCGCTTGGCCTGAGCATGTTTCTGCTGGGGCTGGGCTGGAACCTCACCTTCGTCGCGGGCAGCAAGGCCCTCTCGCGTTGGCCCGCCGCTCAGGGGGTCACCGACGGGCTGGGCTACGTGGCCGCCGGAGCCGGAACCCTGCTGGGCGGGGTCGTGATTGCGGCGGCGGGCTTTCCGGCCCTGGCCTACGGCTGCGCGGTGCTGTCGCTGTTGCCGCTCCTGAGCGCGTGGCGAGCGGGGGGGCGCTAAGCTGCCCCGTCCAGGAAACAGGAAAAAAGGGGAGAGGGGACCGTCACGCGCTTGCGGCGGTCCCCTCTCCTGCTGTGGCGGAACGGGAGGGATTCGAACCCTCGATACGGTTGCCCGTATACACGCTTTCCAGGCGTGCCCCTTCAACCACTCGGGCACCGTTCCAGCGCACAGAAGCTTAGCGGCTGAGGTCACAAAATGCAAATCAGGCCAGCTCGCGCAGCGCCCCCAGGAGCAGCTCGCCTTCTATCGCCTGCACCCGCGCCTTGAGGCTTTCCACGGTGTCGCCGGGGAGCACGGGCACCCGCGCTTGCGCGAGCACCGGTCCCTCATCGATGCCCGCTGTGACGAGGTGGACGGTCGCGCCCGATTCTGGGTCCCCGGCGGCCAGCACCGCTGCGTGCACCCGGTCGCCGTACATCCCGCGCCCGCCGTGCCGGGGCAGCAGGCTGGGGTGAATGTTGAGCACCCGGCCCGCGTAGGCGGCGAGTACCTGCGGCCCCAGCGCCTTCATGTAGCCGCTGAGGACCAAGGTGTCGACGCCCGCCCCCCGCAGGAAGGCCAGGATGGCCCCATCAAGCGCGTCCGGGTCCGGGTACCGCGCCGCGCTGAGGTGCGCCGCCCGCAGCCCCGCCTCCCGCGCCCAGGCCAGCGCGGGGCTGCCGCTGTTGTTGCTCGCGAGGGCGACAGGCACGGCATTCAGCCGCCCGTTCCGGCAAGCCTCGGTCAGAAAGCGGGCCGCGCTGCCGCCGTGGGAGGCGAGGAAGCCGAGAATCATGGGTGGCCCGCTGCACGCTTGTGGCTTGTCGCTCGTGGCGTAGAGAAAAGTGGCCGAGCCTTCCCTACAAGCCACGGGCCACACGCCACGAGCCTCCTCACTGCGCCAACTCCTGAAGCAGATACGCGCTCGTCAGGATGCCGTTGTGGTAGTCCTCCAGGGCGAAGCTTTCGTTGGGCGAGTGCGGCGCGTCCTCGTTGAGGCCGAAGTCCACGAGCAGCACCGGAGCGCCCAGCAGCGCCCGGAAGGCCGCCACGATGGGGATGCTGCCGCCCGTGCGGGCGAAGGCGGCGGGCTGGCCGTACACCCGCCGCAGGGCGCGGTCGGCGGCTTTGACAAAGGGAGAGTCGAGGTCCACTTTGACGGGTTGCCCGCCGTGGTGTGCGTGCACCTCGGCCCGGACACCAGCGGGGGCGATGGTGGGGACATACTCCGTGATGAGCCGGGTGATGCGCTCCGGGTCCTGGCCGGGCACTAGGCGCATGGATACCTTCGCGCCCGCTTTGGCCGGAATCACCGTCTTGCTGCCCTCGCCCTGGTAGCCGCCCCAGATGCCGTTCACATCGAGGGTGGGCCGCGCCCAGAGCCGCTCCAGGGTGGAATACCCCGCCTCGCCGGGAAGGGCCGGAACCCCGATGGAGGCCGCGAACTCCTCGTCAGAGTGCGGGAGCCGCGCCCACATCTCGCGCTCTTCCGGGGTCGGCTCCTCCACCCCGTCATAGAAGCCGGGGATGGTGACGCGCCCCTGGTCGTCCTTGAGGCGGGCGATGATGTCACACAGCGCATTGATGGGATTGGGCGCGGCCCCCCCATAGGACCCCGAATGCAGGTCACGGCCCGGCCCCTGCACGTGAATCTCGACGTAGCTCAGCCCCCGCAGGCCGTAGGTCACGGTGGGCACGTCCGGCGCAAAGCGGCTGCCGTCCGAAATGACGATGACGTCGGCCCGCAGTTCCCCCGCGTGCTCGCGCAGGTAGGGTTCGAGGTTGGGGCTGCCGACCTCCTCTTCACCCTCCAGCAGGAACTTGACGTTGACGGGCAGCTCACCCTGCGAGAGCAGCAGCTCTGCGCCGCGCACGTGGGCATAAGCCTGCCCCTTGTCGTCGGTGGCCCCACGGGCATAGACGCGGCCCTCCCGCACGGTCGGCTCAAAGGGAGGTGTCGCCCACTCCTCCAGCGGGGCTTCGGGCTGCACGTCGTAGTGCCCGTAAATCAGCACGGTGGGCTGCCCCGGAGCGTTCAGGCGCTCGGCGTACACCAGGGGATGCCCGGCGGTGGCGTCGACCCGCGCCGTAAAGCCCAGCGACGCCAGCTTCTGCCGCAGGAACTCGGCGGCCCGCGCCATGTCGTCCCGGCGGGCGGGGTCGGCACTCACCGAGGGAATGCGCAGCAATTCGAACAGTTCGCGCTCGGCCCCTGCGCGGTCGAGCAGGGCGGCCAGGTCCGGAGAAGAGGAGGTCATGCGGGGATGATAGCGGGGGTGCGCCGCCCCGGTGCCCTTTGCCACCCCCGGCCACCTTCAAAAAGGTTGCCTCCGGTATACTCAAGGCACGTATGCCCGCCGATGCCAAGCACCGCCCCGTCTATGTGATTTCGGTCGCTGCCGAGCTGGTGGACATGCACCCCCAGACCTTGCGGCTCTACGAGCGCAAGGGCCTCATTCGTCCGGGGCGCAGCAGCGGCAAGACCCGGCTGTACTCTGAGCGCGACATCGAGCACCTGCGCGAGATTCGCCGCCTCACCCAAGAACTCGGCGTCAACCTCGCTGGCGTCGAGGAGGTCATGCGCCTTCAGCACGAACTCGACGACCTCCAGGGTGAGTTTGAGGCCGAGATTGAGCGGCTGGAAGACGAGCTGCGCGAGCGGGCAAAGACCCCTCAACCCGCCCCCGAAGACGGCAAGGTGGACCCCAAAGACCGCCCCGTCTATGTGATTTCGGTTGCTGCCGAGCTGGTGGACATGCACCCCCAAACCCTGCGGCTCTATGAGCGCAAGCAGCTTATTCGTCCGGGGCGCAGCAGCGGCAAGACCCGGCTGTACTCTGAACGCGACATCGAACACCTGCGCGAGATTCGTCGGCTCACCCAAGAACTCGGCGTCAATCTCGCTGGCGTCGAGGAAATCATGCGCCTGCGCCATCAGCTCGAAACCGCCCGCTCGCGGATGGAGGGCAATGTGCGGCGGCTTCAGCAGGACATCACGGATCGCATGACGGGCTGGCGCACCCTGCCGCCCCCCCAAGACGAGGCCCGCGAGACCCCCGCAGAACCCCCCCCAGCGGAGGCCGGAGAGCCAACCCGATGACCCCGGCGGGTTCCGCGCCCCCCCTCTGGGTGGTGGGCGACGTGCATGGGGTTCCCGGCAAGTTGCGAGCACTCCTGCGCGGGGCGGGCCTCATCGGGGAGGACGCGGGCTGGACGGGCGGCGCGGCCCACCTCGTCTTTCTGGGCGATTACCTCGACCGGGGGCCGGACGGGGCAGAGGTGGTGCGGCTGGTGCGGGCGCTGGAGGTGCAGGCACCGCGGGCGGGCGGACGGGTGACCGCCCTGCTGGGCAACCACGAGGTGATGCTGCTGGGGGCGCGGCGCTTCGGCTCCCGGCGGCGCGACCCCAGCGGCCTGCGCGAGTACTGGCTCGAAAATGGCGGCCAACCCGCCGACCTAGAGCGCCTGGATGATGCAGACCTCGCCTGGCTCGCGGCGCGTCCGGCCCTGGCCCGCGCCGGGCGCTGGCTGCTCGTGCACGCCGATAGCCCGCTGTACCTGGAACTGGGAGAGAGCGTCGAGGCCGTCAATGCCGCCGTGCGCCGCCGCTTGGGGGGGGACGACCCGCAGGCGTGGGCGCAGTTGGCGGGGGCGTTCGCGGCCCGCTTCGCCTTTGCCGAGCCGGGCGGAGAGGCGCTGGTCACCGCCATGCTGAGCACCTTTGGGGGGCAGCGGCTGGCGCACGGGCACACCCCGGTGGCGCTGCTGGGGGGCGGGTGGTCCTCTGCCGGTCCCGGCGAGCCGCTGACCTACCGGGGCGGGCGCTGCGTGGCCCTCGACAGCGCGATGTCCTCCCGCGAGGATGCGGGGTTTATGGCCCGGCTGGGGCCACGGGGGGTTGAGGCGGTCGTCGCGCTGGGGCAGGCGGCAGGTCCCGGACTGCGGGCGCTACACTTTGGCGCGTGAGAACGCACAAGGTCGAAGTCGGAGACGTGACGCGGGAGCTGCCGGTGGTGGAGGTCAGCCCCGGCGTCAGCGTGGCTCTCTTCAACATGCTGGGCGATACCGAGGTGACCGAGGCCGCCGGACGCGCCCTGGCCGCCCGCCTGCCGAACGACATCGACGTGCTGGTCACGCCGGAGGTCAAGGCCCTGTCGCTCGCGCACGTCCTCAGCCGCGAGACGGGCAAGCCCTACATCGTCATCCGCAAGACCGAAAAGCCCTACATGGTCGACCCGGTCGCTCGCGAGGTCGTCAGCATCACCACCGGCAAGCCGCAACTTCTGGTGCTCGACGGCTTTGATGTGCCCAAGGTGCGCGGCAAGCGGGTCGCCATCGTGGACGACGTGGTGTCCAGCGGCGGCACCCTGCATTCGCTGCGGCAGATTATCGAGGAGGTGGGCGGCGAGGTCGCGGCGGTCGTGGCCGTCTTCACCGAGGGCCAAGAGCGCCCCGACGTCATCGCGCTGGGTCACCTGCCGCTTTTTTCGTAAAGCTGCCTTTTCGCAGGCCGGGCCGGGAGGATAGGGTAGGGCCATGACCTCTACTCCTGCCCCCGCTGCCCCGACTGGCCCCCAGCACCCCGGCCTGCGCGTCACCGTCGGAACCGTCACCCGCGAGCTTCCTACCGTGCGGGTGGGCAGCGTGGGGCGGGTGCCCCTCGTCGAGTTTCTGGGCGACAGCGAGTTCACCAACGCCGTCGCCGAAGCCCTCCTGTCCCGGATTCCGCCGAGCACCGAAGTGCTGCTGACGGTGGTCACCAACGCCGTGCCCCTCGCCCACGAACTCAGCGACCGCTCTGGCATTCCCTACGTCGTGGCCCGCAAAAAGCGCCGCACCTACATGCAAAACCCCCTGATTCAGGACGTGCCCAGCATGACCATGGGCGTGGCCGAAACCCTGTGGCTGGACGGTCCCCACGCGGCCCGGCTGCGCGGCAGGGGGGTGCTCGTCGTGCAGGATGTGATTGCGTCGGGGGGCACGGCGCAGGCCCTCGCCCGCTTGGTGGAACGCGCTGGGGGCAGGCTCGTCGGGTACCTCGCCGCCTTCAAACAGGGCGAGAGCACCCTGCCCGTCACTTACTTGCAGGAGCTGCCCAAGAGCCTCTGAGCCTAGGGGGCCTCAGCGCCGCCCTAAAATCTCCGGCAGCGCATCGGGCAGCCGCCGCAGCGGGAGGTCAAAGGTGTCGCGGGAGCGGTCGGGGGGGGCGGTGTTCCCGGCCTTGAGCATCGCGTACTGGTCGCGGGTGATGGGGGGCTTGGGCAACAGGCCCATCAGGGGAACGGCGAGGTCCATCAGCGCGAGGGGCACGGGCACGATGGGCTTGCGCTTGCCGAGCGCCCCCAGCTCCAGTTCCAGCAGCTCGCGGAAGGTGTATTCCTCCGGGCCAGTCAGCTCGTAGGTTTGCCCCACCGTCTCCGGGCGGTCCAGCGCCCCCGCAAAGGCCAGCGCCACGTCCTCCACGCTGATAGGCCGAAAGGGAAACTGCCCCTGGCCGATTTGGGGCACGACCGGAGCTGTGCTCACGAGGTCGCGCAGCACCCGCCCGAAGAAGTCGTCGCCGGGGCCAAAAATCAGGCTGGGCCGAAAGATGGTCCAGTCCAGTCCGCTGGCCCGCACCAGCGCTTCGGCCTGAGCCTTGGAGCGGCTGTACCCGCTTTTACTTGCCTCGTCCGCGCCCAGGGCGCTCATGTGCAGGTAGCGCACCGGGCGCGGAGCCGCCGCGAGCACGTGCCGGGTGCCTTCGACGTGCACCCGCTGAAAGGTCTGGGTGCCTTCCTCCGCGATGATGCCGACGAGGTGCACGAGCGCTTCCGGCTGGGTTGCTTCGACCGCCCGCCGCACGCTGGCGGGGTCCGTCACGTCCAGGGCCACGCCGGGCGCACTCGGCAAATCGGTGCCCCGGCGGGACCCCGCCGTGACCTCATGCCCGCGCCGCACGAGTTCGGCGACGATGGCCCGCCCCACAAATCCACTCGCTCCGGTGACCAGAATCTTCATGGCTCCTCCTGCTTGCCGGGGTGGGGTGCGCCGGGGCGCAGCGCCGCGACGATGGTGTCGGCAGCTCGCGCCGCGTCCGCTCCGGCAAAGTGCCCGCCGAGTTCGGTGGCGAGGGCGGGCCGCAGATTGAGCAGCCCGCCGCCGTAAAAGATGGGGACCCTCAGCCCCCGCAGGGCAACGAGCTGGGCGCGGGTAGGTTCCAGTGCCCACTCGCCGTTGAGGGCCAGCAGCACAGCGTCGGCGGGGCGCTGCCGGGCATAGGCGGCGAGGTCGGCCAGGGGCAGGTCAGCCCCCAGATACTCGGCCTGCACCCCCCGGCGGCGCAGCAGCAGCACCAAAATGAGCAATCCAATCTCGTGCCGCTCGCCGGGAGCACAGGCCGCCAGCACCCGCGGTCCAAACTCGGCGCGGCCCGCGAGGTCAAGCAGCCCCATCAGCCGCCCGCGCAGGTAGGCGCTGGCCTGATGCTCGTGCGCGACCGTAATCTCGCCCCGCGCCCAGAGGGTGCCGATTTCGACCAGCGTGGGGGCGATCACCCCCAGCACCACCTCTTCGACCGGAAACTGCGCGTGCGCCTCACTGAGAACCGCCGCCGCCCGTTCCAGGTCAGGCCGCAGCAGCGCCCCCAACAACTCGCCGGAAAGCCGCTGCTGCGGGGTGGGGGGCGGCGGGGCGGGGGCCGGGGTGGCGCGGCGCTGTTCTTGCCGGGCGAGTTCGGCGGCGCGGCTGACGGGCACCCCCGCTTGCAAGAGGGCTTGCATTTGCTCTATCTGCGCGAGGTCAAGGGGCGAATACATCCGGTAGCCGCTCGCGCTGCGGGCCGGAGCCGGAATGCCGTAGCGCCGTTCCCACTGCCGCAGCGTGGCGGCGGGCACCCCGGTGCGCATCTCGGCCTCGGCAGCCGTGAAGAGGGGGGTGGTGTCGGGCAGGGTGTCTTCGGGCATGAGGCTCCTGGAGCAGTCGCGGGGGGAAGTCGGCGGGGTGGGGGAAAGGGGGCAGCAAGGCAGTCTAGACCCCGGCGGCTCGGCTCTATTGGGCCACGCCGGGCGCGACCGGACCGTAAGGTTTCTCGTGCTCAGGGTGACACGCCCCGGAGCCTGGGGCCGCCGGACCGGGCGGCAACCTGTCCCGGCCCCGGCCCCCTAGAATGCCGAGCAGCGACCTGCGTTCGCCCTCCCCGATGCATTCCCTGACTCTTCCTGCTCCCCTGACCCTGCGCCGCTTGCTCGCCGTGTCGCGCCCCGCCCTGTGGGTCAATACGGTGGGGCCGCTCGTGGTGGGACTGTGGCTCACCGGGCGGCTGTGGACCCTGGAACCGGGGCTGCTCGCGCTGCTCGCGTACCTCACCCTGCCCTTTAACCTGCTGATTTACGGCCTCAACGACCTCGCCGACCGCGAGGAGGACGCCGCTTCGGCACGCAAGGGAGGCTGGCAGGGGGCGCGGCTGCGGTCCGGCGAGGAAAGGCCGCTGCTCCGGGCGGTGCTGCTCGTCAACGGGCCGTTTCTGGCGGTGCTGGGGCTGCTGTTGCCGCCCGCCGCCTTGGCCGCGCTGCTGCTCTCGGCCCTGCTGTTTGCGGCCTACAGCGTGCCCCCGGTGCGGCTCAAGGCCCGGCCCTTTCTCGACGGCCTGAGCAACGTGGCCTACGCGCTGCCCCTCGCGCTTCCGGCGCTGGCGCTGGGGGACCCTGTGCCCGCGCTGCCCCTCGCTGCCCTGATGGCTTACGCCGTCGGCAAGCACGCCTTTGACGCCGCGCAGGACGTGCCCGCCGACCGCGCCGCCGGGGTGCGGACGGTGGCGACCACGCTGGGGGTGCGCGGCACCGCCCTCTACGCCCTGGGGTGGTTCGGCCTCGCGGGAGCGCTGCTGTGGCCCGTGTCGCGCCTCACCGCCCTCGCCCTGTGGGGGGTGTGCGGGGGCCTCGCGCTCGCGCTGCACCGCTCGCCCACCCCCCAGCGGGCCGCCCGGCTCTATCCCCTGAGCATCCTCTCGCCCTGGCTGGTGGGCACGGTCGCGGGGGTGCCGCTCGTGTACCTGCTGGCGCGGGGGCTGTGGCCTTGAAAAGCCGTCAGCGGCCAGCGGCCAGCCGCCAGCCCTCAGCCATCGGGATTCTGGGTGGGGGGCTGGCGGGCCTTGCCCTGGGCGCGCTGTTGGCGCACCGGGGGCACCGGGTCACCGTGTACGAGCGCGACCGGGCTGGGGGCAAGCTGCGGCGGGTGGAGGTGGGTGGGCTGGCCTTCGACACCGGGCCGAGCCTGTTGACCCTGCCGGAGGTCTGGCGGGCGTTCCTGGCCCGCTTGGAGGAACCCGCCGACCCCCTGGAGCTGCGCCCCCTCCCCGGTGGCCTGGGGCTGCACCACACGCCCTTTGGGACGGTGCCGCTGCCCGTTCCGCCGGGGCACCCGCTGCACGCGGCCTGGGGCGAGTACGCAGCCCCGGCGCGGGCGCTGTCAGCGCACCTCACCACGCTGCTAACCACCCCGCCCCGCCTGAGCGACCCGGCCTTCCGGCAGGGGGGTGCGGCCCTCTTCCGAGCGACCGGGGGGCACCTCACCGCTTTGGGCTGGGTGCGCTCGCGGCGGCTGCCCCCGGCCCTCGCGCATGCGGTGGCCACGCACGCCCTGAACGCGGGCCTCGCCCCAGGGGACGCCCCCGCCCTCTACGCCCTGCTTCCGGCCTTCGTCGCCGGAGACGTGTCGCGGCCCGCCGCTGGCATGGGGGCGCTGCTGGACACCCTGCTCGCGCTGGGGCGGGCGCGAGGGGTGCGGGTGGAGGAGGGGGCCGAGGTCGTGCGGGTCGACCCCGCCCGCGCGGCCCTGACCCTGCGGGGCGGAGAGGAACGCCGTCACGACCTCCTCGTGAGCGCCCTGGACCCAGCGCGGCTCTCCGCCCTCCTGGGCCGCCCGGTCCGCTCGCCCGTCTCCCGGCGCACCGTGAGCGGGGTGGCCCTCTATGCCGCGCTGCCGGGACCTGCGCCCCTCCCCGCAACCTCGGTGCTGCCGCCCGCCGACTTCGGGACCTTTCGGGGGGCCATGCGGGCCGGGGCGCTTCCCCCGGACACCCTCGCCCTCGTCCACGCCGACGGCCCCCGCCTCGCGGTGCTGCTGACTGCCCCCGCCACCGGGCGCGACCTCGGCCCGGACCATCCCTGGGTGCGTGCTCAGGTGGGGCGGGTCGAGCGCCTCCTCGGCGTGCCCGGCCTGCTCGCCTCGGCGCGGGACGTCGTGGCCCTGACCCCGGCCCACTACGCGGCAGGTGGGCACCCCGGCGGCGCGATTTACGGCTTGGCCCTCCCCGCCTGGCGCGGCGGCCCCCTGCACCCGCAGCCCTACCGCGTGCATCCCCGGTTCTGGCAGGTGGGCACCGGGGTGCATCCGGGGGGCGGGATTCCGGCAGTGCTGGGGGGGGCGCTGCTGGTGGACCGGCTGCTGGCGGAGCGCCCCTCCTGAGCTTTGCGCTCTAGTTCCCGGACCCCCACCCCCACACCGCCCCCCGCACCGCCGCGTAGTTCGCGTCCAGCGCTGGCCCCAGCCGCACCAGCGCCGCTAGCCTGCGGGCGATGCGGCTGAACTCGCGGGCTTCTTCCAGCGTCAGCGCCCGGCCCAGCACGGCAAACTCGCGGTAGCTCAGCCACTTCTTGAGCACCTGATACCCACCCACGGTGTAGCCCCACACGCTCAGCGGCACGTTTTCCCACACCCAACCGTCATTCAGGGCCACGTCCAGCACCCGCTCGCCCAGTTCTGGCGGCAGGCCCTGCGGCGCGGCCCGTTCGGTCGTGCGCCCGCGCCCCGGCATCACCACGCTGCCGCGTTGCAGGGTGCCCCACCCCGCCCGCACCGCGTAGCCCTGCGCCTCGGCCTGCGCCGCGTCCACCCGTTTCAGCCGCCCCACCGCCCCCAGCTCGGCCCCGGTGTCCGCCGCCGGGTCGTCCAGCAGCGCCGCCACCCGCGCCCCCAGCCGCGCCGAATCCCGCAGCGCCTCCAGCGACGCGGGCAGCGGAATGCGCGGCCAGTCGGCGGCCACCCCGCCCGCGTTCTCGCGCAGGTAAGCCCCGCTAAACCCCACCGCCAGCGCGTGATGCCACAGCAGCGCCGCCGCCGCCGGCGACGAGTCGGGGTCGGGTGCGCCCAGTTCGGCCAGGTAAGCGCGGGCACGGGCCGACAGGTTGGCGCGGGTTTGGGGTTGGGGAGAGGAAAAGAGGGTGTCTGGAGTTGGCGGAGGGTTGGTGAGGAGGATGGGGAAGTGCCGTGCATGACCGCCGAGGCTGTCGTAATCGGCAACAACGCTAGAGAAATAGAACGGCACGCCTTCATCCGCGTTATCCGCCATATCTCGTGTGATGAAATAGGCGTTGTCCGGCGTGTGATTTTGCAAAAGCTCTGGCGCTGGCCTTGAAAAGAGCGGGGCAATGTCGGCGCTCAGGTAGGCCCGGCGAACGTCAAACGGCTTGAACGGGTAGCGGACAATCTTTGACGGGTCGAAGGTCGCCTTCTGTTTGCGCTCTTTGAGGATGGAGCGCCTGACTTTCTCAGCCTTGAACTCGCCAGACGAACGCATGAAACGCGGTTCCCTCTCTAGGGGTCAAAAGTCAGATGGAGACTTGAGAAGTCGGCTCCTGTACGGTGTTTTCTGCGATGAAAGACCCCCGGAGCCGACCCGCTCAGTCTAGCCTCACTGCCCTGCTTGCTGAGCACTTCCCGCTGGATCCTCGTCGCCTGACCGTCTTGAGCGCCCTGATCTTGGCCGTGATTCAGGCACGAAGCGTCGTTCTTTACCAGCTCGTCCAGATCGTTGACCTTCCCGGCTCAAACGACACCGTGTACCAACGCCTGAAGCGCTTCGTGCAATTCGCACTTCCTGATC